>NZ_MSCH01000005.1 GCF_002954545.1 Psychrosphaera saromensis | reverse complement strand
TTATATAAGGCATTAAAAATACTAAAAACAATACTATATATAAATATGGGATGCTACCACTGAATAACAGCAATAGGATTAATGCAAGGTGGCAAAACACTGAAACAAAATTATGCCTGTACGTTAGATATGTAAAGGTGAGGAAAGCAATAATATAGAATAAAGGCCAACTCCCTAAATTAGAACCTAGCATAATTGCAGTAACAACTAGTGCAACTGGCGGCACGATAAAAGCCAATAGTGCCACTATAATCGAAACAACTAGAATTCCGCCAGATACAGAATCGGATACTTTGAATAATTTTGAGCAGAGTTTAGACATATTCACTTAGAAACATAACGCCCGCCTAACACGCAATGGTTGGCATGGCTTTTTGCGTTGTTTGCCAAAACCATGACAACATTACATTGTCGGAGTTAAGGCGCTTGTTATGAGTACTACTCTAGCATCATGGAAA
>NZ_MSCH01000004.1 GCF_002954545.1 Psychrosphaera saromensis | reverse complement strand
ACAACCTTAAATGCTCTCGCACTAAGTCGTAGGTTATGCCATTTTGATTGCGTTCGCTAAAAACACAATCGACATAAATAACGCTTGAGTTTTCTCTTACAGTGATACAAATTACTTAATCTAATTCCTAAGAACTAAAATAAGATTTATACCTTTATTTTTTATTCAGCTTTCCAATTTGTTAAAGAGCAATTGAGTTTTAAAAAACCCAAATAAATAGACACTAAAGTTAACCACTTAATGTGTATTTATTTGAGCTTATGTTCATTTAAGAAGAAGTGGTGGAGCTATGCGGGATCGAACCGCAGACCTCTTCCGTGCAAGGGAAGCGCTCTCCCAGCTGAGCTATAGCCCCATCTATATGATGGTACATTACCTAAATAATTAGATAATGGTAATTTAGTGCTAGGCTAGGCATTTGATGAGGACGTGTGGTTTCCACACGACGAGTCAAATAACGAAGCATATCGCTAAATTTGGTAG
>NZ_MSCH01000003.1:3553820-3632126 GCF_002954545.1 Psychrosphaera saromensis | reverse complement strand
TCGTTTTTATATTGAAAAATATTACAACTCAGTAAGAAGGCATGGCACTCTAGGGTATATGAGTCCCATGCAATATGAAGAATTAAATTAACCCCGTGTCTACTTTTACGAGGTCACATCAACTTTTTTGCTTACAGCTTACAGCTTACAGCTTACAGCTTACGTTCGCGCTACTTCTGCTTCTTAGTCAATAAACGCGCTGCTATTAAGCTAAATAACAAGGTTGGGGTGAATGCCCCAATCACAGTTGGCACTTCATAAATTAATGAAACCGAGCCAAATATTTTATCAAACAAGAAAAACGAAAATCCTGTCAGTATTCCCAATATTACTCTTGCGCCCATAGTCACACTTCTCAGTGGGCCAAAAATAAACGACAAAGCTAATAACAACATAACGCCAACATTAAGTGGCTGGAAAACCTTACGCCACAAAGCCAACTCGTAGCGGCTCGCGCTTTGTTCGTTTTTGTTTAAATAACGTAAATAGTCAACGAGGTCAGACACCGCCATACGTTCTGGTTTTACTGATACTACGCCAAGTTTTTCAGGCGATAAGTCCGTTGGCCAAGGTAATAAGTCTAACTTGGACGTTTCTATTTTATTGCTGTTCCAGTGTCTAATTACAACGTCATCCAACAACCAATTACCATTGCTGATTATTGCGGACTTAGCGTTTATTTGTTGGGTCAGTTTTAATTCGTCATCAAAATCAAAAACTGTCACATTAATTAACTCACCGTCTTCGGTAACTTCTTTTATATTGATAAAGGCGTCACCATCTTTAGCCCACAGGCCTTGTTCGGCTGAGTATAATTGTCCGCCAGAAACGGCTTGGGTTTTCAGTTCTTTGGCTGATTGTGTTGCGTACGGCACGCCCCATTCTGAAAATACCATCATGATCACAATCAAAATGGTACTGGACTTTAATACCGCAGAAACAACATTGGCTTTAGACATACCAACGGCTTGCATAACAATTAGTTCTGAATTACTAGCCATTGAGCCTAAGCCAACAAGCCCGCCTATCATGGCTGCCATTGGGAAAAATATTTCTAAGTCTTGTGGTACGGAATACAAGGTAAATAAGGCGGCAGTTAAAAAAGTAAAATCACCACGGCCAATATACATAACTTGGTCGATAAATCTAAAGAGCGAACTAATCCCAACAAGTACTGCTAAGGTAACGCCAATAGAGCTTAATACAGTGCGACCAATGTAACGGTCAATCATAGACATGCCAAACATGATCAGTCACCTTTCCTTGTTAGTTGTAGCCATTTCTGCCTTATTAAACCGCCGGAGCTTCTATCTTGAATTAGTAATAACATGGCGGTGACTAAACCGAGCAAATGAATCCACCATAAGCCAATGTGAGTCGGTAAATTGCCATCTTCAATGGCTGACTTAGCTAACACTAACAGGATGTAATAAGTAAAAAATATGCCAAGTCCCGGTAGTATTTTACCAAAGCGACCTTGCCTTGGATTTACTGAGGCAAGTGGTACGGCGATCATAGCTAAAATTGGAATGGAAAGCGGAATAGCCAGTCGCCACTGAAATTCAGCAATAGCTTCTAATTCGGTAGATTCAGCAAGTTCAAAGGTCGGTAATGCGGCATAATTACGACTGCGTTTTTCAACGGCTTTATCTTGTAATTGAATTTGGTATTCAGAAAAGGTGAGTCGTTGTGACGTGTTGTCTTTGCCCATGTAATATCTATGGCCTTCAGATAAGACTAAATCTTGCTTACCGTAATCGTATTCAACAACACGGCCTGTGTCAGAATAAACTACGTTATCAACGCCATCTTCATTGGTTTTGGCAACAAATACTTTTCTCATGATTGAGGTTTTACGTTCAATGTCGTGGACAAATACGACGGAGTTTCCGCTGCCCGCTTTTTGAAAGCGGCCAGACGATAAGGTAGATAATACACCTTCAGATGCCGCTTCTTCTTTTACCTGGTATTCATATTCGGCGGCAAGTGGAGCAAAGTATAAAGTAACGCTGCCAGCAACAATGGCTAAGATAAATGCATAAATTAAGGTGACACGAGTCAGGAACCATTCGGACACGCCACAAGCTTTTAATACGCTCATTTCATGGTCGCTGTAAAGTCGGCCATAAGCCAACATTACACCCAAGAATAGACTTAGCGGTAAAATAACGGCAGCAAGTTGCGGAAAGCGCAGTCCAATAATGGAGGCAACAAGATAACCTGGTATTTTACCCTCTGAAGCATCGGCCAATACTTTGACAAATGTTTGACTGAGAAAAATGCTCATGAAGACTATAAAAACCGCAAACTGCGACTTAAATACTTCAGCGGTTAAATAACGCAGAATTATCACAAATAAACCTTAGAAAACTTATACTTTTACTGGAATGTTGCCAATTTATAAGTAAACTTCTTATTTTCATAAGAAAACTATTTTGTAATACTTAAGATATTGATAAGTTAGTTACAATTTTGGCGGCCTAATCATAACAGGCATGGAAGTTATTATAATGATAAATCCATCAATCGCCGATTAAAATTTAATAAAAACAATAAAAAAATAATTAAAGCGTAACGCAATTGGAGAAATCATGGAATTCAGTGTTAAAAGTGGCAGCCCGGAAAAACAGCGTAGTGCTTGTATCGTCGTTGGCGTTTATGAACCACGTAGACTCTCTCCTATTGCTGAGCAACTAGACCAAATTAGTGATGGTTACATCAGCAATTTATTACGTCGTGGCGATCTTGAAGGCAAACCTGGACAAGTTTTGTTATTGCATCATGTACCAAACGTTCTAAGCGAACGTGTATTATTGGTAGGTTGTGGTAAAGAACGTGAATTAAACGAACGTCAGTACCGCCAGATCATCAAGAAAACTATCGACACATTAAACGATACCGGCTCAATGGAGTCAGTGTGTTTCTTAACAGAAATGCATGTTAAAGGTCGTGATACGTACTGGAAAGTAAGACAAGCGGTTGAAGCAACATTAGATAGCTTATACAGCTTCAATGCCTTAAAAAGTAAAAAAGATGAAGCGCGTCGTCCATTACGTAAATTGGTATTTAACGTACCTACACGTCGTGAACTACCACTTGGTGAAAGTGCGATTGAGCATAGCTTAGCCATTTCAAACGGTGCAAAATTGTGTCGTGACGTCGCTAACATGCCACCAAATATTTGTAACCCTGCTTACTTAGCTGAGCAAGGTAAGTCGTTAGAGTCTTACGACAAAGTAACCGTGCAAACCGTTGGCGAAGAAGAAATGGCTGCATTAGGCATGAATTCTTATTTAGCCGTTGGCCGTGGTAGTGACAACGAATCAATTATGACCATCATTAATTACAATGGTGGCAAAACGGACGAAGCACCAATTGTGCTTGTTGGTAAAGGGTTAACCTTTGACTCAGGTGGTATTTCCATTAAACCTGCCGCAGGCATGGATGAGATGAAATACGACATGGGTGGCGCAGCAGGTGTTTTAGGCACCATGCGTTCGTTGGCAGAATTAGACTTACCAATTAATGTAATTGGCGTATTAGCTGGTTGTGAAAACATGACGGGCAGTAAAGCGTATCGTCCTGGTGATGTATTAACTACTATGTCTGGCAAAACGGTAGAAGTATTAAATACCGATGCAGAAGGCCGTTTGGTATTATGTGATGCGTTAACTTACGTTGAACGTTTTGACCCTGAATTGGTTATTGATATTGCAACCTTAACAGGTGCTTGTGTGGTTGCTTTGGGCAAACATGCATCTGGCTTGTTAAGTACACATAATCCTTTGGCTCATGAGTTGTTAAATGCGTCTGAGCAAAGTGGCGACAGAGCATGGCGTTTACCGTTATGGGATGAGTACCAAGACCAGTTAGATAGCCCATTTGCTGATTTTAGTAACTTAGGTGGTAGAGATGCAGGGACAATTACTGCGGCTTGTTTCTTATCTAGATTTACTAAGAAATATAACTGGGCGCATTTAGATATTGCGGGAACTGCATGGGTAAGCGGTGGTGCTAAAAAAGGCTCAACAGGCCGTCCTGTACCAATGTTGACTCAGTTCTTAATGAACCGTGCTGGTATTTCGGTAGAACAGTAGACGGGTATGAACGAGTAATAATAGAACGGTAATTAAGCAGTGATGTTGTAACAAGATTGCTGCTTAAATCTAAAATAAATTAATAGATAACGAATATAACTAATGAATGCAATTTTCTGGATATTATCAGATCAACAACAAGCGCCTGCTCACGCCAAAGCGGCAAATGTAACGGCGCACATTCATTATGCTTGCGTGTTAGCAGCTGACTTATATCGTCAAAATAAAAAACTGTTAATTGGGGTCGAAAACCAAGACCAAGCTCACATTGTTGATGATTGGTTATGGCAGTTTGAAGCGGATAGATTTATCCCTCATAACTTGCCCGGTGAAGGCCCGCATTATGGTTCACCTGTTGAAATAAATTGGGAACCAAGTCAGCAAAGACGTGGCTGTTTTGTTAACATGTGCCAAACACTACCTGATTATGTTGGTAAGTTAAAAGGCGTGAATGAATGGCATGACTTTGTGCCAAACGACGATGTAGGAAAAGCCGCAGCCAGAGAGAGATACAAGTTACTCAAGCAGGCGGGGTTTAACTTAACCACCAATCAAATTCCAGATTCAATTGTTTAAAGCTTGATTATAAAAAGCTAAGCATAAACAGCTAAGCATAAACAGACCAAGTTATAAAAAGCTAAGTTATAAACAGAAAAAATTATACAAAACCAAATTAATCTTTACAGAAATTCAAGGCTAAAACCATCATGGAAACAACTTATAACCCAACCGATATCGAACAATCTTTGTATGAAGAATGGGAATCTAAAGGTCATTTTAAACCTTCAGGTAAAGGGGACAGTTATAGCATCGTCATTCCACCACCAAATGTCACTGGTAGCTTGCACATGGGACACGCGTTCCAACACACAATTATGGACACTCTAACGCGTTATAAACGTATGGATGGTTACAACACATTGTGGCAAGTAGGAACTGACCATGCCGGTATTGCAACGCAAATGGTTGTTGAACGTCAGTTAGCCGCAGAAGGTGACGTTACTCGTAAAGATTTAGGTCGTGAAAAATTTATTGAAAAGATTTGGGACTGGAAAGCCGAGTCTGGTGGCACAATTACCAAGCAAATGCGCCGTTTAGGCAACTCGGTAGATTGGGAACGTGAACGTTTCACAATGGATCCAGGGTTATCAAAAGCCGTTGAAAAAGTATTTGTCGATTTATATAACGACGATTTAATTTATCGTGGTAAACGTTTGGTGAATTGGGATCCAAAGTTACAAACGGCTATCTCTGACTTAGAAGTTGAGAATAAAGATAAAAAAGGTCACATGTGGCACTTCCGTTATCCTTTAGCTGACGGTCAAAAAACGGCAGACGGTAAAGACTATTTGGTCGTTGCTACCACTCGCCCAGAAACATTATTAGGTGATACTGCGGTTGCGGTAAATCCAGAAGATCCTCGTTATAAAGACTTAATTGGTAAATCGATTGTTTTGCCTCTTGTTGGTCGCTTAATTCCAATTATTGGCGATGAACATGCTGATATGGACAAAGGTACGGGTTGTGTAAAAATCACACCAGCGCATGACTTTAATGACTATGAAGTAGGCAAGCGTAACAACTTACCTATGATCAATGTATTAAATTTCACTGGTCACATTCGCACAGAATCTCAAGTATTTAATACCAATGGCGAAGAAAGTGATGTTTATTCAGCAGACTTGCCTGAACAGTTCCAAGGTTTAGAACGTTTTGCAGCACGTAAAGCCGTTGTTGCAGCAATGGACGAGAGCGGAAATCTAGAAGAAATTAAAGAACACGACTTAACCATTCCTTATGGTGATCGTGGTGGTGTTGTTATTGAACCTATGCTGACAGACCAATGGTATGTACGTGTTGAGTCAATGGCGAAAGTAGCCACTGAAGCTGTGGAAAATGGCGATATTCAGTTTGTGCCAAAGCAGTATGAAAATATGTACTTTGCTTGGATGCGCGACTTACAAGATTGGTGTATTTCACGTCAACTTTGGTGGGGACACAGAATTCCAGCTTGGTATGACGAAAATGGCAAAGTATACGTTGGTAACAACGAAGCAGAAGTGCGTGCCGCTAATGGTTTAGGTGACGACGTTACATTACGTCAAGACGAAGACGTATTAGACACTTGGTTCTCGTCTGCACTTTGGACATTCTCAACATTAGGCTGGCCTGATAATTTAGAAGACTTGAAAAAATTCCACCCGACCGATGTATTGGTAACGGGCTTTGACATTATTTTCTTCTGGGTTGCCCGTATGATCATGATGACCATGCACTTCATTAAAGATGAAGAAGGCAAACCACAAGTTCCATTTAAAACGGTTTACGTTACTGGGCTTATCCGTGACGAAAACGGCGACAAAATGTCTAAATCTAAGGGTAACGTAATTGACCCATTAGATATTATTGACGGTATTGAATTAGAAACCTTAGTAGCAAAACGTACTGGCAACATGATGCAACCTAAAATGGCTGCAAAAATTGAAAAAAGTACCCGTAAAGAATTCCCAGAAGGAATGGAAACTAGCGGAACAGATGCACTACGTTTCACTTTAGCAGCGCTTGCTTCAACTGGCCGAGACATCAGTTGGGACATGAAACGTTTAGAAGGTTACCGTAACTTCTGTAACAAACTATGGAACGCTAGCCGTTACGTATTAATGAACACAGAAGAGTTTGATTGTGGCAAAACAGCCACGGACTCTGAATTAGAATATTCATTAGCGGACCGTTGGATCCAAGGGCAAATGCAAAACACCATTAAAACTGTACGTGGCCATTTGGACGCTTACCGTTTTGATTTAGCAGCAAACGCTTTGTATGACTTTACCTGGAACGAGTTCTGCGGTTGGTACTTAGAGCTAACAAAACCTGTGATGACAAGTGGTACTGAAATTCAACAACGTGCGACTCGTAAAACATTGGTTGTGGTATTGGAGTCACTGTTACGTTTAATGCACCCAATCATTCCATTCATTACAGAAACGATTTGGCAGCGCGTACAACCATTAACTGGGCTAACAGCAGACGCTGAAAGCATAATGTTAAATGCTTACCCAACGTATAATGCAGGCTTAGTTGATGAACAAGCGGTTGCCGATGTTGAATGGTTAAAACAGTTTATTCTGGTTATTCGTAACATACGTGGTGAAATGGACTTGTCGCCAAACAAACCAATTAACGTATTGTTACGTAACTTATCAGCACAAGATGTTGAGCGTTTAACCGCCAACCAATCATTCTTAATGGCGTTAGCTAAATTAGAAACAATTAATGTGTTAGCCGACGGCGAAAAAGCACCAGCATCTGCATCAGGTTTAGTTGGTGCAATGGATGTGCTTATTCCAATGGCAGGTTTAATTGACAAAGACGCTGAGTTATCACGTTTAACTAAAGCAATGGAAAAAGCCAACCAAGAGTTGCAACGTGTATCTGGTAAGTTATCTAACGAGAAGTTTGTAAGTAATGCGCCACCGGCAGTTATTGAAAAAGAACAAGCTAAAATGGCTGAGTTCCAACAAACAGTTAATAAATTGAAAGAACAGTACGCAGAGATTGAAGCAATTTAATCGCGACTATTCACAATTTATTCAATTGGCAGCTTACTAGATTTTTAATTTAGTAAGACGTAAAAAAAACGCTAAAAGAGCAATCTTTTAGCGTTTTTTTTTAATAGAAAAGCCTTAACTGTTTTATTTTGTATTCTTGGTATCGAGTTTGGCCTGTTCCCACCAAGTGTCCAATTGTTCTAGGCTGGTTTGGCTGATATCTGCGTTGTTGGCTGTGGCTATGTGTTCCACCTGACGAAAGCGTTTTTCAAACTTGTTATTTGCCGCTTTAATCACTTGCTCTGGGTTTAAACCTAAGTGGCGCGTGACATTGGTTAAGGCAAAATAAAGGTCGCCTAACTCATCGGCAATCGCGTCTATGTTGTCTTTGTTTTCAGTTTCATCTAATCGCAGCTCAGCTTTAACTTCTTCAATCTCTTCACTGACTTTATCAAACGCACCGTGGACATCTGGCCAGTCGAACCCGACACTGGCTGCGCGTTTTTGGATTTTATAGGCACGAGAAATGGCAGGAATAGCTAATGGAATATCATCTAATACGCTAGTGCTTGCAGAGTCTTTTAATTGACGTTCTTTAGATTTTTGTTTTTCCCAGTTTTGTTTTATTTGTTGCTCTGAATCAAATTGAACATCAGAAAAAACATGTGGGTGACGGCTGATTAACTTGTCGCAAACTGTGTTGATCACATCGTTAAAATCAAACAAGGATTGTTCTTGGCCCAGTTGGGCATAAAACACCACTTGAAATAATAAGTCACCAAGCTCACTTTTTAAGTCGACATAGTCTTTGTCTTCGATTGCCTGAGCAACTTCATAGGCCTCTTCAATGGTGTAAGGTATTAACGAATCAAAGGTTTGCTTTAAGTCCCAAGGACAACCCGTTTCTGGGTGACGTAGCATGCTCATTAATGTGGTTAGTTTTTCTAAGCCAGATAACGCGCTGAGTTTGTTTAGGTTTGTGTCATTATTTGTCGCATTAGCACTCATATTCGGATCTCATTTTTTGTACTAGTCATAAGTGCTTACATTCGTTTCACTTCTATCATTTCATCTAACTGGCTTAGTTTGCTTACCACGCGGTTAAACGCACCTACGTTATAGACTTCTAATTTAAGTCCCATAGTCGCAATCTGTTTTTGTACGTCAGACTCTGTGCTCATGCCTAAAACATTTATTTTTTCATTAGCCAGAATACTCGTCACATCTCTAATTAAACCGCTACGGTCATTAGCAATGATACGCAGATTTGAAATATAACCGCCAGAGTAATCTTCTTCCCAGGTGGCTTCTATAAAGCGCTCTGGATGTTCATCCATTACAATTTTAAATTGCTCACAATCTTCTCTGTGAATAACAACGCCACGGCCTTGTGTTATGTAGCCTGCAATTTCATCACCTGGAATTGGGTTACAACAACCGGCAAGTTGGTTCATTAAATTACCAACGCCTTGTAAGATAACGCCGTTTTGGAATTTCTTTTGTTTTCTCGGTTTTTGAATTAAACGTGGATCTATTTCAGGTGTTTCTTCGGTTCTTAATTTAGATTGTATGTAATTAACAACCTGATTTAAACGAACGTCACCACCGCCAATACCAGCCAATAAGTCGTCTAACGTCACCATGTTAAAACGGTCTTTAGCTTGTTCAGCTTCTGTCCAGGGGATGCTTAATCTCGATAGCTCTTGCTCTAAAAGCTGCTTGCCTTCATGTAAGTTTTTATCTTTGTCTTGTTGCTTAAACCAGGTGTGAACTTTAGCTCTAGCACGTGATGAATGAATGTAATCTAAGTTCGGGTTTAGCCAGTCGCGTTTAGGATTGGACTCTTTACCTGTAATGATCTCAATTTGATCACCAGTTTTAAGCTGATAAGTGAAAGGCACAATGCGGTTAAACACTTTTGCGCCAATACATCTATGACCCACATTTGTGTGTATGTGATAAGCAAAATCCAGTGGTGTAGAACCATTTGGTAAGTCAACCACGTCACCTTGTGGCGTAAATACGTATACGCGGTCTTCCACAACTTGGTTTCTTAACTCTTCGGCAAAGTCGCCAGAGTCTGACATTTCTTCTTGCCATTGTAGTAACTTTCTTAACCAAGCAATTTTGTCTTCATAGCTAGAGCCTTTGCCAGATTTAGTTGGCAGAGCGCCTTCTTTATATTGCCAATGCGCGGCAACACCTAATTCAGCGTCGTCATGCATTTCGTCGGTTCTTATCTGAATCTCAATTGGCTTGCCTTCAGGACCAATCACAACGGTGTGAATAGACTGATAACCGTTTGGTTTTGGTGTGGCAACGTAATCGTCAAATTCAGACGGAATATGACGCCAGCTGGTGTGGATAATGCCTAGGCATGAATAACAGTCTTGAATTTTTTCGGCAACAACACGTACCGCTCTTATGTCGAATAACTGGCTGAACTCATAACCTTTTTTCTGCATTTTTTTCCAAATGCTGTAAATATGTTTTGGTCTGCCATACACCTGTGATTTTATTTGCGCGCCGTGTAATCTATCACCTAACTGTTCTACAAAGTCTTCTAGGTATTGTTGTCTCTCGGTTCTTTTTTCTTCTAGGCTTGAGGCGATATTTTTATATATATCAGGCTGTAAGTAGCGAAATGCATAATCTTCAAGTTCCCATTTTAATTGACCGATACCTAATCTGTTGGCCAGCGGAGCATAAATAGTTTGGGTTTCTTTGGCGGCAAGAACACGAGTTTCTTCGTCGCTCTTTTTAATTTCACGTAGAAATACAACTTGTTGAGCGAGTTTGATAACTACGGCTCTAACGTCTTCAATCATAGCGGTTAACATGCGGCGAATATTTTCACCTTGCTCGGGAGAGTATTTAACTCTGGCCGACAATAATCCCATGCTAGCCATTTTAGTAACACCATTTAATAAGTTAATGATATTACTGCCAAATTTCTTTTTAAGTTTATCTCTTACTTTATTGTCTGAAGCTTGGTGCTCAAAATACGGGTATAACAAAGCGGTGATTAAACTGTCGTCGTCCATGTGCAGTTCAAGCAATATTTCAACAATTAATAAACCTTGGCGTGTGAAGTCGGCATCGACCGGCGACAATAATTCAGCCTGCTTTGGTTGTTTCTGTAACCATTGAACGGCGTCATCAATAGCTTGAACAGTATGATCCGCAAGACCAGCAGACATAAGCCACTGTTTGGTATCTTTACTTTCGAGTATATCTTCTAAGTGATGTGCACGAGTTACCGAAACCACAGGCTCTCCTTATTTCTCTTTTTATATTATGTTTCTAACAACGCCATCGCTTCTATATGAGCAGTATGAGGAAACATATTGAGTAAACCTAGTTTCGACAACTTATAGCCACTTTGTTGTAATTCTTTAATATCTCTGACCATAGTGGATGGATTACAAGATACGTATAATATTTTTTTAGGCGCTAATAATGGGATTTTTTGAACTACATCAAAAGCACCATCACGAGCAGGGTCTAATAATAACTTATCAATTGGTTTTAACCACTTGGGTTTGTATTTTAGTACTAATTTAGATAAGTCAGCTTGGTGAGCAGAAATATTATCTATTTGATTTAATTCAGCATTTTTTTGTAAGCGCAAGACCATATTATTGACACCTTCAACGGCAAAAACTTGCTTCGCTTTTAACGCTAACGGCAAAGTGAAGTTACCAACACCACTAAATAAATCTAATACAATATCGTCTTTATTGGGCTCTAGCCACTGTAATGCTTGTGCTACCATTTGCTGATTCACCTGTGAGTTCACTTGAATGAAATCTTCTGGTGAGAACTGGAATCGGCAATTTTGCATTTGGTATTCAAGCTCTGTACCACTTGTGCCATTTAATGCGGATATTTGTTCAAACTCATGTTCGTTATGTTGCAACATAATATTAATGTTGCTTTGTTTAGCAAACTGGCTAAGCCTTTCTTTATCTTCATTTTTAATTGATTCAATGACTCGGAAGATAACAGTGTCGCCATTGTCTAATGCATACATTTGTACATGAGTAATTGCTCTGCGATTGTCTAAACTTTGGATTAACTCTTTTAGCGAAGGCAATAAATCAGTCAAACTTTGAACTAAAATAGGGCATTGAGCCACATCAACAATCTGTTTTGATTTCTTTTGTTTAAAGCCTAATCTGAATGACGTATCTGAGTCGAACCAAATAGATAAGCGAGCCGTACGGCGGTAATGCCAGTCTGAGCCAACAATAGGCTGTTGCCATGGGATATCGGTTAAGCCAAGTTGCTTTTGAAATAAGGTATTTAACGCAAGTTGTTTCGCCTCGGTTTGATGCTCTGGTTGCATATACTGTAACTGGCAACCACCGCACACATCAAAATGAGCGCACTGAGGAGTGACTCGTTTTGGGCTTGGCTCAATCACTTTTAGGGTTTCCCCTTTAATAATTTTTTCGTTGTAGGTTATTGGACGTACTTTAACGACTTCGCCTACAAGCGCACCAGTGACAAAGGCAATTCGGCCAGATTCGGTTCTGATGATCCCTTTACCTTCAGGGTCATAACTCTCAACTTTTGCGACAAAGTCAGGTAATTGCTTGGCAAGAGATTTATGTTTTCTATTCTTACCTGATTTGTTTGGGTTAAATATTTGAGCCATACGAAGGTGTGCCTATGTCCTTAAATCTTATTGATATAGAGAAATGTGAAATTGAGAAAGCTGTATTCTTGTTAGTTTAACAAGTTTAGGATAAGTTATTCTCCCTAAATTTATTTAAATTATACTCGTACTCTCAATGAAAGAACTCTTTTCTTTACGTCAACGCGCGTTGATGATCACTATTTTGCCCACTATCTTAATTGGTCTTTTGTTAGGCGGGTATTTAACTTACAAAAGATATACGGAGTTGGATGAAAATCTAATCCAACGCGGTATCTACCTTTCCGAGCCTTTAAGTATTTTAAGCGCCGATGCTATTTTGCATAATAAGCAGAAGGTATTGGCTCAAGCACTCGACATGTCGCACCGAAAAGCCAGTCCAATAGTGCGCTCAATTTCTGTATTCTTACCAAATCATCAACTTTTTCAGTCGTCTAATTTTCACGAAGACTTTGAAAATATCCGGTTAAAGCCCGGAAAGTTACTAGCTGAAAATACTCGTGTTGAAATAACTGACAACATTATTTACATCCGCAGTCCAATTTATGGTGCTGAGATTGAGAGTGACTCATTTTTATTTATTACCAAAAACGGCCAAACATTATTTGGTTATTTGGTGGTTGAACTCAGCCGCGACCAAGCTTTGTTACAACAACAGTCGTCAATTGTTACTTTAGTGATGATTTTAATATTTGTTATTGCGCTAACCACGGCTTTTGCTTTGTTTTTTATAAAAGACATTATTGCGTCAATTAATCGATTAAACGTCGCTGTGAAAGGTATTACCAATGGCGATTATAAATATCGCGTTAATACGCCTATGGTAGGGGAGTTAGATAACTTAAGGGAAAGCGTTAATGCAATTGCCAAAGCTATGTATGTGGTTACTGAACAAGCTGAACATAACATTAGTGAACACACGCAGGAATTGCAGCAAACCGTAGAGCAATTGGAAGTTCAAAATATTCAGCTTAATATGGCTAAGAAAGACGCATTAAAAGCCAATGAAGTAAAATCACACTTTTTAGCTAACATGAGTCATGAATTAAGAACGCCACTTAATGGTGTGCTGGGCTTTACTCGACAGCTGAAGAAAACCCAATTAAATAATAACCAAAGAGATTTTCTCGAAACCATCGACTCCTCCGGTAATAATTTATTACAGATCATTAACGACATATTAGATTTCTCAAAACTCGATGCTGGAAAAGTAGAGTTGGAGTCAACGCCATTTTCTTTGCGTGATGCGATAAACGAAGTAATGACATTACTCGCGCCAAGTATTTTTGATAAAGGCTTAGAGATCCATCTTAATGTAGATACACGCGTACCTGACGAGCTACAAGGCGACCCAGTTAGACTGAAACAAATAATCATTAACTTAATTGGTAACTCAATTAAATTTACCCGAAATGGTTATATTCGTTTAGATGTGAAGTATTTAGGCAGTCACGATTATGGCCATCATATTAAGTTTATAGTTTCAGATACGGGGATTGGTATAGAAGCTAGCGCCAAAGACAAGTTGTTTGCTGCATTTGGTCAAGCCGATAGCTCCACTACCAGAAAATTTGGTGGGACTGGGCTAGGTCTTATTATTTGTAAAAAAATAGTAGAGAGCATGCGTGGCGGAATTAACTTTACCAGTGAAATAAATAAAGGTTCGGAATTCTTTTTTGATATTTATATTAACGAAAACAATACGGCCATTGGCCAGCAATTACCGCTGGTGGAAATAGAAGGTAAGAAAATACTGTATTTTGCTACCTGCCCACAGGCATCTACCGACATAGGTCAATTGTTGAATGAAGAAACTGAGCTTGCGGTTACCACATGTAACACGGAACAAGCTTACTTGGAGTCTTTGCAACAACAGACGTTTGATATGGTGTTAATCTGCCGAAGAATATCTCCGAGCACCATAGGCGAGCTTAAAAAATGCATAACAATGGCGACAGAATATTGTTCACATGTTTACACTATAGTGAATAGTATTTCGCCTAACTTAAAAGAAGTAAGCATAAATTCAGGAGCTACCGCTTGCTTGAGTATGCCTATTAATCATAGAAAACTGATTAATACTTTAGCAGACCCTTATATAGAAGAAATTAGTCAAGAGCAGCCATTGTCATCTGTGTTTGGTGGGATGAAAGTGCTAGCGGTTGATGATACACCAGCTAATTTAAAATTAATAACCACATTACTCAATGAAATGGGGATGGTTGTTGATATTGCCCATGATGGATTAGTGGCACTACAGCAAGCTAAAAAGCATGTTTATGACGTTATCTTTATGGATATTCAGATGCCAATTATGGATGGCATAACCGCTTGTCAAAAAATTAAAGAATCGTCATTAAATGAAAATACACCGATTATTTCGGTTACGGCTCATGCTGGTGCAGAAGAGCAAAATAGAATGCTCGCAGTTGGCTTTACTGGACACTTAGTTAAACCCATTGATGAAGATATGTTAACTCAAGTGATCTTAGATGTGTGTCCGAGCTGTCGATTGCAATTAAGAGACAACCGAACTGCTGTGATCATTAACCATTCTAATATTGGACTGCCGTTTGCCGATTGCCATCATTTAGATTGGTCGCTAGCGCTTACTCGTGCGGCTGGGAAACAAGACTTGGCTGTTGAGATGTTTACCATGTTGGTAAACAGTATGCCTGATTTATCTGTAGCGATTAAGCAACATTATAGTGATGGGAATGTGGATGAATTAGTAGCGGCAATTCATAAGTTCCACGGTGCTTGTTGTTATACCGGAGTACCTACATTAAAGCAGTTAGCTGAAATTATAGAGTCAGGATTAAAGAGTGAAGGCAAAATTGAATCAATTGAACCTGAGCTTTTAGAGCTGATAGATGAAATTGACCATATAATTAATGATGCAAAAACATGGAATTTAGATTAACAAAAAAGGTTATTTTAGTTATCATCTTGTCCTGATTGTTTGAGTCGACTTAGTTTTAGAAACTTTTCTTTTAACGGTCCTTTGCTAGACTCAGCAATAGATGCAAACATTTTAGCAACTTCTGGTGGAATAGTTTTAGTGCTTGGTTTTATTTCTACTGGCGCTTCAGCTTTGGCTCGTTTCGATTGTAACGCCGCAGAATGCGGGCTGACTTTCATTTCGACAGTAACAAGCGCAGGGTCAAGCTGTTTACGAAATGCAGACAAAACATTAGATTGTTGCATTTTAAATCCGGTGGCAATGCCAGCAGAAGTGGTTTCTAAATAGACAATTGAGTTTTTATAGTTGCTTACTATGATGTTTTGAGCGATATTAGCACCTAATATTTCTGATAGAAGTTTGTGAATTAATCTAAATTTACTTGTTTTTTGACGATATAAAGATAGGTTGTTTGTTTCTTTGTCTGAACTTATTAGTTCATTTAACGATTTGGGTGTCTTCACTTATATGTCCGTGAAATTAGGTAGTAGTGAATGAGTTTAACACTTATTTATAGAGGAAAAAATGTAAGCTTTAAAACGAGAATGTTAAAAGCTCAGTGGCTTTCTGTTGCCTTGGTTTTAATATTACTTACAATATGGCTTGTACGTGGCGCAATTGGTCACACCGATGATACCAACCATGTACGCGAACAACTTAGTGTCGCGCAAAAAGAATACAGTGATGAAAAAGAACTGCTCATTCGACTGAAAAATCAAACTCAACATCAATTAAGTGCATTAACGTTAAAACTTGGCGAAATTAAAGGCCAGGTAAATCGATTAGATGCGTTTGCCTCTCGTTTAGCCCAACAATCTGAAATTCCTGATGACGAATTTAACTTTGCTACATTAGCGGCAACAGGCGGTCCTTTGACAACCAATGCTGAAGATGTAACTGCAAATGCAGAAACGTTATTCAGTGAGATGGATGAAATGTTGATTAAACTAGATGGCCAAGAAAGAAAGATGGCAGTACTTGAATCTATCTTGATGAATACCCATATAGAAGAAGAAATATTTATATCAGGAAGACCAATTCAACGTGGTTGGTTATCCTCGTATTTTGGCGTAAGAAAAGACCCGTTCACCGGTATGCCAGCCACTCATAAAGGTTTGGACTTTGCTGGTGAAGATGGCGGGGGTGTCGTTGTGACTGGTTCTGGCGTGGTAACATGGGCCGACAGTCGATTTGGTTATGGTAACTTAGTGGAAGTTGATCACGGTGATGGTATTGTCACTCGATACGGACACAATAAAGCCTTATTAGTAAGTGCTGGTGACATAGTAACCAAAGGACAAAAGATTGCATTAATGGGCAGTACAGGTAGGTCTACAGGACCACATGTTCATTACGAAGTAATAAAAAACGGTAAGCGAATAGACCCATTACCTTATGTCTATCGGAAAGCCGATTGACGATTAATTAGACGATATTTAATCAACATGTTGCAATCGGCCCTTTGGCCGATTGTTTATTTTTAGAATAATTAAAAGTAAAAAGCTAAAACCATGATCTCATCATTACTTACAAAGATGTTTGGTAGCAGAAACCAACGCACGCTTAAACAATTAAATAAAACTGTTCTAACTATCAATGCTTTAGAGCCTCAGTTTGAAAGTCTCACCGATCAAGAGTTAAAAGCGAAGACCGCAGAGTTTAAAGCTCGGTTAGAGCAAGACGAAACGTTAGATGATTTATTACCAGAAGCATTTGCCACTGTGCGCGAAGCCAGTAAACGTGTTTTTGGAATGCGTCATTTTGACATGCAGCTAGTTGGCGGCATGGTATTGAATCGTGGTTCCATTGCAGAAATGAGAACGGGTGAAGGTAAAACCCTTACCGCTACTTTACCAGCTTACTTAAATTCATTAGCGGGTGATGGCGTTCATGTTATTACCGTGAATGATTACCTAGCAACTCGTGATGCTGAAACTAACCGTCCATTATTTGAATTTTTGGATATGAGTGTTGGTTGTAATACTGCAGGTATGGCACACGATGCCAAAAAAGTTGCTTACAACGCCGATATTACTTACGGAACTAATAACGAATTTGGTTTTGACTACCTACGCGATAATATGGCGTTTGAAAGCAGTGAACGTGTTCAACGTAGCCGTCCATTTGCCATTATCGATGAAGTTGACTCAATCTTAATTGATGAAGCTCGTACCCCTTTGATTATTTCTGGTCCTGCTGAAGATGGCTCAGAAATGTACCTTAAGATAAATGAAATCGTTCCTTTACTTGAAAAACAAGAAAAAGACGACGAAGAAGGTGTTGAGGGCGATGGTGATTTCACCGCTGATGAAAAATCAAAACAAATTTATTTAACTGAAAGAGGCCAGGTTCGCGTAGAAGAAATTTTATTAGAACGTGGCATAGTCGCTGAAGGTGAATCTTTATATTCAGCAACTAACATTCCGTTATTACACAATGTATATGCAGCATTACGTGCGCATTTAATGTATCAAAAAGACATTGATTACATAGTTCAAGATGACCAAATTGTTATCATTGACGAGCATACCGGCCGTACAATGGAAGGTCGTCGCTGGTCAGAAGGTTTACACCAAGCTGTTGAAGCAAAAGAAGGTGTAAAAATTCAGAACGAGAATCAAACATTAGCTTCTATTACATTCCAGAACTTTTTCCGTATGTACGACAAATTGTCGGGCATGACAGGTACTGCTGATACAGAAGCATTTGAATTCCAACAAATTTACGGACTAGATACGGTTGTTGTACCAACTAACCGTCCTATGGTTCGTAATGACATGACTGATTTGGTTTACCTAACTCAGTTAGAAAAATACAAAGCAATCATTGAAGACATTAAAGATTGTCAAAAACGTGGGCAGCCAGTATTGGTTGGTACGGCGTCAATTGAGTCTTCAGAATTGTTATCTTCTTTCCTTAAGAAGGAAAAGATCAAACACAGCGTACTTAATGCGAAACAGCATGAGAAAGAAGCGCAAATCATTGAAGATGCAGGTACTTCAGGTACGGTAACTATCGCAACTAATATGGCCGGTCGTGGTACCGATATCGTATTAGGTGGTAATTGGCAGGCTGAAGCAGCTCGTCTTAAAAACCCAACTGAACAACAAGTTGAGCATCTTAAATCAGAATGGCAGAAACGTCATGATGCTGTATTAGCCGCTGGCGGATTACACATTATTGGTACTGAACGTCATGAGTCTCGTCGTATAGATAACCAATTACGTGGTCGTTCTGGTCGTCAAGGTGATGCTGGTAGCTCACGTTTCTATCTTTCAATGGAAGATACCTTAATGCGTTTATTCGCATCTGAACGTGTTACAAACATGATGCGTCGTTTAGGAATGGAAGATGGCGAAGCTATTGAACATCCTTGGGTAAACAAAGCAATTGAAAACGCTCAACGTAAAGTTGAAGCGCGTAACTTTGATATCCGTAAACAGTTATTAGAATACGATGACGTTGCCAATGACCAACGTAAAGTTATTTACTCACAACGTGACATGCTATTAGAAGAAGGTGATATCGGTGAAGTTATCGCTGGTATTCGTCAAGACGTAGTGGCAACGGTTCTAGATCTATATATTCCGCCTCAGTCGTTAGATGAGATGTGGGATCTTGAAGGATTAGAAGACCGTCTGAAAAGTGATATGTCAGTCGACTTACCAATTCGTAAGTGGATAGAAGAAGACGAAAAACTGCATGAAGAAACGTTAAAACAACGTATCAGTGAAAGTATTGATGAGATGTACAACGCTAAAGAAGCGCTAGTTGGTACAGATGTTTTACGTCACTTTGAAAAATCTATAATGCTACAGAGCTTAGATCAACACTGGAAAGAACATTTAGCGTCAATGGACCATTTACGCCAAGGTATTCATTTACGTGGTTATGCTCAGAAAAATCCAAAGCAAGAGTACAAACGTGAGTCGTTTGAATTATTCTCTACTATGTTGGAATTATTAAAAGCTGAAGTAACTAATGTTCTATGTCGTGTAAAAGTTCGTACTGAACAAGATGTAGATGCGGTTGAAGAGCAACGTCGTAAAGCCGACGCTGCACCAAAAGAATACCAGCACGAATCATCGGATCAATTATCTGAGCAAGAACAGAAAGACTCTATGATCAGAAATCAGCCAAAAGTTGGCCGTAACGATCCATGTCCTTGTGGTTCAGGTAAGAAATATAAACAATGCCACGGTAAGCTATCCTAATTTATTAGGCCTAAGTATTGTTATTAACGAAAAAAGGCGGATATCCGCCTTTTTTTATGACTAAAATAAATGAATTAAACCACTGGTGTTAGCCGGTGAATGTTACTGATGTTGCGGATGGTGCTGATAATATGAAAAAGACAATTAATGTTGCTGCTGCAGTTATATATGTGAATGGGATGTTTTTATTAAGCAAACGTTTAGACCATCAGCACCAAGGTGGTAAATGGGAATTTCCTGGCGGCAAAATAGAAGACGGCGAAAGCACAGAACAAGCGTTAGTACGTGAGTTAAAAGAAGAGCTCAATATTGATGTTACTGAACAATCACATTTTATGTCGTTAAGTTTTGAATACCCAGAAAAGCACGTTAATTTACATTTTCAACTTGTCACTGATTTTAGTGGCAAAGAGCAAGGCGTGGAAGGGCAGAAAGTTGAATGGTTTACTAAGAACAATTTAATAAAGCTGACCTTTCCAGATGCAAACGTACCAGTTGTGAATAAAATTAAGCAACTAACGTAGAATTTGACCGTAATATTTGGCGGTAACCACACTTTATAGCTGACTTTCAGTGATAAGGTTTGATACAATCCCGCCTCATTTTTGTTCAACACTCAAAAGTAGAATTTCCAAACTATGTTAGAAGTGAATCCTGTATTAAACCAACTTGCCGATATACGCACTCGTACCGACGTGCTTCGGGGGTATCTTTGACTACGATAATAAAAGAGAGTTACTAGAAGAGGTTTCAGGTGAGCTTGAAAATCCAGACGTTTGGAACGATCCTGCTAGAGCGCAAAAACTAGGTAAAGATAAGTCGACCTTAGAAGCCATAGTCGACACTATCGATCAGCTTGATTTAGGCACTGAAGATATTGAAGGGTTAATTGAATTAGCCCAAGAAGCGGAAGATCAAGAAACCTTTGACGAAGCTGAATCTGAACTCGCAGAATTACTGACTAAATTAGAATTATTAGAGTTTCGCCGTATGTTCGCAGGCGAGCAAGACTCAAGCAACGCATACATAGATTTACAATCTGGTTCTGGCGGCACAGAAGCGCAAGACTGGTGTAACATGTTATTACGCATGTATTTACGCTGGGGCGAAGCCAAAGGCTTTAAAACTGAATTGATTGAAGTTACCGCCGGCGATGTTGCTGGTATTAAAGGTGCAACAATTCGCTTCTCTGGTGAATATGCATTTGGTTGGTGCCGTACTGAAACGGGCGTACATCGTTTAGTGCGTAAATCGCCGTTTGACTCAAGTGGCAAACGTCACACATCATTTGCCTCTGCGTTTGTTTATCCTGAAGTGGATGACAATATAGACATTGATATTAATACCTCAGATTTAAAAATTGATACTTACCGTGCATCAGGTGCCGGTGGTCAGCACGTTAATACTACAGATTCTGCGGTACGTATTACTCACTTACCGACTAATACGGTAGTGCAATGTCAGAACGAACGTTCACAACACAAGAATAAAGACCAAGCCATGAAGCAGCTAAAAGCGAAACTTTATGAGTTGGAAATGTTAAAACAAAATGCTGAAAAACAAGTGGCAGAAGATTCAAAATCTGACATAGGTTGGGGCAGTCAAATACGTTCATACGTATTAGATGACTCACGCATTAAAGATTTGAGAACCGGTATTGAAAACCGCAATACTCAAGCAGTATTAGACGGTGATTTAGACAAGTTTATAGAAGCTAGTTTGAAATCTGGTTTATAGTAAAAAACTGTCCATTGATGAATGTAAAATTCATAAAACAAATTGATAAAAAATTGAAAGTTAAGTTAGTTTAAATAAGAAAAACTAGCCCAGTAAAATAGATTAATGCTAATTAGAGAATAATATGACTGACCAAATTCAAGACGAAAACAAATTGATAGCAGAGCGTCGTGCTAAATTAGACGCAATCCGCGCTAACTGTAGTGCTAATGGTCATCCGAATAAGTTCCGTCGTGAACATTATGCTGAAGACTTACAAAAAGAATTTGGTGAAAAATCAAAAGAAGAATTGATTGAAGCACACACGGTTGTTTCTATCGCGGGTCGTATTATGGCGAAACGTGGTCCATTCTTGTTACTACAAGATATGTCTGGCCGCATTCAAGCGTATGCATCGAAAGACACGCAAAAAGTATTAAAAGAAAAATACGGTGTATTGGACATTGGCGATATTGTTGGTGTTACAGGTCCCCTTAATAAGTCAGGTAAAGGCGACTTATACGTAGATATGGTTGAATATGAATTATTAACTAAGTCATTACGTCCATTACCAGAAAAATTCCACGGCTTAACAGACCAAGAAGCTAAGTATCGTCAGCGTTACGTAGACTTGATCACTAATCAAGATACGCGTAATACTTTCTTTATCCGTTCTAAAATTGTTGATGGAATTCGTCGTTTCTTAACTGACCGTAATTATATGGAAGTTGAAACGCCAATGTTACAAGTTATCCCTGGTGGCGCTACCGCAAAACCATTTGTGACACATCACAATGCAATGAACCGTGATATGTACTTACGTATTGCGCCTGAGCTTTACTTAAAACGTTTAGTGGTTGGTGGTTTTGAACGTGTATTCGAAATCAACCGTAACTTCCGTAACGAAGGTCTATCTACGCGTCATAATCCAGAATTCACTATGATTGAATTCTACCAAGCGTATGCAGATTACAAAGACCTAATGGACATCACAGAAGAGATGTTACGTACATTAGCGAATGACATCTTAGGTTCAGCTGTTATTACTAACACAGTTAAAGATACAGACGGCAATGTTGTAGAAACTAAAGAATACGACTTTGGTCAACCGTTCACACGTTTAACTATGTCTGATGCGGTATTAAAATATTATCCTGAAGCGACTGCCAATCCAGAATGGAAAGCGGCTATTCAAGACCCAGAGAACAACTTAGCGACATTAAAAGTAATGGCGAAAGCCCTGCATATTAAAGAGCCTGAAGTTGACGGAATTTGGGGCGCAGGTAAATACTTGTGTGAAATCTTTGAAGCAACAGCGGAAGAGTTATTAGACCAGCCTACATTCATTACTGCGTATCCATGGGAAGTTTCTCCACTGGCACGTCGTAACGATGAGAATGGTTTTGTTACTGACCGTTTTGAATTCTTTGTTGGTGGCCGTGAGCTTGCTAATGGTTTCTCTGAGTTAAATGATGCGGCTGATCAAGCTGAGCGTTTCAGCAAACAGGTTGTTGAGAAAGACGCAGGCGACGATGAAGCTATGCATTACGACGAAGATTACATTCAAGCATTAGAGTTTGGTTTACCACCAACCGCTGGTGAAGGTATCGGTATTGACCGTTTGGTTATGTTGTTTACTGACTCGCCAACAATTAAAGATGTAATTTTATTCCCGCACATGAAACCTGTTGCTAACTCAGAGCAATCTGAAGAAGAATAAAGTAAGCGGTTATAAACAGATTGTTTTAATAGAATATAAAAAACGCCTTCATTATGAAGGCGTTTTGTTAACTAGCTATTAAAGAAAATAACAATCGACTAATAGCTAAGTAAGGGCTGTTGATTAATAGCCGTTAACTCAAATTAGTTTTTATTTAGTAACTGGCTAATGTCGATTGCCCAGTCTGACTCTGGAACTTCTAAGATTCGGCCTAATTCAATATTGTCTCGGTAGATTATTAAGGTTGGTGTTTTCTTTATGCCGTGCTCTTTTGCCAACATTTTTGGATCTGACTTACTTGTATCTAATGCATAAAACCAAGGTTTTATATTTGAGTTATTAACTTGTTCTAATAGGTTAATAATTCGCGGTACTTCACGGACGCTGTCATGGCACCACTGACCAAAAAATACTTTTATTTGGATATCAGCATCTAAATTTTTTAATGTGCTTAAATCTGATTCTGAATAGTCTACGTCGTTACTATGTTGAGCAAAGTTTGAAAAGTTAGACAGAATATCTTGTGAGGAAATTTCACCCACAAAGTAACTTTCATCTTCGCCGTAGGCTGAACCGAACGATAACAGTGAACACAGAACAAGTAGTAGTGTAAAAGGTTTGGTAATTTTCATAATAACTATCTCAGGTTAGGTTTTGATAAGAATTATATTCACTCTGACGCAGAGTGAATTGATTAGCAATTAACATTTGCTTTATATGCAGTTAAAATTGCAAAAACTGTGATTAATAATACCTCTTGTATGAATATATAATATACTAAGCGTAATTAACTTATAGAGACCTTGTCTCAAAAGTAAATGACGTATTGAGCATAATAAAGGAAAGATAAGTGAAGTTTGTAGTATCGTTTTTATATTTAGCTATGGTGTTAATGAGTCCAATAACTTGGGCTGCAAAAACCTATTTAACTTTAGATAGTGTTGCTGTATTAGATTCACCAAATGGCTCTATTGTTGAACAATGGGCGAAAAGAACCTTGTTTACCTCAGATTCTGAATCAGATGAGTGGATCACTATTTCTGGCCATTTCCCTAAAGGACAGTGGCAACCACTGGAAACTGATCTATTCATAAAGAAATCTGAGCCATTAAAGCTGCGTATTCCTTATAAAGAAAACTCTGCTAGGACTATTGTGTACAGAGCTCTTCACACTGTAGGTGTAGATGCTAAAAGATATAAGTTACTAGCTGATACTAAAGTTTATTTTTATAATCCACAAACGGTAAAACCAGATAGCTCAAGTGAAGCCGAAGACCCTTCAAACGAAACAGAAAGTGCTTTAAGTGCTGACTCTGTAAATACCGAATCACTTAATACAGATTCTGTTAATAGCGAAAAAATTGAAGCAGAGCCGGCTAAAACCGCGATTTGGAAAAAAGACACTGTATTCACTTCAGCTTCAGAAGACCGATATATAATTAAAGCCACAGGTTATGTCAGTGAAAATTCCTGGCAAGCGCTAGATAAACCTGTTTGGATAAAAAAGTCAGCTCAATACCAAGACCGTACTAAACCACTGAAATATGAACGTAAATCGGGGAGTAAACGGTTTGCTGTTATTGACAAAAAACGCTTTGAATTATCAGTGTATGAAGTTGTTGACGGTAAAAAAGAAAAGTTAATGCGTACGCCGGTTGCTCTTGGTTTTGATCGTTGTTTGCCTGAAGAGAAAGGTGGTAAATGTTATTACACTCCAGAAGGCGAGTTTGAAGTTGAGTTTCAATTATTTGATCCTGACGGAATTAATTGGTGTATACCTCCTAAAATGTCTGGCGAGTTTAAGAATAAAATAGCTAAAGGCGAACGTTGTTCACGTGGCACTATGGGCAATTATGCTATGCATTTTGGTAATTCCTATTTCTTACACGGTACATCAAACCCTAATTCAATAGGCGGACGTACAACACACGGCTGTATTAGGTTGCGTAATCCAGATATAGAAATGGTGTACCAGATGTTGAAAAATGGCGATAAGGTTTTGATCAGCGAAACACCAGAAGAGTTTGATTTATTTGCGTTAGCAGGTCAAAAGCCAGCGTTAGAAGATGAAACTAAGCCAGCTGAATTAGAAAAGTTGAAATCAGAAGAGCTAAGAAAAGAAGAATTAGAAACAGAGTCTATTTTATAGTCTCTGTTTTATAGTGTCTGTTTTATAGTGTCTGTTTCAGAGCGGTAGATGTGGTATCTAACAAAGATGTAAAAGATTCAAAGTTATCCGTAATAACTGAAATTTCATCATGCTTTGCCGCTTTTTCTATAACGGCCGATATTGCTTGGATTTCAAATGCACCAATACTTGCTGACGCGCCTTTAATTGAGTGAGCAAGCTTACCTATCTCTATCCAATCTTGTTTTGAGTGCGCTTGAGCTAACTGTGGCAGGTTTTCGGCTAACTGTTCAACATACATGCCTATGATTGACATATATAAATCTTCATCGTCCATACAGTTGGTTAATCCCTGTTTGGTATCGATTCCGCTAACACTTGCAAGTGCTTCAATAGACATATTAATCCCTCAATTAAACATTACGCTTTAAGGGACTTAATATACAGATATTCCAACTGATCATTCAAGTAAGAAATAGCTAAAAGCAAAAATATTTTACCTCTACCAAGCATCATCCCAGTCTTTTAATTCAATTACATCGTTTACCTGTACGTTATTCATAAAGGCAGAGTCTAAACTCTCGGCAATCGCTGTGTTTTGATAAACCTGAGTGATCCTTACTCGGTAAGGGCTAACCACAAAATTAGTTAATAGATTGTTCCTATCATCAATACTATCGGCTCTATATGAAACGTGGTATTCCTGACCAATATTAACACCTTGAGCTCGACCAATATTAAGCTGAATTTTCCCACCATCTTTCACGCTCATGATTTTACTTTGTAATTTTTGGCAACTGAATACCGCCACTAAGTCGTTACGCATGTCGGATAATAAATTCTCAATGGCGACACCATAACTGTCGTGCCAAAAATTTTGGCTAGTGACATTTACTTGCTGGTTCTTAGGTATTCCCCATTCTGCTTCGGTATTGTATCTATTCTGGTATAACACTTCATGGGTTAGGGCATTGGCGACTAAGATATCTAGAGCAAAAAAACGTTCAAATTTATCGTCTTGCCAAAATTTGTAGTCGTTGGTCTCAACTCCAAATGAAAGATCGGTAATACGACCAAACATAACAAATTGGGTATTTGCACTATTGGCAACGGCATCAATTAGTTCGTGACGCATTTGGCCTTGTTGCTCAAAGTCGTTATTAACATTTAATTTTTTATCTAACCAGGTGACTGGGTATATTCCATTGGCTTCATTTTTTAATAAGGTTTGAATTTTTCTTGGTATTTCTTTTTCTAATGGATATAAATTACCGATATTTGCATCAGCCCAATGTTGAATTGGAAACTGTGTTATCGCCACTTTTTTACTAAATTCTGATGAATGACATTCTTCATTTTCGGCAAAGATATCGGCGCGTACTGTGATAGTAAACATATCTCCACTTTGTCTTTCTTCTACAATTTCAATTTGATCAACAATACCGAGAGCTTGAACTTGAAGTTGGTCGTCAACTAATAATCCTTTTGATATCTTTTGCACGCTGGATACATTGGCACCAGAAAATAACATAGCTTGCTTTACGGCATCTTGTAATGCTCTAGTTTTTGCACTTTTATAGTCACCATTGCGTACTTTTGCTTGTCCGGTAGCTTCATACCATTGTGCATTAGCGATCGTGACGTTAAGCATTAGAGCTACAGTTAAACAGATTTTGGTGACAGTCATGTTATTAAGCATATTGATATTCACTAATGGTGGATAATTAAAATTGATTGTTTGTTACTGTATACGACAATAAATTGTCACTAATAAACAATAACCGCTTTGGTAGTTAGAACAGCAAAAACTACGCCAAAGATCTACATTGAAAAAAACCTTATAAAATAATAAGTTAAATACTATTAGTTGTATGGATTGTGATTGGCTCAATAATTGAATACATGATTGTTAAATACTCATAAGTGATAACTAGAGAATTGCCTTAATGAAATTTATAAAATCAAAATTAGTACCAAGCATAGCAATATTATTTGCCTTTATATTATCTGGCTGTGGCATGTTCTTGGACAAACACGTGGTTTGGGAATACGAAGAGCCTAAAACTTTTCCAGTTCTTAGAGCGATTGGTTATGCGCCAATTGAAGCTCAACCTGGTGATAGTATTGAAATAAAAAACATTATGGCGATGCGCGCATCTAAATTAGACGCATACCGAGAATTAACTGAGCAAGTTTATGGCCAGCAGATACAAGGTAAGTCAGAAGTTAAGAACTTGGTATCATCGGACGATAAGTTACGTTCTAAAGTCTCAGGGGTAATACGGGGCGCTAAAATCGTTAAAGTTTACCCAGTCGGTGGCACTTACGCTACAGAGTTAGAATTAGATATGAAATTAGTACATGAGTTGTATCAAATAAATACACGCTCAAGAACGATAAAAAGAGTCGACTACTATTAAGCGATTAGATCTATATTTATATAGCTAACGCTAATTTAAATAGCAGACATTAAAAAAGCGCTAACGAGTAATCGTTAGCGCTTTTTTTAGTAAAGTTGGTTAGCAAAAAGTTACGATAACTTTTCGATGTCAGCGATTTCTTTAGTGAAATCGCCTAATTCCAACTCAACACATTCTTTTTCTTCTTGCCAATCTAGACCAATGATCATGTTGTCTTCTGATAAATCTTCAAACCAAAACTCAAGCCAGTCAGCCACTGAGATTTGAGTTGGCTTATAGTCAGCCCAATCGTCAGTACAGCTTTTTTGTGCCATGCTTTCAGTTGACCATAAAGGCATACTTTCAGCATCTTCAAAATTAGCTGAGTCTACAATTACCCAACCTTCATTTGCTTTATCTTGTAATGCCCAAAGCATTTGTGTTGCTTGAATTTCTGCAAAGAATTCTTTTTTTACGTCTGACATCTTAATTACCTTATGCGGCTTCTATTGCCTGGTTTATTGCCTGACTTTTTAGCGCCAGTACCATTTGAATTTTTACTCGACGGCTTATTAGCCATAGGTTTAGAGTTACTTGTTGGTTTCCCTTTACCGATAGGTCTTTTCTCTGATTTAGTATCCGACTTAGCATCCGATTTAACCGCTGGTTTAAATTGACCTAAACCAGTATGACGAGACAATGCGCGTTGACCTTTACCTTGAGCATTATTTTTAGAACCAGGACGATAATTACCTAAACGCTCTTCGTTCTCAGATGCTGGCGGTACTAAGTGATGAACACCATGGCCAATAAGTTTAGCTAATCCCATGTCTTTTAATGCATGACGGATCATCTTCCAGTTTTTCGCATCGTGGTAACGTAATATCGCTTTATGCAATCTACGTTCTTTTTCACCACGAGGAATCGCAACTGTCTCATTGGTTTTCTTAACTTTATGCAATGTATCGATTTCTGTGTGATACATAGTTGTAGCCGTTGCCATTGGCGACGGATAAAAGTTTTGTACCTGGTCTAAACGGAATTTATTTTCTTTCAACCACAAAGCCAAGTTGATCATGTCTTTGGTTGTTGTACCTGGATGTGCTGCAATAAAGTAAGGTATTAAATACTGCTCTTTACCGGCTTCTTTAGAGTACTTCTCAAACAACTCTTTAAACTTGTGGTAACTGCCCATACCCGGTTTCATCATCTTAGATAATGGACCTTCTTCGGTATGCTCAGGTGCAATTTTTAAATAACCACCAACGTGATGCGTTACTAATTCTTTAACATAACGTGGATCTTGTATCGCTAAGTCATAACGAACACCAGAGGCGATAAGTACTTTCTTTATGCCTTTTAATTCACGAGCTCGTTGATACAACTTAATAGTTGGTTCGTGGTCTGTGTCCATGTGTTTACAAATATCTGGATAAACACAAGATGCACGACGACACGTTGCTTCTGCTTTCGCTGACTGACAACGCAACATATACATGTTTGCTGTTGGGCCACCAAGATCTGATATAACACCGGTAAAGCCAGGCACTACATCACGAATTTGTTCAATTTCTTGAATAATTGAATCTTCAGAACGACTTTGAATAATACGACCTTCATGTTCCGTAATAGAACAGAAAGTACAACCACCGTAACAACCACGCATAATATTAACTGAGGTTTTTATCATGTCGTAAGCAGGGATTTTTTTGCCTTCGTATTTTGGATGTGGAATACGCGCATAAGGCATACCAAATACAAAATCCATTTCTTCTGTTTCCAGTGGAAATGCAGGAGGATTAATCCAAATACTTCTATCACCATGACGCTGCATTAATGCTTTAGCACAACCAGGGTTAGTTTCTTGGTGTAAAATACGGTTGGTGTGAGCATACAAAGTTTGGTTTTTAGAAACCACTTCATAAGCGGGTAATTTAATATAAACACGATCCCAGGGACGACGTAACTGAGTTTTATCTTTTACTCGGTTATATGGTTGAACCACAATCGCTTGGCTGCCACCATTTGCGTTTGCACTTGGATCTACTGCACTGTCTGCAATCGCTTGGTCTTTGTTATCACAAGTGTTTGCATCATATTCTTGGTAAGGGTTCATTATTGGATCGATAATGCCCGGCTTATCAATATGCGTTGAGTCTATACCTTGCCAGTCTTCTAATGCGTTTTTCACCATGATCGCAGTACCACGAACATCTTTAATTTCTTTGATGTCTTCACCACGAGAAATTCTGTGCGTGATTTCAACAAGTGGACGTTCAGCATTACCAAATATCAACATATCGGCTTTTGAATCTACCAGCACAGAACGGCGAACTTTGTCAGACCAGTAATCGTAATGGCTAATACGGCGTAAGCTAGCTTCGATGCCACCAATTACAATTGGTACACCCTTATAGGCTTCGCGACAACGTTGAGAGTAAACGGTAACTGCACGGTCTGGACGTTTGCCACCAATGTTGTCTGGGGTATACGCATCATCGTGTCTTAATTTTCTGTCGGCAGTGTAACGGTTGATCATGGAGTCCATGTTGCCCGCTGCAACACCAAAATATAGGTTTGGTTTACCTAGTTTTTGAAAGTCATTTTTTGAATGCCAGTCTGGTTGGTCAATAATACCAACTCGGAAACCTTGTGCTTCTAACATTCTGCCAATAACCGCCATACCAAAACTAGGATGGTCTACATAGGCATCACCGGTAACAATAATAACATCACAGCTGTCCCAACCGAGTTGATCCATCTCTTCTCTGGTGGTTGGTAAAAAAGGCGCAGGCCCAAAACATTCCGCCCAATACTTAGGGTAATCCCATAACTTCTTTTCCGAGATAACGGTAGCTTGTGGTGGCTTATTTGATTTTGTCAAAGCAGACAATTGAGATTGCATATTATTGGTGTACCCGTAGCTCAAATTCAGTAACAAGATTTGATTAAAAAATAATCAATCATTGATGGACGGGCGATTATACAGAATATTTAGTCCAATTGGTAAAGGGTTTTCCCTAAATTAGCGTAAGCTGGCAATATTTTGTTGCAGCTTGCTCAAAGATACATACAATATGCCAACATTTTGAAAGGATTGTTGAATATGAATTCCAGTATAACAGCTGAAGAAAAGCCAGAAATTGAAAATGAATCTTCCAGTAATACAAAGACTTGGATCTCCTTATTTGTGTTTGTAGCGGTCTCGTTACTATTTTACTTAGTCCCTGAAATTGATTTGTGGGTAACAAGACAATTTTATGATGAAACTGATGGATTTTATTTTAATGAAACCCCATTAGTGCAAATAACCTATGACATCTTTAGAGATATGCCAAAAGTATTATTACCATTGATGCTTGTATTCCTATTGTTGGGATTTAAATCAACGTATTGTAAAATACGTCGTCACTTATGTTGGTTTGCGTTAGTCGCCTTGTTAATCGGCCCAGGCATTATCGTTCATAACGTATTTAAAGACAGCTGGGATAGAGCTCGTCCGAGAGCGGTTGTTGAGTTTGGCGGTGATAAAACCTTTTCACCAGCTTGGGTTATTTCAGATCAGTGTGAACGTAATTGTTCTTTTGTTAGTGGACATGCCGCAATGGGCTTCTATTTCATGATCTTAGGCTGGTTGTTTGGTTCAAGAAAATGGTTTTACATTGGTTTAGGTATTGGCTCTGCCGTTGGTATGATCCGAGTCATGCAAGGTGGGCACTTTCTAAGTGATTCTATCCTCGCAGGCTTTATGGTTTATTGGAGTATCTGGTTAGTTGCTAAATGGATGCGTGTACCAAATCCAGGTGACAAGTGGCAATGTCCAGAAGTGGAAAAACAAAGATTATTATGCGAGCAAGAAAAGGAAACGGCTCCAAATTAATAAGTAAACTTATGAATTCCTTTATATCCCTGTTTGATTTGCGCAGTTAACAGGGGTAAAGTTCACCCCCTTTACACTTATATGGCGGGTGAACACTATTGGAAAAATATGAAGAATTGTTCGTGTCAATTCGACAAATCATTCGAGCAATCGACCTACGCTCTAAAAAATTAAGCAAAGCCGTTGGGATCACAGGTCCTCAATTACTCGTTCTACAAGAAGTGTTGGCGGCACCAGGTTTAACCTCAAAACAAGTTTCAGACAGCATTAACTTATCTCAAGCTACCGTTACAAGTATTTTGGATAGATTAGAAATCAAACAGCTGTTAGTTAGAAAACGAGACAGTATCGACCGCAGAAAGGTATCTTTATACCTTACTGACCAAGGCGTGATCACATTAAATGATGCACCTAGAGCGATGGAAGAAAGCTTCATTGAAAAGTTTGAAAACATTGAAGCATGGGAACAGACTCTTTTATTATCAAGTGTTCAACGTATTGCTAGCATGATGAATGCAGAAGAATTGGATGCTGCACCTATGTTAAAAATTGGTGAAATTGATTCAATCCATAAACCTTAATTTTCCTTCTAAGTTTACTCCGCACCTTGCACCGTTTTCCATTATCTAAAGTAGTCTTAATCTAGACTACTTATGCAACCTAATTGTCTTACATCACAATCACAAGTTTAGTTATTTTTAAAAAGATAGAATAAAACTAATTAGTGTAATAATTAAATTTATTAGAGCAAATATTCAGTTATTGCGGGTCTTAGATTAAAATATAATCACAATTTGTTATAAGTAATGATTATGTTATTCCTTTTCGCCAGTTGATATTTAATTAATGGTTAGTATACTAAGTATTATCTTATATTATTATTTACTGGATCTATGGCTTTATTTTCAAACTTCGAACGAATCGTCTTAAAAGTTGGCAGCGCTCTAATTGCACCAGATGGAAAAGGTTGCAGCCCTCATAAATTATTTCCTATTGCTCAGTTTATTATTGAATGTCGCAGCCGCGGCATAGAAGTCGTTTTAGTATCTTCCGGCTCAATTGCCGCTGGTAGACAATATTTTCCTAAAAGTAACTGCGATTCTATTGCTATGAAAAAAGCGATGGCTGCCGCAGGACAAGCAGACATGATAAGTACATGGGACCGATTATTCGACTTCCCAACTTGCCAAATACTATTAACTCACGGCGACTTAGCCGACCCTGAACGTTATCAAAGTGTCTCTGCCACGATCGACAAAGCATTAAGTTATGGCATTTTACCTATCGTTAATGAGAACGATACAATAACCACAGACGAGCTTAAAGTGGGTGATAATGACAATTTAGCGGCTATTGTTTCTGCTGCCGTAAACGCTGATGGTCTTGTGTTATGTACAGATGTTGATGGTTTATACACAGGTAACCCAAGAGAAGACAGCAACGCTAAATTAATTCCACTGGTTAAATCTATCACTGCGATAGTTAAAAACTTAGATATGAGTACAACGAACTCAGTGGGTACTGGCGGTATGGCGACTAAAGTAGAGTCTGCCGAGAAAGCAACCGCTCATGGTATTACGACTTATATAATCAACGGTGAAAAACCAGATGTATTCCCAGCCTTATTGAGAGATGAAAATCCAGGGACTATATTTGAACCATCACAAACCCCAATGAGTGATAGAACGCACTGGCTAAAACACACAACACGCTCACAAGGTGAATTTGTAGTTGATAAGTCTGGTGAACAAACAGTTTTAGATGGCATTGGTGACTTAACCAGTGATCAGTTACTTAGCGTGATTGGTGACTTTAATACCGGTGATACCGTATTAATTAAATCTCAAGACGGTAAATACTTAGCTAAAGCTATCACCAAACGTAGTAGTTGTTTAATGAGTTATGTTACTGAGTTGGATGATATTGAGTCAGAGCAATTAACTCCTCTGGAAGCTGTATTTGAACATGAACAAGTTTCGTTGCTTAAATAAAGTAACAACTTGCTAATTTGATTAACAAATAAGCTCAATAAAACAGACAGTTAATAGGGACATATTAAACTTCACTAGCAAGTTTAATTAGGTATAATTGGCGAGAGCATATTTACCTTTTCGGTACGAGATTCGCACAGGAAAGGTAATCAGTCTTACTGTCCCTATAGTTTAACAGGATAAAACTGCGGCCTCCTAAGCTGCTGCTCCAGGTTCGAGTCCTGGTGGGGACACCATTTATCCATTTCAATAAAATACAGGTCTATTGAAATATACTCGTAGCTTATCACTCCCACAGTCATTGGTTACAATATTGATAAACCTCAAAAAATACACAAACCCAGCCAATTACACAGAATATAAACGTTCCTAGCATTGCAGACATTTCATTTGAATTAAAAAAGGCTGCAATATTAACTCTTAGCTTTTCAGTTTTATTTAACTTAATTGATTTGCAATCTGGATGATCGTGTAAATACTCGAGTGGAAAGTGTGACTTATTAGACGCTTTACGATCTGTTAAGCAAAAGTATTGGTGATTAACGACTTGTACTATTTTAGTATTGCCGGGAGATTTACTGCGTAGTTTACTTTCAATTGAGCTTTCAGTTGGAGGCTTCCACAAATATAAGCCTTTATTTCTAGCATTTTGAAATTGCCATTTATGGGTTATGTAACAACGTAATGTCACCCAGAAAAAACCAAGAATAAACAGAATTGCCAAATAGCCAACATTAGTAAACTGTGCATTAATTAGTGCTAACTTGACTTGTCCATCAACAAAACTAGCTCCTCCAATAGAATAAGTAATTGCCAAAATTGCGAATAAATTAAGATTACGTCTTTCAGGAGAAGTGTCTTGTAGTTCCATTCGATTAGTTCATTTATTAAATTGTCATTTTCACAGGTTATTGTAATGGTCGAGTTTTGACAAGGAAGAAGTGAATGTGAATTTTGTAGGCTGTTCCAAAACCACTTTAAACTATATTTTGTTTATTTATCCATCACTGCATATACTCTAATGAATTCTTACTGCGATAAAAGAGTTCTTGTTTTATAACAGATCTTTAGGTGTCTAGTATGGTGAAAATTTTCTACTTATTTGCTTTTATTATATTTCTGTATCCAAGCTTAGCAATTAGTAAAAATGATTGTTTAAACTTTCATGTTATCCATAGTGAACCGTTGGGATATGTGAATGATACAGGTCAAGTTACCGGTGTTCAGGTTGATATTATTAACGCAATCGCCAAGTATTCTAACTTGTGTATTAATACATTTTTAATGCCTTATCCAAGAATATGGCAAGGGATAGAGCTAGGTAAACATGATGGTGGCATTGTATTTAGATCTCAATCTCGTTCTTATATGGTGGATTACGTTGCTAAAATCCGAGCCGTTAAGGTCGCTGTGGTTGCTCGAAAGCCAATAGTACTTAATAGTTATGATGATTTAGCAGGGATTTCTATTGCGGTTAGACGAGGTGTTCATTTAAGTGAGAGATTCGATAGTGACTCTGAACTTGCAATCATGGAAGTTAACCAATACGAACAAGTGATAAAAATGCTAATGCACGACCGTGTAGATGCAGTCGCTGGGTCGGCATTTGTTCTGCACTATGTGTTAAGAACTAATAATGGTTTAGGGAAGGTCGACTTTAGTAAAAAACTAAACCTTGGTGAGAAAGAACAGTGGGTGCAATTATCTAAAAAATCTAAACATACAGATAAGATCCCTGCGTTAAATAACGCGGTTCAAGCTCTGATAAATGACGGTGTATTAGACCAAATAACCGAAAAATATTATGGACCTGATTGGAAGGTAATTAATCAATGAATTAGTAACTTTCAGTGTTGTTAGTTTAGCTTTAACAAATAAAAACGGATTATATGAATAATCCGTTTTTTGTTTTCAGCTAGTTGATTGATAAATGTTAATGTTTTACCAAGCGTTAAGGACTTTCTAGTAACTGAACAAATTCCATCATTTCCAAATGTAATAAGATGACATCTTTTAATTCATCATCGTTACTAGTCGGTAGTGAAGGCAAGATATATGGGTCATTCTTAACGACTTTATTTACAGACGTTTTAGACTGATAGCTTACTCTAAATGAAATACCTTCTTCTGTTTGTTTTGGCGTAATGTGTAAGTACCAGTTGGCGTCTTTCACTTGCGTTGCAACATTGAATTGGTAGCTAGTTAAATACTCTTCCATTGCGGATTGGTAAGGTTCAGGAGCGTTAACAAATACACTGTTTAGTGCAAGCAGCTTAATATGATTGAATTTTACAGCATCAAATTTATATAACGAAAATGATTCACTTACCTTAGATAAAACGATTAATGCCGATTGTTCGTTTTGCGGTAAGTCTGGTTTTTTTAATGCTATTTCTGGATAAACAGATTTAATGGCATTATTGATTTGGAATAAGTCATTAGTTTTAGCTAGGAACGTCCAAGAATCAGGCTGAGCGAAATTAAAGTACGTGCTGTCATCGTTAGTGAAATCTAGCGTTACAATCGCCTGATAAGTCACACAGGCATTATTTCCTTCAAAATAATAATCCATATTTAAATGTTTATCGTTAAGTTGATAGATTACGGCCAGTTCCGCTGTATTGAGACGTCGGCCAAACATGCCTGTTTTTATATTTCTTATCTGTTCAATGAAGTCTTTATTGTAATCCTTCACATAACGATGAATATTATTTATAACCGCTTCAGGTAATTTTTGCTTCGACCTTTTTCCATAAGTACAGAGATCGCCAGATACTGTTAATGTTTTTTCACTTTTCTGATAATCAAATTTAATGTCGCTGGTATCGGCATATGCTGATACACCAAATATAGATAATACGAATAACAGTATATTTTTCATAATGTTCAACTTACATTTTTGTTTTTAAATATGAGCTAGGAAGACCAATAGAAACGGCAAAAATTTGCTCGCCACGAGTTGGTCGGTAAATACCTTTAGCCGATTTGTTCTTTAAGTCGTCAGCGATATCGGTATTTTTCCATTTCACAATTGTAGCAATCGCGCTTTCAGAAGATGGCTTGGCAATAGCAACGGCAATTGGATCAACAAAACCGCCGTCATATTTAAATAAAATGAAAGTATCGTCAGTTAACACTCCAGCGTTACGGCCTCTATCTAATGTTATTTGGTCACCTCTTAAGCCGGTAACTTGAGCTGAAACTGGCATTTCGGTTAACATTCTGGATAACATCACATCAAAAGCTTTTGACGCTATTTTGCTAAATACTGCATTAATGTTGTCAGGACTTGTGTAATCAAATCCGGTGTAATACTTGCCATTCACCTCTGTGTAAACCAATTCATGTTTTGGTTTAACATCAATACCATCAATACGAATTTTACCTATGTTTGGATACGATAATTTTTCTTTGGTAAACGGGTCGATAACACTAACGGTTAGCTCTACTGCATATTGAGCCATACCGTTGTATTCAGCATAAAAACGGTCGGCCGTTTTTATAGTGTCTATTTTTAATAAATAGTCTGGACGTAGTGTTCTATTTTCTTTCATAACACTTGCCACTGTTTTTGCTGACTGTTCTTTTATTTGTGAGGCAACTTCTTGTGCCGTTATATCGTCTTGGGTAACAATTCTAAAACGGTTTAATCCAGCTAACTGGCTCTCAAACATTAAGCCTAACTTCTTATTATTCAGAGACTCTAATACTTTCTTCTCTTCTTTTTGTTGGCTGGTGCTGTTATTGCCGTCAAAGTAAACTCTGATTATTGGCTTTTTAAGTGGGCAGTCATCAGATTCATTGTTGATATCAAACGTACAACTGTTGATACCTTGTACGTTGAAATTACCAGGGACTTCGATGTCTTTATCTTCAAACTCGTAAGCAGATTTAGCGACGATTATTTTTGAATTGAGTGCTTGTGCGTCAGTTAAGTTTGTTTGTTGTTCTGGGTATTTTATTTTTGTAGAACTGGTGCAACCAACCATTGTCATGACAAAAATTAGGGTGCTTGTCGTCGTTAATAACTTCATCTGTTTATTTCCTGTTAATCAGCGTCTTGCAATGATTGTAATTGCTTTGCAATATCAATAATGGCTTTTTCGTCGTTAATAAATTCATTGGCAACTTTAGCTAAATGCAAACGTATTTCTGCTAAATTATAAGCTTCATTTACTTTACTCGCATTAAATAACATTTGTATGCCTTGAACACCGAGTAAGTCATCGCCTTGTGAATAAATAATATGAGCTAACTTTAATGTTTGAGCTGTGATCAAAGCGGTTAGTTTGGTATTTTCATCAGAGATTTTTTGCGATGCTCTTTCGTACTCTTTAATCTTAGGTCCAATTTTTTCTTGTTCGTTTCTGGCTGACTTATCAAAGTCTGCAATAGCTTGGGCTAGTTGCGCTTTGTCTTTGCCTTTATTGGCCATTAAAAATGACAACACATCTCTGTGATTGTCGAGCATCGTTTTATGCTCAGTCATAATACTGTTCTGATGTTTAAAAATACTTAACGCGCTATCGCTGAATGTATCAAAAACGCCAGAAACTCTAATTCGTTTAAATCCTACTTTTTGAATATCGCTCGTTATACGTTGTAAACGTTGCTCTCGTGGTAACGACTTAGCAACAAATTCACTAACGATTTTATGATTGTGAAACTGAATATCATCGCCATCTTTTACACTAATCGCACAACCTACTAACAAGGTCGTTGCCAGTAACGCTATAGTTTGGATGACTTTCATTGATAACTACCCAACTGTAATTGAATCGACTCTAATGCCTGTTGTTCGGCTAATTCAGCACTTTGGTTGAAAACGGTGGCCGTCATTGGGAATTGGTAAATTATCGAATCATCCAGCAAATAGATTAGCTCTGCGGACATCTTGATTGCAAAGTGGAACTCAGTTGTTGTTTGTTCTTGGTTGATTCCGGCAAAAACGATACTCAGTGTATGTTCTTTTTGGTCGGACGTGATCCCTATGGTTTGTAGTTGTTTAATGATGGAAAATTTAATGTCGGTGGCATTAGTTTGATCTACGTTCGCCATTACAATTTTGTAACCAACTGTGCGGGATACTGATTGAGCAATGAGTTGCAGCTTAGTGATTAGTTCGGCTAAATCTATGGTGTTAAATGCGTAAGAATCTAATAGTGACAGCTTATTATCTATGCTGGATTTGATTTGATTGTATTGAATTAATTTGACCAGCGTAGGACTTAAGTTTTTTTCAGTTAGCTCTTCCTTATCCGGTAAGAAATTAGTTAACTGTTGCTTAATGGAGTCATGCTGCTGCTGAAAAAAAGCTTGTCGGTCTATTTTTATTAGTTGAATGATTTCATTGTTATATTCAGCGGATTTAACCATTTCTATATTGGTAAAAATTAAACCTGTAGTAGATAACAGAGAGTCTGTTTCTAAGTATAAATCAGTATTACCTTCTTTAGACTCAACAAACTGCTGTGTATTAGAGTCGACAGTTACTTGTAAACGAGCACTTAATTCTTCAAGAGCATTTTGCTGTGCTTGTTGCTTAGTCTCACCCATACCTACAGAGTAGAACCATAACATGCTGTCGCCTGGTGGATTTACAAACCAATCGGGTAATGATTCAGCTTGAGCTTGCGGTATTAAAAACGTTAACGTTAGCAGTAGGGTATTGATAAGTCGCACAAAAAATCTCCATATCTGTCGGTGTGAAGCAATATAGTAATGTAATTTATATCAGATGTTAAAAATAACCATCCTTTTTTATGAATTATTTATGAATGGATGTTTTTAAAGAACAAGCTTGGCGCTTGTGCTGCTTTAGTTCGTTTTATAAATTTTAGGTGTGCTGTGAGTTTTGTTAAGAATGAATGTTTGGCAAGGTGTTACTTATATTGGTATATAAGTTGGGTGGAGCGGCCCGAAGGCCAACTCCTGGGGTAGTTATACTAGTTACGCAATTTTCATGCAGTTTTTACCTGCATCTTTCGCCGCGTAAAGCGCTTTATCTGCACGAGCAAATAAATCGTTAGGCGTGTCGTTTTCATTAAAACAAGCACAGCCAATACTGGTACTAACTTTGTATTTATTGAATGTGGTATTTTTACTGATAGCGTGATGGATCCTAGCGGCAACAATATGTGCGCCGTTCAATCCTTCTTTTTCCAATAAAATAGTAAACTCGTCACCACCAAATCTAAACATTTGATCTGTACCGCGCAAACAATCTTTAACCAGAGTGACAAAGCCAGATAAAATATCATCGCCCATTAAATGTCCATGGGTATCATTGACGGTTTTAAAATTGTCTAAGTCCAACAGCATTAATACAAACGTTTCTTTAAAACGTGATGCATGTTGTACCTTGTATTCAATCGCGTCGTCATACATGGCACGATTACCTATGCCAGTTAATGGATCTTTCAATGCCATTTGTTGTAACTGCCAAAATGCTAAGGCGTTACGCAAAGGATAAATAAGCTTCTTTTGATGACTTGTTAAAGATGACATCAAGATATCAGTTATCGGCTTTTCCGAGAAATAGCTAATACGACCCATAAGGCGATCGTTGATTCGGATAGGTAATGTCATGGTTTGCGAAGACTTATTTCGCTTACCCGATTTAAATTTTCCGTGGAATGTATCGAGTTCAACCGAACTTATCTTATATTGAGCTGCAATTGCGCTAAGATAAATAGATAACAATTTTTCTACATCTAATGTAGTTTGGAGTTGTTCAACTAAAGAGTCGCTTTCACGCTCTGTATTTGAATAACTTGACCAAGTCGCTAATATGTTAGCGTTGGCTTCTGAGCTTAATGCGTCTAAGTGACTAATATAATCCACATTGCCCCCCGTATTTGGTCGATTAATTTCACTTGGTAGAAACTAAGCGAGAAATGTGCCAAAAATGCAATGTGTTGAATTCTATGAAATAAATGTATAACTTAATTTAATTGGTTAAACTCTGAACATATAGTCGGCAATAAATTGCCAAAAGGAGCTTGTATTTATGTCACACGGTTATTTCTTTGAGCTTATTTTGTTATTGGCGACCTCCGTTTTTATTGTCTGGTTTTTTAAGCACATCAAACTACCTCCTATACTGGCCTATTTAGTCACTGGCATCATTGCTGGCCCCCATGCGTTAGCCTTGATCACATCTCCAGATGAAGTGTCCTTAGTAGCTGAACTTGGGATCGTGTTTTTATTATTCTCGTTAGGTTTAGAATTTTCCGTTCCCAAATTGATTGCTATGCGCCATTTAGTTTTCGGGGTGGGCAGTGCTCAGGTGATCATTACTTTGTTGTTAGTAATGGGCACCAGTTTTATCGCTGGTGTTGACGGTACAACGTCGTTTGTTATTGGCTGTATTTTTGCTTTGTCCTCTACTGCAGTGGTGGTGAAGTCATTAAATGAAAGCGGTATTACCCAAACTAAGCGTGGCCAAATCGCGATCAGTATTTTGTTATTCCAGGATATTGCAGTAGTTCCGTTTTTAATTGCTATGCCTTTGTTAGCGTCAAACGGCGGTGAGAATGTTGTTGTTGCTCTTTTAATGGCGCTTGGTAAAGGCGCTATTGTGGTTGCCATTTTATTGTCAGTTGGTAAGTGGATACTACCAAAAGTTTTTAATCAGGTGGCACAGGTAAGAACCGATGAGTTATTTGTATTAACCGCAATTTTAGTCACCGTGATGGCTGGTACGTTAACCAGTTTCTTTGGGTTGTCGATGGCGCTGGGAGCATTTTTAGCCGGAATGATGTTAAGTGAAAGCCAATATAAGCATCAGTTAGAAGCCGATATACGTCCATTTCGTGACATTTTAATGGGACTGTTTTTTATTAGTGTGGGCATGCAATTAGATGTTGTTGTTATGCTCAAACATTGGGAATGGATATTAGCCGGCCTTGCTACTTTATTAATTGTTAAAACGTTAGTGATCAAGCAACTTGCGGTTATCTCTGGTGAAACGCGCAAAGATGGTTGGAGTGCTGGACTCATGATGTTCCAGTTAGGTGAATTTGGCTTTGTACTGGTTGCGCTTGCTCAACAACTAAATATTTTCAGTGCTGATTTATCTTCCACCTTGATTGGTATTGGCGTGTTAAGCATGGCTGTAACGCCTTCTATTATTGCTAACAATACTAAGATAGTGAATAAGCTTGATAAGTTACGAGGTAAACAAGATGACAGTCATAGTGAAGTGGCCAATGCCGATTTTGAAACTCAGTTAAAAGATCATGTGGTTATTTGTGGTTTTGGCCGAGTAGGGCAAACTGTAAGCCGTTTTCTCAAAACGGAGGCTGTGCCTTATGTAGCATTAGATGTTGACCCGGTAAGAGTAAGTGAAGCTCAGGCCGCAGGGGAGAATGTACAATACGGTCACGCTAGAGATAAAGCCATTTTGGAAGCTGCAGGTGCCGTTAACGCTAGATTAATTGTCATCACTTTTGGTGATATGGCCAAAGCACACGTGGTGATCAAAAACGTCAAAGAGTTAAACAGCAAAGCTCGCATTATGGTGCGAACTAAAACCGATGAAAACCTTAAAGAGATTCTAGAAGATGGTGCCGATCAAGTTGTGCCTGAAGCACTTGAAGGAAGCTTGATGTTAGTGTCACAAGTATTGTTCGAGTCCGGCGTTCCTATGTCTCGTGTATTAAAACGAATTAGAAAAGAAAGAGAAAATCGTTATGGCCATTTACATGGTTTTTATCCAGGCGATGTCACTGAAGTCACCGCCAGTAGACGAGACTTATTAGAATATATTCACGCTATTGCGATTCCGTCAGATGCATTTGCAGTTAAACGCAGTTTATCTGAGCTTAATTTAACTTTGCGTCGAGTGGAAGTCGTAGGACTAAGACGAGGTGGCGCTGAACTGGCTTCTCCTGATGAAAATACCGTTATTGAAGCATTAGATACTATTATTATTAAAGGTAAACCTCGTAGAGTCGAAAGAGCTGAGCGTTATTTAATGACAGGTTAGTGTAAAAAGTGATGTTACTATTGCAGCACAGTCACTTTTTCAATGCTACGTCATTAGCCGTCATTTTAAGGTAGGTGATTAAAGTAAGCGGTTTAAATATTTACTTTATAACTAGTGGTTTATAAGTTATTGGTTTTAGCTTGTTCTTCAGTTAAATCCAAAAACGCCATAATTTCATCCTTTCTTGCTAAACCATCTTCATAACCTAAGTTAATAAGCTCTTTAGTAAATGGTTTCTCAAACATTAAGTAGCTAAGCAGAGTGGACTCAGACTTTTTCTTAATACCAATTAAACGTAATAAGAAACGTATCGCTGGTGGCATTTTTTTATAATGCTGTGCCGCTAATTTGTTGAAGCAGCTACTAGGGTTAATTAATAAGGTTTCTACTTTCTTTAATCCCGCTTTGTCTTCTGAGGCGTAATTAAGGGTAGAGTTTATTCGCTCCATTCTCTCTATATCGGCATTAAGAGAGTCGGTAAATATAGTATCTAATAAGTGACCGGTAATGGTTGCTGTATTCGGTTGAAAGTCAGATTCGCCGAAATACTTATCTTTATTAGGCTCTTCCACACCAATGATTAATATTTTATTTGCACCTAAATGTATAGCTGGACTCAATGGTGATAACTGGTGTACTGCACCATCGCCAAAGTATGATGTGCCAATTTTTACACTTGGAAATAACAATGGAATTGCCGCAGAGGCCATTAAATGACGCGTTGTTAATACGGTTTTAACGCCTTTTCGTTTTGCTCTTTGCCACGCATAGTTCTCACTAGATTGAAAAAACGCAATACTATCGCCATCGCTATAACTAGACGCCGCAACTGAAATTGCATCTAAGTGACCCGTTAGGATATTTCTATCAATACGTTTGTAATCTATTAATCCAGACAGTAAATTTTCCAGTGGTTTATTATTTAATAAACTGGTTGCTCTGGCGTTGCCACCTTTGGATGACTTAGAAAAGTAATTTTTTAAAATATAACCAAATACACCGAACCAAGTACCAACATAAACTTGTTCAGTTTTAAAATTCTTCCATACCCACTCTGTTTTTTTGACACCTAGGTGAAAACAAGAAGCATGGCAAGCCATAGAAACCGCATTAATTGCTCCTGCGGAAGTTCCACAGATGACTTTAAAAGGGGATTTTTGATTACGAGGTAATTGTGAAGCAATGGCTTTTAGGACACCTACTTGGTAAGCAGCTCGTGCGCCACCGCCCGTTAATAATAATGCGTTGGTTGATTCTTTAGCTGGAGAAGAGAATATCATTATTAGTTTTTATTTAATCCGGTTACATAACATAAAGTTGATAGCCGAATTCTAACGTAAAAAGTCCAATCTATATATTGTTCTTTTTGCATAGACTCTTGCAACTAATTATTGTTCTTTTTGCATAGACTCTTGCAACTAATTCGAGTTTAAGTAATAATGCGCGCCGCTTACATAGGAGATTAATCTCATATTTAGGTAGCACTATGGTAACTCCATTGGTTCTCTCGCAACGATAGCTCGTGAACTTGGTCAGACCCGGAAGGGAGCAGCCACAGCAAGTGACTCGTGTGCCGGGATGTAGCTGGTGGAGTTGCCACCAATCTTATACTTCAAGCATCATCGTGCAACATCAAGCAAAAACCACACTTCAAATAATATTATCAAGAAGCTACGTTTAAGAAATTACGCTAAAGAAATGCCATAACTAGAATTGCTACTAGATTAGCATGCATAAAAAAATGCTACCTTTAAGAGTAAAGGCAGCATTATATTGTACGCGTTATTTAGCTTTAAGCGTTAAATCTTAAATTGCCCAACAACTTTATCTAATTCACCCGCTCTCAGGCGTAAATTTTCACATGTGTTGTTATTAAGCTGAGCAATTTCTGTTAACTCATCTGTCTGATCTGAAATTTCAACAATTCTCTGACCAATATCACCGCCAACAAGACTTTGCTCTTCAGACGCTGAGGCTATTTGCGCATTCATATCCATAATTACCGCAACAGATTCAGCGATCAGATCTAATTGCTCAGACGTCTCGGTGACACTTTTTTCTGCCGAGTCACTGCGAGTCATACTCTTACCCATAGCATCTACTGCAGAGCGTGAACCTTCTTGCAGTTTTTGGATCATATTTTGAATTTCTTCAGTGCTTCCTTGAGTTTTACTCGCTAGATTTCTTACTTCGTCAGCAACAACAGCAAAGCCACGTCCTAATTCACCAGCTCGAGCTGCTTCTATAGCTGCATTTAACGCAAGTAGGTTTGTCTGTTCTGAGATGCTTTCAATTACCTGTAACACTGCGATAATGTTTTCAACATCAGTACCTACTCGGTCAATAACGCTACTGGCTTCACGAATATCTTGGCTAAGAATTCCCATTTCATTACTGCTTTGTTTAATTTTTTCTAACGCTAATTCACCATTGCCATTAGCTACTTTGGCTGCCTCGGCGGCACTAGCTGCGTTATTTGATACTTCACCAGCTGAAGCTGACATTTCGGTAGATGCCGCTGCTACGGTTCCAATTGCATCACTTTGTCGTTCACTGATTTGTTTAATTTGCTCTACTTGCTGCAGCAAAATGTTAGTTTCTGAATTAACCGCTTTAGACACATCGAATACACTTTTTATGCTGTTTTGCAAAGAGGATAATAGGTTGTTTAGATGCTCGGCTAGTATGCCGGTTTCAAACTTATCCTGTATAGGAATACGTTTGGTTAAATCGCCATTACCTTGACTTAACTCTTTTATTGCATCGGATACATTAGCTAATGGATTGAGAATAGAGCGGCTAACCCAAACTCCAATAACAGCCATCACAACGATAAGAGCAATAGTCAGAATATATACGAATGCCAATACTTGGCTTTGTGCATCACGTACTTGGTTTTCTATAACGGCAATTTCTTTTTCTATGGTATCAACATAGACGCCTGTACCGACCATTAGATTCCATTTAGGTAGGAATATGGCATAAGACAGTTTTTCCGATGCTACTTTTTCACCTTGGCGAGGAAAGTGATAAGTAACAAATTGCTCACCACTTCCAAACTGATTGTTTTTGCCTGCAGTAACTAAGTCGTTAATTAAATATACGTTGTTCACATCTTTAAAGTCTTTATAGCTTTTTCCTATACCTGCGCTTGAACCACCACTAAATACTCTAACTGAGTTTGAGTCGTAGCCAAAAAGATAACCGTCTTTACCAAAGTCCATGCGTTTTAATAATTCGAGTCCTTGCTCTAAGGTACCGTTTGCATCGTAGACAGGTTTAATTGTGTTATACGCCACATCTACAATGTTTTTGAGTTCTTGTTTTTTCTCGTGACGTAGCATATTGGTTGCTGAGTCTGTTTGGGTTTTTATTAAACTGTTAATTTGACTGTCAAAAATTACCACAAGAGTAATCGCGATAAGCGTAATAGGGACAATCGAAATAATCAAAAGCCTCTTGCGGATGGATAATTTGTTTAGGATCATAATACATACCTGCCCTGTTGTTTTTTCTAAATTATTCTTATTATATTTTTAATTCAAATCTAACCTATAACTTAAAGGTACAGTTCAAAGGTATAGTTCGATAATAGTAAAATTTCTAATAATTTTTGTGATAAAGCCATATAAGTAATAGAAAGCTAACGGCATAAATATTAATAACTTTAATTATCTTAAATTGATGTTAGTTAGGAAATTAACTTAGGTAGTATGGAGGAATTTGTTAGCAAGTATTTATAACCTTCATACTATTTACACGACTTGAATTTTATTTTTACTTAAAAACAATGGTTTATATTTATAGAGTTACAAATTGTAACTTTATTAAATGGTTCTTTTATTTACATTATGCGTGCTTACCTATAAAGTTTTAAGCCACTTATTTTTATGCACTTTTGCCAAAAGAAGAAATTACATGGAGTTAACTGTGAAACGACAACTGCTAACCTTACTCATATCGTTAGGATTGATGGCGCCTAATCTAGTATCCGCGTCAGAGCCTGATCTTGAGCCAAAATTAGAACTAGAAGCGTGTTTTGTCTTGGGTGTTAAAAGTAAAGTCTTGTGTGGCACGCTTGATGTTGCTGAAAACCCAGATGTAGAAATGTCAGATGATAATAAATTGTCTTTAAACGTAGTTGTACTGCCTAAAATTAAAGAACAAAGTAAAGAGTTGCCTGTGATGTTTTTAGCTGGAGGTCCAGGTCAAGCTGCGACAGAATTAGCCAATGCATTAAATATGGCTATGAGCGATATTAGACAAGAACATGACATTATATTGGTTGACCAACGCGGTACAGGTAAATCAAACGGACTGTTATGCGACACCGCTGAGTATGTTGACCCGTTGGTGGTAGATACTGATAGTTTAAATCTTCAGCAGGAAGTGAACGATTGCTTAACTAGCTTTTCAGACTTTCACCTACCAAGTTATAACACCTATCAATCAATTGAAGATTTTGAAGCAGTGCGCCAAGCATTGGGTTATCAAAAGGTTCACATTTTTGGCGGTTCTTACGGTACCAGAGCCGGTTTTGCGTATTTAAAAAATCATCCTGAGTCAATTCAAACGGCAACGTTAGATAGTAATGCGCCAATGGAATTGATTGTTGGTTTTTTTGGTAAAACATCAGAACGTGCATTTGATTACTTAGTTGAAGACTGTAAAGCTCACGAATACTGCAATAAGTCTTTTCCTAATTTAAAACAAGATTATTTAAATCTGTTAAGCAAGTTGGAAAAGCCAATTAAACAATCTATTTACCATCCAATTACAGGTTTGAAAGTAGAGATAGTATTAACTAAAAGTAAAGTGACGGAAACGTTAAGAAGCACCTTATATGCTTTATCGTCTCGTCAGTTGTTGCCATATATCGTTAATGCATCTGCCAATGGCGATTATCGTCCTTTAGCGGCTATGATCAGCCAAAGTAGTGGTTCAGATGAACATGCTCCTGGCAGTTTATACACGGGACTGACAATGAATATTATTTGTAATGAAGATATGCCTAGAGCGGTTGAGTCTGACTTTAAAAATGATGCAGATAACTATTTTAATGGTGAGTTAGGATTCACTAACTTTACTGACGTTTGTAAGTATTGGCCTAAATGGCAAGCTCCAGAAGACTTTGCTGAGCCAGTAACGGTAGATGTTCCGGTATTATTGTTCTCTGGTAAATACGATCCTGTGACACCTCCTGCTTATGGTGAAATGGCGGATAAGTCGTTAGCTAACTCAAAACACGTTGTGATTAAAAATGGCTCTCATGTAGCATCATTAAGAATGTGTATGGATGCGGTAAAAGATTTTATGCAGAAAGGTTCGTTTGACGAGGTTGACTTTAGTTGCGCAGAAAAGTCGGTGCCTAATTTATTCTTCACTAACTTAAATCAACTTCATTAGAAAGGATCATCAAATGTTACAGGTAAATAATTTAGTAAAACATTTTGGCGATATAAAGGCCTTAGACGATTTAAGCTTTTTAGCCGAAGACGGGCAGATCACTGGAATATTAGGACCAAATGGTGCGGGTAAAACCACAGCATTAAGAGTGTTATATGGTTTATTGGAAGCAGAAGAGGGCACAGGTTTAATTAATGGGGTCGACAGTCAAGTGTCACCTCAATTAGCACGTAAAGAAATAGGCATATTCCCAGATAAATTTGGTTTATATGAGCGCTTAACGGCTCGTGAGCAAATATCTTATTTTGCCGGTTTACATGGTTTAAAAGGCAAAGAGAAAGAACAAGCTTTGGATGATGTAATCGAAAAGTTAGATATAGCTGACATTGCAGACCGTCGTTGTGAAGGATTCTCTCAAGGTCAAAGAATGAAAGTGATCATTGCACAAGCCTTAGTCCACCAACCACAAAATTTAATACTAGATGAGCCTACTCGTGGTCTTGATGTAATGAGTACTCGGATATTGCGTGAAATACTGTTGGAATTAAAACAACAAGGAAAATGCATATTGTTTTCGTCACATGTAATGCAAGAAGTGGCAGCTTTGTGCGACAAGGTTATTGTCGTTGCTAACGGTAAAGTTGCAGCGGTAGGTACACCACAAGAGTTGTGTGAGCGTACTGGTAAAACAGAATTTGAAGATGCATTTGTAGCATTAATAGGAAGTGATGAAGGGATAGCAGCATGATAAAAACATTATTTACCAAGGAGTTCTTGGACTCAATTCGTGATAAGCGTTCTATTTTTGCTGCGCTATTAGGTGCATTTCTACCACCTATTTTCTTTGCGGCTATTATGACGTTTACATTAGAAGAGAGTACGTCGGTTGATGAGCTATATATTAGTATTGAGAACCAACAACAAGCGCCTCATGTTGTAGCCTTATTAGAGCAAAGTAAAATCCTGCATGCTGATATGCCTGAAGCGGGCAAGACGTTTGAGTTAGATGGTGAAAGCCTTGAGCATTCTAAAATCACCCTTACGTTTGCCGATGACTTTGCGCAGAAGATGGAGCAAGGGCAGAAAGCGACAATTACCTTGTTAGCTGATTATTCTAAAAAAGGCTCTAGAGAAGAAATATCTCGTATCAAAACCGTGGTTAATAGATACCAGAGTCAATTAGTGACAATGAAGTTAACCGCAAGAGGTATTTCACCTAGCTTATTAAGTCCAATTCATATTGAAGAGAACGATACCAGTTCACCGTCGTCTAAGTCTGCCTTGATCTTGGGGATGTTAGGTGTGATGATTTTGGTTGCTGCTTTTGTGTCGTCCACTAATGTGGCGATAGACTGTAGTGCTGGTGAGCGTGAGCGTAATTCATTAGAACTGTTAATTATGCAACCGGTAAGTACGCTGCAAGTTGTTATAGCAAAAGCAATGAATACTGCTTTTTTTGGCGCGGTTGGTGCTACTTTAAGTATTGTCTTAACCGCCCTGGTTATTCCGTTTATTCCATTGCATAAGGCTGGAATGGCGTTTAACTTTGATCTGCAGTTAGGCCTAACGATTTGGTTACTGTTATTGCCATTAGCTTTGTTTGCCGCCGCATTTCAATTGGCCGTGGCTTTTCATGCTAAGTCGTTTAAAGAAGCACAATCTTATATTCAATACACAATCATGGTACCTGTATTTTTACCTATGGTATTGGAAATTATGAATTATAAGAATGCAGCGCTTAGTTACATTCCAATTTTTGCTCAACAACAAGCGATTAGCCAATTAATAAGAGGGGACTTAGAAAGTTATCTACCTTTTGTTGGAGGCTCTATAATCACAATTATTGTATCGTTTGCGATTATCAAATTTACAGCTAATTCACTAAAGTCTGAAAAGGTTGTATTAGGTTTATAACCTTAATTAGGACGTGGTAAATTGTTAAAACAAAAAAGAGCCTTGAGGCTCTTTTTTTGTTTGGGCTATTATTCATTTATTAATGCAGAGATATTAGCTTGGGATCAACTTTTGTTTAAAGTCTGCCGCGACAATATCGAGTGCTTTGAGTACTGTTTCTGCTGGCATTTCATTTGACTCAAGTAAGTAAATCAAATCGACGGCTAATTGAATATGTTGCTCAGCAGTTTCTAGTGTTTGTGTTTCATTATAGGGTGTTAAATTTTCACTCAATTTCGTTTTCTCGTAATTCTTTGGAGTCCATAAATTCAAGCGCTCGGCCAATTGATTCTCTTACATTCATTTCCATTTCATAACGTTCAGCTACCGGTAAATAAAATGCCATGTCCACTTCATGTCTAATGTACTTAGATGGTAATTGGTTTAATACGATACAGCATAAGTCAGATAAAAATTCAGTTGAGAATCGTTTATCCAAACGATTTGCAATTATGTATTCGAGAACCAATTTTTCGTAATAGTTGTGAATGTCGTCATTGAGTTGCATAAACATTTTCCTAATCTGAGTTCCTTTGTTTATGACAATAGCACCGTATTTATAAGAATCAATCAGAAAATTACTATCGATATTATTTAGGCTTTCAAATCAAAAATCTTGGTAGGTGGGATTAACCGTTGATACTAGCGGACTAGTTAATTAATGAAGGTATCAATCGCTGCATTTATAAGTTGTATATGAACATCCGTCAATGCCTTGATATCTCTTTGATAACCACCACCTATAACCGCCATAACTGGAATGTTATGTTGTTTTGCTAGTTGAAAGACCATAAGGTCTCGTTGGTAAATACCTTCAGTGGTGATATTCAGCAAACCTAAGTCATCGTCTTGATGTATATCGACACCCGCATCGTAAATAATGAAGTCAGGTTTAAATGAATGAAATGCCGATATTAGCGCGTCATTAACTTGTGCTAAATAGTGATCATCTTCTAGATGTTTATCTAACCCTATGTCCCAGTCACTTTGCTGTTTTCTCGTTGGGAAGTTCTTTTCACAATGAATAGACAAACTAAAAATGTCAGGATTATCCGCAACACAAGTGGCGGTTCCATCACCCTGATGTACGTCACAGTCGAAAATAAGTACCCGATTAACTTTACCTTCATCAAGAAGCGTTTGTGCGGCAATGGACAAGTCGTTAAATACACAAAAGCCAGAGCCAAAATCCGGATGAGCGTGGTGGTATCCACCTGTAAGGTTTATCGCTACGCTATGTTCAACCGCAAGTCTTGCGGTTTGTAAGGTTCCGCCAACAGCGGTTAAAGTACGACTTACAAATTGCTCCGACCAGGGAAAACCAATACGTTTCATTTCTTTGTCGGTGAGCTTATTAGTCAGAAAATTATGTATGTAATCTGTTTGATGAATTTGTTTAAGTTGCTCGGTGCTAATTGGATGACTTACTAAGTTAACATTGACTTTGCTTCCATGCTTTTTTATGGCCGCATCTTTTAACGTTAAATACTTTTCAATCGGAAATCTGTGATTTTTGGGAAGTGTTAACTGACTATAAATAGGGTGAAATACCAAAGGTAAAGATAGGGTAGTCATAAGGTTAGTTATTATTGTCTAGCTTCTGAATAGACTCTTCTATTTTACTTAATGCTTGGCGACAACGCCCGAGTCTTTGTTGATTGGTTAACACGTCTTGTTGCAAGGCCATTCTATTAGCGTTGCCTTTATACATAGAAAGTTGTTGTTGAGACTCACTAACCTTGTCGAGTAAGCGACGCTCAAACTCTTGTAGTTTTGACAGCTCGGCATATAACTCCTGGCTCGACTGCGAGGCTTTAACTGTAAATTTCTTAACTTTACTTAAGTTACGAATTCTATCTCTACTATATTGACTGTTTTTTAAATTGATCTCGTTGGACTTAACCAAGCCTTTGAGGCACGAAAACTGTTGGGTTATTCGTTCAGACAAATAAGCGATATGTTGTTCGTCGGTGACTTTGGCAAGTTTGTTAATGGTCGCCGTTAACTCTAGTAAATAATCACTAATATCTTCACTACGAGTGGCAAAGCCTGAGGAGCGAAATATATCGCTATTGGCAAACCATTGTTGTGAATTGAGCTTTAAGCCCTTGATTTGTTCTTTCAGTTTTTCTGACTGTAAGGTCAGCTGAGTAATAAGTGTATTCAATTTATAAAGCCCAAGCGTCAAAGGCAAGTTTTAAAGCCATACAAGAAACCACCACAGTAAATACCGGGCGAATAAACTTATTACCGTATTTAATCGCTGAATGCGCACCACTGTACGAACCTAACATCAAAAATACACCCATTAATAAGCCAACTGCAAAATTAACATAACCTAGATATATAAAAGCAGCTAAAGAGAATATGTTACTAATGAAGTTCATACTTCTGGCAACTCCAGAAGCTAATAAAATATTCAGTCGGTATAAGAATAAGTTACTGACAGTCCAAAAAGCACCAGTGCCAGGGCCTGCAAATCCATCATAAAACCCTAAGATCAAACCTTGGCCAACCTGTTTGTTTTTTAATGTAGAGTTAACTTCTGGGAGTTGATTTGAGTCTTCCGCTTTCATTCGGTTGAATAATGCATAAAGAGCACTGAATCCGACAAATATAGGCAAGATTTTGTTAAGGTTCTCTGCATCAATATAGCTAACGATTACTGTGCCCAGGGTTGCACCTACCGCTGTTGATATAACACTTAACTTCCAAAATGCTGGAGAAAATAATTGGCGTTTATAAAACGTGTAACTGGCCATGAAAGAACCAAAGGTGGATGCTAATTTATTTGTACCTAATACAACATGAGGTGGTAAACCGGATGATAACAACACTGGGACCGTTAATAATCCGCCTCCGCCTGCAATTGCGTCTATATAACCTGCGGCAAAGGCAGCTAGGATTAGAACCCCTATTATAGAAGGTGATAAATTTATAAACTCTGAAAACTCAGTTATCCAGTCCAACTAATACTCCGTAGGATATTTTATTTAGCTAATTGATAATTTAGTTATGTTTAATGCAATTGATATTAGCTATTCTTCGCGGCTATTATAGCGGTGATATCGCTTTATTAACATGAATTAAAAATTTGATGACACAAGAAAAACAAAATGGTTTTTTATTAACTCGTAAACAATATGACCGCAATGGTCGTTGTGTGTTTGAATTATGGGTGAAATCCGATGATGGAGTTCATCAATTGATCATTGAAAATGAAAAAGCCGTTTGTTTTGCCTTTGAGTCAGACAAGACTGAGATATTAGCTTTATGCCAGCAAGCTAAATTAAATATAGCCTTTAAAGATCTAGAATTAACTTCTTTTGACGGTCAAGCTGTATTCGGTTTGTATAGTGAATCTTTAAAGGATTACCACAGGTTAAGAAAGTTAACCGAAGAGCGCAGGATAGAGTTGTTAGAAGCAGATATAAAGCCAATAGATAGATACTTAATGGAAAGGTTTATCCAAGGCGAATTATGCTTTACTGGAATAGAGCAATTAAAGTCACAATCTAACTCCGTAAAATCTGTAAGCGTGATCAATCACGCTCAAATCAAACAAGGCTTTTACAATCCATCTTTCTCCACCTTATCGATAGATATTGAATGTGACGAGCAAGGCTACCTTTATTCAATCGGCTTGCACGGTACCAACATACACAATGATAAGGCTATTCAAATCTCTGGTGCTCAAAGTGCCGGTATTGAAGAGCTTGACAGTCAAGAGCCTGACATTCAAACATCTGGGATTCAAGCTAATTGCAGTGAAAGTGACTCCGTCGAGTTTGTCCTGTACAACGGAATGCAAAATGATGATGAACCCGTCATCAAACCTGACGGCTTACCTGATTACACTATATGGCTCGATAGCGAATGGGAGTTGTTGTTAAAGTTTAATCAACTCGTCGCTGAGTTAAACCCAGATTTAATTATAGGTTGGAACTTTGTAAAGTTTGATGTTCGAGTATTAGTCAATGCGGCTAAACGCAATGGCATTAAGTTAAAACTTGGCCGTGATGGTTCTGAGTTAGAATTTATAGATGGTAATAGAGATGGCGAACAACGTTATCCAGATAAAGTATATATAGCAGGAAGAGTTGTACTTGATGGCATTGAAGTAATGAAAAATGCTACTTACTCATTTCCTAGCTTTTCACTGAACAATGTAGCCAGTCAAATACTCGGTGAGCAAAAGTTAATTCAAGAAAGTGCAGGGGATAAACTCGCAGAGATAAAACATTTATACCAGAACGATCCCACCTCATTAATAAAATATAACTTACAAGATTGTATTTTGGTTTCCAAAATATTCAGTAAAGAAAAATTAGTCGAGTTTGTTATTACTAGAACCAAGCTTACAGGTGTTGAACTTGACCGAGTCGGAGGTTCAGTTGCAGCATTCACCAATTTATATTTACCTCATGCTCATAGGAAAGGTTGGGTAGCGCCAAACTTAGTGTCTGCTCAAGATTATGTAAATAGTCCAGGTGGTTTTGTGATGGACTCGATACCTGGCATCCATAACGATGTCTTGGTGTTTGACTTTAAAAGCCTGTACCCAAGTATTATGAGAACATTTAATATCGACCCCGTTGCTTTGCTTGAGGCTAGGTCTTTAGACGTTGAACACAGAATACCTGGTTTTAGAGGGGGAGAGTTTAGCCGTGACAAAGCCATACTCTCTTCTATATTGGATAAATTATGGCAAGCAAGAGAACAAGCCAAAGCGGATAGTAACAAAGTATTATCCAATGCGATTAAGATCATCATGAATAGTTTTTATGGTGTATTAGGTTCTTCAGGTTGTCGCTTTTATGACACTAAATTAGCAAGCTCAATTACTATGCGTGGACATTGGGTATTGAACCAATCAAAACTATGGTTTGAACAGAAAGGCTTAAGCGTTATCTATGGAGATACAGACTCTGTTTTTGTCAGTTTGGATGATTCAAAGTTTAAGGCTGAAGATGCTGAGCAATTGGGAGTAGAGTTGAACAACTGGTTTAACCAAAAAATTCAGCAGGACTTTAATTTAGATAACAAAATGGAATTGGAGTTTGAGACTCATTTTTCTCCGTTTTTTATGCCAACAATTAGAGGCTCAGAATCCGGATCAAAGAAACGTTATGCTGGAATGAAACAACATAAAAATGCAGAACCTGAGCTTATTTTCAAAGGAATGGAAACAGTAAGAAGTGATTGGACTGAGTTAGCCAAAACATTTCAGATGAAATTATTTCAACTTGTGTTCGCTAAATTGGATTGTGATGAATATATATCATCCATCATTAGTAAGTTGAAAAAAGGGGAATTTGACCATTTACTAATTTACCGAAAACGAATTAGGCAACATATCGCCAGTTATGTAAAAACAACGCCTCCGCATATCAAAGCCGCGCGTTTAGCCAACTCGCAAGGTAATCGCGAACTTTATAGAAAAGGCAGTAGTATTGAATACATTATTGGAATTAATGGACCCAAGATTGACGAGCCGAATCTTATACCTGACTATGAACACTATATAGAGAAGCAAATCTATCCAATTGCTGAAGCTATTTTGGCAATATATTCTCCAAAAACATTAAAACTTTTTAATCAACAACTGACTTTATTGTAAATTCAAAATAAATGATGAACTTTTATTAAAATTGTCGACCCTAATCCTTGGTTATTGGCCGCATTTACTATGAGATTAAGGTTTTATTGTTGTAAATTTGTTCAAGTGAATACTAAGAGCAAATATTGGTCCTCTATTAAATTGACATTGTTGAATATGTTTGGGAGACTCTGTAGCGATTATTCATGTATAAATTTAATGAGCAAAGAGTATTTGCTCTAAAAATAAGAAATTAAATACACACATTGGTTGGGAACTATGTCTAAGATGAAACTAAATCTAGTAGCGTCAGCTCTTGTAAGTGCGATTGCATTTACTGGTTCTGCACTGGCGGCAGATCCACTGGAAAAAATTCACGCTGCAGAGCGTACAATTCATAAAGCCGCGTCACAATCGCAGGTTAAAATCGATTCTATTCAAGAACAAACTCAAGATATCGTTATCGAATATCGTGCAGTTGTTGATGAAACTGAAATTAACAAAGTTTACAACGACCATGTTGCTAAACTAGTTGCTGCTCAGAATGATGAAATTGCATCACTTGAAGGTCAAATAGCAGAGATTGAAAATACTAAGCGAAATGTTGTTCCGCTTATGTATAGCATGATCGATATGTTAGACCAGTTTGTTAATGCTGATATTCCTATTAAATTAGATAGACGTTTAGCCCGTGTTGAAAAACTACGTGCTCTAATGATCAACCCTAAAGTAAGTACTTCTGAAAAATACCGTCAAGTATTAGAAGCGTATGAAATTGAAAAAGATTACGGTTCTGCAGTTGTTGCTTGGCAAGGAACGGAAGTTTTTGATGGTAAAGAAGTATCAGCTGACTTTGTTCACGTAGGTCGTATTGCGCTTGTAGCTCAATCAAAAGATCTTAAGAATGCGTGGGTATGGAATAATACTACACGTGCTTGGGAAAAATTAGGTGATGAATATCTTAGTGATATTACTTTAACTATTCGCATGGCGCGCAAACAAGCACCATATGAATTAATTAAATTACCAATTTTTGCAGCGGAGTAAAAACATGAAACAAGTATTAAATTCATTAGTTTTAGCTGCAGCTTTAGTAGCAACTAGCTTTAATGTTAGTGCTGCAGGTGAACTAGACAAGCTTTTAGATCAGGTGAAAAAAGACCGTATCTCTGAAGGCCAATTAAACAAAAAACGTGAAAAAGAGTTTTTGGCTGCTAAAGCGGACAAACAAGCTTTATTAAATAAAGCTAAAAAAGAACTTAAAGACGAAAAAGCACGTGGAGACCGTTTACAAAAGCAATATGCTCAAAACGACCTTACGTTAATAAAACGAGCAACTGAACTTAAAAATGCCCAAGGCACTTTAGGTGAAATGTTTGGTGTTGTACGCCGTGCAGCAAGTAACACTATTGGTTCAATTACCGCTTCTAATATCTCAGGTCAACCTGGATATGGCGACCGTTCTGCTTTATTAGCTGAACTTGCTGAAGCTAAAAAACTACCAACAACTAAAGAATTAGAAGACCTTTGGATTGCTCTGCAAACTGAAATGACTGAATCTGCCAAAGTTGTAGTATTTGATGCTGAAGTTGCTCAATTAGCTGGTGGTTCTGTTACTAAGAAAGTTACTCGTGTTGGTTCGTTCAACTTAATCGCTGAAGATGAGTACTTGATTTACAACTCTGATGTTGGAAAAATTCAACCACTAGGTAAAGCTGCTGATGGTTACTATGTTTCTTCTGCAAATGCTTTACAAGAAGCAAGTGCTGGCGAATTAGTACCTTTCTATGTTGACCCTTCACGTGGTGGTATCTTACGTCTTAATACACAACGAGCTACATTATCTGACCGTTATCATCAAGGTGGTACTCCAGGTTATGTAATTACTGTTGTTCTTTTCTTAGGTTTATTCATTGCGGCATTCAGCTTATACACTACGTTAACTGAAAGCACGAAAATGAAAGCTCAGCTTAAAGATACTGATAATCCTTCTGATGATAATGCATTAGGTCGTATCTTAAAAATCTACCAAGAAAATAAGACTACTGATGTAGAAAACTTAGAACTTAAATTAGATGAAGCCATTTTACGTGAAACACCACGTATTGACCGCGGTATCAATACAATCAAGATCCTTGCTGCTGTAGCACCTCTTTTAGGTCTATTAGGTACGGTTATTGGTATGATTGAAACGTTCCAACAAATTACATTGTTTGGTACGGGTGACCCGAAATTAATGGCTGGTTCAATCTCAATGGCATTGGTAACAACAGCTATGGGTATCATTGCTGCACTACCATTAATCTTTGTGCATAGTATTGTTGCTGCAAGAGCTAAGAGCATTATTCATGTTCTTGACGAGCAAAGCGCTGGTATCATCGCTGCACATGCTGAGAAGGAGAAAGCGTAATGTTATACCTGATAGGCCTATGGGAATCTGTCAGGGATTTTATTGCGACTGGCGGCTTCGTATTATATTTCGTAGCTGCTGCTCTTCTTATTATGTGGGCATTAATGATCGAGCGTTGGTATTTCCTTAGTTTGGAATATCCGAAACTTCGTGACTCAATTATTTCAAATTGGGAAGCTCGATTAGATACCACATCTTGGAGTGCACATAGAATCCGTGATGCTTGGGTTTCTGAGGCGTCCGAAAAACTAAATGCAAGAATGTTAATAATTAAAACTCTTGTTGCTATGTGTCCGTTAATCGGATTACTAGGTACGGTTACAGGTATGATCGCTGTATTCGATACTATGGCAACACAAGGTACTGGTAACCCACGTTTGATGGCTGCTGGTATTTCTATGGCAACAATCCCTACAATGGCAGGAATGGTTGCGGCTTTGTCTGGAATATTTTTCAGCACAAGGTTAGAAACAAGAGTTAAAGTGGCAAAAGAAAAGCTAGTAGATAGCTTGCCACATCATTAGGAGATTGAACTATGGCACGTAAACAACGTTTCCGTGAAGATGATGACGCTGCAATTGATATGACACCGATGCTTGATATCGTGTTTATCATGCTTATCTTCTTCATCGTTACTACCTCTTTCGTAAAAGAAGCCGGTATTGACGTATTAAAACCTAAAGCAGCTCAAGCAAGTTCAAAACCTTCAGCCAACATCTTTATTGCTATTAGAGCAAATGGCGAAGTTTGGATGGACAAATCTGCAGTAGATATTGAAAGGGTTGGGGCTCGTTTAGAGAGTATGCTTGCCGAGCAACCAACTGATATCGTAATTATTCAAGCAGACGAAGACGCTAAACATGGTGTTGTTGTTGAAGTTATGGATGCTATCAAAGCGGCTGGAATAGATAAAATTTCAATCGCAGCGGAGAAAAAGTAGAATGAAAAGATTTATTACATCAATCATACTTGGTGTAGTAGTCACTTTCGGTTTATTTGTCTTTATGGCTTTTTTAATATCAAGTGGCTCTAGCCCTGATGATGTTGAAAAAGAAAAGATAGTAGTCGAAATTAATTCTACTCCACCAGATAGTGAAACTCAGCAACGAAAACTGGTTCCGCCGCCGCCGCCGCCGCCGCCGAAACAGCCACCACCGCCTGATCAGCCGGAGCCTGAACAACAAATTTCTGACAGTAGTTTTAACTTCAATATGCCGTCGGTAAATGTTGGTGGTTCTATAGGGTTAAGTGGGCCTGGTGCTTTATTACGTGATGGTGACGCAACGCCTATCGTTCGTATTGAGCCTAAGTTTCCAACAAAAGCTGCTCGTGATGGTATTGAGGGTTGGGTTCAATTGAGTTTTGAAATAAACAAAATTGGCGGTGTTGAGAACGTACAAGTTATCAATGCTGAACCTAAGCGTGTATTCGACCGTGAAGCCCGTAAAGCTTTACGTAAGTGGAAATACAAGCCTAAAATGGTTGATGGTAAACCACAACACCAGACAGGTTTAAGTGTTCAATTAGACTTTAAACTAGGGAATTAATAGATATGAAAAATGTTTTTAATTTATTCCTTTGTGCTGTTATTTCGCTAAGCGTTACTTTTGCCCCTTTCGTAGAAGCAAAAGTGCCTGCAGATAAGCAAGAAGAGTTGAAAAAACGCCAAAAAGCTCGTGGAGGTAAAGCCCTCGGTCAACGTGTTGGTAAGAAAGTGCAAAAAGCATTTGAACTTTATCAGGAAGAACAAGTTGAGGAAGCGTTAGCTATATTATTAGAGTTATCCCCTAAAGGGAGTTTTGATAAAGCTAATGTAGATCGCTATATAGGTTCTATGTATGCTGGGATCGAAGGTAAAGGATTAGAAGCTATTGCAAGAATGAAATCTGCAGTAGAGTCTAATGAACTAGCTTTTAGAGATCATGCAGAGTTACTTAAAAATATGGCAGCTTTGTCTATGCAAGCTGAGAAATATGAAGATACTGTTAAATATTATAAAGAGTATATAACATTTTCTTTAGATGAAGATGCTCAAGCTTATTTAGGTATCGCTAATGCATATCATCAAATGCAGCAATATGACAAAGTCATTGCACCTGCTAAGAAGTCTATTGCTTTACAAGAAAAACTGAATCAAAACCCTTACATACTAGTGATGGCTGCTTATTATGAGCAAAAGATGTATAAGGAAACGACAGAAGCTACAGAAGTACTTGTAAAAACGTTTCCAGAAGATCCAAAGTGGTGGGTTCAGTTAGGTAACTTCTATGCACTAATAGAAGATTATGATAAAGCTTTGTCTGCTTTTGATGTTTCGCATAAAAATGGATATTTGAAAAAAGATTCAGAAATGAAGCGTCTTGCTCAGTTATATGCTACTAAGGGGATTCCGTATAAAGCGGCTATTATCCAAGAAAAGTATATAAAGAGCGGTTTGATTGAGAAAAATGACAACTCATTATCAATAATGGCTAGTACTTTTCAAAATGCTAAAGAATATAAGAAAGCAGCTGCTTACTTCGGTGAAGCTGCTAAGTTATCTAATGATGGAGATCTTTTCCGGAAACAAGGTAACAATCTTATGATACTTGAGAAGTATAAAGATGCATTAGCTGCTTTTGAGAAAGCTGATAAAGCTGGATACAAAAACAAAGGTATGCTGAATCTTCTAAGAGGTGAATCTCACTTTTACTTAGAAAATTGGCAAGCATCATACGATGCATTTAATGCTGCTACAAAAGATAAGAGTTCAGTTAAAACAGCGAAAAGCTGGTTAGGTTATGTTAAAGAAACTGCAAGCCGTAAAGGTTTAGCGCTTTAATACTTTGACTCTTATAAAAAACCAGCATTTGCTGGTTTTTTTATGTCTTGAATTCATAGAGTGATATGGCGCGAAAAGTTACTAAAGTTTAAACATGTTTAGGCTTGCTCTATAGACATCAGAGATAGGGCTTATACAAGCTATCTAGCCTTAGATATAAATTAATAATAAGTTAAAGTTATTATTAACTTATAACAAAACATGTTTCTATTATAATTTCTATTTTTCAATTATAACTTGAACGTGTTCACTTAATTCTAGGCATCAAAAAACCGACTTATAAAGTCGGTTTTTTTTATTAATAATGAGCTTACTTACTACGTAAACCATCATTTAAATGTGGACGAATTGCTTTTAAAATCCCGCCTAATACTTTTGGTGTTGCTACAACGATATTACCTGATTTATCGTAGTTATCACCACCTTCAAAATCAGATACTACGGCACCGGCTTCTTTTGCAATTAACTGGCCTGCAGCTGTATCCCAGGGCTTAAGACCCATCTCCCAGAAACCTTCCATACGGCCTGCTGCTACATAGGCTAAGTCTAAGGCAGCTGAACCAGCTCGACGCATATCAGCAACTTGTAAGAACAAGTCTGAGAAGATTGCTAAGTAAGGAGCGATTTGATGTTTCTGTTTGAAAGGGAAACCTGTCGCAAGTAAAGTTCCTGCTAAGTCTTTTGCTTTAGATACGCGTATACGTTTACCGTCAAGTTGAGCACCAGAACCTTTAGATGCTGTGAATAATTCACCACGAATTGGGTCAAAAATTACAGCTTGTTCTAATTTACCGTCAACTTTTAATGCAATTGAAACTGCAAAGTGTGGTATGCCTTTAATGAAGTTTGTTGTGCCATCTAAAGGGTCGATAATCCATTGGTATTTGGAGTCACCTTCTGTCACGCCACTTTCTTCGGCAACAAATGAATGGTCTGGGAATGAAGCTTTTAGTGTAGAGATGATTGAATCTTCTGCTTCTCTATCAATGTTGGTCACAAAGTCATTGGTACCTTTTAATTCAGCTTGTACTAAATCTAGTTGCTCATATCCACGAGCAATAATTTTTCCAGCATTACGAGCAGCACGAACTGCGATGTTTAACATCGGTTGCATAATTCAATCACCTATTTTTAGAAAGAACGTAATAATTTATACGTGACAAAAAGCCATGGGTAAAGTCCAATAATTAAATCGGATTTTACTCAGCATATAAACTAATTACTAAAGAACATTTTTTAATCAGCGCGCATTGTAGTGATTTTCTAGGAAAAGTAAATAGATTAAGCTTTAAAAACATAACAATTAGAAAGATTCTACCTGGTATATTCCAGAGTCGATAAACCTTTTAGAACGTTCCGATATTTCTGCAAATTCAATTAAGCTAGGCCCTGTAGGCTCAGCTAAAGAGTAATGTAACCCTTCTACGTCTAAGCGATAGTCAGTACTTAGGTGGGAGACGTGCAGTCCAATTAGAGCGTGATCAGGGACGTATACAATTATTATTTGTAGCTTCGGATACATAGCTTTAATTATGCTGGCCATTAAAGTCACTTTACTATCACAATCACCTCTATTGTTTGCTAACACTTTTATCGGTGGTGAAAATCCAGCACCATTGGTTTCTATTCTTGACTCTAAGGTACTGTAAGGTATCGACTGAAAGAAGGATAATAGAAAAATTGCAGTGGTTCTAGCCGTTGCCTCTGGCAATTTTTGACTGAGACTTTTGATCAGCGGCCTAAACGATTCTTGGCTCTCTGTAGCAAACCTTACGTGGTCAGGTTTATAGGTTAGATGCGATTTGTCAGGTTGGTAGCCTATTGGTTGAAATTCAATATAGTATTCTTTGTGTAAAAATTCTTTTAAAGATGAATTATATACTTCATGTAATGCAGCTGATTGTTGTTCCATCCAAGCTTTATCAGAACTTCTAAATTCAAAATCAACGTTTTGGTAACGAGATTTTATTTTCACACTGCCTTTTCTTGGATCTAGTTTTGCTATTGCTTGTTTTAGTTTTTTGACAGAGTACATTTGCAAACGAGACGGCGTTAATGCTTTAAAGTGTCGAAAGTCACCGTTAACATTTTTTGTCGCTAGCTTGAAATCCAGTTCTAAAATTTCAGAATCAGCATCTTTCCATTTATAGCTAAACTTAGTCTGATCTCCAGTCCTAACTTTTTTAAATGACAACTGCTCCGCAGCCAATTTGCTGGATAGAACAAATAATACTAATAGCGTAGTCTGAACTAAGATCTTATTGTGCAAAATATTACCGTTCCCAATTTACTCAAAAATACACAAGTATTAATATAACGGTAAAACCAATAAATCTCTAATTTTCTGTAAGGGATTTACAATATTCATTATTAGGGCAACTCCCTGTATAGCTAATTGGAATTGGTGTGTATAACTAGTGTGCATGAGCAATTGATAATAATTCTTGAGCATTAGCTTTTGTTGTTGCGGAAATGGTATCACCACCTAATAATCTCGCAAGTTCATCAATTCTGCCTAATTGGTCTAATGCCTCCATACTTGTTTGGGTTGTGCCTGTAGAGGTTTGTTTGTTTACAAATTGTTGCTGATGACCATAACAAGCTACCTGTGGTAAATGAGTTACACATATTACTTGGGTATTGTTACTCAACTCTCTCATTAACTTACCAACGGCAGAGGCTGTAGGTCCAGATACACCAACGTCGACTTCATCAAATAATAGGGTAGGGGTTGTTACTTTCTGAGCAATGATCACTTGTATCGCTAAACTCATACGGCTTAATTCACCACCTGAAGCAACTTTTAATAACGGTTGCAATGGTTGCCCTGGGTTTGCACTTACAAGAAATTCAACCTTATCAGAGCCAAACTGACTGTATGTTTCTGGGTCAGAACTGATATCAATATTAAATACGGCATCCGCCATATTTAGTTGTTTCATACTAGCTGTTATTTTTTTATTAAGTTGCTGAGCAAAATGACAACGTTTTTCTGTTAACGCAAGAGCTAACTCTTTATAGCTAGTCTTGGCTTGCTCAATTTCTAACTCGAGTTCTAACAAACGAGTGTCAGAATTAGCTAGCTTGTTTAATTCATCAGTTAATGAGGTTAATTTTTCTATCAGTAACTCTGGGAACACTTGATGTTTTCTACTTAACTCAACATATAAGTTTAATCTTTGTTCAACTTCAATTAAACGCTGTGGGTTTAGCTCTAATTGATCAATATAATTACGTAGTTCACTGGTTCCTTCATCTAATTGGATTAAGGCAGAATCTAACAATTCTATAGTCGGATTAAGTCTTGAGTCTAAGTTAGCTGACTTTTGTAATAAGGAAAGTGCAGACTGTAATGCAGAGTATGCATTCCCGTTGTCGTTTTCATGCAGAATATCCAGCGCATTCTGAGTATCACCTTGGAGTGAGTTAGCATGGTGTAAACGTTTATGTTCGTTTTCAATTTCCTGATACTCGCCGTCAGTAAGTTCAGCATTATTTAGCTCATCAACTTGATATTGTAGTAGCTGTTTTTGAGCGCTGAATTCGGCTTGTTTTTCAGTAAGTTGTTTAAACTCCGAGGTTGTAGATTGTAGATTTGAATAAACCAGTTTTAACTTATTAAGTAGTTCTAAGTTACCAGCGTACTGGTCTAACATAAAACGTTGGTGATCTGGTTTTATTAATAATTGATGTGCGTGTTGGCCATGAATACTCACGAGTAAACTGCCAATTGCTTTTAATTGTGATGCAGGAACTTGGATGCCATTAATATAAGCTTTAGAACGACCTTCTTTAGTAACCACACGACGTAAAATACAATCGTCATCATTAAATAGTTCGTTTTCTTTTAGCCAATTTTGAGCTGTTGTTAGTTTAGATACATCAAAAGAGGCAATCACCTCTGCTTTGTCTGTATTTGCTCTAACCATAGACGCTTCACTACGTTCACCAAGCGCTTGAGCTAAAGCGTCGATCGCAATGGATTTACCAGCGCCGGTTTCTCCGGTAATCGTCGTCATTTGGTGATGCCAATTGACTTCTAATTGGCTCACAATCGCAAAATTTTTAATAGCTAAAGAAATTAACATATAAACACATCAAAAGATTAATAACTGTTGTAATGTACAGTAGTTTAAAAATTTAGACATGTCTATAAAAAATTCATTTTAAATGCTGGTTGAATTAGTAGTTCTGTTTACCCCAATGTAATTTCTTTCTTAGTACGCTGTAATAATCATGCGCCATTGGGTGCACTAATCGTAAACCGAGCTGATGTTTATTAATGACAATTTCATCACCAGGTCTAACCGCTAACATAATGTGGCTGTCGCAACTGATTTGTAAAAGTGAATCTTTTGCTTTTGATACAATAATTTTGATTTCACTATCCGCATCAACAACTAATGGCCTGCTAGTTAAGGTATGCGGAAACATAGGTACTAAGGTAACCGCGTTCAAATTAGGATGAACAATCGGTCCGCCACCAGATAATGAGTAGGCCGTTGAACCTGTCGGTGTACATACAATAAGCCCATCAGAGCGCTGATGAAAAACAAAAGAGCCATCAATAAAGGCTTCAAACTCAATCATATGGGCTACTTTGTCGGCATGCAGTACCACTTCATTTACTGCACAGTTACTGGCTTTTAATTCGCCATCACGATAAACCGACACATCTAATAAGAAGCGTAATTCAGTTTTATAATCGCCCGCTAATACTTGGGTTAATGACGTTTCATAATCATCGGGATTTAAGTCTGTTAAAAAACCTAGATTACCTCTGTTTACCCCTATTACTGCTACATCGTATTTACTCAGAGTTCTAGCAGCACCTAGCATATTACCGTCACCACCGACGACAATAGCTAAGTCACACTTTTTGCCTAGCTCCACTAAATTCACAACCTGACAGTTTTTATCGTCAATATAACTTGCGACACTTTCTTCTATTATGGGCTGATAACCCTTATTAATGAGAAAGTTATATAGGTCGACAACAGTCTCCATCGTGGCATCGTGATTTGCTTTGCCAATTAATCCAATTGTTTTGAAGTGCTGAGCCATTGTATTTTTCCTAAACGCCCTAATTAATGTATCTATAAGCTAGAAATTGATTATCTAGTTGGGTTATAGCGTTTTTTCGACTGAATTAGAAGACTGGTAAAACATTGAATCAAAAAAAAGTAATCAATACGCGCTGCGAACTCATACTAAATCTAGTTATTAGAAACTATTTAAAGTGTGGCAGCCCAACATCCTCTAAGGCTATCTCAGCATCAGATGAGATTTCGGCGAGCTCTGCAACCATCAGAAATGAAATGGTGGCATTAGAAAAAGAAGGGTTAATTTTTTCTCCCCATACCAGTGCTGGTAGAATTCCTTCAAAAGAAGGGTTAAGACATTACGTTGATCACTTATTAGAAAATAACCAATGTAAACCGAACACCATGCAAAAGCTGTCGGCCAGTTTAGGTTATTCATCTAATCCAGAAGTTATTTGTGCTAAGGCCAGTAAACTAATCGCCGACATGACTCGGTTAACCGGTTTAGTTGTGATGCCACAAAGTAACGATCTCGTTATCCGTCAGTTAGAGTTAGTACGTTTGGCAGATAGGCGTTTATTGTGTGTATTAATAGATGAACATGACCATGTACAAAATAGGCTTGTTGATTTAGCTCAACCTGTTTCTGAATTAATTTTACAACAAACCATACAGTTACTTAATATTGCATTGTCCGGCTTTACCATGAGCGAAGGTGCAGAACGTTTACCTTATTTAATTAAGCAGTCAGACCCTGAAGTGTTTGAACTGGTGAAACAAACTTTGTTTGGTGACATAGTGGAGGCTCACGAGCCCCTTGTATATTTATCTGGGCAAACTCGATTATTAAATAATGAAATCTCAACCGATACAGACACATTGCGTAAATTAATTAAGTCATTTGAAAATGTTTCGTCACTAAATCAGATGTTTAATAAAAGTAGAGACCATAACGGTGTATCAGTATTCATTGGAGATGAAATAGGTGTTGAGCTTTTTTCTAATTGTAGTGTTGTTGTTAAGCCATTAATCAAAGATAATAGAGTTGTCGGTTATATTTCTGTGGTCGGTTCAATACGTATGGATTATGCATCGGTAATATCTGCAGTTGATGTTACTGCGAATATTCTATCGTCAGCCTTGAATCGAGAGTTTCAATCCCCATAATATGCGACAACACCTTTTTTTATTATAGTTAGAATGGTTTGGAGTCTATAACCCCATGTCTGATCAAAACAACGAACAATTTGAAAATGAACAAGCTGCTGAAACAGTTAGCCCACAAGCTGATGTTCAATCAGAAGAAATTGATGCTATTGCGCATATCGCAAAGTTAGAAGCAGAATTAGCAACAGCAAATGCAACTATTGACGAGCAAAAAGACTCTGTCATTAGAGCTGCCGCCGATAACGATAATATTCGTCGCCGTGCTGCTATTGATGTTGAAAAAGCTCGTAAATTTGCGTTAGAAAAATTTGCGAATGAATTACTTCCTGTCATCGACAACCTAGAACGTGCTGTTGAATTCTCTGATAAAGAAAATGAAGCATTAAAGCCGTTAATCGAAGGGATTGAACTTACGCAAAAATCATTTATTGATGCAGTTGCTAAGTTTGGTGTCGAATTAGTGAATCCGGAAGGCGAAAAATTCAACGCTGAATTCCATCAGGCAATGTCAATGCAACCAAGTGCAGACGTTGAGCCAAATACCGTTATTGCGGTTATGCAAAAAGGTTTTACTTTGAATGGTCGTTTATTAAGACCTGCCATGGTTATGGTTTCAAAAGCACCATAGTTTAAACCGTATAGCATATTCAGAATTAAAATTAAAAACCCGCAGATAGCGGGTTTTTTTATATCTGTATTGCGGTAATATTCATGCAATTAGCATCATATCTATAACAATATTAAAAATACGAGAGTAATAATGGCAAACGTAGGAATTTTTGGCGCAAATGGCCGTATGGGCCGCAACCTTATTGAAGCGGTAACTGCCGACCAACAAGCTAGCCTAAACGCTTGCTCTGTTAGAGCTTCTTCACCGTTTAATGGGATGGATGCAGGCTTAATCGCTGGAATAGGCGAACAAGGCGTTGTCGCAAGCTCAGACTTAGATTCTTTAGCTAAAGCTTGTAATGTTTGGATAGATTTCACATTACCTGAAGCATTAAGTGAAAATATAGATTACTGCGTTAAGCACAAATTAAACATGGTCATTGGTGTCACTGGTTTGCCAGAGTCATTGATAGAGAAGATGAAACAAGCTTCCAAGCATATCGCTATCGTATTTGCTGCTAACTTTTCTACGGGTGTTAATTTGATGTACAAGTTACTGGAAGTGACATCAAAAACCATAGGTGATGACTGCGATATTGAAATTATAGAAGGTCATCATAGATATAAAAAAGATGCGCCATCCGGTACCGCAATGGCGTTAGGGCAAGTAATTGCAGATACATTAGATCGTGACTTAGACAAAGTTGCAGTATACGGACGAGAAGGTGATACCGGCGAACGCAGCCGAGAAACCATAGGTTTTGCGACTGTCCGAGCCGGAGACATAGTTGGCGACCACACGGTTTTGTTTGCAGATATAGGTGAACGTCTGGAAATAACACATAAAGCATCAAGCCGATTGACCTTTGCTAAAGGTGCAGTAAGGGCTGCGAACTGGTTGGATGGAAAACAAAAAGGCTTGTTTGATATGCAAGATGTGCTTAATTTGAAGCAACTTAAGTTATAAAATAGCGGGTTACCATAAAATAATCGTCTAAACGGACTATTTATATAATTTATGTAATTTTTCCTAGCCTAATGATTCAGTCTTAGCTACAATAATCCAAATTTGCCTAACACAAATGCTGTTGCTCATTTGTCAGATGAAAAAAAACAGGTTTGTGTGGCTAAGATTAACCATTTGCAGATAAAAACGTAAAAATCTGCATATCATTGCTAGGAGGTTATCTTGACTCAACCCGCGCTATTGGTTCTAGAAGATGGAACTATATTCCGAGGTACCGCAATTGGTGCTGAAGGTATGTCAGTTGGCGAAGTAGTATTTAATACTTCAATGACAGGCTATCAGGAAATAATTACCGACCCATCTTATGCTGAACAAATCATAACTTTAACTTACCCACATATTGGTAACTACGGTACTAATTCTGAAGATGAAGAAAACGATAAAATCTGGGCCAAAGGCTTAGTAATTCGTGACTTACCTTTAGTTGCTAGTAACTTTCGTAGTGAACAAGACTTAAGTAGTTACTTAAAAAAACACAATGTAGTTGGCATCGCTGATATTGATACTCGCAAGTTGACTCGTATTTTACGAGATAAAGGCGCGCAGAACGGTTGTATCATTGCAGGTGAAGTTGATGAAGCAAAAGCGTTAGAGGCAGCTAAGAAATTCCCTGGTATTAAAGGAATGGACTTAGCAAAAGTAGTTAGCTGTGATAAACCGTATGAATGGAATATGGGCAGTTGGCAGCTTGGTCAAGGTTACTCAGAATTAGCAGATGAACGTTTTCATGTAGTCGCTTATGACTATGGTGTTAAACGCAATATTTTACGCATGTTGGTCGACCGCGGTTGTCGTTTAACAGTTGTTCCTGCACAAACCTCAGCGGAAGAAGTTCTAGCACTTAATCCCGACGGTATTTTCTTATCAAATGGTCCAGGCGATCCAGAGCCATGTACTTATGCAGTTGAAGCAATCAAATCTCTTTTAGAAACTAACATTCCAGTATTTGGTATTTGTTTAGGTCATCAATTACTTGCCATCGCAAGTGGTGCTAAAACAGAGAAAATGAAATTTGGTCATCACGGTGGTAATCACCCAGTACAAGATCTTGAAACCAAAAAAGTGATGATCACAGCGCAAAATCATGGTTTCGCAGCTCAAGAAAGTACTCTGCCTGACAATTTAATTGCGACACATAAATCTTTGTTTGACGGTACGTTGCAAGGAATTCATCGCACAGATAAACCAGCATTTAGTTTCCAAGGGCATCCAGAAGCAAGCCCTGGTCCACACGACGCAGCACCTTTGTTCGATCATTTCATCGAACTAATGACTGAACGTAAATAATAACTAATACAGATTTAAGAGAAGAATTCCTATGCCAAAACGTTCCGACATAAAAAGCATTCTGTTATTAGGTGCTGGTCCAATAGTTATCGGTCAAGCCTGTGAGTTTGACTATTCAGGCGCTCAAGCTTGTAAAGCATTACGTGAAGAAGGTTACCGAGTTATCCTAGTTAACTCTAACCCTGCCACAATAATGACAGACCCTGATATGGCTGATGCAACGTACATCGAGCCAATTCATTGGGAAGTTGTTGAAAAAATAATTGAAAAAGAACGCCCAGACGCAGTACTACCAACAATGGGCGGTCAAACGGCATTAAACTGCGCACTTGAATTAGAAAAACAAGGCGTGTTAGCAAAATACAACGTTGAAATGATTGGTGCCTCTGCTGATGCAATTGATAAAGCAGAAGACAGAAGTCGTTTCGACAAAGCAATGAAGTCTATCGGCTTGGAATGTCCAAGAGCTGAAACGTGTAACACAATTGATGAAGCTCACGACGTATTAACGCGTATTGGTTTCCCTTGTATTATTCGTCCGTCATTCACTATGGGTGGCAGCGGCGGCGGTATTGCATACAACAAAGAAGAATTCGACGAAATATGTACACGTGGCTTAGATTTATCGCCAACCAGTGAATTATTAATCGACGAATCTTTGATTGGTTGGAAAGAATATGAGATGGAAGTGGTTCGTGACAAAAACGACAACTGCATCATCATTTGTTCTATCGAAAACTTTGATGCCATGGGTGTTCACACTGGTGACTCAATTACAGTTGCTCCTGCGCAAACATTAACGGACAAAGAATACCAAATCATGCGTAACGCATCGATTGCAGTTTTACGTGAAATTGGCGTAGAAACGGGTGGTTCAAATGTTCAGTTTGGTGTTAACCCAGTAGATGGCCGTATGGTTATTATTGAGATGAACCCTCGTGTGTCTCGTTCTTCTGCACTTGCATCAAAAGCAACGGGTTTCCCAATTGCTAAAATTGCCGCTAAGTTAGCGGTTGGTTATACGCTTGATGAATTAAGTAACGACATTACCGGTGGTGCGACTCCTGCTTCTTTCGAACCAACAATCGATTATGTAGTCACTAAGTTACCTCGTTTTAACTTTGAGAAATTCGCCGGTTCTAACGACCGTTTAACCACACAGATGAAATCTGTTGGTGAAGTTATGGCTATTGGCCGTAACCAACAAGAGTCATTACAAAAAGCTCTTCGTGGATTGGAAGTGGGTGTATCTGGTTTTGACCCGATTATCGACTTCACAGCTGAAGGTGCTCACGATAAAATCATCCATGAACTTAAAGAACCAGGCCCAGACCGTATTTGGTATATCGCCGATGCATTCCGTAGTGGCATGGACTTAGATGCTATCTTTAAGTTAACCAATGTCGACCCTTGGTTCTTAGTACAAATTGAAGACATTATTAAATCTGAAAGTGAAGTGGTAACACGTGGCTTTGCAGGTTTAGATGAAGCTTTCTTACGTTCACTTAAACGTAAAGGTTTTGCCGACCTTCGTATTGCTGACTTGTTAGCGATGAATGAATCGGAAGTACGTAAAAAACGTTACTCTTTTAATCTTCACCCAGTATATAAACGTGTTGATACTTGTGCTGCTGAATTTAGTTCAGATACAGCTTACATGTATTCAACCTATGATGAAGAATGTGAATCAAACCCAACAAGTAATGACAAGATCATGGTTCTTGGTGGCGGTCCTAACCGTATCGGCCAAGGTATTGAATTTGATTACTGTTGTGTACACGCCTCTCTTGCATTACGTGAAGATGGTTATGAAACCATTATGGTTAACTGTAACCCTGAAACGGTTTCAACAGATTACGATACATCAGACCGATTATATTTTGAGTCAATTACCCTTGAAGACGTATTAGAAATCGTACGTATTGAAAATCCAAAAGGCGTTATTGTTCAATATGGCGGTCAAACACCACTTAAATTAGCTCGTGCATTAGAAGCCAACGGAGTGCCAATTATTGGTACGTCGCCAGATTCAATTGACCGTGCTGAAGACCGTGAACGTTTCCAACAAATGGTAGAGCGTTTAGGTTTATTACAGCCAAAAAATGCAACGGTTACTTCTACTGAGCAAGCAATATTAAAAAGTGCTGAAATCGGATTTCCATTAGTTGTTCGTCCATCCTACGTACTAGGCGGAAGAGCAATGGAAATTGTTTATGACGAAGCTGACTTGCGTCGTTATATGACGGATGCCGTATCGGTATCCAATGATTCTCCGGTATTACTCGATCACTTCTTAGATAACGCAATTGAAGTTGACGTTGATGTTATCTGTGACGGTACCGATGTGGTTATTGGCGGTATTATGGAACATATTGAACAAGCGGGCGTCCACTCAGGTGACTCGGCATGTTCATTACCAGCTTATTCATTACCTCAAGATGTACAAGATGTTATGCGCCAACAGGTGCGTGACATGGCGTTAGAGTTAGGTGTTGTTGGTTTGATGAATACTCAATTTGCAGTTAAAGACGGCAAAGTGTATTTGATTGAAGTTAACCCACGTGCAGCTCGTACGGTTCCTTTTGTTTCAAAAGCAACCGCGGTACCGTTAGCTAAAGTAGCCGCTAGAGTAATGGCTGGTAAGAGTTTAGCTGAACAAGGTGTGTTGAAAGAAATCATCCCACCATATTTTTCAGTGAAAGAAGTGGTTATGCCATTTAATAAATTCCTAGGTGTGGATCCAATTTTAGGCCCAGAAATGCGCTCAACTGGTGAAGTTATGGGGGTTGGTGATACGTTTGAAGAAGCATTTGCCAAAGCCGAACTTGGCGCAGGTATTGAAATAGCTCGTGGTGGTCGCGCATTAATTTCGGTTCGAGATTCAGACAAAGTTCGCGTTATTGATTTAGCTAAAAAGCTAATTGAATCTGGTTTTGTACTAGATGCAACTCGAGGCTGTCAAAAAGTATTGGAAGATGCTGGAATCGAATGCCGTAAAGTAAATAAAGTATTTGAAGGCCGTCCACATATACTAGACCGTATTAAAAATGGTGAGTATGCTTATATTGTTAATACTGTTGAAGGTCGTCAAGCGATTGAAGATTCTAAAGTATTACGCCGTGGTGCATTAAGATACAAGTCGAACTACACAACAACATTAAATGCGGCTTTTGCTACTTGTTTAGCTAATACTGCAGATGACCGTGGTAGTGTAGAATCATTACAAAACTTACATAAGAGAATTCAGTAAATGAGTACTCAAGTACCAATGACAATTCATGGCGCAGAAGCTTTGCGTCTAGAGTTGATTGAATTAAAGACGGTTAGTCGTCCTCGTATCGTGGCAGATATTGCATCTGCTCGCGAACATGGCGACCTAAAAGAGAATGCTGAATATCATGCAGCACGTGAACAGCAAGGTTTCTGCGAAGGCAGAATTCAAGAAATTGAAGCTAAGTTGTCTAACGTTCAAATCATCGACGTCACTAAATTACCAAATACTGGTAAAGTGATTTTTGGCACAACCGTAACAATATTAAATTGTGATACGGAAGAAGAAACCAAATATCACATAGTTGGACAAGATGAAGCTGACATTAAACTTGGTAAAATCTACGTTGGTTCTCCTATTGCTCGTGGGCTAATAGGAAAAAGTGTTGATGATGTTGCTAAGATTCAAACACCATCAGGTGTCGCTGAATACGAAATAATTGAAGTTCTGTATCTTTAAACAGATAAGCTCTTCAGTTAATAAATAAAAAAAACCGTCAAACGACGGTTTTTTATTTTGTGGGAAAAATCATTGTGGCTGAATTCAACATATAACTACCTAATTAATCCAGCTGTTATAAATATGATGACTATCATTGTATTTAGTTATTTTTCCCACATATCAAAGTCAAAGAGAAAGTCGCTAGGGGCAGAATATTGAGTAATATAGTTGATATAACATTAGAAAACTTTCAACAAGTGTTGTTGGAGCAGTCTAAAGATACTTTGGTTATGGTGCAGTTTTGGGCTGATTGGTGTGAGGCATGTAAACAACTTAGCCCAAGTTTGTTTTCTATAGCGTCACAATTTCCAAATAATCTGATCTTAGCTAGAGTGAACTGCGATGAGCAACAGCAGATTGCTGCACAGTTTGGAGTGAAAAGCTTACCAACGGTTGCCATAATGAAAGATGGCCAACCGATTGATGGTTTCTCTGGTGTGCAATCTGAAGCTGAAATTTTAGAACTATTAAATAAACACTTACCAAAAGAAGAAGATGCTTGGTATGCCAGCGCTTCGGCTTTTGCCCAAGAAGGTAATTGGATAGAAGCATATCCATTGTTTAAACGTGCATTTGAAGTAGAACAAGCACGTATGGAGTTTTTGTTTGCGTTTGCTCATGCAAGTATTGAGTTAGGTAAATTAGAAGATGCGAAAACCCTATTAGACAGTGTATTACTGGTAAACCAAGATTCTATTTATCAGCAGTTAGTAGCAAAATTAGATTTGGCGTCAAATGCGGCTGAGTCACCAGAGGTTTTGAAACTGCAAGCTGAGTTAGATGCGGATCCTGATTCACTACTATTAAAGCAACAATTGGCCGTGGCTTTTAGCCAAGTTAATAGGAACGAGGAAGCTTTAGAATTACTGTTTGAAATACTAAAATCAGATATGAATTTTGCTGAAGCAAAAAAATTCTATTTAGACATTATTGCTAACTTGCCAGATGGTGATGTGTTAGCAGGAAAATACCGCCGTAAACTTTATACCTTATTATATTAAGCTCTTGAAGATAGATAGGATGTATTACACCTAAATCCAAGAAACTAAAAAAGCCTCAAATATTGAGGCTTTTTTATAAAGAGTCGATTGAAACTGCACGAATTAACTTAACCAGTCTTTCATTCGACCATACTGATAAAAGAATCGTTGTCCGGTTCTTCTAAATTGAGCAAAGGGTAAATACGGCAATTCCGATATTAATGGCGAGTCCACCTTTTGTTCTTGGATAAGGTTGGCCAATAACTTACCGGCATAAGCGCTAAAAGACACACCTGAACCACAATATCCTGTGGAATAAAAAATATTATCTGCTGTTTTATGTATATGTGGCATTTGATCAAAGGCAACAGAAATCCAACCAATCCAATTATAATCAATCGTTAATGCCGACAATTCAGGAAATGAAGATTTGAGCTCGGATAATAAACGAGCCGCATAAATAGGATTTTTAGCATCTTTGCCAGATATCGCGCCTCGCCCACCAAACAAAATACGATTGTCTGGTAAAAGACGGTAATAATATTTTAATTCCCGCGTATCCATCATCACTTGATGCGTTTTAAAGTTAGAACGTTTTAATTCATCAGCGGTAAGAGGACGGGTAACAATAACATTGGTTAATACTGGCAATATTTTGTTTTTTATCGGGGTGTTTAATGCTTTAGGTGTATATCCATTCGTTGCGATCACTAACTTATCGGATAATACAGAACCTAATTCGGTTGTAATCAAATGTTGTTGACCACTTTTGAGTATATTAGTAACCGGACTTTGGTTATAAATTTTAACACCTAAAGAACTCGCTAACTCAGCGTAACTATTTACTAGCTTAAGTGGATTTATGCCAAAGCCATTAGTATAGCGAATCGCACCAAATACGTTTTTATGATCGACATATTGCTGACAAAAGTCGGTTTTAGAAATGACTTCCACATCGTAGTCGAATTCATTATGGAGATAATCAGCAGAGTCTTTTAGTTTTTCAAACCACTTTTTACTGTGGGCAAGCTTTAGATAACCCAGCTCTGTTTTATCTATACTGGTATTACTTTGACTACTTAATGTATCAACTAGCTCAATGGCCGACATAAAATCGTCGTGTAAATTCTTAGTTTGGCTAAGACCAAAACGATTAACTAGCTGTGTATAGCCTAGCCTACCTGAACCAGGTAAAACAAAACCAGCATTACGGCCACTACAACCCCAACCAATTTCGTTAGCTTCAACAACCACAATATTTTTAACACCTTGTTGGGCTAAATGAATAGCACAACTTAAACCAGTATACCCAGCTCCAACAATGACCACATCTGCATTAATAGATTTATCCAACATATCGTAATTGATAGGGAAGGCAGTAGAGCTCCAATAAGACTCAGGGAAGCCTTGTTTATTGTTCAATTGGTTGTTAACTAAAGGATCGTACATAAACTTAATTACTCTTTATCAAATTCAAGTAGCATTTCAGATGCATCACAATAACAATCTTCGCCGCAAAGAATACATACATAATTAGGTAAGCTTTCATCTTCATGCCAGCGTCTAGGATGTGTCTTAATTAGCACTCCGCCAGCTTTAGTAAAATACTTAAATGACGCATTTCCGGGACTTTGCATCCAAATATGGCTTAAGCCTGCTTTTGCCCCCATTTTCTTTAAAACTGAAATTGACTCAGATAATAAAGTTCCACCTAAACCTTTACCCTGAAAATCAGGATGAATGGTATTACATTTGAAGTAAGCAACGTGTTCTTGCTTTATTGGCCAAAGACCGGGAGTACACCATCTATCGAGTTGCCAATTGTTAGGGGCGTAAGTAAGACGGAAGCCAACCAGTAAATCTCCTTTATACAGAACAAAGCTAGAATTCAATCCGTCTTTTATTCCTTTACTATGTATAGCAGTAATAGTGTCAGGAAATAAATAACCATCACCATGCACTAAATTTCCTAACTGAATTACGTCAGTAAAGTGTTCTTCACTTAAGTTCGATAACTGAAATTGTGTATTCATAAGCGTTTTCTTTAAAAAATCTATTTATCCATACTAACTGTTTTTCATATTTTGTCTTTAATTAGCCAAGGATTATTAAGGTTAAATGATGTTTTTAGACGAGTTATCGCCCGCATTGATTGGTATTTGACCACTTAAACGTTTTTTGTAATTAATTTGAAATAAAGGCTTGCGCTGAATCCGAAACTCCCTATAATGCGCCCCATGTTGTCAGGGAGACATCAAACGGCAGAAAGACAAAGTTAAGTAAGCAGTTTGAGATTGAAATTGATTAGGAAGTTTGCAAAAACTAAATAAAAAAGATTTCAAATAATCGTTGACAACGATAACGGGAAGTGTAAAATGCGCATCCCGGTTGAGACAAGCCTTGAGCGACTCAAATGAGAGTCAGTCTTAACCAGAACCTTCGGGGTTCGAAATGTTCTTTAACAACTTGTAATTAATTATCTGTGTGGGCACTTGTGAATGATAGTAACAAAAAGATTTACTATTTTTTAAGTGTCTGTGCAAACAAATTTATTTATTTGAACAGTATTTATTGAGTAGGATTAAATGAAACACTTTAAAGTGAAGAGTTTGATCATGGCTCAGATTGAACGCTGGCGGCAGGCCTAACACATGCAAGTCGAACGGTAACAGAACTAGCTTGCTAGTTGCTGACGAGTGGCGGACGGGTGAGTAATGCTTGGGAATTTGCCTTTAGGTGGGGGACAACAGTTGGAAACGACTGCTAATACCGCATAATAGCTACGGCTTAAAGGGGGCTTCGGCTCTCGCCTTTAGAGAAGCCCAAGTGGGATTAGATAGTTGGTGTGGTAATGGCGCACCAAGTCAACGATCCCTAGCTGGTCTGAGAGGATGATCAGCCACACTGGAACTGAGACACGGTCCAGACTCCTACGGGAGGCAGCAGTGGGGAATATTGCACAATGGGCGCAAGCCTGATGCAGCCATGCCGCGTGTGTGAAGAAGGCCTTCGGGTTGTAAAGCACTTTCAGCGAGGAGGAAAGCTTAGTGGTTAATACCTACTAGGTGTGACGTTACTCGCAGAAGAAGGACCGGCTAACTCCGTGCCAGCAGCCGCGGTAATACGGAGGGTCCGAGCGTTAATCGGAATTACTGGGCGTAAAGCGTACGCAGGCGGTCATTTAAGTCAGATGTGAAAGCCCCGGGCTCAACCTGGGAACTGCATTTGAAACTGGATGACTAGAGTGCGACAGAGGGTGGTAGAATTTCAGGTGTAGCGGTGAAATGCGTAGAGATCTGAAGGAATACCAATGGCGAAGGCAGCCACCTGGGTCGACACTGACGCTCATGTACGAAAGCGTGGGTAGCAAACAGGATTAGATACCCTGGTAGTCCACGCCGTAAACGATGTCTACTAGCAGCTTGGCGCTTAAGCGCTGTTTTGCGAAGCTAACGCGATAAGTAGACCGCCTGGGGAGTACGGCCGCAAGGTTAAAACTCAAATGAATTGACGGGGGCCCGCACAAGCGGTGGAGCATGTGGTTTAATTCGATGCAACGCGAAGAACCTTACCATCTCTTGACATCCAGAGAATTTTCTAGAGATAGATTAGTGCCTTCGGGAACTCTGAGACAGGTGCTGCATGGCTGTCGTCAGCTCGTGTTGTGAAATGTTGGGTTAAGTCCCGCAACGAGCGCAACCCTTATCCTTAGTTGCTAGCAGGTTATGCTGAGAACTCTAAGGAGACTGCCGGTGACAAACCGGAGGAAGGTGGGGACGACGTCAAGTCATCATGGCCCTTACGAGATGGGCTACACACGTGCTACAATGGCAAGTACAAAGGGTTGCAAACTCGCGAGAGTAAGCGGATCCCATAAAGCTTGTCGTAGTCCGGATTGGAGTCTGCAACTCGACTCCATGAAGTCGGAA
>NZ_MSCH01000003.1:3547511-3553284 GCF_002954545.1 Psychrosphaera saromensis | reverse complement strand
TCGACACTGACGCTCATGTACGAAAGCGTGGGTAGCAAACAGGATTAGATACCCTGGTAGTCCACGCCGTAAACGATGTCTACTAGCAGCTTGGCGCTTAAGCGCTGTTTTGCGAAGCTAACGCGATAAGTAGACCGCCTGGGGAGTACGGCCGCAAGGTTAAAACTCAAATGAATTGACGGGGGCCCGCACAAGCGGTGGAGCATGTGGTTTAATTCGATGCAACGCGAAGAACCTTACCATCTCTTGACATCCAGAGAATTTTCTAGAGATAGATTAGTGCCTTCGGGAACTCTGAGACAGGTGCTGCATGGCTGTCGTCAGCTCGTGTTGTGAAATGTTGGGTTAAGTCCCGCAACGAGCGCAACCCTTATCCTTAGTTGCTAGCAGGTTATGCTGAGAACTCTAAGGAGACTGCCGGTGACAAACCGGAGGAAGGTGGGGACGACGTCAAGTCATCATGGCCCTTACGAGATGGGCTACACACGTGCTACAATGGCAAGTACAAAGGGTTGCAAACTCGCGAGAGTAAGCGGATCCCATAAAGCTTGTCGTAGTCCGGATTGGAGTCTGCAACTCGACTCCATGAAGTCGGAATCGCTAGTAATCGTGGATCAGAATGCCACGGTGAATACGTTCCCGGGCCTTGTACACACCGCCCGTCACACCATGGGAGTGGGCTGCAAAAGAAGTAGGTAGTTTAACCTTCGGGAGGACGCTTACCACTTTGTGGTTCATGACTGGGGTGAAGTCGTAACAAGGTAGCCCTAGGGGAACCTGGGGCTGGATCACCTCCTTATACATAAAGTTATGAGATTTACTCGTGTCCACACAGATAATTAATTACGAATTGTGAGCAAGAAGAAAAACCTGAAGGCCTGTAGCTCAGCTGGTTAGAGCGCACCCCTGATAAGGGTGAGGTCGGCAGTTCAAGTCTGCCCAGGCCTACCAAGCCTTTGGGGATATTGAACCCAAGCCATCAAATAGATGGGGCTATAGCTCAGCTGGGAGAGCGCTTCCCTTGCACGGAAGAGGTCTGCGGTTCGATCCCGCATAGCTCCACCACTTCTTCTTAAATGAACATAAGCTCAAATAAATACACATTAAGTGGTTAACTTTAGTGTCTATTTATTTGAGTTTTTTAAAACTCAATTGCTCTTTAACAAATTGGAAAGCTGAATAAAAAATAAAGGTATAAATCTTATTTTAGTTCTTAGGAATTGGATTAAGTAATTTGTATCACTGTAAGAGAAAACTCAAGCGTTATTTATGTCGATTGTGTTTTTAGCGAACGCAATCAAAATGGCATAACCTACGACTTAGTGCGAGAGCATTTAAGGTTGTATGGTTAAGTGAATAAGCGTATACGGTGGATGCCTTGGCAATTGGAGGCGATGAAAGACGTGTTAATCTGCGATAAGTCTGGTTAAGGTGATAAAAACCGTTATAGACCAGAATTTCTGAATGGGGAAACCCACTGCATTTTGTGCAGTATCGCATAGTGAATACATAGCTATGCGAAGCAAACCCGGAGAACTGAAACATCTAAGTACCCGGAGGAAAAGAAATCAACCGAGATTTCCTGAGTAGCGGCGAGCGAAAGGGAAACAGCCGATTCAGTATGATGTAGTGGAAGGTTCTGGAAAGTTCCGCAATAAAGGGTGATAGCCCCGTACACGAAGCAGCATATTGGACACATTAAGTAGGTCGGAGCACGAGAAACTTTGACTGAAGATAGGGGGACCATCCTCTAAGGCTAAATACTCCCAATTGACCGATAGTGAACCAGTACCGTGAGGGAAAGGCGAAAAGAACCCCTGTGAGGGGAGTGAAATAGAACCTGAAACCGTATACGTACAAGCAGTAGGAGCAGACTTGTTCTGTGACTGCGTACCTTTTGTATAATGGGTCAACGACTTATATTTTGTAGCAAGGTTAACCGAATAGGGGAGCCGTAGGGAAACCGAGTCTTAACTGGGCGAAATAGTTGCAAGGTATAGACCCGAAACCCGGTGATCTAGCCATGGGCAGGTTGAAGGTTGAGTAACATCAACTGGAGGACCGAACCCACTAACGTTGAAAAGTTAGGGGATGACCTGTGGCTAGGAGTGAAAGGCTAATCAAACCGGGAGATAGCTGGTTCTCCCCGAAATCTATTTAGGTAGAGCCTCGGACGAATACTTACGGGGGTAGAGCACTGTTTGGGCTAGGGGGCCATCCCGGCTTACCAACCCCATGCAAACTCCGAATACCGTAAAGTAATATCCGGGAGACACACGGCGGGTGCTAACGTTCGTCGTGGAGAGGGAAACAACCCAGACCGCCAGCTAAGGTCCCAAAGTTTATGTTAAGTGGGAAACGATGTGGGAAGGCTTAGACAGCTAGGAGGTTGGCTTAGAAGCAGCCACCCTTTAAAGAAAGCGTAATAGCTCACTAGTCGAGTCGGCCTGCGCGGAAGATGTAACGGGGCTAAACATAACACCGAAGCTGCGGATCTTTACTTTATTGTAAAGGTGGTAGGGGAGCGTTCTGTAAGTGGCTGAAGGTGAATCGAGAGGTTTGCTGGACATATCAGAAGTGCGAATGTTGACATGAGTAACGATAATGGGGGTGAAAAACCCCCACGCCGAAAGACCAAGGGTTCCTATCCCATGCTAATCAGGGTAGGGTAAGTCGGCCCCTAAGGCGAGGCAGAGATGCGTAGTCGATGGGAAACAGATTAATATTTCTGTACTTTTAATCATTGCGATGGGGGGACGGAGAAGGCTAGGTGAGCACGGCGTTGGTTGTCCGTGTGAAAGTATGTAGGTGGTTAGTTTAGGTAAATCCGGACTTTCATTCAACACTGAGATACGAGACGAGTCACTAAGGTGATGAAGTCATTGATGCCATACTTCCAGGAAAAGCCTCTAAGCTTCAGATGATTAAGAACCGTACCCTAAACCGACACAGGTGGTCAGGTAGAGAATACTAAGGCGCTTGAGAGAACTCGGGTGAAGGAACTAGGCAAAATGGTACCGTAACTTCGGGAGAAGGTACGCCAGCATTGGTGATGGGACTTGCTCCCTAAGCTGAAGCTGGTCGCAGTGACCTGGTGGCTGCAACTGTTTATTAAAAACACAGCACTGTGCTAAATCGAAAGATGACGTATACGGTGTGACACCTGCCCGGTGCCGGAAGGTTAATTGATTGGGTTATCTTCGGAGAAGCTCATGATCGAAGCCCCGGTAAACGGCGGCCGTAACTATAACGGTCCTAAGGTAGCGAAATTCCTTGTCGGGTAAGTTCCGACCTGCACGAATGGTGTAATGATGGCCACGCTGTCTCCACCCGAGACTCAGTGAAATTGAAATCGCAGTGAAGATGCTGTGTACCCGCGGCTAGACGGAAAGACCCCGTGAACCTTTACTACAGCTTGACACTGAACATTGAATCTACATGTGTAGGATAGGTGGGAGGCTTTGAAGCAATGACGCTAGTTGTTGTGGAGCCAATCTTGAAATACCACCCTTGTATATTTGATGTTCTAACATTGGTCCCTTATCGGGATTGTGGACAGTGTCTGGTGGGTAGTTTGACTGGGGCGGTCTCCTCCCAAAGAGTAACGGAGGAGCACGAAGGTTTGCTAAGTACGGTCGGACATCGTACGGTTAGTGTAATGGTAGAAGCAAGCTTAACTGCGAGACGGACATGTCGAGCAGGTACGAAAGTAGGTCATAGTGATCCGGTGGCTCTGTATGGAAGGGCCATCGCTCAACGGATAAAAGGTACTCCGGGGATAACAGGCTGATACCGCCCAAGAGTTCATATCGACGGCGGTGTTTGGCACCTCGATGTCGGCTCATCACATCCTGGGGCTGAAGTCGGTCCCAAGGGTATGGCTGTTCGCCATTTAAAGTGGTACGCGAGCTGGGTTTAGAACGTCGTGAGACAGTTCGGTCCCTATCTGCCGTGGGCGTTGGATGATTGAGAGGGGCTGCTCCTAGTACGAGAGGACCGGAGTGGACGAACCGCTGGTGTTCGGGTTGTCATGCCAATGGCATTGCCCGGTAGCTACGTTCGGAATCGATAACCGCTGAAAGCATCTAAGCGGGAAGCGAGCCTCGAGATGAGTCATCCCTGACAGTTTAACTGTCCTAAAGGGTTGTTGAAGACTACAACGTTGATAGGTAAGGTGTGGAAGTGCTGTGAGGCATTAAGCTAACTTATACTAATTGCCCGTGAGGCTTAACCATACAACGCTTAAGTGTTCTTGAACGTTGATACAAATAAACTTTATTTTTTACTTAACTGATATTCGGTTAAGAAGCTTTCCATTGTTAAATACGCAATAACGCTTTTGTCTGGTGGCAATAGCGCTGTGGTCCCACCTGAATCCATTTCGAACTCAGAAGTGAAACGCAGTTGCGGCGATGGTAGTGTGGCAGTCGCCATGCGAGAGTAGCTCACCGCCAGACTCCTATTAGAGAAACCCGTTGATCGTAAGATTGACGGGTTTTTTGCTATTTGGAGTTAAGAAAACAGCAGCGAGTTGAGAGCTGCGAGCCTCGAGTGGCGAGTGGCGAGTGGCGAGTAGCGAGATACTAGTTTCGAGGATGAGCAAGTGAAAAGCAAAAACGCTAAACTCCTATTTGGTCGTTCTTAGGCATCCATGTCTTCACGGCATTCGAACATCCTGGCTCATCAAGAAACTAGTTGATCGTAAGATTGACGTTTTTTGCTATTTGGAGTTAAGAAAACAGCAGCGAGTTGAGAGCTGCGAGTGGCGAGATACGAGTTTCGGGGAATAGAGAAATAAGCAAAATCAGCCTCTAGTTCAGAGCTACGAGTGAAGAGAAAAAGCAAAAGTAACTTATACCTTGAGCCGTCAACAATGAATAAACACTGATATGACTCCACAAAAGTAGACACCTATTTTTAGGAATAAGGTGTCATGAAAATCGAATTCAGACGTAAGCACTCCATAGAGTTTAAAATAAAAGCCGTTCAACAATCGCTAGACTCTCCAGATACCGTTAATATGACGGCATTAAAGCTAGGAATACATCCAGCAACCCTATCAAGGTGGAGAAACCAAATGACCTCTAAAAAACACACAAACAAGCCAATTAAGAATGCAGGTCCAGATAAGTCTTATACTGATTTAGAGCGCCAAGTACGTAAACTCGAAAAGCAACTTGAGGAGGCTCAATTGGAGAATGATGTGTTAAAAAAGGCGAAGGCCTACTTCGACAAGCTAAAAGAATAAGGTTCGCGTATATAAATAAACACGCGAATACAAAACAGCCCGTTAATAAAATGTGTAAATGGCTGGGTGTTTCCAGAGCTGGATATTATAAATGGTGCCAACAAACACCCAGTAAACATGCAGATAAAAACACATTACTGAGGGACTTTCTAAAGCGCGTTAGTGATAAAGAGCATTGCATTCCAGGTTATAGAAAACTATGGGATGCAGCTGTATCTCATGGTTTTGATTGCAGTCAAGGCAAAGTACAACGCTTGCTACAGTGTATGGGTTATCGCTCAGTCGCGGGAAAACACAGAATGAATAAGGCAGCTAAAGAGTCAACATTTATTCCGACGACTCATATACTACAACGCCAGTTTGATGTGAAAGAAGCAAACAAGGTGTGGGCTTCAGACATCACTCAAGTTCGTTGTAATGAAGGCTGGCAGTACTTGTGTGTCATTCTCGACTTGTACTCACGTAAAGTGGTAGGTTGGGCAACGAGTAGAATAAACAATGCCTCTTTAGTTATTAAGACGTTAA
>NZ_MSCH01000003.1:1837990-3546788 GCF_002954545.1 Psychrosphaera saromensis | reverse complement strand
AGGTTCGCGTATATAAATAAACACGCGAATACAAAACAGCCCGTTAATAAAATGTGTAAATGGCTGGGTGTTTCCAGAGCTGGATATTATAAATGGTGCCAACAAACACCCAGTAAACATGCAGATAAAAACACATTACTGAGGGACTTTCTAAAGCGCGTTAGTGATAAAGAGCATTGCATTCCAGGTTATAGAAAACTATGGGATGCAGCTGTATCTCATGGTTTTGATTGCAGTCAAGGCAAAGTACAACGCTTGCTACAGTGTATGGGTTATCGCTCAGTCGCGGGAAAACACAGAATGAATAAGGCAGCTAAAGAGTCAACATTTATTCCGACGACTCATATACTACAACGCCAGTTTGATGTGAAAGAAGCAAACAAGGTGTGGGCTTCAGACATCACTCAAGTTCGTTGTAATGAAGGCTGGCAGTACTTGTGTGTCATTCTCGACTTGTACTCACGTAAAGTGGTAGGTTGGGCAACGAGTAGAATAAACAATGCCTCTTTAGTTATTAAGACGTTAAAGAAAGCATGGGAAGCTCGTAAGCCAGATGGCGATAATTTATTGTTTCATTCAGACCAAGGATGTCAGTACAGGGCAAAAGATACAATCCGCTGGCTGAATAAGAGAGGCGTGACAATTAGCATGTCTAGAAAAGGAAATTGTTGGGATAATGCATGCTCAGAAAGCTTCTTTGCCCAATATAAAAAAGAATGGATGCATAACTTAACTCAATTGAGTCGAAATGAAATGACTGTACAAAGTCGTTTTTATATTGAAAAATATTACAACTCAGTAAGAAGGCATGGCACTCTAGGGTATATGAGTCCCATGCAATATGAAGAATTAAATTAACCCCGTGTCTACTTTTACGAGGTCACATCACACTTTTTATTACACTCTTACCGCTTAAAACTTAAAACTTACAGCTTACAGCTTACAGCTTACAGCTTACAGCTTACAGCTTATAAAGTTACCGATTGTCAGATGCGAGTAATGTAAAATCATCTATCTTTTAGTTATAAATTCTTTTATTAATATATTCTTCCGAAAGTTTTTACCGTATTGTCTGTTCTTATTACTATAATTCAACACAGTTAGTTTTATTTAAAGTGAATGACAACAATAATGAATAACAATGCATTAGTGAGTGGCGCTGGACTTGGTTTTCGTCGTGAGATGGAGTCAGATCTCGATTTGATAACAGCAGATAAAGTCGACTTTTTAGAAGTTGCACCTGAGAATTGGATGCGTCTTGGTGGTAAGTATCAGCACTTATTTGAGCAAGTTGCAGCAAGTCATAATATGCTTACTCATGGTTTATCACTGTCTTTAGGTAGCCCAGATCCTTTAGATATAGACTTCGTAAAAGAAGTCGGCCAGTTCCTAAAAAAATACAAAATCAAACACTACAGCGAACATTTAAGTTATTGCTCTGCAGACGGCCATATGTATGACCTAATGCCTATTCCTTTCACGGAAGAAGCTGTGCACTATGTGGCTGCACGTATAAGGCAAGTACAAGATATTTTAGAGCAGAAAATAGCGATTGAAAATGTCTCAGCTTATTTAAGCCAATCTAGTGAATTAACAGAATTAGAATTTACCAATGCAATATTAGCTGAGGCTGATTGCCATTTGTTGTTAGACGTTAACAATGTATATGTTAATTCTATTAATCATAAATATGATGGCAAAAAATTTATTGATGGGTTGCCTTCTGAACGGATCTTGTATGGCCATATTGCAGGTCATTACGACGAAGCTGATGATTTAAAAATTGATACTCACGGTAGTGATGTTATTCAACCGGTCTGGCAATTACTGGAACACGCTTATGAACAGCATGGTGTATTCCCTACATTGTTAGAACGAGATTTTAATATTCCGGCTTTAGATGAGCTATTTGATGAAGTTAACATGATAAAAAAGCTACAAGCTAGTGTAGGAAATCGTTCTACTAAAGGACTTTACTAATGAGTCATCTTAAGTCACTCAAACAAACTCAACTTGAACTAACTCAGTGTATCCGTACAGGTGAAGGCGGGCTGGATGGTATAGAGACTCGCAGAGTAAAAATTTACCAAGAGTTATTCTTTAATAATATTGAAGGGTTCTGTAGTACTGCATTTCCAGTTGTTAAAAGTATTTTAGGTGAAGAACCATGGTTACAACTTGTCAGGAAGTTCTTTGTAGAGTCTAGCTGTGAAACGCCTCATTTTATTGAAATTTCTCAACAGTTTTTATCTTACGTAATCGAGAATCAAACTGATTTTGAGCCATTACCATTTTTAGCTGAACTTGCGCATTATGAATGGGTAGAGCTAGATTTGGCGGTAAAGTTTGATCAGAGTCATTTCGAGTTAGATATTAATACAATTGACAATGATTCACCATTAACACTATCTAACACCTGCAGCCCTTTATTGTATAACTATCCGGTTCATACCATCTCAGTTGATAACTTCACAACCATAGCTCCTGAATTAACTGCGTTAGTGGTATATAGAAATACAGATTTTAACGTTAAGTTTATTTTGGTCGATCAGCTGACGGTTATTATGTTGCAGTTACTACAACAAAATAACGACATTAATAAAGCCGAGTTAGCTACTGAACTGATGGGCTTAAACGAAAGCTTTACCCAGTTACAAATGCTAGGTTTTTTAGACAATGCGTTGCCTAAGTTTATCGAACTCAATTTAGTTACTGGACCACTAAAAACATCGTAGGAGTTAGATCCTCGGAATTGTTAAATAAATCATGAGAAAGGTTTTTCCCTTGCAGCCAATCTGTCATACTAGAACCGAAAATTAGTATTTAGGTAAAACATGTTAGATTTAATAAAAGACAGTATAAAAACAATTCCAGATTATCCGAAACCAGGCATTATGTTTCGTGATGTAACTTCATTAATGCAAGACCCAAAAGCATTTGCCAAGACTATCGAATTATTTGAAACCAAATATAAAGATCAAGGTATTACAGCTATCGTTGGGACAGAAGCAAGAGGGTTTATCTTTGGAGCGCCGTTAGCATTAAAAATGGGCGTTCCATTTATTCCGGTTAGAAAACCAGGTAAGTTACCTCGTGCCGTAATATCTCAAGATTACCAGTTGGAATATGGAACTGACACTATGCAGATCCATACCGATGCATTAACCGCTAAAGACAAAGTACTTATGGTTGATGACTTATTAGCAACTGGTGGCACGATTGAAGCGACTACATCTTTGATCCGCCAATTAGGCGCCACAGTAAACGACGCATGTTTTGTCGTTAACTTGCCTGCACTAGGTGGTGAACAAAGATTGAATAAATTGGATATCAAAAGTTATTCATTAACTGAGTTTGATGGCGAATAGCTTAAAAGGTTAATTTAAATGAGTTATCAAGTTCTCGCACGTAAATGGCGTCCGGCAAAATTCGCTGAGTTAGTTGGTCAAGAGCATGTTAAAGCCGCGTTAATTAATGGCTTAACTAATCAAAGACTGCATCATGCGTATTTGTTTACGGGAACCCGCGGTGTTGGTAAAACAACAATTGCTCGTATTTTTGCCAAAAGCTTAAATTGCGAAACGGGTATTTCTGCCGAACCTTGTGGTCAGTGCGGAACTTGTTTAGATGTAGATGCGGGTCGTTTTGTCGATTTAATCGAAATCGATGCCGCCTCTAGAACTAAAGTAGGCGATACCAGAGAAATTCTTGATAATGTTCAATACGCGCCGACTAGAGGCCGTTATAAAGTCTATCTGATAGATGAAGTACACATGCTATCTAGGCATAGTTTTAACGCCTTGTTAAAAACCTTAGAAGAGCCACCTGAGCATGTTAAGTTTTTACTAGCGACAACTGATCCTCAAAAACTCCCCGTCACTATTTTATCCCGTTGTTTACAATTTAATTTACAAGCTTTGTCGATAAAACAAATATCTGACCAACTTGTAAGAATTATGCAAGCAGAACAATTGCCATTTGAACAGGAAGCACTTGAGCTTTTAGCTAAGTATGCCAAAGGCAGTATGCGTGACGGTTTAAGTTTGACAGACCAAGCTATTGCTCAGTCTGGACAAAACGTTACGTTAGATGTTGTTCAGCAGATGATGGGTACCGTTGATATTAGTTGGAGCCAAAACATATTGGCTGCAATATTAAATAACGATGCAGACGGTTTAGTGAGTGAGTTTTCTCGTTTAACCAAACAAAATCCAGACATCGAAAAAGTATTAGATGACTTACTTAGTGTTTGTCACCAAATAGCATTAACCCAAATTATGCCAAATGCTGCACAACTTAATTACAATATTAGTGAGTTTATTAAGACAGTAGCGACAAAATTAACACCACAAGAAGTACAAGTTTATTATCAAATCTTGCTACAAGGTAAACGAGACTTAAAAATAAGTTCAGACCCTTATGCTAGTTTTGAAATGATATGTTTAAGAATGCTAGCGTTTAAACCGGTTACTGACTTTTCAGAGTTACCTTTAAAAAAAAACTCTGAAATAAATATACCAAGAGTTGAAATAGCAGGTTCTGATCCGTCACTAAAGGTATTAGAACGTAAGGTTGAAACTGAATCACCAACTGAATTAAAAGCTCAACCTATTACTCTTGTTGAGCCTGTATTAGCAAATAAACCTGCTATACAGGAAACTACACCAGTTACTCCAGCGTTAACTCAAGCGCTTGTAGCAGATACTTTGTTAGCAGAAAAATTACCAGTAGATAGTCCTTTCGAACACAAAGCGGTTAATAACGGCAACTCTTCTCAGGCTGCCATGAATTCTGCTGCAAAAGTGGAGGATGAAATTCAAGTCACTGGCAACAATGAAATCACCGAAAGCGAATTATTAGCACAACAAAATTTTTATCAGGACATGGCACAGAGCCAAGGTTTTGCAGGCGAGAATGTAGACACTAGTGGGTTTGAAAACTCAGGCTTTGAAGCTAACACCTTTGAAGCTAACACCTTTGAAGCTACAACCTTTGAAAGTGACAAAATTGATAGCCAAGCTGAACCTGCACAGGTTACTGAAGAACAAAAGACACAAGAAGCGACTACATCTTTAACACAAAGTTTTGAACCAGTAATGGACTCGGGTGGATTAGATAATCCTGTGATGGCTATTCTTGCCGCTCGTGGTTTTGATGGCTTGTCAAACACCGAGTTAAATCAAGGCCCATCTAAAGTTGCTTCAGCCGAATTGAAAGTAGAAAGCAAAGATGTTGAAAGTAACCAAGCTGTAGTCACTGAGCCAGTAAAAATTGTAGAAGAGGTAATTCTACAACCTGAAGCCGAGCTTATGCCGTTAGAGCATGAAGAAGTCAGGTATGCACATGAAGTCGATTCGTGGGCATCATTAATAGAACGTTCTAATTTAGCTGGTAGAGCAAGACAGTTAGCGTTAAATGCCAGTGTAGAGGTTACTGAAACCCGTATCGAAATGCTCGTTAAACAAGAGTTTATGCATTTGTTGAATGAGAAAACAGAAGCTGAACTAAACGACGTTGTATTAAACTTAGCACCACAATGTGAATTTGTTATAAACAGATCGGCATCGGTGGAAGCAGCTCCCGCTGAAATTCAAAAAGATATTAATCAGAATCGTCAGCAAAGAGCCGAGGAAAGCATCAATAGCGATCCTATGGTACAAACTCTGTTACAAGAATTTGATGGAACAATAGTCACAGGTTCAATTAAACCATTATAATGGCTGAACTTGTAATTTAACGAACCGCCCATATAAATTGGCAGTTACCTTATTAGTATTAAAAAAAATTGAGGAAAGATTATGTTTAAAGGCGGAATGGGCAACATCATGAAGCAAGCCCAAGCAATGCAAGACAAAATGGCTAAAGTTCAAGAAGACTTAGCTAAAATGGAAGTCGTTGGTGAATCTGGCGCTGGTCTTGTAAAAGTAACTATGTTGGGCAGTCACAGCGTTAAACGTGTTGATATTGACGAGTCTTTAATGGAAGACGACAAAGACATGTTAGAAGACTTAGTTGCTGCGGCAATAAACGATGCAGTTCGTCGTGTTGAAGAAAATAACAAAGAACAAATGTCAAAAGTAACTGGTGGCATGGGCATGCCTCCAGGTATGAAACTACCGTTCTAATCAGCTAATTATATGAGCCAATCATTATTAGAAAACCTGATAGAGCAATTGCAATGTTTACCAGGCGTTGGGCCAAAAACGGCACAGCGTATGGCGTTTCATTTATTACAACGTAAACGCCAAGCTGGTAAAGAGCTATCGGTAGTATTAAATGAAGCTATGGATAACATTGGTCAATGTTCTGAGTGTAGAAACTACACTGAGTTAGAATTGTGCGGTATTTGCCAAAATGCCAAACGAGCCATCGACGGTACTTTATGTATTGTCGAAAGTGCATCTGACTTAGCCGCCGTAGAGCAAAGTGCCCAGTTTAGTGGTCGATACTTTGTTTTACATGGTTGTTTATCACCAATTGATGGTGTTGGACCGAGTGAGATTGGCTTATTTCAGTTAGAACAAATGTTAGAAAATGGTCACGTTAGTGAAGTTATTCTTGCATTAAACCCGAGTGTAGAAGGTGAAGCAACATCACACTACATTGCTGATATTTGTAAATCCCACAATATCTCTATTACTCGAATAGCTCATGGAATTCCTGTTGGCGGCGAACTAGAAATGGTTGATAGTTCAACAATTACCCATGCATTAATGGGACGTAAACAGTTTTAACTGAGTCGTGTTCCAAATTTAAAGTTATAAGGTGGTTATATTATAAAAATAACCACCTTATCTTTACTCCCTCCCTTGATTTTCAAATATACGCTCCTATTAAGTTACCAACGTTTTAACAGTTATCTCAATTTGTTAACTGAATTTAATACACATCAAACACAGGAGATTTACAGATGGCTGAATCAGCTACTCAAGGTAAACAAACTCACGGCTTTCAAACCGAAGTTAAACAATTATTACAACTGATGATCCACTCTTTGTATTCAAACAAAGAGATCTTCTTACGCGAACTTATTTCAAACGCGGCGGATGCATCAGATAAATTACGTTTTGAAGCTTTGTCTAATAATGATTTATACGAAGGCGACGGAAACTTACGTGTACGCGTTAGCTTTGACGAAGAAAAAAATACCATCACAATTGATGATAATGGTATTGGTATGACGCAAGAAGAAGCTGCTGAGCATTTAGGTACTATTGCTAAATCGGGTACTGCAGACTTCTTCCAAAATCTATCTGGCGACAACGCTAAAGATTCACAGCTAATTGGTCAATTTGGTGTTGGTTTTTACTCAGCATTTATCGTTGCTAAAAAAGTCGTTGTACGTTCACGTAAAGCCGGTGCTGATGCATCAGCGGGTGTTGAATGGACAAGTGAAGGTGAAGGCGATTTCACTCTAGAAACTATTACCAAAGAAAATCGTGGTACTGAAATTACTTTATTCTTATCAGAAGAAGAAAAAGAATTTGCCAACGATTGGAAACTTCGCGAAATAATCAAAAAATACTCAGACCATATCTCTACACCAGTAGAAATGTGGAAAAATGAAATTCCAGAAAGTGAAGGCGAAGACGGCGAAAAAATCGCTGCTATCCCAGGTGAATGGGAAGTTATCAATAAAGCTGACGCACTTTGGACGTTAGATAAGTCTGAGCTAGAAGACAAAGATTACCAAGAATTCTATAAGCACATCAGCCATGACTTTGACGACCCAATGACTTGGGCACACAACAAGGTTGAAGGCAAAAGTGAATATACATCATTGTTATATATTCCTAAAAAAGCACCTTTTGACTTATGGAACCGTGATAAGCAACGTGGTCTTAAATTATATGTACAACGTGTATTCATCATGGATGACGCTGAACAATTTATGCCAACCTATTTACGCTTTGTTAAAGGTTTAGTTGACTCAAACGACTTACCGTTAAACGTATCTCGTGAAATCTTACAAGACAACAAGATAACGCAAACGTTACGTAAAGGTTGTACATCTCGCGTATTGAAGATGTTAGACCGTATGGGTAAAAACGATAAAGAAAATTACCAAGTATTCTGGGATGAATTTGGCCAAGTGCTAAAAGAAGGTCCAGCAGAAGATATGGTAAATAAAGAAGCTATCGCTAAATTATTACGTTTTGCTTCAACACATACAGATAACGCAACTCAATCAGTTGGTTTTGCTGACTACGTTGAGCGTATGAAAGAAGGCCAAGATAAGATTTATTATATTGTTGCTGACTCATATGAAGCGGCTAAGAATAATCCATCACTTGAGATATTCCGCAAAAAAGGCATTGAAGTTGTACTTATGTTTGACCGTATCGATGAGTGGTTATTATCACATCTGAATGACTTTGACGGTAAATCGTTAGTATCGGTTACTCGTGGTGACTTAGACCTTGGTGACTTGGATGACGAAGAAACTAAGAAAGCACAAGAAGATGCAGACAAAACATTTGAATCTTCAGTCGCTAGAATGAAAGAAGTTCTTTCAGCTGACGTAAAAGACGTAAAAGTGTCACACCGTTTAACTGATTCTCCAGCGTGTATTGTGACTGATAGCTCAGACATGAGTTCACAAATGATTGAGATGATGAAGCAAATGGGACAACCAGTTCCAGATGTTAAACCTGTATTTGAAGTAAATATGGAACACGCTCTAGTGAAACATATTGATCAAGTGCAAGATGAAGAACAATATAAACAATGGGTTGAAGTTTTATTAGACCAAGCAACATTGGCAGAACGTGGAACTATGACAGATCCAGGTTCGTTTATAAAACGCATGAATGACTTAATGTTATCGCTTACTAAATAAACAACTGATAACGTAATTAAGAAAAGGGAGCAAATAGCTCCCTTTTTTTTCATTTATTTTTTGAAAATCATTAGACTTTAGTCGGTTCCAACCTAACTCTAGTTGTCATCGCTTTTGTAATATGACAATATTCGCGACAATATAAAGATTTCTAAAAACTATCAATCTGAGGACATATCCATGCGGATAATTTTACTAGGCGCACCGGGCGCAGGTAAGGGGACACAAGCCCAATTCTTAATGAATAAATATGGGATCCCACAAATATCAACAGGTGACATGTTACGTGCTGCTATTAAAGAGGGAACCCCTTTAGGAATAGAAGCTAAAAAAGTAATGGATGCTGGTCAACTAGTTTCTGACGAGCTCATTATTGGATTAGTAAAAGAACGTATAACTAAAGCCGATTGTGAAAATGGTTTCTTGTTAGACGGTTTCCCTCGTACTATCCCTCAAGCAGATGCAATGAAAGAAAATGGTATTACCGTTGATCATTGTTTGGAATTTGATGTTCCTGATGAAGTTATTGTAGGTCGTATGTCTGGACGTCGTGTTCATCCTGGTTCAGGCCGTGTATATCATCTTGTTTACAACCCACCAAAAGTGGAAGGTAAAGACGATGTAACTGGTGAAGACTTAATGATCCGTGATGATGATAAAGAAGAGACAGTACGTAAACGTTTAGGCGTTTATCACGAACAAACTCAACCTTTAGTGGCGTATTATAAAGCTGAAGCAGAGGCTGGAAATACAAGCTTTACAACGATTGAAGGCACTCTGCCAGTTGAAGATATTAGTGCAAAATTAGCTACTATCTTAGGTTAATAAATTAATGCATTTGAAAAGCCCACATTAACGTGGGCTTTTTTGTTTCAAAACCCACTGTTGTAGTGGTTAATAATTAGAAAGGTAACAAGAATGAATGTTGAATTTACCGCGTTTTACGCTGGCATATTAGGTCTATTTTATGTGGCTCTATCATTTAGAGTAATACGCTTTCGTCGTAAGTTTCAAATAGGGATTGGACATGGTGAAGACCGCGAATTACATCGTGCTATCCGTGTACACGGTAACTTTGCCGAATATGTGCCTATGGCTTTATTTATGTTGTTATTGCTTGAGCTAAATGGCACTCAAATGTGGGTGTTACATGCGCTTGGTTCTATGCTGTTTATTGGTCGCATTTTACATAGTATGGGGCTTGGTAAAACAGCAGGCACTTCTATGCCTAGATTACTTGGTGGTTTATTAACATTTGTAATGATGTTGGTTGCTGCGGTATTAAATATCCTTGTTGTTTATTAAACACTCGTCGGTTATTTAACATTTGTTGTTCATCAATGATGGCTTGTTTACATAGATTAGCTTTTATAAAGCTGATCTTTGTAAGCACTTTGTTGGTTATCTGTGGCTTTGCTTAGTTGCTCTTAGCTCAACTCTTACCGCACTCCATTTTAATTTCACTTATAAATCCCACGCAGACTCAATCAAATTCAATTCATCTTAACGCAATACAATATAAATCGAATATCAGTACAGTAGGTTATAAATGCGCAGTTCAAATATCTATTTGCTGAATTTTAGATACAAAAAAACCGAAATAGCGAACCATTTCGGTTTTTAATAAATCTTACCACTAGCCTAAACTAAAGTTCTTAAATTAAAGAGCTTTGATTTGTGCATTAAAACGGCTCTTATGACGAGCTGCTTTATTTTTGTGAATAAGACCTTTAGTAGCATAACGATCTAGAACTGGAACCAAAGCAACGAATGCTTCTTGTGCTTCAGTTTTTTGACCAGCAGCAATTGCTGCAACTACTTTCTTCATGTAAGTACGCATCATAGAGCGACGGCTTGCGTTGTGACGACGGCTCTGTTCAGAAGTTATAACGCGTTTCTTAGCAGACTTTATGTTAGCCAAGGCTGACTCCTAAAATAATAATTCAAAATAACGTGTTTTTAAGGCCGCGAATTTTGCCTTGATTCAACGCTGTTGTCAAACCCTTTAAGCAATCTATGCAAGATAATATAATTAATAGTCCTGATAAATGCTTTAACTATAAAAAAAGATTAAGATCTGGCACTCTAATATAATAACCCCTGTCAGTTTTAGCTAACTCATTTAAAAAGGTAATTCATTTGGCTCTGTTGCGTTCTGGTTTAATTGTTTCGTTTATGACGCTGATCTCTCGAGTTTTAGGTTTAGTACGCGATGTAGTTGTAGCTACCCTTGTTGGTGCCGGTGTAAATGCCGATGTTTATTTCTTTGCTAATCGTATTCCCAACTTTTTAAGACGTTTATTTGCCGAAGGCGCGTTTGCACAAGCCTTTGTGCCTGTATTGACCGAAGTAAAAGAAAAACACGGTGACGACGAAGTCAGAGAGTTAGTCGCCAAGGTTGCGGGGACTTTGGGCGTAATAGTTACCTTTGTTACTTTGCTGGCTGTTATTGCCTCTCCAGTCATCGTTATGGTGTTTGGTACTGGTTGGTTTTTAGATTGGATGTCAGGTGGCCCAGATGCGGGTAAGTTTGTATTGGCCGCATCTTTATTGAAAATAACATTCCCTTATTTATTTTTTATTACCTTTGTTGCCTTATCTGGCGCGGTATTAAATACCTACAATAAATTTGCCGTAGCGGCATTTACTCCCGTATTTTTAAATATTGCGATTATTGTCTGCGCTATTGTCTTTCGCGATTCTTTTTCTGAGCCTGCCTATGCATTAGCTACCGGCGTATTTGTTGGTGGTTTAATCCAGTTCTTATTCCAAATTCCTTTTCTAGCAAAAGCCGGTTTATTAGTTTTACCTAAGTGGGGATGGAATGACGAATATGTAAAACGAATTCGTTTGCTGATGTTACCTGCAATCTTAGGTGTATCAGTTCATCAACTTAATGCTTTAGTTGATACTGTCATTGCCTCGTTTTTGGTCACAGGCTCAATCAGTTGGCTGTATTACGCCGATAGACTAATTGAATTTCCGTTAGGGTTATTTGGTATCGGTATTGCAACGGTTATTTTACCTAGTTTGTCTAAACTACATTCAAACGACAATCCAATGGCATTTCAACACACAATCGACTGGGCATTGCGATTTGTATTGATGCTAGCCTTTCCTGCTATGGCAGGTCTTATGCTTTTAGGCCCATTGATTATTGAAGTCCTGTATTTACATGGCAAGTTTACCCCTGATGATGCAATGCATGTTCAATGGGCGCTTATGGCTTATTGTTCAGGGTTAATGAGTTACATGGCGGTGAAAGTATTGGCGCCGGGTTATTTTGCCAGACAGGACACTAAGACGCCGGTTAAAATTGGTATTATTTCAATGTTAGCTAATATCGTTTTTAACTTTATGTTAGCGCCATTTTTTGGTTTTGTCGGTTTAGCAATTGCAACGGCTATGTCTGGAACCTTAAATGCGGTTCTGTTGTACAGAGGTTTACATCAACAAGGTGTTTACAAAATATCTCGTCAATCGGTGATTTGGATAGTTAAATTATTGTTGGCTACCGCATTCATGTCTTATATCGTTTGGATGGCTCATGTAAATTGGCCAATGGAAATGACTAACTTTTCACATTTACTTGTTAAGCTATTTGGTTTGATATTTTTGGCTATGTTGTCTTATTTCGTCTTACTGTTTAGTTTAGGTTTTAGGCTCAGAGATCTAAAATCCAACTTTTAATTTGCAGATAAATTAATCAATTTAAACTAATGGATGTTTAAATTGATTATATTCCTTTGATTCAACAGAATAAGCATACTTGTGTGCTAGTAATTCCCCCTCGTTTACCGTTATAATTTGACCGTTTTTTTATCTTTAAAAGTAGTGGTGATGGAGTTAGTTCGCGGTTTAGTTAATATTACTGAAAAACATAAAAACTGTGTGTTAACTATCGGTAACTTTGATGGTGTGCATATAGGTCATCAGTATGTACTACAAAAATTAAAACAAGTTGCACAAAAATATCAAGTGCCAGCTGTGGTAATGTTATTTGAGCCACAACCACAAGAAGTGTTTTTAAAAGATAAAGCGGCGGCTCGAGTATTAACCTTTCGTGAGAAATTCGAAAAGTTAAAAGCGATGGGCGTCGACCGACTTATTTGCATTCGTTTCAATCCGGCTTTTGCGGCTATGAGTGCAGAGCAGTTTATTGAAAATTTATTGATTGATAAATTAGGTGTTAAACATCTAATCGTTGGTGACGATTTCCGATTTGGTCAAAAACGTATTGGCAACCTTGAGTTGTTAAAACAATATTCTGCCAAATTCGACTTTAATGTAGACGACAGTAAAACGTTTGAATACTCCAACAAAAGAGCGAGCAGTACAGAGGTTAGGCACAGTTTAGATGAGTCTAACTTTGAAGTGGCAACCGCATTATTAGGTGAACCGTTTAAGTTCCATGGCAAAGTGATCCATGGTGAAAAAAATGGTCGTAAGTTTGGTTTTCCAACCGCTAATATCGCGGTAAAAAGAAAGGTTCTGCCAATTAAAGGTGTATTTGCTGTGCAAGTACAATGGCAAGAACAAAGCTTCTTTGGTGTCGCTAACATAGGCAATAAGCCTACGTTAAACGGGGTTAAACCTGTATTGGAAGTGCATTTATTTGACTTCAATGAAAGTATTTATGGCCAAAGGTTAAGTATTGAACCTTTGTTTAAAATCCGAGATGAGAAGAAATTCAACTCGGTAGATGAATTAATCCAGCAGATCCACGCAGATGTAAAAACTGCAAAAGCTGAACTATTTAAATAAATTATTTAAGTATTAAATCTTAAATTATAAAATTACGGACCCAGTCAAATATGAGTGATTATAAACATACTCTTAACTTGCCAGAAACTGCATTTCCAATGCGTGGTAACTTAGCTCAACGTGAACCTGTCATGATCAAAGAATGGCAGCAAAAAGAATTATATAAACAAATTCGTGATGCTAAAAAAGGCAAAAAGAGTTTTATTCTTCACGACGGTCCTCCGTATGCCAACGGTGACATTCATTTAGGTCACTCGGTAAATAAAATATTAAAAGACGTGATCATTAAGTCTAAGACCTTGTCTGATTTTGATTCTCCGTACGTGCCTGGTTGGGATTGTCACGGATTACCAATTGAATTAATGGTTGAGAAAAAAGTCGGTAAGCCAGGTAAGAAAGTTACCGCTGCCGAGTTTAGACAAAAATGTCGTGAATACGCTGAACGTCAAATTACTGGGCAATTAGACGGTTTTGTTCGTTTAGGAATATTAGGTGATTGGGAAAACCCATACAAAACAATGGATTTTAGCTCAGAAGCTAACATCATCCGTGCGTTAGGTAAAATCATCGAGAACGACCATTTACAAAAAGGCTCAAAACCTGTTCATTGGTGTACAGATTGTGGTTCAGCGCTTGCTGAAGCTGAAGTTGAATACCAAGATAAAGTATCGCCAGCAATCGACGTTAAATTTACCGCGGTTGACGCTGCAGATGTAACGAGCAAATTTGGGCTAATCGACGGTAACCAAGGAGCAGGCGACGTATCCTTTGTTATTTGGACGACAACGCCTTGGACTATGCCAGCTAACCGTGCAATTGCACTTGCTGCAGATGTTGAATATGTATTAGTACAAATTGAAGCTGACGTACCATTTAGATTAATCGTTGCTGCTACGTTATTAGATGATGTAATGGTACGTTACGGTATCACTGAATTCAAAGCACTTGGTTATGCCAAAGGTGAGTTATTTGAAAATCTTCAAGTAAAACATCCGTATGAAGATTTTACAGTACCCGTTATTTTAGGTGAGCATGTAACAACTGACGCAGGTACAGGTTGTGTACATACCGCTCCAGGACACGGTCAAGAAGATTTCACGGTTGGTTTAAAATACGGATTAGAAGTTGCTAACCCTGTTGGACCAAATGGTGTATTTGTTGAAGGTACTAACCTTTTTGCCGGTCAACACGTATTTAAAGCCAATCAAAATATCATTGAAGTGTTACAAGAACATAACGCATTAATGAAACACGTTGATATTACCCATAGTTACCCGCATTGCTGGCGCCATAAAACGCCAATCATTTTCCGTGCTACGCCGCAGTGGTTTATAAGCATGGACAAAGCCGGTTTGCGTACAAAATCATTAGAGAAAATCAAACAAGTTGAATGGTTACCAGAGTGGGGCCAAAGCCGTATAGCTGGCATGGTTGAAAGCCGTCCAGATTGGTGTATTTCACGCCAACGTACTTGGGGTGTTCCAATTGCATTGTTTATCCACAATGAAACTGACGAGCTTCACCCTAATACTCAAGAATTATTAGAGAAAGTTGCGTTAGCGGTTGAAGAAAAAGGCATTCAAGCTTGGTGGGATTTAGATCAAGCTGAGCTGCTTGGTGCAGATTCTGATAACTACCGCAAAGTACAAGACACATTAGATGTATGGTTCGACTCAGGTGTAACACACCATTTTGTAATTGACGCTCGTAAAGAATTTACTAAGTCAGCTAACTTGTACTTAGAAGGTTCAGATCAACACCGTGGTTGGTTTATGTCATCATTGATGACATCAGTGGCAATGAATGATAAAGCCCCGTACGACCAAGTACTAACACATGGTTTTACCGTTGACCAAAAAGGTCACAAGATGTCTAAGTCATTAGGAAATGTAGTTTCTCCTAAAGATGTAACGGGCAAATACGGCGCTGACATTTTACGTTTATGGGTAGCTTCTACAGACTACACTGGCGAAATGACAGTAGCTGACGAAATATTCAAACGTTCTGCTGATACTTACCGTCGTATTCGTAATACGTCACGATTCTTATTGGCTAACTTAAACGGCTTTAACCCAATCACAGACACAGTTGCTGAAAGTGAAATGGTTGCTCTTGATCGTTGGATTGTCGGCAAAGCAGCTCGTTTACAAACTGAAATCATTGAAGCGTACGACAAATATCAGTTCCACGTTGTTATGCAAAAACTAATGAACTTCTGTTCAGTTGACTTAGGTAGCTTCTATTTAGACGTTATCAAAGACAGACAATACACAGCTAAAGCTGACTCTGTAGCACGTCGTTCATGTCAAACTGCCTTGTATCATATAGCAGAAGCGATGACATGTTGGATGGCGCCAGTATTATCATTTACGGCACAAGAGATCTGGCAAGCACTTCCAGCTGAAACTGCCGCTGGCAAACGTGGCGAATTCGTATTCACCGGTGTTTGGTATTCAGACATTGAACAATATGCCAAAGACGTAGATATGGGCGATGATTACTGGTCTGCAATCTTAGCGATTAAAGACGAAGTAAACCGCACGTTAGAAGTAGCTAAAAAAGATAAGTTGATTGGCGCATCGTTAGAAGCGGAAGTTACTTTATATGTAAATGACGAGATTAAGCAAAAGTTAGAGTCGCTAGAAGACGAGCTACGTTTTGTATTGATCACATCAGCCGCTAAAGTTGACTCACTTAGTAATAAACCAGATACAGTAACTAACTCAGAGTTAGAAGGTGTATATGTTGCTATCACAACAAGTGAAGGTACTAAGTGTGAAAGATGTTGGCATTACACTGACGATGTTGGTAAAAATGCTGAACATGACGACCTTTGTGGCCGTTGTGTAGACAATGTCGATGGTGAAGGTGAGTCAAGGAAGTTCGCTTAATGTTAGCTATATTTAAAAATACAGGTTTAAAGTTTTTAGCTTTAAGCCTGTTATTAATCATTGCAGACCAATTTACTAAACTTTGGATCCTCAATAACTTTGTGTTGTATGAAGATGTTAATGTGTTGCCAATTTTCGACCTTACTTATGTTCGTAATTATGGTGCCGCGTTTAGTTTTTTAAGTGATGCTGGTGGCTGGCAACATTACTTCTTTACTAGTATTGCGCTTGTGATCAGTGTGTTATTGGTTTATTGGATGTATAAAACGCCATCAAATAAGCCTTTGCTACTATCCTCGTATGCCCTGATATTAAGCGGTGCACTCGGTAATGTTATGGATAGAATGAACTATGGTTACGTAGTTGATTTTCTGCACTTCTATTATCAAAATTGGCACTTTCCTGCTTTCAATGTTGCCGATATGGCAATTAGCATAGGCGCCGCATTATTAATATTAGATGCTATTTTTGAGCATAAAAAAGAAAATTCAACTGAAAACGATTCATCAGAACAGGTTAAGTAATAATAAATATGAGTATTCAAAACGGCAGCGAAGTTGTTTTTCATTTTTCTATCAAATTATCTGATGGGTCAGTAGCCGACAGCACAAAAGTAAATGGCAAACCAGCCAAGCTAACCATTGGTGATGGCAGTTTAACACCAGGGTTTGAAGCCTGTTTAATGGGATTGGAAGCGGGTAAAGAAGCATCTTTTACCTTAGAGCCTGAACAAGCATTTGGTCAGCCAAATCCTGACAATATTTATTTTGTTGATAAAGACAAATTTGGTGCCGATGTTCCTGCTGAAGAGGGCGCAATTGTTGCCTTTACTCAACCTGATGGTACTGAGTTGCCTGGTGTTATTCGTGATGTGGTTGGGCAGTCTGTAACGGTTGACTTTAATCATCCGTTGGCCGGCCAAGTTTTAACCTTTGATGTTGAAATTATTGAAGTAAATAGCACTGCAACAAATGACGTCAACGTCAAGAACGCAGCAGTTTAGAGGTATATCATGGAAATATTGTTAGCCAATCCAAGAGGCTTTTGTGCCGGTGTTGACCGTGCTATATCAATTGTTGAGCGTGCCTTAGAGATATTTCAACCACCAATTTATGTCCGCCATGAAGTAGTGCATAACAAGTTTGTGGTCAATGGATTAAAAGACCGTGGTGCGGTTTTTGTTGATGAACTAAGTGAAGTGCCAGATGACAGTATTGTTATTTTTAGTGCTCATGGTGTTTCTCAAGCGGTTCGTAAAGAAGCTAACTCCCGTGGTTTAAAAGTATTTGATGCGACCTGTCCATTAGTAACTAAAGTGCATATGGAAGTAACGAGAGCATCAAAGAAAGGCATTGAATGTGTATTGATTGGTCACCAAGGTCATCCTGAAGTTGAAGGGACTATGGGGCAATACAATAACCCTGAAGGTGGGATTTATTTAGTTGAGTCGCCGGACGATGTAAAAACATTAAATGTAAAAAATCCATCAGCTTTATACTATTGCTCACAGACTACTTTGTCGGTTGATGATACGGCCGATGTAATTGACGCGTTAAGAGCTAAATATCCTGAGATAAAAGGACCTCGTAAAGATGACATCTGTTATGCCACGCAAAACAGACAAGATGCGGTACGAGATTTGGCCAATAAAGTTGACTTGATGTTGGTGGTTGGCGCAGCCAATAGCTCTAATTCAAATCGATTACGTGAGTTATCTGAAAAAGTAGGCACTAAAGCTTATTTAATTGATGATGCCAGTAATATCGATACTGCATGGTTAGCATCAAAACCGAATGTTGGTGTTACCGCTGGAGCTTCAGCGCCTGATGTTTTGGTAAAAGGTGTTATCGATAGATTAAAAGAACTCGGTGCTTCTACTGTAATAGAAAATCCAGGCAAAGAAGAAAATATTGTTTTTGCCGTTCCAGCGGAATTGCAAGAAGCACCTAAAAAAAAATGCCTCTAAAATAATTACCTAAAAAAGAAACAGAATAAAAATTATGTTCTAAGCTTATTTAACGTATTTTGTTAAATAAGCTTAGTGACATGATAAACAGTAAAACGGACTTAACTGCAGCCTCTCATTTAAAAGCCCTTTCAAGATCTTATCCAAGCGGCTATTCAATAACGTATTCAAAAGGCGCTAGTTTAATAGAAGTTCTGGTTGCCTTAATCGTTCTTTCTATTGGTGTGCTAGGCATTGTTGGCCTACAACTTATAGCGACTAAAGCTAATCAAACCAATCAAAGTTTCATTCAAGCCTCACTGATAGCAAATAACCTAGCAAGTCGCGTGTCCGTTAATAAAGTGAGTGTTTTTAACGCTTTATCCGTTGGCGTAAATACACCTTATTTTTCTTCCAACTCGTACGACTTTTCCTCTTTTTCTAGCTGTGACAATTCAAACTATGTTTGTTTTTGCCAACAAGTCCCCAGTGTTATTCAAACTTGCAGAGATAATGATCAAAGCTCGTTAACTTTTTGTAATAGCACACAGTTAGTTCAGTTCGATACTTATGAAGTTAGCTGCATGTTAGCGAAGTTATCAAATGAGGCAAAAGTCATTATTTATTCAAATATGGATGGTATTGGTGGAATAGATGGCAATGACATTCTGTTGTTGGATATCAATATACTCTGGCCTAGCCAAACTAAGAATAAGCCAAGTTATCCCAGTCAGTCTAGCTGTGAACAGGCAACACTAGGCTCAAATCAGCTCTACCAATGCTATTCGCAACAACTGATCTTAGTAGATAGCCGCCATGAAAGTTAATGGCGGATTTTCTTTGTTGGAGTTATTAATCGCCTTAACCATTGGCAGTGTTATTTCGTCTTTGGTTCTGCGTGTTTATAACGCTAATCATCAATTATTTTTAACTAATAAAGCGTTAGAAAACGTTTTCTATGACGGCCAATACATAATCCCGTTATTACATTCGAGTATTCAACTGGCGGGTTATAGCAATGTGTATTCTGCCAATTTAAATACACAGGTTGATATTAACCAAGAAGCTAGCTTTATAACGGCTTATCCAATAGCAACAGAGTTAACTTTCAGTTTATACCCTTTAATAGCAAGTCTAGACGGGGGCGACGCTCCCGACCAAATCACGATTAATACAAGTGCCGACAAAAGCTGTACCGGATCTAATTTTGATTTTAACGATGGGGAGCTATTCCATGTGGTTAATCAATATTACTTAGAGGAAACTACATTACGCTGTAAAAGTTTCGATGGCCGTTATCTACGAGGTTTAAAGTCCAACGGTAGCTATAATTATTCGGTGTCTATATTAGAGGATGTGTACGACTTACAAATACAGTATCTGATAAAAGTGCATGCAGTTAATGACGGAAATAGTAGCAACAATGAACGTTTTGTTTGGGTTAACGCCAATCTACTCTCTACATATTTATCCGCTGGCACTGAAATAGTAGCCGTTAACCTTGCTGTATTAATTGGCAGTCCAGTTTTAACAAAACTACAAAAGCATAGGCAAGTACGTCTGTTGTCAAATGACAGTTATGAAGCACCAGAAAATATCTTAGTTCGCCAGTTTTCAACAATCATCACTTTAGATAATAACCAAATGGCAAGTAACTCGTTATGAAATTTGTTGGCAGAAAAGGTCATCTAAGGCGGAGTTATAAAACACAGCAAGGTGTCGTATTGGTTCTGGTGCTTATTTTTTTATTAATAATGACTTTATTGTCGGTGTCGTCCATTTTGTCTTCAAGCACACAAACTGTCATGCTTAACAACCAAGCGGTATATCAACAAGCTAGATTATGGTTAACAAATAATAAACAGCTTATTTTCAATCAATTATCAACGTCAGAATACTCATCTGCAATTTTACAGCTTAGCAGTGTGTTAGCAATTAATGGCAAGTTAGCGCACAGCGAGCTCCCCAATTGTGGAGAAGCTGCGAAAAGTAATTGGATGTTACTTTATCCATCACAGGGCATTCAACTTAACCAAGCCAGAATGTTAGCGACTGCGGTAAATCACCTCGCTGTACTGTCCGTTGAGCTCGATGAGGTAGACCCTAATCAACGACTAGAGACTTTAATTATCAAGCAATGTGTCGAGCTATTACATTCAAATTTAGCTGTGACGGAAACCTCAATAATCACCAGAGAGTCTGTAACCGTAAATGACGACTCAGATGACAGCGAAGGTATGCCAGTGATAGGCAATGCAGATGGCCATGAATTTCAAATTTCACTTGTTTCAACCGAAAGAGATATTCAGTTTATAGAAAAATAGCAGGGGATAAACATGAAACCAAAAGGATTTAGTTTAATAGAGTTACTCGTGGTCTTGTCGATTTTATTTAGTTTGTTAACGTTAGGCGTACAGAGTTATGTCCGTCACATAGACAAAACTAAATTAATCCAAGCACAGTCAGACTTACTCATGCTTGCGAGCAAGTTAGAGCAGTATAAGTTGTTTAATGGAAATTACCTCGGTGCCGCAGGCTCTGAAAACTCAGTTACCAATACAGGCAACCCTTGGATATTTCAGGCGTATTCGCCTGCAAATAAGCTAGAACAAGATGCCATTTTTAGTCTGGTTATTTCATTTGTTAGCGTTAATGGTCTTGAATATCAAATAACGGCAACTGCAATTAACGACAAAGATAAAAACCGTTACGGCGCTTTAATTTACTACTTTGATGGTAGGCGAGGCTATGACAAAAACAAAGATGGTGAGTTTGCCAGCGATGAACTCTGTTGGGATTGTTGATGTGAATAGTATTCTTCAAGTAGTCAGTGCTGACGCAGAAAATCTGAGGGTAAAAAACGCGGTTAATTCGCCAGCCAAACATGATGAGCAACAGGGATTCACATTAATTGAAATGATGCTGGTGGTCGCACTTATTGCAACCTTGTCTATGGTTGTGAGTCCATCGTTATCTGCCTTCTTTCAACGTAATAAACTGACCAGTGAAGTAAACCAATTTAGTTCGCATTTACAATTAGCCAAATCAATTGCGGCGAGTCAATTTACCTATGTAATGACTTGCCCAACTCAAGATAGAATAAACTGCACTGGTAATTGGCAGGATGAAATTATTACTTTTACCGATCAAAATAATAATGGATTTGTTGACTCAACAGATAAAATTTTAAGTTCTTACAAAGTATCTTTACCAGTAAAGGTTTACGCCAACAGAGATGAAGTTAGATTTGCACCAATCAACACAACAATGACAACCACAGCAACAATCGCTTTATGTATTAATGAGCAAGTTAAACAGGCACTGGTTATTTCTAATGTGGGACGAATACGTTTAGAGCTAGATAAAGACAAAGTTAATTGTGATTAAAATGACGTAGGAAAAGGAAAAGGAAAAGGAAAAGGTAGTGGGAGAAAGGACGGTGAAAAACGGCTGAACATATATCAAGTTAGCGTATTGTTAATCAGCAGAACCAAATACTTGGTTCTGCTGTGAACTTATTACCGTTATTGATTTAAGCCGTATTAACGAGGGTTGTTAATAACAACTTTTTCACAAAGGCTCATGGCTAAGTTATTGTCGTAATAAGCGGCTTCATTTATAAAGGCAGGATAAACCGTTTTATCACCTTGATAATTGATTTCAGTGCCGTCAAACAACGCAAATATAGGGTCGCCAGATTTAACTGGTTGAAAGTCATTGCCCTCTATATTTTTATGTACCATGCCCATACGTTCATTTTTATCGTTAACTGGTAGAGTTAAAGACTCCAAATAACGGAAAGCGTCAGTTGAACTTGGTAGTTGCGGCAAATTATCTAAGTTGTATAACTCAACAAAGTCTAAAATAATCCCTGTCATTTTTGCCATTTGTTCATTTACTTCGTGTTTTAATACACCTTGTGGCACAGGACCAACTTCCACGATAACGCCACGTTTCGCTATGGTAGATAGCAAATGATGATCTTGATTTGCGATATGATCTTCATCCAACAACACAACGGCTTCTGGCATCATTTCTCTAACATAAATAGCCAACAAGTCGTAAAACTCACCTTGTTGTGGAATAAGTAATGAAGGGCCCATATTTGATGTAGTGTTGTGTAAATCTATGATCAAATCAGATTTAGGATTGCCTTTAGGCCCTAATTGTTGATTGATCACTTTGGCTCGTGATTGCTCGTAATTACTCAAATTCATATTGGCTAAAGACTCAGCCGAGAATTGTCTATTTAAGTCACTATCAAAATAACGCTTATTAAGACCAATAGCTTTGGTATTGGCTAATAGCGTTTCGGTTGAAAAAGACGCCCTAGTAATAAACTGAGGTTCAGTATTACGCCAATAATTGACAAGATAAACACCTGCCAACTCATTACCGTGAGTACCACCTACGATTGCTACGTTATTAATTGTATTGTTCATGTTTCAACTTTCAACTTTTGAATGTGAATATCATTCAACCCTATCAGGAACTAGTGTTAAGCCACAATATTAATTTATTTTTAGTTATAAATAAAAATATATTCTTTTTATAAGCGTTAAGTCGTCAATTTGCTAAGGTTAATCGCCTGTGACGCCGAGGCTAATGTTGATATTATCGCCGACAATAACGTGAGGCTCTAATACTACTCACTCTTTCAACCAATATGGGTATAAATAAATGTTTAAAAAACCAGTTACTTGGATTGTATTATTATTAATTTGTATGCTGACGTATGTCTTTTGGCCTGCAGCAGATACTTTAACCGCGAAGAAAGGCAGTAATAAACCTACTTTAGTTGAAACTCAAACTGTAAAAAAACAGTTTTTGAAAGATGAAATTACCGCTTTAGGCACAACTCAAGCAAATGAATCTATTCTTTTAACGGCCCAAAGTACTGACCGTGTTAAGTCCGTTCATTTTGATGACAGTGATAATGTTAAAAAAGGACAATTGATCATTGCACTTGAACATGCACAAGAGCAGGCCGAGGTAAAAGAATTAGAGATAAAATTCGCAGAACAACAAAGACAACTACAGCGCCTATTAGATATAAATAAAACCAGTGCTCCGGCAGAAAGTGCGATAGACAGCCAAAAGAGCTTAATGGAAACAACTCAAGCTCAATTGTCAGTAGCTAAAATCCGATTGTCAGAAAAATTTGTGTACGCGCCGTTTGCTGGCAAATTAGGTTTACGTCAAATAAGCCAAGGTCAGTTACTAACAAGTAACACTGAAATCACTACGTTAGATGATTTATCTCAAATCAAAGTAGAGTTTGAATTACCAGAGAAATTTCTAAACCGTGTTAGTTTTGGTCAATCTGTATCGGCTAAAAACATCGCTTACCCTCTGGAGTTTAACGGTAAAATTACTAGTATCGCCTCACGGTTAGACAAAGCGACTCGTTCATTTAAAGTCCGTGCTATTTTCCCGAACAAACAGCTGAAGTTAAGAGCTGGCATGTTGTTACAATTGATTGTTGAAACTAAATCGGTTGAAGTGTTAACGGTACCAGAAACGGCAATTATCCCAATTAACGCAGAGCATTATGTTTACCAAGTAATTGATAACAAAGTTCACCGTGTGCAAGTGGTAACAGGGCGACGCAAGCCTGGTCTTGTAGAAATTGTATCTGGTTTGGTTGAAGGTGACATAGTCGTGAGCCAAGGTGTCATTAAAGTGCGTGAAGGCTCAATGATAACGACACCTGAAATGATGGCCGCTGATACTGCTGCAGCCAAGGAGTAAGTTATGTTGTTATCTGATATCTCCGTTAAACGTCCTGTATTTGCAACCGTAGTTAATATGTTGCTTGTTACTTTTGGTATTGTTGCTTTTTTCATGTTGTCGTTACGTCAATACCCAGATATTGATCCACCAATTGTGTCAGTTAGCACTAGTTACCCAGGCGCGTCGGCTGAAATTGTTGAAAGTAAAATTACTCAGTTATTGGAAGGGCGAATTTCCGGTATAGAAGGGATTAAAAATATTAATTCCAGCTCTAGCAATGGCCGCTCTCAAATTACAGTAGAGTTTAAAACTACTCGTGATATTGACTCTGCTGCCAATGATGTTCGTGAGCGTGTATCAAGAGCGTTAAACAACTTACCAGAACAAGCGTTGCCACCGGAAGTATTTAAAGCCGGTGATGATGAAGACGTTATCGCTTGGTTTGTTATGAACTCAACCACCATGAACAGCCTTGAATTAACCGACTATGCCAAACGTTATATTGTTGACCGTTTTGCCGTGGTAGATGGGGTTGCTCGTGTGCGTTTGGGCGGTGGTCGTGATTATTCAATGAAAGTCTGGTTAGACCGAGACGCAATGGCAGCAAGAAACGTTACCGTTGCCGATATTGAAAATACGTTACGCAGAGAAAACGTAGAACTTCCGGCTGGTGAAGTTAAGTCAACAGAACGAATTTTTAATGTACGTATAGAACGTGCCTATAAAACCCCTGAGCAATATAAGTCATTAGTTGTTGGTAAAGGTGAAGATGGTTACTTAATTCGCCTTGGTGATGTTAGTGAAGTTGAATTAGCTGCTGAAGATGAAGAAAACTCATTCCGTGGTAACGGTAAAAACATGGTTGGCCTCGGTATCATCAAACAGTCTAAAGCTAATACTTTAGACGTTGTGCGTAGTGCCAGAGCTGAATTAGCAAAACTACAAGAAACCTTGCCAGAGGGAACTGAGATTTCAGACTCTTATGACTCTTCTGTGTTTATCGCAAAATCAATTGAAGAAGTTTATAGCACGTTAGCCATCGCCATTGCTTTGGTTATATTCGTTATATATCTATTTTTGGGTAATGTTAGAGCAACATTCATTCCTGCTATCACAGTGCCTGTGGCTTTAGTTGCCACGTTCAGTGTATTGCTAATGTTAGACTTTTCTATCAATTTATTAACCTTGTTAGCGTTAGTATTGGCCATAGGTTTGGTAGTCGACGACTCCATTGTGGTGTTGGAAAATATTTACCGTCGTATCGAAGAAGGTGAATCATCACTCATGGCGGCCTATAACGGCGCTAGAGAAGTTGGTTTTGCCGTTATCGCTACCACGCTTGTCTTGGTGTCTGTGTTTATTCCTTTGGTGTTTCTTGAGGGCAATGTAGGGCGCTTGTTTGTCGAATTTGCCGTCACCGTCGCCACAGCCGTTGTTTTCTCAAGTATCACGGCATTAACCTTATCGCCTATGTTGTGTTCAAAAATATTGAAACACCAGGAACGCGAATCTAAATTTGGTAAGTGGTTAGATAATAGCTTTAACAAGTTAGAAAATAGCTATGAAAACCAACTTAAAACTGCAGTTAATAACAAAATTGGCTTAGTTATTATTATGGTATTGGCCTTAGCAACTATGGTTGGCTTGTTTCAAACCATTCCTCAAGAATTAGCCCCAAAAGAAGACAGAGGTAATTTCTTTGTCCTTATTAAAGGTGCTGAGGGAGCAAGTTATACAAATAGCGTTAACAATACCGAACAAGTAGAAAAGCGTTTGTTACCTTATTATGAACGTGGTGATCTTAGCAGAGTACTGGTTAGAACGCCGGGGTTTGGTGGCAGCTCAGGTGTTGCAGTTATCGGTATGCCTGACTGGGAAACCAGAACTAAATCCACCAATCAAGTGATGGACGAGATCTCAAAAGAGTTACAAGAGTTAACCGACATTCGCGCATTCGCAGTAATGAGAGGTGGTATTGGTGGCCGAGGTGTTGGCAATCCTGTGCAGTTTGTTATTCAAGGCGACACTTATGAAGAACTGGCGAGCTGGCGAGATATTATCTTGGCTGAGGCGCGTAAGAATCCTAAATTACTTAGACTCGACAGTGACTTTAAAGAAACCTTACCGCAATTGCTGGTGGAGATTAATACAGAACGTGCGTCTGACTTGGGTGTGTCGGTGGCCGATATTGGTGGCACATTAGAAGCGATGTTAGGTCAGCGCCGCGCCACAACTTATATTGAACGTGGTGAAGAATATAATGTATTACTTGAAGGCCGCGATGAAGAGTTTAATAGTCCTTCGGATCTAGATGGATTATATGTACGCTCTGCTACCACTCAACAATTAATCCCATTATCTAATTTGGTTGAAGTGAACGAGCAAGCAACGGCAAGTCGTTTGAATCGTTATAACCGTATGCGCTCAATTACGATTGATGCAAACTTAGCCGACGGTTATACCTTAGGACAAGCATTAGACTTTTTAAATCAGGTGGTTACCGACAATATTACCGGTAGCGTTAACGTTGATTACAAAGGGCAGTCGGCATTATACAAAGAGTCGGGCGGTTCAATTGGCTTTGTTATGTTAATGGCGATGGTGGTTACTTACTTAGTATTAGCCGCGCAGTTTGAAAGCTTTGTGCATCCTTTAGTTATTATGTTGGCTGTGCCGTTAGCCGCACTTGGCGCATTAATGGGCTTAAAGTTAACAGGCATGACATTGAATATTTATAGTCAAATTGGACTGGTGATGTTGATTGGCCTAGCCGCTAAAAACGGCATCTTGATTGTAGAGTTTACTAATCAGTTACGAGATAAAGGTGGTGACTTTAAAGCGTCCTTGTTACAAGCATCAAAACAACGATTGCGTCCTATCGTCATGACATCATTCTCAACGGTAATGAGTGCTATTCCGTTAATGATAGCGTCTGGTGCAGGCGCAGAGAGTCGTTCGGTAATTGGTGTTGTTATCTTCTTTGGTGTGGCATTTTCTACCATATTAACTTTGTACGTTATTCCAATGGCATATTATTGGATTGCTAAAAACACAGGCTCGCCAATGGCAATAACTAACGAAATAGAACATCAGTTAGCGGGTGATAAGCCAGAAGCTTAACGAATAGTTTTAATTTATAAGTGAATTTGAGGGAGCGAATAAGCTCCCTTTTTTTATGACTAAAAAAGAATAAAAACCACGCTCTAGATTTATGTTTTTGTTAAGCGTCTAAAAGAGACCTACTTTATTATAAGGGGCTAGAGAAATTTTCTGTGTCATTGATTTACGTGCCATTGATTTAGGCGCCATTGATTCTATGTTTCATGTATTTAGCTGTTAAACTGTATTTTTTATCAGATACCATCGGCTGTTGTCGAAGAAAAGCATAATGAGTAAGGCTATATAAAAATAGCAGAGACTCTATGCAAAGGATTAGTTATGAATAAATTAACAATTATTATTTTAAGTGTTTTTTGGGTTACAGGTTGCGCTAGTACAAATTCAAATACTAGCAGCGATAGCAGCAGTGCCAATGTCAGTAATATGACCCAAGAGCAATGGAATGAAATACTGATAAAAAGCAAATCGCCTGTTCGTTTAATAAAAGATAGCTCTGATAAAGGCGCGATAGAATTAATTGAAGTGTGGGCCGGTGTTGCTGGCGAAAGTGGCATTAGTGAGCGGTATCAAACAATGGCGTTTAACAACATTAAACAGCGTTGTGGTTATGGGAAAGATAAGTTTATTGAGTCTCGTATTGTAAGAAGTGATGACAGTGCAATGGAAGAGGTTTGGCTTTTTAACGACGCTAAATCGTACCGCGAAGATAAAGTGTCCGGCATGACGATTTACCTCCAATATGACTCGGTAACAAATTATATACAAGGTGAGTTATTTGGAAAATGTCATTCTGGCAGAGGAACGTCATTAGGTCTTGGCAGCTAGCTTTTTTATTAAAAGTGAAAGAGTGCAGAGTGTTACGACTCACATAAATATTGTGAGTCGTAAACTTTATCTTAGAGTGTTTTATCCCACAAGGTGACTAAGTTACGGCCACTAGATTTTGATTTAAATAGGGCTATATCAGCTTGGTCTATTAACTCTGTCGGATCTTTAGCATTAAATTTAATAGAAGATACACCAAAGCTACATGTTGTCTTAATGTCGTCAAATTGGCTATTTTCAACTTCTAAACGCATAGCCTCTGCAATACGCATAGCCTGGTCTTGCGACGCACTCGGTAAAACGATACAAAACTCTTCACCACCAAAGCGCGCTACAATGTCATTCTTACGAACACTCGCTTGTAGGATTGCTGCTACTTCTCTAAGTACAGAGTCTCCCATACTATGTCCGTATGTATCATTAACGGCTTTAAAGTGGTCTATATCGACCAGAATAATGCAATACTCGCCGAGCCTTTCTGGATTTGCAAAGTCACGATTGATAAAATCAAACAAGATCCTACGGTTGTAACAGTTTGTCAGTGGGTCGCGAGCAGCTAAATAGTTAAGTTCTTTATTGCGTTTTTTGGAGTTCGAAAATTTTCGATAAATAAATACGACGGCGGATAGACATATCGCTAACAATGAGGCCAATGCAATACTGGCATATTGATTTTTGGTAAGCTCTAATTCAGCAATTAACCCGGCTTGTTCTGCAATAGCAATTTCACTGTTCTTTTTGGTCAGCTCAAGTTGGTCGAGTTTGGCTTTTTCTTTTAATGATTCCAATTCCATTTCTATTTTGTAAGAATGTAAATTAGCCTTGGCTAGGATCAGCTCATCATTTTCTCGTTCTCTTTGGATCACTCTAGTTAATGAGATCTCTTTTTCAGCATAACGTAGTGATTCACTAACATTGCCTCGTATTTTCTCTGCCTTGCGAAGTAAATTATAGGCATCTAATTTCTGTGATTTATAATCAATTTCAGTGGATAATTTTAACGATTTTTTTAATAACTCTACGGCTTTGTCGATATTGTCGGTCAGAAAGGCGCGACCTAGATAAGTTAACGCTTTTGCCTGATATGTTTTATGGCCAATCTCGGTAGCAAGCGCTAAAGACTCCTCATAGTAAGCTATAGCACGGGCATGGTTATTCTGATCAAGATTATGTTGAGTAAGGCCCTTTTGTGTACGACCATTTTGAGTCGCGCGATCTTGCGTCTCATTGTCTTGAGCATAATAAATATTGCCAATGATCCGTGCTGTTATAGAACACTTTGATTTTTCATTTAACTCTTTATATATATTATGAGATTTTTTTGCCATCATCATGGCCGATGCATAATTACCAGAATTCAAGTCAATAACCGCCATTTCTCTTAATGCGGTCGCAAGATCTTTAGGCTCTACTTTTTCTTCAGGTAAGTCGATGGTGAGTTGGTAAAATGATCTGGCCTGTTGGAATTTTTTTAAACGTGTATAAACAAAGCCCATTTGATTAGACGTATTGAGCATAGCACTGATGTTATTCACCGCTTTATAATACAGGTGAGCTTCGTGTACATAGTTAAGTGATTTTTCGTACCGACCTATATGGCGATAAATTATCCCGGTGCCCAATAATGCTTTGGCACGTCCTTCAGGGTCGTCTATTTGTTCGTGTATTTCTAAAGCGCGCATTGAGTAATCAAGTGCTATTACATAATTCCCTTGATTACGCTCAGCCGTGGAAAGGTTATGTAAGTTATTAGCTATGGATTTTTTATCGTCCAATTCAGTATATATCGCTAATGTTTTTTTATAAAAAGAGACGGTTTGTTTTTTATCTTTTAAGCGTTTATATGACTGAGCTATTTTTTTATACGTTTGGGCAAGCTGTTTCTTTGTTGCTTTACTCTCACCTGAAAGGTAGGTCATTGCATTACTGAATTGCACAATGGCATCGTTATAATGTTCTTGCTGGTAATAACCGTTGCCTTTGATGACTAAGGTTTTTGCTATATATAATTCATCGCCATATTCCTGTGCTACTAGCAGTAACTCATCAATAATTTTATTAGCTTCGTCATAGCGCTTTGCAGTAAAAAAGACATTGGCATAATAAAGTGAAGATTTTATCTGTTCACGCTGATCACCTAAACGTTTATAAATTAGCGATGCTTGGTAAAAGTGCTTAATTGACTGAGTAATATTATTGTTTTTTTCAGTTAATTTGCCTAACAGAGTATGAGCTTGTGCACTTTTATTAAGATTATTATTATCGTTTGATAACTTAAGTGCTTTATTAGCCAATTCTATGCTTAGAGGTATGTCGCTATATTTAAGTGATTTTGCTTGTTTTAACAGTTCAGATTCAGACAACTCAGCTATTTTAATACTAGCTTGTGAGGCTTGTAGAGTATTTTCTTGTGCATGAGCTGCTGTAAAAAAAAGCGTATAAATACTAAAAATAAGTATTTGCATAAACTTGTTAGTTACTCGCTTGGGAGATGGCTGTGTCATTTTAATATCGAGGAAAGCCTTGTGACAAGAAGAAATTACTGAATACCATTGGTATAAAGTAGAGTGCAACTGCATATATTATTACCTAAATGTATCCGTACTCCGAGAGTAAACAGAAATCTTACATGGCTGAAGTATATATTATTATCAAAACTTTTTCCTCAAAAAGTAGCTGTCGATTATATTTTAAAGGGTAACTGCAACTATTGATAACTAACCCTTAAGAGATCTCTGCATTTGTATTATGTAGCGGATTATAATTAAGGTTAGTTTTACACTATTCAAACTCATTGAAATATTAAAGCCGCAATACATGAGTATTGCGGCTTTTTAGTTATTTTAATATTACGTTTATCATTTATTCTGAAAGTTGTTATCTGGTAAAACTAAAATATGGTTATATCAACCAAAAGTTAGTTTTTTGTAAATTAATGCAACTCGTTTTTAGTGATGAAATTGTAACTTTGTCAATTAATTCAATACTTTAGGTTTTTGGCTGTGTTTTTGCAAATTAAGTGGAGTAGAGAATATAAAAATAAATAAGAATGTAGCAAATACACTCATAAGGACAAAACATGAAAAACACAATTTACTTACTATCTGCGTTATTACTAACATCTTCTAATTTATATGCACAAGTTGATAACTCGAAAAGCGAGCTTCCAAAAGCTCAAGTTTCAATGTTAGGTTCGTTTCATTTTTCTAATCCCGGTTTAGATACAATCAAAACAAAACAAATGGATGTATCTACGCAGGAAAGCCAAGCTTACTTAGAACGGCTCACAACTAAAATTGGTGAACAGTTTACGCCAACACAAGTCTTGCTCGAATGCGCTCGTAATGAACAAGGTAAAATAGATAAAGAATATGCAGAGTACTTACAAGGTAACTTTACACTGCCGATAAATGAGAGCTACCAAATTGGTTTTAGAGTCGCAAAAAAAGCAAATGCAAAGTCGGTTACTTGTTTTGATGAGCGTGAAGTACAATGGCAAGCAGAAGGTATGATGAAAGTGATGCCAGAAAATGCGCCAGTGCAAAAACGTTTTGAAATGCAAATTAAAGAGTTTACTGACATGTCTAACAAAATGCACAGTAGCTTATCTTTGCAACAAATTTTGGTTAAGTACAACGACCCTAAATTGAACCGTAAAAACAAATCATTGTACATAACCACTAATGAAGTTGGCGCAGGTTCTGGTTTTGAAGGTGCAGACGCCTCAGCTAGCTGGTGGCACAGAAACTTTAGAATGTACGCAAATGTTCAAAAGGCAGCACAGCCTGGCGAAAAAGTATTAGTGATAGCTGGACAAGGACACACTTCTATTTTGAACGACTTTTTGAATGATGATCAAGATAGAGATGCTGTGGATATAAACCTTTATTTATAAAGGACTCGGCTGGCATTAGTTGAAAGCTAATGCCTTAAAAAGAGAAACAAGAGATAGAACAAAAGGGCGATAATTACGCCCTTTTTTATGCCAAGAACATAATATCCATATTCAAAAACATGCGTGCAATACCCTGCAATAAAATTTCACAATGCTTTCCTGTACTATCTTTGTAACGCTCTGATTTATGTTAAAAATTATTATATGGACTACTATTTTTCAGCTTAGCGGGAGATTTTCAATTTAACGCGAGATGTTGGTTATGAATAATAACCAAAAAGGAAATAGCTATGTCGGTTTTAACAGATGAAGAGCTTGCTTATTTTAGCAATGCATTCTCTCTAGGTAATGGGAGTTCGGAAAGTGAACATTTAGGGAATGACAACTCTGATGGCTCATTACCAGACCACTCACTAAGTGTAGAAACAGAAATACCACAAGTGTTGGCTCATATTCTTGGTAATTCCAAGTTAACCTTGTTGGCTGAAATTAGTCATTACCGCCTTTTCTTTCCGTTAATGTTAAAAACAGATGCCCTCGGTGTATTATCACCTACATTAGGCACGCCAGAAGTTATTGATATACGTGGTGTAGAGCGAAGTTGGCGACTGGAGGAACTAAAAGGTGTTCGGGTAGTTGATAAGCTTACCCAAAAAGACATAGAGGTTTTGTCATTATCTAGTTCGGGCATGACTATTAAAGCGCCACAAGAATTTGAGCATAATAAAGCTCATGAAGGGGATCGTAAAAGACAGCTCATTTTACCCAATGGCACCCAGCTTGATATGGTGTATGAAGAGGTACGTACGGAAAATGGCGTTATGGCCGTTAAAATAAATGCAGAAGGGGTATCGCGCGAGGTACTGCGTGAATTTCTATTTAACCAACACAAGTCTACCTATGGTCATTTATATAAAAGTATTAGTGGTTAACGGTTATAAAACCCAAGAGTCTATACCTGAGCCGACAAATCTAAACCACTAATACCCAAGTAACTAAATTTCAGTAACTAAATCTCAAAAACCAAGGCTAGGTTGATAACCTACTCAAACTTAACTGATCAATTCCGCAGTAATTATTCACATTATCATGCTAACCGAGTAACATAGTGTGCGTATTAATATTCGGAATAAACATGCTCCCTAAATTATCCCAAGTCTTAGTTTTAACCGTTCTTTTTACTGCTTTTATCGGGCAGGCTGTGGGCTATAACATGTTTAATTCTTGTGAAGAAAGTAGAGGGGTAAGCTCTTCTAATCTAGGCAGCTCTAATTTAATCGTCTCTAATGTAACCGCTTCTGTTCATAATGATTTCAAAACTAGTCTAGATAACACTCTAAGCTCTACTAAGGTGGAAAGCTCGGAGCATGTAAAAAGCCAAGTCGACTGCTGCACCGATGAATGTTGTGATGGTGCGTGTGTTTGTATTGCTAATGGCTGTACATCTGCAATGTCTTTAAATGTTGAACTGATTCCAGCAACATCTATGTTATTGAGCGAATCACCGTATTTACAATCTTTTGCTCAACCTAAATCTATTGCCACCTCGCGGTATCGGCCTCCCATTTTTACCTCATAAAATATTGCACAGCATAACCGTATTCGTGTGCTTTATTTTATCTGACCAAACACAATCTGAACAAAAACAACAGAATCAAAGTATCAGCCTTATTGTATTGAGCTAATACTAAACATTGCCCGAGGTAAAATATGCAAACAAATTATAAAAAATTAGCAGTGATCGCACTGTTAGTTCCTGCATTAGCACAAGCTAATGATAAAGATGAGCACCAGAATAAAGCGCAGGATGAACATGATCTTCATGAAAAAAAATCTCATGAACATGCCCTCCATGAAAAAAATCACCATGAACACGCTCACCATGAAAAAAACGACAGCACAATTGAGAAAATTCAAGTTAACGCATCACGCTTAGGTCGTATAGTTACAGAATCAGCCACACGTACTGAAGTGATTGATGGTGAAGAAATTCAAGAAAAAGCCTTAATGCGTCCCGGCAATATCTCTATGCTGGTGGCTGAAACGGGTGGTGTTAGGGTGCAAACCACATCGCCCGCTTTAGGCAGTGCCAATATTAGATTACAAGGCATGTTTGGGCGTTACACTCAGTTGTTAAGTGATGGCCTGCCATTATATGGTGGCCAAACCGCTTCAATCGGTTTGTTACAAATCCCACCAACGGACCTTGCTAATGTTGAAATCATTAAAGGCTCAGCGTCTTCACTGTATGGAGGTTCGGCTCTTGGTGGTGTGATCAATTTAATCTCAAGAACGCCTAATGACGAGCCAGAAGGTGAGGTGTTAGTTAATGTCACTTCTAAAAACGGCCAAGATATTACCTCATATTTTTCATCGCCAATTTCAGAGTCGACGAGTGCATCTGTTACTGCAGGCGTTCATCACCAAGAACAACAAGACTTGGATAATGATGGCTGGATAGATATGGCCGGTTACAAAAGGGCCAGTGTTCGTCCTCGTTTTTATTGGCAAGATGATACCGGGGCTAACTTATATTTAACTTTGGGGGCAATGACGGAGCAAAGAACGGGAGGCACAGTTGCAAATTCAAATCTGCCAGACGGTAATCCATTTGCGCAAACACAAGACTCGTTAAGAACCGATATTGGTTTTATTTATGATAAACCAGTAGGTGAGATGATGAATGTTAATGTTCGTGGCTCAGCAATGAACCAAGACCATGAACATGAATACGGCACTGTGTTTGAAGATGACAGCCATCAAAGTCAACTCATTGAAACTAGTCTGTCAGGCTATACAGAAAAAGCAGCATGGGTAGTTGGTGTCGCTTTTCAGTCAGAAGAATACAGCTCAGAAACCTTTCCAATACATGATTATTCTTATCAAGTACCTGGTGTGTTTACACAAGTAGACTTTGATGCCAACGATGAGGTTTCATTATCACTGAGCACTCGTGCAGATTGGCATAGTGAATATGGTACTCAAGTTAGTCCACGTATCTCAATGTTATATAAACCCGGTGACTGGACGGTACGAGGTTCCTACGGACAAGGCTTTTTTGCTCCGAGCCCATTTATTGAAGATATAGATGAAGCTGGTTTATCGCGCCTTGCACCGCTAGAAAATATAGACGCGGAAACCGCTTCAACCGCATCTATGGATATTAGTTATGTGCTAGGTAGCATGGAAACTAGCATGACATTGTTCGCCTCAGATGTTGAAAACGCCACAGATCTTGAGGTTATCGACAGTTTAGACCCCACATCAGATAAACAAGTTCGTATTGTGAATGCCGCAGGAGAAAGCCAAATAAGAGGCGTTGAGTTGTTATTACGCTATCGCTGGCAGGACATTAAATTTACCGGTAGTTACTTATATACAGACGCCACAAAAGCCGATGAAACTGGCTTTAACCATACTCCTTTAGCGCTTACGCCAAAACATTCAGCTGGAGCGGTTGTTATGTGGGAAGAGCATGGCAGTCATATGGTGGGATTTGAGGCTTATTACACGGGCACTCAGCAGTTAGAAAATAATCCTTACTTAAGTAAGAGTAAACCATATTGGCATTTAGGCTTGTTAGGGCAAATTACCATAGGCAAGATCAGTTACTTTCTTAACGCTGAAAACCTGTTGAATGTAAGACAAACGAGAGATTATTCTTTGGTTCTACCTACACAATCAGCAAGTGGTCGATGGACCACAGATATCTGGTCAAGAAACGACGGCTTCACGGTTAATGCTGGGTTTAGGGTTAAGTTTGGAGAATAGTTTTTTTATTTAGAAGATAAAAGCGAACCTAGCGGTTCGCTTTGCCATACAATTAGCTCAAATAATAAGTAGCAAGCTGTGTATGGGTTAACCCATTTCTGTGTTAATCCATTTTTACTTCAAAGTGAGCTAGCGTGAACATCATAAAGCACTAAAAACGCCCTCGTTATTACATGAACTTACAAAAACCTCAAGAAATGCAATCTAACTTATTGATTTAATTGTGATAATTTTATTTTACAATCTTAATAACAAAGTTGTTGCTGTCTAGCTAATATTGAATAATAATTGCGCGCTTTTTTAGTGAAGCAAGACGATGGGTAGCGCTCGCTCAACCCCGTGAACTGGAGTAAAACATGATTGACTTATTAGGCATTGGCATCTTGATATTATTTGGCGCCTTGTTTGCTATGTCGGAGATTTCCATCGCAGCTTCGCGGAAGATTAAGTTAAGAGTCATGGCCGACGAAGGGGATACCAAAGCCGCCGCCGTACTACGTTTGCAAGAGCAACCAGGCAGCTTCTTCGCTATGATCCAAATAGCCCTTAATGCTATCGCTATATTAGGCGGTATCATTGGCGAACAAACCCTAACACCTTATACATCTAAGTTAGTCGCGCTTGTGTATTCTGGCCCTATGGCAGAGCAAATTAGCTTCTTGCTGTCTTTCTTAGCCATCACATCGTTATTTATATTATTCGCCGACTTATTGCCAAAACGCATCGCTATGATCATGCCAGAAGCCGTTGCTGCAAAAGTCGTCGGGCTGATGAATATCATCACCTATGCATTAACACCGCTTGTTATGTTTTTTAATAGCATCACTAATCTGGTGTTACGTATTTTTAAAATGCCAATGGTACGAGAAGACGTAGTGACGACCGAAGACATCGTCGCCATGATGGACGCGGGAGCCGAGCACGGTTCATTGCAACAACAGGAATATCAACTGCTAGGCAATGTGTTTGAACTAGAAGGCCGCACCTTGCCTACCGCGATGACCACACGCGATGCCATTGTCTATTTTGATATCAAAGACGATAGCGAAACCATTAGCGCGAAGATCCTAGAGCACCCTCATAATAATTTCTTAGTGTGTGACGGGCATTTGGACAGAGTAGTTGGCTCAGTTGAGTCAAAACAAATATTACGCCAATTGCTTAAAGGCGAATCCGCACATTTGAAAGACAGCATGATCCAAACTGAACTGTTTTACTTACCAGAAACCTTAACGCTGTCGGAAGCCCTTAACGAGTTTAAAACGGCAATGCAGCCTTTTGCGATAGTGGTTAACGAATACGCTATGATAGTAGGTCTTGTGACGTTAAAAGACTTAATGAGTAGTTTTATGGGCGACCTAGTGACAATTCATGGCGAGGAACAAATCGTCCAGCGTGATGCAAATTCTTGGTTAGTCGATGGCGTGACGCCAATTGTCGACCTAATGAAGCTACTAGACGTTGACGTATTTCCCAACGATAACCAGTATGAAACCCTCGCGGGATTCCTTATTTATACGTTGAAGCGCTTACCAAAACGTACAGATTACGTGGTCCACGACGGTTATAAATTTGAAGCCATAGACGTTGATGGGATAAGAGTCGAGCAGCTTTTAGTCACACGCTTAAACGAAGTTACAGTAGTAACCACAGATGATACCAAGCTGGTGTCTTAAGTTCTTGAGACTTGTAGCTCAAGGTCGGCATTGTATGTTTTTGAACTTTAACGTTTCACTTGATGGAGTAGCTTGTTAGTTTTAGCCCATCTAATTAAGGCAAGCTACTACCGCTATGCTCAACTAATTTGAGAAAATATTTATTTTAGTAATAGATGTTAATCCAGATGTTTTTCAGAGCAAGAGCTGCAAATTAAAAACAGCAGAGTAAAAACAAAAAAAGGCGAACCTTATGGTTCGCCTTAAACTTATTTTAGGACGGGACATTTGACCTAAATAAAACTTAGATAGATGTTTCTAATACTGTTTTATGTATGTATTTATTTTCTATCTTGTAGTCTGCGTTTTTTAAAATCAGACTCAGCCTTCCATTTAGGCCAATCTTCATTTGTTGCAAGCTCACTAGTAATATCAACAATCAATGAAATATCTTGCTCAACGCCACCTAAAGACCAGGTGTTAGAGTAATCGTCTTGTTCTTTGTGATATTTATGTGTGATGTAATCAGGATCTGTATCGCCAAGGCTCATAAACAATAAACTTGGTACACCTTGTTTTGCGAAAGAGAAGTGATCTGAACGGAAAAACAAACCATTTTGAGGTCTAGGATCAAGCTTTACATGGCGTTGTTGCTTCGCCGCTGCTTTTACCAAGTAATCTTCCATTTCAGACATGTCTTTACCATATTGTAATGTGTAATCCACAGCATCTAATACATTCATGCCATCAATGTTTAACAAAGCAACCATATTTTTAGTTGGTATCAGATCGCCTCTGGCAAATAGTTCAGAGCCAATTAAGCCAGTTTCTTCAGCTGTAAAGTTCACAAACAAAATAGAACGTTCAAAAGGTTTATCTTGATGCTGCTTTTTAAGAATTCGAGCAATTTCTATAGTTGCTGCTGTACCAGTGGCATTATCGACTGCACCATTATAAATTTTTGGTCCTGTTGCAGTTTGTTTAGTACCAAAGTGATCCCAATGAGCACTAACAACAATATATTCATCCGCTCTAGACGTCCCCTCAAGCAAGGCAACAACATTGTTTGACTCAGCATGTTCAATGCTAGTTTTTAACTGTAGATTTGCAGTTAAGTTTAAAGGCGTTGCTTTAAAACTTGGCATTAATGCTTGTTTTTTCAAGTCAGCATAATCTAAACCAGCTGCCGTCATTAGCTTTTTAGTTGCCTCGTATTGTATCCAACCCATAATAGGTAATTTACTACGATTATTTTCTTCATCAATCAGAGTGTATTTACTACCTGTATTTGAGCTCTCTACTACACCCCAAGGGTAAGCTGCTGGTGCAGTTTCATGTACAATAAGCACGGCTTTGGCACCTTGTCTTGCCGCTTCTTCATATTTGTAAGTCCAACGACCATAATAAGTCATTGCGTTACCTGTAAATAAAGCATCATCTTGAGTCGCAAAACCCGGATCGTTAACTAATACAATGACGGTTTTACCAGTAACATCAATATCTTGATAATCATTCCATTGGTATTCAGGTGCGTTTATACCGTAACCTACAAACACGATATCAGATTCAACAAGGTCGATAGTTTGGTTTATTTGTTCTGTACGAGCGGTAAAGTCTTTACCTGCTTGAAATTCAAGCTTTCCTATTTTTAACACCATATCCGGATTAGGTGTGAGTTTGGCCATAGGAACTGGTTGGAAGAATTCCCCATCAACGGCACCAACTAAGCCTATTTTTTTGTATTCGTCAGCTAAGTAATTAATCGTAAGGCTTTCACCTTCAGTTAATGGACCTCTGCCTGCAAATTTATCAGAAGCTAGTACTTTGATATGTTGATGTACATTATCAAGGCTCACGCTCTGTTCATGCTGCGGAACTGTATTTTTTCCACATGCAGATATGAAAAGTGCTGAAGCGATAAAAGTTAAGCGTATGTATATTTTATTCATCATAAAGCTCATATTGTTAAAAATTGTTAATACTATAAAGCACCTAAGTACTTTATGGGATTAAATTTATTGAGATATAAAATATTGTTTAACTTGAGCCTTGAATAATAAGGGCAATAGAGGTGATGGGGCGTTTTATAATCTTTTATACTTGAGGATGGTTATCAATAAGCGTATTTAACCTCAGCTCTCCAAGCTAGCTGAGCTCCAAGGTTGTCTTGGTAATCAGGGTTGAAGTGGAGAAGACCTGTAGAAATATAAGTTGCAGATGCATCTAATAATTCTTTTACATCAATAATGTCTTTAAAGTTCTCAACGGTAACATCGTACTTACCATAGTATTGTCCTTTGCCATCATTACCACGGTCATATTCCATGCCCTTAATTAAAATATCTGGGATGTCTTTGGCTAAACGGACAAGATCTTCATTTTCATTTAATTTTTCTTCAAGGTAAATGCGTTCATCTTCGGTAATATCACCAGATACCACTAATTTGTCATTTTCATCAACAGAAAAGCCCCAATCTTTTTGTGCTAAAGTCGGTGAGTTTGTTCGTAATTCTAGCATGAAGTCTTGGTATATCGGCTGTATCTGTTTTACCCTGGCTGGTAATTCCCCATGACTAATAGTGTTGGTCATTTTATCTAGTAATTCAGGATCATCAGCTAAAACAGTAGTGAATTCTAGCGGTCTATCGTAAGTAACTTTAGGAATATGTTCAGCTTTAGTATAAATATCATCAGTCAATGTTTGGGACTGCACTTTACTTACTGCGTCATTTAAGTTACTGGTTGATGACTTGCTTGTTAATGAATTGCTTACCTCAACAGGCTTTGATTGTCTTTGAGCTTGTGCAGCTGCGGTTTCTTTTAATGTGTTGTGAGTGACGTCCATATTAAATTCCTTCTATATTGAACACAGCTTTTGTTTAATTTATTTAAAATTCTAGACTGTTAATAAGTATATCGGTGTAATAATGCAAAACTTTATACCTATTAATCTAGTTTAAACTGCACTAATTCCAAAAGGTACTAATCCCAAAAGATACAAACTAGGGGACTAAAGGTTAATTATTTCCCTCCATTAAGTTCATAGGTCACTTTCAAACTTTTGCTCGGAATAATATCTGCGTTGCGGGCTAATTGAGCCATGAAATCATCTGCAAATGAAAATGGATCAGTAGCTTGTGCCCGACTTTCTAGTAAGGCTTTTATATCCACAATGTCTTTAAAATTTTCTTTGGTAACATCATACTTGCCCCAAAATCTTCCTTGCTCATTCTCAAAATAACCACGGTCATACTCTTGACCTTTCATAAAAATTTCAGGAATGTCTTTAGTTAAACGGACAATGTCATCATTACTATTTAATTTTTCTTCAAGATAAGCTTTTTCATCTTCAGTTACATCGCCAGATACGACTAATTTGTCATTTTCATCAACAGAAAAACCCCAATCTTTATTGGCTAAAGATGGTTGCTCAATTGCAATTTCTCCCATCATCTTTTCATACATTGGCTTTACATAAATCAATTTTTTGGGTAACTCACCAAAACTGATTGTATTAGTCATTTTATCTAAAAGTAAGTTTGCGGCAGGATCTCTTTCCGTGACGGTTAAAGGTTTATCGTAAGTAACAGAAGGGATGTGCTCACTTGCGGTATAAATATCATCAGCCAATGTCTGAGACTGCACTTTACTTACTGCGTCATTTAAGTTGCCGGTTGATGACGTACTAACCTCAGTAGGCTTTGATTGTCTTTGAGCTTGTGCAGCTGCGGTTTCTTTTAATACGTTATGAGTGATTTCCATATTAAATTCCTTCTAAATATTGAACACTGCTTTTGTTTAATTTATTTAAAATTCTAGACTGTTAATAAGTATATCGGTGTAATAATGCAAAACTTTATACCTATTAATCTAGTTTAAACTGCACTAATTCCAAAAGGTACTAATCCCAAAAGATACAAACTAGGGGACTAAAGGTTAATTATTTCCCTCCATTAAGTTCATAGGTCACTTTCAAACTTTTGCTCGGAATAATATCTGCGTTGCGAGCTAATTGAGTTCTTAATTCATTCATATAAGCAAAACCATCAAAATCATTCCATGTTCCCTGTGCCATTGGGCCGTTACCACTTTCTAATAAGGCTTTTATATCCACAATGTCTTTAAAGTTTTCTTGGGTAACATCATATTTCCCCCAATATTTTCCTTGCTCATTTTCATAGTAACCACGGTCATACTCTTGGCCTTTCATAAAAATCTCAGGAATGTCTTTAGTTAAACGGACAATGTCATCATTACTATTTAATTTATCTTCAAGGTAAATGCGTTCATCTTCTGTGATATCACCAGATACGACTAATTTGTCATTTTCATCAACCGAGAAACCCCAATATTTATTGGCTAAAGACGGTTGTTCAACTGCAATTTCTCCCATCATTTTTTCATACTTAGGTTTTACAGAAGCTAACTTAGTGGGTAGTTCACCACCAGAGTCAATTGTTTGAGCCATTTTATCTAAAAGTAAGTTTGCGGCAGGATCTCTTTCCGTGACGGTTAAAGGTCTATCGTAAGTAACAGAAGGGATGTGCTCACTTGCAGTATAAATATCATTAGCAAGAGTTTGCACTCTGCTTACTGCATCATTTAAGTTACTGGTGGATGACTTGCTAACCTCAACCTGCTTTGATTGTCTTTGAGCTTGTGCAGTTGCGGTTTCTTTTAATGCGTTATGAGTGATTTCCATATTAAATTCCATTTATTCAAGCAGAAACATAATTAAAAATGTGCTGTTAATTTATACATCGGCTGGTTAAATAAAAACTTTATTAATTAGTGGTATAGAGAGGGGTCACTAAACTATATTTTGAACCGTCAACTAGAACTGCACCATAAGTGAATTTAATTGCTAATATTATTTGTAGTATGGTTTAAACAATTTTTAATGGATTAAAATATGGCTATCAAGTTTCATCCTCAAAGAGGAGCAATGTTGATGTGTGATTTTACAGATGCTTTCAAACCACCTGAAATGGTAAAGAAAAGACCTGTTATTGTGGTATCACCTCGCTCAAGAAGGCAAAGTGGTTTATGTACAGTCGTTCCTATAAGCACTAAAGAACCAGTATTTATCGAAAAACACCATGTGAAAATTGACTCTCGATACTTACCTCTTAGCCCTTTCTTTCAAGGGCATAATAATCAATGTTGGGTGTAATGCGATATGATTTATAGAGTTGCTTTTCGTAGGCTAGATTTGATCAGGATAGGAAAATCAAAAGACAGAAAATATTACAATGAACTTATTCCTTCTGAATTATTAGCTTGTATCACTGAAGGTGTAATACATAGTATTGGGGCAGGATATTTACTGAAATAATAGAAGTATATTGAGCTAACCAAAGAATAGTTTTAATCAGTTATTGAGTTTTAAATAAAAAAAACTATAATTACTTGGTTCCCGCTCTACTTCTGTATCGGGCTTTTGAGACTGCATTAACTTGTAGCTACCGCTGGAATAACGATGACAAGTCTCTAGTGGTATGAATTAAGGCACCTTATGGGTGCCTTTGTCGTTTTTAATGACCAATTTTTAATTAACGATCAGGTTTACCTTCGTCGGTCATCAATAATACATCCCTGTATTGATGACATCCCATCTCCATGATTTGAAAAACAAGCCCTTATTCGACGTCCTCGACAACTGCGTCCTGCGTTGTTCTAATTAAATCCATCCATGGATTAATGTCTCATACTTTGGAAAACTTATTTTATTTCAGGAATATTTGGATGGAGGGGAAAATCAAGATCAAGAACGAAAAGATAAAGGCGAATCTAGCGATTTGCTGTAAAGTGTATAGTTGAAATTGGTGTGATTTAGTTCGATGTCTCCGTTATTATTTTATGTCTGAATTTTATTGGCTTGAAAGTAATTGAATAATAAGATTGAATGTAAATTGCTCATACTTTTAATGGATTAATAATGTTTCAAGATACAATAAACTCAATTAAAGCTGTTTTATACGAAAGGATATCAAGCCCGTTAGCAGGCGCTTTTTTATCATCTTGGCTAATTTGGAATTGGAAAACAGTTTTATATGTATTTTCATCAACTAAAGTTTCAGAAAAAATTTATTACATAGACAAAAAACTATATGCTGATAGTTATGAATTTTGGGGAACAATTGTTATTTTTCCTTTGATTTCTGCATTTTTGTTCATTTTAATATATCCATTCTTGTCCTATTGGACATACTCCTTCTGGGAGAAAGCACAAATTAAGTTAAAGAAGTTAAAACTAGAAATTGAGGGCGAAACACCACTGCCAGAGAAAGAAGCTCAGAAATTAAGATTGGCTCATTTAGCTTTAGAAAAAGCTTTTTATAACCAACTTAAAACTAAAAATGATGAAGTCCAAAATTTAAAAGAACAGATTCTAAATTTGAATGAACTATTAAGTGAGGACAAAAATGAAGAGCCCAAACAAGTGCTTTTATTTGATGAAGAGCAAGATGAAGAACAGCTAACGGATGCTGAACAATCAGCTTTACTCCTTTTTAAAGAAAAAGATGAATTATTCATGGTTGATTTTATAAATCAGCTCCCCTATGAGTCAGTTAAAATTCAATATTCAGTAGAATGCTTATTAGATAGAGTTTATTTATTAAAAGATTGGAACCGTAAAGTTAGTAGTTACACCTATAAATTGACAACTAAGGGGAAAGGAAAGGTTGTTAAGTTATTGGATACCAGCTCTTCAGTAGATAACCCAAATTAGTAATTATTGGTAGGGTGTCTTTAACGAAATATTCATTAACATAATACCTTGCGAGTTGAAGAAATAATGCAATTTAAAAGTAAGACGTTCTACATTTATAGTTTTTCTATTTGCTTGTTTTTGGCATTATTGGTTAAGTTTTTTCGTGAAAGTCTCTATGGTATAAACCTACCTATAGATATGTTTTTAGGTTCTGCACCCAGCTTTTTATATTTATTTGGCTTAATATCAGCAATCCCAATCTTTTATAAAAATATAGAATTCAGTTCATTTCAAAAAAGTTGGTTTGCTCTTACTTGTGGTGCTTTAATTTACGAATTTGAGCAGTATTGGACATCTAGAGTTTTTGATTATAATGATGTAATTGCAACATTATTGGGCTTGGTTTTAATTGTAATTATTCATCGTGCTAATAACACAAACACATGATGCGCTAATTCTAGCCCAGCCACATCTCAATAAATACGCCTGATAAACATAAGCTCACTTTGCAAGTGGTCTTAATTACAAAAACTCATTACACTCCTGATATAAATCCACCATATAAAAACAAAGGAACAAATATGAAACTGTTAGTGACATTGGTATTAGCTGTTGCGCTTACTGCTTGTACTGAAGATGCGGGGAAGGTGAGTTTGGGGCTGTTTACTACTAAAGATGTGATCATCAAGGCAGAGCAAGATCCTAAAATACCGGGGGTTACTTGTCATATTAGTCACATTGAAGCGGACTTGGATTTTTCTGATCCGTCAGATATGTCTATTGCTTGTCGTCAAACTGGGCCTATTTTACCAGAGCATCTTGATGGTATTGATTTATCAAATAACGGTGAAGTGATCTTTCGTGAGTCTAAAAGCATCTTATTAAAAAGTTTAAAAGTACGTCGTATCTTTGATAAGAAAACTAACACGTTAATGTATTTGTCTTATTCAACCAAAGAAACCAATGGTAGTCACCATCATGCATTGTCTACCGTTCCTTTGTACAAAACAGAAGCCTGGCATTGGGCTGAAACGTTAAAAACTAATGCTAAAAACTAAGTAGAGTGTTAATTCTAAGCTGTCATCAATATAAGCCTCATGTATTGATGACAGGTTTCCTCAACTAGATAATTTATCTCTTGCCTCAACCTTTAAATTTAACTATATTTGGTACTGAATTTAGTACAACTAACGGTGCATTTATGACTCGACTTCGTTTTGACCAAGATATTCAACCATTATCAGATTTTAGAGCGGGAGCTGCTTCTTTTATTAAACAAATTAATGAAACAAGAAGACCAATCGTGATCACTCAAAGAGGAAAGGGCGTGGCTGTTGTCGTTGACGTTGCTGAGTATGAGTCTATGCAAGAAAAAATAGAACTACTTGAAGAAGTACAAAAAGCAGAAGCTCAAATTGCATCAGGTTTAGGAGTCAGCAACCTAGATGCACGTGCGCAAGTTTTAACAGCTCTTAAGGCTTGAAAGTAATTTGGTCACCTTTGGCACTAGACAAGTTAGAAGCTAGTGCCAAATACATAGCTCTAGATAAACCGTCTGCAGCCGAAAAGTGGGTTGATGAAGTATTTGATCGCATTGATATGCTTTCCTCCCAACCTGAATTAGGACGTGAAGTTCCAGAATTGTTACGCTCAAATTACTGCGAAATTATATTTGGTAACTATCGGATTATTTATAAAATTGAAATCGACATAATAATACTAACTATCCGTAATAGTCGTCAGTTGTTAGATTTAGGCTCTTAGAAATGAGAATCTTAGAATGTATAAATAAAGTTAGTATTGATGAGAGTTACTTCTTTTAATAGTTAGCAACATTAATTCCAAAAAAGCCTAGATGTTATAACTCTAACAACTAGGCTTTTTGCATTTTAAACTATTTAACTTTCAAGCTATTCCATTTCAAGTAAAACGGGATACTTCAAATGCTGGTTGTCGTAATAAACCGAACGTTGATATAACCATTTCATTTTCTCGACAGACTGGTTATCAGAAGAGCCTGCGAATAACTCTTCTAGTGAGGCTGCTTTTTTAGAGGCATTCTCTTTAGAGATTTTTTCGTTAGAGGCTTTTTCGTTAGAGCTTATGCCCGCAGCAACTTCTTTACTTTCAGCTTCACCAAATTTTTCAATAAATTCTTTTTTAAGCTCGGGATCGGCTTTTAACATTTTGTGAGCCAGTGGCACCATAGCGTAGCTTTCTATGTATTCTGTTTGTTGGAACATCTGATTAAAGAAGCCCCATTTAAAATAAGAGTCTGGCGCTCTTGGGTCTAGTAGCACAACGGCTAGTGTTCCTAGCTTTTGTTTGGTTGAAACTTTTACCGTTCCTATTGGCAGCACTTTAGTTAACGTTTTTGAGCTGAATTTTGCGTCTGCAGTTAAGTGACCTTCAAACGGTGTTTTGCCAAAGCTATAATCTGTTGCGGTTAATACAGTGACTTCAACAGACTCAGGTTGAGTTAACACTTCCAAAAGAATACCTTGGTTTCGTAAACGTTTAATTACCTCTAAATGCTGCGCAGGGAGGTAATAAGCATTAGGAACGTCAACAACGTCATTGGGTTTTCTGGCCCAAAAGATTGGTAGCTTGTTGTAGGTTTTCGCTTTACCTGTCCATTTTATATATTGGATTCCGGTTAACTCATCAATAGCTTGTTGGTATTCCATGCCTTGGAAGTCCATATATTCAGGATTGTCTGAATCTGCAGACCACGACAATGCCAGTGTTTTACTTTTGCGGTTAATGTCTTTTTGTGTGGCCGTAATTAGTTCGTGACCACTTTTGGCTAATTTATTGATTATGGTTTCTAAGAAAACATAAGTGCCCAATACTCGTTGGTGATACGGTTTTAAAGAATGATTTTCCACTAATATGGTTGGTAAGTGGCGGGCGTCGCCCCAGCCGTTGCTGTATCTTGGACTTGCAGTCCAACCAAATAAGCCTTTAGCAAAATCCTTATTGTCGATACCAAAGGTAAGTGGTCCGCCTAAATGACCGTTTTTAATAAGCTCAGCGTTTATCGTCGGTTTTAATTGCGTGTCTAACCATTTACTAATATTTGGTGAATAACCATGTGTACCGTTAAAGCCGTAGGTAATATCGTATTGGTAATCTTCGCCGTCAGTAACATGAATATCTAAATACAAGGCTGGTTTCCATAGGTTTATGGTGTTAATAAGCGCTTGCATTTCTGGTGTGTCAGCTTTTGCATAGTCACGGTTTAAATTAAGGTTTTGTGCGGTTGTACGCCAACCCATATTAGTTGGACCACGTTGGTTTACACGGTTATGTGGGCTTGAACGTTCGTGTCCGTCTACATTAAGAATAGGAATAAACAACAAGTTAACTTTATCTAACAAGTGACCTTTATTGTTTTTGCTTATGTCGCGCAACAACATAAAGCTTGCGTCTTTACCGTCAATTTCGCCTGCATGAATACCGGCTTGAATAAACAAGGTTGGTTTTTTATTGTTGCGTAATTGCTCTGGCGTTTTAGCACCGTCTTTGGAGGCGATTAACATCCAAATATCACGATTTTGTGGGCTTTTACCAATAGACACTATATTGAATTGTTGGTCAGAGTTGGCCAGTTCGGTTATGTATTTAATGCTGTTTTGATAATTTGAGGTGGACTGCATGTTTGACTTTTCAAAACCAGTTTGCCACTTATCTGACTTATCTTTAACTAACTGTAAGCTTTTTCCTTGGAATTGTTTTATTGGCGGAAGAAGGGCGTCATCTGCTATTGCTTGGTTATTGTTAACCGCAATTACAAAAGAAAGTGATAACAGACTAAAAACTAACCATTTGTTTTTCATTATAGGAAATTCCATTCAGATAAATTGCTCAAATATTTGCGCTAAACGTTACCTTAACTGAGATTGTTTTTATATAGCAAAAGAGAGTTGTTGAAATTATTTATAACTAAACGATAATACACGCATAAATATACACACTTCAGGTATTCCTATGGCTCAGATGTCATTACAAGAACAACTTTTACAAGCTGGTCTTACAAACGAAAAAAAAGCGAAACGTGCAAAAAAAGCCAGTAAAAAAACACGTGATATGAAACGTGAAGTTAAAGCGGCAACAGAAGAAAAGCGCACATCGCAACTAGCTAAAGACAAAGAGCTGAACGAGCAGATAAAACAGCAAGCTTTGGCTAAAGCCGTACAAGCACAAATTAAACAGTTAATAGAAATGAACATGTTGGATGTTTCTAGAGGCAATGTTACGTATAATTTTACCGACGGAACCGCAGTTAAAAAGCTAACCGTACCTGGTGATATTCAACGTCAATTAGCCAATGGTTTGTTAAGTATTGTACGTTTTGGTGAAACTGGCGCTGACGATTACGCGGTAATTCCAAGCGTGGTTGCAGGGAAAATAGCGATGCGTGATGACTCTGTTTTAGTATCACAAAACGAAATCCAAGAAGTTGAAGAAGACGACCCGTATGCAGATTACGTCATTCCTGATGACTTAATGTGGTAAGTTTTTCTCAGAGGGGCCTGAGTGGCCCTTTTTTATTTGTCCTCAGTTTATACTTAAACTTTATTTTCTAGATTAAGATTGGTGTTTATTTTCACCATTTATTTCGCCCCTCGGCGACCATACCTTTTTTCAACAGCCAAAAAAGGTAGGCGTTCTTTATAATGAAACAGTGCGCCGTCCGTACCAAAACATCTATTTGCATTAAATAATAACTTTACTCGTCAAATACGGAAAAACATTCGTCCCTGAACATTTTCCTCAATCGGGCATCCATGCCCGCTTGATTTGAGAAAAGTTATATTTACTACAGATGCTTTGAAGCGGAAGTAAAAGCAGAGCAAAAGCTTGTATTTCCTGCTAAATGATGTGAATTGCTAACTCGCTAACTCGCTAACTCGCAACTTAAAACTGCTTTTCCTCCAACCCCCGCGACAATAAAGCTGCTAATATTACAAACCCACAAGATATCCATAAACACGCTTCCAAGCCGTAATTTTGATAAACCCAGCCAGATAATACCGTGCCAATTAATCTGCCCATGGCATTGGCCATATAATAAAAACCAACATCTAACGATACGGCATCTTTGTTGGCAAAGCTGACAATTAGATAACTGTGCAATGACGAGTTAATCGCAAACACTGCGCCAAATATTAACAAGCCAACAATAAGCGATGTTTGAATGTAAAAATCAAAGTGAAGTGCCAATGCTATAAACGCTGGCAATATGGCTAATAAACTTGCCCAAAAGAATGCTAATTTTGCAGGTGTATTTGCTTTCCTATCTTCAGATCTAGTAGCACCTCTATTAGTATCAGCACCTCTATTAGTAATAGCAACTCTGCTAGTAATAGAAGGTGCAATAGACTGCACTATGCCGTAACCAATTACCCAGCACGCCATAAATCCGCCAACCCACCAATGATCCCAATTAAAAGTCACCGCTAAATAAACTGGAAGGGCGACCACAAACCAGACATCGCGTGCGCCAAATAAAAACAAACGAGCCGCGGATAACACATTTATCGCTTTGCTTTTTGACAAGATGTCTTTGAATTTCGGTTTGTATTTGGCTTTGCCCAAGTCTTGTTTAAGTGTTACTAAACTGAATAACCACACCACAACCAGTAAGCTCATTAAAATCAGCACAGCACCACGGAATTCAAACAAGGTTAATAACAAACCGCCTAGGAAAAAACCGACACCTTTAAGGGCATTTTTAGAGCCCGTTAAAATAGCCACCCACTTATATAGCTTGCCTTGAGCGTCTTCTGGTACTAACAACTTAATCGCACTTTTTGCGCTCATTTTATTTAAGTCTTTGGCAATACCAGACAATGCCTGTGCCGCCATAACATAAATAACCGTGAGCCAAGTGGCATCAAGCGTTAACATGGCGAGCGCAATAATTTGCAATCCCAGCCCTATGTTCATGGTTTTGTTTAAACCTAACTTAGCGCCCAACCAACCACCGACTAAATTTGTTATTACGCCAAATATCTCGTAAAACACAAACAGCATGGCAATGCTAAGTGGATCGTAACCTAAGTCATGAAAGTACAATACCACCAACATGCGCAGTGCACCGTCGGTTAAGGTAAACGCCCAGTAATTACCTGTGATGATCAAGTATTGTTTAATCTGCGTAGGCAAAGAGGTTAAAAAGTTTAATCCCAGCATCATTCCATTCTTTCTATTAGCGATTCTTATTAAGAGTTATCTGCTTCTAATTAGCTTTTATCAGCCATGTCAGAGAGCCCAACCATACGAGCAAGCTCTGCAGTGCGGTTTGCGTAACCCCATTCATTGTCATACCAAACATATAGTTTTAACTGAGTGTCATTGATCACCATAGTGGATAATGCGTCGATAATGCCTGAGCGTGGATCGGTTTTATAATCAACAGATACCAGCGGACGTTCTTCATATCCTAATATGTCTTTTAGCTCACCTTGTGCGGCTTTTTGTAACAGGGCATTCACTTCTTCAACTGTGGTCTTTTTCTCTAGCTCAAATACGCAGTCAGTGATTGACGCATTGGTTAACGGAACACGAATAGCATGGCCGTTTAATTTGCCAGCAAGTTCTGGAAATATATGTGTAATGGCAGTTGCAGAGCCTGTTGTTGTTGGAATTAAACTCGTGCCACAAGAACGCGCGCGGCGTAAGTCTTTGTGCGGTGCATCAATAATAGTTTGTGTATTAGTAATGTCATGAATGGTTGTCATTGAACCGTGTTTAATGCCCAAGTTTTCATGGATAACTTTAACCACAGGTGCCAAGCAATTAGTGGTACAAGATGCGGCGGTGACAATTGGATGTTGGTCTTTATTGTACAGGTCATGGTTAACACCCATTACTATGTTTAACACGCCATCTTCTTTTACTGGAGCGGTAACCACAACACGTTTAACGCCTTGATCTAAATAGCCTTGTAGTAAAGCTTTGGTTTTCATTTTGCCAGAGGCTTCAATGACAACGTCGCATTGTGACCAGTCAGTCTCAGCGATAGTTTTATTTTGAGTACAAGGAATAGAATGACCATTAATAATAATATTGTTGTTTCTGCCGGAGCCTTCAGCGTTTTCTGCATTAACTTCGTGATGCCATTTACCGTGTACAGAATCAAACATCATTAAGTGCGCTAAAGTGGCTGCATCGCCTGCGGGATCGTTAATTTGTACTATTTCTATGTCGTCCCAGTCATACGCCGCGCGCATTGATAAACGACCCATACGGCCAAAACCGTTAATACCTATTTTGATTGTCATAATATTCCCTCAATAAATTTTTATGTTCGGATATAAAGCGTTTATTTACAAAAACTGTCTTTGTTTGGACGGTTTTTCATGTTTGATATTCGGTCAATTGCATCCGTAACTAGCTCGATATTACTTTCAGATGTTTGTGAAATTGTATTTTTTACCCACAAAGGTAAGGCTGGGTTAATTTGATAAAACACCCATTGGCTGTGTTTGCGGTCTAACAATATGTTGGCCTTTTTTAATACCGCTAAATTACGCGATACTTTAGGCTGGCTGTCTTGTGTTAATCCTTCCATTAACTCACATACACACAATTCGCCGTAGTAGTTGGTGAGTAGTAATACTTTTAAGCGAATGTCGTCAGTTAAACATTTGAAAAACGAAATAGGGTCAATGTTTAGTGTTTGTTGTATTTGAGAATTTGAGTTTTGTAACGGATTTGACTGTGTGTGGTTGGCTGTCTTGTTTTCTTCTACAGCCAAGAATTTACTCTCTACTAGCAGAAACATAGACAAACGATTGTTTATTTCGTTAAGTGTTGAGGCAAAAGGGTCGAGGCCATCTCGGTTTTTTGGATCTGGAAAGTCCCAGGCTAATTGCTTTTGCGCGCCTTTATAACTTCTGCATTCTTTATTGGCCTTGTCACAAAGGGTGATCACATAATCAAAAGTGCGATTGGTAAAGTCATCAACATGATTTGATATTAATGAAGCTGTATCTAAGCCAAACTTTTTAAGGGCTGAAAGCGTTCTAGAGTCAATCTGTTCAGGCTGAGTGCCAGCACTATACACATCAAACTGTTCACCTGCTTTATGTCTCAATAAGGCTTCTGCCATTTGTGAGCGGGCTGAGTTGCCGGTACATAGAAAAAGCACACTTTGTTTATGATTCAAATTTGCCATTGGTTATATAAACTTTTATGAAAAACCGTTAATTGAATATGTGAATTATTGTATATATGAAAAATAGTATGTAAAGATTTTATTTGTTTAAAACAGGTGTTAATTAAAAGTTAACGCCTGTTTTAAACAGTGGGGGATTTGATTTGATTTATACTAGGTGCTTGGTGCTTGGTGCTTGGTGCTTGGTAATTTTATGTGCCTGTATTAACAGGCACTATTTATTTTTAGGATCTATTTATTCTTTTGAGCTGCTTATTACTTGGATCTGCTTATTACTTAGAGCTGCTTAGTACTTTGCGTTATTTGCTGCTGTAGCTTTTTGATCTCGTTGAGTATGTTGTTGAGCTTTTCGTCTTGCTCGGCAACCACTTCATCTTGTATTTCTTTTTGTTGTTCTTCACGGGCTTTTGCGTGTTCTTCTTCCATTACATTAACCACAATACCAATAACCATATTTAAAAAGGCGAAGGCTGTGAAGAAAATAAAGGTTAAGTAGAATATCCAACTCATTGGATACACGACCATAGTTTCATACATTACGTCGGTCCAATCTTCAAAGGTCATGACTCTGAAAAGTGTTAATAAGGAGATTGTGATATCGCCCCATAAATCCGGATTAATGTCTTCAAATAAGGTGCTACCAACGGCGGCATACATATAAAAGATAATAAACATTAACAACATGACATAACCAAGTTGCGGCATGGCTTTAATTAATGAGGTTAATAAAATACGCAACTCTGGAATAAAGGAGATCATCCTTAACACTCTAAATACACGAACCAGACGTGCAATAAGGGCCATGTCACTATTTTCAATTGGAATAATACTGACAATGACGATAATGGTGTCGAACACATTCCAGAAGTCTTTAAAGAAATTGAGCTTTTTAGTTTCTGATAACCATCTAATAGAGATTTCACAGATAAAAAATACAGTGATAAAAATGTCTAGGTAATTAGTGACCATGTGCATTGTGGATGAAACGTCGTAGGTTTTAACACCGACTAATAATGCAGAGGCAATAATGACTGAGATAACAAACAGTTCGAATAATTTGTTACTACGGATTTTAACAAAGAGGTTTGTAGCGCTAGATAATTTCATAGGTCGTTATTTTGAAACAGAATTTAATAAAGGCCTAGTTTACATTAAATTCTGTACAAACAAAGAGTTGAATATGTTCTTAATTAACTTGAAACGTTGAATTTAGGTAGCACACCATCAAGTGGGTGGAAGTGCGCTAAACGGGCTTTGATTTTATTAGCCAAAGCCTGTGACTTTACTTCTGGTACACGGGTTAAGTCGGTTTCGTAATTGGCGTTTTGCCATTGTTGGGTAAATTCATCAAGTTCATTGTTTTTTTTCAAGGCATTGTTTTTATGCAGTTGACGAGTGTTTACCGACAACTCTGCAATACGTTCAACCTGAATGTTACGGCTAAAGCGAGCAACGCCAGCATAAGAAAAGTTTTCTTCAACATGTCTATTACTTAACTGAATAAGCTGTGTCATTAATTCAAACAGTAATTCGTTTTTATTGTTTTCTTTGATGATTAAGCTGATGTACTTTTGCGTTAACAATTCAGGTAATTTGGTTTTTTCTGACGACAGTACTTCAAGCTCTATTAAGTAATTTTCTGACGACAGAGGCTGTATATTATTAATAAAAAAGCTGGCTCTGTCATAAGTGATACCGTCAAGGCATTGTTGTAGCTCACCCCATGAGTGAGTTTGCTTTGGCTCGGTCAAATAGGCTTGGTTTTGACTTAATAAAGGCAAGTCATGATGATTGTTAAATGGCGTGGTCGACTTATCTTCCACTGACATTCTAAACAATTCTCTTATCTCATGCTCTCTTGCTACTTTTATTGCCAATAACGCAGTTTGAATAATTTCAGAGGTTGGTAGCTGAGGCTCAACACGCCATTTTCTACCGTATACAATTTTAGATTTTGGTTGGCCGGTTTGCACTCGGTAATTGTCATAGCCAATAATGCCCACTTGCAGGTAAATACCGCCCACATCTTCAGATACAAAAATAGGGTACAGATCACTGTACTCTATATCTATTATCAGGTTTTCTACACTGGCAAGATTATGATCGTATTTTAAGTAGTGTTGAGGAATACACTGCTGATTGTTTTTCATTTGGTAATACGGAGCATTTTGCAATGCAACCTCACCTGGCAATAAATTAAGATACTTCATAAACAAACCATTTAATTTTAATACTAATTATACGAGACCGGATGATCTTAGATCACTTTTCAAATTTTTTATTTAATTTTTAATTAATATAACTAACTGCTCTTAATATTAAGCCAAAATACTAATTGAACAGGCTAATCGTCCGCGAGTTTATATACATAACTGCGACTGTTCAATGACTCTTTTATGACATTAAAATTACTTTTCGGTAGGCTTATTTCTATGGTCACTAAATCTGAATATTGAGTGTTTATTATGTCACCCTCATTTTTTTCTACATGATGTCTGAGCCACTGTTCATCAGAAAATGGCACCTGAACAGTTAATGTGTGTTTTTCAATGACAGGCACTAAATCGGCAATAGAGAAACATTGCTCTACCGCTTGCGAATACGCTCTGACTAATCCGCCTGCGCCCAATTTTATACCGCCAAAATAACGAATGACAATGGCTAGGATATTATCCACCGGCTTATGTTGCAGAACATTTAACATAGGTTTGCCAGCGGTGCCGGAAGGCTCTCCGTCGTCAGACATGGCTGCGGTCATTGAGTTTGGATTCGCGCCCATAATATAAGCCCAGCAATGGTGGCGAGCATCTGGATATTCATTTTTTGCTTGTTGAATATAATCCTTCACTTCTTGTTTATTACTTTGTTGATCATTGATAGGAATTAACCAGGTAATAAACTGACTCTTTTTGATCTCTAAGGTGTTTTTACATACCTTATCTAAAGTGAAGCGGGTCATATAAAGCTCTATTTAAAATTGAAATGAAATTCATTTATGACAAGTGAGGCTAGTATCGCATGTTTTGCGGTTAGATTTGAACTCGGATTTTTAACCACTATTCAATCACATGGTTTGCGGGTAGACTGCCTTTATTACAAAATAACAGCAGTTTGAACTATGGATTTTTCTAAGAAAATAAACGCAACACGCCGATACAACAACAATTCGAATGCGAATGTATCTGATCAATTTGAAAGTGATCGCGGTCGCATTATTCAATCTGCTGCTATTAGACGTTTGCAGCAAAAGACTCAAGTATTTCCCCTAGAGCGTAACTCAGCGGTACGCAGCCGTTTAACGCATTCGTTGGAAGTACAACAAACGGGTCGCCATATCGTCAGAACTATATTTAAAAAGCTAGGTGATGACGCCAAAAAATATGGTTTGTCTGAGCTAGAAAGAGAAATTGAAAGCTTAGTGGAAATGTCTTGTTTGATGCATGATATTGGCAATCCGCCTTTTGGCCATTTTGGCGAAGCTGCAATTAATCATTGGTTCACTAAACATTTAGATAAACATGTGTTGTTCAGCCAAGCGGACAATAAAATGTTGTCGCTGCAAATAAAACAAGAATTAAAAAGCTTTGAGGGTAACGCTCAAGCTTTTCGCATCATCTTCAGTTTACTAAAACTAAACCTTACATACTCTCAAGCTGCCAGTATTTTAAAATACACACGTTGTGGTTTGGATATGCGTCCAGACAAAGAAAAGCCGCTGTCGTATTTAAAGAAAAAAGTAGGCTTTTATTATTCTGAATTAGAAGACATTACCTTGTTGAGTGAACATCTTGAAATAAAACCAGGGCATCGTTTTCCTCTGGCTTATTTAATGGAAGCGGCAGATGACATTAGTTATTGTCTAGCGGATATCGAAGATGGAGTAGAAAAAGGCTTATTAAACTGTAAACAATTAGCTGAACACCTAATTACTACTTTTACACGTGTAAGTGATAACCAGGCAGACACAGCATTTTTACGCGGTAAAAGCTTTCAACAAGCGGTTGATTACGCATTATCTCGTGCGGATAAAGAACCGATTAATAAAACCCATGAGTTTTTTGTTTGGTTACGAGTTCAATTAATACATGCCTTAGTTGAACATGCTGCGTCTAGTTTTATTGATAATATTCAACAGGTGTACGACGGCGAACTAAACCGTGCCTTGTTAGAAGATGGCAGTTTATTCCATCATATGATCAGCACGTTTAAAGAAGTTGCCATCACCCATATTTTTAGTACCAATGAAGTGGAAACCAAAGAGTTACAAGGTTACCGAATAATCACTGGATTGTTAGATGCGTACGAACCTTTGTTGTTAATGCAAACAGAAGCCTTTACTAAAATGGTTTCCGGTGAAGACAAGGGCGGTTTAATTGAAGCTAGATTATACAAACGTCTGCCTAAGAAACACTTGAAAGCTTATCAACAAGCCTTGTTGCCTTTACACAATAAACCTGACTTTAAAGTCCATGAGTTTTATTACCGCAGTCGGTTAATACAAGACAATATCAGCGGCATGACAGATCAGTTTGCGTTAGAAGAGTTTCAAAACTTATACATAAGTTAAAATGTAATTGACCGTTGGAATAATGCTAATCAACGTATAAACGCGAATTTATTGCTTATTCGTTATAAGTTCTGCTTGTAAATACAGGTTATAAATGTGCGTTGCAAAAGACTTTGTAAATACACAGCTTCAAATAATTAACTTATGGACAAAACATGAAAAAGATACTTGTTATTGTTAGCTTATTTTTGCTTACATCACCTTTATCACACGCGCTAGCAATAGATGAAAATGCACGTGTTATCAAAGCGGATGATTCTGTTGTTACTAAACACAGCATTAAAATCAACGGCAAAAAAGTGGGGTATACCGCAACGACCGGCACTCAACCTGTATGGGATGAGGAAGGTAATGCAACGGCCAGCTTATTTTATACTTATTACCAACGCTCTGATGTAAAAGATAAGAGCACTCGTCCATTGGTTATCTCGTTTAATGGCGGGCCTGGTTCTGCATCGGTATGGATGCATATTGCTTATACCGGACCTAGAGTATTGAACGTTGACTCTGAAGGTTATCCTTTACAACCTTACGGAGTAAAAACTAACGAATTCTCTATCTTAGATGTAGCCGACATTGTTTATGTAAATCCGGTAAATACCGGTTATTCACGTGTACTTAAAGATAAAGACGGCAAGTTACCTTCAAAAGACAAACAGAAGAAAATGTTTTTTGGTGTTAACGCCGACATTAAATATTTAGCCGAGTGGGTAAATAGCTTTGTTAGTAGAAATGAGCGCTGGCGTTCGCCTAAGTTTTTAATTGGTGAAAGCTATGGGACTACTCGTGTTTCAGGTTTAGCGCTAGAGCTACAAAAACAACAGTGGATGTATGTTAACGGTGTTATTTTAGTCTCTCCTACTGAGTTAGGTATTATGCGTGAAGGTGTTGTTGAGCAAGCAAACCGCTTACCTTATTTTGCAGCCACCGCTTGGTATCACAAAGCATTAACAAGTGAATTACAGAACAAAGATTTAGATCAGTTATTACCAGAAGTTGAGCAGTTTACGCTAAATGAATACCTGCCAGCATTGGCTCGCGGTGGATTTATTGATGCTGACGAGAAACAAAAAATAGCTGAGAAAGTTTCCTATTATTCTGGTTTATCGGTAGATGAAGTTCTACGCAGTAACTTAGATATAGATACCTCTTACTTTTGGAAAGAGCTATTAAGAAGCCGTAATCAAACGGTTGGTCGTTTAGATTCGCGTTATTTGGGCATTGATGAAAAAGCCACAGGTTCTCGTCCAGATTATAATGCTGAGCTAACGTCTTGGTTACACAGCTTTACGCCAGCGATGAACCATTACTTATCAGAAGAGTTAAATTACAAAACGGATTTGAAATACAACATGTTTGGTCCTGTTCATCCTTGGGATAGAAGCCGTAACAAAACGGGTGAAAATTTACGTCAAGCAATGGCGCAAAATCCATACTTAAATGTCATGATCCAATCTGGTTATTATGATGGTGCGACTAACTACTTTGATGCAAAATATACAATGTGGCAGTTAGACAGAAGCTCTATCATGAAAGACCGTTTATCATTTAAAGGTTACCGCAGTGGTCACATGATGTATTTACGTTATGAAGACTTAGAAAAGTCTAACCAAGATGTACGTGAATTTATCTTAAACTCACTACCGGCTAAAAACCAACCCGCTAAATATTAATAAGGATTTACCTTTGGTTAACCTTGCCGTTAAACCCCAAAGGTAAATAGACACTAAATTAAACTAAACCAAACTAAGCTAGTTCATGTAACTAGCTTTTTTTATTCTGTCATTTTAATTCAAATTTTTAATCTAGCTAGGTTACTTTATTGGCTAATATCCAGTAAACTTCTGGCATTACCTCACATGAATTTATTGGCCAAGTGCCTTTGTAGTAGAAGATGACAGATATAACTCAAGCATTAGCAGAAATTAAACGTGGTTCAGACCAGATCTTGCCAGAAGACGATTTAATCGCCAAATTGAAAGAGGGTAAACCTCTTAAAATCAAAGCAGGCTTTGATCCAACAGCTCCCGATCTGCATTTAGGTCACACGGTATTAATCAATAAATTAAAAACCTTTCAAGACCTAGGTCATGAAGTTATATTTTTGATTGGTGACTTCACCGGACTAATTGGCGATCCAACGGGTAAAAACGTGACACGTAAGCCTTTGTCAAAAGAAGACGTACTTAAAAATGCTGAAACTTATAAAGAACAAGTGTTTAAAATATTAGATCCTGCTAAAACCACAGTGGCGTTTAACTCAACTTGGTTTGACCAATTTAGTGCTGCAGATATGATCAAGCTTGCTGCTCGTCAAACCGTTGCACGTATGCTTGAGCGTGATGACTTTAAAAAACGTTATGCTGGTGGACAGCCAATTGCGATTCACGAATTTTTATATCCGTTAGTTCAAGGTTGGGATTCTGTGGCACTTAAAGCGGATGTAGAGCTTGGTGGAACGGACCAACGTTTTAACTTGTTAATGGGTCGTGAACTACAAAAAGAAGAAGGCCAACGTCAACAAACTGTATTGATGATGCCACTTTTAGAAGGCCTTGATGGCGTTCAGAAAATGTCTAAGTCACTGAATAACTATATTGGTATTACTGATGCACCAAACGATATGTTTGGTAAAGTTATGTCTATCTCTGACGAGTTGATGTGGCGTTATTATGAATTACTAAGCTTCCGTCCATTAACTGAAATTGCAGAGTTAAAAGCCAAAGCTGAAGCGGGCGCAAATCCAAGAGACTTTAAAATTGACCTTGCTAAAGAGTTAATTGCACGTTTTCACAGTGATGATGATGCTGAACAAGCTCATCAAGATTTCATTAAGCGTTTCCAAAAGAATGCATTGCCAGATGAAATTCCAGAATTCACCGTGACCGCTGGTGAGCCAATGCCATTAACTAATTTGTTAAAAGAAGCTGGTTTAGTTGCGAGTACCTCAGAAGCTAACCGTATGATCAAACAAGGTGCGGTTAAGTTAAACGGTAAAGATAAAATTGAAGACACTAAATTAATTATTGAATTAGGCAGTGAAGATATTTATCAGGTAGGTAAACGTAAGTTTGGCAAAATCAAACTGGTTTAATCTATTTTTATACCCGATTTACATTAGCAATTAATTGTTAAATAAAAAGCCGATAACTAGATGCTAGTTATCGGCTTTTTTGTTATTTGAAATAGTTAGTTTGTGTTTTGGACGAGTCTTAAAGCGATTCACATTGGTAAGTGTTTTTACCTTTTAATTGGGCCATGTCGGCTAATATTTCAGTGCGTTGAAAAATTTTATCTATATGCAGTTGGCTGTTAGGTAAAACATTAACTGCGCCAATGGAGATATTCACATGTTCAAAAAGTGCAGATGATTGTGGGTCTAAAGAATCAATGATCCTTTTAATGATTTTTTCTGTCCCCTGTGGATCTAGATTGAACAAGCCAATTGCAATTTGGTTTGATTGAAAACGACAAGCAATATCAGAAGCTCGCTTTATAGACGACTCTACAATTTCAGATATTAATTTAAATGATGCTTGGTCGTTAGGATCATCAATATCTAAATGAGGGTGAACCATGATGATAGATAAAGTATCGCTTTCTCTTAGCATCCGATGCCATTCTCGTTGAAATACTTCAGTGAAATATTCTTCGTTATATAAGCCAGACATGCTGTCTCTAAATGACGTATTTAAGCTGTCAAAAATCATAAGTGAACTCCTGTTCTTCTTTCATTTTTGAGTATAGACAAAGTTTTAAAATTTTGACTATAGTTAATTTAGCTGATTAATAATTGAAAGTAATAAAGCCAGCTACTTCGATTTTTTAAATAAATTTTAGCTTATTAATTAAGTACCAATTCATTAATAAAACAGGTATTAATTAAAAGTGAAATTTATTTTGAGTGTTCAAGGTCTAATTAGGGACTGTAATAACTTATATAAAACAAGGGTAGAAAATAATATGAAAACATTAAAGAAAACAACTTTAGTAGCAATGGGTATAGCAGCAATCGGCGTAGCATCAATCACAAGTGTTCAAGCTGCTCAATTCCAGTACCAAGAATTATCATCTGGTTATGAAGTTTCTGAGCCAGAAACGGACAAAGCAGAGAAAGAAGCTAAGTGTGGCGAAGGCAAATGCGGCGCAGACAAAAAAGCTAAAAAAGAAGCTAAATGTGGTGAAGGTAAATGCGGCGCAGACAAGAAAGCTAAAAAAGAAGCTAAGTGTGGCGAAGGCAAATGTGGCGCAGACAAAAAAGCGAAAACTGGCGATAAAGCTAAGAAAGAAGCTAAATGTGGCGAAGGTAAATGTGGTACTTCAAAGTAAGTACTCTTTTATAAATTTCATTTAATTAAATGGAATAAGCTTTGAAATGTTGTACGCAACACCTATAAAATCTGAATTATAAGCCGTGTGAATATCACCTATTCACGCGGTTTATAATATTTATACTGCAAGCCATTCCTTTTATTCGATGTGGCATCTATAATAGTGTCCCAATTGACTATGGTAATGCCTTTATCAATAGCACTTTATGATCATAGAGAGTATCGAATGAGCCTGTATTTAGAATATTTAGCGGAAATTGAAAGTCGTAAAAATGACCTGGGATTGGCGCCTATGCCAATTGATAACGCAGAGTTATTATCTGAAATTATTGCCCAGATCAAAGAAACTGGAAACCAATATCGTGAAGACTCATTAAAGTTCTTCATATACAACACGCTTCCAGGTACAACTAGCGCTGCTGGTGTTAAAGCAGAGTTCTTAAAAGAAATCATTCTTGGGGAATCTGTTGTTGCAGAAATTACTCCAACGTTTGCTTTTGAATTGTTATCTCATATGAAAGGCGGACCTTCAATTAAGGTTCTTCTAGATTTAGCGTTATCTGATAATGAAGCGGTAGCAAAACCTGCTGCTGAGGTATTAGAGACTCAAGTATTTTTATACGAAGCTGACACTGACCGTCTTGAAGCTGCTTATAAAGCTGGCAATGTTATTGCTAAAGCTATTCTTGAAAGTTATGCAAAAGCTGAGTTCTTTACCAAGCTTCCTGAAATTCCTGAAAAAATCGATGTTGTTACTTATATTGCTGGTGAAGGCGATATCTCTACCGATTTATTATCTCCAGGTAATCAAGCGCACTCTCGTTCAGACCGTGAATTACATGGTAAGTGCTTGATTTCTCCTGAAGCGCAAACAGAAATCCAAGATCTTCAAAAACAATACCCAGGCAAAAAAGTGATGTTAATCGCTGAAAAAGGCACTATGGGCGTTGGTTCATCTCGTATGTCAGGCGTTAATAACGTTGCATTATGGGCAGGTGAGCAAGCGAGTCCTTATATTCCATTCGTTAACTTTGCACCAGTTGTTGCTGGTACTAACGGTATTTCACCAATCTTTTTAACAACGGTTGGCGTAACTGGCGGTATTGGTCTTGACCTTAAAAACTGGGTTAAGAAAGTTGATGCAAACGGTAAGACGGTTCTTAACGACAGTGGTGACCCAGTACTTGAGCAAGTATATTCTGTAGAAACAGGCACAGTACTTACTATTAATACTAAAGAGAAAAAGCTATATAACGGCGACAAAGAACTTGTTGACGTATCTTCAGCTTTCACTCCACAATCTGTTGAATTTATGAAAGCGGGTGGCTCTTACGCTATCGTCTTTGGTAAAAAACTACAAAGCTTTGCAGCTGAAACTCTTGGCGTAGCATTGGAGCCAGTATTTGCTCCTTCTAAAGAAATTTCAATTCCAGACCAAGGTCTTACAGCTGTTGAAAAAATATTTAATAAAAACTCTGTTGGTGTTGCATCTGAAGAAGCTCTTCATGCAGGTTCGGATGTTCGAGTAACCGTTAATATTGTTGGTTCTCAAGATACAACGGGCTTAATGACGTCTCAAGAATTAGAGTCTATGGCCGCCATGGTTATATCTCCTATTGTTGATGGTGCTTACCAATCTGGTTGTCACACAGCTTCAGTTTGGGATAGTAAAGCACAAGCTAATATTCCTAAATTAATGAGCTTCATGAATAAGTTTGGTCTTATCACTGCACGTGACCCTAAAGGTGTTTACCTTGCAATGACTGACGTTATTCATAAAGTATTGAATGACCTTACTGTTGATGACCAAGCTATTATCATCGGTGGTGACTCTCATACTCGTATGTCTAAAGGCGTAGCATTCGGTGCCGACTCTGGTACGGTTGCATTAGCACTTGCTACAGGTGAAGCTACTATGCCAATCCCTGAGTCAGTAAAAGTTGTTTTTAAAGGTCACATGAAACCATATATGGATTTCCGTGACGTAGTACACGCAACTCAATCTCAAATGCTTAAGCAGTTTGGCGATAACGTTTTCCAAGGCCGAGTAATTGAAGTGCATATTGGTACGTTAATGGCTGACCAAGCATTTACGTTCACTGACTGGACTGCAGAAATGAAAGCTAAAGCTTCAATCTGTATTTCAAATGATGAAACGTTAGTTAAGTCTCTAGAACTTGCTAAGAGCCGTATCCAAATAATGATCGACAAGGGTATGGACAATGAAGCGCAAACTCTTAACGGTTTGATCGCTCTAGCTGACAAGCGTATTAAAGAAATTACATCTGGTGCTGTTCCAGCATTGAAGCCAGACGATAATGCTAAGTACTTTGCAGAAGTAGTTGTAGACTTAGACGCTATTGATGAGCCTATGGTTGCTGACCCTGATGTAAACAATGCCGATGTATCTAAGCGTTATACGCATGATGTTATTCGTCCAGTATCATTTTACAAAGGTAAACCTGTTGATTTAGCATTTGTTGGTTCTTGTATGGTTCACAAAGGTGACATGCAAATTGTTGCTCAAATGTTACGTAACATTGAAAAGCAAACTGGCAGCGTATCATTTAAAGCGCCTTTAGTTATTGCGCCACCAACATACAATATTGTTGATGAGCTTAAAGCTGAAGGTGACTGGGAAATTCTACAGAAATACTCAGGTTTCGAATTTGATGATGTACACCCTAAAGGTGTAGCTCGTACTAAGTACGAAAACATCATGTACCTTGAACGCCCTGGTTGTAATTTATGTATGGGTAACCAAGAAAAAGCTGAACCTGGTGACACTGTTATAGCAACGTCAACACGCTTGTTCCAAGGCCGTGTAGTAGCTGACTCAGCAGAGAAAAAAGGTGAGTCATTACTTGGTTCAACACCTTTAGTTGTACTTTCAGCTGTATTAGGTCGTTTCCCTTCAATTGAAGAGTACAAGGCTGCAGTAGAAGGTATTACTCTTACTGACTTTATACCTCCAACGGTAGATATGAGCACTAAATTTAGTGCTGGTGCGTTACCAGTGAAAAGAGTATAACTTTTGTAAAAGTTAACAAAGAATAACCAAAGGCCACTCAAATGAGTGGCCTTTTTTTTTGGTCCATGGATGGACCAACACCCGATGGACAGGGTGTCCAAGGAGGGTGTACTAAAGGTACAAACTTGTAGCTCAACCTTAAATGGATGGACCAACACCCGATGGATTGCGACTAAATGGATTTAGGAGGTAGAGCGACGCAGGATGCCAAAGCCGAGATGTCCAAGGAGGGTGTACTAAAGGTACAAACTTGTAGCTCAACGTTAAATGGATGGACCAACACCCGATGGATTGCGACTAAATGGATTTAGGAGGTAGAGCGACGCAGGATGCCAAAGCCGAGATGTCCAAGGAGGGTGTACTAAAGGTACAAACTTGTAGCTCAACGTTAATGGATGGACCAACACCCGATGGACAGGAGCGTAAAGCTTGGTGTACTCAAATTTCCTACTTATAGCTGCAGCTAGGCTGTACTTTTATCCCCATCTAAGCCTAAAGTATTATTGTTCCACTGGTTAAAATAAGTATTATTTAATTCAAGTAACATTCAAGTGTGGGTGCTTTTTTATAACAAATACTTAATCAAACTCTAGTCTCTGGTAAATATGGAAACGGAATTACATTAAGTAAATGTATTGGTATAACTAAAAGGTGAATATTGTGCTTCAAGAATATCGTAAACATGTTGAAGAACGTGCTGCAGAAGGTATCGTTCCAAAGCCATTAGACGCAGCTCAAGTGGCTGCTTTAATTGAACTAATTAAAAATCCGCCTGCTGGTGAAGAAGAGTTTCTTTTAGACTTAATCACGAACCGAGTTCCTCCAGGTGTTGATGATGCCGCTTACGTTAAAGCGGGCTTTTTAGCCGCACTTTCTAAAGGCGAAGTCGCGTCATCAATTTTGTCAGCGGATAAAGCGACAGAATTGTTGGGGACTATGTTAGGTGGTTATAACATCCAGCCTATGATCCATTTATTGGATGATCCTGAATTAGCTGATACGGCTGCCACAGGTTTAAAGAAAACCTTATTAATGTTTGATGCCTTTTTTGATGTTAAAGAAAAAGCCGACGCTGGTAATCAAGCTGCAAAATCAGTAATGGAGTCTTGGGCAAACGGAGAATGGTTTACTAACCGCGATAAAGTTGCTGAGAAAATAACAGTAAAAGTATTTAAAGTGACGGGTGAAACCAACACCGATGACTTATCACCAGCCCCTGATGCTTGGTCTCGTCCTGATATTCCATTACACGCCAAAGCCATGTTGAAAATTGCCCGTGAAGGCATTACGCCAGACGAAGATGGCGTTGTTGGCCCAATTACACAAATTGAAGACTTACAAAAAGATGGAATTCCACTGGCTTATGTTGGTGACGTTGTTGGTACTGGATCTTCACGTAAATCTGCCACTAACTCAGTGCTTTGGTTTATGGGCGATGACATCCCACATGTGCCAAATAAAAAAGGCGGAGGGGTTTGTTTAGGCGGGAAAATCGCGCCAATATTTTACAACACCATGGAAGATTCCGGCGCATTACCAATTGAGCTAGATGTACAAAAAATGAATATGGGTGATGTTATCGACATTTATCCATATGAAGGTGTTGTTAAAGCGCGAGGTGAAAATGGTGATGAGGTTATAGCAACATTTGAACTAAGCCCTGTTTTATTAGATGAAGTTCAAGCGGGTGGCCGTATCCCTCTCATTATCGGTCGTGGTTTAACTATTCGTGCTCGTGAAGCGCTAGGACTTGATGAAACCGACTTATTCGCTAAACCAGTTGATCCAATTGCATCAACCAAAGGTTTTACTTTAGCTCAGAAGATGGTTGGTAAAGCGTGTGGCGTTGACGGTGTTCGCGGTGGCCAATACTGTGAACCTAAAATGACAACGGTTGGTTCGCAAGATACAACTGGGCCTATGACTCGTGATGAATTAAAAGACTTAGCGTGTTTAGGTTTCTCTGCTGATTTAACCATGCAGTCATTTTGTCATACATCGGCTTACCCTAAGCCGATTGATGTAAACACTCACCATACCCTGCCTGATTTTATAATGAATCGCGGCGGTGTTTCATTACGTCCAGGTGACGGTATTATCCATTCTTGGTTAAACCGCATGTTATTGCCTGACACCGTAGGTACTGGGGGGGATTCACATACACGTTTTCCTTTAGGTATTTCTTTTCCAGCTGGATCTGGTTTAGTTGCATTTGCTGCGGCAACGGGGGTTATGCCTCTTGATATGCCAGAGTCTATTTTGGTTCGCTTTAAAGGTGAAATGGAACCGGGTATAACATTACGTGATTTAGTTCATGCCATTCCTTATTTTGGTATCAAGCAAGGGTTGTTAACGGTTGCTAAAGCCGGAAAAATTAACGAGTTCTCCGGGCGTATATTAGAAATTGAAGGTTTAAAAGGACTGACGGTTGAGCAAATGTTTGAGTTGTCGGATGCATCCGCTGAACGTTCCGCCGCAGGTTGCGCGATTAAGGTTGAAGAAAGCGCAGTTGCCGAATATTTATCATCTAACGTCGTTATGCTTAAATGGATGATCAGTGAAGGTTATGGCGATGTCCGCACTATAGAACGCCGTATTAACGCAATGGAAGCATGGTTAGCTGATCCTAAGCTAATGGAAGCAGATTCAGATGCTGAGTATGCACATATATTAGAAATCGACTTAGCCGACGTTAAAGAGCCAATTGTATGTTGCCCAAATGATCCTGATGATGCGAAGTTATTATCAGAAGTGGCAGGGACAAAAATTGATGAAGTATTCATTGGTTCTTGTATGACCAATATTGGACACTTTAGAGCTGCGGGTAAATTGATTGAAAAGTTCGGTGGGAGTTTACCTACCCGCACTTGGATTGCTCCTCCAACTAAGATGGACAGAGATCAGTTAACGGAAGAAGGGTATTACTCAATATACGGTAAAGCAGGAGTGCGTATTGAAACGCCAGGTTGTTCTTTATGTATGGGTAACCAAGCGCGTGTTGCAGACAATGCGACGGTACTTTCTACTTCTACCCGAAATTTCCCGAACCGTTTAGGTAAAGGTGCAAACGTATATTTGACGTCAGCGGAACTTGCTGCAGCTGGTGCAATTATGGGTAAGCTACCTACACCTGCGGAATATATGGTTTATGCGAATGAAATTAATACAACCGCGGCAGATACCTATCGTTACTTAAATTTCCATAAGATGGAACAGTATACGAAAAAGGCGGACAAGGTTATTGTTCAGCAAGCTGTGTAGTTTGATGCCACTTTATTAAGCAAAGGCGCTCATTGAGCGCCTTTTTTGTATCGAAAGTTTATTAGAACAGCTTGATAATAATAAAGATTTTCAAGAGTCAGTTTTATGTCTGGTTATTGGCATGTATAGTGCTAACTTTAGTGATAATGTAAGCTTTAATTTGTTATCTAGTATTTTAAAAGGGTGTAGTTTTATGTGGATGAAGAAAAAAATTAACATAGCGATAGTATTATCAATGTGCTTTTGTACTGCTAATGTAATTGCATCTACCGTTCCAGATTGGATATACAACCCGACAATAAAAGATGGCTTAGCCGCGGTCGACTGTGTGAAGTTCTCGGGCAACTGGTCTAGTGCTTCTAAACTTTCCTCAGCAAATGCTCGAATTGCACTGGCTCAACAAATTGAAATAAACGTAGAAAGTTTAGATGAAACCTACGATTCACGACATTCAGATCAAGATGATATTATTCTTTCTACAAAATTCAGTTCAGTATCAAAACAATTCACAAAACAAGTACTTGGCGGATCAAGAATTGTAAAAACTGAGATAGTAACTATTTCAGGTAATGAATATTATTGCGCCTTAGCAACGTTAGACCCGACTAAAACCAAACATACATTTGAGCTTATTGTTAAAGCGACTGATAAAAAACTAGAACCAGAATTAGAGACTGAGTTGTTTGAACAATTTAAACAAAGTAATGGGCCAACGCCAACTGCTATTACTGAACAAACAAACAAAGAATCTATTAATAACAAAGAATAAAGAATTAATACTAAATATGGTGTGCATTAACCTTAATACTATCGCTAAATTACCTCTGCTTATGGTTCTCTTGTGCTTTTCTGTGCAAGTTTATTCTACGGTAGAAAACGAGGTGAATTTAGAACAGTTAAAAAGTTATGCCAATGACACTACAAGCAAGTGGCTGCTATTACAGCAAGCCTTAGATACCGCCTCTGAATCTAATACAAACACACTGCAAAATGAGCAAGATAGCCTGATAAGTCATTTACGTCAGCAATACGAACGCGCCCGAACGGAAGAGTTAATTGTATTTGACCGCCTAATAAAAAAAGAAGCCGAATTAGATTACAAACAATACTTAGCCGAACGTAAGTTTGAGGTGGATTATCTTCATCAATGTGACCGTATGTCGAGCCGACGACAGTGTGAAGAAAAAGCCCGTGTTGAAGTATTAAATAAGGCCGGTAAACAAGGCAGTTCCATTATCATTAATTCCACTACCGACATCACAACGGTAAGAACAGAAGCCAGTAGCGGGATAGCAAACAGTTCTGAATTTAAAGAACAAACCAATATGCGCTCGTTCGCGAATATTATCTCTTACGACATACTTGAGTCCCATCAAAAGCATGGTTCAACCGAGTATCAACGCTTATGGTTTATCAAAATACAGGTGCATGTTTCTGCTAAAAGAAATGAAAGTCTGTATCAACAAATACTTGATAAACATAAAGAAAGATTTGAATCTTATTTGTCAGCTAATTCAATACTGCATGACATTACCGCCAATAAACGCGAACGTTATGTGGAAACGATTGAACGCGTTAATCTTGTTATGATTAAAATTCCAAGCGGGCAATATCAAATGGGTTCTGACCGTGGTGAATCTAATGAAAGGCCTGTACAGATAAAAAATGTAACTGCTTTTTATATGTCTGAAACGGAAGTCACTAAAGCACTATACGACCTATGCATTCAATCCAAAATCTGTAAAGGAAAGCTAGGTAGTGAACTAAGTACACAAGAGAAAAATCAGCCGCAAGCGGATGTTAGTTGGTACGATATTCAGCAAGATTTTTTACCTTGGTTATCACTAAAAACAGGGCGGGATTATCGACTTCCGACTGAAGTCGAGTGGGAATATGCCGCTCGTGCAGACAGTGAAAGTGACTACTTTTTTGGTGATAATGTAAATGAATTATGCACTTATGCTAATGCTGGCGAAGCGAGAATAGACCAAAATCGTTGTGATGACGGTCATGTAAAAAAAGTAGCCGAAGTGAAACAATTCCAACCAAATGAATTTGGTTTATTTGATATATTAGGCAATGTTTCCGAGTGGACCAGCACCTGTTGGCACTTGTATGGCAAAGCGCCAATGAGCTGTAATCGTGGTACTGTCAGAGGCGGTTCTTGGTATGACCAAGGCTTCTATTTACGCAGTGCAAGTCGTAAGGCTAGGGCAAAAAACACACGCTTAGATACCCTCGGATTTCGCCTGGTTTATAGCGACTAACCCCCTCAACGTATTAAAAACAACCAATAAACCAACAAATTTACCCCAATCTAATCACATTAAGCTAAATACAGCTTGAAATTTCCGCTCAGATCCGTACAATTGCGCGACCTTTTTTGGGGTGTCCAAGAGAGGCCGGTGGTTTAATATTATCACCGTAAACTTAAGTAATAATTGAGGTAATTATGGTTTCTATTCGTTTAGCTCGCGGTGGCGCGAAAAAACGTCCATTCTACTCAATCGTTGTTGCAGACAGCCGTCGTTCACGCGATGGTCGTTTTATTGAGAAACTAGGTTTCTTCAACCCGATTGCAAATGGTAAAGAAGAAAAGATTCGTGTCGACTTAGACCGTATCGAACATTGGGTTGGTGTTGGTGCACAACTTTCTGACCGTGTTGCTAAAATCATTAAAGAAGCTCAAAAAGCTGCTTAAATGAAAAGCATAAGTGAAGGTGTTTTATGAGTCAGTCTAATTCGACAGAAGAATTAATCTTGGTTGGAAAAATTGGTGCCCCTTACGGTATTAAAGGCTGGTTTAAGATAAATGCTTACACTGAAATCTCGGAAGGGATTTTTGATTACAGTCCATGGTTTATAACCTTAAATGGACAGCAACACCAAGTGAAGGTTGCCAATGGCCGCCGACACAACAAAGGCTTAATAGCTAAGTTTGATAATGTTGAAACCAGAAATGACGCAGAAGCTTGGCTTCATGGCGAAATTTTTGTTGCAGCGAATCAATTGCCAGATTTGGCAGGCGATGAGTTTTATTGGCGTGACCTTAACGGCATGGCAGTAAAAGCAGTCAACGGTTATGACTTAGGTATTGTTTCAGGCCTAATGGAAACGGGTTCAAATGACGTACTGGTTGTTGATGCAAAAAGAAATGATGCATTTGGCAAAACAGAACGACTTATCCCATTTATTCAGGACGATGTAATTATTTCAGTTAACAAGGACGAAAACACCATTACGGTGGACTGGGATCCGGGATTCTGACACTTATGAACGTAAAATCGTGAATTGTCAGTTATGGATTGGTGTTATTACACTTTTTCCAGAAATGTTTGATGCAATTACCCAACATGGTGTAATTGGCCGAGCTATTCAAAAAGGTACTATCGAGTTTAACACTTGGAATCCCCGAGCGTTTACACACGATAGGCACAATACTGTTGATGACCGACCTTACGGCGGTGGTCCAGGAATGTTGATGATGGTTCAACCTTTAACAGATGCTATTCGTACTGCGAAAGAAGCGGCTGGTGAAGGAGCAAAGGTTATTTATCTTTCACCTCAGGGTAGAAAGTTAGATCAAGCTGGAGTTAAACATTTATCACAACACAAAAAAATTGTGTTGGTTGCGGGTCGATATGAAGGAATAGATGAACGAGTGATTCAATCGGAAGTCGATGAAGAATGGTCGATTGGTGATTTTGTTCTAAGTGGCGGTGAACTACCGGCTATGACACTGATTGATGCAGTGTCGAGAATGATTCCTGGAGTGTTGGGGCATAAGCTTTCAGCAGAACAAGATTCTTTTTCAGACGGTTTGTTAGATTGTCCACATTATACAAGACCTGAAGTTTTGGCTGGTCAGCGGGTACCAGATGTATTACTTAGCGGTAATCATGAAAAAATCCGACAATGGCGATTAAAGCAATCGCTTGGCAGAACCTGGTTACGAAGACCTGATTTAATTAATAATCTAGCTCTGACTGACGAACAGAAAGTACTGCTTGATTCGTTCCTCGCGGAACAGGATACAAACTAGTATTTGACGTTTTGCATTTCAGTGAAATCTAGAAAAGTGAGAATATAATGAGCAAAGTAAGTCAAAACATCATTAAGGCTCTAGAAGACGAGCAAATGAAAACTGATCTTCCGGCATTTGGCCCGGGTGATACAGTAGTTGTAAAAGTACGCGTAATCGAAGGTGAAAAAACACGTCTTCAAGCATTTGAAGGTTTCGTTCTAGCGAAAAGAAATCGTGGATTACACTCTGCATTCGTAGTACGTAAAATTTCTAACGGTGAAGGTGTTGAGCGTACATTCCAAACGCACAGCCCTGTTATCGACAGCATCGAAGTTAAACGTCGTGGTGATGTACGTCGCGCTAAACTTTATTACATGCGTGAACGTTCTGGTAAGTCAGCACGTATCAAAGAAAAGTTGGACTATAAAAAGTAGACTTTTTTACTTGATGCCAAAAAGGAGCACATTTGTTGCTCCTTTTTTTGTGCCTGAAATTCAACAAAGCTTAATTGTTAATGGCTTTATGTGTTTGGTGAAACTTAACATTGCAAAAAAATCATTTCATATATCAGATTAGACGTTGACACTGGTTGTTGTTTTTAATAATGTGTAACTAAAGGTGTACGGGGTGTAAACTTAATTTTACATAATTCCTCGCTAAATAATTTGAGGTTAATATGAATAAAGACAGTTTGAATAATGTGAACGTTAAAGCTGAAAAGCTTTTGGTTATGCCTAGTGCGTTAAAATCGGCGTTGCCGTTAAGTGAAGAAAATAAAACGTTTATTGCCAACGCTCGTCACACTATCTCCAATATAGTGCATAAAAAAGATCACAGAACGTTAATAATTACAGGGCCATGTTCCATACATGATATTAAAGCGGCAAAAGAATATGCATTAAAGCTGAAAGCCCTTCAGGAACAATGCGCTGATACTGTATACCTTGTAATGCGTGTTTATTTTGAAAAACCTAGAACAACGGTTGGCTGGAAAGGATTGATCAATGACCCACATTTAGATGGTTCATTCGATATTGAAACCGGCTTGTTAAATGCTCGTGAATTATTATTGTGGTTAACCGACCAAGAAATTCCAATTGCGACTGAAGCACTTGACCCAATTTCTCCTCAGTATTTGTCAGACTTAATTAGTTGGTCAGCAATTGGTGCTCGTACAACTGAATCTCAAACTCACCGTGAAATGGCCAGTGGCTTGTCTATGCCGGTGGGTTTCAAAAATGGAACAGACGGCAATGTTGGTATTGCAGTTAACGCCATAGGATCTGCAGAGAGCGAGCATAACTTTATTGGCATTAGTGATAAAGGCCAGGTAGCGATTATTCAAACAAAGGGCAATCCTGACGCTCATTTGATACTTCGTGGTGGTAGTCAATCACCAAATTACCAAGCTGAGTTTGTTGATGCTGCAGAAGCGGATATTGAAAAAGCGGGTTACAACGCGGCTATTATTGTTGACTGTTCACATGCCAATACAGACAAAGATTACACTAGACAACCTATTGTTGCTAAAGACATACTGACTCAACTTGAGCAGGGTAACCGTTCTATTGTCGGAATTATGATAGAAAGTAATATCAACGAAGGTAACCAAAAACTAGTTGATGACATACGCACGTTAAAATATGGCGTGTCGGTAACAGACGCTTGTATTGACTGGGCCTCAACAGAGTCTTTAGTACTAGAGTTTGCTCAGCGATTAGATACAGTGATTAAAGCAAAACAATTAAATACAGCAGCGTAACGGAGTTCGGTTTGGCGTTAAATAACCTTAGAGATGAAATTGATAAGTTAGATACTCAACTTGTTGAGTTACTTGCTAAACGACAAGCGATCACAACCGCTGTTGGCAAATATAAACAGGAAGTGGGGAAACCTATTTACGATCCTCAGCGTGAAGCTGAGCTCATCTCTAAGCGCCGAGATTTAGCTGCATCATTAAATGTAGAGCCTGACTTAATTGAAGATTTATTACGCCGGATTATGCGTGAATCGTATCAGAGCCAGCATGTGTCGTATCTTTGTGTGTTACCAGAAAAAAGTAAAGTCGTGATTGTTGGTGGAAAGGGGGCGTTAGGCTCTCGTTTTTGTGACATGTTTACACGTTCTAATTATCTTGTGGAAGTGATAGAGCAAGATGACTGGCCACATATCGACTCAAAAATTAAAGACGCTAAATTGGTATTGATCACAGTACCAATTAAAATTACCGAACAGGTTATTGCTAAACTTCCTGAGTTAGCAAGTGACTGTGTTTTAGCGGATTTAACTTCACTTAAGCATGCACCGTTAAATGCTATGTTAGACAAACATACAGGCCCTGTTGTTGGCTTGCACCCGATGTTTGGTCCAGATGTACCAAACTTTGTTAAACAAGTGTTTGTGGTATGTGAGGGGCGTTTCCCTGAACAATACCAATGGCTGTTAGACCAAATAAAGATTTGGGGCGCTATGTTACAAGTGGATGATGCTGCAGAGCACGACACTAGTATGGAGCTTATTCAAGCTATGCGCCATTTTACTACGTTTGTTTACGGTCAGTTTTTGTCAAATGAAAAGCCGGATTTGGATCAACTGTTGCGTTTAAGCTCTCCTATTTATCGTTTGGAGCTTGCTATGACAGGTCGTTTATTCGCACAAGATCCTAACTTATATGCAGATATTATTTTTGGTGCTAAAAATGCGCTCGAACTTGCCATTCGATTTAGGCAAGAACTAGATGAGGCAATTACGCTTTTGCAAAATAATGATAAAGAAAGTTTTAAGCAAAGTTTTCATGTAGTTGCCCAATGGTTTGGTGGTAAGTCCAATGAATTCCTAGCTGATAGCCGAAGTTTATTAAAGTCAGCACAAGACTCTCGAATTTTAAAGTAAATAAAATTTAACAATTGAGTGAATTCCCGACTAAGATTGATGTAAATCTAATAAAAAGTTGTTGTTTAATCATTTGTTTAGCTAAGTTTATTTAGCTTAATGATTATTATAAATAAAGACTTTATGTCCAATGTATAGTTGAAGGAACTCATATGTCTACAGAAAATGCCTTATTGACCATTCTGATTGAAAAAATAAAGAATGATTCTATCGTATTACCAACCTTGCCAGAAATAGCCATTAAAATTCGTGAAACTGCTGATGATCCAGACGTTAATTTAACCGCGATGGCGCATGTTATCGGCCAAGATCCTGCGCTTTCAGCTCGTATGGTTAGAGTTGCCAATAGTGCATTTATGGGACGTTCAGTAAAAGTTGAAACTCTTAACCAAGCAGTGACTCGTATTGGCTTACGCCAGATTAAAAATATTGCGACCGCTATCGCAATGGAACAATTGTTTGTTTCAAAAAATGAGTTAGTCCGTGAATACATGAATGAGTCATGGCAAAAAACAGTCAATGTCGCTTGTGTTGCTATGGCGACGTTACAAATTTGGTTGAAAGAGAATAAACGTACATCACTAAATATCGACACCTTAACGTTAGTGGCACTTGTACACAGTATTGGCGTGTTACCAATTTTGATTGAAGCGGAGCGCCATGAAGAAGTATTTGCTAACCCTAGATTTTTAGATGTGGCAATCCAACGTATGGCAGGTAAGCTTGGTGGCGCGATTATGCGTTCTTGGGAATTTACCGGTGAATTTGTTGAAGTGACAGAAAATTGGAATGATTTAGAGTTTCAAACGGAACAAGTTAGTTATATCGACTTTGTTCGTATCGGGGCAATTTATACGGATGTGATTGGTAAGAACGCAGACAAGAATGAATTGTTATCGGTATATATTAAAAAAGGCATTTTGCCTGACTTAGATTTCTTAGGAAATGATGAGTTTATTGAAGCGTTAAATGATGTGAAGAGTGTTTTTGCCTAACGTGAATTAGGTTGAATAAATTAAAAAAATAAAAAAGCGAGTCATTGATGACTCGCTTTTTTGTGTTTATAGATCTTAATCAGCCAGAGCTAATTAGTCGTAGATGCTCGGAATTGCTTCACGCTTGTGTTGAGTACGGTTAAATATACCAACTAGTTTGTCACTCGCTTCTTGGCCAATATCTTTACCTTCTAGGAAGTCATCAATTTGGTCATAGGTTAGACCCAATGCGTGTTCATCTTCCAAACCAGGGGAAAGTTCTTCAAGATCCGCCGTTGGGGCTTTAGTCACTAAAACTTGTGGTGCACCTAAATAACTAGCAAGTGAGCGAACTTGTCTTTTATTTAAACCAAATAATGGAATTAAGTCGCAAGCACCATCGCCAAACTTAGTGAAAAAGCCAGTGATGTTCTCAGCTGAGTGGTCTGTACCGAGTACTAAACCGTTAAGTAGGCCTGCCACTTCATATTGAGCAACCATACGCATACGAGCTTTTACGTTGCCTTTAACAAAGTCGATACTAGTATCTGCAAGTGTTGACTTTAACGAGTCAGGAAGACAACCAATAACCTGCTGATGTATACCTTCTACCCCGTCTTTCACATTAACCGTTAAAGCATGAGTTGGCTTTATAAAATCAACGGCTAGTTGCGCTTCGTCTTCGTCAGCTTGAACGTTATAAGGCAATCTGACGGCAGCAAATGAATACTTGTCGGTGTTATGCTCTTTATTCAGTTCATCTATGGCTAATTGAGCTAACTTTCCACATGTGGTTGAATCGATACCGCCACTAATACCTAGAACTAAAGAAGTTAAATTTGAATTGGTTAATCTTGATTTTATGAACTCAACACGTCTGGACACCTCTTGTTCCACGTTAATACTTGGTTGAACTCGCATTTCTTTTATTATTTGTTCTGCATTCATAAACTTAACACTTCTATTGTTAATCTAGAGTGGTTATTCTATTCCAAAATTAATAATTGAACTAGCACTAAGTTTAGTGAGGGAAATATGAAAAAAGTAACCGCTATTATCAAACCATTTAAACTGGATGATGTAAGAGAATCCTTATCTGAATTAGGCATTACGGGTATGACAGTGACTGAGGTGAAAGGGTTTGGACGCCAAAAGGGACACACAGAACTTTATCGTGGTGCTGAGTATATGGTGGATTTCTTACCAAAAGTTAAATTGGAATTGATCATCACTGATGAATTATTGGAGCAAGTTGTAGAAAGTATTTTAGCGACAGCTCAAACTGGAAAAATCGGCGATGGTAAGATTTTCGTAGAAAACATTGAAAGAGTTATAAGAATTAGAACGGGCGAAGAAAACGACCAAGCTATTTAATTGTTAAGCTCAAATAAAAAAACCGGAAGTAAATACTTCCGGTTTCATAACCATGATAACCAGCTAAGTTGTTATTTATTTTTTAGCTGTAGGCTCTTCAACATCAGTTGGCTCAGTTTGTTCTGACACTGCGTTAATCGCGGCCAAAGCTGCATCGTAATCAGGCTGACCTGATAATCGATTCACTATTTCTTTATAAGCTATGTTGCCTTCAGGCGAAATCACAAATATAGCGCGGGCTAATAACCCCATATCTTTAATTAACAAACCATAATTCATACCAAAGTCACGCCATACTGAATCAGACAAGGTTTGCATCTTATCTATATTTTCCGTTTGGCAAAAACGTTTTTGTGCAAATGGTAAGTCGGTACTTATGGTTAACATCACGATATCTTGTGGCAAGTTTGCAAACTCATCATTAAATCGTTTTGTTTGTATGCTGCAAATACCCGTATCTAAGCTTGATACTACGCTTATCAGTAAAGGTTTACCGGCAAAGTCAGCTAATGTTTTAACACTGAATTTATTATCAACCACTTTAAAGTTTGGTGCTGATTGTCCCAGGTTTACCTGAGTGCCTAATAAAGCAACGGGTTTATCACCGGCTTTAACAAGATCAAAGTGCACCGGAAGACCTTTTTGAATATCATAAGCATTTGAAAACGTACTTAAAAAAGTTAGTAGTATTAGTATTGAATATTTCATAGTTGAAAATAGAGCCTATATTTTTCTTTCAAAGAATAGGGCGTATTGTCTACTAAGTGCTATAGTTTTGAAAGCAATAATAAATATACCTTCGGGTGAAGTAATTTATAATTAAATATAATTCAACTCAATCCAATTACGGTCGATAAAAGCGGTATGCAAATTCCAGTAATAATATGTGACGATTCAAATTTGGCACGCAAACAGATGGCTCGTTCTCTCCCTGAGGATTGGGACATTGAAGTGATCTTTGCCAACAATGGCGAAGATGGCATGGATAAGATCCATCAGCATAAGCCAACGATTTTATTTTTAGACTTAAATATGCCTGTGCTAGACGGTTATGGAGTACTAGAAAGACTCAAGACTGAAAACATACCCGTGACGACTATTGTCGTCTCAGGTGATATTCAAGCTGAAGCCCATGCTCGTGTAAAAGCATTAGGCGCATTAGACTTCATTAAAAAACCAATTGATAAGAATAAACTTCAAGAACTATTAAACAAGCACGGTATTACTGAGCCCAGTAAGCTTGAAGCATTAGCCCCAGAAGTTGAAGAGTTATTAGACCCTGAAACCCGTGACATATTGCAAGAGATAACCAATGTTGCAATAGGTCAGGCTGGTAGCTTGTTGGCGAGCGTTTTAAAAGTGTTTGTTAAATTGCCAATCCCAAATGTTAACTTATTAGAAGTAAGTGAACTTTCAATGGCATTGCATTCCGTTGAAAGTAGTGACTCCACCTCTGGTGTGTGCCAAGGCTTTATTAGTGGCGGCGTTGCTGGTGAAGCATTATTAATCCTTAATGACTCCAGCTTTGTTGATATAGCTCGCTTATTAAATTACAACAAAAAAATTGATGATGGTGTTGAACTTGAACTCTTAATGGATATTTCTAATATTCTTATAGGTTCAGTGTTAAAGGGACTTTCTGAGCAATTAGATCTTAACTTTAGCCAAGGCCACCCAGTTGTATTGGGCCAGCATTGTAATGTATCTGACTTAATTTATAGCAACTCAACTCATTGGAAAAAATCATTAACCGTAGAGATCAGTTACGGTATTGAAGACTACGATATTCATTGCGACTTGTTATTGTTAATCACTGAAGATTCAATACCAACGTTAAAAAACAAACTTAACTTTTTATTTGATGTTTAATTATGAGTGAAAAAGCGACAGTAGAGATATCAGAAATCCATTGGATGATGGATATGTTCCAATCCGTAGATGTTGGATTGGTTGTATTAGACCGAGATTACAAAATTCAGGTCTGGAATGGCTTTATGGAAAACCATAGTGGTTTATTACCTTATGAAGTAAGGGATAAAGTATTATTTGATGCCTTTCCTATGTTGGACAAAGAATGGTTATTACAAAAAATAGACCCTGTTTTTGTATTAAAAAATAGAGCATTTACCATTTGGGAACAACACGCGCATATTTTTAAATTTAAAAATTATCGCCCTATAACTAGTGTTGCTCCATTTATGTATCAAAACGCAACCTTCATACCGCTGACTAATATCACGGGTGATGTAACTCATTTATGTATCATTATTTATGATGTGACCGATGTCGCTATTTCAAAAATAGAGTTACAAGAAGCGAATAACGAATTACAACGATTAAGCCAAACCGACAGGTTAACTAACTTAAATAATCGTGGTTATTGGGAAGAGTGTTTACAAAAAGAATTTTTACGTCAACGCCGTAATCATGGTGTAAGTAGTTTATTAATATTTGATATTGACCACTTTAAAAAAGTGAATGATGCATACGGTCATGCCGGTGGTGATGAAGCTATTTTACATCTGGCTAAAATATTGAAGAAGAATTTAAGAGAAACTGATATTGGTGGACGTTATGGCGGCGAAGAGTATGGCGTTATTCTAACGGAAACCACAGCCAAAGAAGCCTACATATTTGCAGAACGTTTAAGGATTATGGTTGAAGAATCTGTTGTTTCTTATAATGAGTTTGAATTCCAATTTACGATAAGTTTGGGGATTGCTGAATTTACTGGTGAATTGAATTCACATCAGAATTGGATAGAAGTTACAGACTCGGCATTATATAAAGCGAAAATGTCAGGTAGGAATAAAGTTGAGATATATACCCAGCCTCAACTCGATGAATAAAGTAGATAATTAGATAATAAAAAAGCTCAGTATAAACTGAGCTTTTTTGTTATTTGGATATTTTTTTAAAACAACACAGTACTAAGAGAAACTTAGCTCCACTGTTTTTGTTTATTACGACGCGTTAATAACCAACCAACAAACACACCAAGTAATACCGCACCAACATCATACAACTTAGCTAAAATACGTTTTGTTTCATCTATTTGTTCAACAGAAGCACGTAATGTTTCATTTTCAGTCGTCGCCGTTGACAATTGCTTAGATAATGCTGCATTAGTATTAGTTAACTCTGCTATTTCATTTTCTAAAACTTTTAAATCATCAGTCGATACCGTACCTAGTTTAGATATTCTAACGTTTAAGTCTTTAATCGTAGCATTGGCGGTCGCTAATTTAGCTTTAACACCAGCGGTATCTACTAACAACGTTGAATCAATCCAACCTGTTTTATTATCACTTAGTTTTATCTCAAACCAACCTGTATTCACATTTTTTGTGATAACTGTAACTTTTTCGCTAGCTGCAACGCGGCCAATAATACGGTAACGGCTGCTGCTGCCTGAATGAAGGAATACAAATAGTTCATCAGATACATACATTTGGTACGGTTGTACTTCAACAATTGGGCTCTTTTTCTCTACCACGGCTGCAACAGGAGCAACTTCTGTTACTGGTGTTGTTGTCGCTTCTGCATTTTCATCAGCGTTTACCACTTTAGCAGCAGGATTTGTTGGTTCTACTTCTGGCTCGGCAAATACAGAGTTTGATAGCGTTAAACCACAAAGTAGCATGGCGATAGTTAGCTTTATTCTTTTATTTTCCATGGAAAGTGTTCTTATATTTTATTCGACAAAATTTATCTATGCTTGATGTTAGGTTTTTACGCAGGGGAGTTCAAGTACTTATTGTTCAGAGGTTGTTTATCCAACAGTTATTAAGGTGTTTGTGGGGGAAGTTGATTGGTAACTGCAGATGAGAGTTTTGGAAAATATTGAGTTTAGTGTAATGGTTAGGTAACCTGCATCTAAGTTAACTTTTCCCACCAAAAGACAAAGCCACTTAAATGGAAATTGAATTAAAGTTTTTAGTATCAAGCAACGATAGCTCATTATTATCTAAAGCGTTAGACGATAGCCAATATCAGATTGATCATAAGCCTACTCTTACATTATCAAACGCCTATTACGATACGCCTGACAATACATTACGTCAGTGGGATTTTGGTTTACGAACGCGCCGTAGCGAAACCGACAGCGGTAGTTGCAGCATGGAACAGACTATTAAGTTAGCGGGTAAAGATATTGGTGGGTTACAACAACGACCTGAATACACAGAAGCGTTAAAAAATACCAATACTCAGTCTGTGTTTGCTGATTTAACTTTATTCTCTTCATCTATTTGGCCATCAGGCTTTTCAGCCCAAGACGTTCAATCTCGGTTAACCAAAATATTCGAAACTAATTTTGTTAGACAAATATGGTTAATTACAACGGCCAATGGTGCCGTGGTTGAATGTGTCCTAGACAAAGGATATGTAGAAGCTAATCAAAAAGGCGAGATGCGTCAGCAAGAGATTTCAGAATTCGAATTAGAAATTGTCAGTGGTGATGTTGCCGATCTGATTGAAATCGCCACCTATTTAACCACAAAAGTAAACGCTAAGTTGGGTTACCTAAGTAAAGCCGCTAGAGGCTACATGTTAGCGCAAGATACCGCGCTAGAAAGTAAAAACCTGGAACCAAGTAAATTTGCTGGCGATTGCCAGATAGAACCAGCCTTTGTTCAATTACTCACTTACGCAATAAACTTTATTCAGCATCATGAAGTTGTGTTTGCTCAGATGAAAACATTAAAGTCGTTACGTCGAGTGCTCGATGGTTTCTCGCTGATCATTCATATTTTACAATTGTTTTCTAAGTATTTACCCAATAGCCAGTGCCAAAGGTACATAGAGCTATTTAAGCAATGCCGCGGCGACCACAGCTGGATTGAAGCATTTTATCAGTTAGAACAACTGACCGGACGAAAAAGTCCGTATCGAAAAGACATTGATAAAAGTGAATATTTACGTTCTACATTAGCGTCTATAAAAATGCCGGACGATAAAATTGCAAAATCCCTCAGTAAATTTAGCTCAACAGAATATAACCATTTGTTCTTAGGGTTTATTCAGTGGATCAATAAAAAGCAGTGGCGTAATGAAATGCCTCTGGATGCGTTAAATCAATTAACTATTCCTATGGCTGAAGTGTCTGAGACTTGGTTGGATTATTATTGGCTTACCTTAAAAGAGGCATTGTCAGCGTTACCTAAACAGGCTGATACATCAGGGATAGAATCAACGTTTGTACCGTTAACAAGAGTGTTGTTAACCGGTATTTGTGTTGACGGATTATTTGTTTGTGAAGAACGTAAACACTTTCGTAGTCATTTATTAAATCTAATGGTTGGTTTTGAAGAAACCATTTTATTGCAAAAATCAGAGCAGATATTGTTAGCCAATACTAAAAACGATACTGACGAAAAAGCGGCGATTAAGTGGTTGCAATCAAAACAACAAAGCTTACAAATGGCTTTGGATGCGTCGGTCATTGCCACAACTAAACTTAAACCATATTGGTAAAATGCAGATCCCATTGGGGTTAATTTAACGATTGATTTAGATGATGGAAGTAACGGATATGTTGCCACAAGAGTTAGCGTCGCAAGCTGAATTACGCCTACAAAGCGTATTAGAAAAATGGCCAGATGTTAAAACTAGCCAGGTAGGCGAGCAGGTTGCATTAACCTTATTTGGCTTAAGCGACTTTATCTTTCAAACCTGTCAACGTTATCAAAATGTCGCTGAGTACTTTCTAACGCTGAATAACCAGAGCGAGTTATTAGCTGAGATTGCTTTTATAGACCAAGCGTCTTTACAGCTAGATGAAGTGAGCTTTCTACAAAAACTCAGAAGCTTTCGTCATTTTGTTATGGCCGTGTACGCCGCCAGAGACTTTCTTAAGTTACAAACTATTGAATCCACAATGACCAACCTATCTAATCTGGCAGACCAGTTTTATCTGTTAGTGAGAGAGTGGGTGAAGCTACAAATGTCAGCTCGTTCCGGGTTAGCTCTTGATCCGCAGGGCAATGAAATATCTTTAATTGCTCTAGGTATGGGGAAATTAGGCGGAGGTGAACTCAACTTCTCTTCCGATATTGATCTGATTTTTGGTTATGCTGAAAAAGGCGAAACCAGCACAGGTCGTCGCAGCGAAGATTTCCAAATTTACTTCACCAAAATGGCTCAAAAAATAATTCAACTGCTCGACTCTGTTACCGCCGATGGCCGAGTATTTAGAGTCGACATGCGTTTACGTCCGTTTGGCGACAGTGGCCCTTTAGTGAGTAGCTTTGATGCACTTGAAGACTATTATCAAGATCAAGGTCGTGAGTGGGAGCGTTATGCATTATTAAAGGCTAGACCTTTAGGCTTAAGTTCTGCAATTACAGAAACTGAGCAGACACAGCAGCAATTATTATTGCAAGTGTTAAAACCTTTTGTCTATCGTCGCTATATTGATTACAGCGTGATAGATGCACTTAGAAAGATGAAGCTGCAAATTCAGCAAGAAGTGAAACGTAGAAACCTAAAGCTTAATATTAAATTGGGCGAGGGCGGAATTAGGGAAGCTGAATTTATCGTCCAAGCGTTGCAAATGTTACGTGGTGGCAAAGATGCACAGTTACAAAAACAAAGCCTATTAAAAACCTTACCTGAGCTAGTCGCGTTATCTGTTTTTACGGTAGAAGAATCTGAGCAGCTTAAAACCAGTTATTTGTGGTTACGCCAATGTGAACAGTACTTACAAGCCTTTGCCGATGAGCAAACTCAAACCTTGCCACAGGATGAATTAAAGCAACTCACGTTAATCACGTTATTTCAATTGGACTCTTGGTCGGCATTTTTGGATGCATTTAAACTGCATAGCCAAAAGATAAATCATATCTTTATCAATGTTATTGGTGAAACACCGCAGGACTCTGATCAGCAAGAAGATCATTTAATTAGTAAGTGGCGTGATATTTGGCTTCACAGCGATGAAAAGTCTGACGATGAACCCGATATACTACTTGTTAAGCAATTGAGAAAAGACTTAGCAAACTCGGTCAGTGGCAGTCGTGGCCAAGATAAGCTGGACTTGTTAATGCCTTTGTTATTTGCCGAATGCGAGTCGCAAAATATAGAATTACAGCAAGCGACTGCGGTATTTAATCTGGTTAAGAAGATTGCATCCAGAACCACCTATTTAGAATTGTTAGATGAAAACCAAGGTGCCAGAACGCAACTGGTGAAACTCGTTACGTCTTGCCATTTTATAGGAACAGAATTAACCAAGTTCCCATTACTCCTCGACTTACTAATTGACCCTAAACTACTTTATTCTCCGGCAGAACTAAGCAGTTATTATTCTGACTTAAGACGTAACCTATTACGTGTTGAACCAGACGACTTAGAACTGCAAATGGAAGTGTTGCGCCAATTTAAACTATCAACGCAATTAGCCATCGCCGCTTGTGACGTTCAAGGTGTTATGAACCTGATGCAAGTAAGCGATCACTTAACTGAATTAGCCAGTGTTTGTTTACATTTTTCGGTTGAAATTGCATGGGGGCAAATGGTTGCTAAATATGGTTATCCGGTTGGCAGCACATTTGAGAACAAAAACTTTGGTGTTATTGGTTATGGCAAATTAGGTGGTTATGAGCTTGGTTATGGCTCGGACTTGGATATCGTGTTTGTGCATAACTGTGATAGCTCACAGCCAACAGACGGTAAAAAGCCAATTGATTCTAGGCAGTTTTATTTAAAACTGTCACAGCGAGTTATGCATATTTTTACCACTCGCACTTTATCGGGCGAGTTATATGAAATCGATACTCGTTTACGTCCATCTGGTGCATCTGGCTTATTAGCGATTAATATTGAAACCTTTGCCGAGTATCAACAGACCGAAGCCTGGACCTGGGAGCATCAAGCGTTAGTACGTTCTCGCTTTATTCTCGGAGATGAACATTTAGGCCAAAGATTTAATCAAATTCGTCATAATATTTTAACCAAGCAAAGAGATGCTGATTTACTTAAACAAGAAATCGCGTCGATGCGAATTAAAATGTTTGATAATTTAAATAAAGAAAAAGAAGGTTTTTTTGACTTAAAACAGTCAAGAGGGGGGATTGCTGATATCGAATTTATTAGTCAGCTTTTAGTCTTGTCGAAAAGTAATCAATATCCTGAACTTGCTGAGTTACCAGATAATATAAGAATTTTACAACAAGCCTCTAAACTTAATTTAATTTCAGAGTCTGATAATAAAGAGCTGGTGGATGCGTATATTTTATATCGACGCCTTTATCACACAGCGTCGTTAAATGGCGATGAGAAATTGTCGGAACTTAAAGAGATAACCGAAAGCCGAGACCAAGTACTGGCTATTTGGCAAACGCTGTTTTAATTATCCAACTTCATGTCGGTAGAATATTGAATAACGCGATTTCTACCAGCTTCTTTGGCATAGTAAAGGGCGACATCAGACTCGATAATCGCTGTGTTTAACGGTTGCTCTAAGTTCAATGTCGATAAGCCAAAGCTGGCAGTATACCTAACGTCACATATATGAGTTTTCAATAATGACTCAGATATTCTGCTTCTAATGCGCTCCGCTAACTCACCTGCACCTTTTATGTCGGTATAAGGTAAGACTAAACAAAATTCTTCACCACCGAATCTAGCGGTAATGTCCGTGTCTCTAGTTGCGTCTTTAATAATAGATGCACAGTCTTTAATAACCTGGTCGCCTACATCATGGCCGAACGTATCGTTAATAAATTTAAAGTTATCCAGGTCACACATCATTAATGATATTTCAAAATTCTGTCGTTTTGCCAAATTAATGATGGTTTCTGAACTGTCGTAAAACTGACGTCTGTTTAATAACCCAGTTAAAAAGTCGACACTGGACTCTTTGTGGTACATGTCTGATATTTCTGACAAGAACATAGTTAGCGTAGAGCCAAATAGCAATAGGGTGTTTACCGCAACCACAACGGTTAACGCAGAAAGAAAATTAAACGGGTCAGACGTGAATGATAATGTAACGAATAACATGCTTATTAATAGGATAGACAACTTAAGCGCTAAGGTGGCTAGCTTCTCACCAAATGACGGCCTGTTTTTATCAAGCGGTACATGTTTAATAATAGATAAAGTAATTAGAATGATAGAGATGTTTAAAATAAACACTCGGGCAAGTTGCGAGCTATCAATAAAGTAGAATAAATACTGGTTAACACCAATGGTAAGCACAAGTAACGATAATGAGATTTTATCTAATAGTATATTTGCTGACTTATCGCTATGGCGACTTATAAAGGCTGATTTTAAATAGACAACCGCCAGTATATATAAAAAGTCGTTCATAAAGGTCGAAAATGCATTTGTCTGATATAACGAAAAAATAAATGCGGTAAAGGATGCTGCTGAGATTAAGTAGAAAAGAGATAGATATCTTTCAGAGCGGATATTGTGTTTCACTTTTTTAAGTGGACTTAAAAAGTAAAAACCAGAGGCTATCAAGCATAATAAAATAATGACAGAGACGTAAGTGAGTTGCGATGTAAAAAGGGTATTCAATTAAAGTGCCTTAAAAGCTATATTCTTCAATAATATAGAATAAATGTTTGATACTGGCGCAAATCTTTAATTAAAAATACATCTTAGCCATCAGCGATAGGCAATTTTAACTGTATTGTGACTAACTTGTCTATTGTTAACCCCGCAATCAGAGGCTCATAACCAAGATATTTTTATTAGCGGTTTATCTTAGTCGTAAAACTACATATTTATTTACCTAAATTGGCTACGGATTTGGTGAAAATCATAAAAAAAACGATATAACCACACTAATTTAATGTTTTTATGAAAAAACTTCACATTTTGAGTTGAAAACCATTTAGCCAACCCCACTTAGTTAGCAAGCAAATTTAAACCCCTAATAACAGAATTTTGGAGAACATCCCATGGGTAGAATGATCGGTATAGATTTAGGTACAACTAACTCTTGTGTAGCAGTTTTAGACGGCGATAAGCCTCGTGTAATCGAGAACGCAGAGGGCGATCGTACAACGCCATCTATCATCGCATATACAGAAGACGGTGAAACATTAGTTGGTCAACCAGCTAAACGTCAAGCAGTAACAAATCCAACAAATACATTATTCGCAATCAAGCGTTTAATTGGTCGTCGTTGGGAAGATAAAGAAATTCAACGTGACATCGACATCATGCCTTTTAAAATTGTTAAAGCTGACAATGGCGATGCATGGGTTGAAGCGAAAGGCGAGAAAATGGCTCCGCCACAAATCTCTGCTGAAGTTCTTAAGAAAATGAAGAAAACAGCTGAAGATTATCTTGGTGAAGCAGTAACGTCTGCAGTAATCACGGTTCCTGCTTACTTCAACGATTCACAACGTCAAGCAACTAAAGATGCTGGTCGTATTGCTGGACTAGACGTAAAACGTATTATCAACGAACCAACAGCCGCTGCACTAGCATACGGTCTTGGTAAAAAAGGTAGCGACAATGTAGTTGCTGTTTATGACCTTGGTGGTGGTACATTCGATATCTCTATCATCGAAATAGATGAAGTAGATGGCGAGCAAACTTTCGAAGTATTAGCGACTAACGGTGATACTCACTTAGGTGGTGAAGATTTCGATAACCGTGTTATCAACTACTTAGTTGAAGAATTTAATAAAGAGCAAGGCGTTAATCTTAAAAATGACCCTCTTGCAATGCAACGTGTTAAAGAAGCTGCAGAAAAAGCTAAAATCGAACTTTCATCTGCACAAACAACAGAAGTTAACTTACCTTACGTAACGGCGGATGCTTCTGGTCCTAAACACATGAACATCAAGATCACTCGTTCAAAACTAGAGTCTCTTGTTGAAGATATGATCCAAGCAACATTAGAACCATTAAAAATGGCTCTTAAAGATGCAGACTTATCAGTAAGTGATATAAATGACATCATCTTAGTTGGTGGTCAAACACGTATGCCTAAGGTACAAGAAGCTGTTACTGAATTCTTCGGTAAAGAGCCTCGTAAAGATGTTAACCCTGATGAAGCGGTAGCGGTTGGCGCAGCGATTCAAGCTGGTGTTCTTTCTGGTGACGTTAAAGATGTATTGTTATTAGATGTTAGTCCATTATCTCTAGGTATCGAGACTATGGGTGGCGTAATGACTGCAGTAATCGAGAAAAACACGACGATTCCTACAAAACAGTCACAAACGTTCTCAACTGCAGAAGATAACCAAGCAGCGGTAACGATTCACGTACTACAAGGTGAGCGTAAGCAAGCGGCAAACAATAAGTCACTTGGTCAGTTCAACTTAGAAGGTATACGTGCAGCACAACGTGGTACGCCACAAATCGAAGTAACATTCGATGTTGATGCCGACGGTATCTTACATGTATCTGCAAAAGATAAAGATACAGGTAAAGAACAGAAAATCACTATCCAAGCATCTTCAGGTTTATCTGATGAAGAAGTTGAAGCTATGATCCGTGATGCAGAAGCAAATGCTGAAGAAGACAAAAAGTTTGAAGTACTAGCGCAAGCTCGTAACCAAGCTGACGCTCTAGCACATGCTACTGAGAAACAAATCACAGAAGCCGGTGATGACTTACCAGTTGAAGACAAAGAAGTTATCGAAAAAGCTATCTCTGAACTTAAAGACGCATCTAAGTCTGGTTCAACAGATGACATCGAAGCTAAGTCTAAAGCTCTAATGGAAGCGTCTCAAAAACTAGCTGAAATTGCACAAGCAAAATCTGGTGCACAACAAGCTGGTCCTGATATGGACGGTGAACAAGCTCAATCTGCACAAGATGATGATGTAGTAGATGCTGAGTTTGAAGAAGTTAATGAAGATGATAAAAAATAGAATTTTCTAGGCTCTGTGCCTTTGTCGCAGATACTCATGTGGTAAACCACACTGCGTGTCTGCTTCACGGCACAAAACCTATTAAATTTATTTTGGTTCACATTAAGTGATTAAAAAATAAAGATTTTATACTGGCGTACATTAGTACGCCTTTATTTGTTTTAAAAAAAGAGTTAATTTTAGTATGTCTAAACGCGATTATTACGAAGTTCTGGGTGTTGAAAAAAGCGCAACAGAACGAGAGATTAAAAAAGCATATAAGCGCTTGGCGATGAAATTTCACCCTGACCGCACTAAGGGTGATAAAGACTTAGAAGTTAAATTTAAAGAAGTCAAAGAAGCTTACGAAATATTGTCTGACGAAGATACTCGTCATAAATATGATCAACACGGACACGCTGCATTTGAGCACGGTCACGGCGGTGGTCATGGTGGATTTGGCGGCGGCGCTGACTATGGCGATGTTTTTGGCGATGTATTTGGCGATATCTTTGGTGGTGGAGGTCGTCGCGGTGGTGGCGGTCAACGTCAGCAACGTGGATCTGATTTACGTTACAGCTTAGAAATGACCTTAGAAGATGCAGTCCGTGGTAAAGAACTTGAAATCAAAGTTCCTACCTGGGTAACTTGTGAACCTTGTACTGGTTCAGGTGCTAATAAAGGTTCTAAAGCTAAAACATGTCACACTTGTCATGGCCAAGGCCAAGTACAAATGCGTCAAGGTTTCTTTGCTGTTCAGCAAACCTGTCCAACATGTAAAGGCAAAGGTCAGATAATTTCAGATCCTTGTAAATCATGTTATGGCGAAGGTCGTGTTGAAAAGACTAAAACCTTATCAGTTAAAATCCCAGCGGGTGTTGATACTGGCGACAGGATCAGACTAGCCGGTGAAGGTGAAGCAGGATTAAATGGTGCTGGTACAGGTGACTTATTTGTACAAGTGCACGTTAAAGATCATAAAATCTTTGACCGTGATGGTACCAATTTATACTGTGACGTTCCTATCGGCTTTACCACTGCAGCTTTAGGTGGCGAGATTGAAGTGCCAACGTTAGGCGGCAGAGCTAAGTTAAAAATTCCTTCTGAAACCCAATCAGGCAGAACGTTCCGTTTACGTGGTAAAGGTGTTAAGTCTGTTCGTGGTGGCCCAGTTGGTGACTTGCTATGTAAGGTTATTATTGAAACGCCAGTTAACTTAAACGACAAACAAAAAGATTTATTAAATCAATTTGAAGAAACTATGTCGGGTAAAACATCAAAAAATCGTCCAAAAGAACAAGGTTTCTTTGACGGCGTTAAAAAGTTTTTTGATGACTTAACCAGTTAAACTAAGCTTTCATAGATAAAATCAAAAAAACCGACATCATGTCGGTTTTTTTAATTGTGTAAAAGCGAATTTCAGTCCTTAGCAATCAATAGTGATTTACAACGTATTTGATACCTGTTTGTTTTTCTAAAAAGCTTTCCGTATCGTCACCTTTTAACAGTGCTAATGTCGCTATCGACCCCGCTTGAATACAGGTTTGTGCCGTAACCGTCACGGTTGAAACACTTTGCTTAATTGGCCAACCGGTTTTCGGGTTTAGAATATGGCTGTAGCGTTCACCGTCTATCATTACAAAACGATGTAAGTCGCCAGTCGTTGCCATTGCGCCTCTATCAAATTTAACTCTAAGTGGTTCTTGATTATGCCTTTCTATGTCAACGGTCCACTTTTCGCCATCACTTCTTTTTTGGCTGATCTCAATATCACCACCTATGTTGATCAATATAGAATGTTTAGGGGCAAGTTCACGACCAGCTTTAGCGATACAACTAACTGCATATTCTTTACCCATAGCGCCAAAATCAATTTCCATCCCTTGCGGTAAAGTAATTGAGTCTGGTTTAACGGTCATTTTTGTCCAGCCAACATAAGGTAAAACTCGGTCTATGGCTTCTTGTGTTGGTGTTACTAAATTTTCATCAAACGTCCACACTTGGCTTAATGCACCTGAGGTAATATCAAATAACCCATCGGATACGTCATAGAGTTCTTGGGCATATTTAAATAAATTGTAGGTTTCAGTATCAATTTTTACAGGATTACCGTTGGATACATTTATTTGAGTACAAACACTATCTAGTACATAACGTGATAGTTTTTGCTCCAGCCTTTGTACTTCTTTAATTGTATGTTTTATTAATTTTTGGTGCTGGGTTACATCATCACCTTCAATTAATAAATAACAAGGAGAGGCCATCGCCGTAAAAGCGACTTGTATATATCCCTCTTGCTGAGTTACCGATATTTGATTAGTCATAGACTAGGAGTACATCCTTAAAGCTAAATTATTTTGTTGTGTTTAAAACATTCACACAACTTTTCGTTAACTATAGATACTAATTCGGTGAGACACCAGAAACTAGGTGAAAAAGGTGAATAATTAAGTTGGCAAAATATAAGGTTAAAATTAATACTTTAAACATGGTAATCCAAAAATAATCACCTTATGATTAACAACAAATACTTAACCTTAATATTTGTTGTTGAAGGTTTGGTTATTCCTAACGCATTGTTTGCGATCGCAGTCGTATTAAGACTGAAATTTGAATTAAAAAAAGCTGAGTCATGTCGAAAATATATTCCCGTATTATTAAAGTAGTTCTTATCAGTTATCTTGTTATTAATGGCGCTATCTGGGGATTATCTCCAGTGTTAATAGATCATTATTTGTCTGAATTCTTAGCGAATAAAAATTTGCAACTGAGTGAAGAAACCAATATTCGTTATAACCCTTTTATTTCTGAGCTCCATATTAGTCAGTTAGAAATTTCAGAGATACAAGCGAGTGAAAATAACAGCTTAATGTCAATACCGTCAGGGACTATTGAAGTTGGTTTGTTTAAATTATTGGCGAATAGAGTTGTAATTGAAAAGTTAGAAATAGATGGCTTGCAAGCAGATGTAGATAAAATCCTAACTCAACTTGAATTATTAGCTCAAGAAGAAACATCTTCCACCCAAGCAACTACATCGACAGAGCCAACTACACCGACAGAGCCAACTTCACCGACAAAAGCAACTGAGCAGGCTGTTGCATCATCGACAGCAGAGCCATCTACAACAGAATCATCTACAGCAAAGGATGAAACTGGAAAAGACGCAAAGGTTGAAGACGAAGACGACAAAAGCTGGCTTAGTACTGCGGTACTTGAACTACCAAAACTGTCGATCAAAAACGCTACCCTGTTATTCACTCTGGTAGAAGATAAACAGAGTATTGAGCTTAACAGTTTAGTTATCTCTGACTTAGCATTTTCCCAACTGCAACAATCTGCGTCTGCTGATATCACTTTGCTTATAAACAAAGCTGTATTTGAGTTACATGCAAAGCTGAAACTGAATGAGGGTATTGGTAAATTTGAGTACGGAGTTAATCTGACTGAGCTGGACTTACAGCGTTTTAAATCAGCATTACTCACCCCGCTTAATGCACCTGAAGCTAGTACAATTACTGCTGTTACCTCTGAGACTAATACAGCTCAGCCTGTAAATGCATCGGTTAAGACGGATGAAACTAATACGGGTCAAACCAGCACAGCTGAAGCAAATACAGCACAAATAGACGCTGCACCAATAACAGCACCTATTAACAACGAGTTTAATGACATTACCGGCTTGCTATCATTGCAATTACAACAAGAAGTTGTATTTGACGACTCTGAAATATCATCTCAAGTACAAGGTATTAAATTACAGTTAACTGACTTTGCATTAATGCAAATAGGTATAGAAAATCGCAAGGTTGCTATAGCTGACTTACAATTTAAAGATGGTGCTATTGAGTTATCAACGCCACATTCACTGTTGTCGTTATTAAATCAAACAGAACAAACGGTCGCCAGTTTGCAACAAGGCCTGAGCTTACGTTCAAATATTGCCTTTGAACAAACGGATTTAGTCCTTGAACAAACCAGAGCTCAGCAAACCAGAACTGAACAAACAAGTGCTCAGCAAGTAACAACTGAGCAAAGCGAAGATAAAAAAGCTGAAAAAAGTGACCGTGGAAACGACAAAATTACCGAGTTATTTAAACTGGCAAAACTTAATATTCCAGATATCAGTACGGTAATAGAAAATGGTGAAAACTTTATTCAAAGCGATTTAATTGAGTTTCACAACGTAGTACTGGTTAATGACAAAGATGCCGAGCTTGTTAACAACACAACTGGCAACAATCAAGCCGAAAATAATCAAGTCGATAATAATAAAACTGAGCATAACAAAGCAGAGCAAGCGAAAGAATCGGAAGACCCTAAGTTTTCACCTTTATTAGAAATAGCCAAAATTAGCGTTGCGGATATACAAATAACCGATAATGGTGTGTTAGTAGCCAGTGTGGACATTAACAAAGTGAACTCGGCCATTAATAAACAGGCCAATGGCTCTGTGGTTCAGCTAAATGCATTACTTTCACCTGCGCCTAAAACAAATGAAACGTCTCAAGGTGCAGCAAGCGATGCGACAAAAAATTCACCAGCAGCTAAAGCCAACACAAAGGTGACGTCAACCGATACAAAACAGGATAAGAGCCTAGAAGATAAAACCAGCGAGCAAGAAAATCCATTTCGCTTTTATGTTGGCAAAATAAGTTTGTCAGATGATTTGATTTTAGCGGTAACGGATCGTTCAGTATCACCAAGTTATAGCAATCACATTAGAGTCTCGACTTTTACATTAGAGCCAATTGATAGCGAAAAGCCAAGTGTAACCACAAAAGTGAAGGTCGCTGGAGCGTTTGACCAATACTCAAGATTTAGTATTAATGCTGATGTAGAGCCATTTAAAAAAGATAAATACGTTAAAGCGGATATTACCGTGAGCGAGTTTGATTTATCGACAACGACGGCGTACGTACAACAGTTTATGGCAATTGAAAGTGGTCATTTAAGCACCGTTAGTAACTTTGTGATCAACGGTGAACACATCAATGGTAACGCGCGTCTTAACTTATCACGTGTTGAGTTAACCGAATCGTTTGATTATGACAGTTCGACAATGGTGGACTCTTTTATTCCTGTGAACGTTGCTTTGTCTATGTTAAAAGACGGCGACGGTAATATTGAATTAGACGTACCGATTGATGGCGACTTAAATTCGCCAGACTTTAGACTAAGCGGCTTTATGTCGTTATTGGTTCAACGCGCCACTATGTCTGCCACCAAAGAATACTTAATGAATGCCTTTGTGCCTTACGCCAGTATTATTCAAATTGGCATGCAAGCAGGGGAGTTTATTCTTAAAGTTAGATTTCAAGACCTGATATTAACCACTGGCGAAGACGAAATACCAGAATCTGCTAGCGAGTTTCTAAACGAATTTTCAGCTTTAATGCTAGACAAAGAAGACACTCAAATTACCGTATGCGCCTTGTCCACTAAATCTGACATTGGTATTGAAAGTACGCAGAAGTTAACCGTAAACCAATTAGATAAATTGAATCAGTTGTCATTGAAAAGAATGAAAAACTTTAAAGACTTAATGGTTGATGAACATAAGATTAAAAGTTCCAGGTTGTTATTGTGTGCACCAAGAGTCGACAACGACAAAGGCGCAAAGCCTAGATTAACTTTTTCCAATTAATAAGCGCAGGTAAACCAATTTTATAAGGTTTATCTGTGACACCTGCTATTTCTCAGGAGCAAAGCTGATGCAGCCTAAAAAATTTGTACATGGTTATTATTTTGATGAAGAACCATCAAGTAATCGTGTTACCGAACTAGACGAATTAAATACCGACAAACCTTATTGGCTTCATTTTGATTATGAACTTGAAGCAACGGACATTTGGTTAAATGAGAAAAGTGGATTAAACCAAGTCGTTATAGACGCGTTATTACATGATGAAACTCGCCCAAGAGCATCTGTGTTTCATGATGGTATCCTTATCTCGTTACGTGGTGTTAACTTAGCGGCTAACAGCAATCCAGAAGATATGGTTTCTATTCGTCTATGGTTTGGTAAAGATAGGGTGATCAGTACTCGCCACAGAACCTTATTGTCGGTTAGAGATATAGCCGCAGACTTTGATGCTGGGGAAGGGCCTGCCACACCAGCTCAATTTGTCAGTATTTTAACCGGGCGACTAATCATTAGAATGGCCGAGACGATTGAAGAGATTGAAGATAAAGTCTCTGAAATTGAAGAGTCAATTTTAATGTCTAGCAATTATGGCTTGCGTAATGAACTGTCTGATTGTCGCCGCCAAATTATCTCACTGCGTCGTTACCTATCGCCGCAACGTGAAGCTATGCAGCAGCTGCTAAGTGAAAAAGTAACCCTGTTCAGTACAGACGAAAGAATTCAGTTAAGGGAAGCAACGGATCACCTGATCAGATTTATTGAAGATTTAGACTCAATCAAAGACAGAGCGACCGTAAGCCAAGAAGAATTAAGTAATCGCTTAGCAGAGCAAATGAATGGCCGCATGTACGTGTTATCCATCGTAGCTGCCATATTCTTACCGCTTGGCTTCTTTACCGGCTTGTTAGGGGTAAATGTTGGCGGAATACCTGGCTCAGACAACCCCTATGCTTTTGGCCTGTTCAGCTTTATGCTCGTCGTGGTCGTTTCACTGCAAGTTTGGGTGTTTAAAAAGAATAAATGGTTTTAACATAAATTAAATTTTAACCCTGTATTTGATTAGTAAATAAAGGCATTTTATGGAATTTAAAATTTGGTATGCCGTCGTGGCAGGTATTGTTTTGATGAATTTAATTGTGACTATCTTCTTATTAACAAGAAATGATTTGGAACCTTTCCAAAAAGGAGCTCAAATATTTATAGTTTGGTTAATTCCTGTCATTGCCGGAATTGGAATATGGCAATTCCATCGTAGCCAAGATCGTCCATTAGCTAGAAAGAAAAAAGGTTCATCGTTAAGTAATGGTGAAGGTTATTCGTCTGCTGGAGGCGGCGGAGACTAATAGTTAAAAAGAACACAAAAAAGCCAACATAAGTTGGCTTTTTTATCTAAGGTCAAACAATGAAATAGCTAAATCAGTCAGGTTTTAACTATCTTGTTGCATAAAGGCGATGTATTTATTCAGGTGCATCGGTTTTGTTAAAGTGTGATACAACCGCACCCATTATCGCTTCTTCGCTTGCTCTTAAACGGTAATCATCTGATTGATCTATCCACACAATTTTACCATTTTTATCAATCAGTATTGATGTTGGAATTGCCATCGCTTTAAAGCGCATTTTCCAAGGTAATGGCATTGCGATACCACAAATACTAATCGTATCAGCCGCTGTTGCGCCAAGGCCTTTATGATGTTCTACACCATACTGTTTGATAATGGCTAGCTCAGGATCTGATATTAGTGTGTGGCTTATATTATCGCGTTCTAAATGAAGCTTTTGCTCTTCAGTCGAATCATTCGACAAAGCAATGATCTGTACGCCGTATTCATTTAACTTAGGCTTTAATGCTTCAAACATAGCTAACTCTGCCGAGCAGTATGGACACCAAGAACCTCGGTAGAATTTCAATAAAGTACGCTTGCCAATTAATGACTCAGAATCAAATTCATTGGTTTTAAAAGGAATGAATGTATCTCCCACTTTGACTTTTATGTCGCCAATTGGAGTCGCTTTAGTTGCTAAAAAATAAGCAAAGATGGCTGATGTTGATAAGGTATTAATTGTAAAAAGCAAAACTAATATTGTGTTTAGATCTAACTGATAGTGGAGCGTTACCAAAGACCAAATAGATAGTGCCGAACCTACAAGCATTGCACTTTTTAGCAATATTGGGTTTTTAGGTGTTTGATTTTGCTTTAGCTTAGAAAAGTAGTGGACCAATGCCACAACCAAAATTAAGAAGCCAATAGTTGAATAGATCATATTTGTTAACCTTTTTATACCGATTGGTAAGAATTGTATCGATTGATAAGTTAAAGTCAATGGATTTAATAGGAATTATTATATGGTGCAGCTTGGCGATGGTTATTTATGAATTTACTTACTTTTACATAATTAAAAAGTAGCGCTTAAAAATGTAATGTTATATTATATCAATTCTTCATTTTTGAGTTGGAACTATAATGCGTGATGTATTGGGTGCATGGCTATCAGTCTTATGTATGATCCACTGTTTTTTACCTATATTATTATTGGCATTTGGCGCAAGCTTAGGATTGAGTCATTTTGCTGAGTCTATCCATGAAGAGTGGATGCATGCTGCGTTGTTAACGCCTATTATTTTAATTCTAGCGTATAGCTTGCCTAAGGCATACAAAGCACACCATAATCGTAATCCAGCAATATTAGCCGTTCTAGGTGTTATTACTTTAACTATTGCTATCTCAATTGGCGATACAACAGAAACGGTATTAACGATTATCGGTAGTGTTTTTGTCATCAGTGCGCATTTAATTAATCGTAAAAAATTAAAGTCAGCTTAAACCCTTTTAATATTCAGGTTCTAAACATTCGCGCTGTATTATTCAGCCGCCTGGTTTAATTCAGTAGATAACCAAGAATCAGAACCTGAAAAGCTTAACGTAATTACTTCATTTAGCCCTTCAATGTTTACTACATTAAACTGTTCAGTCCATATATCACGTAGTGAATCGTCACGTATGTGTAATTGAGTTAAACCTTCAGGTTGCTTTATCTCTTGGTATACCCAAAAGTAACCTGCGTCATTTTGAAATCCCACTAAATCTAGCTCTATGTCTTTACCGTTTTGGTCTTTTAAAGCAAAGCGTTGAGTGACATAAGTGGCAAATTCTTTTTGTGTTTCAGGATTTGCAATAATATCGGCTTTTTTATCAAATATTTCCCACACAGCTTCTTCCGCATCATGCAGATAAAATCTATGCATAACTTCTAGGTTCTTAGTACGTTCATTAAATAAAATAACAGTAAACGCTGTTTTTAATTTATGGGCACTTTGTTGTTTAGTAGTGGCTTGCTGGCTGAAAGTAGGACAGCTAAAAATAGCCGTTAGTACTAACAGTGAAATAAAACATAGTCGATTAAACATAAGTGTTCTCATATAAAAAATGCCCGAATTAGCTCGGGCATTTTATTTAAAATCAATAACGAAAAGAAGTACTAATTAAGATTTGTTGATCTTATTTAGATTAATCTTCTTTCTTGTCATCTTTTTTGTCTTCGTCAGTTTTTAGCTTAGTAGTGATCTCATGCATGATGTCACGACGAGTACTATTTTTGCCTGAACTACGTTTTGCTTTATACGCTTCAACACGTGAAGGAATAATACGACGAGGGTAGATATTATTTTCGTTGTCTACATCAGCCGTTTCCCACGTAGGGTCAACAACAACGCTTACAAGCTCTTTCTCTGTCACAACTAAACGCTTAACGGCTTTAGGAGTACGACGCCAGATTTCAGCAGGGATATATTGGTCTTCCACTGTTCCGTCTGCATAAGTAAGTTGCAGAAGGATAGGCATAACCAAGCCACCTTTGTTTGAGAAATCAATTACGTAGTAATTTTTGTTTTCTTCAATAGCGCGTTCAAATACACGTTTTTCCCAAGGCTTAAGACCTTTAAGGAATTTGTTGTAAGAGTTTCTGTCTTTATTTGTAACCGTGAAACGGTCGTTTTCGTCATAAAAGTCAGTTACATCTTTGTTAGATTCAACCCAAGACTTTTTACCTTCAGCTTTGTTTTGAGAAACAAAAGCAGGCATAGGCTTGTCGTTTTCGATATCACGGAAACGAGGGAAGTCGATATCAGGATTTTTAGAATCTAATTCCATTTTATGAACTGCATCTACAGAAATATCAACGTGATCGGTTGTGTAGAACCAGCCATGCCAGAACCAATCTAAGTCAACACCAGATGCTTCTTCCATTGTACGGAAGAAATCAGATGGAGTAGGGCGTTTAAATTTCCAACGTTGTGCATATTCTTTAAATGCAAAGTCGAATAATTCACGACCAAGAACAACTTCACGAAGAATATTTAATGCGCTAGCTGGTTTTGAGTAAGCGTTAGGACCTAGTTTTAATACGCTGTCAGACTGAGTCATGATAGGAACCTGAACGTTACCTTTCATGTAATCAGTGATATAACGTGGTTCAACACCCCAAGGAATAGTTTCATCCCACTCACGACATGCAATTGCGTCTAGGAAGCTGTTTAAGCCTTCATCCATCCAAGTCCATTGACGCTCATCAGAGTTAACTGTCATTGGGAAATAAATGTGACCCACTTCGTGAATAACAACACCAATTAAGAATATTTTTTCAGCTTGAGTATAAGTACGAGTACCGTCATCTTGCAGTTTTGTTCTTGGGCCGTTAAAGGTGATCATTGGATATTCCATGCCGCCTACAGGTCCATTTACAGACTGTGCAGTTGGGTATGGGTAATCAAAAGAATAACGAGAGTAAACTTCCATAGTGTGAACGATTGCTTCAGTAGAGTATTTCTCCCATAACTCACCACCTTCTTTAGGGTAGAAAGACATAGCCATTACGAATGGTCTATCTTTTCCACCTTGCTTGTAACCTTTTGCATCCCATGCAAATTTACGAGATGAAGCCCAAGCAAAGTCACGTACGTTTTTCGCTTCAAATTTCCACGTTTTAAGTTTTGTTGTCGCTGTTTTTTCTTTTTCTAACGCTTCTTCAGGCGTTACAACAAATACAGGACGTTTAGCACTTTCTGCTTTTTCTAAGCGTTTACGCTGTGTACTTGTTAGTACATCTTTAGGGTTATCCAATTCACCAGTTGCAGAAACAATGTGATCTGCTGGAACGGTAATTTCAACGTTGTAATCACCAAATTCTAATGTGAATTCACCACGACCAAGAAATTCTTTGTTATGCCAACCTTCATAGTCAGTATAAGCGTGTAAACGCGGGAACCACTGAGCTAATAAGAAGATGTCGTTGCCACCTTTGCGCGCATCATCAGGAAAATGCTCATAACCAGAACGAGCTGATACTGCATCTTCTTCAACAATGTTAAAACCAAACTTCATGTTGAAAGTAACCGATTTACCTGGTTTTAATGGCGTATTTAAATCTATACGTAAGTTAGTGCCTACTACAGTTGATTTTAATGTTCTACCACTATCATCTTTTACTGTTAGTACGTCATAACCTAGTTCGTTATCTTCTAGGAATTGTTGACGACGTAACTCACCTAAGCTTAATTTAGCTGGTTTGCCATTACCCCCCGCAGATGCTGCAGGACCACGACGACCGATACCACCAAAAGAATTACCCGCTTCAGCAATTGAGTCAGCGTGATATTTATTTTGTTCTAACTGTAACCAAAGGTATTTAAGAGTGTGAGGAGAGTTATTTTTATAATCAATTGTTTGCGATGCATCTAGTCGACGTTTCTTTTCATCAAGTTTTACTTTGATTTTGTAATCGACTTGTTGCTGCCAATAATTCTCACCTGGCTCACCAGCTGCATTTCTATATACATTTGGTGTAGGAAGGATTTCGTCTAATTGACGGAATTTATCTTCAAAGTCACCTTTAGTTTGTTTTACTGCACTCGCATTTGCAGTCGCACTTACGGCCATTGCAAATACTAATGTCAGCAAGCGTCGAAGGTTATGGTTTTTCATAGACATGTTCCAAGCTATTTTATAATTATGGGTGTGTAAATTAATATGAATTAAAGTCCTTGTATTCATACCAATTTTAACTCAATAGACTATCAAATAAAGTGTTTGAATGGTAATTCTTTGTCGTATATATAAAGTCATTCATCGTATTGAAACACTGACAATGTAAGAGCTAAATTGGTGCAGTTTAAGTTTTGAGGGAACATCATCAGTTATTGCTTAATTAATAAACTGGTTAATGTTAGAAAATTTGCATAAATTATTGTTTTTGTTTAGTTTGTTGTTTACTTCGTTTAACGTGCGTTTAATTGTTTTAAATTGTGTTAATTAAATATTGATTAGGTTTTTTAAATATGAAAAAAATACTGTATACGGTTGTGGTTTTAACCGTACTCCTGTTTGCTGCGGCACCATCAATACTTGGATTTTCGTTATTAAATATAGGTCACGCGATAAGTGTAAGCACGGCACTTAGTGCTAAATTGGGCTGTTCAAGCTACTTTATTTCTGGCTTTAGTAAAGAGCAAACAATAACCGATTTAGCTTCATACTCACCTGTGGTCAATATGGTCAATATGCAATACGAAGGTACTGCTAAGCGTGATGAAGTAAACCCATACCAATTTAATTCTTATGGATCTCTACACTACAAATCACAAAACAAATCGTTAGACGATGAATCTACTGAAGAACCATCAGAGCAAGTGTCACTGAAACGTGTTACTGCCGACTTATTTGGCATAGCTAAAACGTCAGCAACTTACCGTGAGGGTTTAGGTTGTACCATTGACACCGAAACAACGGCTAAATTAGATAACATTATTGTCGAAGATATAAATCACTCAGAATTTGAAGAATGGCCATTAGGTGATCAATCAAGTTATGACGCGCCGTTAATCCAAGAAACGTTAGACAGTATGGTTCGAGCCGACAATGAAAGAGGCTACAATACTCGCGCTATGATAGTGGTAAAGGATGGACATTTATTAGCTGAGTCGTATGGCCCTCATGTGACAAAAGATACACCGTTATTGGGTTGGTCAATGGCGAAAAGTTTAACTGCTATTATCTTAGGTCATTTAGAATACACCAAAGTAACTGAACGTAACCCAACAAACTTATTCAGCCAATGGCAAAATGATGGCAGGTCAAAATTAACCTTACAACAATTAATGCAAATGAGTTCAGGGTTAGAGTTTGATGAAACTTATGCCCCCGGCAGCGATGCAACTCGCATGTTATTTACCGCACCAAGTGCCTCTGATATTGCGATAGTTAGCCCGTTAGCTCACAAACCGGGAACTGTATTTTCTTATTCGTCAGGAACGGCCAACTTATTATCTCGTTTTACTCACGAAACCCTGGGCAATGATACTCAACTAAGCGTTGACTATTTATTTGAAGAAATATTCAAACCGTTAGGCATGGCTAATAGCGTATTTGAAGCGGACTCAACCGGAGTGTTTGTTGGCAGTTCATACGTTTATTCATCTGGTCGTGACTGGGCAAGACTTGGCCTGTTAATGTTGAACCAAGGTGAAATTAATGGTCAGCGCTTATTAAGTAAAGATTGGGTACAAAGGGCAACAACGGTTAACTCAAGTAACAACGACAAACGTTATGGTTATCAGTTTTGGCTTAACTCGGCTGGTAATACGACTAATACCAACAATAAATTACGTTGGCCAGAATTACCAAGTGATGCTTATGCCATGCTGGGAAATCGTCAACAATCGGTCATGATCATTCCATCTTCCAACTTAGTATTTGTACGTTTAGGTTGGACTGCTGGCGATTACCCAATGGCAAGTAACTACAGCGCTTTGTTAGATATCACCCATTAATTTACTGTTTCTGTTGTCCATATTTTTATAATTCCCATGCTGCTTATATTTAAAGGTAGGGAATTATTCAATTTTGTATTAGCAACAAACGGAATATTCCTTAATACGTATTAGTGTTTGTGCTAATATCTTGCCAAATTTTGTGGCAAGAAATCTAAAAATGTTAGAAAACGTAAAAATTGTACTAGTTAATACCTCACACACTGGAAATATCGGCTCTGCTGCCAGAGCAATGAAAACAATGGGCTTGTCTAATTTAGTCCTAGTTGATCCAGTGCAACCACCAGATAGTCATTCTTCAGCATTAGCTGCTGGGGCAACTGATATTTTAGGCAATGCTAAGATTGTATCTACCTTGGCAGAAGCCATTGCGGATTGTGAATTATCAATCGCCGCAAGTGCGCGTTCTCGTACGTTATCTTGGCCTATGGTTGACCCAAGAGAATGTGGCGCAAAAGTGGTAAGTGAAGGCAAAAAACATAAAGTTGCTTTAGTGTTTGGTCGTGAAAATTCAGGACTAACCAATGAAGAATTACAACAGTGCCAGTTCCACGTACATATTCCAGCAAATCCAGATTATTCTTCGTTAAATCTTGCTATGGCGGTTCAAACGTTAAGTTATGAAGTGCGCATGCAGTTCTTGGAACAACAAGATAAAAAAGATGAAGTCATTGAAACGGACTACCCAACTGGCGAACAGTTAGAAGGGTTTTATACTCATTTAGAAGAGTCCTTAATGCATACTGGCTTTATGATCAAACAGCATCCAGGCCAAGTAATACCTAAGTTACGTCGTTTATTTAATCGTGCTCGTCCAGATTCACACGAACTGAATATCTTACGTGGCATATTAACTTCAATTACCAAAACCAATAAATAGAGTTAGTACGAATGTTTGAACGTATAAAAGAAGACATAGCGAGTGTTTACAGTCGTGACCCTGCAGCCCGTGGCAATATTGAGATTTTTCTTAATTACCCAGGTCTTCATGCAATTTGGTTTCAGCGTTTAGCACATAAGCTTTGGCTTAAAAATTGGAAATCTACCGCTCGCTTTATTTCTACTATTACACGTTGGTTAACTGGAGTAGAAATACATCCGGGCGCGACAATCGGTCGTCGATTTTTTATCGACCACGGTATGGGCGTTGTAATTGGTGAAACCGCCGAAATCGGTGATGACGTTACTCTTTATCATGGTGTTACTTTAGGTGGCACAAGTTGGAATGGCGGTAAACGTCACCCAACATTAGCTAACGGTGTTGTCGTTGGTGCCGGCGCTCAAATTCTAGGGCCTATCTTAATTGGCGCGAACTCCAGAATTGGTTCAAATTCTGTCGTCGTCAAAGAAGTGCCAGAAAATGCAACGGTTATCGGTATTCCAGGTCGTGTCGTGGTTAATAAACAAGACAAAGAAACCAGCGATAAACGTACTGAAATAGCCAAAAAATATGGTTTTGATGCTTACGCTGTGTCGTACGATAATCCAGATCCTGTGGCTAATGCCATCGGCAGAATGTTAGATCATATTTCTATAATGGACGAAAAATTAAGTACCGTTTGTTCAGAAATGAACAAGATGGGTTCAGACATTTGTCGAAAAAATTTACCAGATATTGGAATTGAGGAAGAAGAGTTTGTAGCTGCGGGTAAAAAGGCAGCTAAAAAACGTGTTGCAAATATGACTTCGTTCGACCCTGAAATATAAAAGTTGTGCTAAAAAACACATACCCGACTAATTTACTCGGGTATTATTACTTGACTAATTTAGTCAGGATTGTAAAATGCCCGACATAAGATATTTGTATCTAACTACTTCCATTTAATTCACCCATTTTACATGAGGTCTGGTAATGAAACTAACATCTAAAGGTCGATATGCAGTAACTGCAATGTTAGATGTATCTTTGCATACAGATGCAGGTCCAGTTCCATTAACCGATATTTCAGAGCGCCAAGGTATTTCACTTTCTTATTTAGAACAGTTGTTTGCCAAATTACGTAAACACGAATTAGTAAGTAGTGTACGTGGCCCAGGTGGTGGATACTTTTTAGCTAGAGATGCAAACGAAATTTCAATCCGAGCAGTTATCGCTGCCGTTGATGAAAGTGTTGACGCAACTAAGTGTCAAGGCAAGGGAAATTGTCAAAACGGTACTACGTGTTTAACTCACCATTTATGGACTGATTTAAGTGAACGTATTGAAAGCTTTTTAAGCGAGATTAGTTTGGGCGAATTGGTTGAGCGTAATAACGTTCAAGACATCGCCAAACGACAAGATAAAATCTGTTCGACTAATGAACAGTTAACCGTGAATAACATATAAATATTTAAAGAATTTGTTTCGCTTGATAAAATTTGAGCGCAATTATTATACGTGGAGAAATTAATGAAATTACCAATTTACCTAGATTACGCGGCAACAACGCCTGTTGACCCTCGTGTAGCTGAGGAAATGATGAAGTGTCTGACTATGGATGGCACGTTTGGTAATCCGGCTTCTCGTTCTCACCGTTACGGTTGGCAAGCAGAAGAGCTAATTGATATAGCTCGTAACAACATTGCCGAATTAGTTAATGCTGACCCTCGTGAAATCGTATTTACATCTGGTGCAACTGAATCAAATAACCTAGCAATAAAAGGCGCTGCAAACTTTTATTCTAAAAAAGGTAAGCACATCATCACGGCTCAAACTGAGCATAAAGCGGTTTTAGATACTTGTCGTGAATTAGAACGTCAAGGTTTTGAAGTAACGTATTTGAACGTGTTACCAAATGGTCTTGTTGACTTAAACGTATTAGAAGCAGCAATGCGTGATGACACAGTGTTAGTTAGCATCATGCATGTTAATAACGAAATTGGTGTTATCCAAGATATCGCTAAAATCGGTGAATTGTGTCGTGCACGTAAAATTGTATTCCATGTAGATGCAGCGCAAAGTGCAGGTAAAACACCAATTGACCTTAGAGAGTTAAAAGTAGACTTAATGTCTTTCTCTGCTCATAAAATTTATGGTCCTAAAGGTATCGGCGCATTATATGTAAGCCGTAAGCCTCGCATTCGTTTAGAAGCACAAATGCACGGTGGCGGTCATGAACGTGGTTTCCGTTCTGGTACACTTCCAGTACATCAAATTGTTGGTATGGGTGAAGCATTCCGTATCGCAAAAGAAGACATGGCAAAAGATACTAAGCACATTGAAGCATTACGCGCTCGTCTATGGGAAGGCGTAAAACACATTGAAGAAACTTATATAAATGGTGACATGGAACATCGTGTACCAGGTATCTTTAACGTTAGCTTTAACTTTGTTGAAGGCGAAAGCTTGATAATGGCATTAAAAGACATGGCAGTATCGTCTGGTTCTGCATGTACATCAGCTAGCTTAGAGCCATCTTATGTATTACGCGCATTAGGCTTAACTGATGAACTAGCTCATAGTTCAATCCGTTTCAGCATAGGTCGTTTTACAACGGAAGAAGAAATTGATCACGTAATTGGTCAAGTAAATAATTCAATAGATAAACTTCGTGAAATGTCTCCTTTATGGGAAATGTTTAAAGACGGTGTTGACCTAAGTACGATTGAGTGGGAAGCCCACTAGTACACAAGATAATAGTATGCAGCGCTACATAAGTACGCTGCAAGCCTGTACATTTATACTAACCGATAAACGGTTAAGGAGCTTCAAATGGCTTATAGTGAAAAAGTAATAGATCATTACGAAAACCCTCGTAACGTTGGTTCTTTTGATAAGAATGACCCAACAATTGCAACCGGTATGGTTGGCGCGCCAGCATGTGGTGACGTTATGAAACTTCAATTAAAGATCAACGAAAGTGGCATAATTGAAGACGCTAAATTTAAAACTTACGGTTGTGGCTCTGCCATCGCTTCTTCATCGCTTGTAACTGAGTGGGTGAAAGGTAAGTCAATCGAAGAAGCGCAAAAGTTAAGTAATACTTTAATCGCAGAAGAGTTAGCGTTACCACCAGTAAAAATTCACTGTTCTATTTTGGCAGAAGACGCCATTAAAGCAGCGATTGAAGATTATAAATCAAAAAAGTAATTAACTGACTAGTTTGGTTTGGGAGTAGTTGTAGATGGCCATCAGTTTAACTGACGCGGCAGCAAATCGCGTTAGAACGTTTATAGAAAATCGTGGTAAAGGTTTAGGGTTAAGACTTGGGGTGAAAACCACAGGTTGCTCTGGCTTAGCCTATGTTCTTGAGTTCGTTGATGAACTAGAAGAAGGCGATAGCGTGTTTGAGCATCAAGACGTTAAAGTGATTGTTGATGCTAAAAGTCTGGTTTATTTAGACGGCACTCAACTCGATTTTGTTAAAAATGGCTTAAACGAAGGGTTTGAATTTACTAATCCAAATCAAAAAGACGAATGCGGTTGTGGTGAAAGCTTTACTGTTTAAATAAAGCTTCACTGTATAAGCGCATCGTTTTTCGACCAAAGTCTTCGGACTAGGTTAAATTACTATTTTGTTAAGGCCATGAACTATTCGTGGCCTTATCTGTTTCTGATAGACCAAATTCAAAGGACTATAAATGCGATTTTTTGACTTGTTTGAATTACCAGTTAGCTTTCAAATTGATAACGACTTGCTGCTGGAGCGATACCGCGAAATTCAAAAAAAAGTGCATCCAGATAACCACGCTAACGCTTCAGAAAACGAAAAGTTATTGTCGGTACAAAGAGCCGCAGAAGTAAACGATGCTTACGAAACACTAAAAAAACCATTAAATCGTGCAGAGTATATGGTGTCAGAACATGGTTTTGACGTCCGTCATGAACAACACACTATTCGTGATGGTATGTTCTTGATGCAGCAAATGGAATTACGTGAAGAGTTAGAAGAAATAGAGTCAGCCTCAGATGTCGAAGCGGCATTTGACCGTTTTTATGCTGACATCAAAAAGTTAATGGATGAATTCACAGAAAAATTTGAATCTGAATTTAAGCAAGCCTCTTACGAGTCAGCTGCCGATGCAGTGCGAAAATTAAGATTTATCTACAAACTAAAAGACGAAGCACAACAGCTAGAAGAAAAACTTCTCGACTTTTAATTTGACTGTTCGTTATAAGAGCAAAAATAAGAAATACAGGTGAAATACACATGGCATTATTACAAATAGCAGAACCGGGCCAAAGTACCAATCCCCATGAACACAAACTAGCTATAGGCATAGACTTAGGCACAACCAACTCATTAGTTGCCTCGGTAAGAAGTGGTGAAGCAAAAGTATTACCAGACTCTCAAGGTCGATTTAGCTTACCTTCTGTTGTGCATTATGGCGCAGACCGTACTGTCAATGTTGGCTTTGCAGCCAAAGCAAATGCAGAGAATGACCCAGAAAATACCATAGTATCGGTTAAGCGTTTTTTAGGCCGTGGACTCGCCGACATTAACTCTACTTATGGCAAATTACCGTATATCTTTGTAGAAAAACAAAACAAGTTAAGCTTGCTTACCTCCCAAGGTGAGAAAAACCCAATTGAAGTGTCTGCTGAAATTTTATATGTATTAAAGCAACAAGCAGAAAACACATTAGGTGGTGATTTAGTGGGGGCGGTTATTACGGTTCCTGCGCACTTTGATGATGCCCAACGTCAAGGTACAAAAGACGCTGCACAATTGGCCGGCATAAACGTATTAAGACTGATCAATGAGCCAACTGCTGCGGCAGTTGCTTATGGTTTAGACTCAGGCCAAGAAGGCATAGTTGCTATTTATGACCTAGGTGGCGGCACATTCGATATCTCTATCTTACGTTTAAACAAAGGTGTGTTTGAAGTGTTATCAACTGGTGGCGATACCGCACTTGGTGGTGATGATTTTGATAGTAAAATTGTTGAGTCTATTTTAGCAAAAGCCGGAATAGACACTGAACTATCAGCCAAAAGTTTGCGTAAATTAGCGGATTTAGGTTGCAAGATAAAAGAGCAATTATCCGACACCGATAGTGTTGATTATGAGATTGAAATTGAATCTCAAACTACACCGCAAAAGATTAGTGGTAGCTTTAGCAAACAAGATTTTGAAAACTCAATTGCCGATTTAGTAAAAAGCACATTACGCAGTTGTCGTCGTGCATTAAAAGATGCCGATGTAGAGAAAGAACAAGTCCTAGAAGTTGTTATGGTTGGTGGCTCTACACGAGTTCCTTACGTGCGTGAGCAAGTAAAAGCATTTTTTGCTAGAGAACCACTAACGTCAATAGACCCAGACCAAGTTGTCGCAATAGGCGCGTCAATTCAAGCTGATTTATTAGCGGGTAACAAACCAGATTCTGACATGCTGTTACTAGATGTCACGCCATTGTCGCTAGGGTTAGAAACCATGGGCGGATTGGTTGAAAAAGTCATTCCAAGAAATACCACAATTCCAGTGGCGAGAGCGCAAGAGTTTACCACCTATAAAGATGGCCAAACTATGATGGCGATTCATGTGTTACAAGGTGAACGTGAATTGGTCGACGACTGTCGCTCATTGGCTAGATTTGTATTAAAAGACATTCCTCCACTAACCGCGGGGATTGCCGTTATACGAGTAACGTTTAATATTGATGCCGACGGTTTATTAAGTGTGACCGCACTTGAAAAATCTACAGGTGTTGAGTCATCTATCCAAGTAAAACCGTCTTATGGTTTAGAGCAATTTGAAATTGCAGATATGATCAAAGCATCAATGACTAACGCCAAAGAAGATATTCAAGCGCGTATGTTACGTGAGCAGCAAGTTGATGCTATTCGTATGATGGAAGCATTAGACGCTGCAATGTCAGAGTCTCCAGAGCTTTTATCTGAAGATGATAAACTAGCGATTGAACAAGCGATTGGTAAGTTAAAATTAACGACCCAAGGCACAGACGGCCAGGCGATTAAACATGCGATTAAATTTTTAGACGATACCAGTCAGCCATTTGCCGCAAGACGCATGGAAAACAGCATTAAAGTAGCACTTACCGGTCATTCGGTGGATGCAGTTTAGTCACTTACCTTGTGTTAGCAGAATACGAATAAGTAAAACAGATTAACGATTTATAGAGAATTAATAACATGCCACAAATTATATTTTTACCAAACGAAGATCTTTGCCCAGACGGCGCAGTTGTAGAAGCTAAAAAAGGCGAAACCGTTTTAGACGTTGCCTTACGAAGCGATATTGACGTTGAACATGCTTGTGAAAAAGTATGTGCTTGTACAACCTGTCATATGATCATTCGTGAAGGATTTGATTCATTGGATGAAAGTGATGAACTAGAAGATGACATGTTAGACCGTGCATGGGGCTTAGAGCCTGAGTCACGTTTGAGCTGCCAAGTCATTATTAAAGATGAAGACTTAGTGGTAGAAATTCCAAAATATACGGTTAATCACGCCAAAGAAAATCACTAGGATAAGTTCATGAGCAATCAACCATTAGAACAAAGCCGTAAAACAGAAATACTTAATTTTGATGCAGAGCAAAGATGCAAATACTTGTTAAAGCAAGTGGTTGCTAACCAAGAAGTATGGATATTAACGGATGAGCACGGCTCTGTTATGGTGACAACGGATGAAGAAGACTGCATTCCTGTTTGGCCAAATGAAGAGTTTGCACAAATGTGGGCGACTAACGAGTGGGAAGGATTTGAACCTAAATCTATTCCGTTAGCTGAGTGGCACAAGAAGTGGACAACGGGCCTTGAAGAAGACGAATTATCAGTTGTGGTATTTCCATTACCAGATGACGAAGGCGCTGTTTTTTATCCAACAGAGTTAGACGAAGAAATTCAACAAATTGCGAACAAGGCTAAATAAGTGGAAGACTTAGATGCACCATTTGAGTATAAAGAGCCAACAGCAGCTGAATTAGAAAAAGCCGCGGCAGACAAAAAAGCGCAAGCACTTTTGGCTGAACAGGAAAAGCAAAAGAACTTGCCAAAAATTGGCATTTTCGTTGATATTCAAAACATCTATTACACCACTAAACAGGCGTTTAACCGCCAGTTTAATTACCGTCAGTTTTGGCAGGATATTAGCTATTTAGGCAATATTGAAATTGCCAATGCCTACGCAATCGCCAGCAATAATGACGGCCAACGTAAATTCCAGGATGCGTTAAGACATATAGGTTTTGATATCAAATTGAAACCCTTTATCCAACGCAGTGATGGTAGCGCCAAAGGCGATTGGGATGTGGGAATCACCGTTGATATTATGGAAGCTGCTGAACAGCTTGACCATATAATTTTATTATCCGGCGACGGCGACTTTGATTTATTAATGCATAAAATCAAAGAAAAATACCAAGTGAAAACTCAAGTCATTGGTGTACAGCAATTAACAGCACAATCACTAATCAAAAGCGTCGATCAGTTTACCCCAATAGAGTCAGGGCTATTAAAGTAAAAGCCTGAATAACCAAACGAGTAATGTATAAAGGGACGCTATGACAAACACGGATATTCAAAATAAGCTTGAACAATACCCTGAGAGCGTCAAACCTTCATTAAATGCATTACGTCAGCTAATTTACTCACTCGTTATTGAACTAGAGCTTGGTGCTATTGAAGAAAGTGTAAAGTGGGGAGAGCCTAGCTTTAAAGTAAAAACCGGCAGTCCAATCAGAATGGACTGGAAAGCGGCTACACCAGATAACTACTACCTGTTCTTTAACTGCCAAACCAAATTAGTAGATACCTTTAGAGAACTGTATGGTGATGTATTAGAGTTTCAAGGCAATAGGGCAATCGTGTTAAATGTTGACTTAAGTCAGGCTGAACAGGCAACGGTTAACACTGCGGTTAAACATTGCATTCAACTGGCATTAACCTACCAAAAAGTAAAACACCTACCTTTGCTTGGTGCATAAATCATGTTTTAATATTTTGCTCGTAACTCGTAACTCAAATATAAGAGTAAGTGTGATGATCACCCTCAGACAATTTCAAACCTCAGATGCTGAACTCTTAGTCACCTATCTAAACACGCCAGACGTCACTCAATATATAACTGGAGCGATTCCAAGCCCTTATACTGTAGACGACGCATTGTGGTGGATTGAACACGCTAATCAAACGGATCACATAAAGGCAATTGAATACCAAGGACAGTTTGTCGGCTGTATTTCAGCAACAGTAGGGCAGTTTGAATATAACAATAGTGCTGAGTTAGGTTATTGGATTGGCAAGCAATTTTGGAATTTAGGTATCACCACAGAAGCCGTTAAGCAGTTTTCTGAGTCATTGTTTAGTACAAACAAGCTAAATAGATTGTTTGTATCTGTGGTGGCACAAAATAAAGCGTCGATACGAGTATTAGAGAAAAACGGATTTAGCTTAGAAGGGGTATTAAAAAATGCTTCATTTAAAGTTGATGCCCGCACAGGTGTTAAACAGTACTTTGATGAGCATTTATTGGCTAAGGTCGCTTCATCGTAAACGCTTTTATTATAAAATAGCTAGTAGTAACGGCTTAGTCGTAAATAGCTTCAAACAAACAGTTTTCAATTAACGTATTATTTTGTTTGGAATGGAAAACAAGATGATCAGCTTGTCGTTCGCCAAAATGAGTTTGCACTGTCACTTCTCTAATTGATAAATAATCGGTATTAAATTTGGGGAACTCAAATTGAATACTGTCCTTTATTAATTTGTATTTGCCACTAAATACTTGATTAGTACCTTGTACAAACTCACGATTTATATAAATCTCAAGTTCAATTCTCACATCACCTGTTTTAAAAAACTCAAAAGTAGCATCAATCTCTTTACCATCTTTTTTACAAGACTTCTCACTCATTACCGGAGGCATTTTTGTTTGCTCACCATTGCGTAAATACAGTCCAATATTATCAACACCATAGAAGTGGTTTCCTTGGGCAAATTGATAATACTTAGGCAAGGGGAATGTCGCTTTGCTTAATATGTCTTCAATGAGTGTAAGATCATTAGGCGCTGAGAAAACAGGATGGGTGGCAATTGCGGTATCAGTAAACTCAGGTGGAATTTCAGCATCAACCGCTTCAACCTTATAACCTAACAACACCAGTTGTTCGGACACTTGATTGATAGCGTCTTGCGAATAACCGGTATTAAACAAATATACAGTTTTCCCCGCGCAAGCATTAAGGCAAAACACCATGATGAGTATTGCTGTTGCTTTAATATAGCTATTAGGGACTTTTATATATTTATCTATGGCTAACATATCCATTTACACCTGGTGATACAAATCCATTGCTTAGGGCTTGAACTCAATACAGCCTTAAAAGTAAGCGGCCCTAAAGCCGCTTTATCATAAATGATGTCAGGTCTAAAAGTCTAATCGACTCATGTGTTTCGCCATATCTTCTGCTGATGTTGCCGGACGTACGTTACGGTCAATCATCACTATTTTGCCAGTCTTATCAATATAAAAAGTATGACGTTTAGCGTAACCCATAAAGCTAACACCATAAGCATCTGCCGTTTCAGCGGTAGGGTCGCTTAATAACGGAAAGTCAGCTTTAGTTTCTTGCGCAAATTCTTTATTTTTAGATAACTCGTCAGTACTTGCCATAAAGTATTGAGCGTTAAAGTCTTTTAATAAATGTCCATTGTCAGCCAGTGATTTACATTCAATGGTGCAACCATTGGTAAATGCTCTTGGGAACCAGGCTAATACAATCGCTTTTTGACCTTTAAAGTCAGATAGTTGATAGGTTTTACCATCACTGGCTTGCAGTTTAAAGTCTGGTGCCTGATCGCCAACGGAAAGCTCGGCAGCAGCTAAGTTACTTAATAACAATAATGTAATAGTAATAAATGAAGTGATTAATTTGTTCATGTATTGATCCATATTTGTAGGTTCCTAGCTAGTAAGTTTAGCTAGAAAATTTAGGTATTAGCTTATATACGTTCTAATTGTTAATTTGGTTCACAAATAATACTGACAGACCAAGTTACTCTTTATTGTGTATCGTGCATTGTGTATTTTCACAATGGACACTATTTAGTCAGTGTAAATTGGTTTAAGGTAAAACTTAAGGTTAATTGGAACGGCAGTTGTGATAACAAACTTTGTTTATTCTGCTCAGATATTTTCCAACCAAACGGTGTCATAGTTAACAAGTTTTCAACATCAGTTGGATTGTTCAATATCACCTGTTGCTCTATATCTTGTTTGTCTGCCAGTGCAAAACCTTCAGGTGGTTTGGCCGCGTCATGTAATTCAGGCGTGTCGTAAATGCATTGTTTTAATTCTATTAAATGCTGAGCTCCCGGAGATACAGACAAAATACGACCTTTGTCGTTTAATACACGCTGGCATTCTTTACCAATTAAAGGGGCAAATACATTAACAATAATATCTGAAAAGTTATCGGCAAAAGGGACATGTGAGTTAGTGGCAACGCAGTAATGCACTTGCTTATTACGTTTGGCTGCGTACTTAACCGCTGACTTAGAAATATCTACACCGTATACATTAGTCTCAGGTGTTTGGCTCTGAATAAAGTCCGTGTAGTAACCTTCACCACAACCCAAATCAATAATATTGTTATGCGGTAATGACAATAAGGTTTTGACTAACGCCTGACGTAAAAAATCATAATGGCCTAATAACAAGAACTCACGACGCGCCAACACCATATTTTTATCATCACCAGGTTGTAATGAGTTTTTTAATTGCACAGGTAATAAATTTATATAACCTTCTTTGGCAAAATCAAACATGTGATTTTGTGTACAACTCAAGCTATTGGCTGATTTATGCAAAGGATTAAGGCAAATGGGGCAACTGTATTCAGGTGTTTTGATCATGAGATAGGTTTTAAAGGCTGTATTTGTTGGCAGTATACCGCATCAAAACTCCGTTAGGGCGTATTTTTGGCTAATAAAACAGCGTTCAATGCACAAAATGCAAAATTATTTAAAATTGAGCTTTACCTTGTGGCGTTGCTAAGTATAATTGGCGCAACTTCGATGCAGGGGCGTAGTTCCAATTGGTAGAACAGCGGTCTCCAAAACCGATGGTTGGGAGTTCGAGTCTCTCCGCCCCTGCCAAGTTATCTCTTCTATATATCATATTTCTTAAATTTCATTCTCAAAGCTAAAATTTAATAACTTCAATTTATAATTCTCTATAAAATATTTTTATCTAGAAAAGCTGCATTGTGCTCATAATACGTTTTATAAGTATTAAATTTATAATCGTATTTATATGTACTTTAAGGTTTCGCCCCTCGGCGAGTTACCTTTTTGCAACAGCTCAAAAATGTAACCGAAAAAAGCCGCTTCCAACAATATTCTGCTCCTCTATAAAAGTAAGTTTTATCTTCAAAAACGGGATGTACATTCGTCCCTGAACACCATCCCTTATTCGACGTCCTGTCTCATATTTTGGAAAACTTATTTTATTTCAGGAATATTGGATGGAGACTTAAAAGCAAAAGCAAAAGCAAAAGCAAAAGCAAAAGCAAAAGCAAAAGCAAAAGACTAGAGATTTATATGCAAGTTTCTCCCATAGTCAGGAAAACGCCCCGTTGGGGCGTTTATGTCATAGTACTTATTAAACTGTTTATTTAAATTACTTTACTGGCAATCGGTTAACAACTTTGCTAAAAATAAGTTAATCAGAAAAGTGAGCTATGACTCGGTAGAAAAACGCGCAATTCGCTCGCTATAAACATGTTAACTCTCAGGTCAAATAGGAAGTCGGGTGTATATATTCATAGATGAGTCAGGATCATTTACGTCAAAAGGTGCATCTTACGGCTCATGGAATGTAGTGGCTGCCTATGTTGTTCCAGAGGCAGAGAAAAGAAAAATAGCTGATTGCCTTAATAATCTAAAAGTTCAATCAGGTTATAAATTCACAGAAGAAGTGAAACTCGGAAAGCTTAAGGAGGCCGATTACTTTCAGTTCTTAGAAAACCTCGCTTGCTTCAATTCAATATTATTCGCTACAGCGACGGACGCAAGTCTCAACTCGCAAGAGGAAGTAGAGACTCATAAGCTAACTCAAGCCAAAACTATTATGGCTAATTACCCAAGAATGAAGTTTCAAGGCGGTAAGGATGCCGTTACCTATCAAGTAGATCAGATAACTAACTTATCAAATGTCTTGTATATGCAGCTGTGCTGCCAAATAGACTTGTTACATTCAATAATTGAGCGTGGAATCCCATTTTTTATACAACGATACCCAAACTCACTAAAATTTTTCAGGTGGCGAGTCGACGAAAAGAATAATGACTTCGAAGACTTGTTGCAGAAGTTAGGGCTAGATTTATTGCAAACATGGTCAATTGATAAGCCAATGGCAAGGCTGGATTGGTGTGATTACAGGCCTATGAACAAATTTATGTACGAAAAAGGGGATCTCCCTCAGTACTTGATAGATGAGTTTCCGGAATTAGAAAATGCTGAAGGCTATGATATTAAAAAGATAGTTCGTGACGACATTCAATTTGTCGATTCAAAGGCTTATGAAGGAGTGCAAGTGGTTGATCTCTTGGTATCTGGGGTTAGGCGTTGTTTGAAAGGAGGATTTGAAAATAATCAGAAAGCATCTGACCTATTAGGATCGCTTATGGTTCAGCAAAAAGGGAATAAATCACCAATTAATTTGATATCCTTTGGTGATGAGTCAGCGCTAGATAAACTTACAGCTAAAAATGTATCGCGTATGATTCATCAATGTAGGAAGTTAATGTATAAGAGTTAACAAGCTGCTGCATTTGACAGTCAAAAGAGTCACGACTTTTGTTCCAAAAATCACGCCATTTTTGCCTGAAAATGAGCACGGCGTTATGTCTAAAACACCGGAGAGTCATGAATTTTAACGTTCACTTAAAAAAACAAATCGGATTCCTTCAGAGGTCCTGCGATAGCTACGATGCAGGCCACCACGACGAAGCTATTAGGATTGCAACTGTACTTAGGGTATTGCTCCACAATACGAAAGCATCCACCTCGTTGCTGAAACATTTAAATGCAACAACAATCAATTTACTTACAACATGTATCGATATGTCTCCTCAGGCAGTCATGTTTCATGGCATGGGGCAAAGGACAATAAGTTCAGATGGAAGTAGCTCCTACTATCCATCGTTAGACGAGGGACCTGAAAAAAGATATGTGCCAGTTTCTAAATGGTGGGATCAAGTTGTATTTGTACTTAATCCTAAAACCAAACTAACTCGTAAAAGTATTGTTCTAGCCGCAGCAAACAAAGATGGCGGAGCGCATGTCGACAATAAGCTAAGCCCTGATTACGCTGGGTTAGCCAAAGAGGGCGCAGTAGGTACGTTGGTTTATAAGGTTAATGGTAAAGAATCCAAAACTGACATTCAAGATGCTCACCTTGTGGCATTAAGGCAAATGGCTCATGAGTTGTTAAACAGTCCAGAGTTACTTGCAATATAAACACATACAAGCGCCAAAACTCCGACAGTGTATTGTGGTCACAGGTTATAACAAGGTCACCCACTTCAATTTCACTAATTTATAGGGTCAGAACACTTGATTTGGATTTTTACATTCAGACAAAGGGAGTGGTTTCGCTCCAGGTTGATCTTAAATGTAAGCCGCTTCAACAAGATTTTAGAGAGTGTCCAAGCCAATAAAAAGTATGTTATGTTTATTCATACTAACCTCAGATTTTGTTTATTTAACATTAACTATTATGGGTCTGGCTTTTAGCTTCCTCACGATTACATAGAGAGCTGCTCTTTCGTGGGGAGTCATTATGTCTATAAAACTAGGAAAGTTTGTTTATGAATTTGAAAATTACTATAGGAATATGTCTCGTTATTTTATCTGGATGTGCTTCTACCGATAAGAATGTAGTTACAGAATATAAACCTCTAATGACAGCAGAACAACAAGTACTCAGAGATGGCTTTGTTGGTAAATGGCGTTCAGAACAACCAAATAAGAATGGCGGTACAAATATAACCATAAAAAACATGATGCGTGATGGACGTTATGTTAACGAGTTTAAAGTATTGGACTCATCTTCGAAGCTTAAAATAGAAAGCAAAGAATTTGGTTTCTGGGGCGTATCTGGTGGCATTTATTTTACAATGTTTAAAGGCTGGATTGAAAATGATGAACTAGTTCCATCAGATCCTACAGATGTATACAACTACGATTCATATAAAATAATAAGTTTCAAACCGGATGAGTTAGTTTATGAAAGCTTAGTATCCGGAAATCATTATACTTACAGTCGGGTGAAATAGTTACCTAAAAAAGTGACTGGTAATGTTGTTTCTTTCAATTTTATCATGGGTTTTTAAATGAATGTTATAACAGAAGCTGAAATAAAGAGTGTTGTTAAAAAACACCTGGGGTTTGCTATTTTTATGGCAATGGTACCGATTGTATTTATTCAGTTAATTGTATATTTCTCTGGTGATGCTCAACTAAGTAATTTAGCGCTTTATATTGCACCTATTTCTACAGTTGTAGCATGTAGTCATTTTATTAAAAATGTATTGGTTGATATTAATGCCAATCACCAAAGTAAATAAATAGACGTTAAGTTTAAACACAAGGAAATTAGATATGTGGGAAAAGTTAAGTACCTTTCAGAAGGTGTTGTTTGTTGTTGTAATATCTTTGGTTGTGCCCGTCTTTATTGAACAAGTAGCTGCCTGAGCTTGTATTCCTTGCTGATGCAGGTGGTGTGGAGTTGGTCTTTACTTTCTTGGCGTTGTATTTCAAGCCTATTCTTACCAAAGTCCAAATGGTGTTTGAACAATTAAAAACCGAGGTGGCTATTGCTCGTGCGGCGTTTAAGTCTAGTGCGCTGTATCAACCCAAAGTATTTGCTCTGCAAACTGTGTTCAGTGTTGTGGCGGTATTAGTCACAGGCTCGTTTATTTATGCTGGTATATTTTTTATGCCTGCACTTATCTTAAACGGGATCTTGGTGTAGCCCTAGGTTCAACCGTTATATGAACACACTTTACTATTAATCAGATTTAAATTTTAGCTTACTGTGGTAGCATAAAGTATGACGAGGGCTTACTCTTAAGCTCATTAGTACTAAGTTAAATGAGAGTGTCTGATTATGGCTATGATCAAAAAAAGTATTACAGTTACCGACCAACAAGAACAGTGGATACAAGCTCAAATGGCGACGGGTAATTACGCAAGTGATAGCGAGGTTCTGCGAGACCTTATACGTAAAGAGCAAATGCGTAATACACAAATAGAAAGTATTCGTAATGAGTTAATAAAAGCAGAAGGTCGCGGTTTTACGGATAAAACACCAGAAGAAATAATGCAAGATGTCATTAAGCGTAAACAAGCAGATGTCGAATTATAAGCTTAGTGAATTAGCTGCAGAAGATATCAGCCAAATATTTGAGTTTGGAATCGATAATTTTGGATTATCAGTGGCTTCAAATTACATTGATGGTATGACAATACGTTTTTTGCAGTTGGCTGAAGCTCCATTACAGTATCAATCTGTTAATGACATAAGGGAGGGTATAGACGCAGTGTTTATGGCCGTCATGCTATTTATTATCGTGTCAGTGAAAGTGGTATTGATATTATGCGGATATTAAAGAATCAAAATATACTCAACGCATTTAAGTAACCCCTGAATAACAATTCACGCCCTTTAAGATTTATCTACCAAATTGAATTGATTATAAAAAAACGCCGTAAGGCGTTTTTTTGTTTTATAGTGCTACTCAGTAGTTACATATAATTAACTGCACCTAGTAAATTATCACTTAGTAAATAATCGGATCACTTTTTAGAGGCTTGGCTCATATGTTTAATAAGTTAAATAAAAAATTATTAATAACCATAACGGGGTTAATGTTTAGTAATCTTGCTTATGCAAGTGAATTAACCGTTGAAGAATTACGTATTGAAAGTGCTGCGGTAAAAATGCCAGAAGTGCTTAATGCTTTTACCAGTAATATTGATGCGTTTAAACAAGCATGGCAAGGCGCTGGCAGTTACCAAGAAGCAAAAAACATCACAATATTGCACTCTCAAAAGTTGTGGTTAGACGCTAAGAATAAACTGCAATCTTCTGCGTTACTTGATGATCGTCCTTTATATTGGGCTAGGCTTTTGGCGAGTAAAACGATTCGTTCAGTTAAACCAGCATTCGCACTTTCAGAGCTACAAACACAAGCTTTGTTAACCATGCTTGAGGAAGGCTCTAGAGGGAAGATGGATCTCGAATATACGCAAAAAACAGATAAGAAAATATTGTTAACTGGATTTGACCCTTTTTTATTAGATAGAAATATTAATCAAAGTAACCCATCTGGTATCGCGGCGTTAAAGCTTGATGGGCAGGTTATTACCTATAACGGAATTACAGCTGAAATAAATACGGTTATGATCCCGGTTCGTTATAAAGATTTTGATGATGGTATGATTGAATCGCTACTTGCGCCTTACTACGCATTAAATAATGTTGATATGGTTGTCACGGTTAGCATGGGGCGTACAGAGTTTGATTTAGAGCGTTTTCCTGGAAAGCGTAGAAGTGTGACTGCGCCAGATAATGTGAATGTTCTCTCAGGTGGTACTAAACAAACGCCTATTATTTCTAAACTCCACAATGCTCCCTTACCGGGTGACGAGTTTGTGCTTTTTAGTTTGCCTATAAAGCAAATGCAACTGGCTAAAGGGCCTTATAAAGTGATTGATAATCATAAAGTCACCAGTATAGTTGGCTCACAGAAACCAAAAGACATTGAGCCTCACACTTTGTCTCAGCTTAATGGCCATATAGCAGTGAGTGGTTCTGGGGGCGGTTATTTATCCAATGAAATATCGTATCGCAGTATAAGGTTAAGAGACCAACTTCACTCTACTATTCCAACGGGTCATATTCATACACCTAGAATTCAACAATTTGAACCTGAGATCGAACAGAAAATAGTAAAACAAATTCGCACTATGTTAGAGCTAGCGTTAGAAGCCATTTAGGTTAGACACAGCACTAAGCCAGAAATACGAATATACAAACATATTAAAGTACAAAGACTAAGGCGTAGTTAAACGCCGACGGTAGAATAACGTGGACGTGCACTTATAGTTTTTGTAACTTGGCTAAATGTCTCTGTTAATTTAAACAAATACAATTATAAAAATCTGGAGTAAAAATGAATAATAAACTTATCGGTATCGTACTTGTGGTTTTAGGTATTGCTTTAGCTTCTTGGGGATACAATATTTTTGATGCAGCTACCTCTCAAGTTACCAGAGCATTAAGTGGTGATACACCTATTGAAGCTTGGGCTGGAATGGCAGGTGGTGTTATTGCTATTTTTATTGGTCTTAGAAAGTTAAAATAATTTTGAAGCTCAGTTGAATTACCTCTGTCCTATTTACGGAGTTTAAGTATCAATTTAAAAGCCTGTTCGCGTTATCGAATAGGCTTTTGCTTTAGTTCTGCTTCATATCTCTACTTAAATATAACTTGTTTATAAAATAAGTTTTTGAAATATGAGGCATTAAGCTAAGGGCTGGATGTCATAAACTACTAATTACATTTAAAGCTATGCCAAAACAAATCTAAAACTGTCATTCCTGCGTATATACTTATCTAGCATCCAATTAATAGAAGATAATTATTATGTTTTCATTTTTCAAAAAAGATCCAACCAAGAAATTAAAAAAACAATACGACCGTAAGTTAGAAGAAGCTATGCATGCCCAGCGAAATGGCAATATAAAAGGTTACGCTATGATCACCGCTGAAGCAGAAGCTATCTGGGATAAGGTTGTTGAGTTAGAAAAAAAGGCTTAGTTATTAACTTGTGCCTCTGTGCCATTTTGAATGGTCTACACTGTTATTGTGAATTAAATAATTCCAACAGGGTGAAATTTTTTCCGTAAATAAACGGTTTAATTAAACAGACACTAATTAAAACATATGAGAGCACCGGAGCAACCTATGACTAAATTTATAACACGTACACTATTACTGATTTCTACATTATTTACTTTCTCAGCTTTTGCCGAGGAAGATGCGGTTAGCACTGGGCTATTCAACAGTGTGGCTATTAGCGGTTATGACACGGTTGCGTATTTCACTGAAAGTAAACCGGTTGAAGGTAATGATAAGTTTCAAACGGTATGGCGTGATGCGACCTGGAAATTCTCTAGCCAAGAAAACTTAACGCTATTTAAACAGGCTCCAACTAAATACGCAGCTCAATATGGCGGTTACTGTGCTTGGGCTATGTCTGGTGGTAAAACAGCTGGAACCGATCCTGAAGTTTGGCACATTGAAGATGGAAAGTTATATTTAAACTATAACAAAAACGTGCAAGCTGAATGGTTTGAAAAAATAGAAAGTGACATTATCTCTGCTGACAAGTTTTACCCAGAAGTGACAAACGTTAAAAAATATAAGTAGTAAGATATAAAGTAATTGATAAATTACTTTAGTAAACCTTTCACCACCTCTTTGGTTGAAAGTCGTTTCACTTTAAACAAGCTCGTTTAAAGTGAAACTTAGATTTTCATATCAAGGCATTACTTGATCATTTAAACCTCTTTACTGCCACTTTATTTGCCTATTTAGCAAAATAATTAGCAAGAAAAATCAGCAAAAATGTAACCACAAAAGCATTTCTACCAATCGTCAATATTAGCCTCTCGTTTAACTTTCAATTCCATTAAAACCCAAATTCATTTACTATCATTTCTTTACTGTTTAAGTATTAATTTTTCATATTGAGAGCGTTATTTTGTATTCGTCATTACAACAGCAATGTTTAGTTGAGTTAGGTATCACACCTTTTGATCTTAACGATAAATACAAAACGCCAGCAGAGCCAGTCGTTGGCTCTGAACACGCTAGTATTGGATTAGGCGAGCTTAAACCAGAACCTAATTCATCAAGCTCTGGGACGCAAACTAGGCTGTTGAGACCAAAGCCTGTTCAAGCTCATTCAGAACCGGTTACAGCTGCTACATCAGCAGTTGATACTTCTGAATCGACAAGGTTAAATCAGTCTGCATCTTTGTCTCAAACGTCAAATTTACCAACAACGGCGCCTTTATCTGAAACGGTAGCTACACCCAAAGCCCCTATGGAAAATCATTGGCTTAATTGCTCAGATAAGTTTATTGCGGATATTAAAGTGGTATTTCCACAGATAACCTTATCGGTTTTGGCCTTTGACGCTATGGTTGCTTTAATACAAGAACAAGGCGATAAAAAAGTATATTGGAAAATTGCGTCTAAGTTTGTCGCGCAATATGTTCAATTGGAAAGTATTGGGCAAGACACGGTTATCACCTCGCCTTTACCTCATGAGCTTAGTCCTGCACAGAAAAAAGAGTTATGGTTATTGTTACAATCTTATGCAACTCAGTCAGCTCAAACAATTCAAGAAAACTAACCTAGTGGCTAAAATTGAAATACTGGAATTAAACCAAGCGCATATCCCTTTGTTGGTAGAAATAGATGAGCGCAGCCATTTGTCACCCTGGTCACAAAAAATATTTGAGTCTAGTTTTAACGCCCGCAGCCATAATTTTTATATGCAAAAAGATTGTGAAATTTTGGGATATTATTTTGCTGAGTTTGTGGTTGGCGATATGACATTAGAAAACATCTGTATTGCGCCAGAACATCAAGGAAAAGGCTTAGCTAAAAAGCTAATGACACACCTTATAGAACATGCAAAGTCGCTAAATACAGAGAATATGTTTTTAGAAGTAAGAGAGTCAAATAACAAAGCGATTAGCTTGTATGAGTCTTACCAATTTGAAGTAACAGGAAAAAGGAAAGAGTATTACTCTGTTCCTAATTCTACCGCCAGAGAAACTGCGCTGTTAATGAAAAGGTCTTTTGTTTAGCTTGCGCTCATCAAAAACTTTTTAAGTATTAACAATGTTGGGGCAGTGTAATGTTATTTTTACTGCCTATTTTATTCCACACTTTTTCATGAAAATAATAAGCCACTGTATTTACAGCTGGTTCCACTATTGCGATTAATCCGCCCATTATAATGTCACCGGTTAATGCGTAAGTAACGCCAAATGCCACTGAAAAGTGAGTAATTGCAAAGGTTGTTGTTTTTGCCATTGTGTTTCCCCAGCTACTTTTTCACAAAAGATCTATCAATAAAAGAGCTCTCAACAAAAAGACAAAGTTGATCACCATAATAATTATCTTGGTAATTACACACTTGTGCTTGTTGGTTTACGTTAGTGTTCAAAATGTACTTGTTTAAATACTGTTCAATAATGTCGATTAAAAAAATCATGTTTTATTCCTTCTCTTGGTTGATGGAATAAGTATCTATGAATTTTTATAATCTGTATATTTTGAAAAGTACATGTTCATGTTCACTTTTTTAGAACATAGTCTTAAGCAACGAGCAACGAGCAACGAGCAACGAGCAACGAGCAACGAGCAACGAGCAACGAGCAACGAGCGCCGAGTCTCGAGCTTCGAGCTTCGAGCAACAATCAACGAGCGCCGAGAATCGAGCTTCGAGCAACAGCTCTATCTTTTTCTCGCCACTCGCCACTCACAACTCACAACTCGGAACTCGCCACTCGAAACTCGCCACTTAACCACAATGCTGTTCCAGCTGATTGGTAAAGATTTGTTTTAACAGTTCAATGTCTTTTGTTTTTACATAGTTAGGGCGTACTACAAAAGCCAAACGTCTGTGCGGACCTGGTTCGTTTAAATGCACCGCCGTAAGTTCTGACTCAGTATGAATTAATTGGTCAAGCGCCATTTGAGGCACTAAGGTTGTGCCCAATTTACCTGCCACCATTTGAATTAGCGTATGTAAGCTGGTGGAGTTGAAGCTGGCGTTACCTTTATTCCCCTTGTTACTGTTACTACTGCTATTGATTGGGAGGCTACAAGCTGCGAGTGCATGATCTTTTAGACAATGACCTTCTTTTAATAACATCAGCTTTTCCAGTTCAAGCTCATCACTAGTGATCTCTTTCATTTGAGATGGGCATTCATCTTTATGACTTACCCAATAAAAATCTTCCTGCCAAAATTCAAAAGCCATTAGACCATCAATAGGAAACGGCAGGGCTAAAACGGCAACGTCAATATCGCCATTTCTGACCATGTCAATTAAGTTATGTGACTGCTCTTCCACAATAGATAACTTAAAGTTTGGGTATTGTTGTCTAACTTCTGGCAATACTTTTGGTAATAAATACGGGCCAATGGTTGGTATTAACCCCATGGTCATAGGTGAGGTGAGTGCAGATTTATTGATTTGTGATAATTGATATAACTCATCAATTTCAATTTTTATCTGCTTTGCTTTGTTTAATACCAATAAGCCCTCGGCAGTAATGATCACTTTCTTGTTATTACGTTCAAATATTTGTAAGTCTAATTGTTTTTCTAACTCGGTGATTGCAGTGCTTAATGCTGACTGCGATACGTTACAAAGCTCAGAGGCTTTTTTAAAATGTAAAGTCTGCTCAACGGCAAGAGCGTAAGTGAGTTGTTTTAACGAGATCATGAATTCTATTCTTTTGAAGATGAACCTATGTCCACACTTTATGTTCAAAAATACTGAACATCAACTTCTATTTTATTAAATTTTCTAAATCATGGTTATCCCCTAATATCACTCCATCGAAAGCAAGCGAGCTTTCGCTTTAACTAAATCAGTAATTAATAATTAAAAGTAAATAACTAAAAAATAGGAAAATTATCATGGCTCAAATAGGCAAAACTATCCCAGATTTCACAGCTCAAGCATTCCACAATGGTGAGTTCACAGAAGTAACGTCTGACAGCGTTAAAACAGGTTGGGCAATATTCTTGTTCTACCCTGCAGATTTCACATTTGTATGTCCTACAGAATTAGAAGACATGGCAAACCAGTACGAAGAGCTACAAGGTTTAGGCGTAGAAGTTTACTCAGTATCAACTGACACACATTTCTCGCATAAAGCATGGCATGACTCGTCAGACGCGATTGGCAAAATAAAATTCCCAATGCTTGGCGACCAAACAGGCCACATTACTCGAGGTTTTGACGTAATGATTGAAGAAGATCACATGGCACACCGTGGCACATTCTTGGTAGACCCAGACGGTGTTATCCAAGTCGCAGAAATTCATGCTGGTGGCATTGGTCGTAGCGCGAAAGACATGGTTCGCAAAGTAAAAGCAGCACAATATGTTCGTGAAAACGACGGTGAAGTTTGTCCTGCAGCATGGGAACAAGGCGAAGCGACATTAACACCAAGTCTTGATCTTGTAGGCAAGATCTAAATTAGCTAAAAGCTAAAAAAACAAATCTAAATAGGCGGGCTACAAGCTAGTAGCAAGGGAGTTTCTCACTCCCACCGCCTTTCTTTTTCTCTCATTTTTTTGTCTGTATTTTTCTTAGACAAACTGTATCGGATAAGGGTTATATCAATGTTAAATAACGAATTAATAAACGCACTTAAAACTTACACTGCTAATATGCAACATGCTGTTACCTTAGTCTTGAATACAGGTGACCATCCAAAACGTGATGAACTAAAACAATTCTTAACTCAAGTTGTGTCAGTGTCTGACAATTTAAACTTAGTTGAAAAACAATCCCCAGAGCTTCGCAGCCCAATTAGTTTTGGTTTGGAAGTGGATGGAAAATTTAACGGCATCTTTTTTTCAGGTATTCCCGGTGGCCATGAATTCAGCTCATTAGTGTTAGCTATTTTGCACTCGTCAGGCACAACATTAAAATTGGATGAGTCTATCCAATCGTTAATTAAAGGCGTAAGCAAAAAGTTAAAATTTGAAGTCTTTATCAGCCTTAGTTGTCATAACTGTCCAGACGTTGTTCAGTCGCTCAATCAGTTTGCTTTATTAAACCCAAACATTACAACTGAAATGATTGACGGTGGTTTATATCCTGAATTAATAGCAGAGCGTAATATTCAAGGTGTTCCAAGTGTTTACTTAAATGGTGAAATATTTGCCAATGGCCAAATAGACACAGGGAAATTGGTCGATAAGTTATTAACCGTAGACCCAGAAATTCTTAATAACATCAAACAAGAAGCCTTACCGCAACAAGATGTGACGGTAATTGGTGGTGGGCCTGCAGGGGTTGCTGCCGCTATTTATAGCGCCAGAAAAGGCTTAAAAGTCACCCTTATCGCTGACCGAATTGGTGGTCAGGTAAAAGACACGGTTGGTATTGAAAACTTGATCTCGGTTCCAAAAACCACAGGAACAGAATTAACCGGCAATATGCAAAGTCATTTAGACGATTACGACATCACAATTAAAGAGCATTTACGCGTTGACCGTATAGAAAAGGGAACCATCAAGAAACTACACCTATCAACGGGCGAAGTAATTGAAAGCAAAACCATTATTTTAGCCACAGGGGCTAAATGGCGTGAACTAGGAGTCCCTGGGGAAAAAGAAAATATTGGTAACGGCGTAGCTTACTGTCCACATTGTGATGGGCCATTTTTCAAAGGCAAAGATGTTGCTGTTGTGGGTGGCGGTAACTCAGGTATTGAAGCTGCATTAGATTTAGCTGGTATGGTAAATCATGTGACAGTATTTGAATTTATGCCAGATTTAAAAGCTGACCAAGTGTTAATAGACAAAGCTCAAAGTAACCCAAAGATCACTATTCTCAAAAATGTAGCAAGCAAAGAAGTGATTGCTGAAAATGGCAAAGTAACTGCCCTTGATTACACAGACAGAGTAACAGGCGAGCAACATAGGCAAGCTTTAGCTGGAATATTTGTGCAAATAGGTTTAGTACCAAACAGCGGCTTTGTTGATGGAGTCGTGGATCTTACCAAACATGGTGAAATAATCATTGATGCTAAGAGTCAAACGTCTGAGCCTGGTATTTTTGCTTGTGGTGATGTCACTACGGTGCCTTACAAACAAATTGTTATCGCCATGGGCGAGGGCGCTAAAGCCTCACTGTCAGCTTTTGATTATATTATTAGAGAAAGTTAATTATTATAATTCATCCTTTGTTACAAATTGATTGAGTTAATAAGTTGATTTGAAGGCAGAGTTCACAGATATTTAATGCCGCTTAGTTATTTACTAAGCGGCATTTTTTGTATGTGTGGTATTACATTCTATGATTAAGGTTAAGGCTAAGTGCAATTTGGCCGATAGTAAAAAACAGACACTGTTTTTTCAAGTTAAATAAAGCTAACTAAAAATAAATAAAAAAAGCTAAGTGAAAAAGCTAGGTGCTCTGTAAGGTTAATGCTTGAGGGGAGGGGATATATTGATAGATAAAGTAAAAATGAAACCTGCTGCCATTCATTACGTTTATGAACAAAGTTCGGTTTGGCGCATAGCTATTTGCCGTATTGCAGTGTGTTTAGCTTTGATGTTTAGTTTCTCTGCTACCAGTTGTGAATTGCTGATCAAAGTAGCCAGTAGTTATCAATGGCCTCCTTATATTTTTAAATCTAATGGTAAATTGGTTGGTGTGGAAATAGAAATCTTAGATTCTATATTAAGTAAAACACCATTTTGCCGAGAGTTTGTTGAAATGCCCTCATCAAGTCGAGGGTTTGAAGAATTAAAAAATAAACGCGTAGATATGCTTATCGGCGCGAGTTTTCATCCAGACAGAAAACTGTTTTCACAATTCAGCACCTCTTACCGATATGAAAAAATGGTGATTTTTGCTCAGGAAAAAACATCACTGCATCCCAGTATTATCGACAACCAAGAATATTTACAGCAGCTAAACGTCAAAAATAATATTATAGCGATCAACCAAGGCAGTGTTTATGGAGATAACTTTAATAAGTTTTTAGGGCGTTACAAAGGCAGTATTATTAACACAAGGCTAGCCAGACAACGTTTTGATTTACTGAAAAAAGATAGGATAGATTACGTTGTAGAAGATGAGTTAACTGGAATTTATCTGTTAGCCTATAAAAATTATTCCAATGATATTATCAATACAAAAATGGTCGTTAATTTTGACTCCATTTATTATATGTTACGGCTTGAACTTATGTCTGACGCTCAGTTAGATGTATTTAATCAAGCCATTAAAGACAGTGATTTGACGATCAAACAGATAATAAAAAAATACTCTTCTAGTTATTAAAGTCAGTCGCTAACCGCTGAAAAAGCACCTCAGGTTAACCTTATTCCAAATCTCATAGGTTATTGCGTAATTAATTACATTTGCCGTGATGGATTACTACTCAATTCCCTTACTCTTATGTATAATCGCGCCATTAAAATTTTTCCAACTAACGACAGTTAAAAGCACACTAAGCACGATATTTATTAGAGCGATTTTTAGTGCCGGTTTTAGTGTTCCCGTTAGCACCCCGATAAAAGAAAATATAAATGACAGATGTTCAGTTAAACAAAGAAATAGAGTGCCGACGCACGTTTGCGATTATCTCGCATCCAGATGCCGGTAAAACCACCATTACAGAAAAAGTATTACTGTATGGGAACCATTTGCAAAAAGCCGGTACGGTAAAAGGTCGTGGGTCAAACCAACACGCCAAGTCTGACTGGATGGAAATGGAAAAAGACCGTGGTATTTCTATCACCACATCTGTTATGCAATTTCCTTACAAAGGCAGCTTAGTTAACTTATTGGATACCCCAGGACACGAAGACTTCTCGGAAGATACTTACCGTACGCTTACCGCTGTGGATTCATGTTTAATGGTAATCGACGCGGCTAAAGGTGTAGAAGACCGTACTCGTAAATTAATGGAAGTTACGCGTTTACGTGACACGCCAATCATTACGTTTATGAACAAAGTCGACCGTGATATTCGTGACCCAATGGAAGTATTGGACGAAGTTGAAGACGAATTGAAAATCGCTTGTGCGCCAATTACTTGGCCAATTGGTTGCGGTAAATTATTTAAAGGTGTTTACCATATTCACCGTGACGAAGTTATTTTGTATCAAACGGGTCAAGGCGCTACGGTTCAAGAAGTGAGAACCATTAAAGGCTTAAACAACCCAGACATTGATACCGCCATAGGTGAGGACTTAGCCATACAAATGCGTGAAGAGTTAGAACTTGTTATTGGTGCGTCTAATGAATTTGACCGTGACTTGTTTTTAGCTGGTGAATTAACGCCTGTATTTTTTGGTACTGCATTAGGTAACTTTGGTGTTGATCACATGTTAGATGGATTAACCGAGTGGGCACCAACACCTATGCCACGTCAAACATCCGTGCGCGAAGTGGTAGCAAACGAAGAGAACTTTTCAGGTTTCATATTTAAAATTCAAGCAAACATGGACCCAAAACATCGTGACCGTGTTGCTTTCATGCGTATTGTGTCAGGCAAATACGAAAAGGGCATGAAGATGAAACATGTTCGTCTTGGTAAAGATGTTCGTATTTCAGACGCATTAACCTTTGTTGCCGGCGACCGTTCAGCGGTAGAAGAAGCTTACCCAGGCGACATTATTGGTTTACATAACCACGGCACCATTCAAATTGGCGATACATTCAGCCAAGGTGAAGACTTTAAATTTGCAGGTATTCCAAACTTTGCACCAGAGCTATTCCGCCGTATTCGCTTAAAAGATCCATTAAAACAAAAACAATTGTTAAAAGGTCTTATTCAGCTTTCGGAAGAAGGTGCAGTGCAGTTATTTAGACCACTAGATAACAACGATTTAATCGTAGGCGCCGTCGGTATTCTACAGTTTGACGTTGTAGTACAACGTTTAAAATCTGAATACAACGTAGAAGCTATTTACGAAGCCATTAACGTAGCGACAGCACGTTGGGTAAGCTGCGAAGACGAGAAGAAATTCGACGAATTTAGACGTAAGTGTTCAATCAATTTAGCACTAGATGGTGGTAACAACTTAACGTATATCGCACCAACAAGGGTTAATCTGAACTTGTCCAAAGAGCGATATCCAGAGGTAATGTTCACAGAAACTCGTGAACACTAGCTTTTGAACTAATATTTGCTGAATCGTCCGATCTTATCGTTCGAAGTGCTCATGTATTGGCATACATTGCGCGCTTCTTACTCAACCTCGAACGATTCATCTGCAATTAGAATCAAAAGAAACTGATTTTATTATTGTTCTTTTGTCCTAGACCTCGAACAAAATAGCTTCAATATAAAAGAGTTTGATTGAACTAATATTAAGTTACGCTTTTACAGCTTACAGCTTACAGCTTACAGCTTACAGCTTACAGCTTACAGCTTACAGCTTACAGCTTACAGCTTACAGCTTGTATTTTTAATTAATACAGTTAGACCGAGTAAAAATAAGACTCAGCAAGGTAAAAAAGAATGAATGTTTTTCAGCTAGTACAAGATAGATTTAAACAAGCGTTAGCCAAAATTGAAGGGGCTGAAAATGCACCTGCGCCTTTAGCGCGAAGTAACCGCCCTGAATTTGGTGAATATCAATTTAATGGTGCGATGGCACTGGCTAAAATGCTTAAACAAAACCCTCGTCAAATTGCACAACAAATATTAGATGTAGTTGAATTGGACGACGTAGCTGAAAGCTTAGAAATTGCAGGTCCTGGTTTTATTAATGTTAAGTTAAAACCACAGTGGTTAGCCAAACAAGTAGAAACTGCGCTGTCTGATGCACGTTTATCTGTTGAAAAAGAACCCGCTAAAACGGTTGTTGTTGATTTGTCAGCACCAAACCTAGCTAAAGAAATGCACGTTGGTCATTTACGCTCGACCATTATTGGTGATGCGGTTGCTAACGTTATTGATTTTCTTGGCCATAACGTTATTCGTCAAAATCACATGGGTGATTGGGGCACGCAATTTGGTATGTTGATTGCGCATTTACAAGATAAGTTACAAGCGTCAGAAGTCGCCACCACGGCATTGTCAGATTTAGAAGATTTTTACCGTCAGGCTAAAGTTCGTTTTGACGAAGAAGAAGGTTTTGCCGACAGAGCAAGAGCTTACGTTGTTAAGTTACAAGGCGGTGACGCTGAATGTAAAAAGCTTTGGCAGCAGTTTATCGACGTGTCTATTTTACACAGTGAAGAAGTTTACAAAAAACTAAACGTAAACTTAAAACACGAAGACATTATGGGCGAAAGTGCTTACAACCCAATGTTAGCTGATGTGGTTGCCGACCTTAAACAACAAGGTATTGTGGTTGAATCGCAAGGTGCTCAAGCTGTATTTTTACAAGAGTTAGCCAATAAAGACGGTGAGCCTTCAGTGTTTATTGTTGAAAAATCTGGCGGTGGTTTTTTATATTCCACAACGGATTTAGCCGCAATGAAGTATCGTTCTTTTGAACTAGGCGCTGACCGTATTATTATTTTCACGGATGCTCGTCAAGCGTATCACTTTAAACAAGCTGAATTAGTGGGTCGTAAAGGCGGATTAATTAAAGAGTCGACGACTTACGAACATGGCCCGTTTGGCATGATGTTAGGTAAAGACGGTAAGCCATTTAAAACACGTACTGGCGGCACTGTTAAGCTAGTTGAGTTATTAGATGAAGCTGTTGAACGTGCTGAAAAGTTATTAGCAGAACGTGACTCTGGTTTAACGGCACAAGAGCAAAAAGAAATTGCTCGTAAAGTTGGTATTGGTGCAATCAAGTATGCGGATTTAAGTAAAAACCGTACGACTGATTACATTTTCAACTGGGACACTATGCTCAGCTTTGAAGGCGATACCGCACCATATTTACAATATGCTTATACGCGTATTAAAAGTATTTTCCGTAAAGCTGGATTGGACGCAAGTGACTTTAACGCGACTGTTATCATTGAAGCGGCTCAAGAAAAAGCATTGGCGGTTAAGTTATTACAGTTTGTTGAAGCCATTAACGGCGTAAGCGCAAACTTAACACCGCATTTGTTATGTTCATACCTGTATGAACTTTCAAGCTTGTTTATGACGTTCTACGAAGCATGCCCTATGTTAAAAGACGGTATTCCAGAAGAGACTAAAAACAGCCGTTTGGCATTAAGTTTGTTAGTGGCGAATACGCTGCAAAAAGGCTTGGACCTGTTAGGTATAGAAACAATGGAAAAAATGTAATTTTCGCACAATGTAAAGAGTACGATTTATAATAAAAAGACGATCTATATTTAAAATATGATCTTCATAAGAAAAGCGAAGCCAAAAGGTTTCGTTTTTTTTTGTTTTAAAAGGAGCTAAGTATTAAAAATGGAATTAAGTAAACCGATTGGTAACGTTAATTAAATAAGGTTAATATCAGCCGTGTATTAATTAACCAGATAAAAACAAGGGAGCTTATATGAAACACAGTATTATTTTGTTAGTGCTATTAAGCCTGAGCAGTTGTAGCTCCGATGATTCAAAAGAACAGTTTCCTGATGAATTTGATACTGTCGCCAGTTTGGTGACATCGGGTGATATTACTTTTTATTTTGCTGAAGAATATGAAACTGGCCAGTTTTTAGATGGTCAGTGGTGGGTTCATAATAATGGTGGAAATGTAGAGATCACCTCTATTACTCCAGACTCATTTGATGACAATGGCCGAGTACGTAACGGCGCTGAAATCAATCCACTTAACGAAAGTACTCAAGGGTTTGACGCTCTTAGAGACTTAGATGTCACTAATACCGATATGGCCTATGACTCAAGTAAAAATGTAGATCCTGGGAACACGGGCGAATCTTTAATTTTAGCCGCTGGAAATTCAGTAATTAAAGCGATTTCTAAACAAGAAAATACGCAACGTCCATTTATTACTCAAGCTGCGATATTAACAATTCTCAGCGAAACGCCACCAGATAACTCATTTCGACCTGCTTATGTAGGTACAGATAAAAGTATCCTTGCTACATTAACGGACTTGGACTTTAACGTATTAGGTAAATATGCTCGCTTAGAAACCACGCCTGATATCAGTGATTATGTCCCATATATTGAAGGGGTTTGGTTAGATCATAATACAGAGTGGACACAACGAGAGATTCATCCAGAATCATCAATGCCTCTTTATGGCCGTGAACTTGGCAAGTTAACTGGCATTATTGGTTTGCAATTACAGCTTGATTATACCGATGCTGAAAAACAAGATGCTTTAGTTGCCATGGTTCAATATGGCATTGATATTTATGGTGTATTAGGCAATGGGCCAATAGACGGTAAAGGAGGTTATTATTGGTATAACAGTGGCGGACACAATCAAGGGCGTAAATTACCTTTGCTAATTGCTGGACTGGTATTAAATCATTCTGGCATGTTAGCCGCAGCAGATGCTGAAAATGGTAATAATTTGTTGTTTTCAGAAGACCAACAAACTTTTTATGTAAGCCAAACTGAGATAGACCGTACGGTTGCTGATGATGATGAAGATCAAATAGATTACACAAGTGCAGATATAGGTTTACCTGAATGGGGCATTCGTTACTGGGATGGAACTGCTAACTTTTTAAATGCAGACTGGGGATCAAGGTATCGTACTGTGACAGGTAATGTTTATGTAGTAACTTCCTTAGCTGTAAAAATGATGGGGGCAACAGAACAATGGGGTTGGCCTGCAATGTTTGATTATTCAGACCGTTACTTTTCAATCCAAGGTGAAAGTGTATCTAGCAGTTTATTTGGTAATAATATCGACACATCGGCAGCTGAATTATGGAATGCATACGCAGAGCAATTAGATTGAAATACTAATTAATAAAATGAAAGAGCTTGCTAGTTAATTTAATCAAGTTAAAGCTTGCTGAAACTTCATACCCGTAAATTAACAAGTTAGTTTGAGATGGATAATTAATGTAATTGGTATTAGGTAAAACAAAAAAACAGCTCATTTGAGCTGTTTTTTTTATTTGCGCTATTTGCTTAACGCATTTACTACAAGAGCATTTAACTAATCGCTAAAAACGTCTCTATTTGTTGCTGTAAGCCTTTGGCGTCGAGCATAAGCTCTTGGTAAATCTCTTCTTGAGTACCGTGTTTAATAAACTGATCCGGTAAACCAATATTTAATACTGAATTATTAAAACGTTTGGCGTTTAGGTATTCATTAACACCAGAACCAGCACCGCCTGCAATAGCGTTGTCTTCAATGGTCACAATCGTTTTGTATTGAGCTGCAACCTTATCTAATAAAGCTAAGTCCATTGGTTTCACAAAGCGCATATCAACGACAGAGGCATTTAATGCTTTTGCTGCAATTTCAGCTTCTGCTAAAAAAGTACCAAAGTTTAAAATAACTAAATCGTCTTGTTTGGTTTCTGTGATGACATTAGCTTTGCCAATTTCCAACTCAAGCATGGTTTGCTGTGCTTCAATTCCACGGCCAACACCTCTAGGGTAACGAACCGCAGATGGTTTATTTAACTTATGACCTGTGTACAACATTTGACGACATTCGTTTTCGTCACTCGGTGCCATAATCACTAAATTTGGTACACAACGTAAAAAGCTTAAATCAAACGTGCCTTGGTGAGTTGGGCCATCGGCTCCGACTATGCCAGCGCGGTCAATGGCAAATAACACAGGTAAATTCATAATGGCAACATCGTGAATTAATTGGTCATAGGCTCGTTGTAAAAAGCTTGAGTAGATTGCAACGATTGGATTAAAACCTTCACAAGCAAGTCCTGCGGCAAACGTAACTGCATGTTGCTCGGCAATCGCGGTATCAAAATATTGCTCAGGGAATTGTTTAGAAAATTCAACCATACCAGAACCTTCACGCATGGCCGGTGTTACCGCCATTAGTTTTGGATCTTGGCTTGCCATGTCGCATAACCATTGACCAAATATTTTAGAATAGGTTGGTTTGCTGTTTTTTGACGACGGTAACGAAGTTAACGCGGGATCAAATTTTGGCACGGCATGGTATTTAATAGGGTCTTGTTCGGCAGGTTCATAACCTTTGCCTTTTTTGGTAATAATATGTAAAAACTGAGGACCCGATAAATTACGCATATTACGTAAGGTGTTAACCAAACCATTTATGTCGTGTCCGTCAATTGGTCCAATATAATTAAAACCAAGTTCTTCAAATATGGTGCTAGGAACAACCATACCTTTTAAGTGTTCTTCTGCGCGGCCAGCCAATTCTTTGATTGGTGGAATACCGCTTAATAATTTTTTACTGCCTTCTCTTAACGTAGTGTAAAGGCTACCAGATAGCAGCTTAGCCATATGGCTATTTAACGCACCTACGTTTTCAGAAATAGACATGTCGTTATCATTAAGTACAACTAACATGTCTGGCTTAATATCACCGGCGTGGTTCATGGCTTCAAATGCCATACCTGCTGTCATTGCACCATCACCAATAACCGCACACACTTTTCTACTTTCTTGGCTTGGATTGGCTTTATGTTCAGCTTGCGCACCAACAGCCATACCTAATGCAGCACTAATTGAAGTAGATGAATGACCCACACTTAATGTGTCGTATTCACTTTCTTCGCGCCAAGGAAATGGGTGAAGCCCGTCTTTTTGACGAATGCTATGAATTTGATCAGCACGGCCTGTAATAATTTTATGCGGATAGGCTTGATGACCCACATCCCAAATTAAACGGTCGTAAGGTGTGTTATACACATAATGTAAAGCAACCGTTAATTCTACCGTACCAAGTCCCGAAGCAAAATGGCCTGAGCTTTTGCTAACAGAACTTAATAAATATTGGCGTAACTCTTTACACACAAATCCTAATTGCTCTTGTGGGATCTGGCGTAACTGCGGAGGCGTTAACGCTTTTTGTAAATTTGGGTATTTTGAAATATCTACTGTCATAAGTGAACTTAATGGTCTCGTTCAATGATGTAATAAGCTAGTTGCTCTAATTGCAGCGTATTGTACGGTAATTGTTGTAAAGCGTGTACTGCTTGTGTAATTAAATTTGTCGCTTTTTGTTTTGCGCCATCAAGTCCCAAAATAGCTGGATAGGTGGTTTTGTTCGCTGCAACATCTGAACCTTGTGGTTTACCTAAGGTTTCAGTGTCCGAGGTAATGTCTAATACATCATCCCAAACTTGAAATGCCAGTCCAATTGCATCTGCATATTGACTTAGTATTTTGGTCTCTAGCTCTGTGGCCGAGCCACAAATAGCGCCCATTAGCACGGAAGCTTTAATTAATGCGCCAGTTTTTAAACGATGCATTTCTTGTAAACTGGTCAACAATGCGTCTTTGTTTAAGTTGGAAACCGGCGTGTTATTGGTTTGTTGTAAACTGCTGCTTTGTTGCAAAGTATTAGTTTGTTGCAAATCGATACTTTGTCCTGCGCACATGTCGGTTGCGGCTTGTGTTAACAAGGTAAACATCTGCACCACTTGCGTTGCCGATACATCGATATAGTTATGTTTGGCCAATACATTAAACGCAAATGACTGTAATGTGTCGCCGGCTAAAATAGCGGTGGCTTCATCAAATTTGATATGACAAGTTGGACTGCCGCGCCTAAGCTCGTCGTCGTCCATAGCTGGAAGATCGTCATGAATTAAGCTGTAACTGTGTATTGCTTCTAAAGCCGCTGCTGGTGCATCTAAATCTTGTGACTTAGCATTAAATAGCTCGCCTGTGGCATACACTAAAAAAGGACGTAGACGTTTTCCGCCAAGCAGTAATGAATACTCCATTGCGCTTTTTAACACAGGCTCGTCAATACTGGCGTCTTTTAACTCGTTAGTTAAAAAGCGTTCTATTCGGCCTTTGTATTCATTGATTGAGCCAGCTAATGAAGTATCAGATGAAACATGTTCTGTTGAAGCCATGCTTAACTTTCACCATGGGATTGTTCATTGGCAGCAAATGGCTGTAACTCTAATTGGTCTTGTTTTGCCATTAATACTTGTACTTTTTGTTCGGCTTCTTGTAATTTTGACTGACTAAGGCGAGTTAATTCGATGCCACGCTCAAATAATGTAAGAGATTGTTCTAATTCAAGATCGCCAGATTCTAATTGTGAGACTATGCTTTCTAGTTCACTAATTGCAGTTTCAAAAGAAACGGATTTTGTGGTCGCCATGTTAACCTTAATTCAATTGTCGCCTGTAGAAAATCAGCATTGTAAATTACAGCACAAGGGGTGTTTATTCAATCAGAATCCATTAATATTGGTGTGGATGGTATAAACTTTAACCAGTTAACAAGATAAGCGTTTGAATATATTTAAGTTGCCGGAAATACTGTCGATAATTAAGTGTTATAGTATTTTCTTGGCAATACGTTTTTTTATTTGTAGGCTTGAGCCTCATCGGTATTACATTACCCAACAACTAGGAGTTTAAAGTGGATATAGCAACGATTGTTGGAATGATCGGCGCCACAGGTTTCATTGTCATGGCAATGGTAATGGGTGGTGGTTTGGGAATGTTTATTGACGTTCCTTCAGTTGCGATTGTTTTTGGTGGCTCAACCTTTGTTTTGTTGGCTAACTACACTCTTCCTCAGTTTATCAGCGCGGGTAAAATAGCCGGTAAAGCATTTTCTTTTAAGATTGAAGCACCTGATGAGCTTATTGAAAAAATAGTTGAACTTGCCGACGCCGCCAGAAAAGGTGGCTTTTTAGCATTAGAAGAAGCTGAAATCAGTAATGAATTTTTACAGAAGGGCGTTGACCTATTAGTTGACGGCCACGACGGAGACGTTGTTCGAGCTACTTTATCCAAAGATATTTCTCTTACTACCGAGCGCCACGATTTAGGTGCTGGCATATTTAAAACCCTAGGTGATATAGGCCCTGCAATGGGAATGATTGGTACTCTAGTTGGTCTAGTTGCCATGCTGTCAAACATGGATGATCCAAAATCAATCGGGCCTGCAATGGCGGTTGCCTTGTTAACAACATTATATGGTGCATTTTTGGCAAACGTAATTGCCTTGCCGATGGCGAATAAATTGAACTTGCGTAAAGACGAAGAGAAAATAAATCAAAGTTTAATTATGGACGGTGTTTTAGGCATTCAAGACGGCCAAAACCCGAAAGTAATTGAAGGTGTTTTACGTAACTATTTACCGGCATCAAAGCGTGAAATAAATACAGAAGAGTAAGTGTTTTTATAAACCATTGAATAGCGCGACCTTGATAAACTGTACTGAGAATTAAATGATTGAAGAAGAAGAAGAATGTCCTAAATGTCCTCCTGAAGGCCTGCCTGCATGGATGGGAACGTTTGCCGATTTGATGTCATTATTGATGTGTTTCTTTGTATTGTTATTGTCATTTGCTGAAATGGACGTGCTTAAGTTTAAACAAATAGCAGGCTCAATGAAGTTTGCTTTTGGTGTTCAGAACAAACTAGAAGTTAAAGATATTCCAAAAGGGACCTCGGTCATTGCGCAAGAGTTTCGTCCGGGACGCCCAGATCCAACACCAATTCCTATTTTGCAGCAACAAACAATAGAGATCACTCAACAAGTTTTAGAATTTGAAGAGGGTGAGGATGAATCCGCTGGCGGACGCCAAGAACAAACGGCTGAATTACGTGGCGGGATGAGCTCTGCAACCTCTGATGCAGAGTCTGAGTCGGCTTCTGAAGCAGCGGCTGAACAAGACCAAGTTAATGAGCTAATGAAAAAAGTAGCTCAGCAAATGGAAAAAGAAATAATGGACGGCGCTATTGAATTAGAGTCGTTGGGACAACAAATTATTATCCGCATCCGTGAAAATGGCGCCTTCCCATCTGGTTCTGCCTATTTACAAACTCAATTTAAACCTATTATCAGAAAAATAGCTTTGTTGTTAAATGACGTACCAGGTGAAGTAACCGTCTCTGGTCATTCAGATGATGTTGATGTAACTAACGAGTTATTTTCTAGTAATTGGGAATTATCTTCAAAACGAGCGGTGGCTGTTGCCGTTGAAATGCTCACTGCTCCTGGCTTTGATGAAGGTCGCCTGATCATAACGGGTCATGCGGATACTCGTCCTTTAGTGCCAAACGACTCAGAAGAAAATCGTAAAAGAAACCGCCGTGTTGAAATCTCAATCATGCAAGGTAAAGCTAAAGAGTCTGAACCAATCCGCGTTGGAGACATAGAAGAACAGTAATTGGTGTAAATCAATTACTGTATTAATTTCTATGGCTCTTTTACGTAGTGCCAATCAAGGGTATAATCTCGCCCAATTTTTAGGCTAAGCCGCTTTATATCAACTGAATATCGCCATATTTAATATTTCAGTGACAACCCCAATGAGAAGTTATGAGATTAATCGTAAAATACCACCCAGAAATAAACATCAAAAGTCGCTCAGTTCGTAGACGTTTCAGTAAGTTATTAGAATCTAATGTTCGTTCAATAATAAAACGTATTTTTGAATCAGCTCATGTTATCTCTCGTTGGAGTGACTTACTGATTGAAACAACGGAACTACCTCGTGAAACTGAATTAGAAATTATTGATGCGCTTTCCCGTATTCCTGGTGTTGATCAGTTTAATGAAGTAATCGAATATCCATTTATCGACTTTGATACTGCATTTAACGATGTAGCTCGTCATTGGCAAGGTGAATTGGAAGGTAAATCGTTCTGTGTACGTGTTAAACGTTCAGGTAAACATGATTTCACCTCTTCGGAATTAGAGCGTTATATTGGTGGTGGATTAAACCAAGCGGTTGAATCAGCAAAAGTATCATTAAGAAAACCAGATATAACCGTTAAAGCTGAGTTACGTGGAGATCGTTTCCAAGTAGTTAAAACACATCATAGAGGATTAGGCGGAATGCCAATCCCATCACAAGAAGATGTATTGTCATTAATATCAGGCGGTTTTGATTCAGGTGTTGCGACTTACCACTTAATGCGCCGTGGTGCTCGCACCCATTTCTGCTTCTTTAACTTAGGTGGTAAAGAACATGAGATTGGCGTTAAACAAGTATCTTACGAAATTTGGAAGCGTTATAGCAGCTCACATAAAACTAAGTTTATCGCAGTAGATTTTGATCCCGTTGTGGCTGAGATTTTAACCAAAATTGATAATGGTTTAATGGGAGTTGTGCTTAAACGTATGATGATGCGTGCTGCATCGCAAGTTGCTGAGCGCTTAAACATAAAAGCATTAGTAACTGGCGAGAGTTTGGGTCAGGTTTCTAGCCAAACGCTAACAAACTTAAATGTTATCGACCGAGTAACTGAAACCCTTATTCTACGTCCGCTTATTCATTTGGATAAAGCTGAGATCATCGACACATCACGTAAAATTGGTACTCATGATTTTGCCGCTGCTATGCCTGAATATTGTGGTGTGATCTCTAAAAAGCCGACCACTCGTGCCGTGTTATCTCAAATCATTGAAGCTGAATCGCATTTTGATATGAGTATTTTGGACGATGCCGTTAACAATGCTGATGTTATGGATATCCGTGATATCGCTAAACAAGCGGCTGAGGAAGTTCAAGAATTAGAACAAGTGACTGAATTACCTGCTGATGCTGTTGTTATCGACGTGCGTAGCCCAGAAGAAATGGATGATTCACCATTAGTTTTAGATGGTGTTGAAGTGATTGAAATTCCATTCTTTAGAATCGCAACTCAGTTTGGCGACTTAGACCAAGCTAAACCTTATTTCTTATATTGTGACCGTGGCGTAATGAGCCGTTTGCAAGCTTTGTTGTTACACGAACATGGTTACAAAGAAGTGAAGGTTTACCGTAAATAAGCATATATTGTTAACTAAAGCGGCGTAAAGCCGCTTTTTTAATGCCTAGAATTTAATATCACAACTATATTAGAACTAGAGAGAAAATAGATTAAAACCAAATACACACTGTAGTTAGAAGTGTACATTTGTTGGCAATGTGGATTTGAGCACAACAAATAGAAAGTGTTAATTATGCTGATCAATTGGCATGATAGATAAATAATAGATAAGCATTGGATGGGTATTATGGCAGCAACAAAATTAACAGAGCAACAAATTATAGAGCAACTGGCTGAAGTAAACGATTTATTGGCTCAAGATCAGCTATGGTCAATTATCGACGGTAAATTAAAAAAGCAGTTTGTATTTAAAAACTTTATCCACGCATTTGGTTGGATGACACAAGTTGCGATGCATGCAGAAAAGTTAATTCATCATCCAGAATGGTTTAATGTTTGGAATAAAGTCGATGTGACATTAATTACCCATGATGTTGGTGGTTTATCTGACCTAGACTTTAAGTTGATCAAACGTATGGAAAAGCTGTTAGAAAAATAACTAACCCTCTACTTGAATCTACCTTTTAATTTGAGGATAACTATGAATTACCTTGCCCACTTACATTTAGCAGCCATGACGGACACTTCCCCAACGGGAAATTTGTTAGGGGATTTTGTAAAAGGGCAAGTCAGTGGACTAAATTATAATGACAAAATAAAACAAGGCATTCAGTTACATCGCTCAATTGACACCTTTACTGACTCACACTTATATACTAAGTCACTGACGCGGGAGTTAGGCAGCCTACGCCGTTATGGCGGTATTATTATCGATGTATTGTACGACCATCAATTAGCTATAAACTTTGCTAACTTTCACCACAATTCTTTGCCTGTCTTTGCTCAAGATTGTTACATTCAGCTTGATACTAATATTAAACATTTACCCGACAAATATATAACTACCGTTAGCGCCATGAAACAAATGGATTGGCTATCTGGTTATGGTGATATGGATAATATAGAGCGCGCACTTACAGGAATAAGTCGGCGTTTAAAAAAGCCGGTAGAGTTAACTGAGAGTCTTGATTGGTACCTAGAAAATCAAGCGGCAATTGAGCAAGACTTTCCAGAGTTTTATAACGACTTGATTGATTACGCAGTTAAAACTGCAGCATCTAATCGTTAAATTATGATTTAGGCGACGTGTTAAGCTTATAAGCCGATATTTTTAACAAGTCACCTAACTTAGCTAAAGCAGTTAAAAGTTTAATACGTGGGCTAACAGGCCGATTAAACCACCAAATATACCGCCCCAAACTACTAACCAACCTAAATGACTTTTGATCATCTGTTGAATAATGTCTTTGACCATAGCGGGGGTTAATTCTTCTAAACGTTGCTCAACTAACAATTCGACTTTATTCATCATATCTGTGATGTTTTGCTCTGAACTAACACTGGCTTTTAGTTTTTCGGCAAATTGCTCAGACTCTGTGATTTCAATAACTGAGCTTTTCAGTTTCTCAATAAATGGTTCTTTTAGTGGAACCAATGCAGCATCGCCACCAAACATTTCTAACATGCTGCCAAACGAGCTTTGCTTAATGGTGGCAACTAAAGAATCAAACGCGGGGGACATATCGGTATCGGCGATAATTGGTTTTAAATTGAACTGATGAGCTTGGCCGCTTTTCTCGGATAAAAACTTGTTAAAGTTTTCAACAGTAAAAAACTGTTCCATGATTAAGGTTTTAATACCGGCTTTAAATTGCTCAAATTTGATTTGAATGATCCCAGAACCGTACAGTCCTGGGACTTTTTCAAATAACATGTGGATTGCTATCCAGTTGGTAAGCGCACCAGATAGTGCAAACAATGCCATTGCTAATAACCAATCTACTTTTAATAACCAGCCTAAAACACAGGCTATTACAGCAATAAGGTTAGTGATAAAACTCTTGTTAAACATAAAACTCCTAATCGGTCGCATTTAATACAACAACATTATTAAATTCATTGCGACCTTTATAAGGGATTATTTCAGGAGTTCAAGCGGCATCGTCCTTTTCAATAACAAAATCTACTAATTTACTGTCTTCTTTCGATTCTGCTTTGGCATTTACATCTTCTAACAGTGTCGCCGATAATGATTTTTCTGAAATTTCAGAGCTATCTTCAGTGCGGTCTAACAAATCTGTTTGTTTGTCATTTTTGTTTTTTGATGCTTTTTTATTCGGTGGACTTGGTTTTTTTTTCGCTTGTAACGCAACTAATACTTCTTCGCGTTGTTTTGCTAAAAACACACTTAACTCTTCACATTGCTGTTCAGGTAAGTCAATTTCGGAATTATGAAGGACTTCAAACATAGCATCAGCCATGTCTAACATTTTGTCATAGTCGTCAGCCGAACGCTTATCAGTGAACGTCATAACTTCTTTCTCCTCATTATCTCTATTTGAACGTATAACTACATATCTGGTTTCAACAGCCATAATTAACTCCTAATTTCTAACTTGGTCAAAAACAAAAGACTGTGTAAATATACAGTAAAAATTCAATGTGTAAAGTTTTTATATTTTTATGGTTTATAGTATTGAATTAAATGAGGAATTTGTGTTTTTTGAGCATAAAAAAAGGAAGCCTAAGCTTCCTTTTTAAATAAAATAAACAAATATTAGTGCAATAATCTAGCTTTAATTGTACCCGGAATTAATTTTAATTCCTTTAATGCTAGTTTTGAATCATCAGTTTCTACATCGATTACAACGTAACCTAATTTGTCGTCAGTTTGTAAATACTGAGCCGCAATATTGATGTTATGTTTGGCAAACGATTCATTGATTTTGGTTAACACACCTGGTTGATTAGCATGGATATGTAATAAACGACTACGGCCACCAAATTCAGGTAACGATGCTTCTGGGAAGTTTACCGCACTTAACGTAGAACCATTGTCAGAGTACTTAGCTAATTTGCCAGATACTTCAATACCTATGTTCTTTTGTGCTTCTTGTGTAGACCCACCAACATGAGGCGTTAATATTACGTTATCAAAGCCACGTAATGGTGATACAAATTCTTCATTGTTTGATTTTGGCTCTACTGGGAATACATCAATGGCAGCACCAGCAAGCTTTTTACTTTCTAGGGCTTTGGCTAGCGCGTCAATATCGACAACCGTACCACGTGAGGCGTTAATGAAAATAGCACCTTGTTTCATTTGAGCGAACTGATTTGCACCTATCATGTCTTGTGTTCCTGCATTTTCAGGAACGTGCAAAGTGATAACATCACTTGTCGCTAACAATTCATCCATAGTGGCAACTTGAGATGCGTTACCTAAAGTTAACTTAGTTTCTATGTCGTAAAAATTAACTGTCATACCTAATGTTTCAGCCAAAATTCCTAGCTGAGTTCCAATATGACCGTAACCAATAATACCAAGCGTTTTACCACGAGCTTCAAAAGAACCAGTCGCAGACTTGTTCCAAATACCTTTATGCGCTTTTGCACTCTTTTCTGGCACACCACGAATGAGTAATAATATTTCACCAAGAACTAATTCGGCAACCGAACGAGTATTTGAGTAAGGGGCATTAAATACCACAATACCTTTTTCTTTAGCGGCATCCAGGTCAACCTGGTTTGTACCTATACAAAAACAACCTACAGCAATAAGTTTATTGGCGTTAGCAAATACTTTTTCAGTTAATTGTGAGCGCGAACGAATACCAATGAAATGCACGCCTTTGATCTTCTCAATTAACTCTTCTTCAGGTAACGATGTCGTTAAAAATTCAATGTTGGTATAGCCCTGAGCGACTAAAGTATCAACCGAACTTTGATGAAGACCTTCAAGAAATAGAATTTTAATTTTATCTTTTGCTAATGACACCTTACTCATTGTTGTGTTTGCCTTTCTTTAATTGCTTTCATTAATGGAACGTTAGAGTCCACCTAGGTTTGAGTTAGAATTAATACTCTATTTTGGCTAAATAATAAAGGTAATTATTGAATCGAATTAATATATCTAATCCATTTTTTACAATACGTTAGCAGGGGAAAAGCTTTGTAGCAGAGACAATGCGCACTAATAGGGTGCAAAGCTAGATATAATAGGACTTGCAGCCAAAATCATTTGAATAACCTTGGCTGTAAGTAGGATAACTTTATTTTAGGACGCTAATTCCGTCATTAGAGCCAACAATGACGATATCTGCAGCTCTATGTGCAAATAAACCATTTGTCACTACACCCACGATGGCATTAAGTTGCTCTTCTAATTTTCTAGGTTGGGCGATTTGCATACCAAATATGTCTAAAATTACATTACCGTTGTCGGTCACTACACCATCACGATAAACGGGATCGCCGCCTAATTTTACAATTTCGCGAGCAACATAACTTCTGGCCATAGGAATCACTTCCACAGGTAACGGAAATTCGCCTAAGAATTTAACTTGTTTAGAACTATCAACAATACATACAAATTGCTTGGCAACCGCGGCAATAATTTTCTCTCGGGTTAATGCTGCGCCACCGCCTTTGATCATGACTTTGTCGGAATTAATTTCATCCGCGCCATCAACGTAAACATCTAAATATGGGACGCTATTTAAATCAAAAACTTCAATGCCAAGTGCTTTTAGCTTTTGGGTTGAGTCGTCTGAACTCGACACTGCACCTTGAATGGTATGTTTAATAGTACCAAGTGCTTCAATAAAATAACTGACGGTAGAGCCTGTACCAACACCGACGATAGCATCTGGTTTTACATATTCTAACGCAGCGTAGCCGACTGCTTTTTTCATTTCGTCTTGAGTCATTATTTTTCCGTTGAAATTAATCTGTTGTGAGTTAATTAATAGTGAGTGAATGAAGACCTTATCTTAGCGAGTATACACCTTTCTTTAGGTCTGTATGTTAATGCTTATCGACTTATTGATCAGGAACAATGATCTTGTTTGGAGTGATGATCAAATCCAGTGGAATGTCCCAAGCTTGTTTAGGTAATTCATCCACTTGCTGGCAGTCGTGAGCTAACCCAATGAGTTTAGGCCTAGACTCAAGTTCAGCTAGTTTGGATAATGTTCTGTCGTAAAATCCACCGCCCATGCCAAGCCGATTACCGTTCGCATCAAATGCGACAAGAGGCATAAATATATAATGGATTTGTGATAAAGGATAAGTTTGCAGAGCGTTTAATTTTGGCTCTAAAATGGCAAAGTTATTTTTAACCATGATTGTGTTGTCGGTATTTTTTGTGCAGAGGTAGGATTGGAAATTCAAATATCCTTTATGAAACGAATGCATAACCGGTAGCAGGGTGGTCACTTCATTGTGTTGTAAGTGACGTATTGTCTGATTTGGCGAGATCTCCCCGTCGTTTGCTAAATACAAAGCCACAACGTCTTTTGGAGTAACCAATTCAATGATCTTGTCGCTTATTAGCTTGGCAGCATTAGATTGTTGCTCTAGCGAAAGCGCATTGCGTTTTTGTCTGATAATTTGTCGTATTTCAGCTCGATTCATTAGACTTTGTTGCTTTTGCATTTTAAAAACTTCTGCGTTATAAAAAAGGCCGTAGGTAGATTGAAAGCTATTCTATATAATTAATTCTAAAAGAAAACTAACTAGTTAAGATTATGCAATGGGTATTATTCAACTGGTTAATTATTGTAGGTAGAAAATACTCTAATGTGTGAACTTCTCGGCATGTCGGCAAATGTTCCGACTGACATAATATTCAGCTTCACGGGGTTAGTACAAAGAGGCGGCACTACAGGGCCGCACAAAGACGGTTGGGGTATCACTTTCTACGAAGGTAAAGGCTGTCGCACGTTTAAAGATCCTGCGCCAAGTTCAAACTCAAAAATTGCTAACTTAGTGATGGAATACCCAATAAAAAGTTGTTCGGTTATTTCTCATATTAGACAAGCCAATCGTGGTGGCATAAAACTAGAAAATACCCATCCTTTTGTTCGTGAGTTTTGGGGGCGTAATATTACCTTTGCTCATAATGGTCAGTTATCTGGCTACAAGTTATTAGCCCTTTTTGACTTTATGCCGATTGGTGAAACCGACAGTGAGTATGCATTTTGTTGGATTATGGGAAAGTTAAAACAAAAGTATCCAACTAAGCCTAAAAATTGGCAGAGTGTATTTAGATACACAGCCAAACTTTGCAAACAGCTTGATGAGTTAGGTGTGTTTAATGCGTTAATATCCGATGGCGTACATGTATTGGCTTATTGTAGTAATAACCTGACTTGGATCACAAGAAAAGCCCCGTTTGGCCCCGCAAGTTTAATAGACAAAGACGTGACTGTTAATTTCAGTGAAGAAACAACGGATAACGACATAGTTACTGTAATAGCAACAAGACCGTTAACGGATAATGAATCTTGGGTGAAGTTAGAACCTAAACAATGGGTGCTGTTTAGGTTAGGCGTTAAACTAAACTAAAAGCAATGAATGCGGTTTAGTTTAACGAGAGAGGGTTGTTGATTACTTAGCTTGTGCTTCTTGGTATGAACTAATCACTAAGTCGTACTGTTCAACGCCTTTTTTCATGCGCCACAAACGCGCTAACGTGTGGTTAAGTTCTGGAATAAACCAGGCATGCTGCGCATAGAATTTACCTTTAGGATAAACTCTTGCTACTTTTGTAGCGTTAAATCGACCTAAACCTGTGCTGATCAATTCATGACCAATCACTTCAAATTCATAATCTTTTAACTTACCTGAGTTACCAATAACCGTATATTCAAACCTTGTTTTGCCGTCGATCAGGTCAGCTTGAATTTGCATATGCAAACTCATTTCATCTAACCAACCATCTTGCCATTTATCTGGCGACTCTTCATGCTTAGGCTTTATGATCAAAGAGTGATCTAGGTTAAACATAATATCGAGTTCTTTATCTTTACCTGTGCCTTCGCGTCTATAAAGATAAAACGACGGGATTATCTTACCTTGGGTATAGGAAAAACGGCTGACTTCTTTTCTTTCATCAGAAAAGATCAGCCATTCAATATCACTGTCTAAGGATAACGAAAATTGATTATTGCCTAATGCTTTTAAGCTTCTTTTGCCTGAACCTAATTTGTCACCTTGGCGGTACATATCGTAAACCGCATCAAAAGGTTTGATAACAAAGCTTTGTTCAGAAGCGTTTGTTATTGAACAAGTCAGTAAAAGGGCAACACTTAGTATAAAAGCACTCAGACGATTAATCATCGTTGGCATATCCTTGTTCGGGTAGTATAACGTTATCAAGTAATGCAGAGAACGTATTCGATTTTTGCGTCATGGTCAATCTATCTTCGCACATCCATTTTACCACCATAGGGTAAATTTGATGTTCTTGATAGTGAACACGTTGCGATAACGAGTCAATATCGTCATCTTCAAATACTGGCACTTTGGCTTGTAAAATAACCGGGCCACCGTCTAACTCTTCAGTTACAAAGTGTACGCTACAACCGTGTTCTTGATCTTTAGCGTCAATTGCACGTTGATGGGTATCTAAACCTTGATATTTAGGCAACAAAGATGGATGAACGTTAATTAATTTACCAGCGTAGTGAGACACAAACCCAGCAGTTAAAATACGCATAAAACCAGCAAGTACTACAACTTTAGGTTGGTACTTGTCGATAATATCAACTAATGATTTGTCGTAGTTTTCACGTGTATCAAAATCTTTATGGTTTAAGACGTGCGTTGCAATATTTGCATTATTAGCACGTTCCAAACCGTAAACACCCGCTTTATTAGAAATAACCGCACAGACTTGGCCGTTAATTTTATTAGCGATACAGGCATCGATAATGGCTTGTAAATTGGTGCCACTACCAGAGATTAAAACAACGATAGATGCTTTAGAGGCAGAAGACGCGTTAGCGTCTCCGTTCTCAGAAGAAAGAGTGTTAACAAGTTGAGTCACTGATTAAACTCCAGATATTTCGACTTGCTCTTCACCGTCAGCCGCTTTTTGGATTTCTCCAATGTGCCAAGCATTTTCGCCTGCGTCTTTAAGAATTTGAATACTTGATTCTAAATCAGCACTATCAACGACAATCACCATACCTACACCACAATTAAATGTACGGTACATTTCATGGGTTTTAATGTTGCCATTTTCTTGTAACCAGTTAAATACCGCAGGCCACTGCCAAGAGTTACCATTACAAACTGCTTTAGTATTGGCCGGTAATACACGAGGGATATTTTCCCAGAAACCACCACCTGTGATATGAGACAGGGCATGTACGTCAACAGTTTTAAGCAGTTCTAATACTGGTTTAACGTATATTTTAGTTGGTTCCATTAACTGATCAGCTAATACTTTACCTTCATATTCAGCAGATAAGTCGGCACCTGAAACTTCAATCACTTTACGGATAAGTGAATAGCCATTTGAGTGAGGGCCTGATGAACCTAGAGCGATTAATTGATCACCTGGTTTAACTTTAGTGCCGTCGATTACTTTTGCTTTTTCTACTACACCAACACAGAATCCAGCTAGGTCGTAATCATCACCTTCATACATACCTGGCATTTCAGCAGTTTCACCGCCAATTAAAGCGCAATTTGACATCACACAACCGTCGGCAATACCACTAACAACATCAGCGGCTACATCTACGTTTAACTTGCCTGTTGCATAATAGTCTAAAAAGAATAATGGCTCAGCACCTTGAACAATAAGGTCATTAACACACATGGCAACTAAGTCGATGCCCACGGTATCGTGTCTTTTCAAATCAATAGCTAAACGTAATTTAGTACCAACACCGTCATTACCCGCTACCAATAGTGGCTCGTCGTAACCTTTAGGGATTTGGCATAATCCACCAAAGCCGCCAAGTCCGCCCATTACTTCTGGACGAGTGGTGCGTTTTACTGCACCTTTAATTTTTTCGACTAACAGGTTACCTGCGTCAATGTCTACACCAGCGTCTTTGTAGCTTAAAGATTGATTATCGCTCAACGTTATTTCCTCAAATGTGGGGGTGATACCTAACTTCTGCCTACGTTTTTTGGGCAAATTAGATATATAGACTAAACGGGCGGCATTTTATAACAATTTGGAGCAATATATAACCAAGAATTGTTATTTATATTGCTCTAAAATTAAATTTTTTAATAAAGTCGCCCCAGGGCCTAACTTTATAGGATCGGGAATGATGAGTTGGGTGATAATTGAGCGTGTTTTTTGCGTATTTAATGGTACTTCAACTAATTCTTGGTGGGCATTAGTCGCATCGATAAAATGACTTGGTATCCAACAGAAGCCTTGATTACGTTTTAAAATATCAATGGCATGATAAAAATTGGTTACCGTCCAACGTTGTTCTGCTTTTAACCAACCCGACTCTGCTTGTGGATTTTTCCCGGTATCGCTGATGACTATTTGTAATTCACGTTCAAGTTCGTTTAACGACACTTGTTTTTTACTTGCCAGTTTATGACCTTTACCGCAATAACATACAAAATTGACCTGTTCTAAGCGATCACCATAATAATCGTTTGGTGGGATAGCGCTTATCACCAAGTCTGCGGTTTTATTTAAGATACTGTCATTGGTGCCGGTGATCACTTGGTCGGTTATACGTACTCGTGTGCCACGGCTTTGTGGATAAAACTGTTCTAACGCGCTGTACAGTTTTTGTTTTGGATAAATTATTTCAGTGGTGACTCTTATTTCAGTTTCCCAACCTGTCGTCATATTGTCGGCAAGTTGTTCCATGTCTTCTATGTGCTGGGTTAGAGTTCGCGACCGTCTTAACATTAAGTTACCAGCGTCGGTTAAAAAAGCTTTGCGGCCTTTTACTTCCAATAACTGCACACCTAAAGTGGATTGTAATTTAGTGACGGCATGATTCAGGCTCGACTGACTTTTATTTAATGCATTAGCCGCTTGGGCATATCCTCCAAAATCAACAACTGCTTGTAATATTCGCCATTGTTCAATTGTCGTTTTTGGACGATAGGTTGCCATGATTAGTTATTCGCGATGAATATGGCACGTAATGGAGCTGGGTAACCTTCAATCGTTTTGCTCGGGTCGTTAGGATCTAAGAAATCTTCCAACGACTCAGTATCTATCCAGTCAGTTTTTCGCTGTTCATCTGAAGTGGTTTGGTCAATATTCACTAAACGCACGTTTTTAAAACCAACCTTTTCTAACCATTTTGTCAGTGCTTTGCCACTTGGAATAAACCAAATGTTACGCATTTTTGCGTATCTATCTTGTGGCACTAAAACGGTGTTTTCGTCACCTTCAATAATGAGGGTTTCTAATACTAATTCGCCACCTGGTGCTAGTTGTCTTTTTAGCTGCTGCAAAAAATCCATCGGCGATTTACGGTGATACAACACGCCCATAGAAAAGACAGTATCGAAGGTTTTTAGCTCAGGTAAATCATCAATGCCTAAAGGCAGTAAGTTTACATTTGGGTTTTGCATAAAATGTTGCACCGCCCAAAATTGCGCTAAGAATAATTGTGTTGGGTCAATGCCCACTACAAATTTAGCGCCAGCACCTTGCATACGCCATAAGTGATAACCGCTGCCGCAACCGACATCTAATACGTATCTGTTGGTTAAATCTGAAATATGCGGTAGTAAACGGTCCCATTTAAAATCTGAACGCCATTCTGTGTCTACATGAATGCCGTGTAAGTGATACGGGCCTTTGCGCCATGGTTTCATTTGCATTAAATGATGAGTGGTTTTTTTCTGTAACCCTGGGCTCATAGTGTCCATGTTGCCAACAGAAACTGAGGTTTCTATATTTATGTCTGTTGGTTCAACGTGCGGTAATAATTCTATGTTTTTAACCCAGTCTTTAAATTCGCCATGCAGCGAATCGCGATACCAAGAGTTTAACTGATTTGGTAAAACGTCTAACCAATGGGCTAGTTTGTTATTGGCGATGGCACTGTAAAACGAATTAAAAAAGTGGGTCATACGTAATCTTATATCTCTAGTATTATTTAATGGCAATAAATGAAGCAAAGTTAAAACACTGAAACCAAATAGAATGCTGTTTGAATCCAGCTGCCGCTAAGCGTTCTATATGCATTTGTTCTGTGTCTATTTTCATTACGTTTTCAATGGCACTGCGTTTTTGGCTAATTTCTAATTCACTGTAACCATTGGCGCGTTTAAAGTCTAAATGTAGGTTGTTAATCGCATCGTTAATTTTACTGTCTTGCCAGCGGATTTTCTCAGAGACAATTAAAATGCCACCTGGGAGCAAACTGTCGTAAATCTTTTTAACTAATTGTGCGCGGTGTTCAGGTTCAATAAATTGCATAGTGAAATTCATCACCACCACAGACGCGTTTTCTAATGAATGGGTTTGGATGTCTCCAAGTTCAATAGATACGGGAACATCAGACATATACGCTTTTATGTGTAAACGACAGCGGTCGATCATCGCTTGAGAATTGTCGATACCGATAATTTTACAATTTTCTTTCGTTACCGACTTTCGCATCGATAAAGTGGCTGCGCCTAATGAGCAACCTAAGTCATAAATATTACTATTGGCTTGATGAAATTGCTCACATAATTTACCGATAGTGCTGACGATGGTAGCGTAACCCGGCACACTGCGTTGGATCATATCTGGGAATACTTCCACAACTGAATTGTCAAAAGTGAAGTCGTCCACTTGGGTATGTGGTTGTGAGTAAATTTCATCACGCATGCGCAGGGTCTTTTATTTCAAACTTAAAATTAGTTGGCCATTTTATCTTAAATGGTTAAGAACTGGCTATTAATATATTGAGTTTCTTTTGCTGACTGATGATTTTGCCTTTATTACTAACTTAATACCTTACTAAGAGACTTACTAAGTGGATCATGCAGGGGCTTTGGGTTGGTTTATTTAGAAATATAAAGTAAATAAGCAGTAAATAGTTCTACTTTAGGCGGTGACTTTGTCGTTCAAGTCTTTATAATAAGCGCCATTTATAGGATGTTAACATCAAAAATGTTGGCATCATTTGTACAGATTAATAACAGCATAGGTAGATAAATGCGTTCTCATTATTGTGGTCAGCTTAATAAAAGCTTAGAAGGTCAAGAAGTTACTTTGTGTGGTTGGGTGAATAAACGCCGTGATTTAGGTGGTTTAATATTTATAGATTTACGTGACCGTGAAGGTATTGTGCAAGCGGTTATCGACCCAGATGAAAAAGCAATTTTTGAACCTGCAAATAAACTGCGTAACGAGTTTTGTATTAAATTAACCGGTATCGTTCGTGCTCGTCCAGGTAGCCAAGCTAATAAAGATATGGCAACGGGTGAAATTGAATTGTACGTAAAAGATTTAGAAATCTTAAATGCCTCAGCGCCTGTTCCTTTAGATTTCAATCAAGATAACTCTGAAGAGCAACGTTTAAAATACCGTTACTTAGACTTACGTCGTCCTGTTATGAACGAGCGTTTACAGTTCCGTTCAAAAGTAACCAGCGCGGTTCGTCGTTATATGGACAGTCACGGATTTTTGGATATTGAAACGCCAATACTAACGAAAGCCACGCCAGAAGGCGCACGTGACTACTTAGTACCAAGCCGTACTCACAAAGGTCAGTTTTTTGCGTTACCGCAATCACCTCAGTTATTTAAACAGTTGTTAATGGTTGCTGGTTTTGACCGTTATTACCAAATAGTTAAATGTTTCCGTGATGAAGATTTACGTGCTGACCGTCAGCCTGAATTTACTCAAATAGATATTGAAACTACCTTTATGTCTGGCAAAGAAGTAATGGGCATGACTGAAGGTATGGTTAAGTCGGTATTTAAAGAATTGTTAGATGTTGATTTGGGTGAATTCCCGTCAATGACTTATTTAGAAGCCATGACGCGTTTTGGTTCTGACAAACCAGATTTACGTAACCCGTTAGAATTAACTGACGTTGCTGATTTATTAAAAGACGTAGACTTTAAAGTATTTAGTGGTCCTGCTAACGATGAAAAAGGTCGTGTTGCGGTAATTAAAGTACCAACTGGTGCTTCTTTGTCTCGTAAGCAAATTGATGACTATGCAGCATACGCTGGGAAATACGGCGCTAAAGGTTTAGCTTGGATTAAAGTTAATCAAGCAGACAACGGTCTTGAAGGTTTACAGTCGCCAATCCTTAAATTTTTAACAGAAGATGTGGCTAAAGCAATTGTTGAAAGAACGGGCGCTCAAGATGGCGACATCTTATTGTTTGGTTCTGATACGTATAATGTTGTCACTGACTCGTTAGGTGCATTACGTATTAAATTGGGTGAAGACTTCAATTTAGTTGCGGATAAATGGGCACCATTATGGGTTGTTGACTTCCCAATGTTTGAAGAATTAGAAGGCGGTGCATTAACACCGCTTCATCATCCGTTTACTGCACCAAGTAATATGACACCAGAAGAGCTAGCAGCTAACCCTGCAACGGCATTATCTGATGCCTATGACATGGTATTAAACGGTTGTGAGCTTGGTGGTGGTTCAGTTCGTATCCATAAACAAGACATGCAAGCGCAAGTATTTAAAACTTTAGGTATTAGCGATGAAGAAGCTGAAGAAAAATTTGGTTTCTTATTAGAAGCATTACAATATGGTGCTCCACCGCATGCTGGTTTAGCGTTTGGTTTAGACCGTATGCTTATGTTAATGGTTGGTGCAGAGTCAATCCGTGATGTTATGGCATTCCCTAAAACATCAACCGCGGCTTGTCCGTTAACATCAGCACCTGGTTTTGCTAATCCTGCGGCATTAGCTGACCTTGGCATTGATGTAGTTAAAAAAGCAGACTAACTGTTTAATTACATAATTAATTCAATTGGTATAATACAAAGCCAGTTATTTAGATATAACTGGCTTTGTTGTTTTTAACTAAGTGATAAGTTAATTTTACAAAAGTTAGTATGTAATTGGTCTAAATTGTGTATTTAAATAGTGTAGATGCATGGCGAATTTAAGGTAATAATGACAATAATTTTAGGCATAGATCCCGGCTCTCGTATTACCGGGTATGGCATAGTTAAGCAGCAAGGCTCTAAGTTCCATTACGTAGGTAGTGGCTGTATCAGAACGCCTAATGGTGACTTGTCGATAAAATTAGATACCATTTTTGCTGGTGTATCTGAAATCATTAAGCAATACACACCTGACACTTTTGCCATTGAACAAGTATTTATGGCTCATAATCCAGACTCCGCATTAAAGTTAGGTCAAGCTCGAGGTAGCGCAATTGTCGCTGCTACTCAAGGTTTACTTCCTGTATTTGAATACTCAGCCAGACAAATAAAACAAGCGGTTGTAGGAAGTGGGGCGGCAGATAAAAGCCAAGTTCAGCATATGGTCCAGCAGATTTTAAAACTCGATGGTAAACCACAAGCGGATGCGGCAGATGCGCTCGCTGTGGCTATTTGTCATGGAAATACTAATCAGAGTTTACTCGCTATGGCTGGTGTAGCACGTAAAACCGTAAGAGGGCGTTTACGTAAGTAGCCTGACTTCAAATTAATACAAATCAGCGGTTCGTGTTTATTTTTTCAAGCGTTTTGGTTGTCACGTTTTAATCATTTAAGACGCCAGCTGCTAGATAGGTTATAGTGCGCGCAATCAAGAACCCTTGTTTTTTGTAAGAGTTTAATAAGAGTTCCATGTTAACTTAATAGATCTAAACTATTTTCAAAGTTAATTTGCGTTTTAGCCTTTTCTAAAATCAGAGCCCCCAGCTTCCAAGTACCCACAGTTTTCATATTTAAATCTTTCATATTTTCACCGCTCACATATTCAAAAATGATTTGTCATATTTTGAATTTCCGCAGGAATAATGCCCATTTTATTAATGAATTATTCATTTGTGCAATGGGGATAACAACAGGAAAATAAATGAAAATTACAATCATTGGAGCTGGTAACGCAGGCTCCGCATGTGCTTTTATGGCTGCCGAAGCAGGACATATCGTAACTTTGTTAAAGACATCTAATCGTATAACTCATGATGATCACTTTGAAACTATGGTTAAGAATAAAGGCATATATTGTATCGACAATACGAAAAATGGACAATTCACCGACAGCGCAGATGATGCAGAAAAATCTTTTCAACCCCTAGAGTTAATTACACGAGATCCTGAAGTCGCTATAACTGGCGCAGAAGTCGTGATGATATTTATTCAAACCACTTACCATGAAGCATTAGCAAAAAGAATTGCAAAATATTTTGTTGATGATCAATTAGTTATGTTGATACCTGGCTATGCAGGAAGTATTTTTTATAGGAAATATTGTGATAACAGTCCTATTTTTGCAGAAGGTGAATCAACGCCAAATGATGCAAGGATAGATGAGCCTGGCACGGTAAAAGTGTTATTTAAAAATGCTAGAAATGCTTTGTCATTTTTTCCAGCTATCAGGGGAGATGAGGGGATGGAAATAGCGTCTCGACTCTTTCCCGCTTACGATCTTGAAAAGAAAAATAGACGTAAACATATTTTTGAATCCGCTTTGCATAATCCTAATATCATTGTGCATACCGTCGGGTTATACGTTATGTACCCAATGCTTGAGTATTGTGAAAAACACCACCCAGATGAAGTGCCTTATATGTACAGAGATGCACTTTCTACTGAGCTAGCGTGGCTGATGATAGATAAACTTGATGCAGAAAAAATGGCAATATTAGCTGCATTAGGTAGCGAACCAATCCCGTATTTAGATGCTTGTTTATATAGAAATGAGCAAGATCAAAAACAAGATGCTAGAGAAGTGTTTGAAAGTTATAAAATATCTTCTCCACCGGGTCCTTACAGTTTTAATAATAGATACGTGACGGAAGATGTACCTATGGGGTTAGTCTTAATGTCGTCATTAGGCGATAAATTGAATATTAAAACCCCCGAATGTAACCGTTTGATTGAGATGTCTGGAGGAATATTATCTAGAGACTTTTATCAAGAAGGCAGGACGCTAGCTTCTTTAGGTTTAGGACAACTAACAAAAGAGCAATTACTAGATTATGTAAATTAACGTTTTGTTTTAAACTTTACTAATAAACTAAGCTAATAAATAAAAATACCGCCAAGTAAGGCGGTATTTTTATTCGCATATAAGCCAGTCTATTCATAACTCTGAAGAGTATTTAATATAAAGTCTTTGGCTTGCTGTAGGTCATCAAATAAAATATTTTTTAATGGTTCATCAATGCCAATAGATGCTCTTAACTTTTGTACCTGGGAAATAGCAATTGGTGAAGTTAGTACATAAGCTGATTGTACACAGCCCATGTCGTAAAATAGGTGTGCTGATTGAATCAATAACTTTTCAGCGTCAGGTGTCGCAGCTTCAGCTTGCTTGGAACAACTAATATAACCCCATTTTTCAGCGTTTATTTTTTTTATTAGCGTTTTAGCTGCCTTAATAAAGAATTCAACAATACTAACGGATACCGCACCTTCAAATTCAGAGATTAAAATATTCTCGTGAATCGTCATCTTTATACTACCAAATTGATTTTTATACGAAAGTTCTGACATGAATACCAACGAATATATAATCTATATTACGGTTTAACATTAAAAGTCATTGTACTTATAAAACGCACAATAAGAACAGTGAATTTGTAACAAATTTAAAACAGAAATGACATTACGACGCAACTAAATAATGACGAGTAAGATATAAGCCTAAATTTACACTTTCAACTTAATCCATGACTGTGTATATTTACAGTAATTAAAATAAATAAAGAATTAAACCTATGATTGGACGATTAACTGGCGAAGTTGCTGAAAAACAAGCACCAGATCTTTTAATAGATGTGAATGGTGTGGGCTATGAAGTGCAAATGCCTTTAACTAGCTTTTATGAACTTCCGGAAAAAGGTCAACAAGCAACGATATATACCCATTTTGTTGTACGAGAAGACGCACAACTATTGTATGGCTTCGCATCAAAGCAGGAACGTAGCCTATTTAGATTACTTATTAAAGCCAACGGCGTTGGTCCTAAATTAGGTCTTACCATTTTGTCAGGGCTAAGCGCAGAGCAGTTTGTGACTTGTGTTGAGCATGATGATGTCACCACATTAGTAAAATTGCCTGGGGTTGGTAAAAAAACCGCAGAACGTTTATTAATTGAAATGCGTGACCGTATTAAAGCGTTAGATGTTTCTCCTGAGTTTATGCCTAAAATGTCGATGGAGTCTTCATTACTGAAAACAAATCACTCAGAATTTGAAGATGCTGTTTCTGCTCTAAGCTCATTAGGGTATAGTTCGCAACAAGCTCATAAAGCGGTAAAATCTGTTTATGTTGAAGGTGAAGACAGTGAAATGTTAATCCGTAAAGCGCTTAAGAATATGTTGTGATCCATTTAATTGAAGTAAAGGTTTTTAATGATTGATGCAGATAGATTAGTTAGTGCTGGAGAAGTCCGCGAAGATGAGGTTATCGACAGAGCCATACGCCCTAAATTATTAGAGGACTATCAAGGCCAACCTCATGTTAAAGATCAAATGTCTATATTCATTGAAGCTGCAACAAAACGTGGTGAAGCCCTTGATCACCTGCTAATTTTTGGCCCTCCGGGTTTAGGTAAAACGACACTAGCGAATATTGTTGCCAATGAACTTGGTGTCAGTATTAAAACTACCTCTGGCCCTGTTTTAGAAAAAGCAGGGGATTTAGCTGCGCTATTAACTAACTTAGATGAAAACGATGTTTTGTTTATCGACGAAATACACCGATTAAGTCCAGTCGTTGAAGAAATTTTATATCCAGCGATGGAAGACTATCAACTCGACATCATGATAGGTGAAGGCCCTGCAGCTCGTTCCATTAAATTAGATCTCCCTCCTTTTACACTTATAGGTGCTACAACACGTGCAGGAGCACTAACATCACCGCTTAGAGACCGTTTTGGTATTGTTCAGCGTCTTGAGTTTTATAAGGTTGAAGACTTAGCCAATATCATAATGCGTTCTGCCAAAGTACTTAACATGGAAATGTGTGAAGTATCGGCATTAGAAATTGCCATGCGTGCCAGGGGAACTCCTCGTATTGCAAACCGTCTACTAAGGCGTGTTAGGGACTTTGCCGATGTAAAAAATGAAGGTGTCGTGTCGGTTGAAATTGCCAAAAACGCACTTGAAATGGTAAATGTAGATAGCCAAGGTTTTGATTACATGGATAAAAAACTATTGCAAACCATGATAGAAAAATTTGATGGCGGCCCAGTTGGCTTAGACAATATTGCAGCAGCTATCGGTGAAGAACGTGACACCATTGAAGATGTCATTGAACCTTATTTGATACAGCAAGGTTATTTGCAAAGAACACCAAGAGGCAGAATTGCATCACCAAGAGCGTATACACATCTTGGTTTTGATTTACCAGATAGAGAAAATGATAAATAATCATTAGCTAAAATATTAACTTGTTGATACTCGTTAATATTTTGGCAAAAAAAAACCCATTCAAACGAATGGGCCAAAAGGAATAAATTCCAGGGAACATGAATAGGAGAAGTAGTTAAATTAATTACATAAATTAGTTACTTCAATTCTGAGTGGCTAGGCCCCTCAGAAGATGCGAGCATTATAGGGACTAGAGTAAATACTTCAAACTAGAATAATTGTTTTTTAGCATTACAAAAACTAATGAATGATTTTATTTTACCGTTGTTATTTACGTTATATAGGAATAATAATCACCTATGAGTTACTATTTACGGTGCCTTTGCCTTTGTGGTTAATAATTGAACGCGTTAGTAATACTAATTAATGATGTTTTTGTTTTGTGGTTTTTTGTGACTGTATTGAATGGTTATTCAGTGGAATGGTTTGTAACTGAATAAGTATTCAATAAATATCACTAAGTAGGAGGTATCTTGAGCTTTAAATTTCCCATAAGAGTGTATTATGAAGATACCGACGCGGGCGGTATTGTGTATCATGCTAACTACTTAAATTTTTGCGAAAGGGCACGTACAGAATATTTAAGACATTTAGGTATTGAACAAGACGGCTATCTTAAGCAAAATATAGCCTTTGTTGTTAAGTCGATGGAAATTGACTTTTGTTACGCTGCAAGATTTAATGACATGATCACAGTAGAGACAAGCATAGTTCGTGTAAAACGTGTTAGTGTTGAGTTTTTACAGAAAATAGTTAATGAAAATGAGCAACTTGTGTTTACTGCAAAAGTACAAGTCGCATGTATTAATTCTTCGGAAATGAAGCCGCAGGCCATACCGAAAGATATTTTAGAGGTTTTACAAAGTGCAAGCTGATATAAGTTTTTTTGGGTTATTTTGGGAAGCTAGTTTTATTGTAAAACTGGTTATGTTGACCTTGTTAGGTTTGTCTATCGCATCTTGGGCAATTATTTTTCAACGCAGAAGTATATTAATAAAAGCAGAGAAAGAAACAAAAGCGTTTGAACAACGTTTTTGGTCTGGCGTTGACTTAGGTCATTTATATACAGAAATAACCGCTAAGCTAAGCACAGAAGGATTAGAAGCCTTATTTAAAGATGGCTTCAAAGAGTTTGCCAGATTAAAGAAAAACAGTGTTGGTGGCGTTCAGGTTTATATGGAAGGCACACACAGAGCAATGCGTGTTCGTCTATCTAAAGAAACTGAAGAATTAGAAAGTAACTTAAGCTTTTTGGCGACAGTTGGTTCAATTAGTCCATATATTGGTTTGTTTGGAACCGTTTGGGGGATCATGAATGCATTCCTAGCTCTTGGTCAAGTTCAGCAAGCAACGTTAAGCATGGTTGCACCAGGTATTGCAGAAGCCCTAATTGCAACGGCAATGGGATTATTTGCAGCTATCCCATCAGTATTAGCCTACAACAGCTTTGCCCGTCGAGTTGAAATGCTAGAAACAAGTTATATTAACTTTATCGAAGAATTTTCAAATCTGTTACATAGAGAAGTTACCGCAAGCGTTCCGGTATAAAATATATGATGCAAATTAATCGAGTTAAACGTAAACCTGTGGCCGAAATTAACGTTGTGCCATACATAGATGTCATGTTGGTGCTTTTGATCATATTTATGGTCACAGCACCATTAGTTACCCAAGGCGTTAAAGTTGACTTGCCACAGGCAAGTGCTGAGCCGTTAGATCAAGACTCTAAGCCACCTATTATTGCTTCTATAAATGCTAAGGGTGAATATTTCCTTGCCACCGGAAGTGAAAATGGTGACCCAATGTCTGTAACCGACCTTGCAACCGTCGTTGCTGCTCGCTTACAACTTGATCCTGATACGCCTGTTATTGTTAAAGCTGACCGTTCGATTGAGTATAATTATGTAATTGAATTAATGACATTGTTACAACGAGCAGGTGCACCTTCTGTAGGCTTAATGACGGAGCCAAAACAATAATGGAAAAAGCGGACGGTTTTATTCATATAATCAAATCATTTGGTGTTCATATTTTCTTTGCGGTTTTATTTGTATTAAGTTTTAACTTTACAACACCTGAGAAAGACAAAGTCCAGCCTGAAATTACAGCGTTAGATGCTGTGGTAATCGACCAAAAATCTTTAGATAAACAAATTGAAAAGATAAAGCAGAAAAAAGCAGATGTTAAAGCCGCCGAAGAAAAGCGGGTGAAAGATTTAGAAGACAGAGCTAGAAATGCTAAAAACAATTTAAAATCTCTAGAGTCACAAAAATCAAAAAGTGAACGAGCCGCTGAAGATGCTAAAAAGAAAGCCATAGTTGAAAAGAAAAAGGCTCTAGAAGAAAAAGAAAAAGCGCTAGCTGAAAAGAAAAAAGCGGATGATGCTAAAAAAGAACGTATTAAACGTGAAGAAGAAGCAGCGAAAGCAAAAAAAGATGCATTAGAGGCGAAGAAAAAGAAAGAAGCTGAAGAAAAAGCAGCAGAAGATGCTAAAAAGAAAAAAGAAGCTGAGCAAAAAGCGTTTAAAGAAGCTGAAGATAAACGCATCAAGCAAGAGCAAGAAGCTAAGGAACAGAAAGAACGTGAAATTAAAGCGGCTAAAGTGAAACAAGAACGTGAAGCTAGAGAAGCAGCTGAGCAAGCCATTAGAGAAAAAATGATCCAAGAGCAGTTGGCACAAGAGCAAACTGCACGTAATAAAATTCGTCAAAAATATGTATTAACTGAAATAGAAAAGTACACTGCGCTGATTATGGGACGTATTCAACAATACTTAATTGTTGATGATTCTATGAAAGGCCAGTCATGTAGTTTAAACATAAAACTTGCATTTAGTGGTTTAGTGACTAATGTGACGATAATTTCTGGTGATAATAAAGTTTGTAAGGCGGCAGAACGTGCTGTTTTAAAAGCAGAAACATTACCTGTATCGAAAGAGTCAGACGTATATCAAGAATTAAAAGACATCAGTCTTAAAGTGGAGCCAAAGTTTTAATATGAATCGTATCGGTTTAATGTTTGTATCAATTATCTGTTTAATATGGTCTCAACCATCATTAGCAAAATTAGAAATCGTGATCACGGAAGGGGTAAATACTGCCCGCCCGATTGCAATTGTGCCTTTTAAATACAATGGCACTGCAAAATTACCATTTAATTTGTCAGAAATTATTGCTGCGGATTTAATGCGAAGTGGCAAGTTTAGTCCAATAAAATTGACGGACATGCCACAACAACCACAGACAGATAAAGATGTTGATTATTCATCTTGGGTTTCTACAGGTGTTGAAGCAATACTTGTGGGCACGATAGAAGATAATGAACCAGGTAAATTTACGGTAAGTTTTGAATTAATTGATGTTTTACGAGGCCAAATTACCGGCGGTACAGTACAAACATTAAAAGATGGTCGTTTGGTTGAAACTAAAGATCATATTATGTTTGAACGTAAGGCAATAATCGCCTCGACTCAGTTTAGATACTACAGTCACAGGATCAGCGATATTGTTTATGAACAATTAACTGGCGAACGTGGTGCTTTTTTAACAAAAGTAGCCTATATAACTATTGAATATGAAGATGTTTACCCATATAAACTAGTTGTTGCTGATTACGATGGCGCTAATGAAATAGAATTAGTTAAATCGCCAGAGCCATTAATGTCTCCGTCATGGTCACCTGATGGTAAAAAATTGGCGTATGTCACTTTTGAAAATAATCGTTCTCAAGTTTACACCCAAGATATTTATACCGGTAAAAGAGAATTAGTTACTTCTTATAAAGGTATTAACGGGGCTCCTCAGTGGAGTCCTGATGGTAAAAGACTAGCTCTTGTTTTATCAAAAGATGGTAATCCAGACCTATATTTACTGGAACTTAGCAATAAAAGATTGACAAGATTGACGAATCATCGTGCTATAGATACCGAACCAAGTTGGTCACCTGATGGAAGTTTTGTTATTTTCAGTTCAGAACGGGGTGGTAAAGCGCAACTTTATAGCGTAGATTTAGCAAGTAAGCGAGTAAAACGCCTGACTTATGATGGAGATATGAATTTAGGCGGCTCAATCACACCGGATGGTAAACATCTGGTAATGGTTAACAGAACTCGTGGCAAGTACCATATTGCCAAAAAAGAATTAGAGTCAGGAAACTTCCAAGTACTGACCACAACTAGGCTTGATGAAAGTCCTAGTATAGCGCCAAATGGATCAATGATTATATACAGTACTATGCACGGTAGCGGTCAAGTATTAGCATTAGTTTCATTAGACGGTCGCTTTAAAGCAAGATTACCGGCTTCAAAAGGGCAAGTTAAATCGCCTGCTTGGTCACCATTTTTAAATTAACATTGTTTCTATAAGGGTATATACAATGCAAGTAAATGCAATCACTAAAGGTTTATTAATCGCTATTCCGGCTTTATTACTAACAGCCTGTGGCGCTACATCTGATTCATCAGAAGGCGAGTCAAAAACAACTAACACTGCAGTTGAGCAAGCTCAAACTGAAGCTATGGATGTTCAAACTGATACTATTGAAGCTGTTGAAGCTGAAGCAGTAGAAGTTGCTAAAACAGCTGAAGAAATTATGCAAGAAAAGTATGACGAATTACGTCAACAACAAACTATTTACTTTGATTATGATAAATCAACAGTAAGCAGCGAGTTTGCAGAATTATTAGAAGCGCATGCTGACTACTTAATTAAAAACCCTGCTGGTAAAGTAATGGTTGAAGGTCATTCTGACGAACGTGGTACTCCTGAGTACAACATCGCGTTAGGTGAGCGTCGTGCTAAAGCAATCGTTCAATACCTACAAAGCTTAGGTGTTACAGCTGACCAAATGACTACTGTATCTTACGGTGAAGAAAAACCTGTTGATTTGTCTCGTACAGAAGAAGGTTTCTCTAAGAATCGTCGCGCTGTTTTAGTATATTAATAGGTTAAAACTACACAATATGAAATTCTCTTTAATTTCTTTACTTGTAGTGAGTGGTGCAGCGTATTCCGCTGCACCAATCGATAACGCTTCTTCATCTGCAGCTATAGCTGAGCAATTAAACCAATTAAAACGTTTAATGCAAGCTCGTGGCGCTGCTCAAATTAATTTGCAACAGCAATTAGTTGAAGTGCAAGATGAACTTCGCGAGTTAAAAGGTGAGTCAGAGAACCAAGCTCATAAATTAGATCAAATTGTCGAACGACAAAGAGACCTATATATTGAGATTGAACGTCGCTTAACCAATATACAAGCCCCAACTCAAACTCCAGTAGCAACTACAGCACCTTCTTCTGAAACGACTTACAGTACATCATTAAGCGAAAGTGAAGCTTATGACCAAGCTGTAAACTTAATTTTAAAAGATCGTCGTTATGATGAAGCTATTCCAGAGTTTAAAAACTTTATCAAAAGTTTTCCAAAATCAGTCTACATTGCTAACGCGCATTATTGGTTAGGACAATTGCTGTTCAATAAATCATTGTTCGCAGATGCTAAGACTCACTTTGATCAAGTTATTCGCAATCACCCAGAATCGACTAAACGTAGTGATTCAATGCTTAAGCAGGCAACTGTTATGCAAAAGTTAGGTGACAAAAATGCAGCTAAAGCACTTTTTGAACAAGTAATAAGTGAATATCCTGATTCAACATCAGCATCATTAGCAAAATCTAGATTAAGCGCTTTATAAAATAGATAATTGTATTTTTTAAGCAGTTTGTTTAAAAATAAGGCTAAAAGGCCGATAATTAAAATATTTGCTAAAATAGCTTGCACAGAAAATTAAAATAAGTATTATATGCGCCCGCAGCAACAGGAAGATTCGTCTTCTAAATTGTAGCGGATAGAGTGGGTCATTAGCTCAGTTGGTAGAGCAGTTGACTTTTAATCAATTGGTCGATGGTTCGAATCCATCATGACCCACCACTCTTTGTCCTGATATGGGTCATTAGCTCAGTTGGTAGAGCAGTTGACTTTTAATCAATTGGTCGATGGTTCGAATCCATCATGACCCACCATCAGACAGAAAGAGTAACAAGTAACAAAACATTAAAGTGGGTCATTAGCTCAGTTGGTAGAGCAGTTGACTTTTAATCAATTGGTCGATGGTTCGAATCCATCATGACCCACCATTAATGTTATCCCTCAGTACATTCCAATTAGTTATAACTCAAATCATCAAGTTTATAATCACGTGTGACATATCATTAAATACTCGGTATAATCCCGCAAAATCCATAAGCATTTACACGCCATGAATCCTATAGAAATTGTGCAACAAGAATATCCTTTTCCAGCTAAACCAATCGCGCTCACTGATGTTGAAAAACAAGAGTACAAGCAGCGTATTAAATCTTTGCTAAAAGAAAAAAATGCTGTGTTAGTCGCGCATTATTATACTGACCCTGAAATTCAAGCATTAGCCGAAGAAACTGGCGGTTGTGTGGCCGACTCATTAGAGATGGCTCGTTTTGGCAATCAGCACGATGCAGATACCTTAATAGTTGCTGGTGTTAAATTCATGGGTGAAACCGCGAAAATATTAACACCACAAAAAACAGTTTTAATGCCAACGCTTGAAGCAACTTGCTCTTTAGACTTAGGTTGCCCTGTAGATGCGTTCTCTGCATTTTGTGACCAACACCCTGACCATACGGTTGTTGTTTACGCGAACACCTCAGCGGCCGTTAAAGCTCGTGCTGATTGGGTGGTTACGTCAAGCATTGCATTAGACGTTATTGATCACATTGATGCTGAAGGTAAAAAAATCATTTGGGGTCCTGACCGTCACTTAGGTGGTTACATCAATAAACAAACTGGCGCAGATATGTTGTTATGGAACGGTGAATGTATCGTTCATGATGAATTCTCAGCCAAAGCGTTAAAAGACCTTAAAAACGTTTATCCAAACGCAGCTATTCTAGTTCATCCTGAATCTCCAGCTTCCGTAGTTGATTTAGCCGATGCCGTTGGTTCGACGTCACAATTGATCTCAGCAGCCACAACTATGGACAACGATACTTTTATTGTCGCTACGGACCGAGGCATCTTTTATAAGATGCAACAAGCTAATCCAGGCAAAACCTTTATTGAAGCTCCAACGGCAGGTAACGGTGCAACATGTAAAAGTTGTGCTCATTGTCCTTGGATGGCAATGAACGGCTTAAAAGCGATAGAAGAGGCTTTAATGGACGCAACAGGGCACGAAGTCTTTGTTGATGAAGCATTAGCTGAGCAGGCTATGAAACCATTAACGAAAATGCTTAACTTTGCGGCTGACGCTAAAGTGAAAGTAAAAGGTAATGCGTAAGGTATAAAGCTACGAGCTGCGAGTATGTAGTGTCGAGTAATGAGCTACGACGATACAGTTCAGTTAGCGTGAAATATAACCAGTTGTTTAGGCTGGTTGGATTTCTTCTTGTTATTGGCGTCGTAATTCAATATTATGGCGCCGCTTGTTAAATCCTATTAATAAGCATTGCGGAGAGGTGGCTGAGTGGCTGAAGGCGCACGCCTGGAAAGTGTGTTTAGGGTCAAACCTAACGAGGGTTCGAATCCCTCTCTCTCCGCCATTAAATTAGAAAAACCAGTCTTTAGACTGGTTTTTTGCATTTTGGCTATCAATAATCATAAAGATCTTAATCTAAGATCTAGTCGTTTAATTCAATTGCTCATACATAATTTTACTGCGGACTAACTGCGCCAGTGTTTTTGCCCCTAGTTTCATCATTACGTGGGAGCGGTGTACTTCCACTGTGCGCTCGCTGATATTAAGATCTGAAGCGATAACTTTGTTCATCATGCCATCGGTCACTCTTTCAAATACTTCAAGCTCTCGGCTTGATAGCGACTCAATCTCGGTTTTGATTTTATGTTTATTAATATGTTGTTTATGCTGTTTATCATCAAGGATAAGTGCTTCATTAATACGGTCTATTAAGTGCTGTTCATTAAATGGTTTCTTTATGAAATCAATTGCACCTAGACGCATCGCTTCTACCGCCATTGGAATATCGCCGTGGCCGGTAATGAATATGATAGGCAATAGGCAATGTAGGTCGTTGAGTTTTTGCTGAAGCTCTAGGCCGCTCATTTTCGGCATGCGTATGTCTAATACTAAGCAGCCTGTCATATCTTGATGATATACCGTTAAAAAATCAGCGCCTGAGCTAAAGCTCTGAGCATTTAGATTGATAGATTCAAACAGCAGCTCTAATCCTTCACGAATACCTTCATCGTCATCAATTATAAAAACGGTTTGTTTATTTGTCATAAACGGTTCCTCTATCATGTATTGGTAAGGTAAACATAAAAACGGCTCCTGTTGGTGTATTGTCATGAAAGTGAATATGCCCACCATGCTCTTCCACTATGCTTTTTGAAATAGACAAGCCTATGCCTGTGCCATTTTGCTTGGTTGAGGAAAACGGTTTAAATAATGTATCTCTCATCTTCTCAGGTAAGCCAGCGCCCGTATCTGTTACTGATATCTCAACGTAGTTATCCATATTTAATTGTATTTTGACCTCTATTGCTCGGTCGTTCTCAATTGACTGCATGGCTTCCATTCCATTACGCAGTAAATTAAGCACAACTTGTTGTATTTGGACTCGATCAACATACACATTAAGAGATTGTTTACTGGTAATAATATTAATGGCTATTTTATGTAGACGAGCTTCAGACTCTGCCAGTTTACAAGCTTCAGTGATCATCAGGTCACAATCTACAACTTCTTTGGTTCTATTGCCTTTTTTGGTCATTTTTTGCATCCGAGCAATAACCGCGCTTGCTCGTAGAGAATGCAGACTTAGCTTTTCAAATAAGGCTGGAAGTCTGTCAAACTTACCACTTTCGCAAAAGTTTTTAGCGGTTTGGGAGAAAAGTGAGATTGCCGTTAGTGGCTGATTAATTTCATGTGCAATACCTGCCGCCATTTCGCCAAGGGCATTAACTCTTTCTGTATGAGCTAATTGTTCGGTATGCAATTTCGCTTGATCTTCTAATGCTCTTTGCTGAGTGATATTTCTAATTAAACCGACAAACATTTTATTTTCAGGGTTATCAATTTCACTGACGGATAAATGAATAGGGAATGTGGTGCCATCTTTGTGTTTAGCCACAAGCTCTCGTCCAATGCCAATAATATGAGGTTGTTTGCTTGTTAAGTATTGAGCTAAATACTGATCATGATGATCACTAAATGGTGCAGGCATTAAAATGGATATATTTTTGTCTAGTACTTCATCGTCCGTGTATCCAAATATGGTTTGTGCTGCGCGGTTAAAGCTTTTTATAAGGCCATATTGATCTATGGTAATAACCGCGTCAATCATGGCGTTGACCACAGCATCAGAAAAAGCATAACTGCTAATAAGGTCGGCTTCGGCCTTCTTAATAGACGTAATGTCATAAACAAAGCCTTCAATGACAACATCATCATTATAAATGGAGTCCACCGCTCCGCCTTTTTCCCAAACTAGCTTAATACCGTTGTTTTTGGTTTTAATTCTATATTCAACTTCAAAGCTGCTGCGGTTTTTAATCGCTGTGTTTATTGCTTCTTTTACACCTTGGTAATCATCTGAATGTATTACATCTTGCCAAAGCATTCGGTTATTTTTAAATTCTTCCCTGGAGTAACCCGTTAAGGTTTCACAACCATCACTCACTCGCATCATCGGCCAGCTTTGGGTATCAAAAGACTGGTAGGCCATGCCTGGAAGATTTTTTAGCAAATGTTCAACTTTATTAAGACCATCTTTTATTTCTACGCTTTTATTACGAGCGATTAAATAGGTATAAGCCGCCAACACAATTAAAATGGCAATAAAAATACCTAGTGTGATTATTACACCCATTACCTTGTAATGAACAACATATAAAAATTCATTATTAGGCGAAATATTAATTTGCCACTGGTGAGCTTGCAATTTGTACGAGGCCTTTTTATTCCACGAATTTTCAATAGTTAATGGGTCGTTTTGATTTGAATAAACAAGGTGCCCATCAATTAATAAACTGAAGTTATGCTCCTTCAGTAAGGCTGCCGGTATTACAGATTTAATGTATGGATCAAAAAGAAGTATGCCTGCGATAAAACCATGCAGTTGTTTTTTATTTTTAATTCCCGTAAAGACTGGCGAGTATATTCCTAATCCTTCACTGCCATGAATAGACTGGAGAGGGGACGTAATTATCACTCGTTGTGTTTTTTGCGCTTTTTTGGCCGCTGATAATGCTTCTGGTTGTTGTGCTAAGTCAAAGCCAATGGCTATCTCGTTGCCTTCCTCGGGAATTATTTTTCGGATGTGGAACGAGTTATCAATCCAGCCAATCGCTTGATAACCGTATTGTGAGTCATATAACGTTTTACTAATAGTTCCCCAGTTCTCACTTGGCAAGTGACTGGACGCCGGTGGCAGCTTAGATAATTCTGCAAGAAATATTATTCGTTTTTTTAAGTCGTCTTCAAGTAACACTTTAATGGTGTCGGCTGTACTTTGTGTCACGCGTTCAATGTGCAGACGTTCTTCAGAGTCGATATTAAATACTATGAACGCCATGAAGCTGGAGGCCAATAATCCAGCTGTTATTGCGTACCATAAGATAGCGAGCGGGGATGAAAAAGAGAGTTTTGTTTTTTTATCACTAAAAGTCATATTGGGTTAAAGCTAGCACCTGTGTAGTTAATTAACGATTACGCTCTGTTTAAACTTAGCCGTAGGCGTTTTATGGCTAGATGAATTATCTTACTTATTTATATAACAATTAACATGAAAGTTAATATGAGAATATAACCTAACATTATGTTTTAGTTAAGTTTAACTATCGAGTTTAGCGTCTTAATACAGAGCGATAAATACATGGATTTATCGTTTTATTTAATGGGTTACTATCTTCTATCTATCATGCCTGCGTCAAGGCCTAACTGAGGTATTTGGCTGTTAATTAAAAACATTAATTAAAGATTTAAGTTAATGGCTTAATGAGGGGGAATTTAAGTCTTACTAACACGATTATCAGGAATAACTAATATTTGGTTTAAATTACTCATTAATTCATATTTTAATGCATATTTTAAAGTGGTTAAATTTGATTTAAATCAATCACTTATCATTTCAAGTTGTGGGTTTCCACATGTACTTACGTGACATCACGAATAGTCTCGATTCAGTAGCTGATCTAGGATAATGACACACGCACTTCTAAGCGTTATTTATTTTAATATTGAGAGCTTTAACAGTCTTAATTCGTTAACTGAGGAAATTATCATGGGCTACGCAACAACCAATCCATATACAGGAGAAGTAGTAAAAACTTTTCCAGATGCTACAGATGCTGAAATTGTTCAAGCAATAGAAGATGCAAACAAAGCATTTTCATCTTGGAAAGAAACCTCTTTTGCTTCTCGAGCTAAAGTAATGCAAAAAGCGGCTGATTTATTACGAAATGACTTAGCGGGTTATGCCAAATTATTAACCCTAGAAATGGGCAAGATAACATCAGAAGCAAAAGCTGAAGTTGAATTGTCAGCTGCTATTTTAGAGTATTACGCTAACAATGCCGAAGCTTTACTTGCATCGCAAAAGTTGCCAGTTGCCGACCCTGCTGAAGGTGAAGCCGTCGTTGTTCATGAACCTCTCGGTGTTTTGCTTGCTGTTGAGCCTTGGAACTTCCCGTATTACCAGGTAGCTCGTATTATTGCTCCACAGTTATCAGCGGGTAACACTATGTTACTTAAACATGCTGGTATTGTTCCGCAAAGCGCAGCTGCATTTGAAAAATTGATGTTAGACGCAGGTTTGCCAAAAGGGGTTTTCCAAAACCTTTATGCCGCTCACTCTCAAACAGAAATGATCATTAGTCATCCGTTAGTTCGTGGTGTTGCACTTACTGGCTCTGAAGGGGCTGGTGCCATCGTTGCGGCCGCTGCAGGTAAAGCACTTAAAAAATCCACATTGGAACTTGGCGGAGCAGATGCATTTGTTGTGCTTGCTGATGCCGATATGGAAAAAACCGTTAATTGGGCTGTGTTCGGACGTCACTGGAATGGTGGCCAAGTATGTGTATCGTCTAAACGTATGATTATCGCTGATGAAGTTTATGATGACTTTGTTGAGCAGTACACAGCTGGAGTCGCTAAGTTACAAGCGGGCGACCCGTTTGATCCAGCAACTACATTAGCGCCATTGTCATCACAAAGTGCAGCAGATGAACTAAAAGTTAAAATTAAAGAAGCGATTAAGCTTGGTGCAACGGCAACTGAAGTTGGCCCTAAAGTTCCTAGCCAAGGAGCTTTTGTACAACCAACAATCTTAACTAATATTAGTGAAGAAAATCCGGCTCGCAATTGGGAGTTTTTTGGCCCTGTATCTATGCTATTTCGTGCTAAAGATGAAGCTGACGCGATTAGAATTGCCAATGACTCTCCATTTGGTTTAGGTGGCTCAGTGTTTACCTCAAATCCGAAGCATGGCTTAGAGGTTGCTAAACAAATATCGACTGGAATGGTATTTGTAAATCACCCAACTATGGTGAAAGCCGATTTACCATTTGGTGGTGTTCGTCACTCTGGTTATGGACGAGAGCTAATCGGGTTAGGTATTAAAGAGTTTGTTAACCATAAATTAATTGACGTTGTTGATATTGATGCGCCATTTTAACTAACCGTACTTTGGGCTGCAGTTTATTAATTCGCAGCCCATCAAATCGAGTTATTAAACGTCGCGATTAAAAGCACTGCTATTAAATAACAGACAATTGAAAATATTATAGGAATGATTATGACTAAGAAGATGAAAGCCGCTGTTGTCGTAGAATTTGGCAAACCTTTAGAAATACGTGAATTAGATATTCCATCACCAGGTGCTGGACAAATATTAGTTAAAACAGAAGCTTGTGGTGTATGCCACACCGACCTACACGCTGCAAATGGTGATTGGCCATTAAAACCAACACCACCATTTACTCCAGGTCATGAAGGTATTGGACTTGTGACTGAAATTGGTGAAGGTGTTACCAGTGTAAAAGTTGGCGATAGAGTAGGTGTTCCTTGGCTTTATTCAGCATGCGGTCATTGTGAGTTTTGTTTAAGTGCTTATGAGCCAGTATGTCCTGATGCTGAATTTGGTGGTTACACTAAAGACGGTGGTTTTGCTGAATATATTATTGCAGATCCAAATTATGTTGCGCATGTGCCTGCTGGTTTATCAGCAATACAAGCGGCACCAATTATTTGTGCTGGTATTACAACGTACAAAGGCATTAAAGAAACTGAAGCTAAACCAGGTCAATGGATTGCTATTTCAGGCTGTGGTGGTCTTGGTCACTTAGCTATTCAATATGCTAAAGCGATGGGACTTAAAGTCTGCGCGGTTGATATTGATGAAGGCAAACTTAAGCATGCGACAGAAGTTGGCGCAGATGCGGTGGTTAACGCTAAAACACAAAATGCAGCTGAAGCCGTTAAAGAAATAACTGGCGGTGGCGCACATGGTGTACTTATTACAGCGCCTTCGTTACCAGCATTTGAGCAAGGCGTTAATATGACCCGCAAACACGGAACTTGTGCTTTAGTCGGTTTGCCTCCTGGTGAATTCCCTACACCATTGTTTGATGTAGTAGCAAATTGCATCACTATTAAAGGTTCGTTTGTTGGTAACCGTAAAGATATGGCTGAAGCTCTTGATTTTGCTGCGCAAGGTAAAGTTAAAGCTGATGTTGAGTTACAACCTCTAACCGCTATCAATGACATTTTTGAAAGACTTGAGAATGGTAAAGTGCCGTCTCGTGTTGTTATTGATTTCACGCTTTAATTTGTAATAGATACGATGGATATTTGATTTTATTAAGCGGCTTATAAGCTTATAGAAACAATGCCATCGTATCTTTCATTCCTTTTTTTAGTATAAAACCAGCAAAAATCTCTAGATCCCCCCAGTCGTTAAAATCGGAGGCTATTAAATGAAAATCGGTGTTCCAAAAGAAATTCTCAAAGGTGAACGACGAGTTGCTACCACTCCAGATGTGGTGAAAAAATTAACAAAACTCGGTTTTGATGTTGCCATTGAAACCTGTGCAGGAGAAGCCGCTAATTACACAGATGATGCATATATTGATGCTGGCTGTGAAATAGTGAACTCAGCAAAAGCGTTATGGCAGCAGTCTGATATTGTACTCAAAGTACAAGCGCCAGAAGCGGAAGAAAGTGCTTTATTAAAAAGCGGACAAACCTTGATCTGTTTTTTATGGCCTGCACAAAATCCAAAAATGTTAAAAGAATTAACCGAACGTGGTGTAACAGCAATCGCGATTGATAGCATCCCTCGTATATCTCGTGCACAAAAAATGGATGCACGTAGTTCCATGGCTAATATATCTGGCTATCGAGCAATAGTAGAAGCTGCACAACACTTTGGGCGCTTTTTTACCGGGCAAATAACAGCGGCAGGAAAAGTAGCCCCAGCTAAAGTTTTGGTTATTGGCGCTGGTGTTGCTGGCTTAGCCGCTATTGGTGCGGCAAAAAGTATGGGCGCAATCGTTCGCTCATTTGATAGCCGAGCGGAAGTTAAAGAGCAAATTGAAAGTATGGACGCCGAGTTTCTAATGCTCGACTTTAAAGACGAAGATGGCTCTGGTGAAGGCGGTTATGCCAAAGTAATGAGTGATGAATTCACTAAAGCGGAAATGGCATTGTTTGCAGCACAAGCTAAAGACGTTGATATTATTGTAACTACGGCTCTCATTCCTGGAAAACCAGCACCTAAACTGATCACCAGCGACATGGTTGCCTCGATGAAACACGGCAGCGTAATTGTTGATCTTGCGGCTGAGCAGGGCGGAAACTGTGAGTTAACCGTACCAGGCGAAGTAGCGGTAGTAGAGGGTGTTTCTATCATTGGGTATACCGACTTGCCTAGTCGTTTAGCGGCACAGTCTAGCCAACTTTATAGCAACAACTTACACAACTTGTTAGCTGAGATGACACCTGACAAAGATGGAAACCTGGTTATCGACATGACAAATGATGTCGTGTTAGGTGCAACCATTTGTCTTGAAGGAAAAACAACGTGGCCGCCACCAGCGCCTACACTCTCTGTTGCGCCCAAAAAACCAACCACAAAAACAGTAACGCCGGTTGTTGTTGAGAAAAAGAAATCAATATTGGGCCCTATTATTGGTGCGACGGTTGGTGCTTTAGCATTACTTGGACTTGGAGCCGTTGCTCCAGCTAGTTTTATGTCGCATTTTACGGTTTTTGTACTTGCTTGTTTTGTGGGATATATGGTGATTTGGAGTGTTTCTCCGGCATTACATACGCCCTTAATGAGCGTAACTAATGCTATCTCAAGCATTATAGTTATTGGTGCCTTGATTCAGATAAGTTCGACGGACGAGACAATTAAGTGGTTTGCCGTTTTTACTGTGTTGATTGCCAGCATTAATATTGTTGGTGGGTTTGCTGTAACACACCGCATACTCAAAATGTTCCGTAAGTGAGGTTGTCATGATTAGTACAGGTATTGTAACCGTGGCGTATATTGCTGCGATGGTTCTTTTTATTCTCGCTTTAAGCGGGTTATCTAATCAGGAAACTGCTCGTAAGGGCAATTGGTATGGCATTTCTGGAATGGTTATAGCGCTCTTAGCTACCGTTTTGGGCGTGGTTAGCCATAACTATATTGAGTTGTTCGTGGCATTGTTAATTGGCGGTAGCATCGGAATGTTAGTAGCTAGGCGCGTACAAATGACCGAAATTCCAGAGCTGATTGCTATTTTGCACAGTTTAATTGGGTTGGCCGCTATTATGGTGGGTTATGCTAACTTTGCCGATGCCTCATCTAGTTTTACTGGAATTGATTTAACCATTCATGACATAGAAACGTATGTTGGTGTACTCATAGGTGCTGTTACCTTTTCAGGCTCAGTCACTGCTTACGGTAAGCTTTCCGGCCGTATAGGTAGCAAGCCATTAACTTTACCAGGACGTCATATATTTAACCTCGCATTATTGGTTGCCGTGGTTTGGTTTGGTCAACAATTTGTGGCTGAGTCTGCAGTTGGTGGTGGTCTGTTACCTCTGATCATTATGATAGCTATTGCGCTAGTTTTTGGTATTCATATGGTTATGGCGATTGGCGGTGCTGATATGCCAGTGGTTATCTCTATGTTAAATAGTTATTCAGGTTGGGCTGCAGCCGCTACAGGCTTTATGTTGAACAATGATCTGTTAATCGTTATTGGTGCGCTTGTTGGCTCAAGCGGTGCTATTTTGAGTTACATTATGTGTAAAGCAATGAATAGGAACTTCTTATCTGTTATTGCTGGTGGTTTTGGTGCTGGCGCGAGCACAAAAGCATCGTCAGCAGGAGAGCAAGAGCAAGGTGAAGTAATAACAACTACGGCAATTGAAACCGCTGATCTACTTAATAATGCGAAACAAGTAATGATCATTCCAGGTTACGGAATGGCTGTGGCTAAAGCGCAGCAAGTTGTGTCCGAGCTCACTGGGAAATTACGTGATAAAGGTATTAATGTTCGTTTTGCAATACACCCAGTTGCAGGACGAATGCCTGGCCAAATGAATGTGTTGCTGGCAGAAGCCAAGGTACCTTACGATATTGTTTTTGAAATGGATGAAGTTAACGATGACTTTGATAACGTTGATGTTTCCTTGATCATTGGCGCTAACGATATTGTAAATCCATCCGCACTTGATGAGCCAAACAGCCCAATAGCTGGGATGCCAGTACTTGAATGTTGGAATGGTAAAACATCGATAGTATTAAAACGCAGTATGGCAACTGGTTACGCAGGCGTGCAAAACCCTTTGTTTTTTAAAGACAATACACAAATGTTATTTGGTGACGCTAAAGACACATTGAGTGCGGTTGTTGCCGCTCTTTAAACTTTTATAAAAACAAGCTTATAAAAGAAAACGTTTAAAAATAGCATTTGATAAAGCCGTGAATAACTTCACGGCTTTTTTGTTTACATTTAACCGTGAATGCCGTTTATAGCACCAAGCTATTGGCTTGGTTTTCGATAAACGCTTTACCTATTTCCAATCCATATTTGTAATCATTAACTATGTCTTGTTCTGTGCTACCTAATACTTTGGTTGCCAATGGTCTAAGCGGTCTTAGCGTTATTATTTCAACGTCGCTAGGAGGTGTTTTAATAAACCGCTCAGCTCGTTGATAAGCGCTTTCGTACTTATATAATATTTTGATAAACCTTGGGCACCGATTATTGGTACACAGTAAAGGCTTAAATTGCTTGATCTGTTTTGGAATAACATCTTCAGAGCCATCTGTAGTTCTGATCACCAGTATTTTTTTAGCACCAAGTTTGTAGGCTTCATTGACTGGGATTGGAGCGCTTACGCCACCATCTAAAAAACTGCCTCCGTCATACAAGTAAGGTATTGAGCTTGAATATTTTAATGAATTTAACCAGCCATCTTCTACCGGGTTTATTAACTTAGTGGTTAGTCTGGATGAGCGAGCTGCGGTAAAACGCACTTTGCGGTTTTGTGCATTGTTATTCGCTTGGGCTGAATCAAATTGATAACTTTTCTTTTCAATTTGCTTAAAATACCAGTCGAGATCCATGATGTTGTTATTACTGAAAAAACGCCATGGGTTAAAGAAGTTATCATTACGGGTTAAATCATGGATTAAACTGTAAGCATAACCTTTTTGTTTACTCACAAAGCTTGCTACATTTTGTGCCCCCGCTGAGGTTCCAATAAGAATTTCAAATGGGTTAAAGTTAGCTATCTGTAAGTAATCTAAAATACCGGCTGTAAAAGCGCCACGTTGTCCACCACCTTCAGCAACTAAACCTAGTCCATGGATGGGGGTTGTGTGATTAAGCTGTATGTCCTGTACTAATTTCATGAAATCTCGTAACGCTTATTGATGTATGAATAATAATGTATGAATAATGCCGATTAATTACGGCACAAAGATAATAATATGGCCGTGATGTTAAAGCTATTTGAAAGAGGTGAAGTTAATATTCAAAAAAATAGAATGATTAACATACGGCCTTATTATTTAATTCATTTGGTTTTAATAAACTATGGCTAATAGATAAAGGCTAATAGATTAAGGCTAATAGATTAAGCTCCAATAAACTATGCCCCACAATTAGCCAATAATAGAATCAAACAACTCTATAGTGACTGTATCTCCAGCTTGATGTCCTTGGTTTTCTTGCGCAAGTATAATGTAACAATTAGCCCGACTTATAGACGATAAAATACCTGAACCTTGTGCGGGTAAAGGCGTTACCTGTAAATTACCTTGTTCGCTAACCGACATTACGCCTCGTTGGAAATCCATCCTTCCAGCTTTTTTATTGATTTTACTGGTTGTGGTGGCATTTAACTGAGTGTTTGCTGTCGCATTAGCCCCCGCCATATATCTTAATGCAGGAACCGCAAGCTGGTGGAAGGTAACCGCCGCTGATACTGGGTTACCTGGTAAGCCAAAAAATACACTGTTATCTAGTTTGCCAAAGGCAAATGGTTTTCCAGGTTTAATCGCAACTTTCCAAAAGTCGACAGTACCAATTTCACTTAACACTTCTTTGGTATAATCTGCATCACCAACCGAGACTCCACCTGAACTAATAACGACATCAGCTTCTTGGTCTGCTTTGATAAACGCATTGGTTATGGCTGTTTTGTCGTCTTTTATAATACCAAGAGGAATAACTGACATATTTAGGCGTTGTAACATGGCAATTAATATTTGACTGTTGCTTTCGTAAATATCACCTTCTTGTAAAGGTTGGCCTGGCATTTTAAGTTCGTCGCCTGTAGATAACACCGCAACTTTTAATTTCCTAAATACTTCAATTTGACTTAATCCTAATGAAGATAATAAACCGATATCAACCGCTTTAAGACAATATCCCGTATCAAATAATACATGTCCTTGTTGAATATCTTCCCCAGCAAAACGTATATGAGCTTGGTATTTTGTTGGGTGCAGTAGGGTGATTTGTTTATCTTTAGTTTCGGGATTGATTTGACTGCTAACATTCTCCTGCATAATGACCGCATTAGCAGAATTTGGCACGACAGCGCCTGTCATAATTCGAATGCATTCACCGTTATTTAATTCAGTACCACCTAATTTACTTTTGTAAGGGCTGCCAGCCATAGATATACCGACAAGTTTGAATTGCTTTAATGGTGTTGAGTTTCCTGTTAAACCTGCCTGCAAAGAGTCATCTCTTATCGCATAACCGTCCATTGCTGAATTATTGTGGGCTGGGACTTGGATTGGGGAAGTAACTGGCTTAGCAAGGATACGCTGGTCGGCATCTTGAATAGCAATAAACTCAGTTTCTGTGATCATATTTACGTTAGTTAATAATGTACTTTTTGCTAATTCAAAAGGCATCAAGTTAGGTACATTGTAACAGTCGTTCATGGTGTTCCCTTTTAGGTTTAAATACGGTTTTAAGTAACGGATTGTAATTATTATTGGGCTTTACTTAGTTTAATTTTACTTGCTGAAATTTCATCATATCCCAATCTGCTTTATTGGTACACGATATGAATATTGAGGATGTCATTAAAACCAAACATAGTGATTGTAATATGCACACGTTCAGTACATTATTTATTCATCTTATTGATTTAATGTTGGTAATTAGCATTTAGCAAAAACTAAATAGTATGCACAGTTTTAAATTCTCACTTTTGAGCACTCACCTATAAGGAAATGTTAATGAGCACCAAGTCTACAATACCAAGCTTACCGCAGCATGATGATGCAGAGCAAAGAACAAAAAGAGAGTTCCAACTCTCAATGGCGCATACAACTTATAACTATATGACCTCGTATATGGAAGGTGTTCCAATTTCTGCCGACTTACCAGAGCAGGAAAAATTTAGTACAGCTTATGCAATTAAATTACTCCCAGTGTTTAAAAACATGGTAGAAAATTTAATTGTGGTGACTGAGCGTTTATTTAGAAAACAAATAACAGACGACATATCCACTAAGCGCATGGATGAATTGAAACAAGCTATTGATGAGCTTAGTGACGGTATTGATATTCGCCATATAGGTGAAGATATAAAAGCAATTAAATCTATATTTAGTGTTCTTGGCGACTTACCTGAGGCATTTAAAAGCCTTAGTCATTTACCTCAAGATTTAGAGAAAGCATTAAATGGATTAAAAGACTTAGCCGAAGATGCAATAGAAAAAGGCCCGACTGAAATATTAAAAAACACACTATTTAACGTGTTGAGTACTGAAAGCGGCCGAGATTATTTGCAAGCGCAATCTATACAAGATTATGAAGACTTATTTGAAACACTTTCGTTGCCTGAGATGCTAACGATACCTCAGCAAGACTGGATGGTCGGAGATGAAAAACCTTGTATGCAAGATTGGTTTTTTGGTTACTTACAAATCGCAGGATTTAATACAACCAACTTACGTGGTGTTCAGTTAACCAAACCTGCAGGTACTGAAATTGTAGAATTATCTAGTTTATTGGCAAAAATGCCAGTAACTGACGCCATTTTACAACAAGAAACTGGAATCGCTAATGTAACCTTGCAGCAAGCTGCTGAGCAAAAGCGGTTATTTGTTGTGGATTACGCTATGTTAGATGGTACCGAAACCACACCAGTACATGGTGAAGAACGTTATTTGTCAGCACCAATTGCATTGTTTTACTTAAATAATGATTCGCCTGCGGGTTATCCTCCGGCAGAAGACCACGGTGTAATGCAACCGGTTGCTATTCAGTTACAACAAAAATTTGATGAAGTTACCGCTCCAATATTTACACCAACCGACTCAGCTAATGCCGATGATCAACATCACTATAAATGGCGTATCGCTAAGTATTTTGTCAATGTATCTTGTGCAATTCAGCATGAATCTGTAGCTCATTTAGGCGATTGCCATTTAACGTTAGACCCTATGGTTGTTGCGACTAATCGAAAGCTTTCTGACAATCATCCACTTATGATCTTACTTAAGCCTCATTTTAGATTTACCATTAATATCAACAACAGTGCTTTGCACAGTTTGATCATTCCTGGTGGGGTGGTGGCAACCAATGTTGGTCCTAAAATAGAAGATACTTGGGAGTTGGTTCGCCAAGCACATTTGGCTTGGCAGTTTGATGACAATAATCCAGACTGTATATTTGATATCCGTGGAGTGGCGGATATTCCAAACTTTCCTTTTAGAGACGATACAAAGCTTCTTTGGCAAACCGTTAATAAATGGGTTGAAAGTTATATTTCTCTTTATTATCCAAGCCAAGACGATATGTTACAAGATAACGAATTACAGGCATGGGTTAATGAATTAGTTTCGCCAAATTATGCCAAGGTAACAGGGATGCGAGGATTAAAAGCAACCGGCAATCCAAAGCAACCTTATGTAATTGACGACAAAGATTATTTGGTTAAGATCATCGCGCAAATCATTTATATTGCTGGACCACAACATGCATCTGTTAACTATGCCCAATATCCACTGATGTCTTATATGCCAAGTGTTGCCGGAACTATTTATCAACCGGCTCCAGGTAAGAATACGGCTTTAGCGTCTGAGCAGGATTGTTTAGCTTGGTACCCGCCGTTAGACGTCTCTATGTATACCTTCTTGTTTGAGTATCTTTTAAGTGGGGTTCAATACGATACGTTCGGTCATTATTCTGAAGATCCTAAAATTCCTTATTTTAAAGACCGACGATTAACGTTTGCCTTAAGTAAGTTTCAAGAAGAATTAGCTGAAATTGAAGTGACGATCACTCGTAGAAATAGAAGTAGGCCGATGGAATATCCATTCCAGTTACCATCACAAATACCAAATAGCATTAGTATTTAATCGGTCTATCGTTATATAGATTTGTGGGCATATAAGTCAAAAACGTAAGCTACATAAGTGGCTTACGTTTTTTTATTTGGGGCTTTTAATTTTAAGTTTTTAAAACTAGGTTTTAGGTTGCACTTTAAATTCATGATCTTCTATTTTGATCACGGATGGCCCTTTTTCTACTTTAGTAATAAGGGAGTGTTCGGCAATAACAACAGAGACTTTTGGATAAAGTTTAGAGTTAGCAGTTACCGATACCATCTCCATATATTCACGGCGTTTGCCAATTAAAGCGTTACGGTATCCAGTATACTTTTCTACTTTTGACTGTAGTTTGGTTAATGCGTTTTCTAGTTTATGCTTTTTATCGGGATCGAGTGTATTGTTGTAATCATTTTCTACACCTTCTAAGCGAGAAATCATCTCGTGGATCCAATCGGCAAGTTCGATTTCTTTATTAATAAAAATATCATAAGTACGATTCATACTAATGTCGGTGTGCACATCAGATTCCGTGCCTATAACACCCGCTTCTAATGTTTTACACAGGAAGAATCTACAGCCCGTGATCAATCCACTCGGTCTATCACCTTGACCAACCACAACACTATTTGCTTCAACGTTACAGTGGCTTAATTGTTTTTTTACACTAACAATCGTTTTTGCTGTAATTTCACATTGATTGGCAAACGTTAAATTAATTTGTCCGCCAGATTGTAGAACACAAGTATAGTGATGTTCATTCTTTGAACCTTCAATAAGTCGACCTGATGCACCAGATATTATAGTTAATTCACCACCACACTTAATAACTGCAGACTCTACAAACCCACCAATAAATACATCGCCAGTGGCAGTCAGGTGCATGTCCGGTGACACATCGCCTTGAATGATCACACTACCTTTAAATTTAATATGACCTTTTTTAGGGTTAAGTTCAGGTAGGGTGAAAACATCATCAATAATCAAATCTTTACCGTCAAAGCGCACTAAGCCACTTTTGGTGGCAAGTAAAATATTGGGGTTCTTGGGACTAATTCTTACACTGTCATTAATAGAGAATTTGACATCGTTACCAGATGTGGCTGGAATTTTGTCACCATAAATATCAATGCCTTCTTTACCCGTTGTTAGTGGTACTTTTTCTAACACGGCTTGATTCACCGCAACGGTTTCTATATTACCTAAGTCTTTTAAGTCAGCTCGCCCCTCAGAGTCTACTTTGGGAGTACGACAAGCTTCTGAGAATAATTCAACTCTAGGTTTTAAATAAGCGTCTTGGCCATGAACGACGGGCATGCCTTTAACAATGGTATATTCGATGGATGAACCAGGTACTGAATTTTTACACTGTAAGAGTAATTCATCAATTAAAGAGGATTTCAAACCGTATCGGACACCGGCGTCGAGGCAAGACTGTTTAATGGTTTCTAAATCTAACAATTTGCCACCAACTCCAGTTACCACGTGGGCGGTAACAGACATTTTATCTTCAGCGAGTAATATGTTTATTTTTGCATCAATTGCCTTGGCCACTACCGCATTGACTTTGGTGTCAGCTAGCTTATCTTTTTTTATGCCAGCGAGCTTTGTATTAGCTGTTTGCACAAAGCTTTTTATATGCTCATGCAATATGCTTAAAGATGAATACTCAGAGTGTTGTATTTGTTTAACAATAACGGACTCTTCCAATGCCTCTGAGTCTTTAGTTAGAGTAATGATTAGAGTGAGTTGTTTGTCATTGAATTTATATTCAGAATTTTGCAATTGACACCTTAATAGTAAGACGTAACAAGCTTTATAGTGTTTAACATAAATCTTATAGCTAACTAATGTAAAGCCCTCATTAATATAAATATATTATAAATAACAAGTTTATCCATTTTTTTGTTCCACTTGTTGTTTTAAATGTTCAACCCACATGGCGGTTGCTCCGCAAATTGCCACTGGCATTACCAGTAAATTTAAAATAGGCACCATAGTAAAGAGCGAGATCATAGAGCCAAAGCCAAAGCATGCGGCCTTATTTTGACGTAATACATGACGCATATATTCAAAGCTGTATTTATTATTATCAAATGCATAGTCACAGTATTGAATGGCTAATACCCAGGCTATAAACAGAAACCAAATTATTTGACCTATCCCAGGCAGGATTAACCCCACTAGAAAATAACCAATAAAACGAGGGATAAAATAAATCAATTTCTGCCATTCACGTGACAGCGTGTGCGGAATCGCTTTAACAATGGCAACAAAGTTATCGCTGTCTGGCTTTTGTCCACTGAGATGTTGTTCGACTCTTTCTGCCAATACACCATTAAATGGCGCGGCTAACCAGTTTGCGGCTGTGGTAAAAAAGAAACTAAAAAGAAATAATAATATAAACAAAGCAACAGGATAAATAAGTGTGCCTAACCAACTCAACCAATTTGGTAAGTAGCTGATCATCTCATCAATATGCAAACCTAGTTCAGATAATAAGTAACCTATAGCGAAACTAAAAAGAATAAAGTTAACAATCAAAGGCACTAAAACAAAACGTTTTAATCCTTTAGTTTGGATCAGACTGAAGCCTGATAGAAAAAACTTAACGCCGTCAGTAAATGTCATGATGATGTATCCAAGTGAATTTGTTGTAGTATAAGGCAGGTATACGTCGATGCAATAATTAGAATGTTACAAATTACAACATTATCTGTTACAGTCTGCACAACTAAATTGGGTTAATTACATCGTTATTTAAAATGTAATTAACAATAATAACTCATTCATATTTCTATATTTTTCTCATGCGCCTAAAACTAATAAAACTTGCTGGCTTTAAATCATTTGTGGATGTCACTACGGTGCCATTTCCAGATCAAATGACGGCTATTGTCGGGCCAAATGGTTGTGGCAAATCAAACGTAATTGACGCGGTAAGATGGGTGTTGGGTGAAAGCTCAGCCAAAAACTTACGTGGTGACTCAATGACGGATGTCATTTTTAATGGGTCTACCAATCGGAAACCCGTTTCTTTGGCCAGTGTAGAATTGGTATTTGATAACTCGGATGGCAAATTACAAGGCAATTTTGCCAGTCGTAATGAAATTTCAATAAAACGTCAGGTTACTAAAGACGCGCAGTCGAGTTACTTTTTAAATGGCACTAAATGTCGCAGACGTGATATTACAGATATTTTCTTAGGGACAGGTCTTGGTCCTAGAAGTTATGCCATTATAGAACAAGGTATGATCTCCAGACTGATAGAGTCTAAGCCACAAGAGCTTCGTATTTTTATTGAAGAAGCTGCAGGTATTTCAAAGTACAAAGAACGTCGTCGAGAGACAGAAACTCGGATAAAACATACCAGAGAAAACTTATTACGCTTAGAAGATGTTAGGCAAGAGCTGTCGGTACAGATTGACAAGTTGCAGCGCCAGGCCGCTACAGCAAAACGTTTTAAACAATTAAAAGCCAAAGAAAGACAGTACAAAGGTGAGTTATATGCGCTTAAATGGCATAAATATAATGAACAATTAAACCGGTTTGAAAAAGATAGATTAGAAAAAGAAACAGAACTAGAAGCTTTTATCGCTGAGCAACGAGGCGGTGAGTTAGGAATGTTGCAGCTGAAAGAGCAACATCAAGAGCTATCAGATCAGGTACAAGCTAATCAACAGTCTATGTATCAAGTTGGTAATCAAATTACTCGAGTAGAACAACAAATTGTTTTCACTCAAGAGAAATTACTTTCTCAGCAAGATGAATTACAACAACTACAAGATAACTTAGAACAATCTGAAACCCATTCAGGATTTGAACAAGAACGACTTGAAGAGCTTTTAGAGCAAAAAGAAACCTTTGCTCCAGAGGTTGAGTTGGTGGCTGAGCAAATTGAACAAGCAACAGAAACGTTACTGCAAAGTGAAGAAGAGTACGAAAAATGGCAAGCAGGCTGGCAAGCTCAGCAGCGTCGTGCGGCTAATTCCAGTCAATCAAGCCAGGTAATTCAAACTAAGTTGCAAGCAATAGAGCAAAATATCTCTGGTTTTAAACAGCGATTGTTAAACATCAGTGCAGAAATCCAGTCAATGGATGTGCTTGAACTTGAAAAACTGTTGGAGCAAAACAGCCAAAAAATAACCATCAGCCAAACTGATTTAGCTCAACTTGAGCAAAAAGAAGCTGAACAAAATGGTATTTATCAGCAAGCAGAAAATGACTTTTTACAAGTTAGTGATCAACAGCAAGAGATCACGCAAACCAGCAATAACTTATCGATTAAATTACAGAGCTTACGCCAGTGGCAACAAGAGTATGAGTCGAATGCCGGACAAGTTGATGATGCTGACTTAAATAGTCAAGGTATTGAATTAGTTGGTGATTTGTTAACACAATTGAATGTGCAACCTCAGTGGCAATTTGCTATTGAGACGTTGTTGAGCCATCACGGGCAAAGTAATGTTACCAATAAGCTACCTATAGGCACGTCTGGGCATTTTGTTTCTCAGTCAACCGAAAAAGCGCCGGTAGATTCTGCCGCTGCAGTTATTAAGTCGGGTGTATATCCGGATTGGTTGAATCAAGTTGCGATCGCAGAGACGGAAGCGGATGCAAAAGTATTACTGCAAACTAAACGTTGGAGTAGTGTGATCACTAAGTCAGGTGTTTGGTGTGGCCTTAATTGGCAAAGTGCTGGCTCGATTAACAATAGCGGTGATGTGAATGTCTTACAGCGTTTGGATGAAATAAACCAATTACAATCTCAGTTAGATGAATCTGAACAATTGAAACTGCAAATGTCTCAGCAAGTTGAAGATGCTTTAGCTGTGAAGAAGCAAACCTTAGCGACCTTGAACCAATTTAAACAGCAAGTGACTGATGCTAAATCGGCACTGCTTAATCTAGAGACTGAAGCTAGGTTACTTAAACAACAATTTCAACAAGCTCAAACCTCTCTGGATAAGCTAACGCAAGATGCCGAGCAACAGACTCTGCAGATAGAGCTTGAGCAAGAGAAGATATTAGAACTAGAGCTGCAATTGGAAGTACAACAAGATCAAGAGTTGGAGCTTCAGTCGCAACTTGACCAGTTAGAGCAGGAAAAACAGCATAAAGTTAATCAGCTAAATAATGCCAAACAATCGCTAGATGTGTTAAAAAATCAGTCTCATCAATATGCATTGAAAGCACAAACGTTAGACTCACAATACGAGTCAGTGCAACAAAATATTAATAGAGCGACGCAACATCAGAAACAAGTGAAAACTAAGCTGCAACAAATTACCGAGTCTCTGGACTCAAGTAGTAATCCAGTTGAAGACTTAAAAGCAGAGCTTGAAGAGTATTTGCTGCTTAGATTGGAAAGCGAAGAGCGTTTGTTAGACAAGCAGAATGAATTGGCATTGGTTGCCGAGAAAATTTCTCAGTTAGAACAAGGTCAGTCTGGCATTCATAAAAAATTAGATTCGATGCGATCTGAAATTGAATCAATTAAGTTAGACAGCGAAGGCGCACGGATACGAGCACAAAATATGCTAGAGACGTTAAAAGATATTGAACAACCTCTAAAACCTATTTTGGAATCAATGCCTGCTGAAGCCAATGAAGAGGAATGGCAAGCTGAACTAGAAAAGACCACACTCGCTATTTCTCGTTTGGGAGCTATTAACTTAGCGGCAATTGAAGAGTATGACGTTCAGGCTGAAAGGAAAGGGTACTTAGATGAGCAACATAATGACTTATTTAATGCGTTAGATACTTTAGAAAATGCTATTCGAAAAATAGATAGAGAATCAAGAGCGAGATTCAAAGAAACTTACGATAAAGTAAATGAAGGACTACAATATCTATTTCCAAAGGTATTTGGCGGCGGTTCGGCTTATTTAGCGCTAACTGCCGATGATATGCTTGAGGCAGGTGTCACTATTATGGCTAGACCTCCAGGTAAGAAAAATTCAACAATTCACCTGTTAAGTGGTGGAGAAAAAGCGCTAACCGCTTTATCATTGGTATTTTCCATATTTAGACTAAATCCAGCACCATTTTGTATGTTAGATGAAGTGGATGCACCATTGGATGATGCAAATGTCGGGCGTTTCTGTAAATTAGTTAAAGAAATGTCAGACACAGTACAGTTTATTTTTATTAGTCATAATAAAGTAGCGATGGAAATGGCGACGCATTTAACAGGTGTGACTATGCAAGAACCTGGTGTTTCTCGTTTAGTTGCGGTGGATATTCAAGACGCTGTTAAAATGGCAGATGCCTTATAATGATAGTATGTAAGAGCAACGGTAAAGTAATTACAAAGGTAAGTAATAGCAATGGCTGAAGAACTAAGATTAGCGCTGATTTTATTGGGTACGCTAGCAATAGGAAGTGTGATTTTACATGGGATCTGGACTGTTCGTCGAACGGTCAGTGAAGAACGTAAAAATGCAAAAATTGAAGCTGAAGAAGCGGAACCTGTAATTGCACTTGAAGAACAAGAAATGCAAAAGTTAAAACTAAAACAAATGGAAATGAATTTTAGCGAATTGCAGTTACGTAAAAATGAACAAGCTTCTGACAGTATTCCAGTTAAAAAAATGAATTTAGACTCCATCTATCATAATGAGCAAAAGCCAAGCTTTGCTGAAGATGTAGAAGAACATGAAATGGATTTGGAAAATACGCCGCAGCAGCAACAGATGATTGATATTAGTAGTGTGGATACAGAAGACTCATTCACCAATAAATATGAAGCAGATGACGCTAGTGAGGATTATGGTCCGTCTATTATCTCAACAGATATGTTTGATGAAGAAGAGACGCAACAACAGCCACGCTTTGAACACAGACCTGCATCAATTTTAGTTGATACGCCTGAAACGCTAAAAGAAGCGCCTGAAGTTAAAAAATATACTGATGAGCCTCAGCAACAGAATATGGATACTCAACCGAGCCGAGTTGAAGCTAAAAAAGCTGAAGTTGAAAAAGTCGAAGAAAAAGTACAGGAAGACATAAAACAAGAAGTCTTTATGTTATTCATCGATAAATCTGAGGGCATGCCAATTGACGGAGCTAAATTATTACCTCTGTTGGTAACGTTAGGATTTAAATATGGCGAAATGGATTTATTCCATCGTCACCAAGATAATACCGGCCGTGGTGATATTTTATTTAGCTTAGCTAATATGTACAACCCTGGAACCTTCGATATTGATAATATGGAACAAGTAACGACAAGAGGGCTAACTATATTTATGACCTTGCCTAATAGCGCTGAGCCTCTTCCTACCTTCAATATGATGCATAATGCGGCTAAAAAAATAGCGGATGAATTCTCAGCTAAAGTTTTAGATGATCAAAGGCGTCCATTAGATGTGGCGATTGTGAGAAGTTACGTAGAGCGTATCAGAAGATTCTGAGCTGTAATTTAACTTTCATGTGTGGGATTAGTCTCTAGAAAAACTAGATTTATGATGATTAAGTTTTGTTATAACTGAAAGCCTAATATTAACAATTAGGCTTTGAGGCTAGGACCAATAGAAGAGTTTGTATTTTTCTGGCCATAAGCATTGTACGTAGGGTTTTTAGAACCACCGATAAGTAATTGTTTTACCTTCGATAGGGTTATTTGATTCTGTGTTGCTGTTAGATAGATAACTTCATTTGTATGCTTACATTTCAATAATAAATCATTTATTTCATTTTTAAGCGTAGAAAAAAACTCCGGTGTAGTATTAATAATTTCTACGTATTTTTCATTATTCAATAATTTGTCAGCATTGGTTATCGCTTCCAAATGAAGTTCTTTCTTTTTTGAAATCTCTAAAATGAGGTTGCCGTCTCTATTTTTCACCGCTTCCAATTCTTCATCCAATATATTTTGCATTTGTTCCAAACGCAATTTTTGAGTGTTAAATTGTTTAGTGACTTGGGTCAACAAATCATTTTGTTCAGTCATTTTTATAACTCGAATTCAAACGCCGCTAGTTTTGATGCTAGACGATCATAATTAATAGAATACTGGCCATCTGAAAGAGCCTGTTTAATATCATTAACTTTTTTGCTGTCAAATGCATCAGTATCGCCAATGCGCTTTTGCAACTCTTTAAGTTGATTAGCCTGTGGTGTTAATGCCACAGAGTCTTTATTAACAGATTTCATTGAATCAGTTTGACTAGATTGTTTAGCAGACTCTAACTTAGTTTGCTCAAGTTGCTGATCTTTTTGTTGGTACACAGCACTGTTAGCGCTATTAAAACCATTGTTTTTTATATTGTTTACCATAACTACACCCATAGTTTTATTTTATCTCACCAGATATATCGGCTCTGGTTACGTAAACTTTAGCATTTTATTTACAAGTTTACGTATATTTCTCTTAAATCACCAATAACACCTTTAACAATCCTACTAGATGAGTTGTTTTTGACTTTAATTGACTCACCTTTTGAACCACTTTCAATTGCGGTACCTGAGGTTTTAATCATCATGGTGCTGTTTTTCGCTATGATAGAAACGTCGTCACCTTTACAAACCAGACATACATCAGTTTGAGCAACTTGATGTCCTCGTTGTAAATTTCTTAACGCTCTTCCTCCAAGAATAGAGGTTAAATCTGTAGAGCTTTTATCTCTGACTCGGTTTATTTCTACCAGTTTCATTTCTATCATGTCTATATCGACAACAGTGCCTTTTGCTATAGTCTGATTTATAACTAAAGCTTCAATCATTTCTGAAGTTGAAACTTGCACAAATAGCTTCCATGGATTTTTTTCTCTATTACACATTACCTTAACTGGAAATTGTCGCGAAAAAGATCGTGTACTTGCAACGCTAAAGGATAAAGGTTGTTCGCATTTTTTTACCACTATTCTGCTGTCTAATGGATGAGCTACCACTCTTAAATTCTTATCATTATTGGGATTAAACTCTTGTTCTACGTAAGAAATAACATCTTTTAGTAATTCGTCATGTGCTAAAGAATTATAGCCTCTAGCCGATACATCAACTGATAGTATTAATGTGGTAAAGAGTATAATGTAAATTATTGTGATATTTTTCCACATATTTGTCACCTTTTTACTATGCTTTATCATATAGTTAAGTTCGCGCTATGCTTTGAAGCTTAGCAATGTCAAAATACTGGCGAATCGTCAGATTTTATTAGACAGTTATCATCGATATATTGATGGTAGCAAATATCATTCCTAGTTTAATGGAGAAGGTTTATGGCGGGTATTTTAGACTCGGTGAATCAGAGAACCCAGTTAGTCGGTCAGAATAGATTAGAGTTGTTGTTGTTCAAGTTAAATGGTCGTCAGCGATATGGGATCAATGTATTTAAAGTTCGTGAAGTTTTACAATGCCCACCATTAACGTCGATGCCTAAATTAAACTCTTTCGTTAAAGGGATTGCTCATATTCGGGGCCAAACCATCTCTGTTATTGATATGGGCCTTGCTACAGGTGGCAGACCAATCAAAAACGTAGAAGATGGTTTTATTATCATTACTGAATATAACCGTACAATTCAAGGTTTCTTGGTCGATTCAGTGGAACGTATCGTGAATTTGAATTGGGGAGATGTTATGCCGCCGCCAAGCGGTTCAGGTCGAGCTAATTACTTAACAGCTGTTACTGAAATTGATAAAGAACTTGTTGAGATTTTGGATGTTGAAAAAATTCTAGAGGAAATTGCACCTTCAGATACGAGAGTGTCGAAAGGGGTTATTTCTGATGACGAAATTATTCAAGATCTTGGTGACCGTATTATATTAATTGTGGATGACTCTTCTGTTGCTCGTAATCAAGTAAAAAGAGCCTTGGAGGGCGTAGGTCTTCCAATAGTAGCGAAGAAAAATGGTAAAGAAGGGCTAGACTATCTAGTAGAGATTGGAGAGCAGTGCGAGCATTCTATTACCGAAAAAATTGGTTTAATGGTTTCTGATGTGGAAATGCCAGTAATGGATGGATATACATTAACCGCTGAAGTGAAATCAAGACCGAAGTTAGCTGGATTACATGTTATTCTGCATACTTCATTAAGTGGTGTATTTAATCATGCCATGGTTGAAAAAGTGGGTGCTGACGATTTTATTGCTAAATTTAATCCCGATGAATTAGCAGGCGCTGTTCAAAAATGGCTTCATGAGTAATAACGTATATTGACAGGTAAAGAGAATATATAGTGAGTAATAAAACCTTAAGTGATAATGATTATGGTGTTTTTTGTGATTTTTTGGAGCAGCAGTGCGGTATAGTTTTAGGGACCAATAAACAGTATTTAGTTAAAAGTCGCTTATCTCCGTTAATGGCTCGGTTTGAAATCGAGACAATAACGGACTTAGTTAACAAAACAATGCGTCAGTCGGAACGTCAATTACGTGCCGCGGTTATTGATGCGATGACCACAAATGAAACCTTATGGTTTCGTGATGTATACCCGTATGAGTTACTTAAAAATAAATTATTACCTGAGTTAGATAAGGGGAAACCATTAAAAATATGGTCAGCCGCGAGCTCTTCTGGCCAAGAACCTTATTCTATTGCCATGACTATTCAAGAATATAAAAATCAAGTCAGTGTAAATAGCCGCAGTATGTTCTCAATTGTCGGCACGGATATTTCTAATACTATGTTAGATATCTGTAAAAATGGTGAATATGATGCGTTAGCATTATCTAGAGGTTTGTCAGCAGACCGTAAAAGTAAATTTTTTGCCGACTCTGGCCATGGCATGATGCAAATTAATGCTGATGTGAAACGAATGGTTAATTTTAGACATTTAAATTTACTGGATAATTATCACTTGTTAGGCAAGTTCGACATTATTTTCTGTCGTAATGTGCTTATTTACTTTTCAGCCGATATTAAGTCTCAAATTATTAATAAATTTGCAGAGCAGTTAAATCCCAATGGTTACCTAGTATTAGGAGCTTCTGAGTCTATGTCTGGCTTAAGTGATGCTTTTAATATGATCAGATGTAATCCTGGTATTGTTTACCAGAAAAAATAGTATGGAAAGCGGTGCGGCTAACGGCAAACGTTTGTTGCCGTCATACAAGTATTAACACGTTAAAAATTGAAGTCATAAAAAAGTAAGGTGTATAGCGAAAGGCTACACACTTTACTTTATCTAAGTTATCCCCCTAAAAAACATCATAATAATTAAAATATTCCCCAATAATATATTTCTGGCCTTTATATTGCATTTTGAATTCACAACAATAAGTCGTGGAGGAATTATGGCAATTAGTTTAGATAAGGTGTTTGGCATACATCAGAATGCATTATTAGTTCGCTCAGACCGAGCAGAGCTTCTGTCCAGCAACATTGCTAATGCCGATACTCCTGGATATAAAGCGAAGGATATGGATTTTGCTAGTGCATTAGCTAATGCACAAAAAAATAATACCTATCGTATGTCCAAAACCCACGACAAGCATTTTGATTTATCCGTTGAAATTGACACAAGTCAAAAATATAGAAATCCAAATCAACCAGATACTGGTGATGGCAATACTGTTGATGTTCAAGTTGAGCGTAATATATTTATGCAAAACTCGATGGAATATCAAACTAGTTTGGAATTTCTAAATGGAAAAATTAAATCTATGAATAAAGCACTTACCGGAGGTAATTAATAATGAGTTTATATAATGTTTTTGACGTATCAGGAACAGGGATGAGTGCCCAGTCAATACGTTTAAATACCACGGCAAGTAATATCGCTAATGCTACCTCAGTATCTAGCAGCGTAGATGAAACTTATCGAGCTCGACATCCAGTATTTGCGGCAGAAATGACTAAAGCAATGTCATCTCAAGCTACCGGTGTAAGTGTATTGGGTATTGTTGAGAGTGATGCTCCTTTAACGATGGAACATAACCCTAATCATCCAATGGCTGATAAAGACGGTTATATCTACAAGCCTAATGTAAATGTTGTTGAAGAAATGGCAAATATGATTTCGGCATCTCGTGCATACCAAACTAATGTGCAGATTGCCGATGCTGCAAAAACAATGCTAAGTAAGACACTTACAATGGGCCAAAGATAAGGTAAATAGTTATGGCGATAACAAATAATGTATCCAATGCAGCTATAGATGCCATTACATGGCAAGACGAAGAAATTGGTACTAATGAAGTCAATGGTCAAATGGGGCAAGCTGATTTTTTTGCATTGTTAACAACACAGTTGTCAATGCAAGACCCTCTAAACCCAACAACCAATGAAGATATGATCTCACAAATGACACAGTTCACTATGTCAGAAGGGATCAGTGACTTAGGCGATAAGTTTGATGCATTTTCTGTATCTATGACATCGAATCAAGCTCTTGAAGCGTCTTCATTAGTCGGGCGTAATGTTCTGGTTAATAGCTCATTGTCATATTCTGACGGTACTGGTGTTAGTGGACAAGTGGCGATACCTTCTGCGGCTCAAACTGTCAATATGCGAATAATGGATGAGTCTGGTAATTTAATTAAGACTGAATCGTTAGGCGATAAAAGTGCCGGTATGATGGATTTTGAATGGGATGGCACTGATGATGACGGCAATCCTTTGCCAGCAGGGCAATATTCAGTCGAATTCACTGGTCTTGTTTCTGGTCAGTCAGAAAGTTTAACGGTATTAACGTACGGAAATGTAAGTTCAGTAACTCTTGGTGTAAATGGCACGGGACTTGAATTGAACTTACAAGGATTAGGCTCAATCACATTAACAGATGTATTGGCCGTTGGAGATTAACCAGTAAAACTGTTTAATCTTTGATAATTATTTTGAACGCGACTTCAAGTAGCCGCAATGTATAGGAAATTTCTATGTCTTTTAATATAGCGTTAACTGGTCTGAAAGCAGCTCAGAAAGATCTGGACGTAACGGCGAATAATATAGCTAACGTAAATACGTACGGCTTTAAAGAGTCGCGTGCAGAATTTGCCGATGTATATTCATCATCAATTTTTACAAATGCAAAAACAGCAAATGGTGACGGTGTTTTAGTTAATGACGTTGCGCAACAATTTACTCAAGGTAGTTTGTTATTCACTGAAAACTCACTTGACTTGGCTATTTCAGGCGGTGGCTTCTTTGGTATAGTGAACGACGTGAATGACGTAAGTACTACCGACCTTTCATATACACGAGCTGGTGCATTTAAATTAGATTCTGACGGCTATGTAGTAAACTCAAATGGCGGTTATTTGCAAGGCTATCCTGTTAATGATGATGGTACTGCAAGCTCAGTAAGTTTGAGTGCAGTTGAGTCGATTCAAATTCCAGATACTGCTGGAGCTCCAACACGAACCTCTGAAATTAATATAGAATTTAATTTAAACAGTAGCGATGATAATTTAGACCCTCTAGCTTTCGACCCAGCGGATACGGATACGTATAACTATTCAACTTCAACGGTTATCTATGATTCATTGGGTAACAGCCGTATTCAAGAAATGTATTTTGTTAAAACAACAGACCCTACGTCACTTGAAGCTGCATCTGCGGCCTCAGCTGTCTCACCAACAGATGGTTTTGTTGGTGGTATAGCTGCAGTCCCTGCTGCAGAGCAAGGTAACTCGAGTAGTTGGATTATGTATACTACGGTAACGGATGACGATGGTAACCCTCAAGTTGTTGACTTACAGGACGACCCAATTCTTGGTGGTACAGGTGTTGTGTTTGAAAGTTCGCTCGGTCAACGTGGTATGTTATTACAGTTTGACTCAGCTGGTGCTGCAGTAACCGATACGTTTCCAGTACCTGTCGGTGAACGTTTAGGTGCAACGACAGATCCAACGAATATTGTACCAGCTCCTGTTGCACCATATTTAGGTGCAGGTGCGGTAACTAATGGTGGTGACCCAGATCAAGTCATTACTATAATGATGTCTGAATTAACTCAGTACTCAGGAAGTTATGAACTTTACGCATTAGATCAAGATGGTTCAACGGTGGGTCGACTAAGCGGAGTTACTATTGATGATGAAGGCTTAATTGAAGGCAAGTATTCAAATGGTGATTCAGTTCCTATTGCTAAAATCATGTTAGCGCGTTTTGCCAATGAACAAGGTTTGACTCAAATCGGCAATACGAGTTGGGAAGAAAGCCAAACATCTGGTCAAGCATTAGCTGGTGAAGCTGATACCGGAACATTTGGTCAAATTAGTTCAGGGACGTTAGAGCAATCTAATACCAACTTAACTAATGAGTTAGTTGACTTAATCACTGCACAGCGTAACTATCAGGCTAGTTCACGTGCGTTAGAGGTTAACTCAACCATTACTCAAACAATCTTACAAATTAGATAGTTAGTGTTAAGTTAGAGTAACAAAGAAAAGCCAGTCATAGACTGGCTTTTTTTATGTTAAATATTTAACCTGTCATGAAATAATTTCACTAAGCTGAAATACTTAATGTAGTGAATTTGAGTGTTTAATTTGCTATTATCGCCGACCTTTCCGACTGGATAAAATATATCCAGTTTACCAATTTAAATTTCCAGCTAAATAATTTGGAGTTGTCATGTTTAATCTGATCACTAAAAGTGATTCAAATGTAAAAAATGACGTGTTATCCGGTATTACTGTTGCACTAGCATTAGTGCCAGAAGCCGTAGCGTTTGCCTTCGTTGCAGGTGTAGATCCTATGATCGGACTTTATGCTGCATTTATGATGGGGCTTATTACATCGGCAATTGGTGGCCGTCCTGGAATGATTTCAGGTGCGACAGGAGCTACAGCCGTTGTTATGGTTGCCTTGGTTGCCCAGTATGGTGTGCAATATCTATTTGCCGCTGTGATTTTAGCCGGATTAATACAAATACTCTTTGGCGTGTTCAAATTAGGGAAGTTTATTAGACTTGTCCCTTACCCAGTTATGTTAGGTTTTGTAAATGGTTTAGCTATCGTGATCTTCCTTGCTCAAATGGGACAGTTTAAAGTATTTGATACATTAGGAATTGCGCATTGGATGACAGGTAGTCAGATGTATGTAATGCTCGGACTTGTTTTACTCACTATGTCCATCATTCATTTTTTACCTAAATTAACAACTGCGGTTCCGTCTTCGTTAGTTGCGATATTGGCGGTTACATTCGCGGTACACGGTCTAGATTTAGAAGCGCGTACTGTTATCGACTTTGTACGTGATATGTTGCCTGAAGCTGAAAAAGCAACTGCTACGTTAGCTGGTGAATTACCATCGTTTAATATTCCAATGATCCCGTTCACTCTAGAGACTCTATACATCATATTACCAACGGCTGTTATTATTGCCTTGATTGGTCTAATTGAATCGTTACTAACACTTACCCTAATTGATGAACTAACCAATACACGCGGACGCAGTAACAAAGAATGTGTTGGTCAAGGTGTTGCAAACACAGTAACTGGCTTCTTTGGTGGTATGGGTGGTTGTGCCATGATAGGTCAATCTATGATTAACATTAACTCTGGTGGACGTGGTCGTTTATCTGGTATTACCGCTGCCGTTGTCTTGTTAGCCTTTATCTTATTCTTCGCTCAATGGATTGAAATGATCCCATTAGCGGCACTTGTTGGTGTTATGTTTATGGTGGTTCTAGGTACATTTGAATGGGCTTCATTCAAAATACTTAGAGGTGCAAATAAAGAAGATGCATTTGTTTTACTACTCGTAACGGGTGTAACGGTAGCTGCCGATTTAGCCATTGCCGTTATTGTTGGTGTGATTGTGTCTGCCTTGGTATTCGCCTGGAAACATGCTTCAAATATTTTTGCACGCACTCATATAGATGAAGAGAACTGGAAGGTTTACGAACTAGAAGGCCCTTTGTTCTTTGGCTCTGTAGGTAATTTTAAAGAGTTATTTGACTTAGAAAATGATCCACAAGACGTAGTGATTGAATTTAAAAACTCACGTATCTGGGATAGCTCAGGTATCGATGCGATTGATGGACTGGCTGATAAGTATGAAGCGATAGGTAAAAAACTTCATATTCGTCATATTAGCCCAGAGTGTCGAGAGTTGTTAGTTAAAGCTCAGAAGTACGTCGAGATGAACATTAACGAAGATCCTCGTTACCATGTGGTCGCAGACAAACTTGCTTAATTAGCTCAGATGTTTAAAAGTAAAATGCCGCTATCTTTAGCGGCATTTTTGTATCTGATGCTTTTATACCTTACAGCTAAGGAGGTGAGGCTCATTCTAATGGCACGAGTTAACCAATCTATGCGTAGGTGAGCTAATTAATGTCGGGAGCTTGGTAAGAGGATTATAGGCATAAAAAAACCCACATTAAGTGGGTTTTTTCTTATTCTTAAATATTAATCATCTAAGAATGTTTTAAGTGGTTCTGAGCGAGAAGGGTGACGTAATTTACGTAACGCTTTAGCTTCAATCTGACGAATACGTTCACGTGTTACATCAAACTGTTTACCAACTTCTTCTAACGTGTGGTCAGTATTCATATCGATACCAAAACGCATACGTAGAACTTTAGCTTCACGAGCTGTTAAACCAGACAGTACGTCACGAGTGGCGTCTTGTAAGCCTTCAGCTGTCGTTGTGTCAACCGGAGATGAGATAGTTGTATCTTCAATGAAGTCACCTAAGTGAGAGTCTTCATCATCACCAATTGGCGTTTCCATCGAGATAGGCTCTTTCGCAATTTTAAGCACTTTGCGGATCTTATCTTCTGGCATGATCATACGTTCAGCTAACTCTTCTGGAGTTGGCTCACGACCCATTTCTTGTAACATTTGACGAGAAATACGATTTAACTTATTAATCGTCTCAATCATGTGTACCGGAATACGGATTGTACGCGCTTGGTCGGCGATAGAACGTGTAATTGCCTGACGTATCCACCAAGTTGCATAAGTTGAGAACTTATAACCACGGCGATATTCAAACTTATCAACAGCCTTCATCAAACCAATGTTACCTTCTTGGATTAAATCTAAGAATTGTAAACCACGGTTTGTGTATTTTTTAGCAATTGAAATTACCAAACGTAAGTTGGCTTCAACCATTTCTTTTTTAGCACGTCGAGCTTTAGCTTCACCAATTGACATACGACGATTGATATCTTTTATCGATTCAATATTTAATCGAGTGTCAATTTCAATTTCTTTTAACTTTTGGATGCTACGACGAACTTCAGTATTTACATCTTTTAAGCGACTCGCTGTTAAATCACCACCGGCTTGTAGTAAATCAAACCATGATGTTTTCGTTTCGTTACCAGGGAAGATTTTAATGAAATCTTTCTTAGGTAATTTAGCGTAACCACAACAATGTTTCATGATTAAACGTTCTTGAACACGAACGCGGTCCATCATTTCACGCATATTACGAACTAGACGATCAAATTGTTTAGGGATTAACTTAAATAATCTGAAATGTTCGCTAAGTGCTTTAATTTTTTCTTGAGTATCAGGATGTGCGCGGCCTAACTTTTCAATTGATAAAGTTGACTCTTCGTACAAACGACGTAATTCTTCAAAATGTTCACGAGCTTCTTCTGGATCTGGACCAGTATCAATTTCTTCTTCGTCTTCATCATCTGAATCGCTTTCTTCGTCTTCAGATAACTGTTCTTTGCTAAGTTCTGAACCAACGTGAGTGGCAGCCGGAGCTACGTCTTGTTCGTTTGGATCTAAGAAGCCAACAATGATGTCACTTAAACGAATTTCTTCAGCTTCAAATTGGTCCCATTGGTCCAATAAATAGCTGATAGCTTGAGGATATTCAGCAACCGATTTTTGAACGGTATAAATACCTTCTTCAATTCTTTTTGCAATTACAATCTCGCCTTCACGAGTCAGTAATTCAACCGTACCCATTTCACGCATATACATACGCACTGGATCAGTTGTTCGGCCTATTTCTTTTTCAACAGTAGCAAGCGCAGCAGCTGCAGCTTCAACAACTTCGTCGTCACTGGTTTGCTCTTGCATTAATAATTCATCAGCATCAGGCGGTGTTTCACACACTTTTATGCCCATGTCGTTGATCATTTGAATTATGTCTTCGACTTGCTCCGCATCGATCATATCCTGTGGAAGGTGATCGTTTACTTCAGCAAAGGTTAAGTACCCTTGCTCGCGACCTTTAAGAATAAGAAGTTTTAATTGAGACTGAGGAGTTTGCTCCATACAGATTATCTTCCACCTAGTTATTGAACATCAAAATCGTATTGCTTATTTTCCCATACTCATTAAGAGTTATGGCTAAAAAAGCGAACTTGCGATTATAACATTAGAATTAAATTCTGGCTATAAATTACTGGTTATTATTTAGTAAGCCCAATTTGAATTAAGTTCAAAAAAGACCTGTAAAACGATAGCCGTAATTAACCTTTTAGTGCCATTAATAGCGCACTGTATTCTTTCCATTCTTCTTTGTTTAGCTGATTGGTTTTGCCTTTTATTTCCAATTGCTCTAAGCGTTTCTTTAGGTAGTTATCCTGTAAAAACTTAAAGGTAGTGGAAAACTCTGGCGCTAAATTTTCTTCGGTAATATGGTGTTCCCAAGCAAATAAACGCGACAAAAATGAGTACTCTTTACTTTCCCTAAAACGTTCTAGCAAAATATGAGATTTAATCTCAGGCTGTTCCAAAATTGTTTTTTGAATGTTAATTAGTACGTTAAAACCAGGTAAGTCAGCTTGGCTTAATGCTGGAATAAAAGGTACTACCTTAGCTAAATGGGGATGCTGTAACAATAATGCAATGGCACGGCGCATAGGAGTTACTTGTAACTCGGTTTGTTTTTGCCTGATTTGAGCGATTGGAGAGCGATTAAAGCCAACTAATTTATCAACTGACTTGCCAATTAAATCGGCGAGTTTGGCCATTAGTGCTTCTTTATAATAATCACTCGGAACCATTTCAATTAATGGCTTGGCCGCAGCGACTAAAGCTGACTTACCAGCGTCAGTAGTAATGTCTAAATCCACTAGAAAATGTTCGTAAAAATAACTAAGCAGAGGTGTTGATTGACTAAGGCGTTGTTCAAAAGCGTCTTTGCCCTCTTTTTGCACCATAGTATCTGGATCTTCACCGTCTGGTAAAAATGAGAATCTGAGATCAATGCCATCTTTCAAATGTGGCAATGCATTTTCTAATGCACGCCAAGCTGCGTCACGACCTGCTCGGTCGCCGTCATAGCAACAAATAACTTGGCGTGTTGCTCTGAACAACATTTGCATATGATCGGCGGTTGTAGCAGTACCGAGTGATGCAACGGCATAATTAATACCTTGTTGGGCTAAGGAAACAACATCCATATAACCTTCAACAATTAATACTTTTTCTAGTTTTGGATTTGCAACTTTTGCCTGATAAAAACCATATAACTCTCGACCTTTATGAAACACGCGAGTTTCTGGTGAATTAAGGTATTTCGGCATCGAGTCATCTATAACTCGGCCACCAAAGCCTACTACACGGCCACGTTTATCTCGAATTGGAAACATAACGCGATTACGGAAAAAGTCGTAGGTTCTGCCTTTGTCATTCTGGGTTAGAACTTTTAAGTCAACTAACTGTTGCTGCTGTTCTGGCGTTTTGGATAAAGACTTTAACGCTTTATCCCAAGACTCAGGTGCGTAACCTATGCCATATTGCTGGGCTATTTCGCCACTTAATGAACGAGATTTTAAATACTCAATAACTTTCTTTGAGTTTTCATCGTGTTTTAACTGGTGTTGAAAAAACTTACTGGCGGTCTCTAATAACTCATAATCAGAGAGTTTTTGCTCTCGACTAACGGATTCATATTTTTGAGTTTTGCCTTTTACATCTTCTCGTGGAATATCCAAAGCATGTAAACGGGCGAGTTCTTCAATGGCTTCAACAAACTCAAGTTGTTCATATTCCATTAAGAAACCAATAACGTTGCCATGGGCACCACAACCAAAACAATGATAAAACTGTTTATCTGGGCTTACACTAAAAGATGGCGATTTTTCATTATGAAAAGGGCAGCAAGCTTGGTAATTTTTACCTGCTTTTTTGAGAGGAACTTTTGCATCAATTAAATCGACAACGTCGGTACGTTCAATTAAATCATCGATAAATTGTTTTGGAATACGTCCGGACACAAAACCTCTTATATAAAAATTTAAAATGAATAGGGGATTATTGCAGAATAGCGTCGTTCTGGAAACAATAGAAAATAATATCTAGTGTAAAAACAACAAAACCGCACATTCGAAAATGCACGGTTTTGATTCAAACTTTTACTCGGGCTGTTGCAGATTAAAACTAACTGTTAAGTTGAGCTCTTACTAATCCACTTACTTTACCCATGTCAGCACGACCGGTAATAGTTGGTTTTAACTCAGCCATCACTTTACCCATATCCTGCATGCCAGAGGCACCAGAAGATGTGATAGCTTGCGCTACAAGTGACGTTACTTCTTCCTCGGTAAGAGGTTGAGGTAAAAATGCTTCGATAACCACTATCTCAGCCGCTTCTTTTTCAGCTAACTCTGGTCGATCAGCACTTTCAAATTGTGCTTGAGAATCGCGGCGCTGTTTAACCATTTTGGTTAAAATAGCAATCACGTCTTCATCGACCAGTTCAATTCTTTCGTCAACTTCTCTTTGCTTTATAGCAGCCATTACCATGCGAATTGTGGTTAAGCTAAGTTTAGCTTTAGCACGCATTGCATCTTTCATAGCTTCTTTAAGCTGATCTTTCAAATTCATGGAAAATCCTTTAGAGAAAGTAAACCAATATTAGTAAAGCTTGATGCGACGAGCGTTCTCACGTGAAACTTTTTTCAAGTGACGTTTAACAGCTGCTGCTTTCTTACGCTTACGTGCCCAAGTTGGTTTTTCGAAATGTTCGCGACGACGCACTTCTGAAAGGATACCTGCTTTTTCACATGAACGCTTGAAACGACGTAGAGCAACATCAAACGGTTCGTTCTCTTTAACTTTAATTACTGGCATTTAAAAATTCACCTCAGTATTTGGATATATGGTTAAATATTAACCAAGACTAATAAAAATAGTGCGGCATTTTAATGCCATCTAATACTAAATGTAAAGTCCTAATTTAAATACTGGAGGAATAATTAAAGAATGGGTAGAATGCCGCCATCTTAAAAGGCTCTGACGTTACTTCTTGGTTAGTAAATGGTCGGCTGTTAACTGGCCAGTAATGGTTTCAGTTATTTTACAATTAATAGAAAGGTTTCACTAGATGTTAATTTTAGGTATCGAATCTTCATGTGATGAAACAGGTATTGCTCTGTTTGATACTAACAAAGGTTTATTAGCGCATGAGCTATATAGCCAAATTGATGTACACGCTGATTATGGTGGTGTCGTCCCTGAATTAGCATCTCGAGATCATGTGCGTAAAACCATACCTTTAATTAAAAAGGTGATGGCTGACGCTAATATAGCTAAAGATGACATTGATGGTATTGCTTATACATCTGGCCCAGGTTTAGTGGGGGCGTTAATGGTTGGTGCTTGTATTGGCCGTTCATTAGCATTTGCTTGGGATATTCCTGCAGTACCAGTACATCACATGGAAGGGCACCTATTAGCGCCTATGTTAGAGGATGACACACCAGCATTTCCATTTATCGCTTTATTAGTGTCAGGCGGGCATACACAGCTGGTTGAAGTAAAAGCCATTGGTGATTATCAAATACTGGGTGAATCCATTGACGATGCCGCAGGCGAAGCCTTTGATAAAACAGCTAAGTTACTTGGTTTAGATTATCCAGGTGGCCCTATGTTAGCTAAATTAGCGGAATCTGGTACGCCAGGCGTATATAAATTTCCTCGTCCAATGACGGATAGACCAGGATTGGACTTTTCTTTTAGTGGTTTAAAAACGGCGGCGGCCAATGTTATTCGTTCAGAAGGAATAATATTAGCGGGCAGTAAGTCTACACAAAACGAAGATGCACCAGAAAATGTAGAACAAATTAAAGCTGACATCGCTTATGCATTCCAAGAAGCAGTTGTAGATACGATTGCGATTAAATGCAGAAGAGCAGTAGAACAAACCGGTATTAAAACCTTAGTGATCGCCGGTGGTGTGAGCGCAAATACAGAGTTACGTAATAAATTAGCTAAGTTAATGGAGAAACATAAAGGGCAAGTTTATTACCCTCGTCATGAGTTTTGTACCGACAATGGCGCTATGATCGCCTATGCAGGCGCACAACGTTTACAAAAATATGGTGACCGTGATTTACTAATAAAAGCGCGACCTAGATGGTCAATTGAAGAGTTACCCGCTATTTAACGTTAGGTTTGTCGAGTTAGCTACGTCTCGTTTTTGGTTCGGTACCATTAATGAGGCGCATTACATTAGGGATATGTCGTAAAATAATGAGACAAGCAATCATAGTCACTGGGATGACGTATTTATCATCAATATAGAAGGTGACAAATGGCGACAATGAAACTGATACGATTGCCGCAATAGAAGAATACCCCGTTTTTCTAAACACTAAATACCAAACAACTAATACGCTAATGCCTAAAGACAGCCCAACTGGTAATAAACAACCAAAACCCGTGGCAACCGCTTTTCCGCCTTTAAAACCAAAAAATATTGGGTACATATGGCCCAGACAACAGAACAGTCCAGCAAAACCAATTTCTATTGGTGTTAAACCAATATAATAACTCCCCCAAGTTGCGACAATTCCTTTTAATACATCAAACAATAACACAGCTACGGCTGTCATTTTACCAGCAGTACGGTATACGTTAGTCGCCCCCGGATTGTTAGAACCCACAGTTCTAGGGTCGGGTAAATGGCGTATTTTACTAAAAATAATTGCAGAGTTAATTGATCCTATTGCGTAGGAAATAATTAATACTAACAAAAAGTCTACCGGCATCAGTTTCTCAATTTAGTTTTTTGGGATAGAATTCGTGTTCTTTGTGATTGTGCCAAATACTTTTTGGTATTTACGCCTCAATTAAGGCATCACTATAACGAGTTACTGAGCTAAATGGTATCCGACCAGAATAGTTAACTCAATTCTATCTTACTCAGGAATAATAAATGATCCACGATATTGTTTTTATAGAAGCGTTAAAAGTAGACACAGTCATAGGTGTATACGATTGGGAAAAGAAGATTGAGCAAACATTACAGTTTGATATTGAAATGCGCACTGACATTAAAGCCGCAGCTCAAATAGATGACTTATCTAAAACCGTTGATTATTCGGTTGTAGCAGAGGATGTTGTTAATCTAGCTAAGCAGAATCAAGCGGAATTAATAGAAACGGTTGCGGAAAAAGTTGCTGAATTAATTCTTGCTGATTATCAAGTAAGTAGCGTTAAGATCACACTACGTAAATTAGGTGCGGTTCCAAACACGGCAAGTGTTGGTGTCATTATCGAACGTACTAAGCCTTTGTATTAATAAAAGAATTAATAAAAGTACTAATAAAACACATTAAACGGTATTAAAACTCGGTTAAAAAACGAGACTTAATAATTATAAAAATTAAATAAGGAAGTGTTGTGGGATTAATTGAAATTATCGTGTTGGCAATATTACAGGGATTGACTGAGTTTTTGCCAATTTCAAGTTCGGCGCATTTAATTTTGCCATCACACGTTTTTGGTTGGCAAGACCAAGGTTTAGCATTTGATGTTGCTGTGCATGCGGGGAGTTTATTCGCCGTTGTATTGTACTTTCGTAAAGAAGTAGGCCGTATGGCGGTCAGTTGGTTTGCCTCGTTATTTGGTAAACATGACTCAGAAAGTAAACTGGCTTGGTTGATTATCTTAGGGACGATACCTGCTGGATTAGCCGGTTTAATCTTTAATGACTTTATTGAAGGCAACTTAAGAAATGTAACGGTTATTTCAATCACGACTATTTTATTTGGTTTATTACTTTGGTGGGCAGATAAAAATGCCAAACAAACCAAAGGTGAATATGAAATAACAGTGAAGGAAGTATTAGTTATTGGTTTTGCGCAAGTATTGGCATTAATCCCAGGTACGTCACGCAGCGGTATAACAATAACGGCTGGATTAATTTTAGGCTTAACCGCTAAAGCCGCAGCGCGTTTTTCATTTTTATTGTCAATACCACTAATATTTGCAGCCGGTGGATATAAAACGATAGAGCTAAGTCAGCAAATCATTCCAGTTGATTGGACGGCAATTGGACTGGGGACCTTGTTATCTTTTATTAGTGCTTATGCTTGTATTCACTACTTCCTGATCTTAGTCGAGAAGATTGGCATGATGCCATTTGTGATCTACCGCTTAGCTCTTGGTGGCATTTTGATAGCCTTCTTTATCTAACCTAGATAGAGTAGATAAGTTACAGTATCATATTAAAACAGAGCCTGATCATTAATTAGGCTCTGTTGGTTTTATATCAACAGATATATCAATACACTCTTGTATTTTCTCAATTCTTCTTCGCGATAATTCGGCTCTAATATCAGGCCCATTAAAGCCAGACTGAATAACATCCTGCACCGCAACTTTATTTGCCGTATCTAATAATTTAACCACAAATTGGCCTTGTGGGTATTCTTTATCTTCAAACCCCGTTCTACCTTTTAAATCCGCTTTGCATGCGAGTAAAAGCTGATTAAAACGTTCTGGTTTTCGCCATGCATCGGCCTTATCGAACAAGCTTAAGATTGGTTCGGCCGTTAAATTAAATACCCTATGTATATGACTATGAAACTCACAGGTTATAGATGCTAAGTCTTTAAAGTTATTTGGTATCTTAAAGCGCTGACAAACTTGTTTTACTAATTCTACGCCAGATTTTTCATGACCATGATGATGAGGTAAATTATCTACAGGGCTTAAGCCTTTGCCAAAATCATGGCATAAAACCGCAAAACGTATTTCCACCGAATCAGTTAACAGACAGGCTTGTTTTAGCGCCATCATAGTATGCAAGCCAGTATCTATCTCTGGATGCCATTTGGGAGGATTAGGTACGCCCCAAAGAGAATTTAGCTCAGGTAATAATACTGCCAAAGCGCCAACGGAACGTAATACTTCAAAAAATACATGGGCAGATCGCTCAGCCAATGACGACTCCATTTCTTGCCACACACGCTCTGGCGTTAAAGCTAACAGCTCACCCGACTCAGATATACGTGTCATTAAGGCAAGTGTTTCGTCGGCTATGGTAAAGCCTAAGTGATGATACCTAGCGGCAAAACGAGCGACTCTTAAAACACGTAACGGATCTTCACTAAATGCGTCTGATACATGGCGCAAAATTCTATCGTTTAAGTCTTGTTGGCCGTTATAAGGGTCAATGATGGTTTTTTTTGCCGTCGAGCTGTCTTCAATCATCGCCATGGCATTAATAGTTAAGTCACGACGTAATAAATCTTGCTCGACGGTAATGTCGGTAGAAAAGTCACAAACAAAGCCTGTGTAACCACTACCTGATTTTTTTTCGGTGCGTGCTAGCGCATATTCTTGATGAGTCTCAGGATGTAAAAAAACAGGGAATGATCTGCCAACTTGTTGGTAGCCTAAATCGAGCATTTGCTGGATTGTGGCCCCCGTCACTAAGTAGTCTTTATCTTTTATGGGATACTGCAAAAGCGAATCTCGTACTGCACCACCGACTAGATATATTTGCACTCAAAAACCTTAAACTAACTTTTACTTATACCGTTAGTATATTCTGTTATTATTCGAAAGTCGCTACTACTGCGAATCGCCTTAAATATAATTCAACAACCTGTTAATTTGAAGTAACCATAATGTACTTAGAGTATTTTCAGTTAAAACAAGAACCGTTTAATATAGCGCCGAATCCTAACTTGATGTATCCGAGCAGCCGTCATAAAGAAGCGATTGGTTACTTACGTTATGGTTTACGTGGTAGTGGTGGTTTTGTGATGTTGACCGGTGAGGTTGGCACGGGAAAGACCATGGTTAGTCGCGCTGTTCTTGGTGATTTACCCGACACGTTTAACGTCGCGTATATTTTAAATCCCACGTTAAATAATATTCAATTGTTACAAACCGTTTGTGAGTCGTTTGAAATCCCAGTTGAGCATAAAGATGATCACAAAGTTTTATCAGATGCATTGCAACTTTTCTTGATTGAACAGGACAAACTAGGGAAGTCGAGTTTACTGGTGATTGATGAAGCGCAGCATTTATCCACGCAAGCATTAGAACAATTGCGTTTATTTACTAACTTAGAAACCAATGATAAAAAATTACTGCAGATTATTTTAATTGGCCAACCTGAGTTACAAGAAAAATTAAATACTAGAGAACTTAGACAGTTAGCGCAGCGTATAACCGCAAGGTATCATTTATTGCCGTTAACCAAAGATGAAACGTTTGCATATATAAATCATAGAGTTATTGCGGTTGGTGGCAGTCGTCCGTTATTTGATAAAAAATCGATGACGATTATTTTTCAGCAAGCGAAAGGCACACCTAGGTTAATTAACTTATTAGCGGATAGAGCGTTAATGGGAGCTTATGCTAAAGGTCAATTTTTTGTGGATAATAAAACCACCAAACAAGCCGTAGCTGAAGTACTCGGAGGACAATTGCAAGCTCGACCTCAAAGGAATAAAAAGTTAGCTATTTATGCTGCGGCCATACTTGTTGTCATGACGTTTAGCCTAATGTTAGCGGGTTACTTTTTTAGTGGTTCTCTTTAGTCGTTAGCTTTACTTAACCACTTTAGAAAACCGCTTTAGATAACGATCAAAATGGAATGAATTAAATGAGTTTGTTATACCAAGCCTTATTAAAAAACAATCAGAACAAGCCTGTTGTTAGTGAAAATAAAAATCAGATCGCACAACAGAATACAGCCAAGCACTCTGATTTATTAACTAGCCAACCTACGGTGGCGACATCCGGTTCGTATCAGTCTCAGCAATTTGCTGGGTCTCATTCTGGTTACGGGCAAAACAGTCACGGACAAAGTCATTTACCTTGGTTTATTTGGATTTTTATTGCCAGTTTATTATTAATTGTCGGCTTATTAGTTGGGTATATTTATGGCAATTTTATGTGGTCGAATAATGCGGAGGTTAATACTCCAACACCTATTGTTACAAAGCTGACAGAAGATGCGGTTAATACTAAAGCTAATCCAAAAGCTAATCAGTTAGATGTCATTACAAAAGAAGAACAGCCTAAAGCAGATCCAACGATCGAAGTGGCTGTGAACTCGGAAGGTAAAGTTGTTTCAAAAGTTACTAACACTCCAAAACAAACACCTGCAGTAACCGATGCTTCATCACAGAAAGTGACTGATGACGTCGATTTAACTGGCGTACCAAATACTTTAAAAGCATCATTTGCTGAAGCAATAAAGGCGACAGAAATACCAGAAGCCTTTGAAGATAACTTTGAAATGAACTTGTCATCGAGTAGTGATGTATTATTACTCGACGATTTAACGGTTTATCAAACCGCGCTTTTGCCGAATATTATTTATCAGATGCATATCTTTTCTTCTGATGTTAGCGAACGCTGGGTAAAAATAAACGATAAAGTATTATATGAAGGTCAAGAGTTGCAGTCTGGTTTAACTTTATTGGAGATTAGGCAAGATATGATTGTTTGGCGCTTTAACAATAGGAAAGTAGGGCAGCTAGCTTTAGTTGATTTTGTTCAGTGAATATAATTAATTGATAATGCTTTAGCGCAAAACGGGTTAATGAAATTTATGCACAAAAAAAGACGATGTACTAAGTACATCGTCTTTTGTTTTTAACCGCTATTACTTAGCTTTTTTTGTCCAAGCAAATGGTTGGAATGGTGCATCTACAGGTGTATTAGCAACATGATTTGTGTAGTTACTGATCACTTTTTGTGAAATACCAAGAATAATGTCAAGCACTTGACGTTCTCCGTAACCCGCAGCGTAAAAGCTTTCTAGCTCAGCATCTGTTACATGGCCACGATTACGTACTAGCGTTAATGTCATATCTAACAATGCTTGTAATTTTGGCGTAGGCATTGGCTTTTCATCTCTTAATGCTTCAATTAGCGCAGCATCAACTTTCATCGAATGAGCAATTGCAGTATGAGCTGGAACACAGTAAGTACAACCATGCTCAACATTAATACCTTGCCATACAACAGTAAGTTCTTCGGCTGTGAATGAAGAGCTAGCAAATAAGTTATGTAGTGTTTGGTATGCTTCAAAAAGATTTGGTGAACTAGCAAGCGTACCGTGAAGGTTTGGTAACATGCCATTTGTTTTTAGAGATTGCTCTAATAATGGTTTGCTTGCTTCTGGAGCTGATTCAATTGTATGGATTGTTAAAGTAGTCATTTATATCTCTCTTTTTTGTACCAATGGGTATGATTTGTCGATATTGTACCGAGCGGTAATAAAAAGTCAACACTGAATGACAATAAAAATTTAAATAGAGTCGCAGTTAACGCTTAATTAATTTTCAACGCCTTGTTTTAATGTAATTTGATGATTGAATTATTTAAAAAAAAGCGATGTAAAATATAAAAGATGTCGAAATAGAAGGAGCGACATAAGAGATATGTTGAAATAAAGACAATGAAATAAAGGCTACTGAAATAATCTGCACTGGGCCTAAGTGTCCATGAAGTCCTTTTCTTTACTCTATTTTAGCTATCTATTTTTAAATGAATGCCATTAATGAATATTTTGGTCATTGTTTGGAAGTAAGCCAATACCTCGTAAGCTATTATCAATAACAAACTCAAGCTCGGTATAACTAGAGCCCGCACGAGCCATAGTCGCAGTGCCTCTTAACGTGGTAATAATACACAGCGCGCTTTGTGCCGCACATTTATTTAATCCTAATTTAATAGACTCAGGATCAGTTTGAAAAAACTCAGTTAATTGCTTTTGGCTATCTACTCTTGCCTTGTTCAAAACTTCGCTTGCAGCTTCAGGGATCCCACCACCCACTAATTCTGATTGGCAAAGTACTAAGTAACATCCTTTTGGATGGCCTGTCTCACATTGAGTTAATACTATAGAAGCCATGTGATTTTTAATCCGCTGAGCTAGCGGGAGGTTTTCTTCGAACAAAAACGCTGAATGTCTCTGTTCACTATTTTTTATATACAGTTGAGTCGTTTGAATAAACAAGGCTTCTTTATTGCCAAAAGTACTATACATGCTGGGTTTATTAATCCCCATGCTATGAGTTAAATCGGACAAAGATGCGCCAACATAACCTTTAGCCCAAAATACTTCCATTGCAGCCACTAGCGCTTCACTTTCTTTAAATGATTTTTTTCTGCCACTAGCCATACAATTCTCGCTTACAATATAATAATTAGCCCCTATTGTACCTAATGGTATGAATCAATCAAATATTGTTTTGATAAAAATTAATTTTACACATTATAAATAGCGTTCAGCTAAATCTGGGAACATGCTAGTGTCATAAAAATCTGCAATTTCGTCGGTTTCTTTCGTTTTACTTAATGACAAGGTTGTGACGTTTATATGTTGGCTGAGCCTGTCGTCATAAATAAGCTTAATATCTGGTTTTACCGTAGAGCCATGGTTGCCTAATACAATTCCAACTCTGCGACTTTTTAAGATAACCAATGAACCAGGAGGGTAAATGCCGATTGATTTTATTATTTGTTGTATAAACTCAAAATCAAATTCCTTTTCCATTTTTAGTAATTTTTGATAAGCCGCAATTGCGTTTAAATACTTTCCTTTGACTGGTACATGCATCAAGCGGTCTAATTCATCAATGATGGTAAATATCCGCATGGCATCATTTATATCTGTTAAGCCTTGGCCTGTAGGATAGCCGGAGCCATCAAGCCGTTCGTGATGCATTTGAATCACTTCAATGGTTTCTTCTGCAAAGCCACCCGTTTCTTTGGCAATAGACACACCTTCTTCTATGTGTGCAGGCACTATAAAATTGTCTTTTTCTCTTGTCGATTCACTGATGTCCAATAAATGGGGTTGTTGAATACTTTGTTTCATATGCAACTTACCAATGTCATGTAAAAAAGCACCGACTACCCAGTTTTGTATAGACTCAGAAGGCCACTGCATTACCCTGAAGGTCTTACAATAATAGGCGGCAGTTCTTACCGCGTGACCTAATTGATAATCATCAAATTGAGTGGCTCGTACAATACATAATATGGCAGACGGATTACGGTAGGCCGATGCAATAAAGGCCATCGTTGCCAAATGTAAGTGACTTAGGTCAAAAATATCTTTATCTCTTATTTGGCTAAACGCATTTTGTAAGTCGGTTAACAGTTTATTGACGACTTTTTTAGCCCGAGGGAGTTCATCTTCAAACGGAACATCTTGAAACTCGGATTTAACCGACAGTTGAGTTGCCTTTAAGGTGTCACTTAATTGTTTTTCAACATCAACAATAACTTCAACCACACCTTTTGCCGCGAGCTCGCTAATGATTGATTTATTGGATATCCAACCAGCGGTAGATACTTTTATACGGCCTACTTGCTGAGATATGTCAGCAACATATTGGCCTACTGTTAGATGGGTGATTGGGCATTTTACAAATGTTGGCATTTGGAGCGGTTTACCTTTCATATTCTGCAATGTTGGTTATATCCAACAAAGTAAAAAGTTTGAGAATAGTCATTCTGTTCATACGCAGGTGGCGTAAACTTTATTTATACTTATTATGCTAAATACCGCAAGGGTTATGTGTGTTTCGTATAAAAATAAAGTGGAGAAAAGTCAGTTGTTGATTAGTTTTCGGTAAATTACTCGCTAAATTCATACACCATTAAAATTTTTATTTAGCAAATTAGCGTTATCAATTTACCTTGAGGCTGATTAGCTCTATAATACGCCGCTAATTTTTAACTCAACCAGAGAATGGATCATCAGTGTCTAAGCCAATTCAAGCAATTCGTGGAATGAATGACTGTTTACCAGCGGAAACTGCCCAGTGGCAGCAAGTTGAATCGGTTATCCGTCAAACTGTCGCCAGTTATGGATATTCAGAAATTCGCTTTCCTATCGTCGAATTTACCGATCTGTTTAAACGTTCAGTTGGTGAAGTAACCGACATTGTTGAAAAAGAAATGTACACATTTGAAGACCGTAATGGTGACTCTTTATCATTACGTCCTGAAGGTACAGCTGTTTGCGTTAGAGCCGCAAATCAAGGGGCTTTGTTATATAATCAACAACAACGCCTATGGTATACCGGACCTATGTTCCGCCATGAACGTCCTCAAAAAGGTCGTTATCGTCAGTTCCATCAGTTTGGTGTTGAGTCTTATGGCTTTGCAGGACCAGATATGGACGCGGAAGTTATTTTATTATCAGCTCGTCTTTGGAAAGCATTTAATATTTCTGAGCATTTAACCTTAGAAATTAATTCATTAGGTTCAAATGAGTCGCGTACAGATTACAGTGCAGCATTAGTTGAATATTTGTCACAACATGAAGACAAATTAGATGAAGATTCAAAACGTAGATTAACAACAAATCCTTTGCGTATCTTAGATAGTAAAAATCCAGATGTGCAAAGTTTATTAGAAAATGCGCCCAAATTGTCTGACTATTTAGATGATGAGTCGGTTGAGCATTTCAAACAGTTGCGTTTACGCTTAGACGCTGCTGGGATTGAATATGTAGTAAACGAACGGTTAGTTCGTGGATTAGATTACTACAACAGAACTGTGTTTGAATGGGTTACAACTAGCTTAGGTTCTCAAGGAACCGTTTTAGCGGGTGGTCGTTACGACGGCTTAGTTGAACAACTTGGTGGTAAGCCTACACCTGCCGTTGGTTTTGCTATGGGCATCGAAAGATTAGTCTTATTATTGCAAACCTTAGAAATTTTAAAGGAACCAACGTCGACGGCTGATGTCTATATGGTCGCAGCTGGTGAACAAGCAGAAATAAAAGCGGTTGAAATAGCTGAAATTTTAAGACAAGCTGCACCGCAAGTTAGAGTTGTTAACCACTGTGGTGGTGGCAACTTTAAGAAACAAATGAAAAGAGCTGACAAGGTTGGAGCATCAATTGCCTTAATCTTGGGAGACGACGAAATTACAAATCAGCAAATTACACTTAAATACCTACGTGAAAATGTAGAGCAAGAAGTGGTTAGTTGGTCAGAATTGGAAGAACGTATCAATACGATCTTTGCTTAAATAGATATCGGTAGGGTAATCAATCCCAACTGATGCAGTACAGATATAGAGGTTATAATGGAAGTTTATTCTACTGAAGAACAACAAGTTGAAGCAATAAAGAGTTTTTGGAAAGAAAACGGTAGTCAAATCGTTGTCGGTGTTGTCCTAGGTTTAGGCGGATTTGGCGCTTGGAATTGGTACGTTGATAAAGAAGCTGCAACACAAGAAGCCGCTTCAGTACAGTACGAAGAGTTTGTAAAAGTCAGCCAGGCTGATACGGCTTCATCTGAGTCGGTAGAAACAGAATTAAAAGCATTTACCACTACCTATGGTGAATCTGGTTATGGTGTATTTGTCCAGTTGCTTGCTGCAAAACAAGCGGTTGCTGATGGCAAATTTGATGTTGCTGCAAATAACTTAACATCGGCTTTAACATTGACAGACTCTGTGAGTTTAAAAGAATTAGTTTCTTTGCGTCTTGCTCGTATCCAAATTCAATTGGAACAATATGATGTTGCCTTACAAACATTAGGTACGATTAACAGCGATGGTTATGTGGCACGTGTTGCTGAATTGGTGGGTGATGTACATTTAGCTCAAGGTGATAAAGATAAAGCTCGTATGTCTTATCAGTTAGCAGCAGACAATGACGGCTTAGAAGGCAATAACCTACTTAAAATGAAGTTAGATGATTTAGCTTTATCTTCAAAAACAACTAGCTAATTTAAGGCCCTGTTGAATGTTAAAACAAGCTAAGTTCACGGCAATTACACTTGCATTAGTATTCGGTTTAGCCGGATGTGAAAGTAATGAAATAAAAGAAGAATTCCGTATAGCAGAAATTAAACCATTAAATTCAACGAAAGAAGTTGAACTTGTTTGGCGTGAAACTGCGGGTGCTGGTGTTGATAACTACTTTTCAAATTTAACGCCAGCGGCGATTGATAACGTTGTTTTTGCTGCAAATCGTGATGGTGAAGTTGTTGCATTTGACGAAAACAGTGGCGATGAAATTTGGTCAACTGATGTAAGAGTCAATCCTCCTACTTTATGGGATGCATTAACTTTTACTACGGTAAAACCTGAAAAATTAAGCGGTGGTATTACCGCGGCTTATAAAAATTTATACATAGGCACTGAAAACGGCGATGTACTAGCTTTGTCACAAGAAACGGGTGAAGTGTTATGGCGTACCGAAGTTAAAGGTGAAGTTGTTGCTGCCCCATCAGCTGGTGAAGGCTGGATAGCAGTTACTACAGCTGCAGGTTATGTTGCGGCTTTACACCCAGATACTGGTGAAATACGCTGGCAAATAGCGACGGATGTACCAGCTCTATCTTTACGCGGTACTTCATCACCAACCATCGCAGGAGGTGGTGTTCTTGTTGGTACTGCAACTGGTAAATTATCAGTTATAATTTTAGAACGTGGTATTCCAGCTTGGGAACAAGCTATTGGTACCGTTCAAGGTTCAACAGAGTTAGAGAAGTTAATCGACGCAGATAGTAAGCCAGTTATCAATGGCACCACTGTTTATAGCATCGCTTATAATGGCAACCTTGCTGCTTTAGATATGATGTCTGGTCGAGTGTTATGGAAACGTGAATACTCGTCTTACCGCAATCTAGCTATGGATTCAGGTGTACTATACTTAACTGACGCAAAAGGTAATGTTATTGCGGTTGATGCCGCTAGCGGTATTGAAAAGTGGACTTCATCTGAATTGTATAATCGTCGTTTAACACAACCTGTTGTATATAAAGATACAATCGTTGTTGGTGATTATGAAGGTTACTTCCACTTTTTTGATAAAACTACGGGGCAAATTGTTTCGCGTTTTAAATTCGCAGATTATGACCGTTCTGTTTTTTGGTGGTTTGTTAACTGGTTCAACTTTGACGAAGAGGGCGCATACGCTCAACCAGTTGTTGCTGGTGATATGTTGATTATACAAACGCGTGATGGAAAAGTTAGCGCTTTACGTCTACCGTAAACATTAGCCCTTTAGTTTAGGCTTTGTGTCTTTGATAAAAGACCCAAAGCCTTTTTTATGTCACAGCTTCAATATGAAAGATGTGGCAACAACCTAACTATCAAATCTGATATTTAGGCCTTTTAGTAAAATTTAAATACATTACTCTATAAATATGAGTGTATGTTTGAGGTGAATTCATGCTTCCTGTGGTTGCTTTAGTTGGTCGTCCTAATGTTGGCAAATCGACTCTTTTTAATCGATTAACACGTACAAGAGACGCGCTAGTAGCGGACTTTCCTGGACTTACTAGAGATAGAAAGTACGGACAAGCAACACATGCCGAACACAATTTTATTGTGGTCGATACTGGTGGTATCGATGGTACTGAAGAAGGCATTGAAGTTGAAATGGCAGAACAGTCATTATTAGCCATTGATGAAGCTGATATTGTGTTGTTTTTAGTTGATGCTCGTGAAGGTCTTACTGCATCAGATTATGCTATTGCGGAACATTTAAGAAAATTAAATAAAACCACGTTTATCGTAGCAAATAAAGTTGACGGTATAGATGGCGACTCTACAACGGCTGAATTTTACAATTTAGCAATGGGAGAAGTTCATCAGATAGCTGCTGCACATGGTCGTGGTGTTTCATTATTGTTAGACCAAGCATTAATGCCAGTTATTGAACAGTTGTCAGAGCAGTTTGAATTAGAAATGGCGGCGTTGTCGATTGAAAACGGTGATGCTGAAATAGATTTCGAAATTGCAGAACCAGAATTTGATGAAAATGGTGACATCATCGAGGTTGAAGAACCTGAGCATGTCCCATTTGCCGATGTGCCAATTAAATTTGCTTTAATTGGCCGTCCTAATGTTGGTAAGTCAACGTTAACTAACAGAATGTTAGGTGAAGAACGTGTTGTAGTATATGACTTGCCTGGTACCACTCGAGACTCAATCTACATCCCTATGTCTCGTAATGATCAAGATTATGTGATTATTGATACTGCAGGTGTTCGTCGTCGTGGCCGAATTCGCCAAACTGTTGAAAAGTTCTCGGTAGTTAAAACTCTGCAAGCAATTGAAGATGCCAATGTTGTATTATTGATGTTGGATGCTACGGAAGGTATTTCAGATCAAGATTTGAGTTTATTAGGTTTTGCCCTTAATGCCGGACGTTCAATTGTTATAGCGGTTAATAAGTGGGATGGATTAGACCAAGATGTTAAAAATGATGTTAAGCGTGAATTAGATAGACGTTTAGGCTTTATTGATTTTGCTCGTTTACATTTCATCTCGGCTTTACATGGTACTGGCGTAGGACATTTGTTTGAATCTATTGATGAAGCATACCGTTCAGCGACCAAACGTATTTCAACGTCTATGGTTACACGTATCATGAAAATGGCACAAGATGATCATCAACCGCCTATGATCCGTGGTCGTCGAGTTAAATTAAAATACGCTCATGCTGGTGGTTATAATCCTCCTAGAATTGTAATCCATGGTAATCAGGTGAAAGATTTACCTGACTCGTACAAGCGTTACTTGATGAACTATTACCGTAAGGCATTAGACGTAATGGGTACGCCAATTAAGATAGAATTCAGAGAGGGTGCTAACCCATTTGAAGACAATAAATCAAAAAATATGACCTTGTCTCAACAAAGACAAGCTGGTGGATTTATTAAAAGACACAGACGACCAGGCTAGTTTTTGATGGATAGTTGTACAGTAAGGCACTTTTTTGTACTAAACTCCTGTAGTTTAGGGGTTTTCCTGCTTGGATTTATAAAGTCAGAATGCTAATCTCGTTGAAGTAGTATTCAATGAATACAAATGATTTAGTAATTGTATAAATTATTACAAGAAGAGATATGAAAAATTTAGTAGACAATTTTCCAAAACAACACAGAGTAACAGCCCTAATAGCATCTATGGTATTGGCTTTGTTGATCGCATTACCTAGTGAATCTGCTAAAGCATCAAGAATGACGAGCAACCCAGTTACCGTCTCTAATGCCATTGTTGCTAATTATGCAGCACTCTCTGTTGGTCAAGACTATCCAGTGCCTTTAGATTTCAGCGAAGTAAACACAGAAGTTGAATTCACCGATTTGTTTAAAGTTAAAATACGCAGCGGTGATTCATTAGCAACTATCTTTACTCGAATAAAACAACCTCAAAAAACCATGTTAGCGATTGCAAGCTCAGGCGATGCATCGAAAACCTTTACACGTTTGATCCCAGGTAAGTTTTTAGAATTTGAATTAAATAAAGACAAAGAGGTTGTCTCATTAAGTTATGAGCAAGACCAATTAACAACCGTTGTTGCTAAATTAGCAGAAGACAAATCATATTCATCTTCATTCGAAGAAAAGTCTAGAACGATAAAGTCGGTTTACTACGAAGGTAAAATTGATAGTAACTTCTGGAATGCAGGCGTTGCTTCTGGCTTAAACGATAATATGATCATGAACCTAGCAAATATTTTTGCCTGGGACGTCGATTTTGCTTTAGATATTAGAGCTGGTGATAGCTTCTCTGCATTAGTAGAACAGATTTATATTGATGGTGAATTTATTGGTCACGGTGATATCGTGGCTGCCGAATTTATTAATCAAGATGAAAAGTTTACCGCAGTTCGTTATGACGATGGCCGTTATTACACGCCAGATGGTGACAGTATGCGTAAAACCTTTTTACGCTCACCAGTAAACTTTAAATATATAAGCTCTAACTTTAGCAATAGACGTTTTCACCCTGTACAAAAAAGAATGAAAGCGCACAGAGGTGTGGACTATGCAGCTAATACGGGAACTCCTGTGTTTGCGGCTGGTGATGGTAAAGTTATAAAAGCAGGATACGACAGATTTAACGGTCATCATGTGTTTATCGAACATGGCGGCGGTATTACAACTAAATATATCCATTTCTCAAAGCGTAAAGTACGTCGTGGTCAAAAAGTTAAGCAAGGACAAGTGATCGGTTTAGTCGGTTCAACTGGCTTAGCTGCCGGCCCTCATTTACATTATGAATTTTTGGTAAATGGCGTTCATCGTAATCCTCGCACGGTATCTTTACCTAAAGCAAATCCATTGAAAGGTAAAAACAAAACACAGTTTGTTGCTTTTGCCGAAGAGCGTTTAGGCTTGTTAGAGCATAATAAACAGCTACTTCTAGCTATCCGTTAATTAAAAGTTGATAGATGGAGTTCGATGAATAGTAAGAGTTATTTTGTCGGTTTAATGTCGGGAACTAGCTTAGATGCTATCGACGTTGCTATTGTTGAAATACAGTCAATTAACTCTTACGATAAAATCTCACTCGTAGCGTTTCATAGTGTCTCCTTACCCAAATTAATCAAATCTAATCTCATACATTTGTCCTTTGAACAAAACGTTAATATGCAGATATTAGGGCATACTGGAATACAGCTAGCTCAGTTATTTGCAGATGCTGTTAATGACTTAATTAGCCAACAACAGATTGATAAGTCACAAATAGTCGCCATTGGTAGCCACGGTTTAACTATACGTCATCAACCGAACGATGAATTTCCCTTCAGTATGCAAATAACGGATGCTAATTTACTGGCTCAATTAACCGGTATTGATGTGGTTAGTGACTTTAGAAATATGGATGTTGCTGTTGGTGGCCAAGGGGCTCCTTTAGTTCCTGCATTTCATCAAGCTCTTTTTACGCAAAAATCTAATACAGAGATAGACCAACCGTTAGATGATGAAAGTGAAGCTTGCATACTGCTTAATTTAGGTGGGATTGCTAATATAACGGTATTAAACCCAAATGCAGACGTGATTGGTTACGATACTGGACCTGCTAATACTTTATTAGATACTTGGTGTGAAAAACACACTGGGAAATCATATGACAGCCAAGGCTTGTGGGCCGCATCAGGTGTTGTTAATCAAACTTTGTTAGACATCATGTTGGCAGACCGTTATTTTTCGTTGCCTTGGCCTAAGAGCACAGGTAAAGAGTTATTTAACCTTGCTTGGCTAAGTAAACAACTTGAGCTATATGCAGTTAAAGTTGCTGCAGATATAACGGGTAACAATCCTGTACCTCAAGATTTATTGGCCGAAGATATTCAAAGAACCTTACTACAGTTAACGGTCGTAAGCGCTGCAGATCAAATCAAAACATTTACGCACAGCAAACGATTATTTATTTGTGGTGGTGGTGTTCATAACCAATTTTTGATTGAACAGCTACAAAAACAGTTACCTTTATATACTATTCAAGCGACTGATGAGTTAGGTATTAACAGTGATGCACTGGAAGCAATGGCTTTTGCATGGTTAGCCTATTGTCGTATTAATTTAATTAGTGCAAACTCACCCTCAGTTACTGGTGCCCGAAAAAATATTGTAATGGGTAGTTGGTATAGTGCTAAAACAGATAGGGTTGATAATTGAATTACTTAGTCACAAATTTTATTAAAGCGGTTTATATACCGGTAATCTTAATATTCGCTCTGTTTTTTGTGATACAAAATGGCATGTTGGATTTAAGACCTTGGCAAGCGCTGTTAAAACAAGCGCCTATGTTTTTATTCATCGGTGCCATTGTGGTAGCGCTTAAATTCAAACAAAGTCGAGTTGTTTATATATTACTGTTCTTGTTATTAAGCTGGGCGCTATTTGTTGAGATTGAACATTTTAAGTATTTGAAGTTTAGCCCATCATTGTGGTTTTTAAGTCAGTTGTTGATTTTGGTGTGCTTTAGTTTTGATCAAAATAAAACCATTTTTGGTCGTCATGGCTTTTTCAGAGCCGTGATTATCTTAGCCATCATTATGGCCAATTACCGCTTCAATCATTCAATTACCTTACATGAATTATTAAATACCGAATTAGTTACCGGCTTAAAGCTCGGTGGTATGACACAAATAGAATTGATCCTGTCAGTGTTAGCTCTATTAATGTTAGCGGTAAAGTACATTTCTAGTCCGAGTAAATCCATTTTAAGTATTTGGATTATTACCTTTTTCCTTGTTTACTTCCGACTCATTGATGCTGCTGTACTTACGCATTTAGTGGCGTTCTCCGTATTTGGCTTGTTACTCATTCAAGGTGTATTAACCGACTCTTATCAAATGGCATTCTCGGATGAACTAACCGGGTTGTCAGCACGACGAGCATTATTACAATCGTCTCTTTCGTTAGGTAAAAAATATACTGTTGCTATGCTAGATATAGATCATTTTAAAAAGTTTAATGATACGTACGGGCATGATGTCGGCGACCAAGTGTTGAGATTAGTGGCAAGTAAAATTGATGATGTTAAAGGCGGTGGTAAAGCTTATCGTTACGGCGGTGAAGAGTTTACGATTGTATTTCCGAACAAGTCTGTTCACTACGCTATCCCTTACCTAGAGCAAGTTCGTGAAGCGATTGCGAGTTACGCTATGACAATACGTGATAATAACGACCGTCCAGACAATCGTAAAACCGGTAAAGCACAGCGTTCTAAAGCTCAAAGCCGCAGTAAAACGGTTCATGTCAGTGTCAGCATTGGTGTGGCAGAAAGAGAAGGCGAGTTAAAAGAGTTTGACGAAGTAATGAAACAAGCAGACGAAGCTTTATATCGTGCTAAAAAATCAGGGCGAAACTGTTTAGCAGAGTAAATTCATTAACCTTATTGATCAGTTAATGATTTCATTATTTTAAGTTAACGTAAATAAGCAAAATGACTGGTAACACTATGGCGATTGGTTGCCGTTGCCATATTAATATAATTAGAGAGTAATATGACCCAAACCGATCCACAGCGTAAACCTAATGTCTTCCTAGAACTGATCATAAATGTTGTTGTTCCTTCGTTAATATTAATGAAGTTATCGGATAATGAGTCTTTAGGAAGCGTTAACGCGTTAGTACTCGCTTTATTATTTCCATTTGTTTACGGGCTCTATGACTTAATAAAAAATAAGTCATTTAACTTTATCTCCTTGTTAGGTTTCTTAAGTACCTTGTTAACTGGTGGCATAGGCTTATTTGAACTTGACGTACAATGGTTGGCTGTTAAAGAAGCTGCAATCCCTTCTGCAATTGGTTTTGTTGTGTTCTTATCTGGATTTAGCAATAAACCAATCATTGCTAAAATGTTATTAAACCCGATGATATTTAATTTAAACCTTATTTATGACGCCCTGGCTAAATCTAATAATACCGCTCAATTTAAGTCCAAAATAAACCGTGCTAATCATTACTTATCCATTACTTTTGTCTTTTCAGCTGCGATGAATTATTGGTTAGCAAAATGGATAGTAACCAGCCCGACGGGTACGGTTGAATTTAATCAAGAACTTGGTGAAATGACAATGCTGAGTTATCCAATTATTGCGATACCATCATTTATTATGCTAATTGCTATTTTGTTTTATGTGGTAAAAACAATGGAGAAGTTAACGAGCTTACCGCTTGATAAGTTATTTAATAACCAAGGCTAAAATTTGCGTAAATGGTATTTGTAGAATACTTTTATATCATGCTAAATCCCTCGAAGTGACAAACGTAGTGTTTGTTACTTCAAAGATAATTTTGGATGAATATGAAAAAAATTTACTGCTTACTGCTTTCTATTACCTTGTTTTGTAGTTCCCCATACATTCATTCAGAGACCTCCCAGGAAGAACAAGTACATTTGAATTTGATGTCTAATGTCATAGGCGGAAAATGGTGGCTAGGAACGGACAGCTACAAAGTATTTGAGTGGGGCTTAGGTCGTACGCAGATTAAAATGAAACACTTCATGATTGAGGCTGGAAACGAATATATCGTAAGCGAGGGTTTTTTTTATTACTCGCCAGATAGTTTCTCAATTAAAGGTATTTCCACTTTTCAGAAAAAGGGCAAAGCTCCTGAATTATTGGAGTATTTTGGCAATGTTGAAAATGGTTCGTTAGAGTTTATTTATAAATCAATTACATTGGACGGTGAAATTGAAATTTATACTGAAACATGGAAATGGGTAAACGAAAACCAATACCAGTGGATGTTAGTTAGTTTGGAAGATGATATTCCCGCTAAAAAAGGGGTTTATATAAGAAAGCCTAATTAAGTTAACGTTAGGCTCACCTATATTTCAAAATAACTATTAGATTAATACTCTATTTTTTAACAACCGCGGCGGTTAATTTTTTCACTAAAGGTGCCACGGTAACAACAGCAGGGAAGGCAACAACAAAAGCAAAGCTCCAAGCCTGTAACCACAAACTTAATAAGTTATCTGCAAACCCTATGTTAAATACGGTGATCACAAATGACATCAGGCATGACATTAACAATGCCATAAAAAAAGCAAATACTAAGTGCTGGTGTTTTTCTGAAATCATTAATTATTTCCCCAATGATAAGTTGCAACTAAAGCGGTTACTAAAAAGATTGCAGAGTATAAACCCACTTTAAAAAGGTGTCTATGGTATACAACTTGACGCGATTTTACCTATTCAACTAAGCTCTTATTACTTTTAAACACCTCACATAGCAGGGTAGTGCAGGTATATCGTTAATAAATAAAAATTTATTGATTTATATCATAAAGTTAAATGCATATTTGCCGATAGATACTCTATAATCCGCAGTCATTTTTTATTTTCATTGTCGCTGTGGAAATTTTTAGAAATTAAACGAATAGCATTTACGAGAGAGAACCATATGTCTAAACGGAACCAGTCAGTTGTAGATGAAGAAGTAACGTTTAATGAGGGTGAAGAACTTGTTTCAACCACAGATTTACGTGGCGTGATCACTTATGCAAATAGTATCTTCTGCCGAGTTGCTGGTTATGAGTTAGATGAACTGGTTGGTAATAATCATAATATGGTTCGCCATCCAGACATGCCTAAGGCTGCTTTTAAAGACATGTGGGCAAAGTTACAAAATGGTGAGAACTGGCGTGGAGCGGTTAAAAATCGTTGTAAAGACGGACGTTATTATTGGGTTGATGCTTATGTTTGTCCAATCTTTGAGAATGGCCAATTAATTGGCTATCAGTCGGTTAGAGCTAAACTAAGTGAAAAAGATAAAAGCTCTGCAGTAAAAGCTTACAAAGCGTTAAATCAAGGTAAAAATATTGAAGGTTGGTATTCACAGTTAAACAGTCGTCATGTGTTGTTTACGTTATTTAGTGCTGCAACGTTGGCTGGCACCATCTTGGTATCTAACCTATTTGCCTTTTTGTTACCTATATTACCGTTTGTATTTTATGCGGATGAACTGGTGAAAACACCAGCTTATTTCAAACAATTAAAAAGCGAGTATGACAGTGCTTCTCGTTGGGTGTTTTCTGGCACAAAATCTTATAGTGTTGCTGATTTTCATATTAAAGTTCAACAAGGTAAAGTTAGAACTATATTAGGCCGCGTCGTGGATATTGCTAATGTGATGGAAAATGGTGTCGTAGAGTTAAATAGTGCGTCTAGTCACGCCAAAGTCGGTGTTGAAAAACAAACTCATGAATTACATCAAGTTTCTACGGCAGTTGAAGAAATGGTCGCGACTATCTCTGAAGTTGCTCAAAATACTACGAGTACATCAGAAAAGGTTCATCAAGCTCATAGTGATTGTGAAACTGCGACGGAGTCGATGACAAGAACTATGACTCAAGTTTCTTCATTAGCAAAGGATGTTGCTCAGTCATCAACATCAGCTCATGAATTAGCAGAAGAAGCTGAGAAAATTGGCACTATCATGCAAGAAATTCAAGGTATTGCTGACCAAACTAACCTACTTGCGTTAAACGCTGCCATTGAAGCCGCACGAGCTGGTGAACATGGTCGAGGCTTTTCGGTCGTTGCTGATGAAGTTAGGGCGTTATCTAGTCGTACTCACGGTGCTACCGAGCAAATCCATAAATCTATTAATGAGATTCAAAGTACACTACATGCTTGGTCTGATACCATGGCAAAAGGGAAAGAAGCTGCAGAGGTTTGTGTCGCGGATACCGAAGAAACTCAAGGTGTCGTTACTGCGGTTTATGATGCGATCACTGATATCGCAGACTTAACTATGCAGATATCAACGGCAGCAGAAGAGCAAAATGCGGTGTCATTGGAGATCAGTAAAAACATAGTTAATATAAGTGACGCTTCACAGGATAACTTAAATCAAGCTGAGACGGTACAGTCTGAGACTGACGCAATTAGCCGACGCACTGCAAGGTTAAAATCATTAGGTTTGTCGTTTAATTAACATCTAGTTGATATAAACAATAATGAATGCTCGCTGGGGATTAATACTATTTCCCAGCTTTTTTTTGCCAATTTTCTACGATTTGAAATTAAAGCCTCATATTATAATTTCAAATAAAAATTAATTATCATTGATCAAATTTAAGCGTTATTCTCAGACTTATTAAAGAGATCAAAGATTAAGGATAAATAATGAGTGATTTTTACACGTTAAGTGCAACTAGCCTACAAGGGCAAGTTATCAATATGTCTGAATACAAAGACAAAGTTGTGCTTATTGTTAATACAGCAAGTAAATGTGGTTTCACATACCAGTATGAAGGCTTACAGGACTTGTATACCAAGTATAAAGATCAAGGTTTCGTTATTCTTGGATTCCCTTGCAACCAGTTTGGTGAGCAAGAGAAGGGCAGCTCTGACGAAATAACTGAATTTTGTCAAATTAACTACGGCGTTGATTTCCAGATGTTTGAAAAAATTGATGTTAATGGTGAAAATGAACATCCAATTTACACTTACTTAAAGCAACAAAAACCTGGCTTTTTAGGTAGTAAAAAAATCAAATGGAATTTCACTAAGTTTTTAGTGAGCAAGCAGGGGGAAGTCGTTAAACGTTTTGGCTCAACCACTAAACCACAAAAACTAGTGGGAACAATTGAAAAGTTACTTTAATTGCTCTGATTTTAGCTATAACCATCAGTAAAGTTTCGTTTGGTTTAATCATTGAATTGGTTAAACCAAACATTTAGTCCCTCATACAAACCAGCAATTCATTTAATTCATCCCACCTAAAAATAAACTCACAAAATCATCTTTGCAAAAAATTATGTTATGTTTTCTTAACGCAGCTCAATATTTGTTCATTTTAATATTGGTATCATGTGTGCGTTAGTTTTATTGGGCCTTGGAATAATGGCTGAGATCTTAGTGAGTAAGCTTGTTAGTTAGCTTAGATCTGAAACCCAAAAAAACGACCAGCTTAATATCGTAATTTATCCAATGGAGTTTATATATGAAATTTCTTATTTTCTTAGGTACCGTAAGAAACAGCACACCACCGAGACCTGCTCGACTTGGCGTACGAGTATCAAAAGCCTCTATTGCCTGTTTAAACAGTCAATTTCCTGAACATGAATTCGAATTAATCGACGCGTTAGACTATCCATTGGAAGCGGTATTCAAGCCACAGTTTGCCTACGCAAAAGGGCAAGCGCCAGAGGCACTAGACGTATTAGCTGAAAAAATAGAAGCCGCTGATGGTTTTGTCATGATCAGTCCTGAATATAATCATTGTATGAGTCCGGCTTTAACCAATTTACTAAATCACTTTGGCAGTTCTTTATTTTCTTACAAACCAAGTGCAATCGTGACTTACTCAGCCGGACAGTGGGGAGGAATGCGTGCTGCGGTTAATATGAGAACCTTCCTATCCGAGCTAGGTTGTTTGTCGGTATCTGCCATGATCCACGTACCTAAAGCACAAGATGTGTTTACAGAAGATGGTTTAGTACAAGAGGGAGAAGATCAAGCATCCTGGTTTGGTTACTTCGGACGAACGTTTAGTCAGCTAGAATGGTGGGCTCAAGCGACAAGCAATCATAGAGCCGCCGTAAATCCACACACTATGGTTAAAGACTTTAACGTCAGCCCAGAACAGAGAAATGCTCCTTAAAGCATTATAAAGAGATACAGCTTGAATTTTGTGTGCTTTTTATTGGGAAATACAGAACACAAAATCAAAATGAAATGTTTTAAGGCAATAAAAAAACGCCAATATAAATTGGCGTTTTTTAACAAGATAAAATAAACCTAAATAAAGGTTACAATCTAAATTGGTCTACAGACTGGCGTAACTCTTCTGCCAGTTTAGCCACTTCTTGAGAAGATAGTTCCGTTTGTTCAGCACCTAATGCAGTTTGTTCTGCAATAGTTACAATCGACTCTAAACGTTCACTTATCTCTGAGCTTACTTGATTTTGTTCTCTTGCTGCAGATACGATTTGTTCACTCATATCATTAGCTTGATGTACTGAATCGGTAATCCCATCTAAAGCAACCGTTGCTTGCTCTGATTGTTCAACACATCTTTCAGCTTGCTCTTTACTGTTGTTCATAACGGCAACCGCTGATGTTGAACCATTTTGTAATTGTTCAATCATGCTTTGAATTTCTTCAGTAGACTGCTGCGTTTTACTTGCTAGAGTACGAACTTCATCGGCAACAACGGCAAAACCTCGACCATGCTCACCAGCTCGTGCAGCTTCAATAGCGGCATTTAATGCTAATAAGTTAGTTTGGTCAGCTACGCCACGAATAACGTCTAGTATTCCGCCTATAGCGGCACTGTGTTGATTTACTTCGTTTATTACACCAGATGCTTGTTCAATCTCACTCGCTAAGCGCAGGATTGTTTCTTTATTGGTATTTGAAATCAGTTTAACTTTTTCAGCTTCTTCATCTGCATGTTTTATGTCAGATAAAGCTTCGTTTGCTCTTTCCATTACTGACTCAGAGGTACTGGCCATTTCTGAAGTCGCTGTTGCTGCTTGCTCAACTTGTGAACGTTGATCGTTTATCGCAATAGTCGATTCTTTAACGACCATAGAGGTTTCTTCTGCAGCGGTAGCTAATTGATTTGAGCGGTTAACGATACCGTTAATTAGGTTACGCAGATTTTCAATTAATAAGTTACAATTTTTAGCTAAAATGCCAAACTCATCTGTACCTGAATCATCTAACTTAGTCGTTAAATCACCAGTAGATACTATAGTTAGTACACGATTCACTTCAGCTAGAGGGCGAGTAACTCGAATAACCGTAATAAATGCGATAAATACAGATAAGATGATAGAGATCACCATAACAAACCAGTTGCTCATTACACCGTCACTAACGTCTTCACTTAGCTCCGTTTTCATAATAGCTAACTGTTCTTTAACCACTTTAGCTAAGCTCTCTAGCGCAGCTAAACCGTTACTAATCTCTAAATTGGTTTCTTCTAATAAGCGGTTTGTTGTTTCTCGTTGATTTATCCAGTCTACTTTTAGTTTTTGTATTGAGACTTCATTGGTTAACAGGTCGTTTAGAATGCCAACCTGTTCTACAACATCATCAAAGCCTTCAACATCTGAATTGCCAACTACAGTGATTAGTTCTGCCAGAGACTCATTGATACTGTCTTGGGTATAAGCTAATTCTTTAATGATGACTGCAACGGTTAATTTCTTATTTTCTTTTTTAATATCAGTAACGGCACTGATAACACTAACCATGCTGCTTTCTATTTTTGCGGCTAATTCTCGTGCAGCAGGTTTTGTGACGCTCAAATTATTTAAATCAATAAAATCTAATAAGTAAACTGATGCATCATCAGCAGCCATTTCAGTATCATCAAATGTAGTGGCAATCGCGTCTGCTAGTTTTAGCGTTCTTTCTTTAGAGTGAGATAACAAGTCAGCTTTTTCTTTAAATGCGTCGTAGCTGTTCTTTACTCTAGGTAAAGCTTGAAGAAGCAGTTCGTCCTGGGAAACGATTTCAGTTAAAAGAGCAAAGTCGGTATCAAACTCGGATGATTGAGTTTCAAATTTAGCAATTGACTCTTCTATAATTTGAAAGTCGGTTGCATAGTATTCTAATAATGCCGTTTTACTCATTTGCAGGAAGTTTTGTTGAAGTTTAGCGCTGGCATCCAATGCTGGAACAGAAACTTGATTAACTTGAGTTGTTGACTCGGATATCCCGTTTAAAACAGAGACTGAGTTAATGCCAAGGAATAACAACAAGGTGGACGTGATTGCAAATCCGCCAATTACTCTCATAGCAATGGTTAAGTTCATACTAGCTCCAATATTTTGAAAACATTATAAGTTTTTTTATTTCTCTAAAAGCTATCGGCAATAACTTAAATTAATTTAGCGATAATTGTAAATTCTATCATGTAATTACGCTTTTGTGGTTAGACAACTGGCTTTTGTGGACAGACAACCAAGTTTTGTGGGTAGATGACGAAACTTGTTAGACTAATAATGGTTCATTATTTATCAATTGCTCGAATTTTTATATAACTATCCTTTTTTAATTCATAGATAGTTAAATATTGCCCCCAAACATAACCCGTATCTAACGCAAGAATGTTTTTATTTTTGGTTTCACCCATTAATGAAGCCCAATGGCCAAATATCCATTTGTTTTGTATAAATCTTTGCTTATCGTATTCAAACCAAGGTTGGAGGTTTTTGTCGGCTAAATCCTGCGGTGCACACTTGCTGTCGAATTCTAACTCACCATCCAATGAACAGTAACGCATTCTGGTTAATGCATTTATTGCGTATTTTATTTTGTCGAGTTCAGATAAGTCTTGATGCCATTTGGTCGGCTTTTTTCCATACATAGAAGGCAGGAAGTCGGTGTAGTCTTTTGCCATTAAAATGGATTGTACTTGTTCAGACCAATATACAGCGTCTTCTGCTTGCCAGTGCGGAGCTAAGCCTGCGTGACTCATAAATCCCGAGTTATCGGGTAAAGCTAACACCAAAGGCTGTAACCTAAGCCAATCAATATAACGAGTTAGTTTAGGGCTTTGTAATAGGGGAGTTAATAAATCTTTTGGGTTTTCTTTTTTTATTTTATTGGCAACAGATAAAAAGTGTAAGTCATGGTTGCCGAGTACTGTTTTTACAGAATCTTGATTTTTATATAAAAATTCAAGTGTTTGCAATGATTGCTCACCACGAGCAATCAGGTCGCCAGTTAACCAAAGGGTGTCTTTGCTAGAGTTGAACTCTACTTCAGCTAACGCTTGCTGCAGACCATCAAAACAACCTTGTAAATCGCCAACAAAATAATCTGCCATTTAGCTTCGTAGTCCAGTTAACTTAGTGGACTATGTTCGGAACACAAAGGCGAAACACAGGGATAGAGGCTTTATGCTTGTTTTGAGCATTGTCTAACATTTCATAATATCCTTCCATTGTGCCAACCGGTGTTTCAATAATACAACCACTTGTATAAGTGTAACTTTGACCTGGTTTAATAACTGGTTGCTCACCTACAACTCCAGCACCTTGAACTTCAATTTTTTTACCATTGGCATCAGTGATCAACCAATACCGATTAAGTAATTTTGAGTCGCTGTCGCCGTCATTGGCAATGGTGACAGTATATGCAAATACAAACCGATGATTTTCTTCATCGGATTGTTCTTCAATATGCTTAGTTTGAACGCTAATATTAATCGTCATTATTGCTCTGTTCTTCTTTATTTTTATCTAGCCATTGAGCAATTTCTATAAACTGATTTAATGTCAGGTTTTCAGCGCGTAAATTAGCATCAACGCCTAATTCAGCTAATACATCCTGGCTCACTATGTTGCTTAAACTATTACGTAATGTTTTTCTACGTTGGTTAAAAGCTTCCAAACAGACGGTATTAAGCGTCGCCGGGTTAACTTGATTGCGTTCAGCATGTGGTTTTGGTATTAAACGTATTACCGCTGAATCAACCTTCGGTGGTGGCACAAATGCACTTGGCGGTACGTCAGCCACTGGAATTGTTTTACAGTAATACTGCGTCATCACACTAAGGCGGCCAAATGCTTTACAATTTGGCGCTGCACACATACGATTAACCACTTCTTTTTGTAACATAAAATGCATGTTTTCAATGCAGTCTAGGTAGTTATAAAGATGGAATAACAATGGCGTTGAAATGTTATATGGTAAGTTACCAAATATCTTAAACTTCTCACCCGGTTTTATTATTTCACTAAAATCAAACTGTAATGCATCACCTTGATATATGTTTAATTTACTACCGTAAAAAGGGTGTGTTTTAAGTCTGTCAGCTAGATCTCTGTCGAGTTCAACCACATTTAGTTTGTCAGTTAATTCTGCAACAGGTTCTGTAATAGCCCCTAAGCCTGGACCGATTTCTAAAAGGTTATCACCAACTTTAGGTGAAATCGCGCGAACGATTCGGTCAATAATATCTGGATCATTTAAAAAGTTTTGGCCAAAACGTTTTTTAGCTTTATGTCCTTGATGGATCCCCTTTTTTGCATTGGTGACTTTTTTTGATGGTCTATGTTTGCTCATTTAGGGGCTCTCGTTAATTTTTCTTTTGCCATTTTAATAGCATGGGTAATGGCAACTTTCATACTGCCAATATCTGCGTTACCGGTTCCTGCTAAATCTAGCGCGGTACCATGATCAACAGACGTTCTTATATAAGGTAAGCCTAAAGTGATGTTAACGGCATTACCAAAACCTTTATATTTTAATACCGGTAAACCTTGATCGTGATACATAGCTAATACGGCATCAGCATCTTGTAAATACTTTTCCTGGAATAAAGTGTCGGCAGGTAAGGGGCCAATTAAATTAATCCCTTCAGCTCTTAATACATCTAAAGTAGGCTCTATAACTTCTATTTCTTCACGGCCTAAATGTCCACCTTCACCAGCATGTGGATTTAATCCACAAACAAAGATAGCTGGATTTTTAATACCAAACTTCACTTGTAATTCACTATGTAAAATACTGATCACCTTGTGTAAACGTTCAGGTGTTATGGCTTTTGATACATATTGTAAAGGAATGTGAGTAGTCACTAATGCCACTCTTAGACCATCAGTGGCTAATAACATAACCACATCAGAGGTATTTGAATGTCCTGCAAAAAACTCAGTATGGCCACTAAAAGGAATACCCGCTTGATTGATAATTCCTTTTTGTACCGGGCCTGTAACAATAGCGTCGTAGACATCGTCTAAGTTACCTTGGCTGGCAACGGTTAAAGTCTCCACTACATATCGACCATTAGCTTCATTCAATTGACCGGCTTTAGCAGGCTCAGCCATTGATACATCAATAATGAAGAGTTGCCCAGGCACATGCTGAACTGACGGTTTAGTGTCGTCAAAATCAACTAAAATTAATGGCAAGTTTAATGTTTTAGCTCGGTCTAACATCATGCTTTTGTCGGCAATAATGATAAGCTGAGCATCCCATTCTAGTTGAGCAACTTGTATTGTGATATCTGGGCCAATACCGCCTGGTTCACCCGGAGTTATTGCTATTTTACTAAGCATATTATTCAGCAATTACCTCAATATAAGCTTGGTCACGGATTTCTCTTAACCAATTTTCAGTTTCTTCAGCAAATTTACGTTTATATAAAATTTGATACGCTTGATCTTGTTTGCTCTTCTCTGTTGCATCAGCGGTTCTTTCTTCCATTAGTTGCACAACGTGCCAACCAAATTGAGAGCGAAATGGTTTACTGTATTCACCAACTTTTAAATCAGCTAATTGTTCTTTAAATTTCGGTGCGTAAATATCAGGATTTGCCCAACCTAATTCACCATTTTTTAATGCAGACCCTGGATCTTCAGAATGTTTCTTGGCTAACTTGCCAAAATCGGCCGACCCATCGGCTACTTCTGCTAAGAATTTATTTAGCATACTTTTTGCTTTTTCTTCACTTAAAATAATAGATGGTTTAATTAAGATATGACGAGCTAATACTTCTTTAACTTCAACCGTTTGACGACCTCTAACATCTAATACTTTTACTATGTGAAAACCCGCGCCTGAACGAAGAGGTCCAATTAACGAGCCTGCTTTTTTACCGCGTACGCTTTCTGAAAATAGTGAAGGCATTTCGTTAATACCCATATAACCCCAATCACCGCCTTCCAATGCTTTTGCACCAGAGGATGATGCTATTGCGATTTTTTTGAAGTCACTGCCGTCTTTCAGTAATTTAACTACTTTATCAGCTATATCTTTTTTTGCATCGACTTCAGATTGCGCTGCTTTATTTGGCACTGACACTAATATATGACCGATTTGATACTCTTCTTTACTAGAGTTTTCGTCCATTAGGGTAATAAGTGTATTTATTTCTTGTAGCGAGATATTAACACGTCTATGTACATTTCCACGGCGCACTTCATTAAGAGCGACTTCTTCTCTTAGTTTCTCTCTATAACGTTCATAACTTTCACCACTTTTTACTACCTCTAAGCGAACTTGTTCAACTGACATGTTTTGACCTTGAGCTATATTTTGTAATACAGAATCAAGGTGAGCATCACTTATTTGTATCCCCATATTATCTGCCATTTGAACTTGAACACTGTTTATAATTAAACGGTCAATAGCTTGTGCTCGAAGCGCTTTATCAGAAGGAAGGGATTGATTATTTTGTGAAGCCGATTTTTTAACTTCAGAGATAATTGCCTGGATTTCACTCTCTAATATAACGCCGTCATTGACAATTACAGTAACATGGTCAATTTCTTTTGGTTCAGCTTGTATTGCGGCTGAGACAAACAGACTACACAATAAAGTTAAACTTATAATTGATTTGTTTATCATTATTCTTCTCTTTTATTTTTTAATTTGTAATTAAATAAGGTCGACGGTAAGCAAAAATACTTTCTGAGAATAAATTTGCAATGCTTGACGATAAATCGCCACCTAATCCACTAATTTTAAAATTGAAACTAATACCATTGTCATATTCGACATCAACATTAGAATCGATTTGGGCGTCATTTAAATCGACGACAATCTGTCGTTTGGCAGCTAATTGTATACTCCAACAACAAGAACGGTATTCAAAGCCAATTAATGCATCCATATTGACATTAGATTCTAAGTCCTGGTGGTAACTTGCTGCAACTGCCCATGTTGGATTAATCTGATAACTGGCAAAAATACCGGCCTGATTTATTTTTATGCCAGCAACATCAGTCGCATATCTATGGTTAAATTGAAAGTTCTTATCTTTTGCTAACCAATAATCCAGTGACACAAAGCCAGTTTCAACTTCTTTAGATTCTTGGTTGTATAAGATACCACCATCTAATTGCCAATTGTCAGTAAGTTGTCCAAACCATTCAAGGGCAACCGCTTGCTTTGAGTTCACTAACTCATCATTAGTTCCACTGACATCATTATTTAATTTATATATTTTACCAAGACCAAATCGAAATAACTCTTTATTAACGTTATTGTATATGCTGGTACTGAATCCGATGGTTATTTGGTTTGCGGCTGAAATATTATCGATGCCTGAATAGTTATTATCCCTGAATAAAGAGAAATAATCTTCTTTTAATAACTGCGAGTCATATAAGCCAATACCTGATTGATCAACATCTTCTACATATAAGTATTGAATTTTAGGCTCTAAAGTTTGACGTACATCTTGTTTAAAATACGTGGTTTGTTTTTCAAATGTTAAGCCTGCCAGGATACGTGCTTTTGCTAAATTTCGACTTATTTCTTGTTCTTCATCTAGAATTCTATTTTTTTGATTGTAATAAGTAGATAGGTAGCTGGTACTAGCTAATAGCTGAAATGCCGGAGTATTTAATTGGTATGTAAGTTCTGGCGCAAAGTGAAGTCGCTGAACTTCATTTACATCTTTGTACTCATTTTGAAATAAACTATATTGGCTATTAACTAAAAACTGTAGAGAGTCGCCGACTGAATTCGCGTTCCAGTCAATTGTCATTTGAATTGGCAAGTCGTATGAAGGTGTGTGTGGGCCAAGTTCATACATATTCTGTGACAACCAAGAAATATCTATATCCTCACCATAATAAGTGAGCATGGCGAAGTTATTTAAATTGGTATCAGATTGATGATGATAATCACTACTGAAATCACTGATGTAATTGTCATCACTCAAATCTGTCCACTGTAATTGAACATTCCATCTTTCTTGCCAATTGGACTCATGCTGCCAATAAGCTAAATGTCTCTCGCCCAACTCAACATCATCTTTATCTTCATTTAAATACTCCATTTGTAAAATATTGGCAGAGTTTTGCGATAAATGACGGAAGTTGGATTGTAATAATAACCCACGCTCAGACATATATTTAGGTGTTAGAGTAAAGTCGTAGTTTTCAGCTAAATTGAAATAAATAGGTTGCGCTATATAAGTTCCATAACGTGTGGAGTTACCTAGCTCTGGAAATAATAAACCGCTCTTTCTTTTATCTGATATAGGAAAGGTGACATATGGCACATAAATAACGGGGATGTCAGCAATTTTAAATACTGTATTCCAAGCTTCGCCCCATCCTTTATCTTGATCTATTTGAATACGGTCAGCTGAAAATAACCAGCTTGGGTCATCTCCAGGGCAAGTGGTGAAGGTTGCGCCTTCTAGTTTGAGCTTATTGCTATTTGTAACTGAAAATACTTCCGCTTCACCTCTACCTGCATTGAAACCAAATTGATATTTAGTTCCTAACAGCTCTAGGTCTTGGTTTGCTTCGTCTAAAAAAACAGATAAACCGGACACTTTGGCTGCATCCGATATTAATTCTATATTACCAGTGGCTGAAAATTGACTGGAGACTTCATCATAAATAGCATTATCAGCTTTAATGGTTTGATTTTGTTGAAAAATGGTGACATTACCATTAAATTCGGTGTATTTTCCTTGCAGTAAATCGGCACTTTCACTGGTGACTATCACTTCATCGGGTTTATAAGTGAAATTATTAAAGTCTGAATTTCTTTCCGATTTTAATGACGGTGCTGCACAGGCAGGCTCAGCCTTAGCCGCAGAACTTAAAAATAAAAATGAGGCTGCAGCAAAACTAGAATAGCGAATAACAAAGGTTAGTCTGGGCAATATTTTTGCTAAAAGGGTAGACGACAATTTAACCTCTAAAATTTAAAGATAAGAAATAAAGAAAGGATGATAATGATATACGATATCCCCAACCTTGGAATTCTATATGATTTTTTTGCGCTATACTACGCGCGCTCTACAATTTAATGATTTTTAAGGTGTATTTTTTAACCTTTTCTACCAGCGCAAATTGAAAATTGCGAATTTGAACCCATATTCACTTATGTGATTATTTTAAAGTAAACAAAGAGAGTTGTTTTGACTGGGAAAATAGCAGGGGCATTTTTTGGTTTCTTATTATTAAGAAACATCATAGGAGCGCTAATTGGTTTATATATTGGCCATTTGTTTGATACGGCAATAAAGCGCCTGACCAACAAACAAAATGTACAAGAATGGTTAACGAGCGACGACTCTAAGCAAGCAATATTTTTCTACACTACTTTTTCTGTTATGGGACACGTAGCCAAAGCCAGTGGTAATGTTACGGCTGAAGATATTCAAACCGCGAATGAGTTTATGACTCAAATGCATTTATCTGGTGAACAAGTTAATGAAGCAAAAGAGGCGTTTAATGAAGGGAAGTCCTTAGGCTTTCCAATTAAGAAAAAAATTAATTTGTTTAAACAGTACTTTGGTAAACGCCAAGATTTATGTCAGTTTTTTATTGAGATTCAAATTCAAACGGCTTATTCAGATTCAATATTAGAGCCTGCTGAATATGAACTCTTGCTTAACATTGCAAACCAACTAGGTTTTACCAAACGACATTTAGGGCAATTGATTGTAATTTGGGAAGCTGAGCTTAGATTTCAAAATTATAAAAGAGATCAACAGCAAAAAAATAGACGTTACGAGCGTCGCCGTACTGGCAGTAATAATAACCAAAGTCAACAACAAGGCCGTCAGCAAAATCATCATCACTCGGCTTCAGAGTCACCAAGCATATTAGATGCTTATGCCTTGTTGGGTATAACCGATAAAGAATCAGTACAAGAGATTAAGCGGGCTTATAAACGTTTAATGTCGAAAAACCATCCAGATAAATTAGTATCCAAAGGCTTACCACCAGAAATGATGGAAGTGGCAAAACAGAAAACTCAAGATATACAATCTGCTTACGAACTCATTAAAAAAGAACGAGGTTTTTAACCGCTTACATGCCAACAGCAGTGAGAAACCCGTAAATTTCTTTAACGGTACGCATGTTGTTATTACCAAAGGCGATATGACTATTAAGTTTTCGTTGTCGGTAATCGGTCTTGTAGTGTTTTCTTGCAAGCTTTCTTCGATATTGAATTGAGCTTGAAACCCATCGATTATCTATTTGTTTAAATAACTCCAACACAGGAAATTCAGTTTCACTTAATTGCTGAGCAAACTGATCGTTTAAATCTTGTTGTGGCATATGTGCACTTAACATGATCAGTGCATCTGGCTGCATTAATTTCTGTTGTTGAAATAAACTCGTTAGCCAAGCACAACTTTTGCCCTGACAAATGAAAATAAAGTAGCCTGGAAATTGTTCGGCATATTGCCAGGCCGACTCAACTCGTTTTAGAATTTGCTCTTCAATTTCTGCATTTGTTTTGCTGGAGAAAATATCGTCTTGATGATACGCCTTTAACCTAAGGTTAGGTTCTCTAACTGTTTCACTATCATTCTCTGAACTAGAGTTTGATCCTGTGTTTGATTGAAGGCTTGAATCTGCCTCTTGCTGTTGGTCGTTTTCAGACGCACTTGATGCACTTTGATTATCTGTTTTCTGTACATTATTAAAACTCCCATTTGTTTGCTCTATATTTGGCATTGTAAGTAACAAACTGCGCCAACCGTATTCCGTTAAGTTGTCATACAACATCTTTATTGCAGGCTGTTGAATAATGGATTGATTAATTTCAGGTACGATAAAAGCTATTCCTCGAGGAAAGCCGGTTGTTTCTTCTTTCATTAAGGTTAAATATTCTGACTCATCTAACGTTAATACATTGATCTCTCTGTCTTGCACATAATGTTTAATGTCAATTGCTTGTAGCTCAGATAAATCGATAGGTGGTGTATGGTCCACCGATGCGGCAAAAGTAGCAGTGTTACTTAAACTGATCATCAATAGCAAAATATGATGTTTCATATAAAACTCTGGTGGATTAAAAGGAATATCTTTATTATCGGCAAGTATTGATATAACTGAAACAAATAGACCGCTTATTTAATAGTTATAAGCGTAAACTTAGGTATTGAATGTAATTTTATGAAAACACCAGACAACACTCACTTTGATCATAAAAAGCCTCAAAAAATTGGCGTATTGTTAGTTAATCTAGGCACTCCGACTGAACCAACCGCTTCAGCTGTAAGGGTATATTTGAAAGAGTTCTTGTCGGACTCTCGCGTAGTAGAAATACCTAAAATAATTTGGTGGTTTATTTTAAATTTAATTATTTTACCGTTTCGCAGTAAACGCTCAGCAGCGGCTTATCAATCTATTTGGCAAAAAGAGGGCTCACCATTATTAATCAATACCAAAAATTTAGCTGAGAAAGTAGGGCTGAAACTAGCTGTTGATCATGAAAATATTATGGTCGATTACGCTATGCGTTATGGTAGCGATAACATAGCTAAAAAACTGAAAGCCTTTGAACAACAAGGACTAAGTAAGTTATTAGTCATTCCTTTGTATCCACAATACTCTGCTACTACCACAGCATCTATTTTTGATGTGGTTGGTGATTATTATCAACAACAACGTCGTATACCTGATATTCGTTTCATCAGTCACTATCATGACAATGAAGATTACGTTAAAGCCTTAGTGAATAAAGTTAAAGATCATTGGTATATGCATGGAAAAGCTGAAAAATTAATGCTGTCGTTTCATGGTATACCTCAAAGAAACTGGGATAAAGGTGACCCTTATGCTTGTGAATGTTTTAAAACGTCACGCTTAGTTGCCGAGCAGTTAGAGTTATCTCAAGATCAGATTGTAACTACGTTTCAATCTCGCTTTGGTAAAGCTCAGTGGATCCAACCTTACACTGAGGGAACACTAAAGGCATTAGCGGCACAAGGGACTAAATCGATTCAAGTTGTTTGTCCTGGTTTTGCTGTTGATTGTTTGGAAACGTTAGAAGAAATTGCAGAAGAAAATAAAGAATACTTTATTGAAGCCGGTGGTGAAAAATTTGAATACATTACGTGTTTAAATGATGATGACAGTCATGTCGATATGATGTCTCAGTTGATTTTAGACAATACCAAAGGTTGGTAAGTTTACATTCTTCATCTATCAAAAAATGAATTGTAGACGTCTAGATGTTTATAAGTCTTTATGCTACATTCTTTTTTTAATTTTATTCTTTTGGAGCTTTAGCTAATGCTTGAGTCAAGTCACCCTAAGTCATCCGGGTTAGCTATTGCGCCTTTGCTGCTATTCGTTTTTATATTTTTAGGCACGGGTATCTGGCTACATTTACAAGGCGTAGATTTTGCGTTCTATCAGTTACCCGCACCTGTTGCTATTATTCCAGCCATAATTTTAGCTCTAATGTTAGACAAACATCTGGCTAGCAATCCTATTACATTAGATAACAGCTTAACCACGCTTATTCAGGGCATGGGGAATGATAAAGTCATTACCATGTGCCTAATATACTTATTAGCTGGAGCATTCTCTTCTGTAGCTCAAGCTACAGGTGGTGTTGATGTTATGGTTAATGTTGGATTGCAATTTGTACCAGCTCCTTTGGTTATTGCTGGTTTGTTTTTAGTTTCGGCTGTAGTTGCTACAGCAATGGGCACATCAATGGGCACTATTGGGGCAATCGCACCTATCGCCGTGGGTATTGTCGGAAACGTGGATATTGATCCGGCCGTTATTGCAGGAGCCGTTGTTGGTGGTGCAATATTTGGCGATAACTTAAGTTTGATTTCAGATACCACTATTGCTTCGACTAAAACTCAAGGTGCTGAGTTAAAAGATAAATTCTATGAAAACTTAATCTTTGCTATACCGGCTGCGCTTATCTGTGTGGCGGTATATGCGTATATTGGATTTAATAATCCTGCACAAGTAAATGCGACAGAAGTGAACAACATCTGGCTTGGCTTACCTTACTTACTCGTTATCATTCTTGCGATTATGGGGATGAATGTTTTTCTGGTTTTATTACTCGGTATTTTACTTTCAGCGGTTACAGGCGCATTGCTTGGTGATTACCAAATATCACTAATAGGGAAAGATATTTATACGGGCTTTAGTAATATGCAGGAAATTTTTCTACTAAGCATGCTCATTGGTGGCTTAAGTGAGCTAATGAAGCGACAGGGCGGTTTGGGTTATCTTGTTGATAAAATTAATGCGATTGTACATTTCTTTAGTAAAACGCCGTCATCAGCCACTAATCAAATCGCGATTGCTAGTTTAGCCTTTACCACTAACTTAGCGGTAGCCAATAATACAGTTGCTATCATAGTGACGGGAGATACGGCAAAAGAGCTAGCTGAAGAAGGACATATTAGTCCAAAGCGCAGCGCAAGTTTATTGGATGTATTTAGCTGTATTGCCCAAGGATTAGTACCATACGGAGCTCAAGCTCTGCTAGTGGCCGCGACATTTAGTATTTCGCCGTTAGAAGTGGTGATGAATGTTTGGTACTGCATGATTTTAGCCGTTGTTTCTATTGGAGTTGTGGCATTTAGGCATAGTCGTAAAGAAAATAATAATGCAGAAGAGATATAAAAGTTCATATAAAGTGATGTAGATGAAATATGATCTTATAAAAAACACTCATAAAAAAGCCGCTAATTAGCGGCTTTTTTGTTTATGGCGATTAACCATCTCATTTATTTAAATACTTATTTATTAAGCACTTTAGCTAATGACTCTGCAAGATAATCTGCGTTACTGTCATTCACACCAGCAATACTCACTCGACTAGAGCCTACAATGTAGATGCTGTAATCATTCTTTAGTGTGGTGATATATTCTTTATCTATTCCCAAAAATGAAAACATACCATTTTGATTGGCAATAAAATCAAAATTACCAGGTACGTTCTTTTCTTTAAATTTATTCACAACAAAGCTACGTAGGCCATTAATACGAGTACGCATTTCATCTAACTCTGTGTGCCATAAAGCGGTTAATTCTTTGCTGCTTAGGATCGTTGCAACTATGTCAGCGCCATGTGCTGGCGGCATAGAGTAGATAGCACGAACAACATTTAGAATCACACTAAAGGCAACTTCTGCTTTTGCAGAGCTTGTGCCCAATATGCTGATAGCACCAACACGATCTCGATATAAACCAAAGTTTTTTGAACAAGAAGAACAAACTATCATTTCATCAACTTGAGACGCTAATAAACGTAAACCGGCAGCATCTTCATTAAGTCCATGACCAAAACCTTGGTAAGCAGAGTCAACTAAAATAGTGAAGCCTTGTTTCTTAGCAATATCAGCAACGGTCTGCCATTGTTGTATATTTAAATCCATACCGCTTGGATTGTGACAACAAGCGTGTAGTAATACGATATCGCCACTTGGGACTTTATTTAACGCTTCAATCGTTTGGTCAAATTTAAGGCCCATAGTTTCAAAATCAAAGTATGGGAATTCTTCAACTTGCAGACCTGCTGCGTTAAAAATACTTATATGATTTGCCCATGTAGGGTTTGTTACCCAAATTTTAGCACTTGGGTTACAACGAGCAATAAACTCAGCTGCAACTCGTAATGCGCCAGTGCCACCAGGTGTTTGAGCTGTCTTTACGCGACCTGAATTTACCGCGTCACTTTCACCAAATAGTAAGTTAGTCATCAACTCATTAAATTTAACATCACCAGCCATACCTAAATAAGCTTTAGATTGTTCGTTGTTAAATCTGTACTCTTCCGCTTTTTTTACTGCCGCTAAAACTGGAGTATTACCTACTTCATTTTTATAAACTCCAACACTTAAATCGACTTTTTTAGGATTTGTATCGGCTTTATATTCCGTCATTAGGCCTAAGATCGGATCGGTAGGTACTGGCTGTAATTGATTAAACATGAGTTGTCTCTTCACTATTAGTGGGTTAATTTTTCAGATAGAAATTGGCAAGCGGCTTCAAATATTGCCTGCGTTTTTTCATCAAAACGGTCATTCTCAAAACATTCTGCGTCTATGATACCAAGTATTTCCTCTTGTGGATCAGAGCTTGTATTATTTTTATTAGAAATAATTGGCCAGCATAACTCACTTTTTACTTTGGGATCACAGGTATAATATTCTCCGCCAGCTTGGCGATATTGTTCCACATTGTTGATTGTGCGCTTTTCGCCATAAAGTCCAACATAAGAATTGTTACTTAAGGTTGAGAACTCTTCTGATAAAGGAAATTCTGCACGACTTGGAACGCCAAAATAACTCATTTTAGTGAGAATTGCGTCACCTTCATTATTGATTCTTTTTAAGTAAATACCAAACCAGTCAACATTAGTATTGTGTAATACCCAATCGGTTACATTCTGCAACATAGGTAATAGGGCTAATTGAGCCTGTGATAGCGTTTGCGATAAATTAAACGGAACGGGGTCTAGTTCACCAAATAGTGAACAAGTGCCACCTTCGCCTAATACAGGAACAGAGAACTCTAACCTAAGCTCAGGTTGCTTTTGTAAGCACCAGTCGGTTAATTCATTATAAAGTGATTCGGATAATTTCAATTTAACACCTTTAGCCATCTAAACGTCCCTAATGCTATTGTTATTAAATACAGATGTAAATACTTTATTTTGATTTTACTGAAATAAAAGTACAACCGACTAAAAGCCAAATGGTATTGGCTTTTTAGAAAGAAAAATCAACAGTGAAACGTGGCAATGAGGCTTAGGGAATATAACGTAGTAAATAGCTGTAGTTGCTGGTGATTTTGCTAACTTGTGTACGTAAGGAAGGTTGTACTGGTTAAAAAGTAGTTACTGAAAGACTAGCTAGGTTAAGCCTCGTTCAATTGATAACCTACTTTTACCTGATTACCAATATCATTATATTCAACAGAGGATGCAATTTCTTGCAATAGAACAAATCCTCTACCGTGGGCATCTTCATTATCTAGTTCTGATTTCTTTGCATCGACATTAAAGCCTTTGCCACTGTCAGTAACCGTGAAATAAAGTGAAGTCTGTTCAGGGACATAGTTAACGTCAATAATTATATGACCAGATGTTAATTCATTTAATAAACTGTCTCTTTGCATATAATAATCAAGAAAACCATCATCTGAGTCTTTGATGCTAGAGGACAACTCTAACAAACCATGCTCAAGTGCATTATTGTAAGCTTCTGATAGCAACAAATACAAAGTTGATCTGTGCTCTTTAGCGCCTTTTATTAATGTCACCATATCAATCACTTCTAATACAGGATCGGACGATCTAATTGCTTCTGCATCAACAGTTAATGAAAATGAGTGGGCTAACTTTGAGTAGCTATATTGGTTTTGATCTAAATTAGAATTAACTTCATCACAACGTAAAGACAATATTGAAATATCATCATCTTGTTCAACTCCGCCAGAGAAATAGTTTAATTCATCAATAATATTGGGGATTTCTTGATAATGAGGTTGTTTAACTAATTCAGTTAAACGTTCATAACCAAACATCTCACCATTTTCATCCATTATTTCTACTAAACCGTCAGTAAATACAATTAATTGTTCCTGTTTAGATACTGAGTAATTCATTGATGCAGCATCAAATTCGTCGGACTCTAATATTCCAAGCGCCATATGTTGCGATTCAATGGTTTTAAATTGATCATTTTGATTGTCAATTAAGTACATGTCAGGCGTACCACCTGTCCATACTGAAAGACTTTTACCCATATTATTTAGCTCAATAATACTGGCGGCACAAAACATATCATCAGGAAGTAGCTTTAATAAAATATCATTAATTTGTATCGCTATATCACCAACAGATAGACCTTTTTGCACCATAGAATAAAAGCTACTTGAAACCGGGAGGGTACCAACAGCTGCGGCAAGGCCGTGACCAGTAAAATCCCCCATCATAATGTAGAGGTTTCCTGTTGGGCCTAATTCTACCAACATAATGTCGCCATTAAACATAGACGCTGGAGATAGATGGAAATCTAACAAGTGCGGAACTTTGTAATTACCTTCAAATGCTCGCTGAAAAATATGCTCAACTATTTGATGTTCGCGTTCAGTTTTTAGACGGTAAAAGTCGAGTTCCTTTTTTTGCTCAAAGGCTTTTTGACTTAAATCTCTAATTCGAGCATGAGCTTTGATTTTGGCATGCAAAATAACTCGTTCAAAAGGCTTACTAAGAAAGTCATCACCGCCTACGTCTAAACAACGCGTTAGGCTATCTTGATCCTCTAAGGCAGTGATAAATATGATAGGCAGGTAGACTTCACCCGCGAGCTCTTTGAGCATAGGCGCTGTTTCATAGCCATCTAAATGAGGCATGACAACGTCTAGAAGAACCAGATCAGGTTTTTCTTTTTTGTATACATCAAGGGCTTCTAAGCCATTGTTGGCAAGCACAACGTCAAAGCCATCATGCTTTAACATATGCTGTAATAAATGCCGATTTAGTTCTAGGTCGTCAACGATTAGAACTTTAAATGTAGGTTTCAACGTTAATCGATATCAAACTTTTTATCAAAACGAGATATTTGCAGAATTTTTTTAATCTGAGGCTTACAGTTTGATATTTTAATATTGTTTACTCGGCCAGCTAATGTTTTTTGCATGTTGAGCAACATGCCTAATGCTGAGCTGTCCATGTATTCAGTTTCACGTAGATCAACAATAATAGTATCTATACTGCCTTCTATCGCGGAATAAGCACTTCTGAAGTCTTGTACAAAATTAAAGTCAAATTTACCTTTAACTTCTATTGTAACTGTTTGTCCGTCCGCAGACGTAGAGGTTTTTAAGCTCATTAAGTATCTCCTAGTTTATATTGAAAAATAAAATGTTTAGTACAAAATATTTCGTATTCAATTTATTATTCCAAGGAAAGGTTAATGCCCGATCGATGAAAAATCCAGTTTAATTATAGTTATTTAACAGATATTCTAGAAAAATGCATTACTGTTTGGTAAATTTGTGCCTTATTGATAGGAAATAAGAATTGAGTTATGTCTAATTGGCAAGATAAATTGAGTACATTAGTTTACTCTACCGATGGTGGGAAGATTGATAATAAACCTGAGGCCCCAACCACATTAGGCGAAGGGTTCAAAGACGGTGTTATCAAACTAACTCGTCAGACTAAAGGACGTAAAGGAAAGGGCGTTGTTATTATTGAAGGCATAGTTTTGCCTACAAATGAATTTAAACAAATGGCTCAAAAGATTAAAAAGAAATGCGGGACAGGCGGTGCGGTAAAAGAAAATACCATAGAAATCCAAGGTGATGATCGCGAAAAAGTGAAAAGTGTGCTTGAATCATTGGGATATGTTTGTAAATTAGCTGGCGGTTAGTTAGCTCATGAAAAGGAATGATTAGATGTCAGAATTGACTCCTGCGGATTTGTCTATTTTGTTAGTAGAGCCTTCCACAACGCAACAAAAAATTATTGTAAATCTTCTTAACACTGAAAACGTGACCAACATTAGGTTGGCTGATAATGTTGAGAGTGCAATTGCCGCTATTAAATTAAGCGCTCCCGATCTTGTTGCAAGTGCAATGCACTTTACCGATGGTACCGCATTAGATTTAGTTAAATCACTCAAAAATGATCCAATGACTGAAGACGTCCCATTTATGTTAGTGTCGAGCGAACATAGAAAGGAGCAGTTAGAAGAATTTAGGCAATCTGGTGTTGTCGCTATATTGCCTAAGCCTTTTACCCATAATCATTTAGCTAAAGCTATTAATTCTACATTGGCATTATTATCAGAAACTGAGCTTGAACTTGAATATTTCGATGTCACTTCAATTAGGGCGTTAGTGGTTGATGATAGTAAAATGGCTCGTAACTTTGTATCTCGTGTACTACGTAGTTTGGGAATTGAACGCTTAACTGAAGCTGCAGATGGCGCTGAGGCGATAGAGATCATAAAAGAGAATACATTTGATCTTGTGGTTACCGACTACAACATGCCAGAAGTTAACGGCAAAGAATTGACTGAATACATTCGTAATGAAAGTGAGCAATCTCATATTCCAGTATTAATGGTAAGTTCAGAGTCTAATGAAGCGCATTTATCTAACATTGAACAGTCAGGCGTTAATGCTATGTGTGATAAGCCATTTGAGCCTGAAAACGTAAGACGTATCTTATATCGTTTATTTGAAGGTGAAGATTAGTTTTCACACGCGTTAATTTAGTAATATCAACAGGAGCTTTTGCTCCTGTTTTTGTTTCTGAATAGTAATAAAGCCGCCAAATCTGGTTTTATCTATGTTAATATCGCGGCCTTATTTTATATCCCATCAAAATGAAGAGTGAGTATTTATGTCTCAGTTTACTACTGTTGAACAACAAGCTAGTTACGGTATTGGCCGTCAAATCGGCGATCAAGTAGCCAGCAACCCTTTCGAAGGTTTAGACGCAAACGCAGTTGCACAAGGTGTAATGGACGCGCTAAACGGTACTGAGTATGCAGTAGACGTTGAAGATCTACGTGCAGCATTTGGTGTTATCAACGAAAAAATGCAAGCTGAAGGTGCTGAAAAAGCAAAATTAGCATCTGCTGAAGGTCAAAAATTCTTAGATGAAAATGCAAAACGTGCTGAAGTAACAGTAACTGAGTCTGGTTTACAATACGAAGTATTAACAACTGGCGACGGCGAAAAACCAACAGCAGCGAGCACAGTAAAAACGCATTACCACGGTACATTAATCGACGGTACTGTTTTTGATAGCTCATATGACCGTGGTCAACCTGCAGAATTCCCAATCAGTGGCGTTATTGCTGGCTGGACTGAAGCTCTACAACTTATGACAGTTGGTTCAAAATGGCGTTTAGCTATTCCATATGAATTAGCATATGGCGAGCAAGGGGCTGGCGGCGCAATCGGTCCATTCCAAACATTAGTATTTGATGTTGAATTATTAGAAATTCTTTAGTTTTCAGTTATATTTAACTGATAATCAAAAAGGAGCTTAGGCTCCTTTTTTTGTGACTGATAAATAATGAACGCTAGTTCACTCAGATAGTAAAAACATGGTTTTCACAGTAAGTCAGTAATATATAGCAGCTAATTAAATCAAAAACCTTTTCCACCAAGGACTTGCTGTGTCAGATAACTCAAGTCCTAAATTCCCTGCGTTACTTTCTTGCATAGGGTCAAAGTCAGCTAAGGTAACAAAGCGAGTGGTTTGTGAGTTTGGCTTGTAATCGCCTGACAGTAAGTCAAATTGATACTCGCAGGCCCACTCTTGTGCATGGGTGATAACTTGTCTCAGTGAGTCCACAACATACTGTGCTTCGGCGTTTGTTGTTGTTGGGTGCAAAGACAATCTTACCCAACCCGGTTTATCGGTTAAGTCTCCGTTATCAATCTTATTCGTAATTGAGCCTGACATACCTTTGTCGACATTTAGTAATATATGTCCATATGTTCCAGCACAACTACAACCCCCACGTGATTGAATACCAAATTTATCATTGAGTAATCTGACGATTAAATTGTAATGTAAACTGGGCGCATAAAAAGACACTATGCATAAACGTTCTTTTATGTCTTTTTCTAGCACCTCAACACCAGGAATACTATTTATCCCTGACATCAATATATTGGTCAGTTCACTTTCTCTGCCTTGGATATTCTCGGTGCCCATCTTGTCTTTTAGTTTGATTGCTAAGCCAACTTTAATGGTTTGTAGAAAACCTGGTGTACCACCATCTTCACGAGTTTCTATATCATCAAAGAAGCCTTGCTCACCCCAAGGGTTAGTCCAACTTACTGTACCACCACCGGGCTGATCAGGGACTTTATTCACATATAAGGTTTTATCAAAAATCAAAACACCAGAGCTACCAGGGCCGCCTAAAAATTTATGTGGAGAAAAAAAGATCGCATCTAATTTTTTATCAGGATCGTCAGGGTGCATATCAATGTCGACATACGGCGCTGAGCAAGCAAAGTCGACAAAACAAATACCACCATGTTGATGCATTATTTTGGCTAACGCGTGATAGTCTGTTTTTATTCCAGTTACATTACTGCAAGCGGTAAAAGAGGCTATTTTCATTGGTCTAGTTGCATATTCGACTAAGCGCTGTTTTAAATTATCTTCACAAGGTTTGCCATTGAGGCCCTTGTTTATAACCACAACCGTAACATTACAAGCATTCCAAGTGGTTTGGTTTGAGTGATGCTCCATGTGAGTGATAAAAACCACAGGTTTAAGGTCTTCTGCTAAGTCGCATTGTTTATGGAATTGCTCAGGTACTCGTAATCCCAGCATGCGCTGTAATTTGTTAACTACGGTTGTCATACCTGAACCTGAGCAGATTAATGCGTCATTACTATCGGCATTGACGTGTTGCTTGATGATCTGTTGAGCATCATGATAGGCCTGCGTCATAGTGCTACCGGTTAGATTTGTTTCGGTATGAGTATTAGCGACATAAGGACCTAGCTGGTTTGTTAAAAAATCTTCAATAGGTTGGTATAAACGACCACTAGCAGTCCAATCGGCATAAATTATTTTTTGTGACACGCCATTAATAGAGTGGGATAAATCTTGGCCGATGATGTGTTTACGGAAAGTTGAAAAATAACGTTCTAACATGTTTATTACCTAAAGAATTCGATAGAGAGATTATGTCGATTTTTTAGGGAATTATTTTGCGTAATATAAATTAGATTTGATGTGGGTGAAAAATTTAACTACATATTATTAATTAAGTGGTTAAATTTTTCTTATTTTTATATCCAAATAGATTTAACAGTGGGTTAATGGGATTTCTGTCGAATATTTCATTTGTTCCATTGCAAAGCTTGAGCTTACATCAGAGAAACCGGCTTGGCTGATTAGTTTTTTGTAAAACTCATCGTAAGCGGCCATGTCAGGCACTAACACTTTTAACAAATAGTCTGTATCACCACTCATACGATAAAACTCAGTCACTTCAGGTGAGCCGCTGGCAAAATGATTAACAGAATCTACCCATTCAGGATTATGCTGATTAGTTTTTAAATTAACAAAGACAGTTAACCCGACATTTAGTTGTTTAGAGTCAAGTAAGGCAACACGCTTACGAATAACGCCGCTTTTTTCTAAATGCTGAATACGACGCCAGCAAGGGGTTTGGCTTAAACCAACATGCTCAGAAATCTCAGCTAACGAAAGAGAGCTGTCTTGTTGTAATAAAGATAAAATATGTTTATCAAAATTATCCATTGGATATTCCTAATTCATAACTGCGAATATATATCTAATAAAAGTTTTTAATTAGTAATATTTTCTAAATAGTGATGCTAGTGTAGAAGAACAAGCCACCAATGTTAATTAAAACATTGGTGGGCTGTTAATTAAAATGTAACGGAGGAGTTAAACGGTTTTCCACTTAATGGATTTGCTTAACTCTTTTGACCAATTTTTATTAGGATCATCTTTATGAGTAATAATTAATAACTGATTATTATTCACTGTAATTGACTCCCCATTATAATTTTGGTCAGAAAAGTGTTTCGTTTCCTCTAACCCAGACTCTTTAGGGATAAGAAACACAGTTACTGGATATTTATCACCTTGAATAACCATATGTAAACTTTTTATACGGGCAAAATAACAAGTGCCAGCAAATGATACCTGCGGGTAGTCGTTAATAAATTCAGCGCCATAACCCGATAACTTAGTATTAATTTGTTGAAGGGTATAATTGTTATCATCGTGTACATGTATTATTTCAGCTTCATTGTGAGCTAATGCATATTCACCGACCGTGTCAAAACTATTCCCTAAGCCCATTCTAGTGGAGACAACCCCAACACAAAATAAGATAGAGGCCGCAAGCGCTAAATATACTTTAGTACGCTTATTTGCGACTCTTTGAGGCGCCATTGACTGCGACAGTAATATTCTTTCTGCAAAATTGTCTGGAACTTTAATATTCAATGCATTATTTAGTTTTGCATCAAACTGTTTCATTTCACATTTGAATTTTGCTTTTGCCTTATCATCATTACAGGCATCAATAATATCTTGAGCGTTATCATGTGGATTGGCATAAATGCGTTTTCGAAAAGTTAAATCATCCATTTTCGATCCCCCTGTATTGTTCTTGTGGTTCTAATGCTTCTTTCAATTGATTTCGTGCTCTAAATAGTCGAGTCATAACCGTATTTTTATTTAATTCAAGAATGCCTGATATCTCTTCACCTGAAAAACCACCAATTACTTGTAACATCAGGGGCTCTCTATATTCAGGTTCAAGTTCGTTAATTTTGCGTCGTAGTAAATAATTTTCAACTTCTTGTTCCGACCCCACTGAAATGGTATCCGGCACATAAGAGTCTTCAATATCTACAAGGTCAAATTGCTTTCGTTCAAATCGACGAGCATTCTCTCTACGCAAAATAGTGATCAACCATGCCTTCGCCGCGCCTTGGTCTTTTAATGATTCTAAAGACCGCCAAGCTCGCAAAAAAGTTTCTTGCACTAAATCCTCTGCAATGTTCGGATCTCGGCACAGCCAAACTCCATAACGATATAAGTCATCGCTATATGCTCGAACTAATGCTTCATATTTTATTTGTTTTGTTTTCATGCTTAAAGAGACCCGAGCAGGTCGAAAAAAATTTCCCATAACTTAAATCAAACGTTAGATTAGACAGGTATCTAGAATAGCTTATACGTAAGGCAAAATGACAAAAATAAAATCTCACATCAGTTTAGCCAATGTGTTAAAACCTAAGAACCCTTTATTTAAAAGGCTTGTGCCGGTAATTGATAAAATTATGGGCGTACATAAAGTAAAAGAATTTTATGAAAATGGGCAGTTATATGGAAGATCAGCAGAAGAATTTTCTCAACAATTTTTTAAAAATTTAGAAATAAATATTTCTGGCATTGACAATTTAGCTGAAAAAGTACCCAGTCAAGGAAGTTTAATTGTGGTTGCCAACCATCCTTTTGGATGCGTGGAAGGGGTGGCGCTTGCCCAAAAATTAAAGCAAGTTAGACCGGACGTAAAAGTATTGGCCAATAATGCATTATCTATGTTCACTGAAATCAGTGAATATTTTATATTTATAAATCCTCTGTCTTCATCTAATCCTGAAAATGCTAAAGCCATAAGACAGTGTAAACAACATTTAGATTTAGGTGGCGTTTTACTTATTTTCCCAGCGGGAAAAGTCAGTTATTTCCGACCTGAAAAACAACGTATTTGCGATGATGTTTGGAATCGACTCCCTGCTAATCTTGCCAAATCAACAAAGTCACCTGTATTGCCAATTTTCATTGAAGGTCACAATAGTCAGTTGTTTATTAACTTAGGACGAATTTATTATCGTTTTAAACTCATCATGTTGTTTAGGGAAATGCTTAAACATAAAGGTAAGCCAATAAACTTACACTTAGGTCATGTACTGCCAAATAAATTATTGGCAAAGTTTGAAAATGTCTCACATTTGAATGAATATCTACGGGTACAAACCTACTTATTAGATCCAAATTATAAACAAGGTTGGCAAGACGCTGCAGCTATTAGTTTAGAAGCATCAGAGGCTAAAAAAACTAAAGCAGATATACCACAAACCGCTATGGCAGAGATAATGCCGCAAGTTGACAAAGCACAACTTAAATTAGAAATAGAGGCATTGCCAGTTAATCAACATTTGGTGGATTATAAAACCTTCTCTGTCTATTACGGTAAACGAGAGCAAATGCCTTTAGTGGTTCAAGAGATCACTCGATTACGCGAGTTAGTATTTCGTCAATACGATGAAGGCTCTGGTGAAGAATGCGATACCGATGAATTTGATGATACCTATTTACACCTGTTTATTTATAACCAAGCCGACGGTGAAATAATAGGTGCTTACCGCATGGGTCAGTCAGACGTGTTATTAAAAGATGGTGATATTAACAAATTGTATTTAGCAAAAATGTTTGAATTTTCTCCTGACTTTATTAACCAACAGCAACCTTGTCTTGAAATGGGTCGTTCGTTTTTAGTGCCAGAACATCAAAAAACCTTTTATGGTTTATTTTTATTATGGCGAGGTATTGGTGAATTTGTAGTAAGGCATCCGCAGTACCGAACTTTATACGGTACGGTTTCCTTGAGTAAGCTGTATTCGCCATTAAGCGTTCATTGTATAAATCAGTTGGCGGTTACACCAAGTGATAAAGTGGCGGCAAAGTCTCCATTTGAACATAAGCACAATCCAGAATTAGCGGATTATATCCAGTCAGAATATACAAAAGGTGCTGTGCCTGCGTCTAATTTATCGTCCCTGATCATGGGAATTGAGCAAGACGGTAAAGATGTGCCCGTGTTAATGAAACATTATCAAAGAATGGGGGCTCGTTTTTATTGCGTCGGTATTGATAAAAGTTTTAACGATACGCCTGGATTATTGTTAAGTGTCGATTTACCTAAGGCACCTGATAAGGCATTAAAACAATATTTAGCAGAAGGTAAGGATTCTTATTTAGAATATTCTTATTTGCAAAAAAAAGCTGAGCAAGGTTAAATACGCCGCTCAAATTTTACAATAAAATTTTAAAGGTAGGTTAATGCGAGCTAATCGTTTTGCCCAAGTATTCAGTTTTCTAGTTATGTGTTTTATTAAATCATTAACACTTATCTTTTATCGATTTGAAGTTAAGTGGTTAAGTGACAAAAAAATAAAACAATTAGATAACGTGAAGTTAGTTGTATTGTTAAATCACACTAGTTTGTACGAAGCTTTATTTGTGCGTTTAGCGCCATTTTCTTTCTTATGGCGCATAGCGCGCAATATGATGGTGCCCGTTGCCGATGTCACAACTAAAAGACCATTAGTGGGTATGTTCTTTCATGCCTTAGTGCCAGGTGTTGTGCCTATTAGTCGTAAACGTGACGCTTCATGGAATAACTTTTTAGAACAAATAAACGAAGACTCTATTGTCGCTATTTTGCCAGAAGGGCGAATGCGCCGACACGACGGTTTTGATAAACACGGCAAGCCTATGTCAGTTAGGGCAGGGGTTGCTGATATTATTGAACAGATCAAAACGGGCGATATTTTATTTGTGTATAGCGGTGGTTTACATCATGTCCAAGTGCCAGGGCAGCGATTCCCGAAGTTATTTAAGAAAATTAAAACGCATATGGAAATTGTTAGTGTTGATGACTATAAAGATGCTTTATATCACCCTGAAGTTAGAAACCGAAAAGTGGCATTTGTCCGAGATATCCAAAGTAGATTAGACGAATTAACACCTTATTGTGAAAATCAACCTTACAACAAAGATAAGTAGCTAAAAGCGCAGAAGCTTTACCTAGATGTATGTAATTGATGTAAAAAAGGCTTATCTAAACGATAAGCCTTTTTGTTTTTTATTCGCTGTATTTTAAAATGTATAGTACTAGTTTTTAATAAAACGAGTAATTAGGCCGTGCGCTTTTAATCAATATTGACTCTTGCGGCTTGAACATCTTCACTAGGGTAACAACCTAATACTTTTAAGTAAGGGGTTAACGCTCGTAAGTCAGCGATGGCGTTTCCAAGGTTTTCATCTTGTAAGTTGGCATGCACATCGACATAAAACATTTCTTCCCAAGGATTACCGGTAATTGGACGAGATTCTAATTTACACATATTTACATCGTGTTGTTTTAATACGATTAAAGCATCAACCAATGCGCCAGGTTTTTGTTCTGTGGACATGATCCAGGTGGTTTTTGCTGGAATTTGAGTAGAAACTGACACTTCTTTTGGTGCTAATACGATGAAGCGACTGTAATTCTCTTTTTGATTAGCAAGTGCTTCAGCAATAACGTGCAAACCGTAAAGTCTCGCGCCTTCGCCACTTCCTAAAGCAGCTAGTTCACCTGTGGTATCATTTTTAACTTGTTCAAATGCGGCAGAAGACGCTTCACAATATTCAATTTCCACATCATGGAATTGATTCAAGTAATTACTACATTGTGCATAAACTTGTGGGTGAGCAAATAACTTTTTGATCTTCTCTGGTTTAGTATCAACCGCTGCAACCATACAATGATTAACCGGATGAGTCAGTTCTCCAACGATAGATAAGCTCGTATGCTGCAACAGGTCGTAAACTTCGTTGATGCTGCCCGATGATGTATTCTCAATAGGTAAAATGCCGTGGTCGGCTTTACCTTGCTCTACAGTATCAATTATTTCATCAAAGCTAGTGCAGCCAAGTTGTTTTAATTCAGATTGGTGTCTAGAGAAATATTTTTGCGTTGCCAGGTCGCTATACGAACCTTGACTTCCAAGATAGGCAACACGATTAATCGGCAGCTGACTAGAAGCTGCATTTGTGTGTCTTTGCAATAATGCTTGCTGATGTAAAACCGAGTCTTCAATGATGGTTTGGAAAACTTGTTTTATATAATAACCATCTAAATTAAGCGGTTTACCTTTGTTGATTAATTCAACCAACATTTGCTCTTCGCGTTTTATATCTCTAACGGGTTTATTTTGTTTTATTTTTGTTTCTGCTACTAAGTGAGAAATACGACGACGCTTTGCTAGTAAAGCCATTAGCTCGCTGTCTATTTCATTTATATCTTGTCTTAATTCTGATAATTCAATCACTTGTTAGCCTTAGTCATTTAACTTGCATAAAAAAACCTTCCGTATGGAAGGTTTTAGAATTGGTTTCTTTTTAGCACACCAAATCCACCTTCCTATTCACATGACGTAAATAGAGAAAAGTGCATAAATGTAAAAGTTAAAAAGAATTTAATCGGTTTCATGCGACCTAATCTATTTTTGTTTGGATTTAAAGTCAATCACTTATTTGAGTAAAGAATCTAATTTAAATGCATAAAACCAGCATAAAAAGCATAATGGTAAAAATAGAGATAGGCTGGTTTTGTTAGGTTAATCTTTGATTATAAATGATAAAGACTGTTTTACTGCAGGCCATTCGGATTGAATAATTGAGAATACAACTGTGTCTCTAATTGTGCCATCTAAACCAATTTGATGATTACGTAAGACCGCATCTTGCTTAGCGCCTAGACGTGCGATAGCGGCTCTTGATTTCATGTTATGCCAGTGCGTTCTAAATTCCACCGCAATACAACCTAATTGTTCAAATGCAAACTGTAATAACAACAACTTACATTGACTGTTAACTGTGGTTCTTTGTACCCGCTTGGCGTACCATGTATAGCCAATTTCAACTCGTTTATGCTGTGAGTCTGCATTACAAATACGAGTGCAACCTAGTATGGTTTTAGTTGCTTTATCTAACACCACAAAAGGTAAAGAGCTGCCTTCTTGTTGTTGCTGTAATGCTTTTTCAATATAAGCATCAACCGTTTCAGCACTTGGGACACCAGTAAACCATAAATTCCATAATTCGCCATCCGATGCAGCAGCAACTAATGCCTTTGCGTGATCTTTACGCAAAGGTATTAAGTCAACTAATTCGCTGGTTAATGTCGTTTCAACTAGCCAGTTATTATTTTTGCTATTCATCATAAAGCTCATTTATAACCAAGTTTATCCATTCAATGGTGGTAAGTCATTTGACGTGGTTGTGTTACTGCTGGAATGAAATAGCTTGAATGCATTCCATAGTTCTTTACCAGCCCAGGATGCACTTTGTTGTGAATATTGGCTGCTATTTAACAACGAAATTTGTTGTTGTAACTCTAAATTCACCAACGGAATTAACGCTGTTAAGGTCAATACTGGTTGAGTAAATTCAGCTTTAGCCCATTTTAGTAACTCGTCGCGTACAAGATGTGCATCATTGTTAATACAAGCTTGTTTTAACACTGACTTATTAAACGTGCTTTGTTCGTTACTTTTATGCAATTTAGTATTTAGCTTAGTTTGCTTATTCATTCCGCCTGTTGATTTACCAGAGCGTTTATTAACGATGAACCAAGCCAAACTGGTTAGTATCCATAAAATCCAGCCCGCCCACATTAACGGTGATGAGTAACTATTATTACCATCTTGCGTTGTGTCATTAGGATCATCTTGGCTATTTGATGCCACGCAGTTTTGATCATTCAGACTTGATGACTCAAGAATTGGCATTTGTAAATTGGTCATAGGGGCAGACGACTGTGAATTGCTTGACGGTACTATAGTGATTTTCTTCGCTGGGATAGTTGCTACATCTTGACGTTTTGTTTTGGTATTAAACCAATTTACAGTAACCGCAGGCAGTTCGAATGTTCCTACTTTTGTAGCCACTATTGCCTCAGTGCTAACTCTTTGCGACACAATGGCGTTAGAACGTACTTCAGAATGTGACTCAGACTGGTCTGGGTAGGTTTTAAATGAATCTGGGTAATTGCCTACCACTTCTGGTAATTGTTCTTCATTAACGTTCAGAGCCAGTAAAGTAAATGTTCTGGTAATTGGCTCGCCTATTTCATAGGTGTCTTGTTCTGGTTGCCACTCTTCGTTAAGCATCACAAGGTCGCTTGGTAACCAAGGTCCTGAGTACTTTTCTGGAATAGAGGTGACCTTTATTTTAATGTCATTACCGACGCTTGTTACCGGCTTAGTACCGCCAAAATTACTAAAACTAGAACGGCGTTGTCCCGTTCCTATCTCACCATTAAAGGCGGGCGATGTAATGGTGAAAGTGCCGCTAGATTGTGGCGTTACCGAATAAATACGCTCAATAACCCGGTAACGTACCCCCATGATTATTTCACTGGCGTCTTTGTCTTTACCGTGTTGTTTTATATAAGCCCCCTCTAACGTTGGGTCACTTAAACTACCATTTTGTAAATCGACACTAGGAGCTAAATACAACTTTGTTACTAATTTTACCGTTTGCTGTAAATATAAATTAGTTTGTTCAATGTTATTTTTAACAAATATTGTTTTGCTGTTTGATGCAGCGCCAGTATTAGACTCGACCACTGATACCGTTAACGGTTTACTGTAGATACTGTCTATTCTCAATGACGGAATTTTGAATGAACCCGTTTTTCGGGCTAATAACACCACATTCCAACGCGTGGTTTTTGCAATGTTGCCGTTGATGATTTTTGTTTGTGAACTAGTTGCCGTACGGCCAATAACTAAGCCTGTTTGACTAAGTTGTGATAAATCGAAAGCGCTAGGGTCTAAAGAGTCGTTTGCAACTATCTCTAGTACAAAGGATTCATTGATCATTACTGGGTTTCTATCAACGCTAACTTTAACCTCTGTTGTGGCTTGCACAACAGAAGATATCAATAGCAAAATAGTGGCTGAAAAACGGGTGAAGATCTGCGTTCTTGTCAATTGCATACTGGTTCTTGGCTTGTTTGTTATTTTTGATTGAAAAGGAACTACCATGATTTAGTTGCTCCTGCTGGTGGACGTGAAGAATGTTCGCGTTTTCTGCTTTCTAAGATCATTTTATTTCTTAATAAGGTTGCTGGATCATCAGATACTTTTCGTAACAGTTGCTCAATTTTTTGCTGTTGTTCTTGTTCGTCAATTTCTTGCTGATTTAACTGGGCAGCACTTAGTTTTTCTTCTGATGTATCATCTTGATTTTTTTCGCTTTGGGCTTGAGCTTCACTGGCTTTGCTTTCTTGCTCTGCAGCATCTTGTTCAGGAGATTTTTGCTCTGACTGCTGTTCTGGCGTTTTCTGATTTTCTGAGTCAGACGGTTGAGGCTCTGATTGATTATCGGATTGAGACTCTTTTGAATCTGAGCTGTCTTTATCAGAGCTATTTTTATCAGAGCTATTTTTATCAGAGCTATTTTTATCAGAGCTATCTGATTTCGAGCTGTCCTGATCAGAGTCATCTTTTTCAGAGCTGTCTTGCTTTTCTTGCTCAGATTCTTGTTCGCCTTCTTGCTCGCTATCCTGTTTACTCTTATCTTTTTCGCTGTCTTGATCTTGCTTGTCGCCATCATCTTGCTTTTGCTGATCTTGTTGCTGCTTCATCTGCTCTAAAAGCGCCTTGTTGGCAATCGTATTTTGATTGTCTGGTTCAATTTTAAGGGACTTGTCATAAGCTTCAATGGCTTCATCTAATTTGCCTAAATTAGCTAATGCATTACCTTGGTTATATAAACCTAACGCTGAGTTGTCTAGCTGAAAGTTGTTCAATGCAGTTTCAAAATCACCGGCTTTGTATGCCGACGAGCCTTTCCATTGTGAACTCTCAAAAGACGTCAACGCTTGTTCGTATTCTTCATTAGCAAAATGCTCAGCACCTACCTGGTCTTTAGTTTTAAACACATAATCAGACCAAGATGGCGCTGTATTTTGTTGTTGTGACTGTTCAGCTTGAGCTTGGTCAGTTGGTTGAGCATCAGCGGCCATTACGTTTTTAGGTGTGAAACAAAATGGTAAAACCAACATCATTAAGATAGTCGCGCCTTTGCGGAAAAACACTAACACTAGAGGTAAAATAAATAACAAAATATAAGGCCCAAATTCTTGCCAGTCATCACCGGTTAACGAGTTACTGTCTTGGCTTTCGCCTTCTTCAGTATCCGCTTGTTCTCTAGGGCGAGTAACGTTAGCCGCTAATAAGGTTTTAATGTCAGCATCTGTGGCCGTGGTATTAACAAAAACACCATTACTTATATTACTGAAAGTCATTAAATCTCGGTTATTAAGTTGTGGGATCACTATGCTGCCTAAATGATCTTTTAATAAACTATTATCCAACATTTTAATTGGTGCACCTTGTGGAGTACCAACGGTCATTATATTTATTCGATAAGGTGTTTTCTGTGAAAATGTTGTTAAGTCAGATAGGTCAGTTTTTTCAACACCGTCGGTGATCCAATATATATCACCGGTTAGGTAACCTGCTTGTTTCAGAAGGTCGGTTGCTTTATTTAAACCTTCCAGCGGATAACTACCTTGGACTGGCATTATCTCTGGTTTCAAACTTGGAATTAACGCCGTTATATTTCGAGTGTCGGGTGTTAATGGTGAAATAGTAAAGGCCGCACCAGCATACGCAACAAGTGCGACTTCACCGTCGGTAATGGCATTTGCTAAATCCATGGCTTTATATCGTGCTTTTGATAGTCGATTCGGTTTGATATCGGTCGCACGCATAGACATAGACATATCTAGTACGATGACACTTGCCCGTTTTATTTGAAATACTGGTTTTTCTATTTTCTGCCAGGTAGGGCCGGCTAAAGTGAAAATAGTTAATAGCCAAATTAATGGTAATAATAAGGTTTTTTGTTTCACCGTATTTTCTTTATTACTGCCTAACATCGCATTGGCTAAATGAGGTGGGATCACTTGATGCCATTGTGTTGTTTTGACCATCTTTAGCTTTAACAACCAAATTATAAGCAAAGGAATAATGACCCAAAACCAATTGGGTCTTAAAAAATGAAATTGTGAAAACTGAGCTAAAAAATCAGTCATGGTCAATTAACTCCTACGTCTTGGTGAAGTAAGTTTTTGCTGTAAACCACTAGACTCAAAAACACGTTGAATAAGCGGAAACAAAATAGCGAATACAGACAAGAGTAACGCTAAACTCAACGGCCAGAAAAATAATGATTGCATAGGGCGAAGTTGAATAGGCGAGTCTTCAATTGGTTCTAGCTCGTCTAGTATTTGATAAATTTGTTGTAAACTTTGGGTATCTCTTGCTCTAAAGTATTTGCCACCAGTTTGGGTAGCTATGTCAGTTAACAAGGCTTCATCTAAGTCGGCTGATGGGTTTACTTTACGGTTGCCAAAAAAGCTACGTACAAACATCTCATCCGCTCCAACACCTATAGTGTAAACTTTAACACCGGCTGCAACCGCAATTTCTAACGCTTCTTTAGGTTGGATATTTCCGGCTGTATTTTGGCCGTCGGTAAGTAATATAAGGATTCGGTTTGAGTCTTTTTTCTCATTAAAACGTTTTGCGGCTAAACCAAGAGCATCGCCAATTGCGGTTTTTTCACCAACTAATCCAAGTGTCGCTTCGTCTAACATTTGACGTACGGTTTTTCGGTCATAGGTAAGTGGCGTTTGCACATACGCGGTATCGGCAAATAAGATCAAGCCTAAACGGTCGCCAACACGGCGATCAATAAAGTCATTTAATACATATTTAAGCATGACCAGACGATTTACTCTGTGGTCGCCAATCATCATGTCTTCATATTGCATAGAACCAGACAAATCCACTGCCAGCATAAGCTCACGACCTTCTTGTGGAATAGTTATTGGTTGGCCTAGCCATTGTGGCCTTGCCACGGCAACCACCAGAGAAACCCAAATAAGAAAGGCGAACCAGGGGAATCCTCTTTGTATTTTTGTTTCAGTTGGCGTTCCAATAAAATCAAAGGTAGGTAGGAAAAGAGCCGTCGATTCTTGTTTTTTTACTGCAGGTAATAAACGGATCAAAAAAGGCACAAATAATAGCGGCAATAACCAAGGCCAAGCAAAACTAAACATTTTGTTCTCCTTTGTTTCGCTCATTTAGCGGTAAATTTTTATCTATCCAAGCTTTACTCTGTTTTAAGTATTCAGCGGCTTCTACCGAGCTACAATTAGCTTGATACGCTAGCAGCATAAACTCCGGTGCTATTGTTACATCGTCATGGCTATTGTTATTTAACCAGGTTGCCCATTTGTCACCATTGAGGTTGGCAACTTGTTCACGTTCACCGTAAGCCAATACAACACGTTTTAATATGCTATTGATGCTCTGTACTGTGTGAATTGGATTTTGCTCTGGGTCTAATGCGTTTAATAATTTTAAGGCTTGTTTTTTTGCTTTACGCTTTTGTAGAAATAGGATGGTTGCAACTATTGCTATCGCTATTAACACGCAACATACAACAATAATAACCCACCATCCCCAAGCTAAAGGCCAATTACCAATACTTTGTGGTGTTTGAATATCTTTTAATTGTGAAAGTAAATCAGGTTGCATAGTTAAAGTTGCTCACTTAAAGGCTGACCCGCTGAGATGGATAGCCATTTAATATTGTGATCCTTTAGAGTATTTTTTTTCGTTAAAAAATGCTGTTGAGCTTTTAGTTTATAGTCAGTTAATTGAGCTGTGTTATTAACGACTTTGGTTTGATTGCCGTTAGTGACAGGCATTAAACCAGACATTGCTTTTGGTAAGGTTTGCTCTATCGGATCGTTGATCCAACAAGCAACGACTTCGCAATGCTTTTGCAGTTGATATAAATGCTGCAAAGCGTCATTGGTCAAATGCTGTAAATCGCTAATGATATAAACCAAACTTCCCGGATGCGCTACGCGTCTTAAATGAGCACAGGCTTCAATGAACTTTTGCTCTTGGGTTTGTTTATCAACTTCATTAACGGATATATTTTGCTGCATTGGTAATGCATTATTGTTGTTTTTAAGCGCGGTTAACCAATGTAAAACAGCTTGTTGGCTGCTTCTTGGTTTTACTTCGTATAAATCTTGCTCTGATAAAATTAACCCTCCAATTTTATCGCCACGTTTTTTCGCAGCCCAAGCGATTAATGCGCTTAAATGACAAGCTTGTACGGATTTAAATAGTAATTGACTACCAAATCGCATTGACGGTAATAAATCACAAAAGACAAAAACCGGTCGGTCTTTTTCTTCTCTGAATATTTTTGTATGGGTTTTACCAGTACGTGCTGTTACACGCCAGTCGATTGTGCGTACGTCATCACCTGGTTGGTAATGGCGAGCTTCATCGAACTCCATGCCTCGACCTTTCGTTTTAGCCAGATATTGCCCAGACATTTGATGCTTCACTTTACTGTTTGGTTTGTTTGATAACAAATGAGTAAAGTTTCTGTACATGAGCAATTCGTCGAAACTAATCGAAATACCTGAGATTTGGTGGCTGTTAAGCCAGTCCATGCCTGTTTGTCGCTGTATCGCAGCAGAGTCAGTCATAACGTATTTAATATCCTGTTTTACTGTCTATTACGGTACGGCAACTAATTCTAAAATACGGCTAAGTATTTGATCTGCAGTTATGCCTGCAGCTTCAGCTTCATAACTTAATAAAATACGATGGCGTAAGCAGTTAAAGTAAACAGTTTGAATATCATCTGGTGTAACAAAGTCACGTCCGTCTAGCCATGCGGTCGCTCTTGCACATTTATCTAGGGCAATAGTGGCACGAGGGGAGGCACCAAATGAAATGTGTTTTTTAAGATCGGCATCATACAGTTCAGGCTGACGAGTCGCGATGATCAATTGCACTAGGTATTGTTCTAATTCTAATGACAGATGAATTGAAAGAATATCTTTACGAGCTTTGAATATATCTTGTTGAGTTAGCGGCTCTGGTTGCACAACCGGTTGTTGTAATGCTTCACCACGAGTTAAACGCAAGATTTCAATTTCTGTTTCAGCGCCTGGGTAATCTACATTTAAATGCATTAAGAATCGGTCAAGCTGGGCTTCAGGTAATGGATAAGTACCTTCTTGTTCAAGCGGGTTCTGTGTGGCCATTACTAAAAATAATTCAGGTAACTGATAAGTGGTTTTACCAACAGTGACTTGTCTTTCTGCCATTGCTTCTAGTAATGCCGATTGTACTTTTGCTGGGGCACGGTTTATTTCATCTGCTAATACTAAGTTATGAAATAACGGGCCGCTTTCAAATTTAAACTCACCCGTCTCTGGACGGTATATATCGGTACCGGTTAAATCTGCAGGGAGTAAATCAGGCGTAAACTGAACTCGGTGAAAGTCGCCTTCCAAACCATTGGCTAATGCATTGATTGCACGAGTCTTAGCTAGACCTGGAGGACCTTCAACTAATAAGTGTCCGTCTGCGAGTAGGGCGACTAAAATGCCTTTGGTAAAATCCGGTTGACCTATAACTTGTGAGTCTAAATATTGTTTTAATTGGTTAAAACGAGTTACTGACATGTTTTACATTCCTGAGCTATATGTTTGTGACTAAACGATAAATTGTCACTCAATCGATACCTATGATAATTAAACTTATATAAGGTTCCCTACAGGAAAAACAAGTGATTAAAAATCAATCGGTTACAATTTGAGCAGTTGAGTCTGATTTAACAATAATTAAGATGAAATTTAGCTGCGACAATATATCTGTTACTAGGGCATAGTATCCACTTATTGTGCAGAAAGTAAAAATATTAAATCTTTCCGCTAGCTTATATTAAATATTGGTTTTAATTCTATATAGATATGGTTATTATCGAGAGGTTAATATCAGGTCAGACCAGAAGTGTCTGTGATAATTTGTCAGGTTAGGTGGTAACATCTGTTTTGATAGCAACTACACTTTGACAAAAATAAATTCATACAGGGTGAAATAATGACTACTAATAAACTTCAAACAAGAAATGGAGATCGTATCGCGGTTGTTGCCGGGCTACGTACTCCTTTTGCTAAACAAGCAACAGCCTATCACGGAGTTCCAGCTCTTGATTTAGGCAAAATGGTTGTTTCTGAAATGTTACAACGTTCAGAATTAGACCCGTTAGAAATCGAACAATTAGTTTATGGTCAAGTTGTACAATCTCCTGCTGCGCCAAACATTGCACGTGAAATCGTATTAGGTACAGGTATGAATGTTCGTACCGATGCATATTCAGTATCAAGAGCATGTGCAACAAGTTTCCAATCTACCGTTAATATTTGCGAATCTATTATGGCTGGTCACATTTCTGTGGGTGTGTCTGGTGGTGCCGACTCTTCTTCAGTATTACCAATTGGTGTAAGTAAAAAATTAGGTAGAGCGTTAGTTGATTTAAATAAAGCTAGAACATTAGGTCAACGTTTTCAAATTCTTAGAAAATTAGGTTTAAGAGACTTAATGCCAGTTCCTCCTGCCGTTGCTGAATACTCAACTAACTTAAGCATGGGTCAGACAGCAGAGCAAATGGCAAAAACGCATAATATTAGTCGTGAAGATCAAGATGCACTAGCGCATCGTTCTCATACATTGGCGACTAAAGCATGGGAAAGTGGCATCTTTAAAGATGAAGTAATGACAGCACACCCTGAACCGTTTAAAGACTTTATTTCTATGGACAACACAGTTCGTACTAATTCAACTGCCGATGGTTACAGTAAATTACGTCCAGTATTTGACCGTAAACATGGTACGGTTACCGCAGCTAACTCTACAGCATTAACAGATGGTGCTTCAGCCATATTATTAATGAGTGAGAGCAAAGCAAAAGCATTAGGTTATGAACCTCTAGGCTATATAAGAAGCTTTGGTTTTGCCGCGATTGATGTTTGGGAAGACATGTTGATGGGACCGTCGTACGCGACACCAATCGCATTAAAACGTGCCGGCATGAATCTAGCTGATTTAGACCTAATTGAAATGCATGAAGCATTTGCGGCTCAAACATTAGCGAATATGAAAATGTTTAGCAGTAAGAAATTTGCTCAAGAGCAATTGGGTCAAGATAAAGCCATTGGCGAAATTGATATGGCTAAATTTAACGTTAACGGTGGTTCACTAGCTTATGGTCATCCATTTGCAGCGACTGGAACACGTTTAATTACGCAAACAATTAATGAATTACGTCGTCGTGGTGGTGGTGTTGGTCTAACAACAGCGTGTGCTGCTGGTGGTCTAGGTGCTTCCATGATTGTAGAAGTTGACGGTTAATTTGTAGACGCAACTGAAAAATAATAATTATTATAGTTAAGTAAGTCTAATTTTTAGAGAGCCGCAAGGAAACTCAAATGACTAAAAGTATTAAAAACGCATCGGCGTTTAGTTTAGAAATAAAAGAAAATGGCATTGGCGTGATCAGCATAGATGTTGCTGATGAATCAATGAACGTTTTAAAAGCAGAATTTGCAGAGCAAGTAACTGAAGTGTTAGACCAAGTAGAAGCCAATAAAGATATTGTTGGCTTAGTACTGGTTTCTGGTAAAGACAACTCGTTTGTTGCTGGTGCTGATGTTGCTATGTTAGATAGCTGTGAAACGGCAGAACAAGTGAAAGAAATTGCACAACTAGGTCAAAACTTATTTAACCGAATTGAAGCGATGACGATTCCCGTGATTGCTGCAATCAATGGCCCTGCATTAGGCGGCGGACTTGAATTGGCAATGGCATGTCATGGTCGTGTTGTATCTGACAGTGAAAAAACAGTTCTAGGTTTACCAGAAGTTCAACTTGGTTTGTTACCAGGCTCAGGCGGGACTCAACGCTTACCTAAATTAGTTGGCTTGCAAAAAGCATTAGACATGATGCTTGCTGGTAAACAACTACGTGGTAAGCAAGCGGTTAAAGCTGGCTTAGCTAATGACATAGTGCCAAATAGTATCTTGCTAAAAACAGCAATAGAAATGGCGTTAAAAGGCAAGCCCGTTATTAAAAAGAAAAAACAACCTCTGGTAACTCGCTTGTTAGAAAACAATCCGTTTGGTCGTAAAGTGTTATTTGACCAAGCTGGCAAACAAGTTATGCGTTTAACTAAAGGTAACTACCCAGCACCGTTTAAAATCATTGAATGTATTCGTACAGGCGTAGAAAAAGGAACCAAAAAAGGGCTTGAAATTGAAGCTCAACGTTTCTCTGAACTTTGCATGACTCCAGAATCTAAAGCATTGCGTGGTTTGTTTTTTGCTACCACAGCAATGAAAAAAGAAAATGGCGTAGCGGGCGTTGACCCTATTAAAGTTAAAAAAGCCGGCATCTTAGGTGGTGGTTTAATGGGCGGCGGAATTGCATTTGTTACAACGACAAAAGCGGGCGTGCCTGCACGTATTAAAGATATTGCGCATGAAGGTATTCGCAACGCATTTAAATACAGTTTTGACATTTTAAACAAAAAAGTAAAACGTCGTTTTATGCAACATTCACAAATGCAAAAACAATTATCTATGTTATCGGCTGGAACTGACTTTGTTGGTTTTAAAGATATGGATATTATTGTTGAAGCGGTATTTGAAGATTTATCATTAAAACAAAATATGGTTGCTGATATAGAAGCAAATTGTAATGAAAAAACAGTTTTTGCTTCTAACACATCATCACTACCAATTCGTGATATTGCGGCTAAAGCAGCGCGTCCAGAAAATGTTATCGGCTTACATTACTTTTCACCAGTGGATAAAATGCCATTAGTTGAAGTAATCGCCACCGATAAAACATCTGACGAAACGATTTCAACTACGGTTGAATTTGCACGTCGACAAGGTAAAACACCAATTGTTGTTAAAGATGAAGCTGGCTTCTTTGTAAACCGTATCTTAGGTTTATATATGAATGAAGCAGCTCAAATTGCAATGGAAGGTGAACCAGTCAACAAGATAGACAAAGCCTTAACTAAATTTGGTTTTCCAGTTGGGCCAATGACCTTGTTAGATGAGGTAGGTATTGATGTTGGCTCTAAAGTATCGGCAATTTTGTTTGATGCCTTTGGTGAACGTTTTACGGTTCCTTCTGCAATGGAAAAGTTAATTGCTGACGGTCGTAAAGGTAAGAAAAACCAAAAAGGTTTTTACAAATATGGCAAAACAGCAAAACGCAGTTTTATCGACAAATTGACCTTTGCTAATAAAGGTAAACAAGTCGATGAGTCGGTTTATTCTGTTTTAGGTGTATCGCCTAAGAGCAAATTAAAACCTGAGCAAATCTCAGAACGTTGTGTTGTACAATTATTGAATGAAGCAGCTCGTTGTTTAGACGCTGGTATTGTTCGTAGTGCAAGAGACGGTGATATCGGTATGATCTTTGGTACTGGTTATCCTCCGTTCCAAGGCGGCCCGTTCCGTTATATGGACAGTTTAGGTATTGACAACTTAGTTGAGATCTTAAATGGTTACAAAGCTATCCACGGCGATCGTTTTGAACCAGCAGACGTATTAGTGAAGATGGCGAAAGACGGTAAAACGTTTTATTAAACAGCCCTAACTAAATACCATAAATAAAAAACGCACTAATTAGTGCGTTTTTTTATAGCTGAAATTTACCAGACAATTAACTCTTGGTGTTACTCATAAATGACAACCATTAATAACTACTCTTGGCAGTCTTGGCAAATACCTTTGAGTTCTAATTGATGGGTGCTTAATTTAAATCCTGTTTTTTCCACACTTGCAGTTAACTCATTCATCACTGTTTTTTTCACACTGATCTCTGACACTGAATTACATAACTCACAAATTAAAAACTGAGGAACGTTATGAGTATGCGAACAGGTTATGTGGGAACAGGCGATATATTTATTCGCCGAGGTTAATTTATGCACCAGTGAATGTTCAGCTAAAAAATCTAAAATACGATAAACCGACATAGCAGGAATACTCTGTTCGAATATTTCTCTGTATCTTTCAGCTAACTCATAAGCCGACATTGCTTCGCTAGCTTGTATGAGCGCCGATAACACATGTTCACGTTTTGTCGTTAATTTAACACCGCTTTCACTACAAATTTGATGAGCGTGTTTTATTATATCGTCGAGCATTATGTCTTTAACCACAAACATTCCAATAAATTTACAAGAACCTCATTGTAGTGAATAGTCGGGGAGAGGTAAATGTTAAAGTATCAACAGATTTAATAATTAGTTTTCAGTTCGTAGGATATTAAGTCAATATATAAGCTACACTTATCAAGAATTTAGACAGGGCTGTTAATATATGATGAATAGTGGAGAATCGTAATGGTTCAAAAAGAACCTAAGTTAGCGTCAATTTACCAATCTCCTCTTTACCGGGACTTGTTAAAGTGGTTTTTAATCTTATCCATTTTACCTTTACTAATCATAACAACGGTCAATTACTATCAGGTAAAGTCTAACCTTGAACAATTTGCGATTGAAGAAGCTTACATCGCAGGTGAAAGCCGCAAAAATTATTTCAATAATTGGTTTCAATCTCGGATTGATAACTTAAATCAACTTGCCAACACCCCAGTTACCTCGCGTTTATTAACAACTCTAGAACAGCAATTACAACAATTTGATGGAAATGTTGAAGCGTTTGTCAAATCAAGTCTTTGGCAACAAACTAATATCTACACAGCCGATGAATTAGCCCTAGCCAATTTAAATCATGATTATATTGATGACACATATATCATTGATAAAAAAGGTAATGTTTTATTCAGCATGGCACAGGAGGCTGACTTGGGTACAAGTTTAGCTACAGGTGAATATCAAGATAGTTTATTTGCTGATGCAGTGAAGTTGGCTTTGGACACTGGTGCTATAGTTTTTTCAGACATTGAGCGTTATACACCATCGGAAGGTATGTTAACTGCTTTTATAGCCACGCCTATTTTTAGTAAAGGCGAAGTGCATGGGGTATTAGCGTCTCAAGTTAAACTTGATGCTCTGTATCTACATATAAAAGCACTTAATAAAAAGAAACCTTCACTTCAGCAATACATTTTAGGTACCGACGGTAAATTAAGAAGTAGTTTAACCCAAAATCTTGAAGATGATATTTTAACAGAATTACCAGCCTCTGATTTATTCACTCAATTTAACAATAGCTCAAATGTTAGCGCACAAAGCAATAAACATTATCTTAATAACTTAGGTGAACCTGTTATTGGTTATGCCACACCACTTAACATCGCTAATGTAACTTGGCTGTACGTAACAGAAATAAAGCGTGCTGATGCACTAAATAACGCCAGTCAGTTGTTGTATTACAGTCTTATATTGTTAGTTATTGGCACGTTTTTAGTGACCTATTTAGCCAATAGAAAATCCAGTGCTTTTATTAAACCTATTTTACAGTTAGTGGAATATTCTAAATTAGTCGCAAAAGGAAAAAATGTTACTGAGGTAAATATTGACGCTAAGTATGAAATTAGTTTACTGGCGAATTCTTTTAACGACATGTTAATCGCTCAGAGAAAGCATGAGTCCTTACTAATTAAAAGCCAATCTGAAACTATTAATACCCTTAGAATTTTTGAGCATCAGCAGTTTGCCATTGATCAACACTGCATTGTCACTATCACAAACCAAGCTGGTGTTATTGAATATGTAAACGATAAGTTTACTGAAATTAGTGGTTACTCTGAAACTGAATTATTGGGGAACACTCATAAGATTTTGAATTCAGGCTACCACGGTAAATCTTTTTTTGTTGATATGTATAAGGTTATTACCGCAGGCAAAATTTGGCACGGTGAGATACGCAATAAAGCTAAAGACGGTAGCTTTTATTGGGTAAATACCACCATAGTGCCTTTTTTGAATGATGAAAACTTAGTTACCCGCTATATAGCGATTAGAACCGATGTAACTGAAAATAAATCAAATCAAAACGCATTAGTTCAAAGTAAAGAACAGCATGAATCATTGATCAAGAATATGCCTGGAATAACTTACCGTTGCTTGTACGATAATGATTGGACAATGTTATTTATGAGTGAACAGTGTGTTGCGATTACGGGTTACACAGTGGAACAATTGCTTAATAATAACGAGTTAACATTTGCGGAACTCATTGCTTCAGATTATCAAAAGCATGTCGAAGACATTATTCTTAATGCGATTAAATCTGGATTGCCATGGACTGTAGAATATAAAATTGAGACTCGTTTTAAAGAGTCACGTTGGTTGTCTGAAAAGGGTAATGCCGTTTATGACTCTGAAGGTAATATTCTATACCTTGAAGGGTTTATCGTTGATATAACACAACGAAAAGAATCTCAAAAAGAAATGGCTAAGTTATCCCAAATAGCCGCACAAACAGATAATGCTGTTGTTCTTACTGACATAGCGGGTAAAACGGAATGGGTTAATGATGCCTTTACCATAATCACAGGTTATAGCTTATCCGATGTTATTGGACAATCGCCAGGTCATATTTTGCAAGGTGAGTTGTCCGATAAGGCGACGATAGAACGTATGCGTTTAGCTCTTGAGTTACAACAGCCATTTGAAGAAACCTTAATTAACTATCACAAAAATGGCCGCCCATATTGGATTTCTATTAGCTGTAAACCCATTATTGATGATCGTAATGAAGTAACTGGTTTTATGGCGCTGGAAGTTGACGTTACCGCTAAAAAAGAAATTGAAGATAAGGTGCGCTTACAAAAACGCTTATTAGAAAATATGAGTGAACAAGCCAAAATCGGTGCTTGGGAAGCCAATTTAATAGAAGGGTCAATATACTGGTCGCCTATGACGAGAATGATCCACGAAGTTGACAACGATTATGCACCAGAACTTAGTGGTGCCATTAATTTTTATAAAGAAGGTGATAGTCGAGATAAAATTATAAAAGTCGTGGAACAAAGCATGTCTACTCAGATGGTTTGGCGTGAAGAGTTACAAATTATTACAGCTAAAGGCCGTGAAGTTTGGGTGCTAGCTCATGGTGAGTCCAGTATTGTCGATGGTGTATGTGTTCGGTTATTTGGTTCATTTCAAGATATTAATGACCGAAAATTAGCAGAGATCACAGCTTTAGAAGAAGCCAACCAAAATAAAGTATTAGCGCAGTTAAATGTTAATGATGCTGTGTTAAGTGGTGATGTTGCACTATCAAAAAATACAATAATACAATCAGTGGCCAATGTCTTAGATGCCGAACGTGTATCTTTATGGGTTTATAAACCAGAACTAGAAGCGCTGGAGTGTTTATCCCTATACGAAAAATCCAAAGATGCATTCAGTGAAGGTGCGTTGTTGACTAAGAAAGACTTCCCTGAGTACTTTGCTGCTATATCTAGCGAAGCATTAATATCGATAGATGATGCTCATACACATCCAGCCACAAGAGACTGCTCGGAGGCTTATTTAACGCCATTAAATATTAGTTCTTTAATAGACGGTATATTTTCAATAGGTGATGGCATGTTTGGCGTTTTATCGGTTGAGCAAGTAGGGGATGCGAGGCATTGGAACGAACATGAGCAAAGGTTCATCATGTCAATTTCAACGTTAACAAGCAGTATATTTTCTGCAGAGCAAAGACGTATAGCGGAAAGTAAACTCCTGATTGCCAAAGATGAGGCTGAGGCTGCTGTAGCGGCTAAGTCTGAGTTTTTAGCCACCATGAGTCATGAAATTCGCACACCTATGAATGGTGTTTTAGGTATGTTGGAACTTCTTGAGGAAGATGGCTTAACTAAAGAGCAATTGCGAAAAGCACAAGTTGCTAAATCATCGGCTCATTCTCTCTTAGGACTCATTAATGAAATTCTAGACTTCTCTAGGCTAGATGCAGGTAAGATGGAATTAGAATCAATAGATTTTGATTTAAGTGCATTAGTTGGTGATACCTCATTAGCCGTCGCCTTTATGGCTCAAGAAAAAGGCTTGGAGTTAGTATTAGATTTAAGCCAAATTAATGACTGTATGGTAAAAGGCGATCCAGCTAAATTACGCCAGATACTGACTAACTTATTAGGCAATGCGATTAAGTTTACTGAGTCAGGTGAAATAAAAGTCACTGTTAGTACATCCAATCTCAGTCAAAACAATACCGGCCAAAAGCAGCCGGATAAAAATGAAAACATGACTGGAATTCATATCGAAGTAAGTGATAGCGGAATTGGAATACCACGGTTAAAGCAAGAACAGTTATTTGAACCTTTCACGCAAGTTGATGCTTCTACCACTCGTCGTTTTGGTGGGTCAGGTTTAGGTCTGGCTATTTGTCACAAAATCATCACCTTGATGGATGGGACTATAACCGTAAGCAGTGTTGAGGGGCAGGGAAGTATATTCTCGATTGATTTACAACTTATTCAAAGTGACATAGTAACTCAACCTTTACCGAGTTTAGAGTTGTCTGGAGTGGAAGTACTAATTGTTGAAAATAATAAGAGTAGTTGTTCTGTATTACAGCGACAATTAGAGAAGTGGGGAGCGATTGTATATACAGCCTTATCATCTGAACAAGCATTGAGCTTATGCGATGAGAAACATGCTAAAAAGCAAGGTAAAGCTTTTGATATTGCTTTGATCAATAAACAACTGGCCGATATAAATGGCGTCGAATTAGGTGAGTTATTACGCTCGAAACAAAATAGCAAAAATATACCTTTAGCTATTATGACAAACTTAGGCACTAAAGATGATGCTAATTATGTTTCTTCTTTAGGGTTTAGTGGTTATTTCACTAAGCCAATAATTGCAAATGATCTCATCTCGACTTTATCTTTTATATTGCAATGTGGTGATTTAGCGACTCCATCACTAAATCAAGCAACCAGATTGAGCAACACCAAATCCGATATTAAAACGACTAAGGCAAGCATTCCACTCGAGTCGAACCTATCACAGGTTGAAGACACTCAAAGCGATAAAATTAAAAGTGTTAATAAGTATAAAATATTGTTGGTTGAAGATAATAAAGTGAATCAACAAGTGGCTGATTTTATGTTAACTAAACTTGGCTATGAGTTTGAGTTAGCTGAAAACGGTTTAGAAGCGGTTACTATCTTAAGTAATAAGCAAGATCATTTTGATTTGATATTAATGGACTGCCAAATGCCTGAAATGGATGGTTACCAAGCCACCAGGCATGTAAGAGAGGATAATGCAGGTAAACTGAATCAAACTATACCTATCATAGCTTTGACCGCAAATGCGATGGAAGGGGATAAAGAAAAATGTCTTGCCGCAGGAATGGATGACTACCTGAGTAAACCGATTCAATTGGCTAAACTTAAAAAAATATTAGAAGAGTATTTGTTTTAAATAAATAGCAAAAGCTGTGAGGCTTTCTCTTCCTAGAACTTTAATTTTCTAGAGTTTTACTTTTACAGAGCTTTAATTTGGTTATATAAAGATAGGCTGATAGGTGTTGGGATATTTAGTTTTAATCCCTCTTTGACGACATAGCCGCTAATAAAATCAATTTCGGTTTGTTTATGAGATTTTACATCTTGATTCATTGATGAATAATTCTCGGCTGTGTTAGCAATGACCTGGTTTACGGCCTTTAACATAGCGCTAAGCTCTAAAGAAACACCTAGCTTATTAGCAATTAACAATGTCTCCTTAATAATACTCTCAATGTCTTCTGCGAACACCAGTTGTGCCAAAGCTCCATTTTTCACGTTATGTAACGCAGTTAATGGATTGATAACGCAGTTTACAATTAACTTTTGCCACAGAATTTTTTGTAGATTATCGACTTGAGTTATACGAACAAATAAAGGTACTAGGTCGTCATTATTCAATTTATCTGGGTTATTACCAGCGACATGACTCCATTGAGATCCGCCTAATCCCGCTTGAAATATGCCATCTTTGTTTTTGTATAATCCATTACTGGTTGTACAAAAAAATAAATTCATATTTGGGGTCAATAAATCATTGACTAACTCTATGGTACCTAGCCCGTTGTGGCATAGAATAATGGCAGCATCATCAGCTAAATAGGGCATGGCTTGTTGTAAAAATGGCACTATGTCGTAGGCTTTCAGTGGCACGATTAAGTAATGTATTGAGTTAGGTGTTATGTCAACGGATGTTATTGGTGTTGGCAATGCGGTAGGTTGCTTGCCAATAGGGTGGAACCAAGTTTGTTTTGAGTGATTAACATTACGTACTATTTGATCGCACTTTATACCAGATAATAAAGCGTTATACGCGACAAAACTCCCAATAGAACCTTGCCCTGCGATAAACCAATGTTTACTAGTCACTCTGTTAATCATGAAGGTTCTGTCGTGATGAATTTAAGATATTTGCGGAAAAACGTTCGTAATAGGAATATATAAACCACAACCCCTAATATATCTGCCAAAATATCACCTAATGATGCTGATCTGTACGGTAAAAAGCTTTGTAACACTTCAATTGTAACGCCATAAGCTGACAGTATTAACAAGATTTTATTAACCGATAATTTAAACGACAGGTCGAGCAATAAGGTTAAAGAAAAAAATATTAAGAAATGAGCTATTTTATCCGCATGTTCAAAAGTGATCCCCGAGTGACCGCCTTGTTTTAAAAATAAAAACGAAGCAAAAATGACGGAAAGAACAAATGTTACCTTTAATAAAGTCGTTTTTTTAAAATTGGATTTTGTCATTGTATAAATGGTGAGCCGTCAGTTTGAGTAATTTATTTTTATTAAGGTAATTCTAGCAAAATTATGTGTTTTTCAGGTAGCTTTTAAATTGATATTTAAACTTTTCTAATTTAGGTGCCACAATAAAAGTACAATACGGCTGCTCGGTATTTTCATTGGCGTAGTTTTGATGATAATCCTCAGCTGGATAAAAGGTCGATGCTGGTGATATTTCAGTCACAACAGGACTTGGCCAAATTTTTAGATTGTTCATCTCTGAAATTTGTTTCATTGCTTCCAATCGCTGCTCATTATCGTGGTAGTAAATAACCGAGCGATACTGAGTGCCAATATCATTGCCTTGTCGGTTTAACTGAGTTGGGTCATGTAATTGGAAAAAAAACATCAGTAATTGTTCAAAGCTAATGATGTCTTGGTCAAATTCAACTTGTATGACTTCAGCATGACCGGAATCACCCTGACATATCTGTTGATACGTCGGGTTTTCTATTGCGCCACCTGAGTAGCCAGAGATTGCTTTAAGCACACCTTCAACTGAATTAAGAGCGGCTTCAATACACCAAAAACATCCGCCACCTAGTGTTGCTAATTTAATGTTAGCCATATACCGTATCCCTAATTATTTAACTGTTACCACTTTAATGTATTAATCAAAGTAGATAAATGAAATTATTTAAAACTAGTTGTCCTATTTGTAACCGATTTCGAGCTATAATAGTCTGGTGTGTTATTTGTTTGTCGATTTATTATGTATTTAAGCCATTTTAATCGATAACAGTTTAGTAAAACCCTCTAAACTATAGAGAAATTAAACGAGAAGTTAAATCGTAGGCTTGATCAATCTAGTTTATAAGACTAGAGTTGGTGAAGATTATTTATCAAAAAGTAGAAAGCGTAGAGAAAATAGTATGTCTGAAGTTGCCTATATCATAAGTGGACGTAATACCGTCATTCACAAAATAAGAAAATTAGATTTATTACTGGTAAGTGAAGTTGGGCTGCCGGTAGTTAAAGTGACTCAAAACGGTTTAGCCATTTACGATGGTATTGTTCCTAGGAACAGACGTGAAGCAAAAGATGCGTATTGTGAAGTTGTTAATATTTCGTCTCCGGATTCTTTTGGTGAGCCAAAAACCTTATTGTTTGTACAATGTCTAAATGGAAAAGAATATAAAGTAGATTATTCAAAACCGGATAGTCCATTGTTCATTAGAGTGCATCAACAAAGTTATATTTAATATAACAATTGTTGTTCTAAAGAAAAGCCAGTTTACTGGCTTTTTTTATATCTAAAATTCAGTATTACAGTCCAAACTTAATGTTCACTATAGGGACATCCCCGATTTTATCTTTTTAGCTAACCTTTATAATACAGTTAGTATAATTTGTAATGGTGGTGTGAATGTTAATCTTATTAATTATGTTAATTGTTTTTTGCTTTTCTATTTATGTTGCGATTGAAGCAATGAAGAATGGTATGTCAGAAAAAAACTGGTTTATTGCTGGTATGTGTTTCGGCCCGATAATTTGGCCTATGTTTAACGTTAAACGTAAAATGGCATTGTTGAAATACACTGAAATAGATTCTGTAAGATTTAACGCCTAACCACATCAACTGTGGTTAGATTGGTAAGTCGAGACTATTTATTTTGTTTATTAGCAAAACGAGAGAATTCTTTTGCTGATAACGGTTTTGAATATAAATAGCCTTGAATAGAGTCACATTTCATTGATGTCATTAGATCTTTCTGCTCTTGGGTCTCAACGCCTTCTGCAACCGTCGACAAACTTAAATTCCGCGCGATAGTCACTATAGTATCAATCATAGCTTTACCTATATTGGTTCCACAGTCGTCAACAAATGCTTTATCAATTTTTAATGTATTGAGAGGGAATTTGCGTAAATACGACAAAGAAGAATAGCCAGTACCAAAATCATCCAAAGCCAAATGAATGCCACGTTCTCTTAACTGATGCATAATAGTTATGGCGTGTTTAGGATTATCCATAACCGTACCTTCGGTGATCTCTAATTCTAAGTTATGTGGCGATAAGCCAGTTTCTAACAGGATATTATCAATCCTTTCGGTTAAGTCAGGCAGAGTAAATTGGCGGGCTGATAAATTAACCGCAACACGACCTTTGATCACACCTTTATCAATCCACTTTTTCATATCAATACATGCTTTACGCAATACAACATCACCAATATCAATTATTTGGCCCGTTTCTTCTGCAATTGGGATAAAGACATTAGGGCTTATTAAGCCTTTTTTTGGGGTGATAAAACGAACTAAAGCTTCCATTCCGACAAGCTGATCTGACTTTAAACTGGTCTTAGGCTGATAATAGACTTCAAAATAATCTTCTTTTAAGCCATGACGGATCAAGTTCTCTATTTGCAGTCGTTTAACCGCTTGTTTGTTCATTTCATTATTAAAAAATAGGTATTTGTTGCCCTCGGCTTTAGCGTGGTACATGGCTGTATCGGCATTTCTAAGCAATGTCTCAGGCTTTAATCCATCATCAGGGTACAAGACGATACCTATGCTGCCAGCAATAACAAATTCATGTTGGCTAATTCTGTAGGCGGTCGATAGCAAAGTTAATATCTGCTTAGCTATTAAGGTAACCTTATGAATATCGTTTGTACCTTCCATGACAAATGCAAATTCATCACCACCTAAGCGGTATAGCGTATTGTCATCGCCAGAAAGTGGCTTTATCCGATTACCAATTTTTTTAAGTAATTCATCACCCAGTTGATGACCAACTGAGTCATTAATTTTTTTAAAGTTATCTAAGTCAAAAACTAATACAGCGGTAGGGGCGTTTTTAGATACTTGTTTTTGCAGGTTATTAAAAAAGGCATTTCTGTTAGGCAAACCAGTTAAGGTGTCAGTTTTTGCCATTTTCACGAGTTTAGCTTCGGTACGCTTTCTTTTTGTTGTATCTGAAATGATAGCGACGTAATTAGTTATCTTACCTTCTTCATCTTTAATACAATTAGCTGTGACATAAGCCATATAAGAACCGCCAGACTTAGCGTGTCCAGAGATATCGCCTTGCCAGTTACCACATCTATCCACTTCAGATTTTATTTCTTGTGCTAAAGTCATGGTGACTTTTTTGAACTTTAATTTTGAACCTTCAATTTTACTCGCTGACAAACCGGTAATATTTTCATAGCCAGGGTTTATGTGGATAACCGTTAACTGTGCGTCAAAAATGATCACGCCTTCAGCAATACTTTCGATACTTTGAGCAAAAATTTTAAGATCGTTTTCAATTTTTTTAAGTTGATGAATATCTTTAAACGTTCCCGTCATTCGACTAGGGCGGTCATCGTCAAAGCTGACAACTTTGCCTTTATCCAATACCCAGTTCCATGAATCATTATCAGATTTTAATCGGTAAGCACATTCAAATGATTCAGTTTCACCATTTAAGTGTTGTTGTAATGTTTTGACGACTCGGGATAAATCAGCTGGGTGAATAAGGTCTTGATTTGGCGGGAATGTATCTAAGTCAACGGATGGTAAAGTGTAAACACCATTTGCATTGGTTCTGTATAAGGTGCCATCTGTAATATTCCAATCCCACATCTCGTCACCACTAGCCCAAAGAGAAAGCTTTAGCCTTTCTTCGCTGGCGGTAATATTGGATTGGTAGCGCCTAAAATGCATTAGGTTATAAAGTAAGAAAACAACAATAACAACGGAAGATATGATGAATATTGATAAAACTGGGATGTCGAGAAAATTAGACAAAAGTACAGGTGTACCTTCTTCTTGTGCTCGGGCTTGGGTGAGAGAACTAAAGCTTAAAGTCAATAATGCAGCCACAAATTTATAATTTTTATTAAGTGGGAATATCAATATTATTACAACAAAAAATTAATACTGTATCTGAATCTAACTTATAACTATGTTGAATGTCAAAATAATAACGTGACAGATTAAAAACACTGATAGAAGCTAGATTAATCGGTTAATTTTTAACAAGAAAACGTACGTTTTATGGTAAGTAGCCGCTAGTTAGCCGAACTTACCGAGCCTAGTTGGATCCCTTGTACGTTATCTTTGTTTAATTTATTTTTGCACCACTGGATTAATTGGGGCTTAGTAATGGTTGATATCTCCATCGCAATTATCTGTTTTTGCATAAAACTGTAGTCTTGGTTTCCTATAGATACCCACAATTGCTGAGACTTTTGATTCAAGTTCGTTGCTAATTCATTGTACTGATGGATAACCGCTTGCTTATGTTGCTCTAAATCATCAATGTCCATTGCCTCAATCTCTTTAACAAAAGTGGCTAAACAATCGTTGATGTTACTGTTTAATATGTCACTGGCATAGTCATGAGATTGAATGTATATGACAAGTCCAGGGGTATTACACAGTGGCATATAACCACTACCTGCTAGGTAGCCCAATTGTTTTTCGGTGCGTAAATAATCAAACGAAAATGGTGAAAGTATCTGACTAATTAATATAAAAGCCGCTTTCTCCATGTAATCATATTTTATATTGTCGACTTTATTCGTCCCTTGAATATATAACAGAGCAGCGTTGTCATTATGTTTAATAGGCTTATCAAAGTAGAGTCGTTCTGCATCGGGTAATGCGGTAATCGAACGTGGTAGTTCAATCACTTTCTGGTAAGACTTAAGGCGTGATTTTAGCTTTTTATTAATACTTTTAGCTTGGGCGGTTGTCCAATTGCCATACAGCAATATTTCTGCAAACATTTTAGAGAATAATTCAGTACAGAACGTTTCAAACTGCTCAAAGGTGACGTTAGTTAATTCAATAGCCAGTTCACTTGATGAGGCTGTACTAGGCATTAACTTAGAGTTTAATAATGAAAATAATTGGCTGATAGGTTTATTGGTTTCTGCATTTCGCCAATGTTTGATCAGTTGTCGTTTAACTTCTTTAAAGCGCATCTTGGTGAATTTTATCGTTAGCATGTTATCTAACAAGGTCAGTATTAAGTTATCTTGATTACTACTTAATCCAGATGTGTATAAGGTCATACCGGCATTATGGGCATATAAATTGTAATGCAAACCCGCCATTTCAGCTTGGTAATGTTGCTCTGAAACGGTATCCATAAATAGATCACAATAAAAGCGCATCATGGCTTGATGAGGCTTTGACTGAGTACCAAACGGCAAGTCCAGGCCGAGATAGATTGTGCCTTTTGGTACACGGAAACTAACATCTTGTTTAAACCAAGCTTGCCAGCCCAGTTCAGTATCAATACTTAAAGGTGTTTGACTATCAAAGTCTGGTGACTCTAGCTTTATGTTTTTGGTTAAATAAGGATTTTTAACTGGAAAATGGTACTGGCTTTCAGAACAGGTTTGAGAATTGAGTTGGGCTATTTGCTCACTCGATAAAGCTTCAACATAGTAAGGTGTGTGATACCACTGTGCTTGTTTATCCGTTTGTATATTTTGGCTAACTAAGGTTAATCGCATATTGTTAGCGGTTATGTAATTAAAGAACTCTTGCCACTGCGCTGTTGAATATCCTTCCATGCAATAATCACCGTAGATATAATTATCTACCTCGTAATGCTGCATGTTCATGACAATATTATTTGCCAGAGCTAATGGTTTAATATCTTCTTTGTATTGGAAGCCTATTTCAGTGAGTTTTTTTTGTTCATTATATAAGTAGCTTGGAGCCGTTTGCTTGGCTATCCAATTCAAATAAGCAAAAACTTCGTTGAGTACCACTTCTAAATCATCTTCACCTGCGTGAGTAAGCTCCAACGAAATATTAAAATCTTTGAAATTACTGCCTGAAATACCATTGCCGGCGGCTAACGCATTTATCAGTCCTAACTCTTTTAATCTTTCAAATAACGAGCCTTCACCTTCATCACCAATTAAATGAGCAATAAAACTGATGATTTTGCTCTTATAAAATTGATCTATGCCTGGTAACGGAAAAGTAATATTTAATTTATGTAGCTCTTTTACCGGTTCAATTGCAATAAACTGAGCAACATCTTGTAGGCGATATAAATCAGTATCAAGCGGCGGTTTAGCCTTGGTCGCATCTATGGTTTTTATTTCTGAAAATAATTCAGTGACTGTATTTTTTAATTCATCAATGGGTAATGAACTAACAAGGCATAAGGTCATAAATTGGCTTTGGTAATGTGTTTGCCAAAACTGCACTAATTCATCTTTTACCGGACGTTGTGGTAAATCCGCTAGTGTGTGTTTATTACCAACGGTAAATTTATGAAATGGGTGTTGTGGATTACAAGTCTCTTTATGTACTTGTTGAATTCGACGGCTGTCATCTTTTAATTTAAGTTTGTACTCTTCATGAATTGCATTTTGTTCTTTTTTAATCGCTTCATCGGTAAATAAAGGCTCAATAAACATATTGGAAAAGTAATCTAATGCTGGTTGAAACATCTCTGTTTGAACATCAAAATGATAGCTACTGTGTTCGGTCGCCGTCCATGCATTAGTATGGCCGCCATGTTTAGCAATGAAATCATTTAATTGAGCAGGTTGCGGATGTTTCTTATTTCCGTTAAACAACAAATGCTCAACAAAATGGGCAAAGCCTGGGCGATCGGTTGGATCATCAAAACTACCTGTGTTTACCACTAACGAACAAGCACTTTTATGGGCCTCTGGAGAATGTATAATTAACACTTTAATACCATTTAACATGGTAAAACTGTGATAGGTTTTAGTGTCGTTTGGACTAATTCTCAATGCCTTGCCTTAGGGGATGATTAAATACGTATTAGAGTTAAAATATCCTAGCGTATTTACCGAAAAATACTAGAGGCTATTTAGCTTTCCATTAGCATAAAGTCTAAAGGACACAACCCCTAATAAAATGTACGCTATATTTTAATATAACGGTGGCGTATTAAAGCTGAATTGACTATATTGCAGCCTAGATTTTTATTAGCTACTTTTAACTAGGGGCTGTTTATCTTTCATTTTAAGCAACGCTGGCGGCTATTTGTTGCATCCAGCTAGGCAGAAGACTCGCAAATAGTGGTTCTATTTAAGTGTCTGGCTAAAATAACAAGAACGAAGTTGGGGTGATAAATAGACCCAGCCCTTCGGGTTGAGGTTAAATTATCCCCACTCTTTGTTATAAACATACTTATTTAATCCATTAATCACTGCATTTAAGAATGATGTTTATGCCTTGATTGGGAATAATTTTCCACTCAACGTTGTTTAAAATGAAAGATAAACAGCCCCTATATTTGTCGGAATTTTTATGGGTATTTATCTTTATATTGTAAGACATGGCGAAGCCGAACCTATGACCAAAGCCGATGAGTTACGTGAGTTAACTGAGCACGGTAAATGGGAAGCTAAACGTACTGCTTTGTGGTTAAAAACTCAGGTTGCGAATTTCGACTGTGTCTATGCCAGCCCATACATTAGAGCGCAACAAACTAAAGATATTATTTTGTCACAAGGCATCCCGTGTGCACGTGAAGAAGTGATCACTGAGTTAACGCCAGAAGGCGATGCTAAACGTGTGACTGATTATGTATTAGCAAAGATAGAAGAGGCAGACGGTAAAGATACCAATATTATCTGTGTTTCTCATATGCCATTAGTGAGTTATTGTATTGGTGAGCTGACAGGATATACACCGATTATGGCGACAGCTGGTGTGGCTAAAATAAAAATTGATTTAGATAAATGGTCGGGGTTATTACAAACCTTATTAGCGCCAGAGCAAATGCTTTAAGCTTAGATAGTTTCCATTTATCTATTTAATATATATTCCAACTCTTCCCCAATATTAATCATAAATACAATCGCACCTTGTCCACCCCATTCTAAAGGTGCTTGATGTAATGCAATAACATCAGGGTGCTGCACTAAATAATGAGGCAGTTTTGCCTTAAGAATGCCACCACCCACTCCATGAACCACACAAGCACAGCAGATATGTTTAATTTTACATTCTTTGATCATGGCCGCGAGATCAAACTTTGCTTGTTCTTTGGTGTAGCCATGTAAATCTAAGATCATTTCTGGACGAACATCGCCGCGTCTTAACAATTTAGTATAATAGGCTGGAAAGCCATCCTCTATATAACTTAGCGTCTTATTAGATGAGATTAACGGCTCATATTGGTCAGAAAAATGAAAGACCGCTGGATTTTTAAGGTTTGGCTTATTATCGCTGGTTCTATCATCTTCATATTTGTTTACTTGTAGCACTTTGTTTTGCTTGCTGTTGTCTTTGCCAAAGTGTATTTTGTCTTGCTTAAGAGGCTTAATCCCTTGCATGGCATTTGTAAAATAATCTTCATCAAGTTGATGATGATGTTCATCTTCAAATTTAGACATGCGAACACCTTAGTCAGTTTATTAGCGATATGAGAATCATAGGTTTGTTATTGTAAGTTAAGGTGGGGCATCAGCCAATATAAAATACGCCTGTTTGTTACAAACATGTGTATGCATTCGGTATAAGTACCATAAATTCAGTAGAATATAGTAAATAAAACCAGTCGGTTATGTAAATTAGTTAGGTAAAAGATGGAATCAAATTTAGAAGTTTTGGCACAAGAAGCAATTGAAGAATTAAAAACAGTACACGACTTTTTACGTTGGGGTGTAAGCCGTTTTAATGCCTCAGACATATATTATGGTCACGGAACCGATAATCCTTGGGATGAATGTTTGTCTTTAGTGAGCTTTGCGCTAAATATGCCACCGCAATTAAATGCTGAAATATTAGGCTCTAATTTAACCCTGTCAGAACGTGGTTCTATTGTAGATTTAATTTGCCAACGTATCAGCACCAAAAAACCAGCGGCGTATTTAACTAATCTTGCTTACTTTGTCGATTTACCATTTTACGTAAATGAAAGTGTATTAGTGCCGCGCTCACCAATAGGTGAATTAATTAGAAATCAGTTTGATGGTTTAATTAATCATGCGCCAAATCGTATTATGGACTTGTGCACAGGTTCCGCTTGTATCGCCATCGCGTGTGCTTATGCATTCCCAGAGGCTCAAGTTGACGCATTAGATATTAGTCCAGAAGCACTGTCGATTGCCGATGAAAACATTCATAGATTAGATGTAGCGGATAGAGTTGTTCCTATTATGTCAGATGTCTTTTCAGGCGTAAGTGGCCAGCAGTATGACTTAATTGTTTCCAACCCACCTTATGTGGATGCTGAAGACATTGATGATATGCCAGAAGAATTTCATCATGAGCCAGAAATTGGTTTAGCCAGTGGCAATGATGGATTAGACATTACGCGTACTATATTGGCACAAGCTGCCGATCATTTAACCGATGACGGTGTATTAATTGTAGAAGTGGGCAATTCAATGATCCACCTACAAGCTGAATTCCCACAAGTTGCATTTAACTGGATTGAATTTGAACATGGTGGCTTAGGTGTGTTTTCACTCACTAAAGCACAGCTTGTTGAGCATAAATCGTTATTTACTAATGACTAATCATTAATCAAGTAACTAGAAGTAGAAGCAGAAGCAGAAGCAAAACACGACTTTGTAAATCAGAACACTTATTATAAAAAATAGATTAATTTAAAAGGGCTGAAAATGGCTGGAAATACCATTGGAGAAGTATTTAAGGTTACCACCTTTGGCGAAAGTCATGGGCTAGGTTTAGGTTGTATTATCGATGGCTGTCCTCCGGGATTAGAAATTGATGAAGCTATCATTCAAGTAGACTTAGATAGACGTAAACCTGGTACTTCACGTTTTACAACGCAACGCCGAGAAGCCGACGAAGTTAAAATCTTAAGTGGTGTATTTGAAGGTAAAACAACGGGCACGTCTATTGGTTTAGTCATTGAAAATACCGATCAACGTTCAAAAGATTACTCAGATATTAAAGACAAGTTTCGTCCTGGTCATGCCGATTATACTTATCATCACAAATACGGAAACCGCGATTATCGTGGTGGTGGTCGTTCTTCAGCACGTGAAACCGCCATGCGAGTTGCCGCAGGTTCGTTTGCGAAAGCCTGGTTGAAAAACAAATTAGGTTTAGAAATTTTTGGTTATATGAGCCAACTAGGTCCAATTGCGATTGAAACGGTTGATACATCAATTATTGAAAGCAATCCATTCTTTTGTCCTGATGCCAATGCAATAGAAAAGTGGGACGAATACATGCGTGACCTTAAAAAACAAGGTGACTCTGTCGGCGCTAAAATCACGGTTGTGGCTAAGAACGTACCTGTTGGTTTAGGTGAGCCTGTTTTTGACAGACTTGATGCTGACATTGCCAAAGCTCTTATGGGTATTAACGCGGTTAAAGGTGTCGAAATTGGTGATGGCTTTGACGTTGTAGAACAAAATGGTTCACAGCACAGAGACGAACTAACGCCTGAAGGTTTTAAGTCTAATCATGCTGGTGGCATTTTAGGTGGTATTTCAAGCGGGCAGGACATAGTTGCGCACATTGCATTAAAACCAACGTCTAGTATTAGTGTTGAAGGCGAAACTATTGATGTGAATGGACAAAGCCAAACACTTATAACCAAAGGTCGTCACGACCCTTGTGTTGGTATTAGAGCGGTTCCAATTGCGGAAGCTATGTTAGCGATAACGTTAATGGATCACTTCTTACGTAACCGTGCACAAAACGCCGATGTGGTTGTAGATACACCGGTTATTCCAGCAAGTAAATAAGCCAAACTGTATAGTTGGATAACTGACTTAGTGTTTTAACACAAAGGTTAAAATATGAGACGGTTATCCAAAATACACATTTATATTGGTTCAGCGTGTTTTGCTTAGGTATAATGCCGCTACAAAAATTAATTACGAACTGTGTCTATATTCTCGTGCCTGACTGTTATCAAATAATTGAAAATTCAATGGCTGACTTAGCCGAGCAACAACATCATATTCAAGACATCATTGACTTGTTTGATGACTGCTTTTTTGAGTCGTTTAATACTAAGTTAGTTAAAGGCAACGATGAACCAATTTACCTTCCTGCTGGCAAAACCGATATTAATATTCCTGCACAAGATTATGCTCAAGTTGTCTTTGCGCACGGTTATTACGCCAGTGCATTACACGAAATTTCTCATTGGTGCTTAGCGGGAGAGCAAAGGCGTACACAAATTGACTTTGGTTATTGGTATTGCCCTGACGGTAGAACTGCGGACCAGCAAAAAGCATTTCAACAAGCAGAAATAAAGCCTCAGTCGATTGAATGGGCCTTGTGTTTATCTGCAGGTTTTAAATTTAATGTTAGTTGCGATAATTTATCCGGCGACGAGTTTGGCAATCAGCCAGATAGCAAAGCGTTTGAACAAAAAATACTGCAGCAAATTAGTCACTATCTTGAACATGGCTTTCCAGCAAGAGCTCAATTGCTAATGACTAAACTGGCCGTTCGTTATCAAAAAGCGATTCCAACATCGATAACTCAATTTATTCCATCCTTTCAAAAGGAAGTCTCATGCCAATAACCTCAGATATACAAATCGAAACGCCTACAACTCACAAAGGTAAAGTTAACTTTAAACTCGGTCTGATCATTAATCCAATTGCTGGTGTTGGTGGCAGCGTTGGCTTAAAAGGCTCTGACGGGGAAAATACGGCAGAACTCGCTAAGTCCTTAGGAGCAGAGGAAAAAGCCAATGCTAGAGCGTCTATTGCCTTGTCCATGTTGTCTGAGCATATCAACTCAGTTGATATATTTACCGTCGCTGGCGATATGGGACAAACGCTTTGTCAGCAGCTAGGTTTTGCTCATTCTGTTGTTTATACGCCAGGCTCAAAAGTAACCACTTATGAAGATACCGAAAACGCAGCTAAAGCCATGGCTGAGCTGAATTTAGATCTTATTTTATTTGCCGGTGGTGACGGCACGGCTCGTAATATTTGCGCGGCAGTTGAAGCGTCAGGTATTGAGGAGCATACAACGGTATTAGGTATTCCAGCTGGCTGTAAAATCCACTCAGGTGTTTACGCAATTACCCCAAAAGCGGCAGGGCGTGTATTACAAATGTTGGTATCCGGTGAGTTGGTAACTGTGTCTGATGCCGATGTGATGGACATTGATGAAGAAAAGTTCCGCCAAGGCATTGTAAAAGCACGCCGTTACGGTGAACTCTCTGTGCCAAGCGAGTTACGTTTTATTCAAAATGTAAAAATGGGCGGCAAAGAAAGTGACGAATTAGTATTAGCTGATATTGCTGCTCACGTAATAGAATTAATGGAACCCGAACAAACCTACATTATGGGCTCAGGCAGTACAGTTGCGTATGTGATGGAAGAGTTAGGTTTAGATAATACCTTGTTAGGTGTCGATGTTATTCAAGATCAGGGTTTGTTAAAACAAGATGTTATTGCACGTGAATTGTTAAGCATAATTGATGAGAACACAAAACTAGTTATTACTTTAATTGGTGGGCAAGGTCATATATTTGGTCGCGGAAATCAGCAGTTAAGCCCAGAAGTTCTCAAAAAAATAGGCAAAGAAAACATATTAGTGATTGCCACTAAAACAAAACTAAAAGCATTAAATGGTCGTCCATTAATAGTGGATACTGGTGATTTGGCATTAGATAAATCGTTATCAGGCCATATAAAAGTGATCACCGGTTATCACGACCAAGTATTGTATCCAGTTGGATACGAAGAGTTATAGCAACAATTTATAAATCCAAAACGATAAACAGCTCGTTTAAATCAGCGAATATGAATAAGGTTAAAGAATGTTAAATCTAGAACAACTTAGTGACACAGCTCAAGAATATTTTGATGGGTTTGTTGTAAATGGAACAGACGACGAGTTGTTCGCAAGTGGTTATTTAAGAGGTCATGTAGACCTAGTCGTCGGTACTGCTATGTTAGAACATACAGAATTAACATTAGATGAAGTGGTTGAAAACATCACTAGTAGTGTTAACAAAGCAATAAGAAATGGCGAGTTAGAACAAGACGATATTAAAGCAGTAAATACAGTTTTAAATTCTTTGTTAGTTCATGTATCCAAATAAATTTATATTTTAACTATTTAAAACTAGAGATACTTACTAGCTATATCCAATAGAAAATACGAGTTGCACAAGCAGCAATAATTCAATACTGTTTCTCGCAACTCGCAACTCGCAACTCGAAACTCGCCACTCGACACTCGACACTCGACACTCGACACTCGACACTCGACACTCGACACTCGAAACTCGAAACTCGACACTCGACACTCGACACTCGACACTCGACACTAAAGTCCTCGCAACTTTAACCTTTCTTGATTGTCATCAATGCCTGCTTTTCTTGCTCGGATAAAAAGGCTGCATGCACGCCATTGATTTGTACCTGCTTTAATTCAGCTTGTGTTAAGCCTAACGTGTTCGTAGCAAGATTATATTCATGCTCAAGCGTTATGTTTGATACACCAGGATCGTCAGTATTTAAACAAACTATGATGCCATGGTCTAAAAAGGTTTTAAGTGGGTGTTTTGTTAAATCTTGTACTGTAGCCGTTTGATAGTTGGAAGTCGGACAGGACTCAATGGCAATGTTGTTATCACGTAAATAATCCATTAGCTTCATATCTTGTGTCGCTGCCACACCGTGACCAATACGTGTTGCGCCTAATAAGTTAATCGCATTCCAAATACTCTCAGGACCAGCTGCTTCACCCGCATGGACAGTGATTTTTAAACCGGCATCACGAGCTTGTTTAAAATGATCAACAAACATGTGGGCAGGGTAGTTTAATTCGTCACCGGCTAAATCAAGTGCTGTGATCTTGTCTTTATGGGCCAAGATCCCTTGCAGCTCTTGTTTACAAATATCAGCGCCATAAGTGCGGCTTAAAATACCAATTAAATTAGTCTTAACGTTAAATTCTTTACTTGCAGTAGATACTGCATCTGCAACAACATTAACCACTTCAGCTATGTTTAGTTTGAACGCTTCAGCCATATAATATGGCGAAAATCGTAACTCTGTGTAATCTAAACCTTGTTGTTTTGCGTCTTTTACATTTTCATAAGCAACACGATAAACCGCATCAAGGTTAGCTAAAACCGAGACGCCATAATCTAATTTTTTCAAAAATGCTAACAAGTCAGAAGTTTGATCTTGGATTTGAGCATGAGGGGTGAATTCTTCAACAGTATTACCTGGGAGTTTAATATTATGCTCTTGCGCCAAGTCCCAGATAGTTGCTGGGTTGATATTGCCGTCTAAATGACGGTGTAAGTCTACAAGTGGTAAATATTGGTCAATCATCTAATTTAAACTCTATGCTATGGTGTTGTTAAAAGGCGTTGTTAAAAGGTGTTGCTAAAAAAGTATAACATCGTAACAGCAAAACTAGAGAGTGAAAGCGCATGAGTAATGAAAAAATAAATTATTTAGAGATACCATCTAAAAATATAACCAAAACCAAGCAATTTTTTAGTGACGTGTTTGGCTGGGAATTTGTAGATTACGGCCCTGAATATTGTTCATTTTCTAAAGATGTAGGTATAGACGGTGGTTTTTATTTATCAGAGCAGCATTGTTCTATTGATAATGGCTCTGCATTGGTGGTGTTTTATAGTGATGATTTAACCAAAATAGCGGACAATATTGAACGCCATCAAGGTAAGATCATTAAACCTATCTTTGAATTCCCAGGAGGACGTCGTTTTCACTTTACCGATACTACCGGTAACGAATATGCAGTTTGGTCCGACAAGTAGATAGAATGAACTTGGGATAAGGATAAGTTAGAAACTCGCGCTCGCTTCTCGAAGCTCGTTACTCGTGCCTCCCGCGCTCGTTACTCGAGCCTTGCTTCTTACAGCTGCGAAATTACCCAATTAGTCAACGACGTTTTATCCATAGCGCCTGCTTGTCGAGCAACTTCTTTTCCTGCTTTATAAACGATAAGAGTAGGAATGCTTCTTATATTAAAATTAGCCGCCACTTGTTGAGCTTGTTCAGTGTCGACTTTAGCAAAACGGGCTTGGCTTTTCATATTGCTAGATACTTGAGCATACAAAGGTGCCATCATTTGACATGGTCCACACCAAGTTGCCCAAAAATCGACAATAACCGGTAAGTCGTTATTTTGAATGAAACGCTGAAAATTTTGATCCGTCAATGCAATTGGAGCGTCAACCAGAATCGATTTCTTACATTTACCACATGTCGGTTCCTGATTTATTTTTTCAACAGGCAAACGATTTTTTGCCATGCAATGACTACAGGTTATATGGACAGGTTCACTCATTTACTTACTCTCACTTCGGTTGTTTATTTTTATGGCACGGACTTTTATACCAGAATATCGTTATATATAAACCGTGATTAAATACATTTAGCCGGTTTCGGCAGTCCTGCTATACGAGTAGCCTGCTTGGCTGGCCCTTTAGGGAAAAGTTTATACAAGTAAATACTATTTCCTTTATCAGCTCCAAGCTGTTTTGCCATGGCTTTTACTAGCATACGAATGGCAGGGCTGGTTTTAAACTCTTTATAAAAATCACGAACAAAGTTAACCACTTCCCAATGATTGTCCGTCATGGTTATATTTTCTAATTCAGCAATATGCAAAGCCAGTTCTTCACTCCAATCAGACAAGTTTACTAAATATTCATGTTTGTCTGTTGCAAACTCTTGGCCGTTAAATTCAATCATATTTACTACTCTGCTGGTTCTCGTATGGCTTATGTTGTCAATTAGTTAGCTAGTTAGTTAATCAGTTACTTACCTGGTAAGTATTAAGTTAATGATAGTGCTAACTACCAACTAATTACATTGTGTGCCGCGGTGGTTAATTCAACCCATGTTGCATCATCAATTATGGTGATGTTATCTGCAGGGTTTATATTTCTTGCACTAACATCAATTTCACGTGCGTATAGGCTCGTTGTCTCAATCGCTAAGTTGGCTTGTAACTGATAAACCGCATCTTGCAAAAATAACACCTTATCGTCACTGTCGAGCAAAGGCTTCGCTTTTTGCCAACCATCAAGGGAGAATATTAAATGTAATGTTTTTTTTGTCATTGTATAGCCCTTAAATCACAAAAATATGATCGGCGTTAGACTTTAACTGCTGAATGTCTGGCAGTGATATTTTTTCGATTCCAGCTATCAATTCATTTTGAGATAAACCGAGATCATTTAAGCTGTTATCACAGGCAAAAACGTGATCAATGTCGTAAATACCAAGTGCTTTGATGGTGGATAAGTAATCTTTCTGGTCAATCAATTCTGGTGTTTGTTTGGCTAAGGTCTGAGTCACGCCATCTTGATAGAACAACACAGAAACTTCTTGCTCATAAGCACCAAAAATCAAACTTAAATCAAGGGCTTCTTTGCCCTGTAAGTCATTTAAACTGGACTGAGTGTGTATGATAAGAATATTTTTCACAGGCACAATACACCTCACTTAAATTGAATGACTTTGTCTGCCTGAGTTGTTAACTCGGCAAATTCGGCAAGGCCTGAAATAGTAAACTCAGAATGAATGTTTTTATCTGTTAACCCACGTTTTTCAGCTGCAGTAACGCACAACATAAGTTTAATGTCGTGTTCATTCTTGAGCTGTAATAAATGCGATTGACCGTTAAGTTCGTCAGACGGAATATCAAGGGTGTTGATGGCATTTAACACCGCATCTTGGTACAGAAATATAGCGCTAATTGTGTGGCCAGATTCAAGTGCGGCTTGTGCAAATTGACAAGCGCTTAATACAGTTTGGTTTGACCAAGGTGTTCCATGCAGCATCAGTAAATAATTTGCCATAACAGAAAGTTTATTCAATCAATTAAATTGTGGCTATTGTATGTGATTTTAACGGTTAGGCGAATCTATTTATTGTGCTGGATTGATATATGAATAGGGCAGGTTACTTTGGAAGGTAAATTTTAGGCAATAAAAAAGGCTTAGTAAATACTAAGCCTTTCTATTCTAAGTGAATGACGATTAATCGTCATTACCACCTAGAGCTGTAAGTATGTGGATAAGACTTAAGAAAATATTATAGATAGAAACGAATAAAGTAACCGTTGCTAAAATATAGTTTCTTTCGCCACCATCAACTATTGATTTTGTTTGTAACAAAATAGCGCCAGATGAGAACAAAATGAATATTGAACTAATTGCTAATGACAACGCAGGTATTTGTAAAAACATGTTAGCAATTATTGCAACAATTAATACCCAAAAACCAGCCATCATCATGCCGTTTAAAAAAGATAAATCACGTTTAGTTGTTAATGCGTAAGCAGAAACACCAAAGAAAGTTAATGCTGTGCCACCAAGTGCAAGCATAACGATGTCGCCACCGCCATTACCTATGACCATATTTAATATAGGTCCTAGTGTATAGCCAAGGAAACCAGTGAAAGCAAAAACTGAAAGTAGACCAGTTGAGCTGTTTGCTGTTTTATGAACTAGGAAAAGTAAACCGTAAAAACCCACTAAGGTTATGATTAAACCTGGGTGAGGTAAGTTAAATGCCATTGCTGCGCCAGCAACTGCTGCTGCAAATGCTAATGTCATTGCTAATAGAGTATAAGTACTTCTAAGTACTTTATTTGTTTGCAGTACTGAAGTAGATTCACTTTGGTATGCTGTTCTGTTGTTCATTTAAGAACTCCTGTTAATTTAACATTTTTTTATCTAAGGCTAGTTTTCATTAAACGGTTGCCTTGGTCAATAGATATAGTCAAATTTAATTGTTTCAAGCCATATTATTTAAATTATCTATCTAAATAATTGCGTTTTAACTATATGGTCCAGTTTATAAAGACAATCAATTAGCTGTTTTGTTCATTTATTTTGCTAATTAGCTTATCAAAAAGCCATTTTGTTTTAAAAGTGACCATATAAACAATAAAAACTAGAAAATATTGAATTTAGACTTTACAGGAGGCTAATAGGTCATTATTATGCGCCCCACAGTGGAGAGCTGGCAGAGTTCGGTCGAATGCACCTGATTTGAAATCAGACGAAGGGTTAAACCTTCCGGGGGTTCGAATCCCTCGCTCTCCGCCACTATTAAAAGTATCGACAAGTATTTGTTGATATTTAAAGACCATAGGAAAGCTGGCAGAGCTCGGTCGATTGCACCTGATTTGAAATCAGACGAAGGGTTAAACCTTCCGGGGGTTCGAATCCCTCGCTTTCCGCCATACACGGATAACCCGATACTTTCACGAGTATCGGGTTTTTTCGTTCTAAAGCCTTAATAAAATAGAAGTTAGCGAGGGTGAGAAGCCCCGCAGGGTTCGACTAAATTTGTCTGGAACAAATTAGAACGCGCTTTAGCGCGGCCGCGAAGCGGTGAAATACAAGGACGTATTTCATAATCACACCTCGCTTTCCGCCATACACGGATAACCCGATACTCTCACGAGTATCGGGTTTTTTCGTTTAGGCTCTAAGAGCCAGAATCGAGATACGAGCTACGAGCTACGAGTTACGAGAGCCGAGCTACGAGATGCGAGCTAAAAGCTCTCGAAATAGCTCCTGCTTTTCTCGAAACTCGCTACTCGAAGCTCGTAGCTCGCAACTGAATTCCTCGCCACTCGAAGCTCGAAACTGTCCCTGCTTTTCTCGCAACTCGAGGCTCGTAGCTCGCAACTCATGACTGTCCCTGCTTTTCTCGAAACTGTTCCTGCTTTTCTCGCAACTCGAAACTCGAAACTCGTTAACTCGAAGCTCGCAACTCCCGCCAACTTTTACTTGAGTATTGCCCACGCATCTTTTAGTGTGCATGTGTTTATTCAGATTAAGGTAAAAGGGATATAAATGGCCAAGTTAGAGATGAACCTCGCGACAAAATTTTTATTTGTTATGGCATGTCTAGTCGTGATGTTAGCGGGTATTAAAGCAGCGACTCCAATATTAATACCGTTTTTGTTGGCTTTAGTAATAGCTATTATTACTAACCCACTCGTTAATAAATTTGTTAGTTATCGAATTCCGCGTTCAGTCGCTGTGTTATTTATTCTTTCTTTGCTGGTGATTGTTGGCTTATCTTTAGCTGGCGTCGTTGGCCAATCGTTTAATGACTTCTCAAATTCAATGCCTATGTACCAAGAAAAGTTATCGGCTCAACTAGTTTGGTTGGTGAGTAAACTGGCCTTGTTTGATATTGATGTTAATAAAGAGCAATTCACTGAATACTTTAACCCTGGCGTTGCTATGTCTATGGTTGGCAACTTGTTAAGTGGTTTTGGTGGCGTGATGGCAAATCTATTCTTAATTCTTTTAACGGTTATTTTTATGCTGTTTGAAGCTCCAGATGTGACTAAAAAAGTTCATATAGCGTTAGCTGATCCAACAATGAAAATGCAGCACGTTGACCGATTTTTAGATTCTGTTAACAAGTACTTGGCAATTAAAACTTTGGTAAGTTTAGCCACGGGTATTTGTGTGGCGATTTTACTTTGGATATTAGACGTCGAGTATGTGTTGTTATGGGCCGTTCTTTCATTCCTGTTTAACTTTATTCCTAATATTGGTTCTATTATAGCCGCAGTACCTGCTGTGTTATTAACCTTAGTATTACAAGGTCCTGGTATTGCTGGATTAGTCGCTTTAGGTTACGTCTCGATAAATATGGTGATGGGTAACTTAATTGAACCTAGATATATGGGACGTGGATTAGGCTTATCTACGCTTGTGGTATTTTTATCATTAATATTTTGGGGATGGTTACTCGGGACTGTTGGAATGTTGTTATCGGTTCCTTTAACTATGATAGTTAAAATTGCTCTTGAGGCTAACGACGACAGTAAATGGTTAGCTGTATTACTTGGTGATAGTAGCTCTAAAGAGCTGTAAGGCTAAAGTTAGCTCATTTACAACTTGGTAACTCGCTAGAATTAAAAACGTGGAGTATTGTTTATTACTTCACGTTTTACATTACAAAAAGTAAAGCGTTTAACTTTTTCCTAACGCATCTAATAAATTCATCACTTTTTTACTAGCCACTTCCATTTGTTTTAAAAGCTCTATACTTTTGATTTTATCTCCAGAGCTAAAGGACTTTAGTGCTGCTACGCCAAACTCATGTACTTGTTTGTGTGGCTCACTTAATTGATTAAATGCTTGGTTGTTAACAAACATATCTTTGCCTTCAGAGGTATACCATAAACCAAGTCTGCAACTATTATGATCTGCAAAATCGTTTACTGACTTAGCGCTAAATCCTGCGGCTACTGCATAAATATCACCTTTCCATACTACGTGATCGAGTTTTACCGTTTGAATAAAACTTTGAATGCTCGCGACGGTGATCGTATCTTTCATCGTATTGGAATATTGAATAAGCTGAGCGTAATCACAGTCTAAAGTGTTAACTCCGGATGTTAATTCGTCGTTGGTTTTTTGAATAGAGTCGACTGAAGTGACCGTTTCACTGGTTGAGCGAATTATTTCACTTACAAGTTCTGAGACTTCATTAGCTGACTCACTCGTATTACTCGCTAATGCACGAACTTCATCGGCAACAACACTAAATCCTCGGCCCGCATCACCCGCTCTAGCGGCTTCTATTGCTGCATTTAATGCTAGTAAGTTTGTTTGGTCGGAAATTTTGGCTATGGTTGAAACAAACGTATTAATCTTATCCGCCATTTCGGATAAGCCTGATATATTTGATGTCATAGAGCCCATTTGAGTGCTTAATCCATTCATGCCACTGACGATAGTTTTTAATGTATTGGATGATGTTTCAAAGAGCTCATTAATATCGCTAATTGATTCACTTTCTTGTTTAATTTGTTGAAATGAATCAAAAACGGTTTCTCTTACGCCCTGGACTTGTTCGATAGAGTCAATCGCACACTCTAAAATATCATTGTTAAAATCATCATTACCGGTAATTTGTTTATTTGCGTTATCTTGCTGTTCAGATATTAACTGTTCGGAATTTTGAACCTGCTGAAGTAGTTGCTCTATTTGTGACTTTAATTGAGCGTTTTCAGAAGCAACACTATCAAACCTTTTTTGTGATACAAACATTCTTGCGGATTCTCATTCTTAATGATCAATGGTAGTTAAAGTTATCGTTTAAGAATCCCAAAAACACAAGTTAAGGCGGAATTATTTATCGATACAGTACCGTTTTATGACTACTAATATTTTAAAAGTTAGGTAAACTCGTGGTCATACCAGAACTCTGTATTTATAATAATTAAACAGGGCAGTAACTAATTAACATTGGGGATTTGACTATGAGTATCGATTCTATTTTTGAAGCGTTTGATGAAGTAAAAACAGAGTACATTATTAACGTTCCAAAAGCGTGGGGACAAGGTAGAACCTTGTTTGGCGGAATAACAACGGCGTTAGCATATCAAGCCGCTGAGAATTTAATTGATGATGACAGGGCATTACGATCTTTGCATTGTAACTTTGTTGGACCGTTAAATTGGGATGAGCCAGTTGTGGTATCGGCTGAGGTACTTCGTACCGGTAGAAATGTTACTCAATTGTTAGCTAAGGTTTGTCAAAATGGCCAAGTTGGCGTGATGGCTCAAATATGTTTTGGGATGAGTCGCGATTCTAAGTTATTAAGTAAAGCCACAGATAAACATGTAATGGATGTGCCTAAAAAAGGCAACTATATTCCTAATATCCCTAAGTTAGTTCCTGCTTTTATTCAGCATTATAATTTGTCATTACACAAAGGTAGTTTTGGATTAGGTAAAAGTGAAGAGGCCGCTTTACATGGTTGGAGTCGTTATTCAAAAGCGCCAAAAACAATGCGTATGGCTTATTTTATTGCATTAATGGATGCGTGGCCTCCAACCATGTTACAAATGTTAAGGTTGCCAGCGCCTGCCAGTACCATGTCTTGGGATATTGAATTTATTAACCCTAAATTACCGTTAGACCCAGCAGCCTGGTTTGCCAGCGAAACTGAAGCTCAGCATATCCAAGATGGTTATGGTCATGAAGAAGCTAAGTTTTGGGATCAAGACGGCAATTTATTAGCTTTATCTAGACAAGTAGTCACCGTATTCGCATAAATAGGTCGGCTTACTTGCCGTTGTATTGCTCTTTGCCGTTTATGGCACTGGAGTTGGATTAACGTAAAGGCTGTAATTGCTCATCGTAGAGCTTGGCCTTTTCGACATAATGCAGTGCAGACTGAGTCAGTAACTTAGCTTGGTCTGGACTTATTTGCTTTACTACTTTGCCCGGAACTCCCATTACTAAAGAATTATCTGGAATGTTTTTATTTTCAGTGATTAAACTTCCAGCCCCAATAATACAGTTGTCACCAATAACTGCGCCATTTAATATTGTGGCACCCATACCAATTAAACTGTTATTACCAACACGACAGCCATGCAACATAACCTTATGACCAACGGTTACATTCGTACCTATGTTTATTGGAAAGTCAGCGTCTACGTGCAGTACACAGCCATCTTGAATATTGGTGTTGTCGCCTATATTTATGGCCGCATTATCGGCTCTTAAAACACATTGAAACCAAATACTGGATTGATCACCAAGGTTAACCTCACCAATAACATCAGCGCTATTAGCAATAAAGTAACTTTCAGTTTTAGACTCTGGCTTTTTCCCGTTTATTTGATAAAGCATAGGGGATGATCTCCTGTTGTTAAAGATAAACAGCCCCTAGTAAATTAGCATAATTTGATACCAATTGTATTAAACGTCTGTCTTGAATTATTAACTTAACATATACTCAATTTATATTGTTTGTTATGCGCAATCGCCATAATTTAAACAGAACTACAGATAATAAAAGTTTGGAGTATTTAATGAAGTTGTCGGATTTAAGACGTGAATATTGTCAGGGTGAATTAAGCGAACAAGATGTTGCTGCTCATCCTATGACTCAGTTTGACACTTGGTTAAAGCAGGCAATAGATGCCAATCTACCAGATCCAACCGCTATGGTTGTTGCAACGGTAGATGAAGAGGGACAACCATCTCAGCGTATTGTTTTGCTAAAAGACAGTAATGAAGATGGCTTTGTTTTTTTTACCAATTTAGGTAGCCGTAAAGCACAAGAATTAAAGCATAACAAAAAAATATCTTTGCACTTCCCTTGGCATGCACTTGAAAGACAAGTGATAGTGTATGGCGAGGTTGAGCCGTTAAGTACGAAAAAAAATATGGCTTATTTTATTTCTCGTCCAAAAGAGAGCCAGTTAGCGGCTTGGGCATCAAAGCAATCTCACCCAATTAGTTCTCGTACCATGTTGATGGAAACATTTGAACGGATGAAGCATAAGTTTAGCCAAGGTGAAATGCCAACTCCTGATTTTTGGGGCGGATTTAGAGTAAAACCAAATAAAGTTGAGTTTTGGCAAGGTGGCGAATTTAGACTGCACGACCGAATTATGTATAGCCGTAATAACCTTGATAACACAACTTGGGATAAGCAACGTTTGGCGCCATGAATTAAGAGCAGCTTCGAGTGGCGAGTTACGAGGAAACGCAGAGTAAAGCAGGGGAAGTAGTTTCGAGGGACGAGCTTCGAGTTACGAGGAAAGGCAGGGTAAAGCGGGTTAGAGCAGTTTCGAGGGACGAGGTTCGAGTTGCGAGGAAAGGCAGGGAAAAGCAGGGAAAAGCAGGGAAAAGCAGTTTCGAGGTACGAGTAACTAGCTTTAAAACCTTACAGCTTTCAGCTTACAGCTTACAGCCTTACAGCCCTATCGCCTTTCCGCCTTAAAGCCTTAGGTATCAATAAATAATGAGTCGAATAAAATGCAATTGATTGATAGCCATTGTCACCTTGATTTTTCTGAGTTTGAAAGTGATTTAAGTTCTGTGATAAATCGCGCTAAGCTCCAAGGTGTGACTTCATTTATTATACCTGGGGTAAGTAGTAAACGTTGGGGTAAACAGCTTAAACTGGCTCAAGCTTTTGATAATGTTTATTGCGCGGTTGGTATACATCCTTGGTTTCTAGATACTCAAGTATCAGATGCTAATATTTCAGACTCTAAGGTTTCAGATCAAAAGACATTAATCGACTTAACTCAACTTGAAAGTTTGTTGCAATCAAAATCTGTCATTGCCGTTGGTGAATGTGGATTAGATGCGACAATTGACAATATGCCATTACAGCAACAAGTCTTTATGGCGCAAGTAGAGTTAGCAAACCGTTTTAATAAGCCATTAATTATTCATCACAGAAAAACCCATCATTTAATTCAACAATGCTTTAAGCAATTAAAACCAGAATTCGGCGGTGTTATACATGCGTTTTCTGGCAATGTTAATGATGCTCAAAAGTATATTGATTTAGGCTTTAAGTTAGGAATTGGTGGCGGGATCACCTATGAAAGAGCCAGTAAAACACGGGCAAGTGTTTTAAATGTGGGATTATCCAATATTTTATTGGAAACCGACTCTCCAGATATGCCTTTGTTTGGCCAACAAGGTAAGCGCAATGAACCACAGAATATTCTTAAGGTTGCAGAAGCGGTTGCTGAGTTATTTTCATGCTCGGTTGAAGAGGTTGCGGAGATCACTAGCGCAAATACCAAAGAGGTATTTGGCATTTAGGCTAGATGTATAAAGGCTAGATATATAAAGATTGTCGACTCTACCCAGTACGAGCAAAGCTACTACCGGGTAAAGTTAATTGTCAGTAAAGAAAGCTTACTCTTTTACAAAGTATGAGTGTGAAGAGAATGGACGTAAGCCGATAGTGAACAAATACCCAATTAAGCCGGCAATACACGCGAGTAATATAATTTGTTGGCTAATTCTATGAATAAACAAATTGCCACTTTGTTGTAAGTTTTTCTTTAAAACGGTAATTCGAACAAAACCAAGTAACTCATTGTCTTCATTACGAACTTCTTTAACAAATGGTGTTGGCAATAAAATCTCAACATCTTTATTTAATTCAGTAATAAAACGTTCTTTGGTGGTGAAAGCATTATCGCTTTGACTTAACACAAGTCCTTTGTCGTCATAAATAACCATTTCTAAGATGTAGTCAGACTTAAGTGCCGAGTCGGTTAAGTCATCTAATGAGCTAATATCATCTTGCGAAATATAAGTACGAGCGCTGTTGGATGTTTGCAGTAATATGTTTTCAGCCAATACTATTGAATTTTCTTCAAGCATAGCTTTACCTAAGCTACTAACATTTAGCCAAAGACTAATAGTAACGATTAATAAAACAAAGGCTGTGACCAATTGTGTGAACTTTCGATTTAACGATGAAGTTTTAATATAAGTAAGTTTTTTACTCATCAGATTCTTATTTATATGAGATAGTTTTAAATATTGCGCATTTCTGGATTAAAAAGCAATGTACTTTACTATATTCTATAACCTCATTTCTATATTTGATTAAATAATAGACAAAAACCTAAAGTCGGAATGTAAAAAAATGATTGTCAATGAGTTATCTAACGTATTTTTAATATCTGATATTTCTTTTTATCAGGTTCAGCAGCAATTAAAAAACACTCCGCTTTTTAAACTTGAGTGGCAAGCAGATGGTTCGTTAACAGAATTAATTGATCCTACTTTTAATGATTGCACACAAGTAACGTTCATAACTGACGCCTCCGACTCGGAAAATCCAGATCTTAAAACAACTGATCTTAAAACAACCGATCCTAAAGCAACTGATACTAAGACTAATAATGTTAGCAATAAATCCAAGGTGGTTTTATTTAATGGCGTCACCTGGAAGGTGTTGTTTGATTTTATGCAGTTTTGCCGTGCCAATGCGGTTAGCTTAGGTTTATGTCAATTAGTTAAACCAACTGATCCTTTAGATGGGGCAATAAGCTTTAACGTAAATGCCCCGATTAATAGCCAAACTAAGTTGCTATTAAATGAGTGGGCTGAAAACCAGAATGTTGAATTATGTTGTTTAGATAATGCTCCAACTATTAATCAGCCTGGTCTGTTAGTAATGGATATGGACTCAACCGCCATTGAGATTGAGTGTATTGATGAAATTGCCAAGTTGGCAGGTGTTGGCGAGCAAGTGTCAGAAGTAACTGCCGCTGCTATGCGCGGTGAATTAGACTTTGCCGAAAGCTTACATGCAAGAGTTGCCACGTTAACCGATGCGCCAGTTTCAATTATTGACCAAGTGGCTGATAACTTACCTTTAATGCCAGGCTTAGAAAACTTAGTAACACACCTACAGTCATTCGGCTGGAAGTTGGTTATCGCATCTGGTGGCTTTACTTATATGACGGATGTATTAAAACGTCAGTTAAATTTAGATGCAACGGTTGCTAATCAGTTAGAAATGAAAGACGGTAAGTTAACCGGAAAAGTACTTGGACGAATTGTCGATGCGAACGTGAAAGCTGAAACGGTTGTGTCGTTAGCGAAACAATACAATATCGAACTATCTCAAACCATTGCTATGGGCGATGGCGCTAATGATTTAGTGATGATGGCAGCCGCTCAATTAGGCGTTGCCTTTCATGCTAAACCATTAGTTCGTAAACAAGCAGATGTTAGCGTGAAAAAAGGCGGGTTAGATCAGTTACTGTATTTATTGTAGCTTTTTTGTGTTGCTAATTTAATTACGCTATTTACCATAAAAATCACATGAATTTACGCGCAACTTTGTTAGAATGCGCGACCATATTTAATATTACTTTGTTAAACCTTTGTTAAAAGATCAGGAATATAAATGTTACGTATATACAATACATTGAGCCGCCAAAAAGAAGAATTTAAGCCGTTAGTTGCAGGTAAGGTTGGCATGTATGTGTGTGGCATAACTGTTTATGACTTGTTACACATGGGACATGGGCGTACTTATGTGTCTTTTGACATTATGCACAGATATTTTAAATATCTAGGTTATGACGTTACTTATGTGCGTAATATTACAGATGTAGATGACAAAATTATTAAACGTGCTCAACAAAATAATGAGACTTTTGAGCAGTTAACCGAACGTACAATCAAGATGATGCATGAAGATTTTGCTGCATTAAAAATCTTACCCGTAGATATTGAACCAAAAGTATCGACTCATATGCCAGAGATCGTCGATATTATTCAACGCTTAATCGACAAAGAACATGCGTATGTTGCATCTAACGGCGACGTAATGTTTGAAGTCTCTTCGTATGCTGATTATGGTAAGTTAGGTAAACAAGATTTATCACAACTTATTTCAGGTGCCAGAGTCGATGTTGACAGTGCAAAACGCAGTCCTATGGATTTTGTTTTATGGAAACTAGCTAAACCAGAAGAACCTAATTGGGACTCACCTTGGGGTAAGGGGCGTCCAGGTTGGCACATTGAATGTTCAGCGATGAACCATAAACACTTAGGCAGTCATTTTGATATTCACGGTGGTGGTTCAGATTTAACTTTCCCACATCATGAAAATGAAATTGCCCAGTCATGCTGTGCATTTGATACACCATACGTTAATTACTGGTTACACACAGGTATGGTTCAAGTTGATAATGAAAAAATGTCTAAATCATTAGATAATTTTTTCACTGTAAGAGAAGTATTAAAGCAATACGATGCTGAATCAGTTCGTTACTTTTTAATCAATGGTCATTACCGTAGCCAGCTAAATTATTCAGATGATAATTTAAAACAAGCTAAAGCTAGTTTAGAACGTTTATACACGGCACTACGCGATGTTGATGTTAACTTAGATGTTGAATTAGCTAGCTTTGCACAAGTAAAACGCTTTAACGCTGCAATGGACGATGACTTTAATACGCCAGAAGCTTTGTCGGTCATGTTTGAATTAGCCAAAGAGTTAAATAAAGAAAAGTTAATTGATGCAAGTAAGGCATCAGACCTAGCTGGCGTATTAGTTAAGCTTGGAGCTGTGTTAGGTATATTACAAACACCAGCAGAGCAGTTTTTCCAAAGCGGTCAAGTCGATGAAGTAGAAGAGATAGAAGGGTTAATTGCAAAGCGTAATCAAGCTCGTACAGATAAAAACTGGGGCGCAGCAGATGAAGCTCGTGATGCGTTAACGGCTATGGGAATTACCTTGGAAGATAGTGAAGGTAAAACCACTTGGCGTAAGATTTAGAGCAGGGCGTTAAATCTAACGTTTTACTCTCGGCTATTTAGTTATAAAGCCAATAAAAAAAAGAGCATCAGTTGATGCTCTTTTTTTATGTATGAAGCTTGTTGTTAAAAGCTAATGATTAAATGCTGGCGCGTAACCAGAGCTCCAAAATATAGCGAATGACGTCATAATACACACGAGTAAAATTAGACCACAGGTGACAACAGAGCTCGAATAAATAAAACCGCGTTCCTCTGGAATATGCATTAAAATAGGCACTCCAGCGTAAAGTAGGTAAACAGAATAAGCCAAAGCCCCAAACCCAACTAACATAACAAACCATATTTCTGGATAGAAGGCCGCTAGACCAGCAGTAAATAATGGCGTCGCTGTATAAGCCGCAAGTTCTAACGTTTGTGTATAAGTTGGTTCAGAACCAAAAGTATGCGCCATCCAATGTGCTAAATAACCTAAGATAAATACACCGGCAATAAGTGCGAAGTACATCCCAACTGATAGAATCAAGGCGTTATCTACCGATAAAAATAAACGCTCACCAACGCCAACGCTCCAGCCTATAGCTGTTAATGAAAAGTAAGCACTAATGGCTGGAATAAGCGCTATGATCATTATGTGTGACAACGAATATTTAAAACTTTCGTGCCTGTTATCAATAGAATGCCACTCTTCTACTGGATGTGCGTATAAGCCCCATAGGTGGTTTAGTATCATAATTATTTCCTTCAACTGCTAAATGTACCAATGAATGCATTGTTTATAAACTCAACGATATGGTTATGTTATGACCAATAAATTGGCATACGTCAAGTATTTAGCTGTTTTAATATGTATGGGAAGGTAGGTTTAGATGACGTATTTGTAACTATGATGTAAGAAGTGAAAACGCTAATGCCTTGGTATATGCGATGTGTAGGTGTTTAATATATTAACATTTTTGTTTTTAACAATATTTTTGCGTAATCTAAATTAATTCAATTTATATTTTTGCACCATGTTTTAGAACTTTTCATTCACTCCCGCATCCTTACTCTTTGCACATTTCATGCATTGTATTTGCACATTTGGTTGTTAGTTTTGCTTACTGCAAATTTAAGTACTAATTAAATACTTTGAACTAATTCGAATCAGAGTGAACTAAAGAGTACTAATCTTATGTTAATAACAGGAAAAATTAATGAACTTAAGTCGTGGTGTTTTTAGTAAAATTAAACGCAGATTACCTCTCATTCTAGTAACGAGTTTATCGCTTACATTATTTGGTTGCGATAGTGACTCATCTTCAGGTACTGGCTATATACAATTATATAATTTGTCATCCACAGCACCTGATATTTATCTAACCGTTGATCAATATGATGACGATGATTATGACGATACAACATATTCGGGTATCTCTTTTACAGGAATAACCAGTCGCCTTGAGTATGAGTCTGACACTTATGATATAGAACTCGCATGGCAAGATGAATACAACAGTAGTGATTTAGAGAATATCTATGAAGAACAGCTCGTTGTTAGTGAAGATATTGTTAAGTTTGTTGTTCTTACCGGTGATGTTAGAACACCAGAAGTAATTGATTACGAATTTTCTATTAGAGATGAAGATGAGATAGAAGACGATAGCGATGATGAAGTATTTAATGTCCGTCTATTAAATATGGCTGAAGATGTTGGTAGTGTTCAACTTTATTATTCAGAGTCAGATGAAAGCTTTAATGAAGCGGTTTTAGTAAACCAGGCCGCTTATGCTGAAATGTCTCAAAATCAAAAGCTTGCACAAGATGACTTGATTTTTTATATCACTTTAGCTGATAGCGATGACGTCTTGTTTGAGTCTCAAGATATATCATTTTCATATGCAGCTGAATATATAATGGTAGTGAGAGAGAATACCGGTTCAGGAACATCACCATTTATACTTGATATCTTATCTACCTCTTCTTCAACTGAATACTCAGATACCAACGCTGAAGCTGAGTATCGTGTATACAATGGCATTGTTGAAAATGTTTTATTACCAGACTATCTAGGAGTGTTCGATTTTTATCTAGACGGTATTGATGCAACTGCTGAAGTATCTTCACTTGCATTCGGTGAGTTCAGTGAGTCAATTGTTTCTACTTCAGGGGATTTTAGCATGAGCTTAGTTGCACCAGTTGCTGATACCACGATTGTTAAGAATCATTTGTTATCGTTAACTGAAAATACTGATACCACTGTGTTTTTCTATCTTTTAGAAGAAGCTGTAGATGAAGATGGCGACAATGATGTAGATGAAAATGGTGATGGCATTGTTGATGAATATGAAATATCTGTAAATTCACTTGTGGTAAATAACAGCCAAAGTGAAAGCATCTATAGTCATCAAGTTAATATAATTAACCTAATTGATGAAGATGAAATTAGCGATGATTTCTCAAATATTAAAGTTTACTTTGTATTAAGTGATGAAACTATATCCACAGCTGGACAGTCTGTAGGTGCTGTATTTGCAACCCCAGCGTCAGTTCAATTGTTGAATAATACTTATGAAGTCTATGTAATTGGGCAATTGGAAAGTAGTGATGTTATTTTGTCGTCAACTGAACTTGTCCTAGGTGAAAGTAGCCAAGACCAGTTCTTGATATTACAAAAAGACGATAGCTCTGCCACGGGTTATAAAATGGTATTTGCTAATCAAGCAGGTTAGTAAAAACAAAAGTTAAAAAAAGGCCTCTAAATGAGGCCTTTTTGCTATTTGTTTTAAGGGAACAATATACTGAGACATTAATGCAAGAAGCTATGATAAAATCAATTTAATACTTATGACTGACTCTGCGAACAATTTCAATTTATGCCTACCGAAAAACTATTAGAACCTATTTCAAATTTCTTAAAGTGTGAAACACCTGACTTGTGGATTTCAGAAGCAATCAAAAAAGACAATTTACCAGTGTTATTAATTGATCATTTAGTATGCGAATTAAAAGCAGCACAATCAGCAATGTTCTTAATTCGTAAATATGCGGTAGACAAAGAAAGTGGAGATGCCTTGCTAGAATGGCTAAAGCCTTTTGAGCAATTCATTTATATAAAAGAAGGCAATTGGCAAGACTTAACGGCTAAAAATAAACTATCAAAATCGATTATTCCAAAATCTAACTCACCTTATGGGCAAGAATTAATCGATAAAATGGTTCTATTGATCAAAGAAGAACTACATCATTTTTACCAAGTACTGGAAATGATGGATAAGTATGACATTGCGTATAAACATATAACACCAGGGCGATACGCAAAGGGTATGTTAAAACATGTTACTACTCATGAACCTGAAACCTTAATTGATAAACTTATTTGTGGGGCATACATAGAAGCTCGTTCTTGTGAACGATTTGCTAAATTAGCAAAGCTGGTAGATAAGAATTTAGGTGATTTTTATTTGTCATTATTACGTTCAGAGGCTAGACACTATCAAGATTATTTAACGTTAGCTGAAGATATAGCGGGTAGAGATATACAAGAACGCATAGATTACTTTGGCAATGTAGAGGCTGAACTCATTTTAGCGTTAGATGATGACTTTAAGTTTCATAGTGGAACACCAAAATAAATTAGATAGCTTTGTAAAGTAGAGTGCTTGGTCGAGCTAGTAAACCAGGTACTTCATACCTTTGAGTTAAAGTTGCGACTAAATTACATTCTTAACATTGAAGTCATGAAACAGTTTTATTTCATTAAGTGCAGATTGCACTTGTTCATCAATGTTTTTAGTTAACTCGCCTTTAAACTCTACTTCAAGTAAATAATCAAAATAGTCGTGATAGCAGTCAGAAACTTTAAAGGCTCTACTTTGTTGAATATCGTCGTGCAGTAATTCAAAAAATCCACGTAAGTTTAAATTTTCATCCCATACTTCTTTATTGAATGAAATCGCAAAACGAAAGTGTAATTGTTCATGTGAGCGACCAATACTTATGGTATTACAATAAATGTAATTGGATATTGAAATAGGAAAATAGATAAATGTATTTGGAGGGATATCATCAGCTGATAACCCCTTAACATCATCATAGGTAAGTTCTGATTTATCACACTCAAATATGTTTGAACAAAACCAGTAATATTCATCTGGTTGTATTGTTAACCCAGTCAATAAACGCTTGTTAAATAATGCAGAAGTAGCTGTTGGTTCATGAATGTTCATACTCACTCCTTGAATAGTAAAGTACCGTTATAAGGAAATTGTAGAAAGGTATTTATTATTTGCAAATTTATTGTGGATTTTTTTACACATGCAATAGCGTGGACCCATACAGCTTTAAGGGGTAACTATAAGTAAATTCGAATGAAAGTGTTTTTATATACAAAGTATGTAACCGCTTACATAATCGGTTTAGATGATAATTTAGTCAGTTAAATAGTAAATTTATCTTTCAGTAAAATAATGGGTGCCATCTTAGTAGGAATTAGACTACAATTCTTGATTCGTTTTTTTATCTATTGAGATAATGAAAAATTCAGGGACTTATATCACCATGTTTAATTGCCGCAAGAATACTAATTTAACTGTATTATTTTTGACTCTACTCTCTTTAATTAGCTTCTTTAGTGTAGCGCAAGTCGCATCTACACCAACTGCTGCTCAGCTTAAACAATTTCAAAGTTTACCAAAGGCCCAACAGGCTGCACTCGCAAAGCAGTTTGGTATAGATGTGGATGCTATCCAGGGCGGTTTTGGTGGTACTAATACTCAAGAATTTGAGACTGTAAGACCTGAAGAACAATACTTACCCAATTCAAATAATTTTAATGATGCTGACAACTCAAACACCTTTAATGAATTTTCTGGTTCTGACTATTGGTCGGATCCAAATGTATTAAAACCATTCGGTTATGAAATGTTTGAGCGTCTGCAAGATGCTTTCTTACCTGAAGGCAGTATTCCAATCCCTAGTGACTATATAGTTGGCCCTGGCGATTCATTCACAGTATCTTTTTTCGGCAAAGAATCTTCTGAACATATAGTTACTATAAATAATGATGGTGAGATAATTATTCCAGGCCTAGACCCATTAAATGTCGGTGGTTTGCAATATTCAGAGTTAAAGCTTTTTATAGCCAATACTGTACAAACTAAAATGATTGGTATTAAGTCTGCAGTAACGTTAGCAAATTTAAGAGGAATTCAAGTATATGTTGTTGGTGATGTAAAAAAACCAGGTGCATATTATTTATCTAGTCTATCAACTATAACCAATGCTTTATTTATTAGTGGAGGCCCTAACGAAGTAGGCTCGCTAAGAAATATTCAACTGCGTCGAGCTGGAAAAAATATTGCTACATTAGACTTGTATAAGATGTTTTCTAATGGTGATATCAGTCAAGATTCAAGGCTTCAGCAGGGGGATGTTGTTTTTGTAAATGCAATTGACCAACAAGTCTCAATTAATGGTGAGATTCGTCGACCTGCAATATATGAGGTATTTCCTAATGAAACACTTGCAGAACTTGTTGAAATGGCCGGTGGGTTGAATGTAAATGCATATCCTAAATATGCGGTACTTGCTCGCTTTGGTGAAAATTACCAACGAGATATACAAAGAATAAATTTAAACGATAAAAAAATAACAAATCAAAAACTAAAAAATGGTGATGTTTTAACCGTATTGCCTGTGTCTGAGCGTTTAGGGCAAGTAGTAAATATAGCCGGTGCAGTTTCTCGCCCGAGTACTTATGGCTGGTCAGAAGGTATTACGTTATCTGATTTGGTTGTGAATAAAAATGATCTAATGGAAATAACAGATCTAAATTACGGGCTTATTTTATCCCAAGCAAAAACTGGCAATTATAAGGTCACTCAGTTTAAACCAAAAGATGTTTTAAAAGGTAAAGCTCAAGTACTTAACCCAGGAGACCTAGTCGTATTCTTAAGCAGATACGATGATAAAACTTTTTTAAATGGTTCAACTAATGATGATCAAAACCAAGGAACTGAAAATAGTCAAAGATTCTCATCCAATAACGACTCTGACCTTAGTGATAAAGAGAAAAAAGAATTAGAAGAATTAAGAGAATACAAAAAAATCAAAGATGAAGATAATCTTAAAGCTTTGGATGAATTAAAATCCTTAGAGGGGCTCAAAGAGTTTAACTACATTTATAAAATTCAAAATGGTACCTTATTTGAAAAACAAAGCGCTCTACTGGCTACTAAACTCTTAAGTAGAGACGCGTTAATAAAACCAATAGTTAAATTATTATCTAATAGTTCTAATTCAGGCCAAATGGTGCCAATTATATCCCTAACCGGACAAGTACGCTTCCCTGGTATATATCCAATCTCTGATAATACAACACTGGTCGATATAGTCTTAGCTGGTGGCGGTTTAAAAGAGTCTGCCAATATGGTGAAAGGTGAGATCTCTCGAGTTATTGCTGATGACAGAAAAGTACTGAGTGTAAGACATATTAATTTTGATCTGATGGCTGCATTGTCTGGTGTAGAAGGTAAAGATTTAATAGTTAAACCAAAAGACGTGATAAATGTATTCCGACAAGCAAACTGGAACGAAAACCGTAAAGTTAAAATTTCCGGTGAAGTAAAATACCCTGGTGAATATACAGTAAATCAAGGTGAAAAATTATCAGAAGTGCTAATCCGAGCTGGTGGAATAACTGGTTTAGCAGATGTTAAATCAGCCTTTTTTACTCGTGAGTCACTGCGAGAATTAGAAAAGAAACAAGCGCGTGATACCGCACGTTCTTTAAGTAAAGAGTTAGCACTTAAGTCAATATCTTCAAGTTCAGTCAGCTCCGTTAATATTGGTGAAGTACAAGCCTTAGTGAGCCAACTGACGATAATTGAAGGCGTTGGTCGACTAATTATAGATTTACCTAAAATCATTAACGACAAGTCATTTGACGTAGTGGTAGAAGATGGTGATGAGTTAATAATACCGTCAGTTAGAAACGAAGTTAATGTCATGGGCGAAGTTCAAGTTGCAACATCTCACCTATATACTGAAAAATGGGATATGTACGACTATATAAAATCTAGTGGCGGCCTCGGAGCTCAGTCGGACGAAGACAGAATATACATTGTTCGCTCAAATGGGTTAGTTGATGCACCTGATACAGGTTGGTTTAGTTCAAGAAGTGAATTAAAAATTGGTCCTGGAGATACAATCGTAGTTCCTCTGGATGCCGGTTATGTAGACCAATTAACCTTATGGGAAAAAGCAACATCAATTTTCTATCAGTTAACAGTTAGTTTAGCTGCACTTAATAGTTTTTAAGTAAATTACACTTAATAGTAGATAGGTAAATAGTATTTATGGAAAACCAAAACCAAAGTGATAAGCAAGAATTAGCTGAGCTAAAATCTAAGTTGGTTAAGTGTGAAAGTATAGTTAAAGATCAAGGTGATGAAATAGACTTGCTCGAATTATGGCGTGCTATTTGGCAAGGAAAGTTATTAATTGCTTTAGTAACGTTTGTTTTTTCTGTTTCTTCAGTGTTTTATGCCCTACGTTTGCCTAATATGTATGTATCCGAAGCTTTATTGGCACCTGCAGAAGAACAAGGTGCAGGATTAGATGCAATGGCTTCGCAGTTGGGCGGCTTAGCTAGTTTAGCCGGCATTAATTTAGGTGGTGGGGAAACTGATAAAACAGCTTTAGCTTTAGAAATTATAAAATCTAGAGCTTTTGTATTTAAATTTATTGAAAAGTACGATATTACACCGGATTTAATGGCTGTAAAGAATTGGGACCTTGCATCAAATAAACTAATATATAATGAAAAGGTTTATGATTCGGTTACTAATAAATGGTTGCGTAAAGTAAAAGCACCATTAAAAGCGAAACCATCACTACAAGAAGCTTATAAGCAGTTCCAACAAGTAATTACGGTAGAGCAAGATAAAATAAATTCAATGGTAACAATATCTGTTGAGCATTATTCACCTTATGTAGCGCAACAATGGGTTAATAGGTTAATTTATGCTATTAATGAGGAAATGAAAGGTCGAGATTTGTTAGAAGCAAATAATTCAATAACTTATTTAAATGAACAGTTGGAAACAACAAGAATATCGGGTCTTCAAGAGATCCTTTACCAGTTAATTGAAGAACAAACTAAAACTATCATGTTTGCTAATGTAAGAGAAGAATATGTATTAAAAACAATAGATCCAGCATTAGTTCCTGAATTGAAGTCAGGGCCTAAACGTTCATTAATATGTGTTTTAGGCTTTATGTTGGGTGGTCTACTCTCGGTGTTAATTGTTTTAATACGCCACTTTAAAAATAAAGGTTGATTTAAATTATCAATTTGGAACCTGTTTTATGTTAGAGATGTTACAACCTATGATAACTGTATTTATAATTACAGTTATCTTGATACTAATATTAAGGCCGTTAGCTAATAAATTTAATCTTGTTGATAAGCCTAATGAAAGAAAAACCCATGATGGCCATATACCCTTAATTGGTGGTATTGCCATTTATTTAGGTACGGCAATTACATTTCAATTATTTGGTTTAATTGATGAACCAACAAAAATTGTTTTACTTGCTGGTGCATTCATTGTTTTTATTGGCATGCTTGATGATAAATACGACCTACCTGTAAGGTTTAGAATATTAGGGCAGTTACTAGTTGCTGCTTTACTATGTTCGGGATTAGGTGGGTATATTGAAAACTTAGGTGATTTATTTACTTTCGGTGATATTGAACTTGGAGTCCTAGGTATTCCTTTTACTTACATTGCAGTGATTGCAGCAATTAATGCTTATAACATGATAGATGGTATAGATGGTTTGCTGGGCGGAATGTCAATAATATCGTTTATTGGGTTAGCTTATTTATTTAACAACGCTGGTAATGAAATTTTTGCCGTTAACTCCTTGATTATTATAGGCGCTGTATTAGCTTATCTAGTATTTAACATGATGAATCAAAAACATCGTAAGTATAAAGTTTTTATGGGCGATGCAGGTTCAATGCTTATTGGTCTTTATGTTATTTGGATGTTAATTATAGGTTCTCAACCGACAGTATATGGGCAAGAGAGTTTTTCAGCCGTACTAGCTCTATTTATTGTAGGTCTCCCTTTAATTGATATGGCTGCAATTATTGTCAGACGTAAAAGAAAAGGGCAGTCGCCATTTAAACCAGATAGAGACCATATGCATCATATTTTAATGCGATCAGGTTTCTCTACTAGGCAGAGTTTACTAATATTATTACTTTTATCGTCATTATTATTAATTATAGGTATTTTCATCAATACTTACTTGATTAGTTTTATTGGTTTGTTATTTTTTATAGTTACATATATTGGCTACCAATATGTAATCCAGCATGCTTGGCGTTTCATAAAGTTATTAAAAGTTAATAAAAAGTAATGAAAACTTTTACTTAGCAAGTCTGGTGTTTGATACTTGCTAAGTCAACAGATAGAAAAATATATTAAAGTAGATGTAAGGCACCTCGATTAAGTAATAATTAAAGTCGAAAGTATTTAAAATAAAAATAATTTTAAGGTTGTAGTATATGAATGTCACATTAGATAATCCCACTATAGGAATTATAGGATTAGGCTATGTAGGTCTTCCATTAGCTGTTGAATTTGGTAAAAAATATAACACGATTGGTTTTGATATAAACAAATCACGAATTGAAGAACTAGGTAATTATCAAGACTCAACTTTAGAGTGCTCAGAAAACGAATTAAAATTAGCTGAAAAACTTAAGTATAGTAGTGCAGTTGATGATTTAAAAATTTGTGATATTTATATTGTGACTGTGCCGACTCCGATCGATAAACACAAACAGCCCGATTTAACACCTTTAGTGAAAGCAAGTCAAATGTTGGGTAGTGTCGTAAATAAAGGTGATATAATTATATATGAATCAACTGTATATCCTGGGGCTACAGAAGAAGTTTGTATACCAGAAGTCGAACGCATTTCAGGTTTGATTTTTAATATAGACTTTTTCGCGGGGTATTCACCTGAACGAATTAATCCAGGTGATAAGACTCACCGGGTTACTAATATTTTAAAAGTAACTTCCGGTTCTACACCTGAAATAGCTGAAAAAATAGATCAGCTTTACAAGTCAGTTATAACTGCAGGAACCCATAAAGCTAGTTCAATCAAAGTTGCTGAAGCAGCTAAGGTAATTGAGAATACTCAGCGTGATGTAAACATCGCTTTAATTAATGAGCTCTCAATTATATTTAATAAGTTAGGGGTTGACACCTTAGAAGTTTTGGAGGCAGCTGGTACTAAATGGAATTTTTTACCATTTCGTCCTGGGCTAGTTGGAGGACATTGTATTGGTGTTGACCCATATTATCTTACTCATAAAGCTCAAACCGTCGGCTATCACCCTGAAATGATATTAGCTGGTCGTCGTTTAAATGATGGAATGGCTAAGCATGTTGTATCTGAATTAGTAAAAAAAATGCTGAAAAAACGTATTCAAGTAGATGGTGCCAATGTATTGTTGATGGGGCTTACTTTTAAAGAAAATTGTCCTGATCTTCGCAATACTAAAATTGTAGATATTGTAAGTGAACTAAAAGAATATAATATAAATACAGATATTGTGGATCCTTGGTGCTCAAGTGCTGAAGCTGAACAAGAATATAATTTAAAGCTGATAGATGAGCCTAAGCAAGCGCATTATGATGCGGTTATTTTGGCAGTATCGCATGATGAGTTTAAAGCGCTAGGAGCTGAGAAAATTAAAGCACTGGGGAAAGAAAATCATGTGATTTATGACTTAAAGTACATTCTTCCTAAAGAACAAGTCGATATGCGCTTATAGTGCGAAAATGTTACTTCCATATGGTTAATCAATAATATCATGTCCCTTGAATATACAGAAAGAGTTAAAAAAATTGATGACTAAATATCAAGAAATAAAAAACAATTTAGAACTAGAGCCTAAAACTTGGTTAATTACAGGTGTCGCGGGATTTATAGGCTCTAACTTACTTGAGCAATTATTATCATTGGGTCAAAAAATAATTGGTTTAGATAACTTTGCAACGGGCCACCAGCATAATTTAGATGAAGTTCAGTCTCTGGTTTCATCTGAGCAATGGGAAAACTTTACCTTTATCAAAGGTGATATTCGTAATTTCGATGACTGTCAAAAAGCTGTTTCTGGTGTTGACTATATACTTCATCAAGCAGCTTTAGGTTCAGTACCACGATCAATTGCAGATCCAATATTAACCAACTCTGCTAATATTACGGGCTTTGTTAATATGTTAACCGCAGCAAAAGAAGAGCAAGTCAGTACTTTTGTTTACGCCGCTTCAAGTTCCACTTACGGTGATCATCCTGCATTACCTAAAGTAGAAGAAAATATAGGTAAGCCATTATCACCCTACGCAGTAACAAAGTATGTAAACGAGCTATATGCTCACGTGTTTAACAAGACCTATGGTTTGAATGCAACCGGTTTACGTTACTTTAATGTATTCGGCAAACGTCAAGACCCCGATGGAGCATATGCAGCAGTGATCCCGAAATGGACTGCTGCTATGATCAACAACCAAGACTTATATATCAATGGTGATGGTGAAACGAGCCGTGATTTTTGTTTTGTTGAAAATGCAGTACAAGCAAATATATTAGCTGCTACAGCAGATTGTGCAGGTAAGAACCAAGTTTATAATGTAGCTTTAGGCGATAGAACAAGCTTAAGTACTTTATTCGATAGCTTAAAAGTTGCATTAAAAGAAAATGGCTTAAACTATGATAAATCAGCAATTCATCAAGACTTTAGGGGAGGGGATGTTTTACACTCCCAAGCGGATATTTCTAAAGCTAAAGATTTATTAGGTTTTGAACCTGAGTTTAAAATTCAAAAAGGTATTGATAAAGCGATGCCTTGGTATATTAATTTTATGAAAAAATAAAAACATAACTTTGTTATACTACCGATCAGTTAGTCACTTGTTTTGAAAAATCATTCATTTTTATCCAAGATTTTAGCTAGACAGAAATACACCTAGAATCAAAACGAAGCGTAGATACAAAAAGGGCTAGAGTATGATCTATCACAATTATGCTGTAGCCCTTAATTTATTGATGTTCGCTTAAGTGAACGGCATTAGAGCTTTGTTATATATTATTCATGAACTTGCTTACATTGATGTAAGTATTTAGTTTAGTCAGGAACAATCCCCCGTGTTTTGTACCTATATATTTGTTTTTCTTTGTAATAAATCAGACGACGATAACTCATTTGAAAGTATCATTTAGACAGTAATGCTTAAAACTATTATAATATTATCGTTTAAGTAAAAGTGTAGTAATGAGGATTAGGTTGAATTTTAAGGTAAATGCTTTTTTAAATCGAGCTCTAAGCAGTGCTGTAGTTAAAAATATTTTGATAGTTTGCGCTGGAGTTTTAGGTGCTCAAGCTATTAATATGCTTTTCTATCCTATTATTACTAGGATTTACGGACCAGAAGTACTTGGTCTGTTAGGCATATTTATAGGGTTAGTGTCCATCATAACTCCTATTTCAGCTCTAACTTACCCTATTGCTATAATATTACCAGTCCAAGATAAAAATGCTCAGGCATTAATGGGGATATCTTTTTATATATCCCTAATTACATCAATTCTTACATTTGTCTTACTCTACTTTTTTTCTAAAAGCATCCTGGAATTAATGAATGCTGAGACAATAGCCCCCTATATTATGTTAGCGCCTCTCTCAGTATTTTCTTTCGCTTTATTTCAAATACTTCAACATTGGTTAATAAGAAAAAAATCATTTCCTAGGCTTGCTAGAGTAGGTGTAATTCAAGCTTTTATTTTAAATATACTCAAAGTAGGATTGGGGGGGCTAAGCCCATCCGCAGTTATTCTTATTGCTATTAGTGTGTTTAGTAATTTCTTGTATACCGCGATGCTTTTAAAGAGTTATCGAAAAATTAAAGAATTAAAGAACGTACTATTTGATTTCAGTAGAATGAAATTTATTGCTAAAAAATACTCTGATTTTCCAATTTTCAGGTCACCTAAGGATTTACTTAGTAGTTTCGCTCAAAACTTACCTATATTTATACTTGCACCTCTTTTTGGCCCCGCAAGTGTCGGGTATTTTATGCTTGCCAGAATGGTTGTTAGTATACCATCTCAACTAATAGGTAAGGGGATTGGTGATGTCTTATATCCCCGAATTACTGAAGCTTATAGAAATGGTGAATGTACTTACACACTAATATATAAGTCTACATTAACATTATTGATAACTGGAGCTGTTCCATTCCTGCTGTTGATGATTTTTTCTCCGTATATTTTTGGTTTTGTTTTTGGTGCTGATTGGGTAGAATCTGGTGTTTATACTAGGTGGTTATCAATTTACTTTTATTTTGCATTTATTAGTAGAGTAAGTTCTCTAGCAATGCCGATTTTAAGCTTACAAAAAGAACATTTAATGATCGAGATTGTAAGTATATTATTAAAAGTTATAGCTCTATTTTCAGGTTATTTCTTTTTTAATCAGGCTGAATATTCAATTGGGTTTTATAGCCTTGCAGGTATGATTCAATTTATACTAACAATTAGTTTAGTATTCTTTGTAGCCAAAAAACATAAAAACTCTGTTCATTCAAATATTAATGATAAAAGTATCAAGTTTCTTAGATAATAATTATTTATTGTATTGTGTCAGTATAGTTAAGGTAACGTTTAAAAATGAAAAAAATTATTAAGAAAATAGTATCTATTACTTTTATTAATAAAGTTCGATTATTGTTAAATATTAAGTATAGGTTTGCTTATAACACTTTTAATGAATCAACAAGAATTGTTAGCACTGAAGAGACTGTGAATACCCTAATTATGCTTTTGGAAAACAAGAAGAAAGGAGCTTATTTAAGGTTTGGCGATGGTGATTTATTCATATTAAAAAATATGGGAGAGGCGCGTAATCAAAAATTTAATGAAAGTTTATCTGTAGAGCTAAAGCAAGCAATCAGTCTCAGTGGTAGTGGGGTTATGAAATCGTTAGCTATTCACTCTGAAAAATTTGGAATGGATGAGCATATGGAGCCTGGTATTCATGAGAGGCCTAATTGGGAGGCTGAAAAATTTGCTTTAAAAAGTTACGAGTTTTTTATAGGTTGTCAGATTTTCTCTCCTGTAGCGATGCATTATCAGATTGTTTATAATAAAGATCTCGCATTAAAATTATTTCGTATTTTAAAATCTTCTAATCCTATTTTTGTTGGAAGTGAAAAAAATGATGTATCTGTTATAGCCAATGTTTTGGGGTCTGGGGCATTTATTCAAACACCTCATCGGAATAGTTATCAAGACATAGATCGAATCGAAAGTGCGATTGTCAAGGAAATTGAAATTCGTAATAAGGATTTTGATGTAGTTGTACTCTCATGTGGCTCTACTGCTAAAGCTTTGATAAAGAGATTACATTTAGATAAAAATAAGAAGGTATTTCTATTTGACATGGGGAGTGTGATTGACTTATTTCATGGTAGAAATACTTGGGCATGGGTGAAAAAATCAGGAATAACTAATGATTATTTAAATTCCTTTATAGAAGAATTAAATAGTTAATGATCAATCAATCTAAGTCAATTAGTAATAAAAGTATTGATAGTTTTTTATTTTATAGCCTAGCTTTCCTACTAATATTAATTGCTGGCTTTCGACCTTTTGGATTCGATAAGGACTCTTTAGGCTATGCTACTCTAGTTAATTTAGCCGTAAATGGGAAGTTAGCTATTGAGCCAACTTTTATATTAATTTCAAAGTTGAGCTACTTAATTTCCCCTGGTAATCCTGAGCGGATAACCATTTTAATTTATTCGGTATTGAATATTTCAATTATATCCTTGATTATTCATAAGTATTCAAACGCAAAGTTTGTAAGTCTATTGGCTTACTTTCTTCTTTTTTACCCATTGTTAACATTGACTCAAATTCGTTTTGGTATTGCATGTGCGATATTTGGGCTATCAATTAAAGATATTGTAGATAAACGTTTTTTATCATTTCTTTTTAAAACGATAATTGCAACTATGTTTCATTACTCTGCGGTGCTCATATTACCGCTCTACTTTTTATCGACAAAAACATTAAACAAAAAGTTTTATCTATTACTTATTATATTTTCGTTTATATTTTCATTTTTTTCATCAGGACTTATTAGCTTATTAGTTAATAATTTGGTGTTTTTACCAACTTATATTGAAACCAAACTACAACAATATTTAGTGTATAAGGATTATGCCGAATTTAATGTAATTAATTCATTTTCGATTATTTTGATCTCTATATTCTTCGTGACTTTACTTAAAGCTGAGAAACTTCAGGTTCGAGAAGTCGTAATGTTGAAAGTATTAGGTATTGGAATTGCAATATCTTTGGTTTGTTCTTTTTTTCCAACCTTGAGTGTTCGGATTTTGTACTTATATGGGATTGTTAGTATCTTCATGGTAATAAAAATGATTGGGATGTTTAGTGCAAATTCAAAAGGAATATTTTTTGTGTTTATATTTTATTTGTATTTGTTAGTCGCTTATAAAATTAACTATGTTAACGGGTTACTCAACTTTGAGCTTGTTGGTGAATATTTATGAAGTACCAAAAAAAAATAGGTGTAGTTGTATTAAACTGGAACAATTATTCAGATTCACAGTTGTGTGTTGAAGGGTTAATTTCATCAAGAAATGAATCCGAGTATAATTTAGAAATATTCTTAATAGACAATAACTCTACCGATGGAAGTAGTATAAAACTATTCGAAGAATATGGTGATAAAGTAAATTTTTTTAATACAGGTTACAATGGTGGCTATACGTATGGTAATAACTTCGGAATTAAAGAAGCTTTAAGCAACGGTTGCGATTATGTTTTTATTCTAAATAATGATTTGGAATTTATAAAATTTAATCAAATGCTAGATACTGCTATCAATGTCTTAGAATTTGATCCAAATATCGGTGTTTTAGGTTTTGATATTCATAATTATGATACTGGGATGTTGTTACCTTCAGAAACCAATATTGATAAGGTACTTAACAAGTTACTGAAAATTGACACTAGTCCTATATATTTTGATGGGGCAACGACTTATTCAAATAAAAGAAGTGTATGCGGTTGTGCTCTGCTTTTTAGAAGTACTTGTTTAGATAATATAGGTTTGTTTGATGAAAGTTTTTTTATGTACGCAGAAGAACAAGACATTTGTTTGAGGGCTATAAGTCAAGGGTGGACTGTTTGTGAAATTCACAACCCTCAAGCTAAGATATTAAGGAAAATAGACCCTATATCTGAAAATCAGCTTATATGGTTTTATGGAACTCGAAATATTTTTATGGCTTATAGCAAAAACTTAAACGGTATAAATAAATTTATATTTCCATTTTTACAAGTTCTTATATATACAAAAAGTATACTTTCTCATTTGTTAAAAAAACGAGGAGTAATTAGTAAAAAAATATTTAAAGGGCTATTCGATGCTTTTTTTGTGAAGAGTAAAGGTTATAAGAAAGATGACTAAGTTAGTAGTTTATCTAGATTACAGCAATACATGAGTTTCTTTAATTACGCTTCTTCTTTATCTAGGTTTAAGTTATGAATGATAAATGTACAGTTCTTGTTTTTTTACCATATTACCTTCCAGGTTATAGGGCCGGAGGTCCTATTCGTAGTATAAGTAATTTAGTTTCACATTTAAGTGATGAATTTAATTTTAAGATTATTACTTCAGACCGTGATATCAACTCTGTAGAATGTTATGACGACATTAGTATAAATCAGTGGAATAAAATTGACGGTAACGATGTATTTTACTTATCCCCTGATAATATGTCGTTTACTAAAATGAGAGAGTTATTATCACATACAAAATATGATATTTTGTATGTGAATAGTTTTTTTAGTTCAAATTTTTCTATATATCAAATTTTAATATTTCAACTTTTTCTGAAATCTAAAGGTCGTTTTATATTAGCCCCCAGAGGCGAGTTTTCGGTAGGTGCATTATCCATAAAATCGTTTAGGAAAAAATGTTATATTGGTTTAGCTAAAATGATGCGCCTATATAAAAATATAACGTGGCAGGCCTCTAGTGAGTATGAGTCTCAAGATATTATTAATGTTATGGGCCGTAAGAGTAAAGTATTAGTAGCTCCAAATTTACCGAGTTACTTCTCTGGTATAGAATTTACTGATGAATATGTAAATAAAATAGATGAAAATAAACCATTAAAAATTATTTTCCTTTCTAGAATATCACCAATGAAAAATTTAACTTTTGCTCTCGAAGTCTTAAATAAAGTGACGGTTAATGTTGAGTTTTCTATTTACGGTACAAAGGAAGATATAGATTATTGGTCTAAGTGTGAGCACCTAATAAAAAATTTACCGATGAATATAAATGTTAAATATTGTGGTCCAGTTCCACACAATGAAGTTCAAACTATTTTTTCTAATGGTGATTTATATTTTTTGCCTACGCTGGGTGAGAACTATGGACATGTCATATATGAAGCTCTTTCATGTGGTTTGCCAGTCTTAATTAGCGATCAGACTCCATGGAAAGATTTAATGAGTAAGAATTTAGGTTGGGATTTAAGTTTAGATAGTATGAGTCCATACATTGAGGCGATTAACTCTTTTGCTAGTATTGATACTAATGAGCGTTTAACTCAGAAAAATACAATTGTTAAATTTGCAAAAGAAATATTTCAAGATAATAATGCGGTCGAGATGAATCGGACTCTTTTTAATACAAAGGTAGAATGAAAACATATGTTTAAAAATAACACTTTATTGATTACTGGAGGCACAGGCTCCTTTGGTAACGCGGTTTTACGTCGCTTTTTAAATTCAGATATTAAGGAAGTTCGAATATTTTCTCGTGATGAAAAAAAACAAGATGATATGCGTAAAAAGTTTAATTCCGATAAATTGAAATTTTATATTGGAGATGTAAGAGATTACCAAAGTGTAAGTAATGCTATGCGCGGTGTCGATTTTATTTTCCATGCGGCAGCATTAAAGCAAGTCCCATCTTGTGAATTTTATCCTCTTGAAGCGGTTAAAACGAATGTATTAGGAACTGAAAATGTACTTGAGGCCGCAATAGCTCACAACGTTAAAAAGGTTGTATGTCTGAGTACTGATAAAGCGGTGTATCCAATTAATGCTATGGGTACTTCTAAAGCAATGATGGAGAAAGTTATTGTTGCTAAATCACGTAATGTCCCTGAAGGAATGACAATATCGACTACTCGCTATGGCAATGTAATGGCATCGAGAGGGTCCGTTATTCCATTGTTTGTTCGTCAAATAATAGAAAATACCCCTATAACAATCACAGACCCTAGCATGACTAGATTCATGATGACTTTGGATGATGCTGTAGATTTAGTTATTCATGCATTCAAAAACGGTAACAACGGTGATATTTTTGTACAAAAAGCTCCGGCTGCCACAATTGATATACTGACTAAAGCAATATTTAGTTTAATGAATAAACCTGAGCATCAAGTAAACATTATAGGTACTCGTCATGGTGAAAAGTTATTTGAGGTTTTATGCAGTCGTGAAGAGATGTTTGTAGCAGAAGATCAAGGCAGTTACTATCGAATACCTGCTGACAATCGTGATTTAAATTATTCAAAATATTTTGAAGAAGGTGAAAAAGACCTTTCCAAGGTAGCTGATTATAACTCACACAATACTGAAAGGCTGAACGTTGAAAGTATGAAAACTCTTTTATTAAAATTAGATTTTATGAGAGAGATTGAGAAAGGTAACTTAATCGTCCCTGAAGGTGTATAAGTGAGAGTTTTAATTGTTGGCGCGACAGGAATGTTGGGTTATAGCTTGTTTAGTAATTTAAGTGAGTATGAACAGCTAGATGTCTACGGAACGGCAAGAAGTTTAAAAGGCAAAGAAAGTTTTTATATCAACAAAACCGATAAAATAATTACTGATGTTGATGTTACAAACCCTAATGAGCTTGAGTTAGCCATGGAGACTATAAAGCCTAATGTTGTTATTAACTGTATTGGGTTAATTAAACAACATGACCTGTCTAAACAGTATGTTGATGCGATTACTATAAACTCCCTCTTACCGCATAAATTAGCATCTATTTGTGATCGAATGGGAGCAAAGTTGATACATTTTTCAACGGATTGTGTATTTACTGGTAATAAAGGTGGGTATTTAGAAACTGATATCCCTGATGCTCAAGATTTATACGGGAAAAGTAAATGTTTAGGTGAAGTAGATTATGCACCTCACTTGACATTAAGGACATCTATTATCGGGCATGAGCTATCTTCGAGTGTTAGTTTAATCGATTGGTTTTTATCACAACAATCGACCACTAAAGGTTTCTCTAAAGCTATATTTTCAGGATTACCAACTTGTTCTATAGCAAAAATTTTAGCCGAAAGTATTCTTCCTAATATGAATTTAAATGGTTTATATCAATTAAGTGTTGATCCAATAGATAAATATTCTTTATTAAAATTGGTCGCTAGTATTTATGATCATAAAGTAGTAATAGAAGAATCAATGGAACTTGTAATCGATAGATCTCTTAACTCTGACCGTTTACGCAAAACTATTAATTTAAAAGTACCAACATGGGATTCGCTTATTATTGATATGTATAGCGATTATAAGAAAAGGTACCAAGGACTCACATGAAAAAATTAAAAGTAGTTACAATAGTAGGTACACGCCCTGAAATTATTCGCTTATCGAGAACAATTGAAAAATTGGATAAATATTGTGAGCATATTTTAGTACATACTGGTCAAAATTATGATTATGAATTAAATCAAATATTTTTTGATGATTTGAGTATTCGCTCTCCTGATGTATTTTTAGAGTGTGCAGGAAAAAGTTCAGCAGATACAATTGCTCAAGTTATTGCCAAATCTGATGATATGTTTTCTGAAGTTAAACCAGATGCTCTTTTAATTTTAGGGGATACAAATAGCGCACTATCTGCTATTTCTGCAAAGAGACGAAAAATCCCTATCTTCCATATGGAAGCTGGTAACCGCTGTTTTGATTTAAGAGTTCCGGAAGAAATTAATAGAAAAATTATAGATCATATAGCCGATATTAATATGCCTTACACAGACATTGCTCGTGAGTATCTTCTAAATGAAGGGTTAAAACCCGAATTTATAATTAAAACAGGTAGCCCTATGGACGAGGTGTTAACTTATTACAGTGATAAGATTGAAGCATCAGATATAGTTTCTAGATTAGATTTAATTCACGGTAAGTACTTTGTTGTTAGTGTTCATCGTGAAGAAAATGTCGATTCCGATAAGAATATCCACAAATATGTTAATGTTTTAAATACTTTAGCTAAAAAATATGACTATCCAATCATAGTATCAACACATCCACGTACTAGGAAAAAAATTGAGTTACTAAACTTACAGTTTGATCCATTAGTTAAACTGATGAGCCCTCTGGGCTTTTCTGATTATATTCGTTTACAGTGTGATGCCAAGCTAGTATTAAGTGATAGTGGTACGATCACGGAAGAGTCTTCTATAATGAATTTTTCAGCATTAAATATTCGAGAAGCACATGAAAGACCTGAAGGTTTTGAAGAGGGTGCAGTGATGTTTACAGGGATGGAAATTGAACGTATTTTACAAGCAATTGAAATTCTGGAAGATCAAAAAACTGGTGCAGAACGAAATATTAATATAGTGAAAGATTATATAGCTCCAAATGTTTCTGATAAAGTCGTTCGTACAATAACAAGTTACACTGATTACGTTAATAAATTTGTTTGGAAAGCAGTTTGAAAATAGCTATATTTGTAGATGATTATTTACCGGAAAGTACAAAAGTAGCCGCTAAAATGATCAGTGATCTTGCAAGAGAGTATTTGGTACAAGGACATAACGTAACTGTTTTTGTACCGAGCTCTAAAATTAAACAGGGAAAAGTTGAATCTATCATTGATGGAGTTAACGTTGTTTTTTTTAAAAATGGCGAAGTAAAACATCCGAATAAAATAAAGAGAGCAATTAATGAGTTCACTTTATCTTATACTGCATGGTTTCGTTTAAAAGTATTTTTCAAAGCTAATCCACAAGATTTAATCATTTACTATTCTCCATCAATTTTTTTTGGTGAGCTTGTTAGACGCTTAAAAGTACTTTGGCAGTGTGATTCATATCTTATATTGAGAGATATATTTCCTAGTTGGGCGGTAGAGCAGGGTCATATAAAAGAAGGAAGTATAATCCATCGCTTTTTTTCTTTTTTTGAAATTAAAAATTATGAGGCTGCCAGCGTTATAGGTTTACAATCAAACAAGAATAAAGAAATGTTTGACAGCCGTTTTTTAGGGAAATATAAAACTGAGTGCTTGTATAATTGGGCCGAGTTAGTTGAACCCTTACCATCAAATAATAATATACGTGACATTTATAATCTGCATGACAAGATTATTTATTTTTACGGTGGCAATATGGGGACGGCCCAAGATATGATGAATCTTGTTCGTCTGGCTCATTCTATGAAAAAGTATGAGAATGCATTTTTCTTATTTGTTGGGGCTGGCGATGAAGTCTTAATGATGCAAAACTCAATAAATGAATTAGGGCTAACGAATGCTTTAATACTTCCATCTGTAAATCAAGTTGAATTTCTTGAGATTTTATCAGCATGTGATATTGGGATGTTCACTTTAAGCCAAAATCATACTAGTCATAACTTCCCCGGTAAAATATTAGCTTACATACAACAAAATAAAGCGGTTTTGGGCAGTGTTAATCAAGGTAATGATATTATTGATCTGTTTGATAAATACTCTGGTGGTTATTTAACCGTAAATGGTGATGATGATATTTTACTGAAAAATGCAATTAAATTACTAGAGCTTAATAATAGAATCTTAGTAGTGAAAAATGCATCTGCTATTTTAAAAAATGAGTTCTCAGTTAGAACTGCAGCGTTAAAAATTGCCTCTATAAGATAAGTACATTATAAGTTTTATTCTAATATAAAATATGTTTTTTGCTTAGTAGCTAGATTTAGAATCAAATAATTTTTGATATTCATTCATTTACTTTATCATTTATTAAAGTAAATAATGATAGGAGCTAGCTCATTATAAGTTGTTATAGATGGTATTATTAAAGAGCTACAGAATTAATACTTATAGGTTCTATTTTTATTAGATAAAATAGAGGTATGAATGGTAACTTTTCATGTAGCTATTTTCAGGTGTGAATGGAGAATGTTCTTGATATTTATTGAAATTGATAAGAGGTTTACGTAATGCGTAAAGGAATTATATTAGCCGGTGGCAGTGGTACTCGTTTATACCCTTTAACAAAGGTAGTTAGTAAACAGTTAATGCCTGTTTATGACAAGCCTATGATTTATTATCCACTTGCTACTTTAATGCAAGCTGGGATACAAGAAATTTTAATTATATCTACACCTCAAGAAATAGGCCGATTTGAAGATTTATTAGGTAATGGTGATAATTTTGGGGTGAAGCTTCAGTATCAAGTACAAGAAAGTCCAGATGGTTTAGCTCAAGCTTTCTTATTGGCCGAAGATTTCCTTAATGGAGCTGCCGCGGCATTAGTACTTGGCGATAATATGTTTTATGGTCATGATTTAGTCAAATCGCTTAAAAATGCTAATCAGCAACAAGCCGGTGGTACTATTTTTGGTTATCACGTCGCTAATCCTAAAGCGTATGGTGTTGTTGAATTTAATGAATCAGGCAAAGCTATCTCGATAGAAGAAAAGCCTGTTGAACCAAAGTCTAATTATGCTATTCCTGGATTATACTTTTTCGATGAGCGTGTGGTTGAATTTGCAAAGAATGTTAAACCTTCCCCTCGTGGTGAATTAGAAATAACTGACGTGATTGAACAGTACCTAGATGCTGGGGATTTACAAGTTGAAATTATGGGCCGCGGAACAGCTTGGTTAGATACCGGCACTCACGATGACTTATTAGCCGCTGCACAATTCATATCCACTATTGACAAGCGCCAAGGTTTGAAAGTTAATTGTCCTGAAGAAGTTGCTTATAGAAATGGTTGGTTATCAGAAGAAAAGTTATTAGAGATAGCTAAGCCGTTAATTAAAAGTGGTTATGGTGAATATTTAGTGAAATTAGTTACAGAGAAAATATATTAATGGAAGTTATTCAGACTCTTATTCCAGACGTTAAAATTATCCAGCCTAAAATATTTGGTGACGAACGTGGTTTTTTCATGGAAACGTTCAGAGATGATTGGTTTACTGAACATGTTGCAGATGTAACTTTTGTACAAGACAATCACTCAAAATCTAGCCAAGGTATTTTACGCGGATTGCATTACCAGTTACAGCAGACCCAAGGTAAGCTTGTACGCGTAACACAAGGCGAAGTCTATGATGTTGCCGTTGATATGAGAGAAGATTCACCTACATTAGGTCAATGGGTTGGCGAATATCTTTCATCGAGCAATGGTAAGCAATTATGGGTGCCTGCAGGTTTTGCTCATGGTTTTTATGTTACTTCTGAAAGTGCTGAATTTGTTTATAAATGTACTGACTATTATCACCCAGAGTCTGAAGTATCGGTGAAATTTGATGACCCTACATTGATGATCCCTTGGCCTCTAATTAATAACGAACTTCCTCAGCTTTCAGCAAAAGATTTAGCAGGCTCTTTGTTTGCTAATGCAACTAAATTTTAAACGGTTATTACAAAAATGAATAAAACTATATTAGTAACTGGCGGAGCCGGTTTTATAGGCTCAGCTTTAGTACGATACTTGATTAATGAAACCCAACATACAGTTGTTAATATTGATAAATTAACTTACGCAGGTAATTTAGAATCATTAACAGAAGTTGCAGACTCAGAACGTTATAATTTTGTGCAAGCTGATATATGTGACAAAGCTAAAATGGTTGATACCCTTAATACGTTTAAGCCAGATTACATAATGCACTTAGCTGCTGAAAGCCATGTAGACCGTTCAATTGATGGTCCAGGTGAGTTTATTCAAACCAATATTGTTGGTACCTATGAGTTGTTAGATGCGGCTAAAAATTACTACCAGTCTCTTTCTTCAGATAAGAAATCACTATTTCGCTTCCACCATATTTCGACAGATGAAGTTTATGGCGATTTAGGTGAAACTGGATTATTTACCGAAGACACTCCTTATGAGCCAAGCTCTCCTTATTCAGCTAGTAAAGCGGCATCTGACCATTTAGTTAGAGCTTGGTACCGTACTTTTGGCTTACCTGTAGTGGTAACAAATTGCTCAAATAACTATGGTCCATTCCATTTCCCAGAAAAGCTAATCCCTTTAATTATTTTAAATGCATTAGAAGGCAAAGCTTTACCTATCTACGGTGACGGAAAACAAATTAGAGATTGGTTGTTTGTAGAAGATCATGCCAGAGCACTATATAAAGTAGTGTCAGAGGGGACTATTGGTGAGACTTATAATATTGGTGGATTTAATGAAAAACAAAACATTGAAGTCGTCAATACCATTTGTGATCACTTAAATGAACTCGTAGTTAATAAGCCAGACGGGATAACTGACTTTAATCAGTTAATCACTTATGTTACAGACAGACCTGGACATGATGTTCGTTATGCAATTGATGCAAGCAAAATAAACAAAGAACTTGGATGGAAGCCAGAAGAAACTTTTGAATCTGGTATCAAGAAGACAGTTGAGTGGTTTTTGGCTAATTCACAATGGTGTAAGAATGTTCAAGATGGCTCTTATCAGCGCGATCGTTTAGGTAATTCATAATATGAAAGCGGTTGTTATCGGTCGTAATGGCCAAGTTGCCTGGGAATTACAGCATACCTTACCAGCTAATACTGAAGCATTGGTTCTTGGAAGTAGTGACGTAAATATCATTGATCTAAATGATTTACGAGCTAAAGTAGAAGCTTTTCAACCTAATGTAATAATTAATGCTTCGGCTTATACAGCAGTAGATAAAGCAGAGTCAGATATTGATGCGGCTTACACCATTAACAGAGACGCCGTGAATAATATTGCAGTAGTCGCAAAAGAGTTAAATGCTCGTTTAATTCATATATCGACAGACTTTATTTTTGATGGAACCAAGAATACGGCATACAAAGTAAATGATCTGACAAACCCTGTAAGTGTTTATGGTGCTTCTAAACTCGCCGGCGAGTTGGCGATTAAAGATATCTATCCTGAAAATTCAACGATAGTTAGAACTTCTTGGGTTTATTCATCTCACGGTAGCAATTTTGTAAAGACTATGCTTCGTTTAATGTCTGAGAAAGATGAGCTATCAGTTGTTGGTGATCAAATCGGTTGCCCAACTTATGCCAGAGGGTTAGCTGAATTTATTTGGCAATTGTGCTGTTTAGATAAGGTTGAACACGTTTATAACTGGACAGATCTAGGAGTGGCAAGTTGGTATGATTTCGCTGTTGAGATACAACGAATCGCAATTGATAATGATATTTTAAGTAGATCTATTCCAATTACACCAATTAAGTCAGAGCAGTACCCGACCCCAGCGACTAGGCCACATTTTAGTTTGTTAGATGTCAAAGACTCTCAATCTATCATGTGTGGTGATCACTGGGGGAAAAACTTGATTGAATGTCTTAGAGAATTGAGATAATTCATTATTTTGGCAAAGCAATTTTTATAGTTTAAGTACTAATAAATTACAGATAAATGCACTGAAATAAACCTACTTATTCAAATTGGTTATTAATTAGTATTTTTTTATAACTTAAATCCTCTAATTTACCTTTCACAACATTCTTAACTTAGTCATAATGAATCAAATCATTTTGTTAGGAATGCTTGTGTCGCACAAAAATCTTACTCATTTAAAAAAACTAGAAGCTGAGTCTATTCACATTATGCGTGAAGTGGCGGCTGAGTTCGACAATCCTGTTATGTTGTATTCAGTTGGTAAAGACTCTGCTGTTATGCTTCATTTGGCTCGTAAAGCCTTTTACCCTGCAAAAATCCCTTTTCCTTTATTGCATGTCGATACGACTTGGAAATTTAAGGAAATGATCGAGTTTCGTGATCAAATGGCTGAAAAGTATGGCTTTGAACTTTTGGTACATAAAAACCAAGAAGGCATTGACGCTGGTATTAGCCCGTTCACTCACGGTAGTGCTAAACATACCGACATAATGAAAACTCAAGGTTTAAAACAAGCATTAAATGCTGGCGGTTACGATGCTGCTTTTGGTGGCGCGCGTCGTGATGAAGAAAAGTCTCGTGCTAAAGAACGTGTTTATTCTTTCCGTGATAAAAACCATGCTTGGGATCCAAAGAAACAACGTCCTGAATTGTGGGATACCTACAACAGCAAAGTTGAGAAAGGAGAGAGCATCCGTGTTTTCCCATTGTCTAACTGGACTGAATTAGATATTTGGCAATATATCTATTTAGAAAATATTGAAATTGTACCTCTGTACTTAGCTGAAAAACGTCCAGTTGTTGAGCGTGATGGCACCTTGATCATGGTTGATGATGACCGTATGCCCATTGGTAAAGATGAAAAAATCGAAATGAAATCAGTTCGTTTCCGTACATTAGGTTGTTATCCGTTAACCGGTGCAGTTGAATCTACTGCTGAAACTTTACCTGAAATCATCCAGGAAATGCTCCTTACTAAGACCTCAGAACGCCAAGGCCGCATGATAGATCATGACTCATCTGGCAGTATGGAGAAGAAGAAGATGGAGGGGTATTTTTAGGCGGAGCCTAAGAATACAGCGGCGAGGGACGAGTTACGAGAGTCGAGTCAAAAGCTAATATTGTTCTATATTTATATTTGTTTTAATAAAAGGAACTTATATATGAAATATGAACAACTAGATGTTTGGCAACGGGCATTTAAACTAGCGACAGACTCCTATCGTTACCTCAAGTACTGCAAAGATTATGGTTTTAAAGATCAATTGTGTCGCTCGGCAGTTTCTGTACCAAGCAATATAGCTGAAGGTTGGGAAAGATATTCACAACAAGAGAAGTTTAGGTTTTTAAGTATCGCTAAAGGTTCATGCGGTGAGTTAAAAACACAATTGATGATTGCAGTTGAAATTGAATATATAGGTTCTAGCGTTGGGCAAGCAGCTATTAGTAAAGCTGAAGAAATATCGAAAATGCTAGGTGGACTAATGAAAAAGGTTAAAACTCGAAACTCGAAACTCGAAACTCGAAACTGGAATGTTATGATTGAAAACGAATTATTAAAAGCAGATATAGAAGAATATTTGAAGCAGCATGAAAACAAAGAGTTGTTGCGTTTTATTACCTGTGGATCTGTGGATGACGGTAAGAGTACTTTGATTGGACGTTTGTTGCATGACTCTAAAATGATCTTTGAAGATCAGTTAGCAGCCATAAAAAATGACTCAAAACGTTTTAATACCACAGACGGAGAAATTGATTTAGCTTTGTTGGTTGATGGTTTGCAGTCGGAACGTGAGCAGGGCATTACTATTGATGTTGCGTATCGTTATTTTGCTACCGATAAACGTAAGTTTATTATTGCGGACACGCCTGGGCATGAGCAATACACTCGTAACATGGCAACCGGTGCATCTACTGCTGACTTAGCAATTATATTGATTGATGCGCGTTATGGAGTACAAACTCAAACGCGTCGTCACAGTTTCATTGCCTCTTTACTTGGTTTAAGTAATGTTATTGTTGCGATTAATAAAATGGATTTAATGGACTTCTCAGAAGACGTTTTTGAAGACATTAAAAAGCAATACATGTCGTTAGCTGAAAGCTTAGAACTTAAGAATATTCAGTTTGCGCCAATCTCTGCTTTAAAAGGCGACAACGTTGTTACCCGTAGTGAACAATCACCTTGGTACCACGGTGAAACCTTAATGGAAATGTTGGAAAATACGCCAATTGCTGAGTCATTTAATTACGAAGACTTCAGACTTCCTGTTCAGTATGTGAATCGTCCTAATCTAGATTTTAGAGGTTTTGCTGGCACTATTGCTGCAGGCATAGTTCGTGTTGGTGACGAGTTAACGGTATTGCCGTCAGGCCAATCGTCTAAAGTAAAAGAGATTGTTACTTACGATGGAAATATTCCAGAAGCGCATGCTGCAATGTCCGTTACTTTAACACTTGAAGATGAAATTGATATTAGCCGTGGTGATGTTTTGGTTCATTCTAATAACCAAGCAGAAGTGGCGAGTGATTTAGAAGTTAATGTTATTTGGATGGCAGAACAAGCTATGACGCCAAACAAGCAGTATGACTTTAAATTTGCTAGTAAAACTACACCTGGTGCATTTTCAAATATAGATTATACGCTTGACGTAAATACCATGGCACACGGTGAAGCTGTACATTTAAAATTAAATGAGATTGCTCGTTGTCAGTTAAGTTTGAACAATCAAATTGCGTTTGATAACTATAAAAAAGTAAAAGGCACAGGTTCTTTTATTATTATAGACAGATTAACTAACGTAACCGTTGGTGCTGGTATGATAGTTAAAAAAGGCGCAACCGCCGCCAAAGTTTCCGGTGGTAATATATCTGAGTTCGAAATTGAGTTTAATGCTCTAGTTCGTAAGCACTTCCCACATTGGGAAGCAAAAGATATTAGTGGGTTGTTTAAGTAAAACAGAAGCGAGTTACGAGTGGCGAGTTATGAGCTAGGAGTTGCAAGAAAATAACAGCGGTGTGATACTCGTTGCTCGTTGCTCGTTGCTCGAACCTCGTTACTCGAACCTAGGATAAATCTTGAATCTTGACATGATAATAATGGTACTCATTTTTGTGGGTACCATTTTCACATTAATAAAATACCAACAAAAGTCGGGTTTGATTTTTGGTGTTGCTTTTGTTGCGACTTATTTAACAAGTAACATTACTGATCAACAAGTGGTTGAGAGTTTTTCTAATCAAGGTTTGTTGATATTAATATTGTTAATGACCTGCTCAGTGGCGATTGAAAAGACATCTTTAATCCGCTGGATCACGGGTAAAATAGAAGGGCGTTCGTATTTTATTACCTGGTTAAAACTGTTTTTGTCTACCGCTATTGGCTCTGCATTTTTAAATAATACCGCTGTGGTTTCAACCATGATCTCGCCGGTGCGTAACAACTCTACTATTCCTGCTAGTAAATTATTATTACCTTTGTCATACGCGGCCATTTTAGGCGGTACGTTAACCTTAATTGGTACTTCCACAAACTTGATTGTTAACAGTATGTTGACGGAGTCGGGGCATCAAGGTTTTCATTTCTTTAGTTTTACCTTAGTTGGCTTGTTTGCGTTTGTTATTACTAGCTTTGTTATCTACTTCGTATCAACAAGATTACCGACAATAAAAGCCACTAAACAAGACTTTCAATGTTATCTGTTAAACGCCAAGGTATTGGAACATTCAAGTTTGATAGGAAAGTCAGTTACTGACGCTGGGTTAAGACATTTGGATTCACTGTTTTTGGTGGAGATAAGCCGCCAAAATAAAGTAATTTCTCCTATTTCTCCTAACGAATTAGTAAAAGCCAATGACAGGTTAGTATTCAGTGGTGATGTGCGTCAGGTTTCGCAAATTAAGCAATTTGATGGTGTTGAGATTGTTGTGGATTCAAGCTCAGTCTCGATAGAGAACATGACAGAAGTTGTAGTGCGGCCAGATAGTGACTTACTTAATAAAACGCTAAAACAAGCAGATTTTCGTTCTAAATTTAATGCTGCCGTTATCGCGTTTAAACGAGATGGTGCAGCGTTAAGTGGCAAATTAGGTGAAATTAAAATAAATGCCGGAGACTATTTAGTACTTGTCACTGGGCATGATTTTGCCAAACGTCAAAATGTGAAAAAGAATTTTATAACCTTAAGTGGGGTAGAGCCAAATCATAAACTTACAGGCAAAAAACAAACCCTTGCGATAGGCGGTTTTTTAACGGCAATTTTATTGTCAGCTATTGGTGTAGTAAGTTTATTTAAAGCCTTAGTGGTGTTGTTTGGTTTGTTAATGTTTACAGGCTGTTTATGTTTTCAAGATATTAAACAGCGCTTGCCATTTAATATTTGGCTAATAGTAGGCTCTGCAATCGCGCTATCGCACGGACTTGGCAATACAGGTGTGTTGTCTTATGTCACATCACTTATTAGCTTAGAGTTAACCTTAGACAACGCCTTTATGTTTTTGGTTGGCCTTTATCTAGTAACGTTAGTCTTAACCGAATTAGTGACCAATAACGCCGCTGCCGCATTAATGTTCCCGCTTGCTTATAGTATTCCGCTGTTTTACGGCATAGAGCCAATGCCATTTATATTGGCCGTTGCCTTTGCCGCGAGCTCAAGCTTTATTAGCCCTTATGGCTATCAAACAAACTTAATGGTGTTTAACGCTGGGCATTATAAGTTGATGGACTTTGTAAGAGCTGGTGTTCCGGTATCAATAACATTTTCAGCATCTGTGCTGTACGCCATTTATTTGTTTTATCCGGTTGTAGAGATATAGCGACGAGTTTCGAGATGCGAGTAAACGAGTGACAGAAGAAAAGAAGATTAAGTTGCGAGGGCAACAGCTTCGAGTTTCGAGAAGCGAGTAAACTAGTAAACAAGAGATTAGAATGGATAGAAAAATCGGATTTACTATTTATGGGGTTTTATATGACATATGAAAACTTAGCTGTTTGGCAGCGCTCGTTTAAGTTAGCTATGAAGGTATATAAGCTTTTTAGAATAAATAATGACTATGGATTTAAAGATCAGATATGTCGTTCAGCTGTTTCCGTACCTAGTAATATAGCAGAGGGATGGGAAAGGTATTCAGATAAAGAAAAGTTTAGATTTTTATCGATAGCTAAAGGCTCTTGTGGCGAATTAAAAACTCAGCTAATGCTGGCAAAAGAAATTGGTTACCTAGCTAAAGGTGATACCGATATTACGATAGGTTAAGCAGAATAATTTTCCAAAATGCTTGGCGATTTGATGAAATAAATTAAAAAATTAACTCGAAACTCGAAACTCGAAACTCGAAACTCGAAACTGGAAAATTCTATGTCTCAAAAACAAAAAACAGATAATGTGGTTTGGCATAATCAAGCTGTTACCACACAACAAAGAGAAGAACATAAAGGTCATAAGGCTTGTGTGCTTTGGTATACAGGACTTAGTGGCTCGGGGAAATCGACCATTGCTAATGCCGTAGATAAAAAATTATTTGAGTTAGGTGTTCATACTTATTTGTTAGACGGTGACAATGTTCGTCATGGTTTAAATGGTGACTTAACATTTACCGATAAAGACAGAGTTGAAAATATTCGTCGTATTGGTGAAGTTTCAAAACTGTTTGTTGAAGCTGGATTAGTAGTTTCCACTGCCTTTATCTCTCCATTCCAATCAGACCGGGATATGGCCAGAGACTTAGTGTCTAACAATCAATTTATTGAAGTGTTTGTTGATACCCCAATTGAAGTATGTGAACAACGTGATCCAAAAGGCTTATATAAAAAAGCCCGTTCAGGTGAAATTAAAAACTTTACTGGCATAGACTCAACTTACGAAGCACCAACACAAGCAGAAGTACACCTTAAAACTGCCGAGCAAAGCATTGAGCAATGTGTGGATGTGGTTGTTGGGTATTTGAAAGAGAAAGGGATTATAAAGTAACGAGTTTAGAGTTACGAGTAACGAGTTAAAAGCTCAACTCGCAGCTCGCTTCTCGCTACTCGGAGCTAAAGACATGACTTTTTACGATGTATTTAATGGTGACGCTGATGGGATTTTATCTCTTGTTCAATTGCGTCAAGTTCAACCTAGACAATCCGTTTTAATCACAGGTGTTAAGCGTGATATTGACTTGTTAAAACAGGTGCCTGTTGATGACAATGACAAATCAATCACAGTGCTTGATGTGTCTATGGAAAAAAACGCTCAAGCATTACAAGCTCAATTAAGTACTGGGGCTGTAATCACGTATGCGGATCATCATCGTTCTGGTGATATTCCAGAACACGTAAATTTAAACGCTAATATCGACTTGGACGCTAATACCTGTACGGCTTTGATTGTTGATAAGCTACTTAATGGTGCTAAGCATGATTGGGCAATAGCCGCAGCGTATGGTGATAATTTAATATCGGTTGCAGATGGGCTTGCACAAACCGCTAATTTGTCTGAGTCACAAGCTGAACAGCTTAAAGAGCTAGGTACACTCGTTAATTATAATGGTTACGGTGAGTCGTTAAACGACCTTCATTTTGAGCCTGCGCAGTTATTTAACAAGTTACTTGAATATCCTTCACCTTTTGATTGTATTAACGATCAACAATCGCCATTTCATTTATTAAAAAAAGCCTATAAATCAGATTTAAATAAAGCTCAAACCGCCCTTGTACTTAATGATGACGACACACTGTTAGCTTTAGAGCTTGCTGACGCCCCCTGGGCTAGGCGCATTAGTGGCGTTTACGGTAATCAATTAGCTAATGATAATCCCAATAAAGCCATATTGATCATGACTAAAAATAATGACGGTAATTATCGAGTCAGTTTACGTGCGCCAATTAATAATAAACAAGGTGCTGGTGATATTTGCAGCCAGTTTGAAACTGGTGGTGGTCGAGCAGCCGCAGCAGGTATTAATAATCTTCCACAAGCTGAGCTTAATATGTTGTTTAACTTAGTTGGTAAGTTTTACGGTTAAAGTAGCAGTTGTTGTCATTTTAATTAACTCTATGTTTGTGCCTGCTTAATAAAGTTTATATACTTCATTGTCTTAACGTTTTTATGGATAATTATGAAAGTATTAGTAACTGGCGGAGCCGGATATATAGGCTCACACGCTGTATTAGAGTTATTAAATATAGGCCATGATGTTGTCGTAATTGATAATTTATGTAACTCCTCTCTAGAGTCGCTAAAACGAGTAGAGTTATTAGCAAAAAAAACGATTGCATTTTATCAAGTTGATATCTGCGACGGTGATAAAATAAGTGACGTGCTAGCAAAACATCCCGATATTAGTGCGACTATGCATTTTGCGGCATTAAAAGCTGTCGGCGAGTCCACTCAAATCCCTCTCAAGTACTATCAAAATAATGTACATGGTACGGTTACTCTTTTAGAAGCGCTACAAAAAGCCAAAATAGCAAATTTTGTATTTAGCTCATCAGCAACCGTATATGGTGAGGATGCTCCCGCTCCTTATATAGAGACATTAAAAACGGGTGTTCCTTCTAGTGCTTATGGCAAATCAAAGCTAATGATTGAGCAAGTATTGTCAGATTTAGTTAAAAGTGACTCGTCATTTAAAGTTGTTTGTTTGAGGTATTTTAATCCAATAGGTGCCCATGAAAGTGGCAGGATTGGAGAAGATCCCAACGGTATACCTAACAATCTAATGCCATTTGTGGCACAGGTTGCTGTAGGAAAAAGAGATAAATTATTTATATTTGGTAATGATTATCCAACTAATGACGGAACCTGTGAACGTGATTATTTGCATGTGGTTGACTTAGCTCATGGTCATGTTAAAGCACTAGAGTGGTTAGATAAACAGTCTGGTGGTATATGTGAGGCTTTTAATTTAGGCACTGGAAATCCGTTGTCAGTGTTAGAGATGGTAAATAAGTTTTCACAAGTCACAGGTGTAAATATCCCTTATGAATATGCACCTAAGCGAGAAGGCGATTTAGCCGCGTTTTGGGCTAATGCGGATAAAGCTAAAATAGAATTAAATTGGACAGCTAATAAATCTCTTGAAGATATGATGAGAGACACTTGGTATTGGCAGTTAAATAATCCCGACGGATATACAAATAAAAAATAATTAGATCTCTTAATTTCCAGTTGTCATCATATTTACTTAAAACTTCAATATAAACGACATAGTTTATTGGCAATCTAAATGAAAATTTAGGAGGCCAAATGAAAATAGCTATTGCAGGAACTGGTTATGTAGGTTTATCAAACGCTATGTTGTTATCTCAATATAATGAAGTAATAGCTGTAGATATAGTCCCAGAAAAAGTCACTCTGTTAAATAATAAAATATCACCAATTGTTGATAGTGATATAGAAAATTTTCTAGCAAATAAACCGTTAAACTTCTTAGCTACTCTTGATAAAAACCTAGCTTACAAAGGTGCGGATATCGTTATTATTGCAACTCCTACAGATTATGATCCAGAAACCAATTATTTTAATACTTCATCGGTAGAGTCGGTTATTAAAGATGTACTGTTAATTAACCCTAATGCCGTTATGATATTAAAGTCTACCGTTCCTGTAGGTTATACATCTCGAATCAGCAATGAGTTAGGTACAGACAACCTTATATTTAGCCCTGAGTTCTTACGAGAGGGCAATGCGTTACACGATAATTTATATCCATCTAGGATCATTGTAGGTGAGTGCTCGGAACGTGCTGAAATATTTGCTAACTTGTTAAAACAAGGTGCAATAAAGCAGAATATCGAAGTTTTATTTACTAAATCCACAGAAGCTGAAGCGGTTAAGTTATTCTCAAATACCTACTTAGCTATGCGTGTATCTTACTTTAATGAACTAGACAGTTATGCCGAAATTCATGGATTAAATTCACAACAAATCATCCAAGGCGTAAGTTTAGATCCACGGATTGGTAATCACTATAATAACCCATCCTTTGGTTATGGCGGTTATTGTTTACCTAAAGATACCAAGCAATTATTAGCGAATTATCAAGATGTTCCGCAGACGTTAATTAAGGCGATTGTCGATTCTAATACAACCCGAAAAGATTTTATAGCTGCTTCTATTATAGCTAAAAACCCAAAGGTGGTTGGTATACATAGACTGATTATGAAGTCAGGTTCCGATAACTTTAGAGCATCGTCTATTCAAGGAATAATGAAACGTATAAAAGCCAAAGGAATCGAAGTTGTGGTTTATGAACCTGTTATAGAAGAGGCTGAGTTTTTTAACTCAAGAGTGATAAAAAGCCTTGAAGAATTTAAAAATATCTCAGATGTTATTGTTGCTAACCGTATGGTTGATGAAATAATGGATGTTACTGATAAAGTATATACCAGAGACTTATTTGGTGGGGATGCTTAAGAGCAGCTACGAGCAGCGAGTTTCGAGAGAAAGTTATGAGCTGCGAGTTTAACTCGAAGCTCATCACTCGAAACTCGTAGCTCGAGTCACTAAGCTTTGGTGTCTAAATATTCTTTAAAAGCATCGCCTAAAATTGGGTGGCGTTTTGAATATTCAACGAAGGCTTGCATGTAACCAAGTTTATCACCACAGTCATGATAGCTGCCCTTCATGTGATAGGCATTAACCTGCTCCCAACTCATTAATGTTGCGATAGCATCAGTTAATTGAATTTCATCACCTGCACCGATTGGGGTCTTTTCTAAAATATCCCAGATTTCAGCAGATAATACATATCGTCCTACAACCGCTAAATTTGAAGGTGCATCTTGTAAGTTAGGTTTTTCAACCATACCTTTCATGGCCTTTGATTCGCCTCGGATTAATGTATCTCCGCCAATGTCCGCAATACCATATTTTGAAACATCTTTTTGAGGAACCGCATCAACCATAACCTGGCTTGCTTTGGTTTCATTGAATAAGCCAACCATCTCAGCTAGATTGTCGGTAGATAAATCTGAGTCGTAGTCGTTAATAATCACATCAGGTAAAACAACGGCAAATGGATGATTGCCAATTACGGGTCTTGCACAAGCAATTGCATGCCCTAATCCTTTCGCAGTACCTTGTCTAACATGCATGATGGTGACGTCTTTAGGACAAATAGCCTGAACTTCATCTAGTATCTGACGTTTAACACGTTGTTCAAGAATAGATTCAAGTTCAAAACTTTTATCGAAATGGTTTTCAATACTGTTTTTAGAAGAATGCGTAACTAATATTATTTCTTTAATACCCGCAGCAATAATCTCGTTTACTACGTATTGAATAATAGGTTTGTCAGCTACCGCTAACATTTCTTTTGGGATTGCTTTTGATGCTGGTAGCATTCTAGTGCCTAGTCCAGCTACAGGGATAACCGCTTTTAGTATTTTTGATTTTTTCATTTATTTTCCAATTTTGTCCGCTTGAAAATAGTTTTTTTTGTTATTCCGCTGAAGTCAGTTCTTCACAACGGAGGTTGAGAATAGCATGGGGTGAAGAGAGTTGCGAGGGGGCAGGGAAACAGCTACGAGCACCGAGAATCGAGTTGTGATCTATTCTCGTCGATCGCTTACTCTTCTACTCGCCGCCCTCGTAGCTCGCCACTCGCGTACTCGCAGCTAATAACCCATTTACCAAACAATACTGGGCTGCGTAGTATGTGATCATTATCCATAATTGCGATTGTGGTATCTCGATATAAAACTTAGTTAAACCAATTAACGAATCTGAAACGACAAAAAAGACTCCGCCAATAACCATCCATTTATTACTCTTACTACTTAATAACGTACCTACGGCCATTGCTAGTAATACCAAGATGTAAACAAATACTGGGATAAATAATTCATTTAGCTTGTTAGCCATTAAACTGAAAACTGCTACTGCGACGCCAGCATAAATAGGTATGTAAATTAGGTTCTGCTTTATAAGTGGTTTAAAGCTTATAAGGAAAAATAGATGAGCAATTAGAAAGCTGGTTAATCCAGAAATGAAGAAGTGTTCGCCTTGCATTGCTAACAAAATATCGCCACAGGTTGAGCATAGCAACGCCATTAATAACATAGTGACGGTTTTTCCGTTTTGATTTGATGTTTGGTTATTGGCAATTTTTGGCAGTGTTGACTTAACAATCACCTCTAACGACACTGTGTATAATAAAACGAGCATAGGCAAGATTTTAACAAGCCATGCAAAAGGGTAAGGCTTTAGTAGCGTCAATAAGCAATATAAGGTTGCTAATAAAAGGTAAAGGTATGTTGTCTTTTTTGTCATGGAGTCTCAGCTACTCTAGTGATCTGTTATTACTTAGGTAAAAAGGCTAGATAAAATTCACCAATACAGAAATGGTTACTGTGTCTGACTCACCAAACTCGTCTACTACATAAATATCTATTCCACCTGTGTAATTAGCCGTTAAATCCTCAGATGAAATAGTTAACACACCATTTGAATACACGACATTCAATTTAGAGGTGTCATAAGTAAAAGTAGGTTGCAAATTTGGCTCATCAAAGTCGTCAACGGTTAACGTTAAGTCAACATTTTCATCTTCGTCAAAGGTTATGTCGTCACTTTCCAGTGTTAACGTTGGCGCTGAATTTTTATAAATATTAACGTCAATAACGTGTTCACGGCGGCTTTCAAATATATCTTCTAACCATACGGTTACTTGTGTCGTTAGAGCAACGCTCGGACTAGAGGCTGCGATAGTTAGTGCTAGGTCGGTGAATAAACCGGTTATTGGGCTTGAGCTTGTATCAGGACTTGTACCGGTAATCGACGCGCTACTTTCACCATTAATATCATAAACACCAAGTTCAAAAGAATGTGACTCAAAATCTTCAGCTGTAAAATCGATTTCAACGGTTTTACCTTCTAATAAATCAATGCTCGTTGGCAAATCAGTAAATGGTGCCGTGTTAGGATTGCCACCTAAAAACTCAGCATAGTTATCGCTTATGTATAAATGGTAAGTTAATTTAGAATCAAATTGTTCGTCACTTGCCGTAATCGTTATTTGGTCGTGCTGTAAATCTGAGAGGTCATCGGCTGAGACATAAATATATGGTGCTTCAACTCTAAACGTATAATCTTCATTGGAAGACGACACCGATACGTCCAGGTTGTCATCCTCAGCATCTAACGTGGCAAAAGCCAGTTCAGCAACAATGCCGGTTTCCGTTCCATCCATTTTCTTGATTAAACTAATCGCAACATTTTTTTCAATGAATACGTCTGGTGGGGTATTCGTTGATAACTCAGTGGTATCCGTTGTTGTGGTTGTTTCTACTAAGCTAAAGGTATAAGTATCTGTGTTATAGGCATCACTTACTTCTAACACTAATTCGTTATCGGTTGCGTCGATATCGTCTATGGTATTAATTGTTAAATCAAAACCTGTTGATGTTTTATTTATGTGGGTCCCGATATAATTAGGCGCGGACAATATTCGGTAAGAAATACGATCACTGTCTGGGTCGTAAATATCAAAAACTTTTTTAGTTGAAGAGTAAGGCGATATGGTTATATCAGTATCTAACAATGCAATAAGCGGTGATTCATTGGTTGTTAAGTCTCTATTTTTATTGAAATAGATAATATACATTTTTGACTCATGGCGTTCACCTAGGGCATTAGTGACTGCGGTTACTTCACCATAAGTGTCTTCATTACCGTCTAAGGCTTTTAATGTTATTTGGCTTTTATCTGCAGATACACGGCCTGTTACATTGTAGGCATTAAAGTAAAATGTCTCTTCAATATTGTCATTTTGTTCGTAGTTACGTTTTATGTCGAAAGTGATGGATTCATTTTCAAAAATAGTAAGGTAATCGGATGGAAAACGTATGGTGTAATCATCGCTGCTCCCAGTTGGTGCTGGGATTGTGGGAATGTCGATATCCGTTGTTGTGTCTTGGTTTGCAATAACAATGTAATTAATTGTTTTGGTGAGTGACATAGTGTCACTTTCAAACAGCATCTCAAATGAACCGTTGCCTAAGGTTTCATCTGCAACATAAATGACCAGGGTTAACTCGCTGTTAACTACCACGATACCTGAATCTGGAAGCTCGTTAAGTTGATAAGAAACATTCACATCAGAATCTTTGGTAATGGTTAACTCAATCTCAAATTGCTCGCCCACTTCAACTTCAAATGACTCAGTACTCAGCGCAACTGAAAAAGTTTGGTCAGAACTATCGCTATCGTCATCATCACTTGAGCAAGATGACAATAGAAAGACGCTGATAAATAAGATTAATTTGGCAATGTGTAAGTCAGGTTTGAACATATAGTAACAACTGTTTTAAATATGATTTATGTTAAATACTTCATTCGACGTTAGGGAAGTAGATAACATTTATTGGTAGGTTTTAGGCTGCGATGTATAGCTGAATAAAACCTGTAAATTATAGGCCTTCATTTGTCAGGCCTTGATAAAATGTTATCGGCTTAAAAAATCATATCTTTAAAATCATAAAATAAAACATAGCGTGCGGTCATTACCGTTAAACCAGCACGCGTTTTTAGACGTCTTTTCTATTGTTTGTAGTAGTTAGTTTTATAGTCTTTTAAAATAAGATCCAGCTGCTCAAGTGTCATGTCGTCTTTGTCTATTTCAAAGTGGTTTAACACTAACCTAGATAACTCTAGGCTCGCTTCTAAGTTTTCTGACACTGTGCCTGTTGCGCCTAAATTCATTAACTCGTGACAAGTATGAATGTCGTGTCCTCTAGCATAAATGGTTAAGTCAGGTAATTTACTGTGAATTGTCTCTACTAAGGTTTTAGCGGTTTCAGCTTCATTAACCGTCACTATCATGTATTTAGCGTGTTTAATTCCAGCAGATTTTAAGACAACTGGTTTAGTCACATCACCAAAATAAATTGGCACACCTAATTTATGATAATGAGCGACAGTCGCAGCGTTATCATCAATAGCGATGAATGGTTGGTTGGCAATGGTCAGTATGTCGCCAATTCTACGGCCTACACGGCCATATCCGGCAATAATGACACCGACTTCATCTGGAATCTCAGTTGAGTTACTAACGGTTTTACTAAGCTTATTAAAACGTTCCGCTAAATAGCCAAGCACAGGTGTTACCAACATGCTTATTAAGACAACCAGTAATAAAATATCAAATGTGTGGGTATCAAATATCTGAGCTTTTTCTGCCAAGGCGAATAACACTAAAGCGAACTCTCCGCTTTGTGCCAAAATAAATGCCACCGCTAAGCTACGCGTAGAATCTAAACTAAAGAGTCTTGAAAGCGGATACAAAATAGTAATTTTAATGGTGAGTAGGGCGATAACTAAGCCGGCCACCAATAAAGGTTGTTCAACTAATTTTTCTAAATTTAATAACATGCCCATCGACATAAAAAACATGCCTAGCAGTATGCCTCTAAATGGTTGTATTTCAGCTCTAATTTGATGGCGGTAAGCTGAGTCAGAAATTAACATTCCCGCTAAAAATGCGCCCATGGCCATGGATAAACCAGCAAGCTCTGCAAGATAAGCGGTACCAATAACAATTAATACCGCCGAGGCGGTAAACACTTCTGAATTAGCCGAGGCCGCCACTTTATGTAAAATAGGGTTTAATAAATAACGGCCTGCTAAAACCACGGCAATTAGAATCGAAATTGAACGAGCAAACGCCCAGCCAAGATGGGTGTCAGTAGCTGCTTGTGTTGATAATAAAGGAACTAACGCCAACAAAGGCACCACAGCTAAATCTTGCAATAACAAAATGGCCACACTTGAGCGACCATATTCAGTGCTCAATGCTTTTTGGTCGGTAAGTAGTTGTAATACGAAGGCAGTTGAAGATAACGCAAGTGCAGGGCCAATAATAATGGACGCAGGTAACGGTAATTGAAACACGTAATAACAAATAGCCGTTATTACCGCGCCAGATAAAACAACCTGTAGGCTTCCTAAGCCAAATACCATACGTCTTATTTGCCAAAGAAAAGACGGCTTTAATTCCATCCCAATAACAAAAAGGAGTAACACAACGCCAAATTCAGAAATATGAGTGATATGTTCAACATCATGAATAAGCCCCAAACTGAAAGGGCCAACCACCACACCTGCAATTAAAAAACCTGGCACTGCGCCTAGTTTTAACGCCTGACAAATAGGCACGGCAATAACGGCGGCCGATAGTAAAAAGATGATCTCTAGTAAAAAGTCAGATTGCAAAGTAACACCTGTTGTCGTTAAATTTAGTAAGAATAAAGATAATAAGTTAAATCACAACTATTTGCATTGATGTAAAACAACAGAGTTTTGATACAAGAGTAAAATACTACCTTAATGTCTTGTAATAAGTGTCTCGTAATAAAACAGAAAATACACATGCTCATTGACCAGAAGCTCGCTGTAAAAGAGGTGTTAGAGGAAATTTAAAGAATGAAAGACGGATGGGGAAAACAAAAAAGCCCGTTAATCTAATTCAGATTAACGGGCTTTAATATAATTATTAGCTAACGCTAACTAGAATAAGACGATTTAGTCGTTATTACTTCTAGCAGCTGAGTTTCTGCGATTGCCAACCGATGAAGAGGTATTAGAACCCGAGCTACGAGAATCTGAGCTGCGTGAACTAGAGTTTGAGTTTCTAGCTCCTGAGTTCGAACTTCTAGAATTTGAATTTCTAGAGTCGCCACGGCTATTAGAGTTACGATTGTTAGAACGATTATTAGATGGCTCAGAAGATGAGTTGCTAGACGTTTGTCTTCTTGGGCTTTTCTTTTTAGGCGCTCTGATCTCTCTAGATGCAGGTAACGGATTACTTGGAGCAAATTCTTCATCATCAACACGTTTAATGTGTTGTTGAATTAATTGCTCAATATCATTTAGGTTTTTACTTTCATCAAGAGAAACTAAAGAAACCGCTTTACCGTTTGCGCCAGCTCGACCTGTACGTCCAATACGGTGAACATAATCTTCAGCCACTTGAGGTAAGTCAAAGTTCACAACTTGAGGTAATTGGTCAATATCAATACCACGTGCTGCAATGTCAGTGGCAACCAGTACTCTAACTGATTTATCTTTAAATCCGGCTAATGCTTTAGTTCTTGCACCTTGGCTTTTATTACCATGAATGGCAGCAGCACTAATATTCTTACTTTCTAGTACTTTAGTTAAACGGTTCGCACCATGTTTGGTTCTTGAGAAAACTAACACTTGTTGCCAATCGTTTTGTTTAATAAGTTTGATCAGTAATTTAGATTTTTTACTTTGGTCTACAGGAATTATCCACTGCTCAACCGTTTTAGCTGTTTCGTTTCTTGGTGTTACTGAAATTTCAACAGGATCGTTAATTAGACCCTTTGCCAAGTCACGAATATCGTCAGAGAAGGTCGCAGAGAACATAAGATTTTGACGTTTTTTAGGTAGTACTTTTAAGATACGTTTAATGTCATGGATAAAGCCCATATCTAACATACGGTCAGCTTCATCTAAAATAAGTACTTCTAGGTCATTAAATTTAATCGCGTTTTGATTAAACAAATCAATTAAACGACCAGGAGTTGCCACCAAAATATCAACGCCTTTTCTAAGCGCCATAAGTTGAGGGTTTATTTTCACACCACCAAAAACTACATGTGAACGTAAAGGTAAGTCTTTACCGTACATTTCAACACTTTCTGCAACCTGAGCTGCTAATTCACGTGTTGGTGTTAGCACTAAAGCTCTTACGTGATTCGGTTTGGCTTTCTCGCCTTGAGACAATAAATGCAATAGAGGTAGAGTGAAACCAGCGGTTTTACCTGTACCGGTTTGGGCGGCAGCCATAACGTCTTTGCCACTTAATACTGCCGGAATCGCTTGTTGCTGAATAGGTGTTGGTGTGTCGTAACCCTTTTCACTAACAGCTGTTAAGATTTTTGGATTTAGACCTAATTCAGAAAAAAGCATATATTCTCACTATTGTAATTAATTTGACGGGAGGCCAAAAGGCGATGAAAGGTACAGTAATAAAGCGATAAAGGCAATCTTTCAATGGCAGCTTTAGTACTAAGTTGGATAAAAATAGGGCAACCCCTATACCTAGGCTAAAAGGATGTTAACTTAAATTTCTTGAGACAAATTATAATCCATCAATTACAGTGTTGAGCTTTACGCTGGTGGAAGTTAATCCCAGCCAATCGTTATCTTAAGGTACTTTGAATGGATTGGATTAAATGAGTTGGTTTGTATATGTGTTACGTTGTGCAGATGACACTTTGTATACTGGGATCACAACAGATAAAGCAAGACGCTTAGCCGAGCATAATAAAGGTACCGCAGCAAAGTACACTCGGGTTCGTATCCCGGTAGAGATGGTTTACAGCGAAGATTCGCCAGATAGAAGTGCAGCCACTAAGCGCGAAATGGCAATTAAAAAGCTATCCCGAATAAAAAAACTACAACTTATTCAAACGGATCAATAAGATGAGCGAAGCTAGACAAATCCTAGTTTCATCTGAAAAGTAGATTAAATGACAAAATAAAAAGTTTGTAGTAACAAACTTTATCTATATTGGCCCTGTGGGGATTTGCGGTAGAAAGATTTTAATGAGTTAAAAAATAGCAGTTACTTGCAGAATAATTCCTATGTTAGACTTATCACGTCTTTGGTTTTATTGGACTTGGTTTTCACCTCGGTATTTATTTGATGGTTAATTTACGAACGTTATCTATTGTTGTTATTTGTTTGTCTGCTTTGGCAGTGGCATGTGACAGTCAATCGGCTGAAAAAAAGAAAGTAAAAGTCACCTCGTTAAGTGCTCAAAAACAAGAGCAGGTTATAGAGAATGTATCTGAAGGTGGAATAATTCCTCGTTTTGCGACACTCGATGAGTTGCTAGCTTATAAAGATGAATTTTTAGCCACTGAACCGGAAGATGTACTTAATGCGTTTAAACAGTTTCAAATAAATCACTTCCCTAGCCCAAATGACGAAACAACTAACAAGCTAGATCCAAATACAGATTTTAATATCAATCTAGATCTTACCGCTCGTGATACGCTTGATAAAAATGACCCCCTTGCTTTAAATATAGATACTAAAGACAGCCAGGAGGATAGTTCTGGTCCACAGCTTAATACTATTCCCCAGATTAATACTATTCCAGACGTTACCGTTATTCCTAAGCTTGATGTTATACCTGACCTTAGTGCGATTCCTAACCTTAGTGTTATGCCTGACGTTAGTATTGCTCCCGACGTTAATATTAGCCCTGAGCAAAAATTCCAATTTAGCCTTGCGTTATCTGAAGTACACCTTGCTTTATCTGAGCTAGATACTGCGTTAGCTCAGTTAGAAACGTTACCATTATCGGACTTGGACATAGTTCAAAAAATCACGGTACTTGAGAAAAAAGCGCAAATATTAAGTCAGAAAAATGATTTCTTTAATGCGGTTAGGTATTTAACCGAGGGTAACAAACTGGCGGTGACTAACGATTTAAGCCGCCAATCAATACTCAGTGCATTACAATTGTCAGAGATTTATGTAACTTTGTCAGACAAAGATAAAATCCTATATTGGCAACATGAAGCACGAGATCTTTTAGCTGCCCAAGATGACTTAGGCTTGTTAATTGAAGCCTCGATTATGTTAGCCAAACAGCAGCAAGATATAGGTCAGCACTTAAATGCAACAAGAACACTTATTAATGTGGTCGACTTAGTCGCAGAGAAAAAATATTACAGTGTCGAAGCCAGTCTGCGATTGCGCTTAAGTGAGAATTTTAAAACCGCTGAGCAATACGTAAACGCGGAACAAGAATTAGAAAGAGCCTATAAGTTAGCGGTTAAATCGCGAAATCAAGAACAGCAAATGGTTGCCATTGTTCGTTTGATTGATACTTATGCGGTACAAAATAAATTCAATAATGCTAAGCCATTATTGAAAGCGGCAAAACGTTTAGAACGTTTCCTCACCACAGTGAAAGACAAACGCGATTACCAGTTAGCCAAAGCTCAAGTATTAGCTGGCACCTCTCAATATAAACAAGCGTTAAATATTTTAGACAATCTAGATATGAGCGATATTGAGGACGAAAAAGCGAAACAAGATTTAGCTATTAAGTTATTGGATCTAAAGTCGAATTGGTTAGTATTAAATGGCAAAAAGCAATCTGGCATCCAGTTGTTTAAGAAGTCGTTAGATAGCAAATTGGCACAACAAGAAACCAGCACGACGATTAAATTAGATTTTCTCATGGCTAATTATAAGTATGATGTGGCTCAAGCTAAAGAAGAGTTAGCGGAAGTTCAAAAGCAACTACTTGAATATAAAAAACAAAATGATAAGTTGAGTCAACCAAAAGAAGACTTTATAAATTCTTTGTATAACAACAAAGAATTATTGGCCGTTAGTGTTATTCTGTTGTTTGCTTTCGTCTACCTTATATTAAGATTGTTTAGACCGAGAAAATCAAAACGTATATTTTTAGACCCGGTAAGTGGCGCTAACAATCATAATTACTTTATTAAACATGTTAAATTGCTGATGCAAAATAACACGCCTTTTAGTCTTATCATGTTTGATATCGACAATATGCGTAAGGTAAATGACAAGTTAGGCTTTGAATTAGGCGATAAATTATTAGCTTTAGTGGTTGCCAGATTAGACTCTCGTTTAGGCAGTAATAAGTTTTTAGTTAGGTTATCAGGTGATAAGTTTATCGTAATAGCCAAAGATTTTAGCTTAAAACAAGCATTTTCACTGGCAGAAGTGTTACGAAAAGAGTTAAATAGCAATAAGTTTTACATAGACAATTTAGGTATTAATTTGTCCGCATCATTCGGTGTAAGTTATTGTTATAGTAATAAAAATATAGATGCAATAAAAGATGATGTGAAAAACGCGTTAGATAAGGCAAAAGCCAAAGGTGGTAATATCACCCAAGCAATGGATTTTTGTTAATAATAATTTAAGAAAGAAAAGGTTTAGGTAATGACAGAGGCAACTACGACAATAAGTAGTGATGGAATAGAACAGCTGCCATTAAGGAAGTTCACCGAGGATGCATATTTAAATTACTCGATGTACGTCATTATGGACCGAGCGTTACCGCATATAGGTGACGGATTAAAACCTGTTCAACGCCGAATTATTTATGCAATGTCAGAATTAGGTTTATCTGCAAATGCTAAGTATAAAAAATCAGCTCGTACCGTTGGTGACGTATTAGGTAAGTATCATCCGCATGGTGATAGTGCTTGTTACGAAGCTATGGTGTTAATGGCTCAGCCTTTTTCATATCGTTATCCTTTAGTAGACGGTCAAGGTAACTGGGGTGCGGCGGATGATCCTAAGTCATTTGCTGCCATGCGTTATACCGAAGCTCGTTTATCCAAATTTAGTGAATTACTGTTATCAGAAATTAATCAAGGCACCAGTGACTGGGTACCAAACTTTGATGGCACTATGGATGAACCTAAAATCCTTCCAGCACGTTTACCTCATATACTATTAAATGGTATCACCGGTATTGCGGTTGGTATGGCAACGGATGTTCCGCCTCATAATACGAGAGAAGTTGCTGAAGCGTGTATTCACTTATTAAAAGATCCTAGTGCGTCGTTAGAAGATTTAATGGTGTATGTAAAAGGTCCAGATTATCCAACTGAAGCGGAAATTATTACGCCATCAGCCGATATCGCTAGAATTTACGAAACCGGTAAAGGCAGCATTAAAATGCGCGCTACCTACGTAGAAGAAAATGGCGATATTGTTATTACAGCCTTACCTCATCAGGTTTCTGGCGGTAAAGTATTAGAACAAATTGCGGCTCAAATGACGGCGAAAAAGTTACCTATGGTAACGGATTTACGTGACGAGTCAGACCACGAAAATCCAACGCGTATTGTGATAATTCCTCGTTCAAATCGTGTTGATATTGCGCCAGTTATGCAGCATTTATTTGCATCAACCGATTTAGAGAAAAACTACCGTGTTAATTTAAACATGCTTGGTTTAGACGGTTTACCGAAAGTGAAAGGGTTAAAAACCATTTTAACTGAGTGGTTAGAATACCGTCGTGACGTAGTAACACGTCGTTTAAACTTCCGTTTAGAAAAAGTGTTATCACGCTTACATATTTTAGCTGGGTTATTAGTCGCATTCTTAAACATAGATGAAGTGATTGAAATAATTCGTGCGAATGACAAACCAAAACCTGTATTGATGGAACGGTTTGGCATTACTGAAGTTCAAGCTGAATCTATTCTTGAATTAAAGTTACGTCAATTAGCTAAATTAGAAGAAATGAAAATTCGTGGTGAGCAAGACGAATTAGAAAAAGAACGTGAACAGCTAGAGAGCTTGTTAGGCTCACGCGTTAAAATGAACAACTTGTTGAAAAAAGAAATTACTGCAGACGCTGAAAAATATGGTGACGATAGACGTTCTCCATTAGTGGTAAGAAACGAAGCAAAAGCAATTTCAGCGAAAGACTTAGTTCCAAGTGAGTCAGTAACGGTTGTTGTTTCTGATAATGGTTGGGCTCGTTGTGCCAAAGGGCATGATATAGACGTAGACAACTTAAGTTATAAATCTGGCGATGGTTATAAGTCTTCAGCTAAAGGTAAGAGTAATCAGCCGGTTGTCTTCATTGATAGTTCAGGGCGTAGCTTTAGCACCGACGCACACACATTACCGTCTGCCAGAAGCCAAGGTGAACCATTAAGTGGTCGCTTTAGTATTGTTGCTGGTGAGACGATAGAACATACAATTATGTCTAAAGAAGATCAGAAGTACTTAATCGCTTCTGATGCAGGTTATGGCTTTATTTGTACTTTCTCAGACATGTTAACTCGTCAAAAAGCGGGTAAAGCATTGGTTAGATTGCCTACGGGCGCAAAACTGGCTGAGCCGCAAAAAGTATTAAATATTGATACAGACCTATGTTTGGCTATTTCCAACGAAGGGCGTATGTTGGTCTTCCCATTAAAAGACTTACCTATGTTAGCCAAAGGCAAAGGCAACAAAATCATTAATGTTCCATCTGCTCGTGCGGCAAGTCGTGAAGAGTATGTAAAACAGATAATTGTTGTGCCAGAAGATGGGATGGTTGTATTACATGCCGGTAAACGTAAGTTAACACTGACACAAAAAGATTTAGAACATTACCAAGGTGATCGTGGACGTCGAGGCAGTAAATTGCCTAGAGGCTTACAGCGCGTTGATTTGGTTGAAATTGAGTTTAAAAATTCAGCTTCTGAGTCAACAGAAGTGGTTAACGAACCTAATCCACCTTTGAGTGAATAGTTTAGTTATGAACCTTGATTAACATTATTTAAAGCTCTTATATTTGATAAGGGCTTTTTTATTACTTAGAATTTCATTAGCCATTTTTAATGCCAATCACATTAAATTGCTAATAAAGATTACCGCTGTAGCATGAGTTTGTTACAATGCGGCCTTAAATTATTGGGAGCTTCATTTGTGTTAGGAATAATTAGATTATTTATAATGGCAATATTTTTTATATTGTCGACTGTGTATTTATTAACGTATTTAATCATTCGACCATTTCGTCGTAATAATGTAAAAGTTGTGGCTAATACATATGGTTGGTTTTGCCGATTCTTAGGACTGAGCTATGAAGTTAGAGGTCTTGAAAACGTTAAAGATCACCCAGTTGTTTATATAGGTAATCATCAAAATACTTACGATATTTTTACCGTTTCAAATGCAGTGCGTAAAAATACAGTAAGCATGGGTAAAAAAAGTCTTAAATGGGCACCATTTTTTGGTCAAGTATATTGGTTGTCGGGCAACATACTGATTGATAGAGGCAACCGAACTAAAGCTCACGGCACAATTGGCCAGGCTGCTGCCAAAATTAAACAGAAAAAAATATCAGTTTGGTTATTCCCAGAAGGTACTCGTTCAAACGGTCGTGGTTTATTAAAGTTTAAGTTAGGTGCTTTTTATACGGCGAATATGGCTGGTGTTCCACTTGTTCCTGTTGTGATCAGTACCACGCATAATCAAGTTAAGCTTAACCGTTGGAATAACGGAAAATATATCATTGAGTATTTACCTGAAATGGCGGTTGATAGTGACGATAAAGCAGAAGTTAGAAAAGTTGCTGATGCGGCGCATGAGCTAATGAAAAATAAACTAGCAGAATTAGATAAAGAATTAGCCGAAGTTAATGGTTTCACGAATAAATAGTGTAAAGATCACGTAGGAAGAATAATGGATAGTACATCAACAGATTGGCAAGAATTCACTAACGACATCGTAGAGCAGTTGTTAGACGATGGTTCTAATGAAGAAGCTATGTATGGTATCGAGCATCATTTTGTAGCAACTACTGCAGAAGAAGCTGACTTAGCGATGCAGCAAGGTTTTTTAAATGGCTGGGATATTTCTGAGCTAGAGCAAATGGAAGAAGAAGACGGACAAATCGTATTTTGTTTTGACGTTGAAACTGAGTGTCCATTGGAAGAAGAGATCATTGGTGAAGAAGTTGTACTAATGGTCGAGTTTGCTGATAAAAATAAACTTGTCTATGAAGGCTGGGGCACTCATTTCGAAGAGTAATTCACGCACTTCGAAGAGCAAAGCATTGGTTGTCAGTTTATAACGATATAAACGGCTAAAATGAAAGCTAAGAGCAACATAAGTAAATAAAATGAGAAAGGCGAGTATTTGATACTCGCCTTTTTTATTGCCTGTAAATTAACTTACAGGGCGAATTATTAGGTTAGCCGATAAGGTCGAGTGCCCAAGTCGATAATGATTGATCAAACTTTGTTTTTACAAAGTAAATAAATTCGTCGTTAGTTAACGGTTCACTAAAATAAAAGCCTTGAATTAATCCGCAGTTAAATGTGTGCAATATTTTTAATTGCTCAATACTTTCTATGCCTTCGGCAACAACGTTTAAATTCATCGACTCTGCCAACGCCATAATTGCTTTTACGATAGCTTCGTCATTCTCATTGTCGGCGATATCTTCAATGAATGAACGGTCTATTTTTAATGTATCAATTGGAAATTTCTTTAAGTAACTAAGGGACGAGTAGCCAGTACCAAAGTCATCCACCGCGATACTAACCCCCATGTCTTTCAAGTTTTGTAGGCGGATTATATTATCTTCTACATCTGACATGATTGCGCTTTCGGTAAGTTCTAGCTCCAATAGTTCTGGCGGTAGTTGTGAATCAGAAAGTGCTCGTTTTACTTTGCCAATTAAATCTGACTGTTTAAATTGAACACTTGAAACATTAACCGATATTCTGCATTTCATACCGTCATCTAACCAACGTTTAGCCTGCAAACAAGCTTCGCGAAGTATCCATTCACCCAACTCAATAATTAAGCCTGACTCTTCGGCTAATGGTATAAATTCAAGTGGTGAAATCAACCCTAATTCAGGATGATGCCATCTTACTAAGGCCTCAGCTTTATTCACGCAATTATTTTTTAAGTCAATTTGAGGTTGGAATTGTAATTCAAACTCTTGTTTTTCTATGCCCGTTCTAAGATATTCTTCGAGCTTTAATCGTTCTAAACTTCTTTCATTTAGCGAGTTCGCATAAAAAGTATAAGTTCGTCTGCCAGCCTCTTTTGCTTTATACATAGCAATGTCTGCATGTTTCATTAATTGGTTTGCAAGTAAGCCATTGTCAGGATAGATGGCGATACCAATACTTGGTGTGAGCATGACTTCATAATTGTCGATTTTTATAGGTTGGGAGATAATATCGATTACGGTTTGAGCAACAATTGCAATATCTTGTTGGTCTTTTACTTGGTTTAAAAAGAGCGAAAATTCATCCCCACCTAAACGAGCTATTTTACTTTCGGGGTTAGATGGTTTTGGGCATCTGGCAATCATATCTGGCGTGCGGATGCATCGAGTTAAACGCTTAGCTACTTCTTTTAATACAAGATCACCATATTCATGTCCTAAGGTATCATTAATGCGCTTAAATCTGTCTAGGTCGATAAATAGAATCGCGGCTTTATATTTTTCCCGTTGAGCTAATTGTAAAAATTGCTCCAAGCTTTCATAGAAACTTTGGCGGTTTGGTAAACCCGTTAGGGAGTCATAATAGGCTAATCGATGTAAACGCTTCTCATGGTTTAACTGACGTTGTAACTTTTCTTTTTTGTGTTTTAACAGTACATAAACAACACTAATAATAAGAAAAAAGTATATAAAATATGCGTAAAGGTTGCGCCAAAAAGGAGGGTGGACTTCAATAGGGATGACAATCTCATCACTCCATACGTTATCGTTGTTACTGCCTCTGACTTTTAAGGTGTAATCACCATCGTCGAGATAAGAAAAAGACACTTTGTTATTGGTGCCTAAATTTATCCAAGCATCACTTAAACCTTCCATTTTATATTGGTATTTATTATTTTCTGGTTTTGTATAATCTAAAGCCGCAAATTCAAAATCGATAATAGTTTGATTGTAATCGAGAGCTAATACGCCATCTTCTCTAAATTGCTGATGGATAGGAATTACTACATTTGATTGACTGTACTGAGTTAACCTTAATACTGGTTGATGCTGATTAATTGGAACATTTTCTGGCTTAAAAGCATTAAACCCATTAGCGCCACCAAAATACATTTTTCCAGTTTTATCTTTGTACAAAGCGCTGCTGTTAAAGTCTGAACCTTGTAAGCCGTGAGTAGTATTGAAATTAATGACGTCAAATGTTTTAGCATCAATACGTGATAAGCCTTTTGCATGGCTTACCCAAATAAAGCCTTTGTTATCTTCCAATAAACCATAAGTGAAATTACTGGCTAAACCGTGTTGACTACCTATATGTGTAAAAATAGGGGCGTCTTGCTCTAAGCTCGTTTTATTTAGTCGAGCAATACCCGCGTCTTTGGTAGCAACCCAAATGTAATCTTTAGTGTTTAATACACCAAATATATTGTCACTTAATAATGGTTTTGGGCTATTTGATTTAGATAAAAATTGAGTGCTCTTTTGACTACTCATATTATATTTTATTAAACCGCCATCTGTAGTGGCTAACCAAACGTTACCTTGTTCATCTTCAGCTAAATCAACAATATAAATACTAAGAGGGGAATTCTTCACGGAAGACGGTAAATTGACTAATGAGAAGTTATTGTTTTTTTTGTTAAATAAGTTTAATCCACCACCATAAGTGGCTATAGCTAACTGTCCATTAGATAATTGAAGGATTTTACTTATCGCATTATCACTTATCGATTCTGGATTGTTTTCATCGTGTGAGTAGACTTTAAATGTAGTAGAACCTTTTTCTTTAAAGTGCAGTCCGTTACGTAATGTCCCTATCCATAAGTTATCATCGCTATCAACCAAAAGACTCATTATATTGTCTTCTTGTAAGGTATCGGTACGTAGTTGATTGGATCTTATCGTGGAAATTTTATTGTTTTGATTTGATAGAATATTAACTCCACCATTCCATGTTCCTAAATATAAATGATCTTCGCTGTCAGTCGCAAACGCCATGATTGAGTTACTTGTTAAGCTACTATATTTTCCGCCTTTACTGATATGAGGGAAATAGTTTAACGATGCATTCCAACGACTTATACCAGATTGAGTACCTACCCAAATGACACCGCCATTGTCTTGCATTAATTTTGATGTTCTATTGTTAATTAGGCTCGTGTTGCGTGATGTTTGATGTAACGTTCGGGTGAATGTTTTACTGTCTGGATTTAATTTGCACAAGCCATTTTCAGTGGCAAACCACATATTACCTTTGTGATCTTGCATAATATCATTGACGTAATTAGCACAAAAGCTAGAGTTGTTATCTGGTGAAAATTGAAAATGATGTATTAGCTCTAATGCTTGATTTAATACGAATACACCAGAATCTTCAGTGCCAACCCAAAGTAAGTTATTACTATCAACAAATAATCTTCTTAATTTATCACTTGGAATAGACTGTTTTGAGTTTACGTTTATTACTTGAAAGTTAGTACTGGAAACTCGTTTTAGTCTGAGTCCACCTCTTGGCGAGGCTATCCATAAATTTCCAACTTTATCGTAGATAAGATCTGAAAGAGGGTTAGATTGAAGTATTAGACCTGACTGTTCATTTAAGTGTGTTTTAAATGTCGCAGAACTTATATCAAATTCGGTATATCCTGAGAATTGGCTAGCAAATAATATATTGCCGTTAGGCGCTTCAGTTATAGATACATAACTAGAGCCATCAATACCGTTAATGTTTTCATCGACACTAAAATTAGTGAACCCGTCTACCTCTGGAAGATAAAGATGAAATCCACCACTGCTGGCTACCCATAAACGACCTTCAGAGTCTATAAATAAGTCCCATATCCAATTGTTGCTTAAGCTATTATTTACTCCTGGTGAATGAGAATAAGTTTTGAAATTTTTACCATCATAGCGTGTTAACCCATCTTGCGTCGCAACCCAAATAAATCCCATTTTATCTTGTACAATTGAATTAATTGATTGGTGGGGGAGACCGTTTAATGCATTAATATTATTAAAATGAATGGTGCTATTCGCATCATTTAACGAGATATTTGCAAAGGTATTAGTTGAATAAATCAGAAATAATAAAGAAGTAAAAAGTGCTTTGATTGGGCGTTTAATAAAAGAAATACACAACAACATTAGATAACCATTTTTTGTTTTTATTTTGGGGTCAACCGCTGTGTAAGTTTATAACATAATGGTAATTAAGTGTCACTGAATGATGCAGCTGAGCGAGTGTTGGTAGATAAATATTCGTTTAACATTTAGCTATAAAAAAAGCTCTTATAATAAGAGCTTTGATTAAGTTTGTTCATTAAAAACTAAGCGTACTTAGTTCCGCCTTGCTTAGTACGAATCGGCCAAACAAAACCTGCAACTTTAGTCCCACCTTGTTTAGTACGGATAGGCCAAACAAAACCAGCAACTTTAGTTCCACCTTGTTTTGTACGAATAGGCCAAACAAAACCAGCGGTTTCTATTGTCTTAGATTTGCTTGATAAACGAACCAATGGATTCATCTTATTTAATTCAGTAGCTTGCTCCTCTGTTAATGAAACAGAGATTGCATTAATAATTGAAAAGTCGTGTATTACTTCTCCACCCACTTGTTCAACAAGGTCAGTCATTGTTGTTTTACTGGCGCCTTGTAACATATAGGTAGTTTCATTTGATGGTGAAGCATAAATGTTAGATACCGCAAACAAGGTAAAAATAGCAACAGTTGATAATAAAAGCGTTTTTTTTGTACGGTTGAATATTTTGTTAAGCATTTGACTATGTCCATTTTATTATTATTAGTGAACTTTTATCGAAGCAAATTTAATACCAAATAAAACTAAACGAATTTAATCCGAGCTTTTTATTTAACAAGCCTTTAAATGTAATGGTTCTATGGCGTATATGGATTAAGGTGAGGTATTTCTTTAGGTATTATTAAATGATTTTTTTAATAACTATGGCAATCGTTGCCGCTATTGATTTAAGTGAGGTATTACTTATAAGTAAGTCGACGCTAACTTCAAGTCGATTTAATAGTAAGGCTTTGTAGGTAAAGTCAGTAAGATGAAAGAGTAGGGCATAAGGACAGGCATGACATAGCCATACCTGTCATAAAAGCTAAGCTTAAATTGTTTTAAGCTTTAATAAACGTATGGCTAACACCGATGTTAAACATATAGTAAAACAACTGAATATAAACACCATAATTTGAGGCATGCTAAAACCAAATAATGACCAATCTATATCTCCACAAGTCCCTCTTGCTTCAAATAGGCTTGGTATTAATGTATGAAGTTGTAGCCAATCTGGAAAGTTAGGATAAAGATCACAACTTAAGGCCAGCATAAAGTTATCAGGATTCTGCATTTCTACGTGTTCTAACGCGATTACTAAACCCCAAATACAAGACACCAACAAACCACTAATACTTATCAAGCGAACGATCATATTGTGCGGATTCACCAGAGCAGGCAGGGCACTTAGCACTATGCCAAATACAGCGACTCTTTGATAGATACACATAATACAAGGTTCTAAACCCATACCGTATTGAAAATACAAGGCGATAGATTCTAATATTAAGGCGATAGCAGCGACTAAAAACCAAGGCCAGCGGAGTGCTGGCCAAGTCGATATTGCAGGTAAGCTAAACACTTGACTAGTGTCCAGTTATATTAGATTGACCAATTGTCGCATGATGCTCAATTAAGTTGTGGTCATACAAGAACTGAGTTAAATCAGCTAATCCGTAGTAAGTTGCAAGTAAACCTACAATCGATAATACAATGGTATATGGCAGTGCCATGTAAACCATTTTACCGTATGACAATCTAATTAACGGTGCTAATGCAGATGTTAATAAGAATAGGAATGCAGCTTGTCCATTTGGCGTTGCAACACTTGGTAAGTTAGTACCTGTATTAATTGCTACAGCTAAAAGGTCAAACTCATCACGTGTAATGATGCCACGTTGTAATGCTGCAGCTACTTCATTGATATAAACCGTACCTACAAACACATTGTCACTAACCATAGAGAGCAGACCGTTGGCAATGAAGAACATAACCAATTGCATCTTACCTTCAAAGGTTAATACCCATTGAATTACAGGAGCAAATAAACCTTGGTCGATAATTACCGCAACAACAGCAAAGAATACACACAATAAAGCGGTAAACGGTAGGGCCTCTTCAAAGGCTTTACCTATGGAATGTTCGTCGGTAATACCGGCAATAGAGGTTGCTAAGATAATAACGGATAAACCAATTAGGCCAACAGCGGCTAAATGCAATGCTAAACCAATGATTAGCCAAATAGCAATTCCAGCTTGTGCCCATAAAATAACTTTGTCACGTTTTGTACGGCGACCGTCATTTTCTGTATCATAATCAACTAATATTTTACGTACTGAATCAGGTAATTTAGCACCGTAGTTAAATATCTTAAATTTCTCTAATAAAACCGTAGTTAATAAACCAAACACTAATACTGGAATGGTGACTGGTGACATACGTAATGCAAATTCAAGAAAACTCCAACCTGCACGTTCAGCAATAACAAGATTTTGTGGTTCACCTACTAAAGTACAAACACCACCTAATGCAGTACCTACACCAGCATGCATCATGATATTACGCATGAACGCTCTAAACTCTTCCAAGTCTGAACGTGTTGGTACATCTAAGTGTTCATCATCGGTATGGTCATGATCAGTAGCATGGTTATGTTTACCTGACGCAACTTTGTGATAAATAGTATAAAAACCAGTTGTTACTGTGATGATAACGGCGACAACCGTTAAAGCATCTAAAAAAGCAGATAAGAAAGCTGAGGCCGCAGCAAATGCAACGGATAGAGCAACTTTAGACTTAACTTTAATAAGGAGTTTAGTGAAAGAGTACATAAGTAAATCTTTCATAAAATAAATACCGGCAACCATAAACACTAATAATAAAATTACGCTTAAGTTTTGTGATATTTCATGTTCGACATGCCCAGGGGTGGTCATGCCAATAATTATAGCTTCAAAGGCAAGTAAGCCTCCTGGTAAAAGTGGATAACACTTCAACGCCATTGCTAAAGTGAAAATAAACTCTAGTACAAGTGCCCATCCCGCAATATACGGGTCTATATTAAATAAGATTGGGTTGACAACCAAACAAGCAATAATAGTGAGCTTGTACCATTCAGGAGAGTGTCCTAAGAAATTTTTATAAAAAGCGCTCAGAGAATTCTGCTGCATACGTTTAAAACCTTCCTTTTAATTGTTTTTAGGCATACGCCTACTTTTACACTTTAGTAATGTACTAAAGATATTAGTTTAATCCTACTTAAAAGAGTCGTTTTATTAGAGTTTTTAGATAATTAGGGTAAAAAAACCATTTGTTGTACTCGACTCACCTTCTGGTACAATCAGTCCAGATGAAATAAGGTAAACAGTATTAATGAAAATAATAAAGGCGCAAAGCCCAGCAGGATTTGCTGAAGAATATATTGTGGATTCTATTTGGAATAATCGTTTTCCTCCAGGTTCAATTTTACCAGCAGAACGTGAGTTGTCAGAGTTAATCGGGGTAACTCGTACAACGCTACGTGAAGTATTACAAAGGTTAGCGCGTGATGGTTGGTTAACAATCAAACATGGCAAGCCAACTAAGGTAAATAATTATTGGGATACATGTGGGTTAAATATTTTACCAACATTGGCCAAGTTAGATGCCGATGGTGTAGGTGATTTAATCGACCAACTATTGTCTGCTCGTACTAATTTTAGTGCTATCTATATTAGAGCGGCAATAAAGAATTCACCAGAGCGTGTTATTGAGTTAACTCAACAGGCGTTATCTGTATCAAACGATCCACAAGAATTTGCGGACTTTGATTATAATTTAAACCATGAGTTGGCTGATAGTTCAGGCAATATAGTGTTTGTTTTAGTGCTAAATGGCTTTAAAGGCTTATGGTCTAAAATCGCACAATATTACTTCTCACATGAAGAAGCGCGTGAGTTATCTCGTAAATATTACGAAGAACTTGAGCAACTGACTAAAGCAGGCAAGCACGACGAATCTATTATTTTAATTCGTAAGTTTGGTATAGCTTCAGCGAAAATATGGGAAAAAGTCAGAGCTGACTTACCTGTAGCTTTAGTTGAATAGATAAGGTCTGGCAAAGATAAAGTCCTTAACTAATTAAAAAACCTGCATGTTGCAGGTTTTTTTATATACACTACTCAATCGTACGTTATCGCGTTTAATTGCAACAACATAGACTCTGACTTAAACTTCTTATATGCCACAATTAGAACTATTTCATATCCCAAGTCCCTGTAAAGGGATCTGCTTAAACGGTACCAATGGCTTTTGTCAGGGGTGTTTTCGTAGTCGTGATGAAAGGTTTGAATGGATGCAGTTTAGTGATGAAGAAAAACGTTATGTGATAAGACTGTGTAAATCCAGAAAACATCGCTGGATGAAAAAACAAATCGATATCAAAATATTACAAACACCAGTGGAAGATGATCCTACCGATGACTTATTTGGTGACTTATAAACGCTATAACGATTATTAATCGTGATAAAGCAATATCAGAAAATAAAAATGAGCACATTAAGTGCTCATTTTTGTATCTGTCTAGCGACTGACTAAGCTTAGCTAATCAATCGATTTAACGAGTATTTTTGAATTCCGCTGGAAGTTGTAAAGTTGCTTTTTACCTTCAGGCAGGGCGTCTATTGTACTTTCAATAAAGCCTTGTTCTTGAAACCACATCCCACTTACCGTTGTTAGCACAAATATCGTTTCAATTTTTTGCTCTTTGGCTATTTCAGAAACCGCTTTGATAAGACGCTGTCCTCTATTGCCTTTTCGGTAATCTGGATGAATAACAACGCAGGCTAATTCAGCCGACTTGTCTTGTGGATACAAATACAAAGCCGCGCAGGCGATGATCATTTCTTCTTTTTTTAGCACAACAAAACGATTGATTTCATTTTCTAACAACTCTCTAGAACGTTTAACTAAAATGCCTTCTTGCTCTAAAGGTTGGATTAACTCCAATATACCAACCACATCATCAATCGTTGCTGTGGTCATTTGTTCGCGGTGATCTTTCGCAATTAAAGTACCTGCACCATCGGGGGTAAATAACTCTTGTAGTAATGCAGTATCACTTTGATAACTAACACAATGACAACGTTCAACCCCGTTTTCGCCGGCTTTAATAATAGCGTTTAATAAGAGTAATTGATCTAAGTGCTTCTCTTGCTCATGCAGTTGTTCACTGGCCAGAGCTTTTACCGTACGGATACTACAGCTACGAACTAACTCACCAGTTGAATCAATAAGCCCTTCATCTTTACTGAAGGTAATTAGCTTATCGGCATTAAGAGCAATGGCAGTTTGTGTCGCAACGTCTTCAAGCGCTAGGTTAAATACTTCGCCTGTGGTCGAATAACCAATAGGCGAGAGTAAGACAATCGAACCAAAGCCTAATTGAGTATTTATACCGACTTCATCAACCCTGCGCACACATCCTGTGTATTTAAAATCAATTCCATCTTTTACACCGATAGGTTTGGCAATAATAAAGTTGCCTGTGCTGACTCGAATTTTTGAGCCGTGCATAGGTGAATTCAGCAGTCCCATGGTTAATAGCGCTTCAATGTGCAGACGCAGTGAGCCAGTTGCGTCTTTTACTGCAACTAGAGTCTCAGCATCAGTGACCCGAACATTGTTCTCAATCTTACATTCAAGCCCACGTTGGGCAATACGCTCTTCAATTTGTGGTCTAGCGCCATGCACAACAACTAACTTCATTCCTAAACTATGCATTAAGGCAATATCGTGAATGATATTGGCAAAATTTGGATGTTGCACAGCCTCACCAGAGAGCATTAATACGACAGTTTTATCTCTGTGCGCATTAATATAAGGCGCTGAGTTTCTAAACCATTTTACGAAATTTTTATTATTAACCATTATTAACCATTATTAATCGCAAATTAAACCTGACCGAGGGTATATTTCATTGCTACTTCGCTATTAGGATCTTTTAGCTCAGTAGGCTCACTGTCTTCGATAATATTGTCAGCTAAGCTGCTTTTCTCAATAATACCAAAGCCCAGTTTTTCAAAATACGTTGGAATGTAAGTTAAAACAATAATGTCTTTAAGTTCCATTTGATGGGCAAACTCTAACAGGTATTGAACCAGTGCAACGCCTTGTCCTTGTTGATGAGCATCTTCCTCAACAACAATTGAACGTATTTCTGCTAGGCATTTTTCGTATATGTACAAAGAGGCACAACCAACTACTTTGCCGCCCACTTCAGCCACTACAAAGTTTTGAATATCGTGAATAATATTATCTTGGCTTCTAGGTAGTATTTCACCTTTATTAGCCCAGTAATTTACCAATTCAAAAATAGCCGTTGAGTCTGACATACGTGCACGACGAACCGATGTCACTGCCGCTTTTGTTGCATTCAAACGCTGTTGAACTTGTTTTAGTGCACTGTTAATACGGGACTTACCTGGAGCTCCAACCACTTGAGCATTCAGGATCGACTTTTGACCCGTTTGTACATCTGCTAGTGCTTTTTCCACTTGCTGACGCGACGTTCCGCCTAAAGCTTCGCGCTTGTCTAGTGTCGACTCTATTGATAAGTGTTGATAAACATCGTCACCAATGCGGTCACTAAATTTTTGTAATTGCTCAAGTGTTAGCTCTTCAAGTGGCACTTCTTTATCAATCGCATCTAACACAACTTCACCAACAATATGGTGAGCTTCTCTAAATGGTATGTCTTTACTTACTAGATAGTCCGCTAATTCTGTGGCATTAGCATAACCTTGTTGGGCAGCGGCTAATGTACGTTTGCGGTTTACCGTTAACCCCTCAGCAACTAAGGTTGCCATTTCCATACATTCTTGCCACGTGTCTAAACCGTCAAATAAGCCTTCTTTGTCTTCTTGCATGTCTTTGTTGTAGGCAAGAGGTAAAGCTTTCATGGTCATTAACATAGCGGTTAACGAACCAGTTACACGGCCAGATTTACCACGAATAAGTTCGCAAGCGTCCGGGTTTTTCTTTTGCGGCATTAATGATGAGCCTGAGCTTACTAAGTCACTCATTTCTACAAAACCCGCTTCACCCGAATTGTAAAAGATAAGATCTTCAGCAAAACGAGATAAATGGATCATTGAGATACTGGCTGTCGATAATAATTCAATCACGTGATCACGGTCAGAAACCGCATCTAGACTGTTTAATGTTGCCGTTCTAAAACCCAAGTGATGCGCAAGATCTTCACGGTCTATCGGGTAAGCGGTTCCCGCCAAAGCACCAGAACCTAAAGGAGAGGTATCTAAACGATACAATGCGTCTTTTAAACGGCCTATATCACGATTGAACATCTCAACATAAGCTAAACACCAATGACCAAATGTCACAGGTTGTGCGCGTTGTAAATGAGTGTAACCCGGTAATACAGTGTTACGTTCACGTTCTGCTAAATCTAACATTGATTGTTGTAAGTTAACTAAAGCGACATATATTTCATCGCCTTTTTCTTTACACCAAAGTTTTAAGTCGGTAGCAACTTGGTCGTTACGAGAACGGCCTGTGTGAAGTTTTTTACCAAGGTCACCGGTTTTTTCAATAAGTTGAATTTCAACCCAACTATGAATGTCTTCTGAGTCAGCCTCAAGAATTTGTTGTGGATTGTTTTCTACTGACTCTTTTAATTCTTCTAACGCTTGAGTTAGTCGAATCACTTCGTCGTTGGACAATACGCCGACTGTGTTTAAAGCTCGAGCCCAAGAAATAGAACCTACAATATCTTGTACAGCCATACGGTAATCCACAGGCAGTGAATCATTAAACTTTTTAAATTGTAAGCTCGCTTTTTCTTTAAAACGACCGCCCCATAAACTCATAAATTACTCCGCCATAAAAATGGGAAAACTCAGGCGAACCTGAGTTGTTTTAATTAAACTGCTAAATTCTTAAATTACTTCTTAGTTAACGCTTTGATTCTGCTTGATAAGCTGAATAAACGAATGAAGCCTTCAGCGTGTTTTTGATTATAAACATCATCTGCACCAAAGGTCGCAAAGTCTTCTGAATATAAGCTGTTTGGTGAACGTCTTTTAACAACAGACGCTGTACCTTTATAAAGCTTAAGAACGACATCACCGGTAACGTCTTGCGCTAATGCGTTTGCACCAGCCAATATAGCACCACATAAAGGCGTAAACCAACGACCATCGTATAACAAATGTGAGAACTCATGACCTAGCTCTTCACGATATTTTAATGTCATTTTATCTAGAATTAATGTTTCTAGACCTTTATACGCTTTGAATAATATTGTGCCACCTGGGGTTTCATAACAACCACGAGACTTCATACCTACTAAACGGTTTTCTACGATATCAATACGGCCAATACCGTGCTCTGCACCAATATTATTTAGTGTAGTGATAGCATCAACACCAGAAAGCTTTTTACCATTTACTGTGGTTAATTCTCCGTTTAAGAAGCTAAGCTCAACGTATTCAGCTTTATCAGGTGCTTGTTCAGGAGATTTAGTCCAAGTCCAAACTTGCTCTGTCGGCTCTTGCCACGGATCTTCTAACTCGCCACCTTCGTGAGAGATATGCCAAAGGTTGGCATCACGGCTATAAATTTTTGTTGCACTTGCTGTGGTAGGCACATTCTTTTCAGCTAAGTAAGCTAATAAGTCTTCACGGCTTTCCATGTCCCATTCACGCCAAGGTGCAATAACCGTTAAGTGCGGAGCTAATGCAGCAAAGGTACTTTCAAAACGAACTTGGTCATTACCTTTACCAGTACAACCGTGACATACCGCGTCAGCACCTAGTTTTAATGCAAGTTCAACTTGAGCTTTTGCAATAACCGGACGCGCTAAAGAGGTACCTAACAAGTATTCACTTTCGTAAATTGCGCCAGTTTTTAATGTAGGGAATATGATGTCGTTTACAAACTCTTCTTGTAAATCTAAAACGTGACATTCACTCGCTCCAGATGCGATAGCTTTTGCTTCAATGCCTTCAAGTTCATCGTCGCCTTGACCAACATTGGCAGCAAAAGCGATTATTTCTACGCTTTCGCCATATTGTTCTTTTAACCAAGGAATGATTGCAGAAGTATCTAAGCCACCTGAGTACGCTAGAACGATTTTTTTAATTTCTTTGTTTTGTGCAATAGCCATTATTGTTCTCTTAATCTTTAAATTCTAAATTGGTTTTAGCTAACTTTTATTTCGCTAGCTTTATAATAAGTTTCATTTAATTGCTTCATTTAACTAGTAGAGTGTGAAGTAGGGCGTTTTGAGCCCACATTCGATTTTCTGCTTGTCTTAGAATGACAGATTGCTCTGAATCTAAAACCTCAGCGGTCACTTCTTCATCTCTGTGCGCTGGTTGGCAATGCATAAAGTATTTAGCGTTAGCCGACTGCATTAAATCTTTGGTGATTTGGAACGGTTTAAAGGTATTTATAATCTGCTCTAAACTTTTACCGTCACCCATAGATATCCAAGTATCTGCATAAATTGCATCCACTTGTCCTAAAGCGTTCACATCCGTAGTTATGGTTAATGTGCAATCGTTGTCATTGGCAATGTTAGTTGCTTGTTGCACAACATCTGCATCAACGCCATAACCTTCTGGTGTTAATACAACTAGATTAACGCCTAACTGAGCACCAGTTAACATTAGTGAATGAGTGACGTTATTGCCATCTCCAATATAAGCTAATGTTAATCCTTTTAACTCGCCAAACAATTCTTGTAAGGTCATGTAATCAGCCAATGCCTGGCAAGGGTGATATAAATCACACAATGAGTTTACAACTGGCACTGAGGCTGCGCCTTTTAACGTGGTTAATGTTGAATGCGACATAACACGTGCAACAATGGCGTCACACCAACAAGATAAATTAGCGCCAAAATCTGCAACATCTTCACGTTTGCCCATCGCGCCGTTTTGTAAGTCTAAATAAACCGCATGTCCGCCTAATTTATTAATACCTACATCAAAACTAACGCGAGTTCTTAATGATGGTTTCTCATATAGTGTGGCAATCGACTTACCTTTTAATGCATCAGCGTATTTTTCTGGTGTTGCTTTCATGTCGATAGCTAATGTTAATATGTCTTGTACTTGTGAAGGAGAAAGATCTAAATCGCCTAACACTGACTGGTTATTTTGAGTCATTTTTGAAACCTGTATTTTTATTATATTTTATTATTTACGCGTTAATTTGAGTGCCAAGCTGAATTTGTTCAGACAAATGCAACTTGTTTAACGCGCTAGAGTCTTGCCAACTGCCAATATGTACAGGTCGTCGTAACAATCGTGAGGCTTCAAAGGCAGCGTTTACTTTCACTACCATACCGTCACGAATTACTCCTGAGTTGATAAGGCTTTCGATGGACTCTTTATCGAGGGAATTGATTAATTGTTTATTTGCATTCAATACGCCGGGCACATTACTTAACAAGCATAGGTCAGCTCGTAACAGTTGTGCCGTCGCAACGGCAGCGTCGTCTGCATTAATATTTAGAGTTTGGCCTTGTGGATCACAGCCAATAGAATTAATTAATACTACAAAGCCGCTTTCTAATAAGGCTTGAATTGCAGTTGGGTTATTTGGACTTATTTGACCAACCGCACCTAAAACTTCAGATTTAACGTGGGCATTAAATAAGTCAGCATCGGATAAGCTTAACGCTACCGCATTAACTTTTTGTGTTTTACAAGCAGCTAAAAGTTGTTGGCTTGCGACACCTGCTAACGCACCCACGACAAATGGTAAATGGCTAAGAGGCGTTGCACGTACACCATCTACTTTGGTTGTTGTTAATTTTGCAGCCGACATCATGTCTTCAACTTGAGGTCCGCCACCATGAACAATCACAACGGGACGATTTTTTCTAATTTTGCCAATTTGTTGTAAAAACTCTGACAAGGCTGCTTTATCGGTAAGTGCTTCACCGCCAAGCTTAAAAACGATAGGGCTTATTCCGTTCATGTTTATACAGCCCCTTGTGTTTGAGCACTTGGTAATAAGCCAAGGCCTTCGTGTAAATCACAAATAATATTGGCGCACTGAATAGCTTGTGATGATGCACCTTTAAGGACATTGTCTATCGCACTGATCACGATTAAATCAGTGCCATCAAGTTGCCAGTAAAGATCACAAAAAGGGGTATAAGCTACATCATTAATATGTGGTGGCTCAGAACGTAAACGTATAAATGGTTTGTCTGCGTATTGTGACTCAAATGCAGTAGTAATTTGCTCTAGCGTTACACCGTCTTTTACTTGCATGACAATAGTGGCAAGTATGCCGCGCTCAAAGTTGGCCACATGAGGCGTGAATATGACTTTCCTACCAACTTCTTGGCAAATCTCTGGTGCATGACGATGCACAAATAAATTGTAAGGCTTTAAACTTAATTCGCAAAAGCTAGTACCTAGTGCGGCTTTTCTACCTGCGCCACTAACGCCACTAATTGCATTAATAACCGGCACGCAATTTTCAGTTAACAAATTATGTTTAACTAACGGTTTAATGGCCATTTGCGAGGCTGTTGGGTAACAGCCTGGTAATGAAATAAGAGCTTGGTCTTTTAAATTATGAGCATTCCATTCAGGTAACCCATATGGAATAGTGTTTAACTTATCTGCATATTTATGTGAGAAACCATAATATTGCGGATACAGCTCAGGGTCTTGTAAGCGGAAGCCACCAGATAGGTCCAATACAGTTATGTTTTTTGCCGATAAAGAATAGGCAATATCATGGCTGAATTCATGAGGGGTGGCTAAAAAAACAAGCCCCTTGTCAACACTACTTAAAGATGATGTTAGGGCCTCAAGGTTGGTCTTTCCACCAGGAACAAGGGGGAAATCGAGTAGACCTTTATACTTAGGATAAAGGTCTGATAATAACTTATTGGCATCACTACTATGTTCAGAAACAAATAATGCTTCTAACGTAAATATAGGATGACTGACAATCATTTTTGCCAATTCAACACCGGCATAGCCGCTTGCTCCAAAAACAACGCAAGGTATTTTTTTTGTGTTTACCATTTAAGTTACTACTGTAAATCTTTTATTAATCATATTTGACTGAATAATCACAGATAATAGTGTAGATGTAAACAATAAAAATGCAATTAAAGTGAATTAATATTCATAGGTTGCAGTTTTATTAACTTGGTCTCTTTATTACTTTAGCGCATCTTCTAAATTAGGGAGTTTATTCTCAAAAGATTTAGGAATAAATTGAGGTAAAGGCTCGTTAACCGCCCACTGAGTTACGCTATTATCGACAAATTCTATATTAATCCACTGTAGTAGCGTTAATACTCTGCCGCCTTCTGACGTTGTATGAATTTGTTTGTTTTTTACTGCCGATGCGATAGCCACGTTGATTGCGGCAACGATAGCTTCATTACAATCATCTGTGCTTAAAATACAAGTAAGGCCTAATAAGGTGACTAATGAGGAGGTGAGTAAATTGAGATCAGCCACTCGGTGATCAATTTGAACAAAGCGTTCATCAAAAACGGTAAAGTAACAAACACCTGACTCAAAGCACTCTCTTTCCATTCCTGGAAATAATCCAATGACTTGGCTTTTTGTCATGCCGACTTTTAATTGTGCTAATTGTGTCTCGTATCTTTTATTTATATCTGGAATATCTTTGGTAGAGCTAACTTTTAATATTGTTTTGTCAGCTTGGGTGACACATGCCGTAATCATAAAAATCGACGATAATAGGACGAGTGACTGTAAGAGCTTACGGGACTTAGCTAAGGAGCTATATAAAGAGCCAGCTAAATAGCTAGTTGAAGAGCTCGTTAAATAAGACTTAGCAGCCTTGTGCTTATTAGTGTCATCAGTGTTTGCGTTTTTAAACATGAATACCTTCCATCAGATAATATAATAACCTGCATTGAGCAGTGACCAGGATTGTTCTAGATCATTAAATTAACGTATTAAGAACTATAAAGCGACTAATACCCTGTGTTACAATTTGGTAATTTTACATATAAAGTAAGTTGTTGTTTTGCTTGAAGTTCAAGGTTTAACCTGTTTTCGTCAAAATCGCTGTTTGTTTGCAGAGCTTAATTTTGTTTTGTCAGATCACCAAATCTGCCAAATCGAAGGGCCAAATGGCGCAGGTAAATCGACTTTATTACGAGCTATTTTAGGCTTGTTTCGACCGGATGAAGGTAAGATCCTTTGGGATGGCGAGTCAACCACACAGCAAGCTGAATTATTTTTACAGCAAGTTTTCTTTTTAGGTCATAAGTTTGCGATTAATTCTGATTTAACTCCTTGGCAAAATTTAGAATTTTGGGCTGTGCTAAACCCAACATCAAACTTAGACTTTACTACTGCATTGGGATTGGTTGGTTTAACTGGTCTTGAGCATATTCCATGTCATTCATTATCAGCTGGGCAGCACCGACGTGTTGCATTAGCTCGCCTTTGGTTAACAAATACTAAACTTTGGATACTAGACGAACCTTTTACGGCAATTGATAAAAGTGGCGTTCAGTTATTGCAACAACGTTTTGACCAGCACTTACAAAACGGTGGCATGATATTAATCACGACACATCAAGATTTATCTCAAAACTTTGAACAACTGACGAAATTAACATTAGGTAATAGCACGATTGGCCACAGCACAGTAGGGGATGCGGAATGAATTCCAACCTACCGCAAGCTCAGTTATCATACTGGATAGCATTTAAAGCAATTTTTGTCCGTGAGTTAAAACTTGCTTGGCAAAAGCCTTCGCAAATTATACAACCTATGGTGTTTTTTCTTATCGTGGTGACTTTGTTCCCACTTGGCATTTCGCCAGCACCAAAGACATTACAAATGATAGGCCCTGGCGTTATTTGGATTGCCGCGTTATTAGCGATTATGTTAGTTGTTGACCGTTTATTTAGACAAGATTACCAAGAGGGAACTATTGAAGCTTGGTTGTTGTCTACTGTGCCTATGTCTTTGTTAGTTGGTGCTAAATTGTTAGCCGCATGGTTTATCTCATGCTCGGTACTTCTATTAATATCACCAGTTTTAGCTTTATTGATGAACGTAGAAAGCCAAGTTATTCCAGCGTTAATGTTGAGTTTATTAATAGGCACTCCTATTTTATTGTTTGTTGGCGCGATAGGTAATGCGTTAACGGTCAGTTTAAATCAAGGAGGCGTGCTATTGAGTTTATTAGTTTTACCGCTATATATACCGGTATTGATTTTTGCTACCTCGTTAATTGAAGCTGCCAGTTTTAATATGGATTATTCAGGACAATTGGCAATTTTAATTAGTATGTTATTAGTGAGTTGTTTTTTCGCACCGGTTGCCATCGCAGCCGCTTTAAAGAATACGGTGAATTGATTTATGTGGAAATGGTTACATCCATACGCAAAAGCTGAGACAGCATATAATTTATGTTATCGCTTATTGCCTTACTTCTCGTGGTTGGCTGCAATCACTTTAATAGCCGGTTCTATTTGGGGCTTACTGTATGCACCCTCTGATTATCAGCAAGGTGATAGTTTTCGTATTATTTATTTTCATGTGCCTACGGCTATTTGGTCAATGGGGGCTTATACCTCAATGGCGATTTGTGGACTAATTGGTATTGTTTGGCAGATAAAAAATGCTGAATTAGCGGTATACGCTATGGCTCCAGTTGGCGCAGCCTTTACGTTTCTAGCCTTAGTCACAGGGGCTGTTTGGGGTAAACCTATGTGGGGCGCATGGTGGGTATGGGATGCAAGATTAACATCAGAGTTAATCTTATTGTTTTTATACTTAGGCGTAATTGCGCTTTATAACTCGTTTGAAGACAAACGAACGGCAGCAAGAGCGGCATCTATTTTGGCGATTGTCGGCGTTGTTAATGTGCCTATTATTCATTACTCGGTAGAGTGGTGGAATACACTGCATCAAGGTGCATCAATTACTAAATTTGATAAACCATCAATCTCACCTGATATGTTGTGGCCACTGTTACTTAATATTGCAGGTTTCTTATTTATATTTGCTGCCATTGTTTGTTTAAGACTTGCGAATCAAATTCTTATTAACGATGCCCGCAGACCTTGGGTGAAAGCGCTAGTAGAACAATCGTCTACTGAGTCGACTTCATCAGTGAAGGGGAAACATAATGCAGTTTAATTCTTTTTCTGAAGTATTAGCCATGGGCGGCTATGGCGCATACGTTTGGTCGTCGGTCGCTATTGTGTTTGCAGTTTTGCTGATGTTAATTGTACATTCTTGCACTGCAAAAAATCGAACGTTGCGTTTGTTACGTATAGAGCAAGAACGAGCAGAGAAAATATCTCAAGCTAAAGTAGCCAATGCTCAAGCCTTATTTGATAAAAGGTAGCTTGATAAAAAATAGCTTAGTAAATATTAGCTTAGTAAAACCAATTTAATATAAACCAATTAATAAAATAAGATTGAAAATAATGAATCCTCGTAGAAAAAAAAGACTATTTATCATTGTTTCTTTAGTTGTTCTGGTAGGCGCAGCCATTGGCTCCATGCTATATGCGTTACAACAAAATATAGATTTATTTTATACGCCAACTGAGATCTTAGAAGGTAAAGAGCTCGGTAATGGAAAAATTGGTGCAAAACCGCAAATAGGCCAACGTCTTAGAATTGGCGGCATGGTCGTTGAGGGAAGTGTGGTTCGTAGTGAGGAAAACTTAGATGTGTCATTTAAGTTAACTGACACTGGACCTATGGTAACCATAAAATACAACGGAATTTTGCCGGACTTATTCCGTGAAGGACAAGGCATCGTTGCTCAAGGTGTTTTAGTGAGCTTTGATACTATTGAAGCTAGTGAAGTCTTGGCTAAACATGATGAAGAATATATGCCATCCGAACTGGCTGAAAAAATGAAAGGTATAAAACACGTCAAGCCACAGTACGAAAAGCTTGAGGGTGACAAGTCTGAAAGCGACAAAGCTGAGTATAACAAGGCTAAGTATAACAAGTCTTATGATAACAATACGAACGAATCGAAGTATTAGATAAGAGAAATAAACTCAACATTCACAACAATGTTAAGTCAGGTGAATTAAGGTTTATCTGTCCATTCTCTTTTTAGAGTTAACCAATTAAATAACAAGAAAATAATATGATCCCAGAACTTGGTAATTTTGCTTTATATATCGCCTTTACATTAAGTATTTTATTGTCGATTTTTCCGGCTATAGGATTAAAACAAAATAATGCGCGTTTGATGGCTATGGCGCCAAACCTGTCTATCGGTTTGTTCGTCTTTACATTATTTTCTTTTGGTTGTTTGGTTTATGCATTTTTAACCGACGACTTTACTGTGGTTAATGTTGCACAAAACTCGAACTCAGCACTGCCCGACCAATACAAATTTGCTGCCAGTTTTGGTAGCCACGAAGGTTCATTTTTACTTTGGTTGTTAATGCAGTCTGGTTGGTCGTTTGCCGTTGCTCTGTTTTCAAAAGGTTTGCCTGTTGATATGCGAACTCGCGTATTAACTGTATTAGGCTGGATAAGCGTTGGTTTTTACGCTTATATCATCATATCTTCTAATCCGTTTGAACGTACTTTACCTTACTTTCCAATTGATGGACGCGACTTAAATCCATTGCTGCAAGACATTGGCATGATCATACATCCGCCTTTGTTATATATGGGATACGTGGGGCTTTCTATTAGTTTTGCTTTTGCTATTGCCGCATTATTAAGTGGAAACTTAGACTCAACTTGGGCTAAATGGTCTCGTCCTTGGACTGCAGCAGCTTGGGCATTCTTAACATTAGGTTTAACAATCGGTTCCTGGTGGGCTTATTCAGAACTTGGCTGGGGTGGCTGGTGGTTTTGGGATCCAGTTGAAAACGCCGCATTTATGCCTTGGTTAGTGGCAACAGCATTATTACATTCATTAGCGGTATCAGAAAAGCGTAACGCCTTTAAAAGCTGGACGGTATTCTTAGCCATAGCCGCATTTTCATTAAGTTTACTGGGAACATTTTTAGTCCGTTCTGGCGTCATTGTATCTGTACATGCATTTGCGACTGATCCTGAACGAGGGGTCTTTATCTTAATACTATTGGCCTTAGTTATTGGTGGTAGCTTATTACTTTACAGCTTAAAAGCGGGCAATATTAAGAGCTTTGGTAAGTTCTCTATGTTCTCGCGCGAGTCTATGTTGTGGGGGAATAATATATTGCTAGTAGCCGCAACCATAGTGGTTTTGATGGGCACTTTATTACCTTTGGTACATAAACAAATTGGCCTTGGTACTATCTCAATTGGCGAACCTTTCTTTAACCAAATGTTTACTTACTTGATTGTTCCGTTTGCCTTATTACTTGGTATTGCGCCTTTAGTGCGTTGGAAGCAAGATAAGTTAGCTAACTTTATAACCAAACCGTTAATCGTTATCGCAACTAGCATCACCTTAAGCTTAATTTGGTTGGTTGTTGAATTCCCTGAGATTAAAGCGCTTGCTTTATTAGGTGTGACATTATTTATATGGATTATGTTATTTACTGCGCTGGAATTAAAACAAACCTTAAGTAAAGTGTCATTTAGCAAATTACCGTTAAGTCATTTTTCCATGGTGTTAGGCCATATAGGTGTGGCATTTTTAATTGCCGGTGTTGCATTAACCTCACAATATTCAGTAGAACGTGATGTAAAAATGAATACGGGCGACTCAGCTGAGCTGAAAGGCTATGAGTTTAAATTCAACCACGTTGAAAATATTGATGGGCCAAATTACGATGGCTGGGCTGCAGTTATCACGATTACAAAACAAGATGAATTTGTTACTAAATTGTTAGCGGAAAAACGTTTTTATGCGGTACAACGTAATACCATGACAGAAGCTGCAATTGATGCTGGTTTTTTCCGAGATATTTATATTTCTTTAGGTGAACGTTTACCTGATGGCGCTTGGGCATTAAGAATTTATGTTAAACCTTATATCCGTTGGATTTGGTTAGGCGGTATTATCGTTGCATTTGCTGGTTTATTGACTTTGTTTGACCGTCGTTACCGCACTAGAAAAAACGCTAAGCAAGGGTAGGTTAATACTATGACTAAAAAAGTAAGTTTTAGATTTTTACCATTAGTTTTATTTGTATTGTTATTGGCCTTTTTATTAAAAGGTTTATTCAGCGACCCTAACGAACGGGATTCGGCCTTAATCGGCAAGCCATTCCCACAATTTCAACTACCAGACTTAAACTCTGATAGCCAAATACATACAGAACAAACCTTAGTAAACGAGCCTGTACTCATTAATGTTTGGGGGACTTGGTGTATTACTTGTAAATATGAACTGCCGTATTTAGCTAAATTAGCAAAAGAGTACGACGTTAAAATTGTTGGATTATATTACGATCAAAATCATGCCCCCGAATTTGGTCAGTATGCAGATATTCCAGCTATTAGAATTGAAGTTAAAGAGATGTTGGCTCGGTTAGGTAATCCATACCAGTACAACATTTTAGATTTAGACCGCAGTTTGTCACTTAATTTAGGTGTAACCGGTGCGCCAGAGACCTTTATTGTTGATGGTAAGGGGATTGTCAGAATGCATCACATGGGTGATGTAAACGAGCGTATCTGGCGTGAAAAACTTGCCCCTATTTGGAATGAGATAAATCAATGAGAATATTCATTAGCAGTTTAGGGTTATTAACAGTGCTGCTGCTCTCTTGTGTAGCACAAGGAACAGAAGATCAAATAATCTTTACGTCAGAACAGCAAAAGTTGATTTACCAAGAAGTAACAGCCGAATTACGCTGCCCTAAGTGTCAAAACCAAAACATCGCAGACTCAAATGCGGTAGTCGCAAAAGATATGCGAGTTAAAGTTAAGGAATTGTTAGATCAAGGCCAAGATAAACAGCAAGTTATTCAATATATGGTTAACCGTTATGGGCAATTTGCTCATTACCAACCGCCGTTGAATGTGGCAACTAGTTTGTTATGGCTAATGCCAATCGGGTTTATCTTATTTGCTATTTTTGTTCAGGTGAAGCGTAGTAAACCAAAATACAATGTTGACACCCCAGAGCCAGATTTAACCGAAGCTAAAGTGGCACTAGATAAATTAGACCGTGAACTTGAGCAACTGCTAGAGAAAGAAGCGGATGTTGAAGATAACCTCTTGGTTAAAAATAGCCCCTCGGTTAAAGATAACAACTCTAATAATAACGACTCTCAAAACAGCAACGCCGTAGATGACAGTAACAAGGACAATAAACAATGATGACTTCTTTTTGGTTAGCCGCATTAGTGATGCTGTTAATAGCCTCTATTTTTGTATTTGTTCCACTTATTTCTTATAAAAATAAAGTATCTAAAGCAGGGCAAACCTCCAATTGGTTTCATGCTCGTGAGCAAGAGCTTGCAAAAGAATACGCTGCTGGAAAATACACAGAGCAAGAATATCAAGAAGCGTTAACTGAATTGAAGTTAACGACAAAAGACGAGCTGACAACAGTACAAACCGACAATACAAATACGGTGGTGGATAGCCTTGTATATAAACCATATTTGTTTACCGCCGTTGCTGGCTTATTTGTCATTGTTTCTGTGTTTTATATTAACAAAGGCCTTTATCAACAAGTTGATGATTGGCAGCAAACATTAGCAAAAATGCCTGAACTCAGTAAAAAAGTGATTCAGAACTTAGACTCACAAGTGTCAGAAGTTGAGTTAAGAGAATTTGCTTTAGGTTTACGTACTAAGTTAGCAACAAAAGAAGATCACATAGGTTGGATGTTATTAGGCCGAGTGTTGATGTCGTTACAAGATGTAGACGGCGCTATATCGTCGTTTGAAAAGTCGTATAATATGCAGCGCAATAATGTATCAAATACCGTGAGTTTCGCTCAAGCGCTTCAGATGAAAGGCGAAGAGTTTGAAATAAAGCGCTCGTTATCTTTATTACAAGAAGCGTTAACTTTAAAGCCAAATAACGAACTTGCTATTATTTTGTTTGGTGAAGGTAACCTGATGTTAGAGCACTACGAGGCAGCTAAAAAAGGGTTTGATTTTGCATTACAAATGTTAGACAAAAACGACCCTCGAATTGGTGCTATTCAAGATAGATTAGATTTTATAAATAAGAATCTGGAACCTAAGCCTGTTGTGACCACACCTTTCATTCAGGTTTCAGTTAATATATCTGCTGAGCTTAAGAATAAAATGGCTGGTTTCCATTATTTATTTTTGTTCGCTAAAATAGATAGCATGCCGATGCCGATTGCCGTTAAAAAACTTCCTATTTCAACTATGCCCGTTATAGTTACTTTATCAGACACTGATATGATGATCCCTGGGCAAAAACTATCTGATTATAAAACGGTTAGTGTCTTTGCTCGCTTGTCTGTCGATGATAATGCACCGTTTGAACTAGGTGATTGGCAAGGTAAACAAATTAATATTGATACCTCAAATTCAGACGTTATCAATACAGTTATCATCAATGAGGAATATAAATAATGTCGTCTTTTAATCGAATTGTTTTGTTAATGTTATTAATTCTGCTCACAACAGCATGTACTAGTAATTCTAAGCAACAACAAGCGGCTGCCACTAATGGTGCTGTAATCGAAGATTTTTCAGATCCTAGAGACCCATTTGAAACCGTCAACCGTGAGTTATGGGATTTTAACTGGAATATATTAGATAAATATTTGTTACGTCCATTAGCGGTTGGTTACTCTGAATACCTACCAAGACCGGCTCAAACAGGTGTTAGAAACTTTGTAACTAACCTAGAAGAGCCAGGTTATGCATTAAATAGTTTGTTTCAAGGTAAGCTTAAAAAATCAGGCAAGGCCGTAGGGCGTTTTGCAATTAATACTACTGTCGGTATTCTTGGTATTTTTGATGTGGCCAAACATATGGGATTAGATCAACACAAAGAAGATTTTGGTCAAACAATGGCCGTTGCCGGAATTGGCAATGGACCTTATGCAATGATACCGGGTTACGGGCCTACAACCGCTCGTGATTTATCAGGTGATTTTGTTGATGGCATGATCTTCCCTTTGTATTTGTTATCCGTCCCAGAGTCGATAATTAAACTCGGTGTGAAAGCTATCTACACTCGTGCTGACCTACTTCAGCAAGAAAGTATGATCAATAGCTCAACCGACAGTTATATTTTTGTTAAAGAAGTGTATTTCCAAAATCAAAACTTTAAAATTCATGACGGCAACCCACCGCTTAAAAAAGAAGTTGAATTTGATGATGCGTTTTTAGATGAAATTGATTAATCTCTATTAACTCTCAAAGTTTCTAAACACAACAAAAAAGCCATTTAATTAATATTAAATGGCTTTTTTTATGAGCTTTAGGCGATAAGGCTATAGGGCTATAAGGCGATAAGCGCAGCTTCTATTACTTCCCAGCGTTACAACTTCTATTACTTTCCAGCTTCCAGCTTTACAGCTCTCCTGTTTCTATTACTTTCCAGCATTCCAGCATTCCAGCATTCCAGCTCTCCTGCTTCTATTACTTTACAGCATTACAGCATTACAGCTTTAAGGCTTTAGAGCTTTATCACCACGGCCAATTCCCACAACACCAGAACGTACGGTTTCTATAATGTTGCCGTTTTCACGCATTACATCAATAAAGGCTTCCACTTTTTCTGACGTACCAAGTAACTGCACGGTATAGATTTTAGCGGTAACATCAATGATTTGACCTCGGAAGATATCAGAACAACGTTTAATCTCTTCACGTTGCTCATTATTTTCAGCCAGCATCTTCATCAGGACAACTTCGCGTTCAACGTTAGGACGCTCAGTAAGCTCACGTACCTTCAACACATCAACTAGCTTATTAACTTGCTTAGTAATTTGCTCTAGTACGCGCTGGTCGCCTCTTGTGCTAATTGTTATACGAGACAGAGACTCATCATCAGTTTTAGCGACGGTTAAGCTGTCGATGTTATAACCACGTTGCGAAAATAAGCCAACAATTCTAGATAGAGCACCCGGTTCATTTTCTAATAGGATAGATAAAATACGACGCATTATTTGTTCTCCCCATCTTTAGAAGCCAATACCATATCGTCAATCGTGCCACCTTTAACTTGCATAGGATATACGTGTGCAGATGGGTCAACATTAATGTCTAAGAAAACTAACTTATCTTTCATGGCAAATGCTTTTTCCATTACTTCTTTTAATTCAGAAGGTTTAGACACTCGCATACCAACGTGTCCATAAGCTTCTGCTAATTTTACAAAGTCAGGTAACGAGTCCATATAAGAATGAGAGTGACGGCCATCATAAAACATTGATTGCCACTGCTTAACCATACCCAAAGAACTGTTGTTAATATTTATAATTTTAACTGGGATGCCATATTGCATACAGGTAGCGAGCTCTTGAATATTCATTTGAATCGAGCCATCGCCAGTAACACAAGCAACGTAGCTGTCAGGGAACGCTAATTTAACGCCCATAGCAGCAGGTAAACCAAATCCCATGGTGCCTAAACCACCAGAGTTAATCCATTGTCTTGGTTTTTTAAACGGATAATACATGGCGGCAAACATTTGATGCTGCCCAACATCGGACGTTACATAAGCATCACCATTAGTGACTTCATACAAACATTCGATAACTTCTTGAGGCATTATTTTATCTGCAGACTTTTGATAACCCAAACTGTCTACTTCGCGCCATTGGTCAATTTGATTCCACCATCTGGCCATTTCCTCTTTGTCGTTGGTTACATTTTCATGCTCCATCAACTCTAGAACTTGCTGTAGCACACGTTTTGCTTCACCAACTACAGGCACATGTGCTTGAATTGTTTTTGAGATAGAGGTTGGATCAACGTCTACATGAACAATCGTGGCATTAGGGCAGAATTTTGTAACATTGTTGGTAACACGGTCATCAAAGCGAGCGCCCACAGCAAATATTACATCGGCATTGTGCATGGTTTTATTGGCTTCATAAGTTCCATGCATACCTAACATACCGACAAACTGAGGGTGAACGCCAGATATACCGCCTAATCCCATAAGTGTATTAGTAACCGGTGCATTTAGCTTTTCAGCTAACTTAGTTAATTCGGTAGATGCTTCTGCTGAGATTATGCCGCCGCCAGTATATAAAACTGGGCGTTTCGCTTTGCATAATATTTCCACTGCTTTTTTAATTTGGCGTGGATGACCTTTGGAAGAAGGTTTATAAGAGCGAATATTAATGTCTTTCGGTAAATAATAAGGAGCTTTAATTAGCGGGCTTACTATGTCTTTTGGTAAGTCGACAACAACGGGTCCCGGGCGGCCTGTTCGAGCAATGTAATAGGCTTTGGCAATTGCTTCTGGAATGTCTTCAGCACGTTTAACTAAAAAGCTGTGCTTAACAATAGGGCGTGAACAACCAACCATATCGGTTTCTTGAAATGCATCTTCACCGATAACCGTAGTAGGTACTTGACCAGATAAAACAACAAGAGGTATTGAGTCCATATAAGCGGTGGCAATACCGGTAATGGTATTGGTTGCGCCTGGACCTGAAGTAACGAGTACAGAACCGACATCTCCAGTCGATCGTGCATAGCCATCTGCCGCGTGTACAGCAGCTTGTTCATGACGAACAAGAATATGTTCTATTGATTGGTGCTCAAAGAGGGCGTCATAAATATCTAAAACTGCGCCACCTGGGTAACCAAATAGATACTTAACACCCAGATCTTCTAAAGATTTAACCACCATTTGGGCGCCAGTTAACATTGGCCTTTCTTCGTTATTCATATTTACAAACTCTCTTATTATTTTATTGTTGATCGTAGCTGCTTACGTTTTTACTCTAATTTAGTATGAAAATACACCCCTAATTAAGCATTTTTTCTAAATAACTTAGACGCAAAATGAAAAAATATGATTTACTAAATGCTTATTAATTAAGCATAGCTAATTGAAAGTAAAATCGATGAAAGAAATTAAACATTTATCCGCCGCTAAATTAAAACAATTGATGAACCGCTTAGACTTTTTTCGATGTCTAGATCTTAAAGACAGAGAGAATTTAGTTGAAAAGCAGTTAATTAAAGTAAGAAGTTATCGTAAAGACGAATATCTAATTGAGTACGGCGAGCATGGTGATGAGTTTTTCATGTTAATGACCGGAATGTTAGATGTTAAAACCTCTAGTGGAAAAACAGTCGCGGAGTTAGAACCAGGACAAGTATTCGGTGAAGTTGCGTTTATTTTGAATGAAAAACGAAGTGCATCAGTTGTTGCCAGTGAAGATGTTGTGGTTATGTTAATCGATCATAAAACCTTAAAATTAATGCCCGTCACACTCAGAGATAAAATTAAAGACAAACTGATTGGCGGCTTGGTACATAGAGTAGAAGAGCTAAATTCTAAGCTAGAAAAGTTTATTTTATAAAAAATCATTCATAGACATAGGCTTACCATGAGGAGGAATAACAAAGTATAAAAAGTAAACACTTGGCACGTCTAATGGTTATATGTATAGTTCCTGAGCTTATTATCAATGAATTGAAGTAGTTATGAAGAAAAAGTGGTTATATGTTGCAGGTGCGCTAGTGCTAATTGGCGCAACTATGTTTGCATTACAAGCCGTAGAGTTGGATACTTTTTTTGAAGAAGAGGTAGACCCAGACGCCCCTATCGATATGTCAAAAGCGCCTAAGGCTGTGACTACCACTATCGAGGAGTTAAAACTTTATCGTCCTCACTTAAGTGAAACCTGCCTTTATGGTGCAGCCATGATGTTAAATAATCTAGCCGACGATGCTAAATCAACTATTGATAGTGAAGGTAAGTGCATTCATACATTGGTGATTTTTATTGCCCGAGAGAAAAAAATGGGCTATCAAAAAGTGCATACTAAACCCGCTCAAATTAATTAAAGCTAAAATAGCTGGTCTAACTCTTTAATGACTACTTTATCCATTTGTTGTTGAGCTGTTTTTTGTAGATCAGTTTGGCTACCTTCAGCCGCGAGAAAACGCATCTTTGTGGCGAGTTGTTTCCCGGTTATTGGTCTATATCGTTTGATAAACGGCACAAATTGTAAAAACGAAAATAACCCAATTGCGACTTTTTCACCCACTCTAAATTCATTACGTTTTCCGGCTAAAAAAGAAGGGCGAACAATAATTAATTGTGGCCAATTCTGCTCTATAAGATTTTGTTCTAATTTACCTTTAAGCTGCAAATAAAATGAAGATGACTCTGGATTCGCGTTTGCTGAGCTGATTAATATGAATTTAGTTACGTCATTGTGACGAGCATAACGTGCAATTTCAGTTGGGATTTTCAAGTCGATTTTAGTTTGTAGTAACTTACTGCCCGCTTGTTTTAATGTGGTGCCAATACAGCAGAATAATTCATCACCAACAAGTTTGGATTGCCAGCTGCTCATATTATTAAAATCAACAATATGTTGTGTGAGTTTATTTTTTGGGTCGGCATTGTCAGGAAGGGCAATTAAATTACGCACAAATACATGCACAGCTTGGTAATTATCATCAAGTAATAACTGTTCCGTTAGCTGTTGGCCGACTAAGCCAGTGGCTCCAATAATTAACGCAGTTTTACTCATTTTAATTAATCCTTAACCAATGTTTTTATCATGTCATTCTAGCGCATGTTTGTTATATGTCAGTTTATTGCGTCATTCTTGTGCTGTATCTTTGTAAAGAAATTTTATAAAGAGTTTTTGTGAAGCGCTTTGGTGAGCCGATTCTCTAGTCCGCTCTTGTAAACGGCTCTTATGACTAAGATTAGTATTGACTCTCAAACCAACTTTCTAAAATTACAGCGGCAGACTGAGCGTCAATATTACCCTTTTTCAAATTTTTGTAGCCACCACGTTCAAACAAAGTGGCTTTGGCGTCTACCGTCGTTAGGCGTTCGTCATGTGTGGTGACTTGAACACCAAAACGACCATGTAAACGGTTAGCAAATTTACGAGCTCTGACGGTGATCTCTTGATCCGTTCCATCCATATTTAACGGTAAACCAACCACCACTAAGTCAGGTTGCCATTCAGTTAATAACTTACCGATGTCATCCCAATTAGGTACGCCGTCTTTCGCTTTAAACGCTTTCATAGGAGATGCGGTGCCCGTTAGCATTTGGCCTATAGCAAAACCAATGGAGCCTGTACCAAAGTCGACTCCAATTACCGTTTTAACATCCATTAAATTTTTACCACCGGTTATGAAAAATAAGCTTAAGCGTGACCAGAAAAAGCGGTTAACTGCTCAACATTAATACCTAATTTTTGTACCGCTTTTTCCCAACGATCTTCAATAGGGGTATCAAATATCAGGTCAGGGTCTGCATCAATGGTTAACCAAGTGTTATCCGCTAACTCTTGCTCCAATTGTCCCGCTGTCCAACCTGCGTAACCTAAGGTCATCAGATATTTTTCTGGGCCGGCTTTAGTTGCCAGGTTTTCTAGAATATCTTTGGAAGTAGTAACATTAATCTGATCATCTAACTTTAAGCTTGAAGACCATTTTTTGTCACCGTTGTGCAGTATAAATCCACGGTCTGTGTGTACTGGGCCGCCAGACATCACATTGATGTCGTCTAATGCAACGGTAGCTTCAGTATCAACATCTTCATCTGTAATATGCATCTCCAACAAAACGGTATTAACGGCAATCTCTGTGCTCTTATTGATCACTAAGCCCATTGCGCCTTCGTCGTCATGCTCACAAATATAAATAACACTTCGACCAAAATATGAGTCGTCTAATGCTGGCATAGCAACCAAAAACTGATTGGCTAAACTGGTCATTGATGAATGTTTATTTGGCATACTACTTCCTTTGTTTGTTCTTTTTTGCTTTAAGCGAGCTTATGCTTTGGCTGCATCTAGCTTTGCATCTAGCTTCGCATATAAGCGGCGTTCAATGGCATCAAATAAATGACCAGTAATACTGATGTCGTAAGCGGCTTCAATCTCTTTAATACAGGTTGGGCTAGTAACATTGATTTCTGTAACGCCTTCACCAATAACATCTAAACCAACAAAGATAAGACCTTTTTCTTTTAATTTAGGGCCAATCGCGCGCGCTATTTTCCAGTCAGAGTCACTCAATGGTCTTGCTTCACCTCGGCCACCTGCGGCTAAGTTACCACGGGTTTCGCCTTTGGCTGGAATACGAGCTAAGCAATATGGCATAGGTTCGCCATCTACAATTAATATGCGTTTATCACCGTTTGAAATATCAGGGATAAAAGCTTGAACCATAGCGTAATTGGTCCCTAAGTTGGTTAAGGTTTCGATAATAACGCCTAGGTTTGGATCTTGTGGTTTTACTCTGAAGATAGACGAACCACCCATACCATCTAATGGCTTAAGTATGATGTCTTTATGCTCAGCGTAAAACGCTCTAATTTGTTTGTCTGAACGTGTGACCAATGTTGGTGGTGTAAACTCTGAGAACCAGCTAGTAAATAGCTTCTCGTTAGCATCACGCAAGCTTTGTGGTTTGTTGACGATTAATGAACCTTCGTCTTCCGCACGTTCTAACATATAAGTTGAATAAACAAACTCAGTATCAAATGGAGGATCTTTACGCATTAAAATAACGTTTAAATCAGACAATGGCATCGTTTGCTCGTCGCCCAATTTATAAAAATCATTGGCATCATCTTTTACTGACAATGGTTTAGCATTACCAAATGCACGACCACCTAATAAAAATAGATCACCCATTTCTAGGTAATAAAGTTCATAACCTCTAGATTGCGCCTCAAGTAACATGGCAAAACTAGAGTCTTTTTTAATATTAATGTCCGCAATTGGGTCCATTACAATACCAAGTTTAATGGTCATGATTTATTCCTAATAAGTAATATGCTAAATCTATATAAGTTTAAAGCTAGGCTAAGTCGCCAAACTGTAACTGCAAGGCTGATAATAAAGTTAATGCTGCCGTTTCTGTGCGTAAAATTCGTGGGCCTAATAAAATTTCTTGGTAACCTGCGTTAAGCGCTTGTTCAATCTCAGCGTCATTTAATCCGCCTTCAGGACCAATAATAAATCGGACTCCTGCATCAGGAACAACCAGACCTTTTACTGTAGTGGAGGCTCTTGGATGTAAATTCAACTTAAGTTGGTCAGATTTTTGCGCTAAGAACTCAGTAATTTGAATCGGTTTATGAATAATAGGCACAGTAGCACGGCCACTTTGTTCACATGCGGCTATTGCAATTTTCTGCCATTGGCTATGCTTTTTATCCAGTCTTTCACCTGAAAGCTTAACACCACAACGCTCGGTGAAAATGGGCGTGATTTCAGTAATGCCTAACTCAACCGACTTCTGAATGGTAAAATCCATTTTATCGCCCCGAGAAATGCCCTGGGCTAAATGTACGTTAAGTGGCGATTCATTGCTGACTTCTTGTTGAGATAACAGGTTAACCACAACGTTCTTTTTTGTAACGTCAGTAATTTCTGCTAAATAGTCATGACCGTCGCCATTAAACAAAACCACTTGTTGACCAGATTGCATGCGCAAGACTCGGCCAACGTGATTTGCGGCTTCTGGTTCTAAGTTAACAGAACTGTTAACCGATAATGACTGAGAGTGAAATATTCGAGATGTGCGCATACAAAGTATTCAAGTTTTGACCAATGACCTGATCATAACAAGCAAATGAAAATCTGCATATCACAGTTTTAATTTAGTGCGTTTTTTTACCTTATAACTTAATCGTTTTTGCACGATTCGCTACCGGATAAAATATAGAATTTTTAAAGGTATAAGTTGAGTTCAAATACGCTTGGCGTTATTGTCATCAGCTAAAGGTAAACTTAGCTTAGCCAATAGGTTATGAATCGGAGTTACAATGTCAGTGGTTATACAAGTTGAGAATTTAACAAAACAATATAAAGAATTAACGGCGGTGGATGGCATTTCTTTCTCTGTTAAACAAGGTACTTGTTTTGGTTTATTGGGGCCAAATGGGGCGGGTAAAACAACTACCATAGAAATGATGGAAGGGTTAGTTACAAAAACATCTGGCGATATTTTATTTTTTGGCCAACAAATTAATAAACAAATATTAAGAGATATTGGCATTCAGTTTCAGCATACCGCGTTGCAAGATTTTTTAACGGTAGAAGAAACCATAGATATGTTCTCTGCTTTTTATGCAAAAGTGACAGATAAAAGCACACTTATGGATTTGTGCGACTTACACGATATTGCCGACCGGGATCACAAAAAACTATCTGGTGGACAAAAGCAAAGACTGTTATTGGCTTTGGCGCTTATAAACGATCCTAAAATACTATTTCTCGACGAACCAACCACAGGATTAGACCCTCACGCTAGACGTAACTTTTGGGATTTAATTAACAAGGTAAAACAGCAAGGTAAAACGGTCGTATTAACCACGCATTACATGGATGAAGCTGAATATTTATGTGATGACATTGTTATTATGGATAAAGGCAAAATTATAGCCCACGACTCACCACAAGGTTTGTTGTCTAAACACTTCTCCGGCGCAATTATTCGCTTACCAATTGAAAACTTAAAAGACGAAAAACCTGAAGCGTATGGCCGTTTATTTGGTGAAAACCATGTAGACATAGATGCGGTAGATGTTGAAAAAGTCATTTCAGAGCTGCTAAGCAAAAAAATATCGTTAGCTGGATTGCAAGTTAAGTCAGCCAACTTAGATGACTTGTTTATTAAGTTAACGGGACATCAGCTGTCACAAAGTGAAAAAGAGGAACAAGCATAATGTTATTTTTCAAACGTTTTTACGCGATTTTAAAAGCCAGAAATTTAGAGTTCTTCCGTGATAAGTCCTCACTTGCCTGGAGTATTGCATTTCCTGTTTTGTTACTTGTTGGTTTTTCTATTGTATTTAGTGGCGACGGCAAAGACATTTACAAAGTAGGCGTGTTAAATACACCAGATAAAGAGGCTGCATTTTTACAAACTAAATATATTGAATTTGTTGATTACACAGACACAGAATTAGCTCTGGGTAAAATTAGGCAGCATAAGCTAGATTTGTTAGTGGATTATCGTTTAGGTTTATATTGGATAAATGACACCTCGCCAACCGGTTACATGGCTGAACATTTATTGTTGGCGCAAAATAATGATATGACCAACAAAGAATGGATAAAACAAACGGTAACCGGCAAACAAATCCGTTATATAGATTGGGTATTACCTGGCATATTAGGCATGAACATGATGTTCAGTTGTTTATTTGGTGTGGGTTACGTGATTGTAAGATATCGTAAATCTATGGTGCTAAAACGTTTAAATGCCACACCTGTAAGTGCATTTGAGTTTTTGTCGGCACAAATTGTGTCTCGCTTAATGATTGTTATGTGCATATCGTCGGTTATATTCATCGGTTGCGATATTATGTTTGATTTCTACATGCTTGGCAGTTATTTCGACTTATTCATTATCGCCATACTCGGCGCTATGTCTTTAATTTCTCTAGGTTTGATTATTGCCGCACGTAGCCAAAGCGAAGAGCTGACTGGTGGATTATTAAATATGGCATCCTGGCCTATGATGATATTTTCTGGCGTTTGGTTTTCGTTAGAAGGTAGCCCAGAGATCATTCAACAACTTGCATATTGGTTACCGCTGACGCACTTGGTAGAAAGCGCGAGAGCCATAATGACAGAAGGCGCAAACTTGTATGACTTACGTGAACATATTGCGATTATGATCGTTATGACAGGCGTATTTTTAGGACTGGGAACTTTAACCTTCCGTTGGAATGGCGACGGTCGTTAAGTACTTATGTTAAATATATTGTTATAAACAATAAAAATCACAGTGAAAATCAAGTACCATTAGCCTTTGTTGTTACGTCTAGCTAATAAAAAGCATAATTGATGAAGCACCGACACACAAATGGCTAATGGAGCTAGAATTGACTGAGCAAATTAATAACCCACTACATGGGATCACTCTACAGAACTTATTAACTGAGTTGGTGGACAATTACGGATGGGAATATTTGGCAGAACAAGTTGAAGTTCGCTGTTTTATGTTTGACCCATCAATTAAGTCGAGTCTTAAATTTTTAAGAAAAACGCAGTGGGCTAGAGATAAAATAGAAGCGATTTACTTGTCTATGTTAGAAGGCCAAGTTGATTCCTCAGCCGATAGCTCAATAGAAAGCCCAGCTGAAAATCAAACTGCAATAGAAGATCCTTGGGCTCAAAGTCTAAACACTCTTCAAAATGGAACGTCAAACGAGAAAAGCTAAGTGATATAACAACTTAGCTTCATTCCTTTTATCTTCCTGATTAAAAAAAACATCTAAATACAAGAACGTCCTTTATCTCTAACTATTTTATTTAATGGTTAGCCCCCAATTGCCTTATATAGGCTCTTCTTCAAATAATTTATCAGTAACTCGACGGCTAACTGTCAAGTTGGGTTTACTTAATAGCGTTTATAAATACAACAATTCTTAAGCTTAAATAAGGTGTATAAATCAATGTTATGCCACCATGAAGGCTATTCATAAAATAAGTATTGATACAAAAAAAAGCAAAAACAAAAATAATAATTATAAAAAAGAAGGGTTAATTTATGGCGGGTTTTGACAAAGTAGTGAGCAGCTACCAAGAAGCCATGGCAGGACTGGAAGATAATATGACAGTCATCGCAGGTGGTTTTGGTTTATGTGGTATCCCAGAAGGACTAATTGCCGAGATTAAAAACAAAGGTACTAAAGGCCTAACTGTCGTTTCAAACAACTGCGGCATAGATGGTTTTGGTTTAGGTATTTTATTAGAAGACAAACAGATTAAAAAAATGGTGTCGTCTTATGTTGGTGAAAACGCACTGTTTGAAAAGCAGCTATTAAACGGTGAGCTAGAAGTTGAACTAACGCCACAAGGTACGCTTGCCGAGAAAATGCGTGCAGGCGGCGCTGGTATCCCTGCATTTTATACTGCAACTGGCTACGGTACTCCGGTAGGCGAGGGCAAAGAAAGTCGAGAGTTTAATGGTCGCCAATACATTCTAGAAGAAAGTATTACTGGCGAGTTTGCCATTGTTAAAGCATGGAAAGCAGACCGTTACGGTAACTGTATTTATCGCCACACGGCGCAAAATTTTAATCCTATGGCGGCAACTGCAGGCAAAATAACTGTGGTTGAAGCTGAAGAAATTGTTGAGCCTGGTGAATTATCGCCAACTGACATTCAAACTCCGGGAATTTATGTCGACCGCGTTATTTTAGGTCAGTTTGAAAAACGCATAGAAAAAATAACCACAAGCGATTAGGAGTGACACATGAGTTTATCTAGAGAACAAATAGCCCAACGTGTGGCACAAGAATTTAACGACGGTGATTACGTAAACCTTGGCATCGGTATTCCAACGTTAGCGGCCAACTATGTACCAGCCGATATAGAAGTTATGTTGCAATCAGAAAATGGTTTATTAGGCATGGGACCTTACCCAACGAAAGCCAATGTAGATGCTGATATGATAAACGCAGGTAAAGAAACGGTAACAGCAGCTACTGGCGCTGCTATTTTTAGCTCAGCAGAAAGCTTTGCAATGATCCGTGGTGGTCACGTAGACGTGACGGTTTTAGGTGCGTTTGAAGTAGATCAAAATGGCAATATAGCCAGTTACATGATCCCAGGGAAATTAGTTAAAGGCATGGGCGGCGCTATGGATTTAGTGGCAGGGGCTGACAATATAATCGTCACTATGATGCATGCTAATAAACATGGCGAGTCTAAAATTTTAACTGAGTGTACTTTGCCACTAACCGGCGTAAGCTGTATAACGAAAGTGATCACTGACTTAGCATACATGGAAATTGAAAACGGCGAGTTTGTTTTAAAGGAACGTGCTCCGGGGGTTTCAGTAGAAGAAATAAGATCAAAAACCGCCGGTCAATTAAGAGTCGACGGTGATATTCCAGAAATGACCTTTGTTTGATCCATCGCTTTCATGCGTGATCCTTTGTAAGTTAGCTTGGTGAATATATCCAGGGCTATAAAAATAAAAACCTACTCAATGTAGGTTTTTTTTATGCCTGAAAAGCACTAAATAAAGTGATAAAAAGTGCGATTCAAGAAAGGACTTTGAAGAAAGCTCCTGGAATAAACGATCTTGAAGCAATGCTCTTGAAAAAATGCTCTTAAAAAAGAAGCTTGAATTAATTACTACTTATAAGGCTATTTAATTTAGCGGGATCTATTAAGCCATTTTCATCAATACTGACAAAGTAGGGGAGCTGCCAGCGTTGCGTCTTTTTACCAGAGTCGGAAAATACTTGAGTCCCTACTTTTCCTCTATCTTGGCTCCAAGGTGGAAACACTCTAAAACCATTTTTCCCTTTGCTTTTACCGCCACAGACAATGCCTTTTTTAATTAATAAAGAAACAGGAAAAATAAACATGCCACGCTCAAGCTTATTTACAACCTCAGACCTAGAGGCTTTAGCCAAATCAGAGCCCTCAGCCAAAACAGCGCCGTCAGCTAAACCAGAGCCTTCAGCTAAATCGGAGCCCTCAGCCAAATAGGAGCCTTCAGCCAAACCAGAGCCGTCAGGATAAGAATGTACTTCTATGAACAGATAATCCAGTTGCTCGGCGTTTAGAGGAATTGGTTTTTTATTACTTTTTATATCAGACAGAGCCATATCTGAGGCATCTATTGAAACAAGCTGTGGCGACGGACGTTGCCAAATAGCCAAAAAGGCACCAGGTCTGTCAGGCGTCACTTTACCTTTGCGGAACACAATTCTGTGTTCATTTAAGCCAAACGTTAACGCTGCATAATTTGCATTTTCTGGCACAGGATCAAGTTCAATATCGTTAGTGATATGGAAACCTGCTGGGGAAAATCCAGTGGTTAATAATCTAGTTAACTCAACACAGTAATTTTTATGATTCAAAGCGTACTCTTGGCTATGTATTTATAAGCAGGTGAAAGTTAACATTTTTAGCGTTAAGTATCATGGGCAAAACATTGATTGAATAAAATTATAACTCGCTAATTTTAATCAGACTTGTTAATAATATAGGCATCGTTTTCAATTAATTGAAAATCCACTAATTTCCAACAAAGCAAAAAACAAAAAGAATCCACAGTATGCAACGACCAACTAAAGAACAAATACGGGAATTACCTTTATATACAGGGCTTACACTCGACAATATTAAAATTATTGAGAATGAACAAGATGCTGCTTATGCATTGGAGCTGTTAAGTAAAGAAGCTTGTATTGGCTTTGATACGGAAACTAAACCTATTTTTCGTAAAGGTGAAACTTGTCCCGGACCAACGTTAATCCAGCTTGCTACTGAGTCTCAAGGTTTTTTATTCCCAACTCGATTTCCTGAGGCCATTGCTTGTGTCAGAGCTATATTGAGTGATCCTAATATCACCAAGGCTGGATTTGGTATTAATGGTGATATAAAAGAGCTACGTAACAAGCTAAATATAAACATAGTCAATACTCATAACTTATCGATTACGTTAAAACATTTATCTGACGATAAAGATCCTATCGGTGCTAGAGCCGCAGTTGCTATGGTGCTAAAACAGCGTTTGGGTAAAGGAAGTCAAAAGTCTAATTGGGGTGCATATCCGCTTAAGCCAAATCAAATTTTATATGCTGCCAATGATGCACATTCTGCAATTTGCATTGTAAAAGCATTGGATGAGAAAGGCCTTTTACGTCGTTAACCAAATATAAGTTTGAAGTGCGGATACATAGCCAGATATCTTATAAGCTATTATAATACCGACCTATTTTACCATCAAAATAAAAGTCATCATTAACAGGACGTAATAGTTAAATGCCTACTAATAACGAAATTGAATTTCATCCTAAGAACAATACCCATAAAGAAACCTTGCTCAAATTTTTAGCTTTGGTGCTTATTCTCGTAGGTTATTTTGCCTATATGAGTTGGAAGTATGACGCTTCTACAGGTTTTGGGGTGTCGGTATTAACATGGAGCTTTTTTGTTTTATGTACACCTATCGCAGATGGTGGATTTATTTTAGCGTTTCCTATCCGGTTATTATTCAAAGTTAAAATGTCTTATACGCAAGTGGTGCTTTGGTTTGTTGCCATTGCTATTAACCTATACGCGTATTTTTATACGCCAGATATTTATGATTTAACCTTTATCACCCAATTATTAAAGCACATTTTATCTGAACCTTACCCTTATTGGAGCATCTTGATCATCAGCGCGTTAGGTACTTTTTTATCTATTTATTTTGGTGATGAAATGATGGACGTTGCTTCGCAAAAAGACAGAGAGATTGCTCATCGTCATGGCCTTAAGTACAGAACGCTTCTGGTATTTGGACTTGGTATTTTAACGGTGACAGCTTATTACTATTTACTTAGCAGCTTAGGTGTCGTTTTACCTGGTTAAAATCAACGACACCACTCACTTACTTGCTGGGCTTATTGAATTGACGTTGCAAAAAACGACAAACCGATGAGTCACCCCCAGAGTTGTATAACACTTTAGGGATCTTTATAAGGAGATCCCTAGTTCTGACCTTCCTCGTTAATATCTCATTGTTAACGCCAAACTTACTTGGTAACTTGTTGCCGTTATTACATAAAATGTAAATAGACGTGAAAATAAATGAAATATTGGCTAAATAAAAAAGCGAATACTCTGCAATAACCATCAGGATAAATCCGACACCGTTGCTAATTTATATATCTTTAATTCGACAGTTACATCCACGAAAGGCTCACAATGAAAAAAATCATCTTATTTACACTTTTGATGTTAATGGTTAACTCCAACTCAGTATATGCCGCCGGGCTTTTATCTTTTGGCGGTGAGCAAGTTGTTGAAGTGATAAATTTGCCAAACGACGAACGTTATCAATTGGCAACTGGAGAGAGTGTTGATATTGGTTACATCTATAAATCGGTTGAAGTGATATTCATCCCAATTTGGAATTATGATGGTTATTTAGTCGGTAAGGTTGGAGACAAAGGCGAATACATAAATATTCCTTTTGATGACTTAAATTCTATTATTATTGAGTCTGGTCATGAGTTTCCAGAAGGTCCCTATTTGGATTTTTGGCACCGTATTGGTGGTAAAATTGTATTTTTACTGATTTTTTTCTTCTGGGGTTTCAAGCTAGTAAAAAAATATCAAAAGAAGCAGAAAAGTAATGCTTATATAAGTGCTTTACCAACTGGACGCGAACGCTTACAAGATATTCTTATTAATGGACAGCAGTTTAACGTACAGCAGTTAGCTGAGTTAGAACCAAGCATATTGGAGGCTGAAAAAGGCTTAGATGTTGAAGCAGACACTGAGGTTGACCCTGTCACTGAAGCTAAAAGTAGCACTCAGGTAGAAGGTTTAGAATTTTTGGGCTTTAGAGATTACTGGGGCTCTTTAGTAACGGTTTCTATATTGAATATGAACAAGGTTTCGGTAGAACAAGTAGAATTAAATAATGATGAATTATTTGAACGTTTATTAGCAGTGGCAAAATCAATTCCATCTAAAGCACTTTCAACAGTACATTATGTTTATTACACCTTTGATAAATCGCCAAGTGATGAAGATATCAAACGCCTTAAAAGTCTCAAAAAGCGTAAAATAAAGAGTGGAACAAATCAGATCCCTTGTATTATTGATTTTGAAAACAAGACAGTGAACCTTGCTCAACCTTTCGGCGCATTACCGTCTACCAAAACATTAGGTAATAGCTTTATTCGAGCAGATAAAACGCAAGGATTACCAGCTGAAGATAAGACGTAATACTAAAAACTAATTTAATTATTGTTTACAAATGCCCGCCTTTAGCGGGCATTTTTGTATGCATTCGTGTAAGTGCAGATGTATTTATTGAGCTATTTATAAATTGGCAGTTAACAACAGCGCAATCCGATTAAAAATAACGTACCCTATAGCCACAATATTGAAGCGTTACCTGAAGGAAAAGCTAATGGCTAAGCAAAATTATAGTTTTGAAAAGCGTCAGAAAGAACTAGCTAAAAAGAAGAAAAAAGAAGAAAAACGTTTGAAAAAGGCGAGTGGAAGCGATGTTGAAACCATACATGGCACGGATGGCGATTTGTCGCAAGCGCCTCTAGTAGAACAAGGCACTGTACAAGAAAGCACTGATCAAGAAAGCTCAGTACAAGAAAGCCAAACGCAAGAAGCCCAGCCAGAAAGTATTGAGACTAACGTCAACAGTGATAATAAATAGTTAACACTGGCATTATAATTATTGGCTGCGCTGCTTTATAAAGTCTGCCAGCGAAGCCAATGATTATCTCAATTGTGTTATGTCTGTATATAGCGTTGTTCGCTTTTGCTGGCTCTGTTGTGGTCAAAGATAATAATTTAATGATGAGGTTAATATGAAAAAACTCCTTTTAATTTTAATATCCGCTTTTGCTTTGGTTTTAACTCCGCAGGTATCTGCTCAAAATCCAGTTAAATATAACAAAGAACTTGATGGTTTTGATTATCCATTTCCAGTGAAAACATTCCAACTTAGTTCGCAAAAACAAACATTGAAAATGCGCTATATGGATATTGGCGCAGCAGAGGCTGAAAAAGTCATTGTGTTGTTACACGGGAAAAATTTCTCAAGTTATTATTGGGAAGCTGTAGCGAACGATCTATTAAAAAGAAATTACCGCGTCATCATGTTAGACCAAATTGGTTTTGGTAAATCCTCTAAGCCTGATTATTACCAGTATAGTTTTGCTCAATTAGCGTTAAATACTAAGACGTTATTAGATAGTCTGCATATCAGTAAATACGATCTGGTGGGTCACTCTATGGGCGGAATGGTTGCAGTTACCTTTGCGGCAAATTATTCAAAGGTTGTGAATAAACTTATCTTAATAAACCCGATTGGTTTGGAAGATTACGGTAAATATGCAGAATTTAAAGATGTTAACTTCTTCTATAAAAATGAATTGGCTAAAACCTTAGACAAGGCGAGAAACTATCAGAAGAAAAACTATTACGACGGTAAATGGTCAAGTGAATACGAAAAGCTACTGGTTCCTTTACAAGGCATGTTAGCCGGAGATGACTGGCCAGTTATTGCTTGGAATAATGCGTTAACCTATGGTCCTATTTTCGCTGAAAATATAGTGGATAAATTTTCACAGATTAAAAATAAAACATTTTTAATCATAGGAACTCGAGATAAAACAGGCCCAGGTCGTGGTTGGTTAAAAGAGGGCGTAACAAGAAAACTAGGCGAATATCAAAAGCTAGGTAAACATACTCAAAGCATGATCACTGACTCTGTGCTTCTTGAATTAGATGGTTTAGGTCATATGCCGCAATATGAAGATTACGACGCGTTTATAAAAGCATTTCATCAAGCAATTGATTACAGATAACGTCGTTTAAATATACGTACTTTAGAGAGCACTTAGGTAGAGAATACGATGAATTTAGATAAATCAAAAAAGAGAATAGCTAAGAAAATAAAGATGGGGTTTCAAGGTTACCCTGAAATCACTATTTCTTATTCTGGCAGTAAGGCTGACTTGGCAGAACAAGTCGCAATATCTTTTGTGCTAGAAGAAGGCGCTGAAGCTATGGTAGAAGGCTTTAAAAGCACCACGGATGCAAGAGAAGATGAAGTTATCCAATCCGCTATTGTTAAAATAATAGAGCGTTCAGGTGTTAAAACTATTTATCTTGAACCTGGCGTTAAAGTGATAAGTTAATTTATCAACTGGGCTCTGTAAACGAGATACAAGATTAAAAGGTCTTGTTTATTCTTTAGCTATGCTCAGCCCTTGTCCCGTCCTAAAATAGAAAAGGCTCTGCAATGCAGAGCCTTTTTTGTGTAAATCTGACTAAATATCAGATTTATTTGTTAGCAAACTTGAATAAACAAAGCTTGAGTTAGCGATTACTTCTGACGTTTAAACTCAGCCGTCTCAGACCATTTTGGCCAAGCTTCACCATTTGCTATGTTGTAGCCAACATCAAAGAATAATTGTACGTCTTGTTGTGCGCCTGACAAATCCCAGCTAGTGCGGAATTTATCACATGGTTGGTGATAACAACCTGTCACGATTAACGACATTTTTTTACGGTATTTTGCCGTTGCTTCATCAACTGGCTCATTACCACCACCGGCATATAATGCAGGTACGCCTACTTTGGCAAAGTTGAAATGATCTGAACGGTAATAGTAACCAGCAGAAGGGTGCTCACCTGTTACAGGAGTACGACTTTGCTTTGCCGCCGCCGTTGTTAAGTAATCATCAAGTTCTGACTTACCTAAGCCGTTTACACTAATGTCTTTCACTTTACCTAAAATGTTTAAGCTGTCCATATTGATAGCTGCAACGGTTTTATTAAGTGGGATGATTGGGTTTTCTGCATAAAATCGAGAACCTAAAAGGCCTTGTTCTTCAGCTGTTACCGCAAGCATAGTGACTGAACGAGATAGAGGTTGTTTTAATTCTGTGAAGGCTTGAGCAATTTCAAGTAAACCACCAATGCCCGTTGCGTTGTCATGTGCGCCGTTATAAATCTGGTCGCCTTTTTTAGTTGTATCTACGCCAATATGATCCCAATGAGCAGTATATAAAATATGTTCATCGGCTGCTTTGTCACCTGGTAAAGTCGCAATAAAGTTATTACTTACTGATTTTTTAACTTTTGATTTAACTTCAACCGACGCAGTTAAGCCACCTAATTTAACAGACGTTGGTTTTTGCATGGCTTGTTTTTTTAATTTATCAAAATTCAAACCCGCTTTAGTGAAGATCTCTTTGGCAACATTTAGTTGAACCCAACCTTCAACCGCGATACGGCCTTTATTGCCGTCGTCTTTCCATAATCCATATTGTGGACCAGTCCAGCTATTCTCTACTACAGACCAAGGATATGACGCAGGTGCGGTTTCATGAATGATAATTGCACCAGCGGCACCTTGACGGCTTGCTTCTTCATATTTGTATGTCCAACGACCATAATAGGTCATGGTTGTACCTTGGAATAAGTTTGGATCACCAGACTCGTACCCAGGGTCATTAACTAAAATGACCGCGGTTTTGCCTTTCATGTCTAAACCTTCATAGTCGTTCCAGTCGTATTCTGGTGCGTTAATACCATAACCAACAAAAACTAATTCTGAATTTTTTAACTCTTCAAATTCGCTAGTACGGCTTGTACCTGTAACCATGTCTTTTCGGTATTTATATTCTTTACCGCCTATGGTTAATACTTGATCTTCGTTACCAATGATCTCGACCAAATCAACTGGCTGTAAAAAACTATCGCCGTTGCCTGGTTTAAAACCCAATTCAGTAAATTGTTTGGTTAAATAATCTAACGTTAATTTTTCACCCGGACCTGTTGGTGAACGACCCATATAACGGTCACTCGATATTTCTTTTACATGTTTGCCAATATCAGCACCGGTAATTGAATCATAAGCTTTTTGGAAGTTATCTTCCGCAGCGGATGTAAAACTGGCTAATACACTGGCGAACAGTGTGATGGCCTTTATTTTTATTCTCATGTTTTTGTCCTTTTATTCGCTTTTTTTGAATTCGTATAAATGTATTAAATTACCTGCGAGCATGCCACATGCGATTTAAACTTAGCCTGAGTATATCTATCTGTTTTGATTGTAAATAGTGCTAATTGTAATTTTTTTGTGAAAACTTCTTTGTTTACTGTCAATGGTTTACTGTATCCTGCAATTAACAGAGATTGGCCGTGAATTAATATTACCCTATGAAAAAATTTGAAACGTTTACTGAATGGACAACCAGCTTTGCTGATCAAGGTTGTTATGATCATATTAACCGTATGACTGCATTTGATGAATGGGCGGGTTGGCCAAGCTGCGAAGCCCTACAAACATTACAGCCAGATGAACTTAAGAACTTAAATAACAAGACAATCCAGTTTGTTCCTCAATCGGCAGAGCAAGATTATTCGGCTGTGGCTTATGAAGAATATATTTATGAAACGGGAAAAGTGCCTACTCGAGCAAAGTCGTGGCATGATATTTTTGGTGCACTATCTTGGTGTATGTTCCCTAATACTAAAGCGACTATTAATAAACTGCATTACGATGACATCAAACAGTTAGGCACTCAAAATCGTAGTAGTCTAAGAAACGCGTTAACCTTGTTTGATGAATGTGGTGTTGTCCTAGTCACCAATAATCAAACCTTGTTAAATGCGTTAAAGCAACATCAATGGCAACAAGCATTTATAGAGCTAAGAGATTTATGGCATCAACCGTCAGCAGACGGTGTTGCGGTTTACCAGTTTGGGCATGCAAATTATGAAATGTTAACTAAACCTTATATTGGTTTAACCGGTAAATGGTTGGTCATTGAAGCCAGTGCTGAAATTGCAGGCTTACCTCTTAATGTGCAATACCGTATGGTCGACCAAAAATTAGCTACAGCACTTAAAAATGGTGTGTTAAATGACAATAGTAATTTATATCCGTTGCCATTAATGGGCGTACCTAAGTGGTTAGACGCCAATGAAGATTTTAGCTTTTATGACAACACAGATTATTTCAGACCTAAATCGGATAAATAGGATATACCTATGAAATGGTATTTATTGTTAGTTATCTTTTTAACTTTTAATGTAAACGCAGCAATTGAATTTACTTTTAAAACCACAACTTTGGTTTCTGGCCTTACCCAGCCTTGGGGCATGACGACATTACCCAATGGTGATTTGATCATAACCGAGCGTAACGGCCAATTAAGACGTTGGAATGGTAAATCGTTGTCGGCCAAAATAGTCGGTTTACCTGAGGTTTTATATATAGGACAAGGTGGTTTGTTAGATGTAAAAGCCCACCCTGATTTTGCCAATAACCATTGGCTGTATTTCACTTATTCTGCTGCTAGCTCTGATCCTCAAAAAAAGAATAAAAATGGTACTCATCTGGCTAGAGCCAAGCTTGTTGGCAATACGTTAAGTCAGGTTGAAGTATTATTTTCTCCACGGTTTATGAAAAGTGGCGGTTATCACTTTGCAGGCAGAATAGAATTTTTACCGGATAATACTCTCGTCTTTGGAGTAGGGGATGGCTATTCTTATAAAGATCATGCACAAGACTTAACCAGCGATTTAGGTAAGTTGATCAGGTTAAAAGACGACGGCAGTATTCCTGCGGATAATCCATTTGTAAAAAAAGCCAACCGCAATTCAGAAATATACTCTTACGGTCATCGTAACCCTCAAGGCTTAAGCTTTGACGTTAAACGAAACATCTTATTCTCTAATGAACATGGCCCTAAAGGCGGTGATGAAGTAAATATCATTAAGCCTAGTTTGAATTATGGCTGGCCAGAAATTACCTATGGCGTAGATTACTCTGGTGAGATCATTAGTGAGGATTCGTCAAAAGAAGGGATGCAGCAACCTTTAGTCAATTGGACACCATCTATCGCGCCATCGTCTATCTTAGTGTATTACGGAAACGCTTTCCCTCAGTTAAACGGCCACTTACTCAATACCACATTAAAGTATCAAGAACTGCGTTTGGTGGAGTTAGCAAACACTGGAGACGCAAGTGGTGAAGCGCCAGTTAAAGTAGTGAGTCAAAGCAGTTATTTAAAAAACTTAGGCGAACGCTTTCGAGATATAGAGCTGGATAAACAAGGTAATATTTACTTATTAACTGACAGCGGAAAGTTGATTAAGTTAGAAAGGTAACAGTGGCGAGTCTCTAGTTACGAGTTACGAGTTACGAGTTACGAGATAGAATTTTTAACTGCAAAATTGAATTAGAACCGGATTTATTGAAATGGAAAAACACTTTTTATATCTAGTTATTATTTGGAGAAGGTAGTTTTGATTTCGTTTTGGTAGGTAATGAATGCAACTGTAAAGACAGTTAATGGTGATATACCATTACTATTTTGTAAATTTTCTTAACAAATCAATATGAAGCATTATTCTCTAATAAAAAATTAAAACCTTTACGTTACTAATATCAACTATAAAGGTTTATAGATTAAAATTTTGGGCAACTCGCAACTCGCAACTCGCAACTCGCAACTCTTAGCCTCTCATCGGAATACCGTTGGCTAATAACGTTTTCTTCAGCTCTTGGATATTAATGATCTGTTTATGGAATACACTGGCGGCTAATGCGCCGTCTACTTTTGCTTGTTTAAATACATCTTCAAAGTGAGATATCTCACCTGCGCCACCAGAGGCGATTAACGGTAAATTACAAGCGGCTCTTATTTCAGTAAGCTGTTTGATGTCGTAACCACTTCTTACACCATCTTGATTCATGCAGTTTAAAACAATCTCACCTGCACCTAGCTGTTGCACATGTTTAACCCAGTCTATGGTTTTCCAACTGGTTTTTTGGGTACGAGTTTCATCACCAGTAAATTGGTAAACTTCGTAATCGCCAGTGTCTTTATTAAAGAATGAATCTATACCAATAACAATACATTGTTGGCCGTAGGTGTCGTGTAATTGTGTGATCAATTCAGGATTAGAAAGTGCAGGGGAGTTGATGGATATTTTGTCTGCGCCCATCGCTAAAATTTCGCCCGCTTGCTCTACGGTTTTAATTCCGCCGGCAACACAAAATGGAATATCTATCACTTGGGCAATCTTCGTTACCCAGGACTTGTCTACCACTCGGTCGTCGCTTGATGCGGTAATATCATAAAACACTAACTCGTCAGCACCTTCCTCAGCATAACGTTTTGCTAATGGCACTATGTCACCAATAATCTCATGATTTCTAAACTGAACACCCTTTACAACTTTTCCGTCTTTAACATCTAAACAAGGGATGATTCTTTTGGCTAACATGAAATTCTCAGTATGAATAATTAGAGTAAAGGCGCAATTTAATTTTCTATGGCTTGGCTGTCAACTGTTTACGCGAATATCTTTTATTATTATTGGAGTGATCTAATTTTGATGATTTATTTTTATTTTAAAAAAGCAGTGTGTTTTTAGTACAAATTTAGGGGAAACCCTATTCCATCAGGTATTACCAGTTTGTTATATTGGGTAAAATCGAATTGATACTTTCACATTTTGCATTTTGTTCCGTAAAATACAGGTTATTAATTACTTTATGTCTATCAATGGAATTGCTATGTCTGAACTTGTACCGAAAAGCCCACTTTATATTCATCATGCAGGGCCTGCATTAATTGAAACTCCGCTATTAAATAAAGGTACAGCGTTTTCTAAAGTAGAACGAACTAATTTTAACTTAATGGGGTTATTACCACCTCGTTATGAGTCGATAGAGGAACAAGTAGAACGAGCTTACTTACAGTATTCAAGCTTTAAAGAAGCCATTAATAAGCACATCTACTTACGTAATATTCAAGACAGCAATGAAACCTTATTTTTTAAACTGTTAAATCGCCACATTGAAGAAATGATGCCAATTATCTACACGCCTACCGTTGGTGAAGCGTGTGAACGTTTTTCTGATATATATCGCAGTAACCGTGGCTTATTTGTTTCATATACAGAACGTGACCAAATGGATGACATATTACGTAATGCAACAAAACGTAATGTCAAAGTGATCGTAGTTACCGATGGCGAACGTATATTAGGCCTTGGTGACCAAGGTATGGGCGGAATGGGTATTCCAATTGGTAAGTTATCTCTATATACAGCGTGTGGTGGAATTAGCCCAGCGTATACATTACCAATCACCTTAGATGTTGGTACCAACAACGAGAAACTATTAAACGACCCTATGTATATGGGTGAACGTCATAAGCGTATTAGCCAAAGTGCTTACGATGTATTTGTTGATCAGTTTATTGTCGCTGCGCAAAAGCGTTGGCCTGGCGTTATGATCCAATTTGAAGATTTTGCTCAGCCAAATGCGATGCCATTATTAAAACGTTACAGAAACGAAGTATGCTGCTTTAATGACGATATTCAAGGTACAGCCGCGGTTGCGGTTGGTACCTTATTGGCTGCATGTCGTAAAAAAGGCGAAAAACTTTCTGAGCAAAATGTGGTGTTTGTGGGTTCTGGCTCAGCAGGTTGTGGTATTGCAGAACAAATAATTTTACAAATGATCGGCGAAGGCTTAACCGACAAACAAGCTCGCGGACAAGTATTTATGATGGACCGCTTTGGCTTGTTAACAGAAGGTATGACAGGTTTACGTGAATTTCAGGAAGCATTGGTACAAAATTCAACTAATTTGGCTGATTGGTCAATTGACGGAGAATACGCCAGTTTAGTAGATGTAATGCTAAATGCTAAACCTGGGATTTTAATTGGCGTATCTGGTGTACCTGGTTTGTTCACAGAAGAAGCCATTAAAGCTATGCATAAAGGCAATAAAACGCCGATTATATTTCCACTGAGCAATCCAATTAAACAAATTGAAGCGCGTCCTGAACAGATTATAGAGTGGACGGATGGTGATGTTATTTGTGCATCAGGTAGCCCATTTGATCCAGTTCAATACAAAGGGGAGTCTTACCATATAGCGCAATGTAATAATGCGTATATTTTCCCTGGTATAGGTTTAGGTGTGTTGGCGGTTAAAGCTAAGATCATTAGCGATGAAATGCTAATGGCAACAAGTGTGACTTTGGCTGACTCATCGCCTGTGGTAAATACAGGTGATGGTAACTTATTACCAAACTTAAAAGACTTACCTGAGCTAAGTAAAACCATCGCTTTCAATGTTGCTAAAATAGCAATGGAGCAAGGGCACGCCTTAACAATCAGTGATGAAGAGTTAAGAGCAAGAATTGAGAAGGGTTTCTGGTTGCCAGAATATCGCCCATACAAACGAGTTAGCGTTTAATACCTACTCGTTTATATAAACTAATTAAACTTTTATAAAAACGGTAATAAATACCGTTTTTTTATATCTGAAAGGCTAATGTATTATGCAGTATCTTCATACTATGGTTAGAGTCCGAGATTTAGATGAGTCGTTAACTTTTTATTGCGATCATTTAGGTCTTATTGAAGTTGACAGAAGCGAACATGAAAAAGGCCGGTTTACCTTAGTGTTCTTAGCGGCTCCTGATCAATTAGATCAAGCTAAAGTTAGTAAAAGTCCAACTCTTGAACTAACTTATAACTGGGATAAAGAGGAATATGCTGGTGGTAAGAACTTTGGCCATTTAGCGTTTGCCGTGGATGATATCTATAACACTTGCCAACAATTAATGGATGCAGGGATTGTTATCAATCGTCCTCCTCGTTGTGGTCATATGGCCTTTATAAAATCGCCAGATGGTATCTCAATTGAATTATTACAAAAAAATGAAGATTTAGTACCACAAGAACCATGGTTATCTATGCCTAATACAGGTACCTGGTAAATTTAAACAACAGTTCTTCATTTTGAGGCCGATAATGTTTTACATTGCCGGCCTATTTACACTGTGTGGTTACCGGTAAGACTAACCAATGGAAGGATCCAATACTCATACCTGATATAAGCCTTTATTAGGTTATAAATTATTTCACTTAAATTATTAACATGTTGAACTTTTATGGAGCTTCTATGAACAACTATCCTTGGATTGAAAAAGCGAACAAGCTATTCTTCTGGGTATTAATCGGCCAGTTTTTATTTGGTTTTATTATTGCGTACTATGCTCAAACGGGATACTCACCACTTTTACTTAGTGGTTTGATAACAGCGTTGCCGCTATTTCTAATTGCGAGTAAACCTTTTGCTACAATTACTCGCCATACGGTCGCGATTGCAATCCAATTATTAACAGCTGTTCATATTCATCAAGCTGGTGGCCTAACTGAAATCCATTTTGAAATATTCTCTTTATTAGCGATGTTGATATTTTATAGAGACTGGAAAGTAATTTTAACTAGTGTTCTCGTTGTTGCTGTACACCATGTTTTGTTTTTTATTTTGCAAAGTCAAAGTATGCCTTTTTATATTTTCGAACAAGGCGAAATGTACTTTTATATTCTGGTAATACATGCGCTGTTTGCTGTGATGGAAGGTGCTGTGTTGATGTATATCGCTAATGACAGCCATAAAGAAGCCTTAACTGGTTTACACATACGTAATACTGTTCATGAAGTGCTATTAGATAAAAATGTATTTAACTTATCTGTATCTTTAGAGCAAGGCAAAGGCAGTATCGAGCTGAGAGAGTTCAACCGTTTACTTACATCATTTAAAACGCTAATTGAACACGCTAAAACAATTTCTAACCAAGTTTATACATCATCTTCAAGTGTTTCTGATACAGCAAGAGATATGTCTGCATCGACTCATGATGTAGCTGAAAAAGTTGATTTAATTGCAACGGCAATTGAAGAAATGACAGTGACGAATAATGATGTGGCAAGTCGTACAGTTGAAGTCAGTAATAATGCCAAGTCAGCTAAAGAAAATACAACACAAGTTAAAGGGATAATTAGCGTATCTAATAAAAATATCACTTTGCTTAAAGACGATATTGTATCAACGGCAGCGACCATCGAAAATCTATCGGCAAAATGTGATCAGATTGCTGATGTAATGACGTCCATCACTTCTATCTCAGATCAAACTAACTTATTAGCACTTAATGCAGCGATTGAATCTGCACGAGCTGGTGAGCATGGTCGAGGCTTTGCTGTTGTGGCAGATGAAGTTCGTCAATTGGCGACCAAAACTCGTGAAAATGCAGAAAGTATTCGTGAAGTGGTTAACTCATTAATTGAAGATGCTAATTTATCAGTTACTCAAATGTCATCTTGTATTGTAAAAGTGGGTGACGCGGTTACTTCCTCGGACGAAATGTCGGTTGTAATGGAGTCGGTAATTGAACAAATTGATACCGTAGCTGACAATATTAATTCAGTAGCGACCTCAGCTGAAGAACAAGCGATTGTGTCAAATGATATATCGAGTTCAACACAAGGGTTACACTCTACTTCTACAGAGCAAAATGAAGCTATGGAGAAAGTACAAGTGGATATTAGCCAACTTAAACAGCAGGTTGATGGACTAAATGATGAGCTTGAAAAATTCATCGTATGACCATCATTTTATGAGAATAAAGAGTAACTTAATCTATGTAGTTGTGTTTTTATGGTTTGTCAGCATGTTAGCTGGGTTAGTTTATTTGTCGGTTTCATCGGTGACAGCCTTTGACCCCGGCAATAAACTATTAAGCCAAACCGCAACGGCAGAATTTGATGTTGTTTTTGCTAAACAAATGAAAAGCCAATTTAACCGTATTAACAATACGGTTTTTCATTTTAATGAGAAAGGGTGCTCTTGTAACTCGATAGCAAAAGAACATATCGACTCAGTGCAAGTGTTAGCCAAGCAACAAGGTTACGCTAATGAGGTTGTAGATATCGATTCTGTGAGCTTTGAAGCTGAAAACAACATTCTTCCTATTATCCCTTCAACCCCCGCAATTGCCGTATTTGGTGACTTAGGAAAGTTAATTTACTTTGGGCCATATTCAGCTGGATATTCTTGTTCTGTTGGCAGTGGTATTGTTGAGTCATTTATATCGAATAAGTCTAATCAAATGCCTGGAGCTGCAATTGTTGCTGATACTGTGGGTTGTTACTGCAATAAAAGTGAAACGAAATAAACATGACTAAAACGGGTTTAGTTAACCGGTTATCGTGTGTGGAGTTGAGGTTTTGAAAGCGTGTGGTATGAGAAGGGTTTAATAGATCCTGAAATCAATAGTTTGAGTTCAGGATCTCTAGGTCACTAATTAAGCTTGGTAAACCCAAGCTAAAAATGATTTAGAATCACGTGTATTCGTGAATTTAAATAACTGTGAACCAGTTTTATCTGTAATAACAATATTTTGTTTATTTACAGAGATAGATTGTACGGGTGATGTAACTGAATACTCCGCACCATTATATGTATAAGACATAATAATACTCTCTTAAAATTGCGTAATTCGTATACGCTTGTTTTAGAAAAGCTTTACTATTGTTTAATCGAAATTTTTTTTCATTTATAACTGACTATTCCGAATCAAATTAATATCTTAAATTAGATATAAAAATCTGCAATTCGAATACTTAACAACAACTAAGCTTAATGTTTTGAGTGATGACTGACTGTGAAAGGGAAAGGCATAACTAAATTACCAATAGGTAATTTGTTAGATAGACAAGATAAGAATATATAACAGCCGTGACTATATATAAACGGAATTGATAAGTAAATAGTTTTTTATATTTATTTTCAATTAAATAGTTAAACTCGGCGTAACTCACCGCAAGACCAACAAAACTCAAAGCTGTTGGCATTTTCTTCTTTGCATTCAGAACATGACCAGTCAATTTGCGGTTGATTAACATCTTGTTTGATACGTTGGCATATTTGTTGGGCTTGTTCAAACTGTTCATCGTCAATTAACCAGAGTTCAGGCCAAGCCTCAATAAAAGGTAATTCACCGATAGCACCACTAATAAACTCGTTTTTTCTGCGAAATTTAATGCCCGCACTAGCTAGTGCAAATTCGTATGGGGCTAATTCTATTAGCGATGAACGGCTGACAATTTTTTTCATTGATGATAATGCTCTATTTAACGACTAATTATTAATCATTTGTTGATTAATTTAACATAAAGTAACAAGCAGATTAAAACAATTAATGCGGGATGCGTTGTAAGCTCGTATAATACAGCCAATTATTTTGTTGAGAGTGTAAAATGCAATTATTTGTTAATGACCTAACCGTGATCGATTTTTCTTATTTGTGTCTTCAAAGAGGCATGGTAGGTGAAAGTTGGATTGTGGATTTGACATTACATGGTGAGCTCGATGAGCAAAACATGGTGTTGGATTTTGGTAAGGTAAAAAAACAAGTAAAACGTATTATCGACGATACCGTTGATCATAAGTTAGTTGTGCCATCTGAATATGCAGGTTGTAAAATCACGCATGTTGAAAACAGCAATTACATAAAAATTAACTTTGAAGACCAGCAGGGCAAGCAAATTGCTATTTCTAGCCCTGACGACGCATTCTGTTTTATTGATGCCGATACGGTGTCGATGAATGATGTTATTTTACATTTAGCATCTGTGATTAAACCTCAACTGCCAGATAACGTTAAAAAAGTAGAACTGACATTACGTCCAGAAGACATTAGCGGTTTCCATTACCACTATACTCATGGCCTTAAAAAACATGACGGTAATTGCCAACGTATTGCTCATGGTCATCGTTCTCGAATTCAAATTTTTGAAAATGGCATGAAAAGTCCTAAATTGGAAAAAGCCTTCTCTCGTGAATGGGCTGATATTTACGTGGCGACAATTGAAGACAAAGTAAATAATGAAGATTTAGAGTTTATCCAATGCACTGATTCTCAATTTGCATTTAAATATGAATCGTCACAAGGTAAGTTTGAAATTGCCTTGGAACAAGACGACGTGTACATAATGCCGGTAGATACAACGGTAGAGTTGATTGCTCAATATATAGCCGATAGAATGAAAGCTCAATATCCAGATAACACTTATAAAGTCATTGCTTATGAAGGTGTTGCCAAAGGTGCCATTGCTTATGCGGAATAAAACTCTTATCAATAGAGCAATTTTTATTATTAGTTTGTTATTTACCTTTGCAGTAAATGCGGTAAATACACAAAGTCAGGATGTAACTTTATCGGGTGACTTTATTCAAGGTGGCCTTATAGTCGGCAACGCGACGAAAGCAGTTGAAAAAGCCTCAATTGATGGCGTTAAAGTACCAATCCACCCAAATTCTAAACTGTTTGCTTTTGGCTTTGGCCGTGATGCAAAAGCTAAGTCTGTTTTTAAAATTAGTTATAAAGACGGTACGCAAGAGCAATTAAATTTAGACATCGCCCAACGCGAATATAAAGTTGATAAAGTAAATGGTGTTGAAAGTAAGTATGTTTCTCCGCCTGAAAGCGTATTACAACGTATTCGTAATGATTCAGCGATAGTTAAACAAGCACGAGCTGGATTGTCGTTTAGAACCGATTTTACCGGTGACGTAGTTAAACCTGCCCAAGGCAGATTAAGCGGCGTTTACGGAAGTCAGCGTGTATTTAATGGCGTTCCTAAACGTCCACATTTTGGTATGGATATCGCCGCTAAAACGGGTACTAAGGTGATTGCACCTTGGTCTGGTAAAGTTATGCTGGCTGAGCATGACTTATATTATTCTGGCGGTACTTTGATTGTTGATCACGGTATGGGCATAACCACAACTTATATACACTTAAGTGCATTGCATGTTAAAGCTGGCGATGTTGTCGAGCAAGGCCAATTAGTTGCTGAGATTGGTGCAACAGGCCGTGTTACTGGACCTCATTTAGACTGGCGTTTAAATTGGTTTAACCGCAGACTCGACCCGCAACTTTTATTACCATAATTGTTGAATAACAAATAAACAAAAAGCGAACTTAAGTTCGCTTTTTTCGTTATGTTAGTTGGTTTTTAACCTTCAAGTTAAATCTAATTGGTTTAGCCTAACCAAAGCTTAGCTTTTTCTGTATCTTTAATTGTTAAACTGGCAACAAATTTAGGTGATGCCTCAACAGTCAAAGGTGCCTGGTACAGTTTATCTTTTCTAAAGTAATGTACGCTTGTGTTTTTGCCAATGACGGTACTCAATACTTTTTCGATATTTAAGTTGTTTAACCTAAAGTTATCTATCGCAATTAAATGATCATTAACGGCTATACCAGCTTGCTCTGCTGGGCTGTTCTCTAATACTTGTTTAACCACTAAGTAACCGTTATTAAGAGCAACCACACAGCCTAACCAATTATTGGTTGAGTTTTCTACAATACCTTGAGCATGTGTCGCGCTTTGCTGTGATTGATAACTTAGCTCAATGCCACTACGAGCAAAGGCTGCGATTAAATCTATCTTGTTTGTGTTGTATAAAACATCATGTAATAAATCATGATTTTGAGTACCAATAAACGATTTGAATAAGTCTTCCAGTTGTTGTTGTGTGGTGCCAATCTGTTCTTTGCCATATAAGTTCCAAGCTTTGTGCATTAAATCTTTTAATGCAATTTTCCCTTGGCTGTCTTGTTTAATGATTAAATCCATTAAACATGCGATAGCTGCGCCTTTTTGGTAATAACTAACAATTTGATCTGGTGCAGCTTCATCTTGTTGATAAAACTTAGTCCAAGTATGTAAGCTGCTTTCTGTTACTGATTGACGTAATTGCCCTTGACCTTTCTCAATGCGAGTAAAGGTTTTTGCTAGTATTTCTAAATACTTGTCTTGAGTAATTGTATTGGTTTCAAGCAAACTTAAGTCGTCAAAGTAAGAGGTCATGCCCTCATAAAACCAAAGTTGTTTGGTGTACACCTCTTGCTCTAATTGGTACGGAATAAACTCTTTTGGTTTAAGTCGTTTTACGTTCCAAGTATGTAAATATTCGTGGCTACATAAGCTTAAGAAAGTAGTGTAATTATCGTCAATTTCTTGTTCTTGTTTAAGAATGTCAAAACGACTGCATACTAATGCGGTTGAATTAAGGTGCTCCAAACCACCAAAGCCACTGTCCGTAACCATAGTTAAGAATAAATACTTGTCGACACCTTCAGGCAGTCCATCAAACATATCTATATGATATTGGCATAATGGTTTTAAGTCTTTGGCTGCACGTTGTAAGTCGCCAAAATGTTGGCCTACAGTAACTAAAAAGTGCGGTGTGTTAGCCACTGAGAACTCAGCAATATCTAACTCACCAAACAAGATCGGGTAGTCAGTAAACTCTAAGTAATTTTTGGCGCTGTAATGTCCCCAAGCAAAACTATCGGTATGGTCAACGCCCGTTAAACCAGACGCTGGTTGCCAGTTTGCAATGATAGGATTATTTGATTTTACTAATTCAACCAGACAGGTTTGATCTTTAAGTTCGTCAATGCAAAATAGAGCGCTTGCCGGATTTATAAATCCAAACTCTTGGTCTAAGTAAGCTTTACGCACACTCATATCAAAGGCGTAATAGAGATAAGTTACGGTGACTTCTTGCTGGTTATGGCTAATGGCAAAACGATTTTTGCTGATGGTCTCAATAACCAGTTCGCCAGATGTGTCCTGTGCTTTTAATTCTAAAACATGTTTAGCAAAATCACGGATCATGTAACTACCGGGGATCCAGTTGGGTAACGAAATATGCATCAACTTATCAGTATTCGGCACAAAAGATATTTGAATACGAAATTGATGTTTAAGCGGGTTTTCTATCGATACTTTATATTTGATGGACGCCATTGATCTCTGCTTTAATTAGAATTGAGTTAAATTTAGATTACACCTTAGTAGTATGTGCGCTTATAATGCTTTTCAACTGTATTAATTAAATAAGAAGATGAATGGAACACTCTGATAAAGTCCAAGCTCGCATAAACTACGCTACTACTTATACCACAAAAACGGTTTTCCCTGGCAGAACAAATCATCACAATACCTTATTCGGTGGTGAAGCCTTAGCATGGATGGATGAAGTTGCCTTTGTTTGTGCTACTCGCTTTTGTCGTAAGTCTTTAGTCACAATATCGTCAGATAGAGTTGATTTTAAAGAACCAATTCCAGCAGGTTCTATTGTTGAGTTAGTGGCTAACGTTAGTACGTTAGGACGTACCAGCTTAGTTGTAGATGTGAATGTTTTTGTTGAAGGCATGCATAAAGACGATAAACATAAAGCGATTAGTGGCTCATTTAAGTTTGTAGCATTAGACGACGATAGAAAACCAACGCCTGTTTTGAATGGTGTTGAATTATAGTTTGTGGTATTTAGTACCTGTAAATTTAAAATCTATTAGCGCATGCTAAAAACAAAAATTGGAAACAATTATGAAATCAATTACACAATGGTTAGAAGATTATGGTGTTAGTCACCAAAATAAAACCAATAAGATAATTCACTATTTATGCGTGCCAGCCATCTATATGACGGTTTTTGGTTTGCTATGGTCAATTCCATTTCCTATTGCAGATATGCCAATGTGGGTTAACTGGTCTACGATAGTCGCTATTCCAGCTATGTTATTTTACTTTTCGTTATCATTTACTGTTGGACTTGGTATGACGTTATTTTCAGCACTTGTTGTCGCATTTTTACAGTGGTGGCAATTAAGTATGTCTGGGGTTATGTCGGTATTAATTATGTCTATTGTGGTGTTTGTTATTGCTTGGATCCTGCAGTTTGTGGGTCATCATCTTGAAGGCAAGAAACCATCATTTTTAAAAGACCTGCAGTTTTTACTTATCGGCCCAGTTTGGATTTTATGTTTTGTTTATAAAAAGCTAAATATCCGTTATTGATAACTGAGTCAGTCGTTACTGGTTAATAGCCGCTAGTTTAAGAACTGCTCGTTTAAGAACCGTACGTTTAAGAACCGTACGTTTAAGAACCGTACGTTTAAGAACCGTACGTTTAAGAGCGATAGGTTTAAGAGCGATAGGTTTAAAACCGTGCGACCAAACGTTAACACTCATTTGCGTTTTGATGGTGAAAAAACTAACAAAACGATAAACGGCACATCTGCCAAGTCAGGCGGGGATGTGCCGTTTTTTTTTTGATTTATAATTAATACCTTAATCTTAATTACATTAATTTGTCTTACCTTTTTCTAAGTAGGTTGTAATTTGAAATTTCAAAAATATATAGAAGATAGAAAACGTTTCTTTTGGATATTGCATTTTTCTGGCTGGTTCGGATTTGCCTTAGTGCATTACATAGGCTCATTCATGAATGACATGCGTGATATCTATGTGTTTATAATTATTTCAAATGCATGGTTTGGCGCGTTACTTACCATACCCCTACGTTATCTTTATCAGCGTGTATGGGAACGTTCTCCATGGTTTTTAGTCACGGTCATCTTGTCAGCCTCTTATGTCGTTGGTCTTATCTGGGTTGTTATGCAGAACTTCACTTATTGGGAGTTTTATAAATTTGGTTACAGACCTGACGCTTGGTATTGGTACTTTAGAAATTCACTAGGTGGGTTTTATATTATTTTATGCTGGAGTGGTTTGTACTTTGGCATTAAGTATTACCAAATGCTGCAAAAAGAAAAACAAAAAGCATTAAAAGCCTCAAATATGGCCAATGAAGCGCAATTGAAAATGTTGCGTTATCAACTTAATCCTCACTTCTTGTTTAATACCTTAAATGCTATTTCGACATTAATTTTGTGTAATGAGAACAAGATAGCCAATGGCATGGTCGCCAAATTAAGCGACTTCCTACGTTATTCTTTACACACAGATCCAATTAAAAAAGTACAACTTAAACAAGAGGTTAAAGCATTGACCTTGTACTTGGAAATTGAAAAAATTCGATTTGAAGAAAGCCTCACGGTGACATGGTCTATCAGTAAATCGGCAAGTAATGCTTTAGTTCCGAGTTTGTTATTGCAGCCGTTAATTGAGAATGCTATTAAATACGGTATTGCAGCTCAAACCGATGGTGGCACAATTACTATTGTTGCTAAGACATTTGGTAATGACTTATTGCTTGAAGTAAGTGATGATGGGCCTGGATTAATGGCAAGTACATCTTCAACCAGCAAAGGTGAGGGCGTAGGAATAGCGAATATAAAAGATAGATTACAAACTTTATATGACGATTATTCATTCTCATTGTCCACTAATGAACCAAATGGTTTAAAAGTAAATATTAGAATTCCTTTAGAGTTTGAGTCGGAATAACCAGCATGATTGAAATCAATACAGACAATAAAATCAGAACTATCATCGTTGACGATGAGCCTTTGGCACGAAAAGGCTTAGCGATTAGATTGGCCGATTTTGCAGATATTGAAATAATAGCTCAATGTCACAATGGTGCTTCGGCGCTTGAGACGATTAAGCAAGAAAAACCTAAATTGGTTTTTTTAGATATACAAATGCCAGGTATGACAGGCTTTGATGTGATGAAAGAGTTGCATAGTGATGTCGCCCCAGAAGACTGGCCAATTGTGGTATTTGTAACGGCTTATGACCAATATGCACTAAAAGCATTTGAAGTTCATGCGTTAGATTATTTGCTGAAGCCAGTTGATAACGCGCGTTTACAAGACTGTATCACTAAGGTTAGAAATCAAATTAACTCGGACAGTCAAACGGACAGTCAAACCAAATTAGTTAATATGGTGGCACAGCTAATTGGTTCTGACAGTGAAACTATTTTACAAAACTTAGCTGATGGTGAGTTTCAATCGGTAAAAGAGTACAGCAATTACGTTGCCGTTAAAGATGTGGGCGAAACCACTCGTATACCAGTTAAAGAAGTCGTTTGGGTAGATGCCGCTGGCGATTACATGTGTGTTCATTGTTCAGATGGTGAAACTCATATTCTGCGTAAAACCATGAAGCAGTTGGAACAAGAACTTGACCCAGCCAGGTTTATTCGTGTGCATCGTTCAGTTATTGTTAATTCTACCGAAGTTTCTAAGGTATTAACCTTAACCAGCGGTGAGTATGTTATCCAACTAACAAATAAACATGAAATTCGAGTTAGTCGTAGTTACAGAGATAAAGTAAGAGCGGCATTACTTTGATGTTGGATTGTTTAACAGAAAAGGCGTAATTTTTTCTAAATACAACTAGCCCAACGGAATTAACCTGTCAGCTTATCAAGCTGTTTATATGAATTTTACTACGTCCGTTAAGAGTTAATCCAATTACGGGTGAGCCTTTGTTAAATAAAGAGTTGATGGATGAGTGATTGCCTTATTACTTGAGTTTGAGTAACAAAATAACTTGGCTATAAACTCAGTTTGTTTTTATAAAGGTCGAGTAAATACGGATCAATTTTCTTTTTCCCTAATCCTGTATCAACTAATTTTGTTAACACTAATTGATTATTAACTTCACCGGACATAACGCTTTTAGCACCGTTTACTAAACTGTCAACCGCAAAAGCGCCAAGTTTGGTTGCAAGAGTACGGTCTGCACAACTTGCCATTCCACCTCTTTGTAGATGACCTAAAACACAAGCACGGCAGTCTATACCTATTTGTTTGGTTAACATCTCAGCAAGTGCGGAAGCACCGTCGGGATAGGTTTTTTCTGCGGCGACGATAATATAACTCGCATGGCCGTTTACTTTTAAATAAGCATTAATATGTGCGGTAACGGTTTGTACTATTTGATGTGGCTCTATATTCATTTCAGGACATAATATTTGCTCAGCCTCTGCAGCAACGCCAATATTCACAGCCAATTGTCCACTATGTCTGCCCATCACCTCAACAATAAATATGCGTTCAAATGCATCTGCGGTATCTCTTACTTTATCAATCGCATCCAGGGCTGTATTGGCCGCGGTATCAAATCCAATTGTGAAGTCTGAACCATCTATATCATTATCAATAGTCCCTGGCACACCAATAATAGGGATGTCGGTTAGCAGACTAAGTAAGTGGGCTCCTTGGAAACTACCATCACCGCCAATCACAATAAGTCCATCCAATGAGTTGGAGTTTAAACTGGTAATTGCCTGCTGGCGGTATCTATCCTCTAGCATTTTAGGACAGCGCGCACTTTTTAAAATGGTTCCGCCAAGATGGGAAATATGTTTAACTTTTGCTAAAGGAAGTGCGCATGTGGCATTATCAATTAAGCCGTTATAACCTCTTTCAAAACCGATACACTCGATATTATGGACACTGGCGGTTGTTACAATAGAATGAATGGCTGCATTCATGCCAGGGGCATCACCACCTGATGTGAGAATTCCAATTTTTTTCATAACAGAATCAATCCTAAAATTTGATATAAAGCGGTTAATTACAACTTTAACTATAAGCATTATGATCTAAATATAGACGAATAGGGTATTGATCTATAACAACATAAATCTATTTAATAACCCGATAACGACATAAGGGCGATAAAGCGTCCTTAATATGAGTAAAAATATGATTAGAGCAAATGGTCAACGCAAAGCAACCGTTAAATTACTGGCATTAGTATTACTCACTTTTTGTTTAACAAGTTGCAGTACTAAACTGATTTATAATTATGCCGATTGGCTTATATTCTGGACAGTTGACGACTATGTGGAGCTTAATGAGGCACAAGAAAATGTCTTAGAAATAAAAATTTACGAGTTATTAAAATGGCATCGACAAGAAGAGTTGCCGTATTACACTAGCTTGTTAAAAGAGCTGCGCACGATTGTTGTTAACAAAGATGATCTTGCCCTTGAACCTTTATACCAAAAAGCACGAGGGTTATGGAAGCGTGCGGCCTTAAAAGTAACGCCAGATATTATTGATTTTTTACCTTCTTTATCTCAGCAACAAAAACAAGAATTGGTTAAAAATATAAAAGACATTCAACAAGAAAGAAATCAACAATGGCAAGAAGATCAAGACCAAACTTGGGATGAAAAGTTTGAAGACGCGGAAGATAAAATTGAAAATTTTATAGGTGATTTAACGCAAGAACAAAAAGTAACACTCCAAGCGATGGAACGTAAACGTCCGGATATATTGCCATTAAGAATTGCAGGGCGAAAACGTTGGCTTGATCTCTTCTCTAAAGCTTTATTTAATCAGCCTGAAATTGACCAATTAACCTTATTTGCTTTGTTCACTGAGCTATCTAGTCACCGAAGTATTGAGCAGCAAAATATATCCGAACAAATATCTCAATTACGCATATCTGAACTAAGGTACATAATAAAATCGATGACTGATAAACAACAAGTTTACCTGCTCGAAAAAATCGATGACATGACAACGGACTTTGAGCTTTTAATCGCACAAGATCAAATAAACTAATTGGATATAAAAGGATTGTGGCTGATCCTTTAGTGTTTAAATTTCTTTTAAAAATCCAAATTTACGGTTGTTTTTGTGATATTTATCAATATAGTTGTTTTTTTATTCGTTTAAACAAGTCTATTGCTATTAATTAGGATGCAAACCTTTAAATTTGGGGCGGATCAAGGTAAGTTACTGCGTTACGTTTAGAAATGACCAATTGAATAAAGGTGTATTTTGGCTAAAGTAGAATTATATCGTGAAATAAATATGCAGGTGAAGGCGCTTTGTGATGGCGAACCAAGCCTAATCGCAAATTTAGCTAACATCAGTGCAATCTTATTTGACAGATTAGTCGACATAAATTGGGCCGGTTTTTATTTGATGCAAGATAATGTTCAGGGTAATGAACAAGAGCTTGTATTAGGGCCATTTCAAGGCAAAGCTGCATGTGTTCGAATTCCAGTAGGAAGAGGCGTTTGTGGTACAGCCGTTGCGGATAAAACATCTCAATTAATTGAAGATGTGCATGCGTTTGATGGACATATTGCATGCGATGCAGCAAGTAATTCTGAAGTTGTCGTCCCTATCATTATTAATGATGTAGTAGTGGCGGTATTGGATATTGATAGTCCAAGTATAGGTCGTTTTGATCAAGATGATTTAAATGGTGTCGAAACTATGGTTAGTTTTATTGAAACCATTTGGCCGAAGAAATAACAGAAAATGAAAGATTTTATAAACATCCACGATTACATAATTAGCTCTGAGATAGTTGGTGATTGGGATGGGCAGGAAGAAGAGGTAACTGACAGGATCAATTCAATGATCCATCAGGCCTACAACATGTTCCCAGAAGACGTTTCGACTGAATCTGCGGAGAAATTATTTGATGAATTATGGGCAGCTGTTGCAGGACAAGAATTTGTTATTGAAGCGGAATATGATGAGCTGGAAAGCTGGTTAGATACGTTTGTTCGCCAGAAGCTAGATGAAATAGAGTACGATTGATGCAAAATCAAGAAAAAACAGATTTAAACAAAGTAATTGAATTTTTAACTATTAAGTTTCCAAAGAGCTTTAGTTTAAAAGGTGAAGCTAAACCATTAAAAGTTGGTATCTTTAATGATATCGCCGGATTAATTGGTGAAGAAGATCCAGTTTCAAAAACACAGATTAGACATGCACTTCGCCGTTACACCAATAGCTGGCGCTATTTAGAGGCCGTTGTTAAAGGTGGTCAACGTGTTGATTTGGAAGGTAACGATGCTGAACCATTAACTGAGGAACATGTACAACATGCTCAAACTCAGTTGGCCGAAAGCAAAGCTAAATTTCAAGAAAAGAAAAAAGCAAATGCCAGTAAAGACAAAAAGCCTTATAAAAAACCGGCTAAGAATGTGGCTAATCCTCCAAAAAGAAAAGCTAAATCAGAAAGCCAGGGAACTAAACCTGTTGCTGAGCCTCAAAAAGAACTTGTAGCCAATGATGACTTTACCGAAGGTAAACAGGTTCAAGTTAAGTTAGGCGCGTCACCAATAGCTGCAACAATTGTTGAAACTTCAAAAAATGAAGTGTCAGTACAATTGGCTTCAGGTATGGTGATGAAAGTAAGCAAGGAAAATATCTTCCAAGCATAGGAGTCCATATGCAGATAGTTAAGCGTGTTTTTACGTTACCTTTATTAGTATCGTTATGTATGTCATTTTCAATAAGTGCATCTATTGAAAATGAATCATTTGAAACCCCAAAATTAGTTGAGGAATCCCAGCACGTTGCGGCGTCAAAACGGATTTCGTCATGGTTTTTAAGGTATCACTATAAAAAAACAAAGCTCGATGATGAACTATCTGCAAAAGTGTATAAAAAGTTTATTGAAAACTTGGATTACAATAAAAGTATTTTCCTGCAAAAAGATGTAGACCAGTTTGCTAAATACGAAGATAAATTCGATGACGCGATAAAGTCGGGTGAATTACAATTCGCCTTTGATCTTTATGAAGAGTCAATCAAACGACGTATAGAGCGTTACGACTATAGTATTAAGTTACTTGACGACAAAATGGACTTTGATAAAAAAGATGTTTTTTATTATGACCGTGAAGATGTTGAATGGCCAAAAACACTAGCCGAGCAAAATGAGTTTTGGCGTCAAAAAACCAAATACGATGCGTTAAACTTAAAGCTTACTGGTAAAGATATTCCGCAAATAAAAGAAACGTTAACGAAACGTTATGTCAATGCTAAGCGTCGTTTATCGCAAACGCAAAGCGAAGATGCATTTCAGCTAGTGATGAATGCCTTTGCAAGCAGTATTGAAGCTCATACTTCTTATTTATCACCGCGCAATTCAGAACGATTTAACATAGATATGAATCTAGAGTTAGAGGGGATTGGCGCAGTGTTACAACCTGTTGATGAATATACGGTTATCCGTAGTTTAGTGCCAGGTGGTCCAGCTGATAAAACGGCAAAACTAAAACCAGAAGATAAAATCATTGGCGTTGCTCAAGGTAAAGATGACTTTGTTGACATAGTGGGCTGGCGTTTAGATGAAGTTGTTGAATTAATTAAAGGCAAAAAAGGCACCGAAGTTAGACTGCAAGTTATTCGTGGCGAAAACATAGGCGGCGCTTCTAAAGAAGTCGTGATTATTAGAGACAAGGTATATCTAGAAGATAAATCGGTTGATTCTCATGTATTTGAACCTGTAACTAGTTCTTTAGACAGTAAAATCGGTGTGATCACCGTACCTAGTTTTTATAATGATGTTTCGGTTGATGTAAAAGCTGAGATTAAAAAATTAAAAGATCAAAATGTTAGTGGCGTAGTTATCGACTTACGCGGCAATGGTGGTGGTTCATTAATTGAATCTTCACTTGTTACCGGTTTATTTATAGATAAAGGCCCTGTAGTTCAAATAAGAAATAGTGTTGGCAATATTGATGTAAGAGGCGACTACGATGGCGTTACTTACTACGACGGCCCGTTAACTGTATTAGTTGACCGTTATAGTGCATCAGCGTCAGAAATATTCGCAGCCGCATTACAAGACTATGGCAGAGCATTAATTGTTGGTGAACAAACCTTTGGTAAAGGTACGGTTCAACAGTTCAAACCGCTTGGTCAAAGATATGACCGTTTCGATAAAAAATTAGGTTCGGTTAAATATACAATTGCTAAATTCTATCGTATTAACGGCGGCAGTACTCAGCATAAAGGTGTGGTTCCTGACATTCTATTCCCATCTGCAATTGAGTCATCTGATTGGGGTGAAAGCCAAATGGATACAGCGCTACCTTGGGATAATATCCGCTCGGTACAATATTCGCCAACGCCAACAATAAGTTCACAGGTTAATTCTCTAACGCAAAGACATAATTTAAGAATTAAGTCTGAGCCTGAATTTTTATATTTAGAAAGCGATATTGCAGAATATAAACAAGAAAAAGACCGTAACTTTATTTCACTTAACGAAAAAGAACGTTTAGCTGAAAAAGAAGAAAATAAAATAAAGAACTTAGCGCGCTTAAATGAACGTTTAACACGTCTAGGTCTAGAGAATGTAAAATCGTTAGAAGACGATACACCGAAAGAATTGGAAAAGTTAGACCCATTCTTAGAAGAAGCTGCACAAATTATATCTGATTTGATTTCTGCAGGGCAGTTTGCAAAAGCCGCAAAATAAACAAAACGTTTAAACAAAGAGCAGCCCTAGAGGCTGCTTTTTTGGTATTAAAACAAAATAACTAAATCTCAGTGGATGTTTAGCTTTTTTAAAAAGCTCATATTAAAACGGCTCCTCTGATTTTTAATACGTTTGAACTCATTTTTTACTTTGATAGTAGTAAATTAAAATTTAATGTGTGATAAATAACGGATTGGGTTACACACATATTTATGTCTATAAGGACTTAAGTTTTGAAATCAGTTAAATCTCCAAGTTTTATTGATGCACTTATTCCGGTGCTATTTTTGGTGGCGTTATTAGCGGTATCTGTTTCTATTTATGGAAGTGATAGCTCTTTTGGTCCAAACCAAATTATATTGATCATGTCAGCTGGTGTTGCCAGTATCATAGGTTTAAAAAACGGCTTGAATTGGAAGCAAATAGAAGATGCCATGATCCATGGTATATCGGTTTCCATGGGTGCTATCTTTATCTTATTAGCTGTAGGTTCCTTAATCGGTACTTGGTTGTTGTCAGGTACAGTGCCAACCCTTATCTATTATGGATTACAAATCCTTAACCCTGACTGGTTTTATGTTGCCGCTTGTTTATTAAGTGCGATTGTTGCCATGAGTATAGGGAGTTCTTGGACGACTGCTGCAACAATAGGTGTAGCTCTGATGGGGATTGCTAATGGTATTGGCGCCGATCCAGCGATTGCCGCTGGTGCTGTTATTTCTGGTGCATATTTTGGCGATAAAATAAGTCCGCTGTCGGAAACGACAAACTTAGCTCCGGCAGTTGCAGGTAGTGATTTATTTAGTCATATCCGCCACATGATGTGGACCACAGTCCCATCGTTTACGATTACCTTAGTGTTATTTACTATTTTAGGTTTCACTGAAGACCGAGTCGGCGCAAATGTGTCGATTGATAGTGTGCAAACTATTATTTCAGCGAATTACCATGTTTCGTTATTCAATTTAATACCTCTTGTATTCCTTGTGGTCATGGCTCTAAAAAAACTGCCTGCATTTCCATCTATTTTTATCGGTGCGCTTATTGGTGCTCTTTGGGGATTTATCTTCCAACAAGAGTTATTAACTAAGATCGCCGACAGCAGTCTGGTTATTGATCAAATATCCGTTATTTGGACTGCGATGTTTGATGGCTTCTCTATTACCACAGGTGATGGTGTGATGGACGACCTACTCAGTGGTGGTGGTATGTCTAGCATGTTGAATACTACGTGGCTAATCATGACGGCGTTAATGTTTGGTGCGGTTATGGAAAAAGTAGGTTTGCTTGCTGTTTTTGTTCAAGGTATTTTGAAAAAAGCGAAATCAACGGGGTCGTTAATCACTTCGACTATTTTTACTGCGTTTGGTACTAACTTAATCACTGCTGATCAATACATGTCTATCGTTATGCCAGGTCGTATGTATAAAGAAGAATATGAACGTCGCGGTTTAGATAACGTAAACTTATCTAGAGCGCTAGAAGATGGCGGAACCATTACCAGTGCATTAATTCCTTGGAATACTTGTGGTGCGTATATGGCCGGTGTTTTATTGGTTAGCCCGCTAGATTATTGGCAATATGCATTTTTTAACTTAATCAACCCTGTAATGGCCATTGCTTTTGCTTACATGGGTATTAAGATTTTAAAAACCAAAGCAGCTTAGTCGACGCAAAATAAAAGTTAGTAAGTAGATGGGGCTTTATAAATAAGAAATTATAAATGAAAATTTATAATTGGACTGTTTATAGTAAAACTCATCTACTTATTGATAAGAATCAGACTTTTTATCGATGCACAATTAACTGTACGCATTAACCGTGCGTATTTTTACCATTCAACTTCCTGCAAGTGATTGTTATGACAACTGAAGCTAAATACTTAAAAGATTATCAAACTCCCGACTTTTTTATTCCAGAAACAGAATTGTTTTTTAACTTAGACGATGAACACACTTTAGTTCGCAGTAAGTTGCAGATGAAACGTAATGGCGAACATACACGTGGATTAGTTCTGGATTGCCAAGTTAAACAAGTGTTACGTGTATTAATTAACGGTAACCAAACCGACTTTAACGTTGAGCAAGAACAATTAAAGATTGATGTCGATTTAGCTGAGTTTGAATTAGAAATTGAAGTGACGGTCGATCCAATTAATAACACAGCACTGGAAGGCTTATACAAGTCTGCTGGTGTTTTTTGTACCCAATGTGAAGCTGAAAGCTTTCGACGCATTACACCGTATTTAGACCGTCCGGATGTTTTATCTGTATTTACCGTTACTATTTTTGCCGATGCTGAACTTTATCCACACATGTTATCAAACGGTAACCTTATCGACTCAGGTTTAGTTACAGAAGATGACGACAGTAATAAACAGCTACGCTGGGTGAAATGGCGAGATCCGCATCCGAAACCAAGCTATTTGTTTGCTTTGGTTGCAGGTGATTTTGATTTATTAACCGACACGTTTGTTACTCAGTCTGGCAGAACCGTTGATTTAGAACTGTTTGTCGACAAAGGCAACTTGCATTTAGGTCATCATGCGATGGCGTCGTTAGTTAAATCAATGGCGTGGGATGAGCAACGTTACGGTTTAGAATATGACTTAGATAAATACATGGTCGTGGCTGTCGACTTCTTTAATATGGGCGCGATGGAAAATAAAGGACTTAATGTCTTTAATAGTAAGTACGTATTGGCCGATTTAAACACGGCGACCGATATCGATTACCACGGCATTGAAGCGGTAATTGGTCATGAGTATTTCCATAACTGGACTGGCAACCGAGTTACTTGTCGAGATTGGTTTCAGTTAAGTTTAAAAGAAGGCTTGACGGTTTTCCGCGATCAACAATTTAGTGCTGACATGGGCAGTGAAGTGATAGAGCGCATCAGTCATGCCAATGTGATGCGAACAATGCAATTTGCCGAAGATTCAGGTCCAATGGCACATCCAATCAGACCTGAAAAAGTTATCGAAATGAATAACTTTTATACTGTGACTGTATACGATAAAGGCGCAGAAGTTATCCGTATGATGCATAGTCTATTAGGCGAGTCTGGTTTTAGAGCTGGGATGGATTTGTACTTTAAGCGTCATGATGGCAATGCCGTTACTTGTGATGACTTTGTATCTGCAATGGCTGATGCAAATAACAAGGACTTAACTCAGTTCCAAAATTGGTATTCACAAGCTGGAACGCCAAGCGTTGTTGTTTCTGAAAAACAAACCGATACGGCTTTAGAATTGACACTATCTCAATCGTTACCAACACGTCCTGCAGCAGAACAAAATAAACCGTTAGTTATCCCAGTTAAATATGAATTATTAGCCAATAGTGATGGTCGTAGTTTAGAACGCGGTACGGTTATCTTTGATAAAACTGAGCAAATGTTCACATTTAATTGTTCAGAGCCAGTTACGTTGGTGTTATTTGAAAACTTCTCAGCACCAGTAAAAGTGCAAAGAACACTAACTCAAGAACAATTAATCCATATAGTTAAATATGCATCTGATGCTTTTTGTCGATGGGACTCAATGCAATCATTATGGTTACAACAAATCAACGGTGCGAGCGACACAATATTAGATAAGAGCAGACAGGGGCTTATCGAAGTTATCGAATACGTATTAAATAATGACGACATTGAAACATCAATTAAAGCGGAACTATTAACGATACCAAGTTATACCAGTATTGCTGAAACCTTTGATGTGATAAATCCTAGTCATATTTTAAAAGTTAAAGCCGAGATAACTCAGCAGATCATAGAGTCGTTATTTGAAACGATTAATGCTTTGGTACAGAATTTAACTAACATTGAAGATGGTTATATTCAATCAAGTGTGGCACAAAGACGATTGAAACACATACTGCTAACGTATTTGTCGCATAGCAAAAACAGTGACGTTGAACGTCTTATTAGGCAGGTTTATTTAGACTCGACCAACATGACTGAAAAAGTGTCAGCGCTTGAGTCTGCTAGAGTGTATTCGGTAGCATTACTGGATGATTTGCTAAAAGATATGGATACGCAATTTACGGATAATGTATTAGTTTTCGATAAAATGACGTCTGCCGTCGCTCGAATTCCACATGCTGAAGTTTATGGAAAAATGGCATTATGGGCAGAGCATAAGCTGTTTTCTGATAAAAATCCAAATCGAGTTAGATCATTATTTGGTGCATTTATTATGAATAATCCAGAGCAATTTCATGATGAATCTGGCAAAGGTTATCAATTTTTAGCTGATTTTTTGAAAAAAATGGATAAACTTAACCCTCAATTAGCATCTCGTATGATATCTCCATTACTTAGCTGGCAACGTTATGAACCAGCAAGAAAGGATTTAATGAAACAACAGTTAACTCAATTGAGTAAATTAGAGCTATCAAAAGATTTGTATGAGAAAGTAAGTTCAGCGCTAGGTTAGTTATGACACGTACATTTAAGTTTTATTTACATTTATCTCCGGCGGAATGCCGCCAGTATTACGAAGGATTTTATAAGTCTATTCAAGTTGTCGCGCAAACGGGGCAACGAATTCAATTCCCGGCTGAGCACATTCGCTCGTTCGTCACAGCAAACGGAATAGATGGGCTTTTTGAGTTGGAATTAGAAGCAAATAATAAATTTAGGGCGTTACATAAACTAAGTAACTAACGGTATTTAATGGAATAATTACTCTAATAATAATTAAACATAGCACTTGCTTGCTTAGTTAAATGGTGTAATTATTGGGATAATTACGCTCATCCGATGAGCCTAATATCCTCACTTATAAATATAAAAAATAAACTTGAGAGGACAAGGGGAGAATAATATGTCTAGAGGGGCAACAAAGTCTGCTTTAAAACCACTGGTTACGAGTATTGCATCAGCTATCATTGCTATGCAGTCTTTTGGCGGTAATGCAGCAACTTTTGAACTTGGTAACTTTGAAATAAAATTCGATTCAACTTTCTCAGCGGGTGCAGCATACCGTGTCGAGAATCGTGATTTTAGTTTAATAGGTAAGTCTAATAACCAACAATTAGATTGGACTGGTTATGCAGGCTACGCACCACAATATTCAAGTAGTGACGTTTGGAATACCAGCGGCTCTTACTCAACCAATGGTGATTTATCCAACCTTAATTACGATCCAGGTGAAGCATTTTCACAAGTGATAAAAGGTTTACATGACTTAACTATCGACGGTGATGGTTACGGTGCATTTGTGCGTTTCATGTATTACAAAGATTTTGCAGTTGATGGTATTGGTTATCAAGATCCAGTATCAGGTAAAAGCTTTGACCCTTGTGCTGACTCAGAAGCAAAAGAATTTGCTTGTGAAGACTTCCGTTTCTTAGATGCTTACATTTATGCTGATTTTGAAATTGGTAATACGCCAATTTCAATTAAAGTAGGTGAGCAAGTTTTATCTTGGGGTGAAAGTACATTAATACCTCATGGTATCAATGTTGGTGCGGTTGACGTTGCTCGACTAAAAACACCAGGAGCTGACTTAAAAGAAGCATTTATTCCAACAGGTATGATTTGGGCCAACATTGGTTTAACTGATACTTTGTCTTTAGAAGCCTTTTATCAATACGAGTCGCAAGAGTCTCGCTTAGCAGCGACTGGTACATACTTCTCTACCAACGACTTCATTGCAGCTGGCGGTGCTAACAGTAACGTACAGTTAAACTTTGCATCTAATCCAGATATGGGACGCGAAGAGTTAATTAATCACTTAAACGCGTTGGCTCCACTGATTTCATCAGGGTCAGATACTGCAGCCAGTGCTTATTTATCGTATCCAACTAAATATGCATTAAGAGCAGAAGACTTAGATGAAGACGCTAAAGATTCAGGCCAATTTGGTTTGAAATTAGGTTGGTTTGCTGAAGAATTAAACTATACCGAGTTTGGTTTTTACTATACAAATTACCATAGCCGCCGTCCATTAATATCAGGTAGCGCGTCTAACTTTACGAGTGCTGCTATTGCTGCAGATTTAGGTCTTATAGCGTCTGAAGGTATCACAGCTGACAATATCAGTTCGCTAAATGCATTTAGTAAAGCAGCTGTATATTTCCCAGAAGACATTCAGCTGTTTGGCTTTAGTTTCAATACTACCGTAGGCACAACTGCAGTTTCAGGTGAAGTTTCTTATCGTCAAGATGAACCGATTCAGATTGATGATATTGAATTGCTATTTGCCGCTATGCCTGAACAGCTAGCTAATGCTGGTATACGTCCAGAGTTAACTGGGGTTTCTCAGTTAGGCGATTACGACGTAGAAGGTTGTAATAGTCCTGTTGGTGGCGTTCAAGCTGGCGGAACTGCAACAGGATTTTGTCTTGTTGATTCAGTACAAGCGCAATTTACGTTAATTCAATCATTTGGTCCTACATTTGGTTTAGATAATTTAAATGGTGTTGCTGAAGTTGGTTACGTTACAATTAACGACTTCCCAGATCAAAGCGTACTTCGTTTTAATGCACCAGGGACTTCACGTTCTGGCGCAACTACTGATGAAGTTGCAGCTGGTATACTTGCAGGCGTACAAGATGGTCAAGACACTGAGTCATATTTCCCAACTCAAGATGCTTGGGGGTATCGCTTAATTTTAGCGGGTGAATTGAACCGTGTATTTGGTTCGTTTAACTTAAAACCAAAAGTTGTTTTCTCTCATGATGTTAAAGGTGTAACACCTGATCCATTATTCCTTTTCCATGAAGATAAAAAATCAATCAGCATGGCTATGGATGTAGAATACCAAAACGTTTCATTTGGTATGGCTTATAACGCATTTTGGGATGGCGTAGGTACGGTAAACCAAATGGCAGACCGTGACTTTGTTTCTTTCAATATTAAATATTCACTATAAGGGATGTTACTTACTATGAAAAAGATCACCTTATTGACCTCGGCCTTAACTTTTGCATTAGCATCAGTTGGCGCGAGTGCAAAAATTAGTTCTCAAGAAGCGACTAAGCTAACTGGCGAATTAACGCCAATGGGCGCAGTAAGAGCTGCAAATGCAGATGGTTCTATACCAGCATGGAATGGTGGTATTACAACACCACCTGCTGGTTATAAAGAGGGCATGCATCACCCAGACCCTTTCTCTGCAGATAAAGTTCTTTATACCGTAACTAATGCTAATAAAGCACAGTACAAAGACTTATTAACACCAGGCGTAAGCAAAATGCTTGCAACGTACCCTGATACTTATAAGTTAGACGTTTATCAAAGTCGTCGTACTGCGTCATACCCAAAGTATGTTTATGATGCAACTGTTGCTAATGCGACTAAAACAGAATTAGTACAAAACGGTAACGGTATTAAAAATGCAGCAATTGGAGTTCCATTTCCAGTTCCAGCTAACGGTCTAGAAGTAATATGGAACCATATTTTGCGTTTCCGTGGTGCTTCAGCTATTCGTCATGGTGGACAAGCTGTTCCGACTGCTGATGGCGACTATACGTATATCGGTTTTGATGAGTCAATCGCAATTGATTACTCTAAAAAAGATGCGACTGCTGCTGCGTTAGAAGAAAGTAATATTTTATTCCGTTTTAAACAGAAAATTACCGAACCTGCTCGTCTTGCTGGTACAGCATTGTTAGTTCATGAAACGATGGACCAAGTAAAACAACCTCGTCAAGCTTGGACATATAACTCAGGACAACGCCGAGTTCGTCGTGCACCTAATGTTGCATACGATGCACCAGGATCTGCAGCTGATGGCTTACGTACTACCGATGATTTTGACATGTATAACGGAGCTCCAGATCGTTACACTTGGACATTAAAAGGTAAAAAAGAAGTATTAATTCCTTATAACAGCTACAAACTACATAGTAATTCATTACAATACGATGATATTATCAAGCCTGGCCATATAGCAACTGATGTTGTTCGTTGGGAAAAACACAGAGTTTGGGTAGTTGAAGCTAATCTTAAAGATGGTATCAGCCATGTTTATAAAAAACGTGTATTTTACATCGACGAAGATAGCTGGCAGGTTTCTATTGCCGATATGTACGATAACCGTGATGAGTTATATCGTGTAGCTGTTGCTTACGGTATTAACTATTACGAAGTACCTACGCATTGGAGTACGTTAGAAGTATATTACGACTTAGATTCACGTCGTTATATAGCGATTGGTTTGGATAATCAGGAAGATATGTATGATTTCAAAACTGAACAAACAGATCGTATGTACACACCTGCAGCATTAAGACGAGAAGGTAGATAACTTCTTTGTTATAAAAGACGGTTGGTTATGCCAACCGTTTTTATTTATTCTTATTCCCAAACCTCTTTTTTATTCATATCTATTTATCAAAAGTTATTTTATCTATGAAGTCACCTATGTTGAAAAAAACGATTAAAAATGTGTTTTATACACTTGTTGTTTGTTCTGTCTTTTCAGTCACAGCTCAATCTCCTGTTGCCGCAATTCAATCAAAACTTGCTTCAAAAAATTTATTGGTTGATATAACCCTTGCTGGCTCTACCCTCATTGCGGTAGGTGAACGCGGACACATTTTACTTTCAAGTGATGGAGAGCAATGGCAGCAAGCTAATGTTCCAGTTAATGTATTATTAACATCGGTAGATTTTAAAAATGATAAAGTAGGTTTTGCAACAGGCCATGATGCAACTTTATTAAAAACAACGGATGGTGGTTTCAACTGGTCCGTATCAAATTATCAACCTGAGCTGGATAAACCTTTACTAGATGTAAAAGTAATTGGCGACAATGTTATTGCCGTTGGTGCTTATGGTTTGTTTTTACAATCCTTCGACGCAGGCCAAACTTGGCAGGACTCTTTTCAAGACGAATTATTAATTGAAGATGACCGTTTGTATTTAAACGATCTGAAAGAATATGAACCTGATGTTTACCAAAAAGAAAAACAGTTTATGTTGCCTCACTTTAATAATATTAACGTGGTTGGTGAACAACTATTTATTGCTGGCGAAGCTGGCTTTTTAGCTAAAAGTGATAAGGATGGCGAAGACTGGCAGATCATCGAAACTGACTACTTTGGTTCTTATTTCTCTATTATTAATGTAGACGACAGTCAGTTCTTAGCTGGTTTACGTGGCAACCTATTCAAAAGTGAAGACCAAGGCGACTCTTGGCAAGCATTAGATACTGGTGTTAAAGCAACAATAAATTCTGCTTATCACTACAAAAATGTTACTTATTTTTTTGCTAATTCTGGCAATATTTTTTATACCTCAAATAACACAGATATTAACGATTATGAACTCGATGACGGCAAAGCTGTGATGTCTGGTGTGGTATTTAATGGGTTCTTATACTTAGCGACGGAAGCTGGTATTAAAAAAATCGCGTTAAGCGAATTTACTTCAAATAAAGCAAGAGATTAAATAGATGTTTGTAAAAAGTTTAGAGAAGTTCTTATTCAAACAACGCGCCATAGTGATTGGTGTATTTACCGCGATCACTTTGGTTTTAGGTTATCAAGCATCTAACATTCATTTAGACGCCTCATTTAACAAAAACATACCGCTTAATCATGAATACATGAAAACGTATGTTAAGCACAGTGACGACTTTGGTGGTGCAAACTCCATCTACATCTCTGTGTGTGACAAAAATGGCGACATATTTAACCCTGAGTTTTTTGAGTCGCTTAAATCAGTCCACGATCAATTGTTTTTTATTCCTGGTGTAAACCGTACATTAGTATCTTCGCTTTATTCCCCATCAACTCGTTTTATTGAAGTTGTAGAAGATGGGTTCGCTGGCGGACCGGTTATTCCAGCTGATTTCAATGCCGATAAAGCAGGCTTACAGAAAGTAAAACAGAATATTGAAAAAGCGGGCCTTATTGGTCGTATGGTTGCAGACGATTATTCCTGTGCCATGGTGTCTAGCCAATTATTAGAAACTAATCCAGAGACTGGCGAAAAATTAGATAGCATAGCGCTAGCTCAGCAGTTAGAAACTGAAGTTAGAGAGAAGTTTGAAAACGACAAAATATCAATCCATATCATTGGCTTTGCTAAAATGATTGGTGATGTTGCGTCAGGGGCTAAAGACGTTGTTCTGTTTTTTGCCGTTGCGATTGTTATCACCGCATTAATGGTTTGGATATTTATCCGTTCTACCGTATTAACTATCTTGCCAATTGCTTGTTCTATTATGGCGGTGATATGGCAGCTAGGTATGTTAAATAGCTTAGGCTTTGGTTTAGATCCTATGTCTATTTTGGTGCCGTTTTTAGTCTTTGCTATTGGTGTGAGCCATGGCGTGCAAATGATAAATTCAATAGGCAAAAGGGTACATGAAGGCTTTAGTGCTAAGCAGGCTTGTAGTGCCAGTTTCTGTACCTTGTTAATTCCTGGTGGCATTGCATTAATGTCTGATACCGTGGGCTTCTTAACGTTATTAACAATCGATATTGGTATTATTAAAGAATTAGCAATCACAGCAAGTTTAGGTGTGGCGGTTATTATTTTCACTAACTTATTCTTAATGCCGGTATTAGCGTCATACATAGATTTTGATAAACGCTTTAAAGCATTACCTGCAGATTCTCATGATCATTTATGGGAGAAAATGTCTCGAGTAACCAAACCTAAAAATACGGCAATTATCTTAGTGATCACGGCTTTGTTATATGGTTTTGGTTGGATGAAAAGCCAAGAAATGAAAATTGGTGACATGAAAGCGGGCGCGCCATCTTTACATGAAGATAGTCGCTATAACCAAGATACATTTTTAATTACTGACCGATACGCTATTTCAACGGATATCTTAAAAGTCATTGTCGAAATACATGATGACAACTTAGACGATGACATAGCTTATGACTGCACAAGTCATGCAACTATGGACTTGATTGACCAATTCCAATGGCGTTTAAGTAACGTTCAAGGCGTTCAGTCGGCCATTAGTTTATCTACCGTAGCAAAAGTAGTTAACACAGGTTATAACGAAGGCAACTTGAAATGGCGTTCATTGCCACGTAATAGTTCTTCTTTAGTTCAATCAACAGCACGTATTGAAACCAGTACGGGGTTGTTAAATCGTAACTGTAGCGTAATGCCAATTATTCTTTTCTTGGAAGATCATAAAGCTGAAACGATAGAACGTGTGATTTCATCAATTAAAGCTGCCAAAGCTGAGATGGAAACAGAACAAGTTAAATTCTTATTAGCCTCTGGTGCGGCGGGTGTTATGGCTGCAACTAATGAAGCAGTTGAAGCGGCTCAAGTACCAATGCTTTGGTATGTTTATGGCGCGGTTATCATTTTATGTTTAATTAGCTTCCGCTCAGTGAAAGCCACTATCGCAGTTGTTCTTCCTTTGTTTGTGGTATCAACATTAGCCCAAGCATTAATGACCTATTTAGAAATTGGTCTTACGGTTTCAACTATGCCAGTTATTGCATTAGGTGTTGGTATTGGCGTGGATTACGGAATTTATATTCTGTCTACTATGATAGGTGAGCTAAGAAAAGGTAACACTCTAACTCACAGTTACTTCTTAGCTCTTAAAGAACGTGGCAGTGCAGTATTATTTACCGGCTTAACATTAGCAATTGGTGTGAGTACTTGGGCATTCTCAGCGCTTAAATTCCAAGTGGATATGGGCGTGTTATTAACCTTTATGTTCTTGGTGAACATGTTAGGTGCGGTGATCATCTTACCAGCTCTAGCATCGGTTCTTTGGCGTAAAGAAAAATAGACAGTAAAAAGGTAACTAATTCACACATCTTTAAATGAATTATTTATGAATAAATATATAAAAAAGCGGCCTTAAGCCGCTTTTTTATTTAAACCCTCTGCATATCTTTCCCTTTTCAACTAATCTCTTGAATTCTTTGGTGTTACTACCAGTTAGAATCTACTTCTCTAATTTTGAAAATAGGTCTAAACTAAATGCAATTGTTAATGCGAGCAGTTATATAAGCTGTTTATATTAAATAAATACGTCAAATCAACATATAACTATAAATGTATAATGAAAAAGGAAACAGTAATGGCTTTATTACGTAATTCCTCATCGGTGATCCTTAAGAACGTCGCCAAATTGATAAATGAGAAGTTACCCGCCAAACGTCAACACTTGGTCGAAGAATTTGCCTCTCGCTTGTTTGAAAACATAGCGCCAGACGATTTAGATAGACGAATTGACGTAGATTTATATGGCGCATCTCTTAGTTTATTTAATGCTTTTAATGAAGCATTTGAAGACAAACCTATTATTCGAGTTTTTAATCCTGAACTTGGTGATAACGGTTGGCAGTCAGAACATACCATAGTGCAAATTGTGGTTAACGATCTGCCGTTTCTTGTCGACTCTGTGCGTATGGCGTTAAACCGTCTGTCAATTACACCTCATTTGTTATTACATACACCAGTTAAAGTGAACCGTGATAAAAACGGTGAAATATCTGAATTTATTGACTTAAAAGCAGGCACAAGTACGCATCACCAAACTGTATTTTTAATTGAAATTGATCACCAAAGTGATCAGAAACAATTAAACAGTTTAGTGAAAGAATTGGCGTCAGTACTTGGTGATGTCAGCATCGCCGTGCAAGACTGGATACCTATTCAGGATAAATTGGCTCAGTGCATTGCTGAGGTCAAAAAATCAAAAGTTGCTAATAAAGACAACGTAAAAACCACGTTAAGTTTCTTAGATTGGATTGCCAATCATAACTTTACATTAATGGGATATCGCGAATATTCGGTATCTGCAGTTAAAGGTGACACGTTAGTTAAAGGCAAAGATGAAACCTCATTAGGCTTGATGAAAAAGAGACCAAGCACAGATAGATTGTTATCTGAATTGTCTCAAGCTGGCCGAACTGAAGCATTGTCTAGCAACCTTTTAGTATTGACTAAAACAAACGCACAATCTCGTGTCCATCGCCCAGCTTATTTAGATTACATTGGCATTAAAAAGTTAGATGCGGAAGGTAACGTTGTTGGCGAGTATCGATTTGTTGGTCTTTATGCGGCGAGTTTTTATAACTCAAGCGTAAAAGATATACCGCTGTTAAATGAAAAAATAAATCGTATAACTGAAAATAGCTCGTTTGCAAAAGAAACGCATGGTTACAAAGCGTTATTAAATGTTCTAGAAACTTATCCAAGAGACGAATTAATTCAAGCCTCTGATGAGCATTTAAAAGAAGTCGCCATGGGCGTATTGCAAATGCAAGAACGCGATATGACCAAGCTCTTCGTTCGTAAAGATACTTATGGTCGTTTCTATTCTTGTATGGTGTTTGTTCGTCGTGAGCGTTACAACACTAAATTACGTAAAGACACACAAGAAGTATTACGCGAAGCGATAGGCAGTGATAGTGAAGTTGAATTCACTACTTACTTTTCTGAGTCACCTTTAGCTAGAACGCACTATATTGTTCATGCTAACAATCAGGATGTAGAAATTAACGTGAAAGAAATTGAAAGTAATTTGATAGAAGCGGCCAAAACATGGGACGACAGATTAGCAACTGCGTTAACTAAAACATTTGGTGGCGCTAAAGGTAAAGAGCTCGCAGCTCGTTACAACCGCTCATTCCCTAGAAGCTATAAAGAAGCGGTATTACCATCAACGGCTACGGTTGATGTCACCTATTTAGAAAAATTGTCCGATGACAACAAGTTAGAAATGCTGTTTTATCGTTCACAAGAAGCGGTTGAGAAAAACGCCGTTCGTTTAAGTTTATTCCATAAAGATGAACCGATTCATTTATCTGACGTATTGCCGATTTTAGAAAACTTTGGACTACGCGTTATTGGTGAAACCCCTTATGCTGTAGACACTGAAACGGGTGAGCATTGGATCATGGATTTCACCATGACATTAACCAATGGTGATAACTCAGACTTTGAGAAAACTCAGAAGTTGTTCCAACAAGCTTTCGCAGCTGTGTGGGATAACAAATTAGAGAATGACGGATTTAACCGTTTGATCTTAGGCGCTAAGTTAAGTGGCCGCCAAGCGTCGATTATCCGTGCGTATGCTAAATATATGCGTCAAATTGGTGTGACTTTCTCACAAAGTTATATCGAATCTACTTTCGACCGCTATCCTGAAATTGCAGGGAAATTAGTTACTTTATTTACCCATAAATTTAAGCCGAATAAAGATAGCGTTAAAAAGTACGATAAGACCAAAGAAGAATTATTTGCTGAATTAGACAATGTTGGCAACTTAGATGATGACCGTATCATTCGTTTATACGTTACTTTAATGGACGCCACGTTACGTACTAACTTTTACCAACCGGCAAAAGATGGGACAGACAAACCATACATCTCATTTAAATTGTTACCTTCATTAATTCCAGAAGTACCTTTACCTAAACCTAAATTTGAAATTTTTGTGTACAGCCCTCGTATCGAAGGTGTGCATTTACGTGGTGGTAAAGTGGCTCGTGGTGGATTACGTTGGTCTGACCGTATGGAAGACTTCCGTACTGAAGTACTTGGACTGGTTAAAGCACAGCAAGTTAAGAATACAGTAATTGTCCCTAACGGTTCTAAAGGTGGTTTTGTTTGTAAGCAAATGCCAACTGATGGCGGACGTGATGCATTTTTCACTGAAGGGCAAGAATGTTACAAAATCTTTATCCGTGGCCTATTAGATTTAACTGACAACATAGTACATGGTGATGTTGTTCCACCGAAAGATGTGGTTCGCCACGATGAAGATGATACTTATTTAGTTGTTGCTGCCGATAAAGGCACAGCAACATTCTCAGATATCGCTAATGCTATTTCAGAAGAATATAACTTCTGGTTAGGTGATGCATTTGCATCAGGCGGCAGTGTTGGTTACGACCATAAGAAAATGGGCATTACCGCACGCGGTGCATGGGAATCGGTTAAGCGTCATTTCCGTGAAATGGGCGTTAACTGTCAAACTACAGACTTCACTTGTGTTGCCGTTGGTGACATGGCTGGTGATGTATTTGGTAACGGTATGTTGTTATCTGAACACATTCGTTTGCAAGGTGCGTTTAACCACATGCACATCTTTATAGACCCAACGCCTGACTCAGCAACATCATTTCCAGAGCGTCGCCGATTATTCGATATGCCACGTTCTTCTTGGGAAGATTATGACGCTAAGCTAATTTCAAAAGGCGGCGGTATTTTCTTACGCAGCGCTAAATCAATTAGTTTAACGCCAGAAATGAAAAAAATGTTGGGCACTAAAAAAGCCAGCATGACGCCAAATGAATTAATCCGTGGGTTATTAACCATGGAAGTTGATTTGTTCTGGAATGGCGGTATTGGTACATATATTAAAGCTAAATCGGAAAGTGACGCACAAGTTGGTGACCGTGGCACGGACTTAGTTCGTGTTAATGGTGGCGAGCTAAAAGCCAAAGTATTTGGTGAAGGTGGTAACTTAGGTGCGACACAATTAGGTCGTATTGAATACGCACTAAGTGGTGGCCGTATTAATACTGACTTTGTTGATAACGTAGGTGGTGTTGATTGTTCGGATAACGAAGTTAACATTAAAATATTGTTAAATCAGTTAGTGACGGAAGGTGAATTAACCAAAAAACACCGTGACCAATTATTGTATGACATGACTGACGATGTATCTGAAATTGTATTAAAAGATTGTTACCGTCAAACTCATACTATCTCGGTTACTGAGCTTAAAGGCGCAAGTCTGCTAAAAGAACAAACTCGCTTTATTCATGCTCTTGAGAAAAGTGGTAAGCTAGACCGTGAAATTGAATTTTTACCGTCGGATGAAGACATTGCTGAACGCCAATTATCTGGTCAAGGCTTTACTCGTCCAGAATTAGCTGTATTAGTGGCGTATGGCAAAATGGTGTTAAAAGAACAATTTGCTACCGATGAAATTGATCAAAATCCATATTATTTAAACATGTTAATTGAGGCTTTCCCGCCGAAATTACAGCAAGAATATAAAGAACAGATCCAAAAACATCCATTACGTAAAGAGATCATCGCGACTAAGTTAGCCAACGAAGTTGTTAATGACATGGGCTTAAACTTTGTTGAGCGTATGAAAGAAGAAACCGGTGCTCCGGTAGAAGAAATTCTCACTTGTTACATGATGGCTCGTGATGTTTATAACTTGCCAAAATACTGGGCTCAAATTGAAGCGCTAGATAATAAGATCCCAGCACAATTGCAAACAGAAATGTTGCATCAAGTTCGCCGTACGGTTCGTCGTACAGCTCGTTGGTTCTTAAGACATAGAAATAAAGCGATAGGCTTAGAAGATACTATTGGTTTCTACAAAGCGACATTTGATAGATTAAGTACTAAGTTACCTGAGTACTTAATCGAGGCTGAGTCAACGGTATTAAAAGATGCTGAAAACGAATTTGTGCAAGAGGGCGCTCCGCAAGAAGTCGCTGCTTATGTCGCACAATTAAGCTCTATCTTCTCAGCAATGGATATCGCTGATGTTGCACAAAGCATGGATAAAGACGTTGATTTAGTGACTAAACTTTACTTTAGATTAGGCGCTAAACTTGGTTTACATTGGTTCTTAGAACAGATCACTAATCAACCTGTTGGTAACCATTGGCAAGCACTCGCTCGTGCAAGTTATCGTGAAGAGTTAGATTGGCAGCAACGTGCGTTAACATCTGCAGTACTGAACTTTAATAAAGGCAGTAATGACGACGAAGTAATGTTTGATAACTGGATGGCTGAATTCAACGGAATCATTGGTCGTTGGGAACAAATGTTAGCTGAGTTTAAAACCTCGGATAGTCATGAATTTGCTAAGTTCTCAGTGGCATTACGTGAACTTATGCTGCTAAGTTACCATTGTGATTCATCTCTATAACGTTTAACGTGAAAGAGACAAGAAATAGACAAGAAATAGACGGTTAATTAACTAACAATTTATCGTCTAACTCTATAAAATACGCCTCATGAATTTATTTGTTGGGCGTTTTTTTATGCGTCCGATTTATCAGTGCTTTTATAAGTGCTTTTATCTGCACCTTTATCAGTAGTTTTATTAATACAATCCAAACGGGGTTCCGACATGTTATTTGAATTAGCAAAAAAGTTTATGTTCACACAAGATGCTGAGTGGGCACATGAATTTGCGTTAAAAAACTTTAAACGATTTGCTAATACACCACTTAGCTTTGTTTGGAAACAAACAATACAAGACAAGCCGGTAGAAGTACTCGGAATGACTTTTCCTAATCCTGTGGGCTTAGCAGCGGGTTTAGATAAAAACGGTGATTGCATTGATGCATTTGGTCAAATGGGATTTGGCTTTGTCGAAATCGGCACTGTAACACCAGTAGGCCAGGCCGGCAATCCAAAACCTCGCATATTTAGACTACCAGAGCAAAACGCCATAATTAACCGCATGGGCTTTAATAACCATGGTGTAGATAATTTAATTGAGAATGTTAAACGCGCAAATTTCAAAGGTATTTTGGGGATCAATATTGGTAAAAATAAAGATACGCCAAATGAAACAGGTCATGAAGATTATGTGATCTGTATGCAAAAGGTATATCAATATGCCGATTATATTACGGTAAATATCTCTTCACCAAATACCCCAGGATTAAGAGATTTACAATTTGGTGACTCATTAAACGTTTTGTTATCTGCGGTAAAACAACAACAAACGTTATTAGCTAAAGAACATGATAAATACGTCCCTGTGCTAGTTAAAATTGCACCAGATATGGACGAAGTTGCCATTGAACAAGTTGTAGATTGCATAGTATCTGAGGGAATGGACGGTATTATTGCGACCAATACCACGTTATCACGTGATGCGGTACAAGGCTTAAAACACGCTGAAGAAGCCGGTGGTTTAAGTGGTAACCCAGTAAAAGACATGAGCACACAAGTTATAACTAAAATTCGTTCCATTAATAAAGAAATACCTATCATAGGTGTGGGGGGTATTAATGACGCTCAAAGCGCGAAAGAGAAATTAGCCGCAGGTGCAAATTTAGTTCAGGTTTATACCAACTTTATTTACCAGGGACCTAAGCTAATAAAAAATATCGTTAATAATTTATAGTAAACTCAGTGACAGCACTATCAGTGAAACCACTAACTAAATTCCAAGTTTAGTTAGTGGTTGCGATTATGGCTGGTTTTGCATGCAAAACTCAGTTACATTAATTGCGAAAAATTTTTCTATTATTAGGTGGTTAGCGTTGCAGAATAATCTGGTGAATTGGTATTGGCAAGTCGATGTAAACTCAGATGAATTTATTTTGAATCTATCAAATGATATTCAATTCCCTACGCTATTTTCTCGCCAACAACTTTTGACTACATCTCAAAAACATATCCCCTTCACCACAGAAGATGCGGTTGTTTATAGTCGCTTTCGTGAGTTATTAGCATTAACTAAATTAAACCCACAAGCCCAATTTTCTATCGCCGTTAACGCCACTGCCGTGCATAACTATCTCGGTGCTTATGCGACAAAAAGTTGGCTCTTCGAGACCATTGGCAACCCAGGTTTTTATTTTGAAAGTGGCGATATAGTAGAAACTGAATCTAAGTCTATTGGCTATTATTTGGTTATTGACACCGATGAGCTAACATCAACTATTATGCTTTTATCCGAACAACAACAAATTGATACCAACCGAGTCTTTAATCAAGGTCAGGTAATTAGAGTCCATAATGACCGTTTAGAGAAAAAGTCTAATATAGAGTCTTTAGCTTTATAGATAAAAACACTTATAAAAAACCTTTATGTATTGAGTACAGTTATGAGCAGAGCCATATGAGTAGAGTTGTAATATTAGTTGCCGACGGTTTAGGTATCGGCAGTAGCGCAGATGCAGAGCAATTTGGCGATGTTGGTGCGAATACTTTTTTTCATATTTATCAGTTTATGAAACAGCTTTCTATACAAGAGCGTTCTATAAAAGGTGAAGCACCAGAACTACATTTGCCTAATCTAGCTAAACTCGGTTTATTAAAAGCGTGTGAACAAGCCAACAATGTAGACATTGACTTACCCTGCAATACTCCTCCAATTTCTGCATACGGTTACATGCAGGAAATATCCACAGGTAAAGATACACCTAGCGGTCATTGGGAAATGGCCGGCGTTCCTGTGTTATTTGACTGGGGATATTTCAAAGATAAAACCAATAGTTTCCCTACAGAATTTATTACCGAATTAACCGCAAGAACAGGAGTAACTGGAATTCTAGGAAATTGTCATGCACCAGGCACTGACATCTTAGTTAAACACGGTGAGCAACACATTCAGAATCAACAACCAATTTGCTACACCTCAGTAGACAGTGTATTGCAAGTTGCGGCTCATGAAGAACATTTTGGTTTACAACGTTTATATGACTTTTGCGAAGTCGCTCGCGAGTTATTAGACAAATATAATATTGGTCGAGTAATCGCACGTCCATTCTTAGGCGAACAAGCCGCTGAATTCAAACGTACGGGCAACCGTCGAGATTTTTCGGTATTACCACCTAGTGAAACTATGTTAGACAAACTCGTCACACAAGGCGGTACAGTGACTAGTATTGGCAAGATAGCAGATATATACGCTCATCAAGGCATTACCAAAAGTATTAAAGCGACAGGACTTGAACAGTTAATAGATAAAACCATTGAGCAGTTGACGGATACCACACAGTCAACAGAGCAACATATTATCTTTACTAACTTAGTTAATTTTGACCAAGACTTTGGTCACAGACGCGATATTAAAGGTTATGCGCAAGCATTAGAATATTTTGATACGCGTTTGACTGACGTACTAGCGGCATTAAATGATGACGATATTTTGTTTATAACGGCCGATCACGGCTGCGATCCAAGTTGGAAGGGCACAGATCACACAAGAGAATACGTGCCGATTTTAGTGTATCAGCATAATATGCAAGCGGTTAACTTAGGTAAGCGGGATACTTTTGCCGATATGGGGCAAACCATTTGTGAGATATTCCAATTAGATAAAATGGAATACGGTACATCGTTCTTAAATCAGTTAAAAAGTTAACTTACGCCAACATTAAGTTGTAAGTGTTACAACTTGTTAAGCCTTATAGGGCAGGTAGGGATTATAAAGCTAATTCCAATTGGTAATCGTCCATCTGATAACCGCCACCTATATCCACACATATCTCTTTGACTTTGTTAAAGCCTATATTGTAATAGGCATTAATAGAACCGTGATTGTGTTTATTTACGGTTAAATAGACTTTATTTTTATGATTATCTCTGGCCGATTGAATAATGAAGTCAGTGGCTAATTTACCAAAACCTTGTCCACGTTGAGAACTTAAAATATACAGCTTACTTAAAAACAAGTCGTTTTCTTGTAACTGGAAGCCGCAATAACCAACCGCTTTATCATCGTTGATTATTAGATAAAAGTGATAGTTTTGCTGTGAGATTTGTTTACTAATTTCTGACTTGGAATGGAAGTGAGTCAACATATACTCAACTTGCTCCGTACCAATAATTGGCGTGTAATGTTCAGTCCAAATCAGGTGAGCTAGTTCAACAACTTGATTAATATCATCTTGGCTTGTAACCGGCTTGAACATAATAACTATCCTTTAATCTCTTAAATCACGGCTATCAGTTAAAGCGCTGGCAAATGATAATAAGTGGCCAATACATTAGCGGCAGCTGCTAGTTTAAGCTGAAAAGTACTTTCTACTTTTGAGCCGTCTTTCATCGCTTCACTTAACTCGTCGTTAGAAAACATGACCATGCAGCTAAAGTGTTGTTTGCTCATATCGTGGTTATATACAGCGGTTAATCCTGGTAAATTAATTGGGATCCAATTGTCTGCCGTATCGAGTTGTAAGTCCATAAACTGGCTTTCTGGCAATATGGTAAAGTCTATATTCACAACCAAAGTTTCATCACCGTACCAATTGGCACCTAGCGCTTTAAAGTTTAACCAAGCTTCTAATTTGCTGATCAAAAACGCTGAGCTTTTATCATTAGCTTCAAATAAGCCTTTGATATTTAATGTGATAGGTAAGTCGGTTTCCATAACATTCCTAGTTTTGGTTGTGATTTTAAACTTTTCCTAATGACGATACTTTCTAATTTGAATTAAAATACCCATTTTAGGATGATCTAAATAATGTAAATCGCCAGAGTAAGATTTTCTTGTTTGTTTAAAGTTATAATTTTTTAAATAATTAATTGTGACAAAATCTTCAGGGTTTTCAGCTTCAAGTTCAGCATAAGAATCCACATCTGATTGCTGTGAGCTTAAACCGTCATCCAGTTCATTTGTTCTGCCTTTATCTTTCGTTACCTGAGCTAAGAACTTAATTGGGTCTATTTTCATTTGGCTCAGTTCTCTAAAGTTAAACTGACCATCAATATATAAATAATGATCTAAATGTACTTTAATAAAACCGTCAACTTGCCAAGTTTCAGCAGGCATTTCACGTTGTTTTGGATAGATTAATGTTCTGTTTTTAAAATCAACCACAGCACCAGATTGTAACTTTCTCATAAAGCTCTGAACGCTATTTTTGTATCTAAATGGTGAGTCTAAATCAATTTCATCATCTAAATTACGTTGACTTTCTAACTCCAATTCACTAGGCAACAGTGGTGGTAATTTTTCTGAACCATCATATTTAAATTTATCGGTATAGTTTTTACCTGCAATGATATAAACAGGTCGAGCATCACGTTTAGATAAACCAGGCTGACGCCAACCAATATGCAGCATAGGTTCGGTAGTCGGGTTGCTTTCTAGTTTGTTAAATTGAGCTGTGAGTTTTAAATCTTTTTTACCAATAACATACACATTATGAAAGTCATCATAACCGCCTGTGGTAATTGTTTTTGGTACTTCATAATAAGGAACATGAGTGTAATTGTTTCTACCAACACGAGGTAGATCATTGACTAAATCCCAGTAACCCACAAGAGATTCATTTGGCATCAAACACAATTCATTGGTGAACTGCCATTTTTCGTTGATCAATCTCTGGTACGCCATCATCTGATTATAAAATTGAGACGGAGATAAAAATTTACTGAGTTTTACATCGGCAAGCGGGTTTTTATCCTGATGGCACTCAGGCAAACCGGTTAAATAGTAAGAAAGGTCAGGTTGCAGTAATTCACGAACAAGATCCCACTGGCGAACATCGACTAACGATTTTACATTTTGAGAAAACTGCTCACGTAATTTAACGTTATCGGTGCGTTTGAAAACAATCATTTCAACTTCAAACCAACGGCCATCGCGGGACTTTATCCCTTCGACTAATTTTGCCGTTGGAACGCGTCCAGCTTCAACTTTTAAGGCTAATACATCGGCTGAAAATGAGCTCGCCAATACCAATACAGACATTAATGCTAATAATTTCATATTTACGTTAAACGCTTCAATCTTAAACAGACTCAAGTTTACTTCCTTTAATCTAATAATGGGTTAATACCGTGTTACTTTTTTAATCTGTGCTCAAAATCATTCAGCATCGAATTTATCAGTTTTATTCTATCCTCGGTATCTTTATTTTCTAATATAAACTTAAGCTTGTTCCCGCCATCGAGTTTATAAACACTTGGATGTTGTTGAATTAAACTAATAATAAATACTGGGTCGACTTTGGTACTGTCACCAAACTCTATGCTGCCACCACGTGGGCCGCCTTCGATTTTAGTAATACCTAATGCCTGGGCTCTTTGTCTAAACTCACCAACGGTAAATAGATTTTTAGCCGCATCCGGTAGTAAACCAAAGCGGTCAATCAGCTCTACTTTAATTTCATTCAGTTCATCAACGTTAGTACAAGTTGCAATACGTTTGTATAGACTCAAGCGAATGTTCACTTCATGGATATAACTATCTGGTAATAACGCAGGTATGCGTAATTCAACTTCCGTTTGTTTTGAGGTTAGGGCATCTAGTGTGAGCTCTTTGCCTTGTTTTAACGCTTCAACCGCTTGTTCTAACATTTCCATGTACAAGGTAAAACCTATGGTATGGATTTGTCCGGTTTGATCATCACCTAATAATTCACCAGCACCACGAATTTCTAAGTCGTGTGTGGCAAGTGCAAAACCTGCCCCTAAATCTTCAAGAGACTCAATGGCTTCCAAACGCTTCATCGCATCTTTAGTAATTGATTTTGGCGGTGGTGTTAATAAATAAGCATAAGCTTGATGATGCGAACGTCCCACACGGCCACGTAATTGATGCAGTTGTGCTAAACCTAAACGGTCGGCTCGTTCCATAATAATGGTATTTGCTGTCGGTACGTCGATACCGGTTTCAATAATCGTGGTACATATTAATACATTGTATCTTTGATGATAAAAGTCGCTCATGATGCGTTCCAAGTCACGTTCACGCATTTGACCGTGGGCAACCACTACTCTTACATCTGGCATTAAGGCTTCAATTTCTTTGGCGCGCTGCTCAATGGTTTCTACATTGTTATGTAAAAAGTAAACCTGACCACCACGATTGGTTTCCCGCATGATGGCTTCTTTAATTAGCTCAGGCTGGTATGTACGCACAAAGGTTTTAACCGCAAGACGTTTTGCCGGCGGAGTAGCAATAATAGATAAGTCACGCATGCCACTCATGGCCATGTTTAACGTTCTTGGAATTGGCGTAGCCGTTAGCGTTAATATGTCCACATCGGCACGGAGTTTCTTAATCGCTTCTTTTTGTTTGACACCAAACCTGTGTTCTTCATCAATGATCAATAAACCTAAGTCTTTAAACTTAATGCTGTCTTGAATTAATTTATGCGTGCCAACCACTATGTCTACCTGACCATTTTCTAATTGCTGTAGAATTTCAGTTTGTTGTTTGGCTGATTTAAACCGAGATAACACTTCAACTTTTACTGGCCAGTCGGCAAATCGGTCAGAGAAATTTTCATAATGTTGTTGTGCAAGCAAAGTGGTTGGTACTAATACTGCAACCTGTTTACCGTCGTTAACCGCAACATAAGCGGCACGCATTGCAACCTCGGTTTTACCAAAGCCAACATCACCACAGACCAATCTGTCCATGGCATTTTTTGATTTCATGTCGTTAATAACCGAGTTAATTGCACTTTGTTGATCGTCGGTTTCTTCAAACGGGAAAGTCGCAGAGAATTGACGATAACCGTCACGATCCAAATTGTATGCATAACCAGGTTTAGCTGCACGTTGAGCGTAAATATCCAATAACTCAGCAGCTACATCTTTTATTTTTTCAGCGGCTTTTTTACGAGCACGTTCCCACGCATCTGAGCCTAATTTATTCAGTGGGGCACTTTCTGTGTCGCCACCAGAGTAACGGCTTAATAAATGTAAATTGCCAACAGGCACATATAGTTTGGCTTCATTGGCATATTCAATGGTGACAAACTCGCTTGCCATACCGCCGGCATCTATGGTTTGTAAACCAAGGTAACGACCAACACCGTGGTCAATATGAACAATGGCTTGGTCTATTTTTAATTCGGCTAAGTTACGAACTAATGCGTCGGTGGAAATGTTTTTAGTGCGCTTGTTTTTACGGCGCTGACTGACTCTGCCACCAAGTAATTCGGTTTCTGTAATAAAGGTGACAGGCACAGAATTATTATCGACTAACGCCAGCATTCTAAAGCTGTGCTCAAGGGAAGTGATCACTATACCTATGTCAGAATTTGACAAGATAAAGTCACTAATACTGCTGTGTTGAGTTGGTTTTAATTGCGCTTGTTTTAACAGTTCTAACAAGGTTTCGCGTCGCCCAGCAGACTCAACGTTAAATATTACCCGGCCTTGTTGTTCTTTTTGTTCCAACACATAAGCGATGATCTTGTTAAATGGCGATTTGAGTTGGCTATCAATTGCGATGTCTGGCAACGCTTCGGTATTGGCATTAAACTTACCAGCACCTTTCGTTAATACCCCTTTTTCTAATTTAATTGACGGCCAATTATTAAACTGGGCAAACAGTTTATTAATTTCTAAAAACAGCTGACTCGGTGCAAGTAGAGGTCGTAAAGGGTCAATGTTTAAGTTGTCATATCTATTTTCAATATCGGCAAGGAAATGATCTGCCTGCTGCTTAATATCACCAACTTGAATGATTTGACTATTTTCTGGAAAGTAATCAAACAAGGTGGCAACTGAGTCAAAAAACAAAGGTAAGTAATACTCAATCCCCGCAGGGAAACTGCCTTCGGTGACGAGCTTATATAAGCTGTCTTTTTCATTTCTAATGGTAAACGCTTCACGATAGTTATTTCTAAATAACTCAATGCCTTTGGCATCTAAAGGGAATTCGTGAGCTGGTAATAAGTTAATAGACTCGACTTTGTCTTTACTGCGCTGAGACTCAGGATCAAAGTAACGTATGGTATCTATTTCGTCGTCAAAAAAGTCTAAGCGAAAAGGCTGGTCGCTGCCCATTGGGAATAAATCTAAAATGGAGCCTCTAACCGAAAACTCACCATGTTCAATAACCTGCTCAACATGACGATAACCGTTTTGTTCTAACTGTAAGGTTAACGCCGAAATATTATTAGTATCGCCAGCGGCAAAGACAAAACTATTACCCTGAATATATTTGGTTGGACTTAAAAAATGCATCAAGGTGCTAATTGGCACAATAACGATGCCTTTGGTCATTTTAGGCAGCTGATAAAGAGTTAATAAGCGCTGTGAAATAATATCTTGATGCGGAGAAAACGTGTCGTACGGTAATATTTCCCAGTCAGGGAAGGTAAATAATTTAAAGTCGTCAGGTACCAAAGAAACAATTTCAGCTTCAAGCCTGTGGGCTGCTGGCGTACTTTCAGTAATAACTATCGTTACGCGGTCTGAATATAAGGCACTTTCTGCAATCGCTAGCGCTTTACTGCTTCCCGTCAATCGTCCCCAGGATATCTTGTCAGACTTAGCTGAACTCGTGGCCTTTGGGATTGGCAAATTGGTAAGTTTTGTTAACGGCAAAGACGCTGTTGAAGCCTTATTAGACACTGATTATTCCACTGAAACGACAATATTGCCGCTAGTGTAACGTGAATGGAGTTATAAAAAAAGAATCAGCCCGGAGTGATGTTTTTTATTTGGGTGTTTTATTTGTTGGGGCCATGAAAGGTGGGGGGATTTATTTATATTTTTACTATGACATTTTACTTAACTGAACTCCTTTAATTATATTGCTGTTACATCGTATTTAAATTAACTCTAAGGTTTCGCCTCTCGGCAAGTTACCTTTTTGCAACAGCCCAAAAACGTAACCCAAAAAGGCCGCTCCTAACCAATATTCTTATCCTCAATAAAATTAAGTTTTATCCTCAAAAACGGGATGTACATTCGTCCCTGAACACCATCCCTTATTCGACGTCCTGTCTCATATTTTGGAAAACTTATTTTATTTCGGGAATATTTAGATGGAGACTCAAAAGCAAAAGCAAAAGCAAAACGAACCTGACGGTTCGTGAGTAGTTAATTGACTTGTATGTCTGCTCAAATTAAAGTGAATGTTCATTTTATTTTTATAACACAATGAATCTGCCAGTTATTTTAAGCCTCTAAATTAAGTTTTATGTGGGTAGGAGGGTATGTGAAAATATTGCAATTCTTAACTTTGATATGTGTCATGTTCTCATATGATGCTTTAAGCTGTTCTTGTCGATTAAAGTCTGTTGAAGAGTCATTTGGGGATGCTAAAGCAGTTTTACTTATTGAGGTACAGTCTTTGAAAGTAGTTACAATTACAGATAAAAGTCGGAAGGATGAGTATCTCAAAGTACTTGAAGCAACATTTAACACAATTGAGACATTTAAAGAGTCGGCTATCCCTGTAGAATCTTTAAGAACCTATAGTAATTGCGGTCTAGATTTATACCCGACGCAAAGGTATTTAGTCTATGTCCCCAAAGAAAGTAGCGTTGAGAACTATGTCTCACATTGCCATGGGTCATTTAAGTATCGACCACAATTAGAATTCGCTGAATCGAAATTGAAATTGGTTCGAGAATACGCAAAAAAAGAATAAAAGAAAAGAATCAACGGGGTCAGATCATTTTGATTCCGCGCTACGTCGACAAGATAAAGTAAATGGCAAATGTATTGCCTTGTTCACAACATAAAAAAGTTAAGAAATAGTTTACATTAACTCAATGATGGAGCTTTTATACGCACATCAATCCGTACTTCATTATTGATCTTCTGTTGAGCTAATTTCTTAGCTCGCCACTCGCAGCTCGCAAACTCGAAATTTTCCTAATCACTCTTTGTCACAAACAGACTTGTTTAGATGACTAAACTACATCGTTTTTATCTCAATTGAGAATAATTTATCTCTCTACATTGCAGAATATAAAAGTCAAAGCATTCAATTACTAAAATCTAAATAAACAGGATGTCTGATGCGGTAAATGCATACAGGAAAGATCTGGAAACAGTGGTAAATATCTGTTATCAATAGAAAAAGTAAATAAAGAGTAACTTCTTTTTAGAATTATCAGAAGACTATTCAACAAGATTGCCTTCTGATATAACCGTTGTTTTAAAAGGGTCTAAATGAAAACGTTAACATTGCTGGTTGCAGCACTTATTAGCTTTGATGCTTTATCAAAGGAGCCAGCTGCAATTATAGATTACGCTTTAGTGGAAAAACTTGCCCCCTACGAAGAATTAAAAGGCTCGCTGGATATTGGTGGTGGTGTTTCTTTGCCTTATAAATTTAGTATTACCTCTCGTGGTGATGGTGGTATTAATATTGGTGGACTTTATATTCACACGTACGACTCACATAATGATGGAACTATTTTTCAAGATCACTTACTTAAACATCAGTTTGTAGATGTAAATAGAGATGGGTATTTAGATTTAATCGTTTCTGGAGTTGGGTTATTTAAAGGCGTAACTGAGTGGGATGCCATAAGAAAACGGACTTTAGTGTCTATATTTATTTACGACATAGTCGGTAACAAATATATAAACACAGTGTTAGATGAAGCGGTTTGGGCTATCGAACCACAAGATAAATTATATTAATTAAATTGGTATAACCTTCACTTACGCTGCTTGCTTACGCTATAAAAATAGCAACAAAAAAGCCGATTAACGTTAATAACATTAAATCGGCTTGAGTCTTATTCAGGTAATGGCTCTACAGAATTTTTAGAAGTTTTTACGCACACCAAAAACATAGCTAACTTCAGAGTCATCTTGGTCGCTGTTATTACCATACGGAGTTGTGTCGGTAATAAAGTCAGCGGCTACATAAATATCAATGCCGTAAAACTCTGGGAAGTCACGACCTAACTCTACACGTGCGTCAAGCGCGCTGTCGTCTGAGTCATCTTGAGTTGCGTAACCTACATGAGCATCTAGGTATAAACGATTGGTTAAAAACTTCTCATAAACGATTTCAGCGTATAAGGTTTTATTTTTAATACCACGATATAAAGCAATGTCTAAACTATGAGTAAGAGACGTACCTATTTTAAATTCAGTCTCATCGCTTCTCGAGTCAATCAAATAGTTATATGTGATCACTTCTAGGTCAATGTTAAAACCGTCAAATTTACTGTTGTAACCAAAGCTCACATCCATTTGCACAGGAATGCCTTCAGCATTGTCTGGTGCATCAATATTGATAAAAGATATTTTACCGTAGCCATTTCCAGTGGTTTTTTTTGTTTGGGCGTAAGCGGCAAAACCGTGATCCGTTTGAGTAATACCACGGAATAAATAATCGCTCATAAAGCCAATTTGATCTGTACTTTTTGCTTGAACGCCTGCAGCAGTAAAAATTAATAAAGAAGTTGCGATAATTTTTTTCATCATAGTTTTCATATCCATTTAAAGTATTAAATACATCATTTTATTTATTGCGGCAGACTAAACGTCAGCTGCTTAGTTGTCAATTAGTGGATATCCTAGTTTGCTTTTGTATTGGCTATTTAAGATGGTCATCTGTGTCATCTTTAATCCCAATAGATTCTAAAACTTCAAATATAAAGCTATCGAGAAAAACGAGCAATAACGAAGTATAGATCTACAAAGTTAGCGGGTTTTAATCTAGAGTAGTGTCTCTGTTATGTATTAGGTTTTAATTAAATGTATATTTTTAAAAAGGCATTGTTTATGAAGTTATTTATTCTTGTTTTAGTTCTAACCTTAAGTGCTTGTAGTAGCACGCAAGTAACTAAACCAACTGAGCCTTTGGCTGATACTGTTAACCTAGAATTAGAAACAAAAGAGTCTGCGGAAAAAGCACCTGAAGTTCCAGAATCTCAAAAGGTCTATTACTTTCAGCATAGGTTATTACCGGAATTAACTTATGACAGTGTTAGTGGAGATTTACTATTTGCTGACTTGATGCAAAGGGACTTGGCCAAACTTCAAAGTATTGCTGCTGAAATAATATCAGCGGACTATGCAACTGGAATGGCGAGTAAATATTATCCTGAACATGATGCCGCACTGATTACTTTTCCAACACCTAAGTCACTTACAAATTGCTTTTTTGTCTTAATTAAAAAGGGTGATAAGGGTTACCATTTTTATACTTACGAAAAAACATTAAGTTTTAGTGAAGATGATCCGGTTAAAGGCGTTGTTGGACTGTGGTCTGAAGATGGTACTCATGGCAATTTAGGTGGCAGAACTTATTCTACGGCAGATGAATTTGTTAGTGATTTGATGAAAGAATAACTAGCTAATATCAAACAAATTTCAAATAAGTAAATACTAATAGTGAAATGGGACTGGTTCATTAATTAAAAGCCGATTAGTACAAACTAATGGGCTTTTAATTAGATAGCACTTAACTAGATAGCTCTTAACTATTTGAAACGAACACTGGAAACGAAAACTAGAAACGATCACTTATTTGAGCGGTTCTTAGTTTTGTTCAACAGTAACTTAGATTGTTGATGCAGCGACGCTCTTACTACCACTTCTCGGTCTTCATCACGGATGCGGTGGAAAACGACTTTATAAATGTATGGAGTGGCCGGTGTTTTATTCTCTTGTGCTTTACCGTCTAATTCGTCTTGGCTTGGAGTAACGGTTTGTATTTCTACAATCTTACCTAAGCAGAAAACAGCCGCCGCTTCTTCATTAAAAAATAACTTACATTGTATCCAATTATCTAACGTGAATTCTTGTTCAGATTGGAATACAAAACCGCCACCGCCATAAGAGTGTGCGTTAAATTTGATATCGTCTTCATCCTGGCTTTGTAATACGTAGCTCATCATTAAGTCTATTTTACGACTTTGGGCTTTTAAGTATTCTGCTAAAGGTTCTATAGCGTCGCCAAGTTGTCGTAACGGGCGCAACATGCTTTGTTCTAAACCTTGCATTTCCGAGGCGATTTTATATGCCGCTGGGATCATGGCGTCAAATTTATCCATGTCTGGAATTGTGTTCCAAGTACCGCCATCTTTGATGTTAACTGGAATTTGATGTTCTAGTTGGAAGTACTCTTCAAACAGCTCTAGGTCTTGGTCAGTCATTGTTTTACTCTACGTTATATTCTAGCAAGTTAGCGATTGGTATTAACTTGTACTTTAGCAATGAAAACCATATTATCGAAGCTTAATAATTATTTAATATAGTAATTACATAAAATATTTATCTGCTTAGGCAAAATCAACCTAACTAAATTCAAGTTTTAATCAACTAAATAGAATCTACATGAACCTCCCAATTAGTTTACAAATCGGCTTACGTTATTCAAAAGCAGCCAAAGATGGCAAATTCATTAGCTTTATTTCCTTTTTCTCCATGGCGGGCATTGCGTTAGGTGTGCTGGCCTTAATTCTTGTTATGTCAGTGATGGATGGCTTTGAAGGTATTTTGAAAGAGCGTATTTTAGGTGCCGTTCCGCACGTGATCATACAAGCGAAGAATGACTCATCAAATAAAACATCCATCCCAAAATCAGAAAAAGACGCGGCGTTAAAGGTTAAACAGTTTAATGCGGTGACTAAAAATGCGCCGTTTAATGCGCAAATTATTCAAGTACTTCCTTTGGTGCAGTCGGTTGCTATTATGCAGCTACCGTCAGATTTAAAAGGCGTAATGGCGCAAGGTATTAGCGGTGACGATTCTATCCCTTTAGGTGTGACCAATCATTTAGTGCAAGGTAGTTGGTCTGAGTTTTTGGACTTTAAATACGGTGTCGTCGTCGGTCAATATTTAGCAATGGAATATGGTCTGGGGATTGGCGATAAAGTTAGATTAATGATCAGCGGAACTAGCCATTACACGCCAATAGGGCGCATGCCATCCCAACGTACGTTTACTATTGTGGGAATGTTTCAAACTGAAAGTGAAATTGACGAACAACTTGTTTTTGTTCGCTCACAAGACTTAAACCGACTAATGAAAAAACCACCAAATGATAATGCAGGTATAAGGTTAGTGTTAAATGATGCGTTTTTAGCGAACGATGTAGCGCAAAAGTTGGCAGAGTATTATCCAGCAGAAAATTACAAAATAGAAAATTGGCACGACACTCACGGTAAGTTATTTGATGCAGTGAAAATGGAAAAAACCATGATGTGGTTTATGTTGAGCTTAATTATTTGTGTGGCTGCATTTAATATAGTGTCGGCTCTGGTGATGATGGTCACCAAAAAACAGAACGAAGTTGCGATATTAAAAACCTTAGGCATGACACAAAATACCATATCAAATATATTTATTGTTCAAGGTGCGTATAACGGAATTTTAGGTGCATTGTTTGGCGGCGGTTTAGGTGCGTTTTTAACCTTAAATTTGAATGGTTTTATGAATGCCACAGGACTTAACTTTTTGGGTGTTGCCGGTGTAGGTTTGCCAATTGACTTTAGTTGGATGAAGTTATTTTACATTGTGAGTTTGGCAATTGTACTTGCGTTATTAGCCAGTATTTATCCAGCGAAAAAAGCATCTCAGTTAATGCCTGCAGATGTATTACGTTATGAGTAATACAAAATAGCGAATGTAATAGGTCACTAAATTAGTAACACCACAATTACAATGAATAACGAAACGAATAATAAGACGAGTAACAAAATGTCAGAGATGAAGCTAGTTGAATGCCAAAATGTGGTAAAGCAATACGCCGATGTAATAGATACAAAATCTAAAGAACACACGGTGACAACGCAAGTATTAAAAGGCGTGAACCTTGATATAGCACAAGGCGAACAAATTGCGATTTTGGGTCAATCTGGCTCGGGTAAAAGTACCTTGTTACATATATTAGGCATGTTAGATAATCCAAGCTCAGGTGTCGTTAAAATATTGGGACAAGATGTGACCAGTTTAAATGAAACCGAACGCGCTGCGTTTAGAAACGAGAATATGGGATTCATTTACCAGTTTCATCATTTGTTAATGGAATTTAGCGCGGTAGAGAACGTCGCTATGCCGCTTTTAATAAAAGGTGTGAGCAATCAAGAAGCCAATAAAGAAGCGACCAAATTATTAGAATTGGTTGGCTTGTCGCATCGCTTGAATCATAACCCTTCACAGTTATCTGGTGGTGAACGCCAACGAGTCGCGATTGCTAGGGCATTGGTCAACAAACCTAAATTGGTATTGGCAGATGAGCCTACAGGTAATCTAGACAAAGAAAATGCAGAACATGTCTTTAAATTGTTTATGCAGCTTAACCAAGAATTTGGTACAAGTTTAGTGGTAGTTACTCATGATTTAGAGTTGGCTGCTCGGTTTAATAGAGTGATCAAACTCGACGACGGATTAATAAGTTAAGCTATTTATGCCAATTATAAGCCCTTCATCTATTAAAAAAGATTCTATTAAAAGCTCATCTTTGATCAGTCCATCTTTTAAGCTCGCGGCTACGTTTGCCAAACGTTATTATCACGCTGCGTTTCAAAATAAATACATTCGTTTTATTAACCGCGCATCAAAAATAGGCATAAGTGTCGGTGTGGCCGCTTTGATTGTTGGCTTGTCAATAATGAATGGTTTTGAACGAGAGTTAAAAAGCTCTTTATTAGCTGTGGTTCCAGATATTGAATTTGAAGCTGTGCAAGGGTCTTTACCTAACTGGCATGCAACCCAAGCAGCCATTTTGAAAAACCCGAATGTGATAGGGGCTGCACCTTACATTAAAGTAAATGCCATGCTGCAACAGCAAAATGATTTGGAAGCGGTGATCATCCATGGTGTTTCTGCCAAATTAGAAACCAGCGTTAATGCGACCCATAAATATATTAAAGCAGGACATTGGCTAACTCAAGAACCAGTTAATGCTGTTACAGTCGCCACTACTGGAATAAATGCAGCACAATTGACCGACGTAACATCAGCAGACGCAAATAAAGTAGAAGCGGTGATTGGTCAAGGATTAGCGAATAAATTAGGTTTGTCGTTACACGATGACATTGAATTGCTTATCCCCAATACGTCAGTCTCCGGCAAACTGGCAGCGCCAAAGTACTTAAAAGCAAACCTGGTTGGTATTTATCAATTGGGTGGGCAAATGGATTACGGCCAAGTTTATTTGCCGCTAAGTATTATTCAAGAAAAATTTGGTTGGACAGAACAACAGGCTGAAGGCGTTAAAGTAGGGTTAAACGACCCATTTGATGCACAAGTACTAGGGCGTCAAATTGGTAGCAGTTTACACGATTATGTTTATGTCTTAGATTGGTTTAGAACCAACGGCCATGTTTATAACGATATTGTGATGGTCAAAGACATCATGTATTTAGTGATGGTACTAGTCATGTCGGTAGCTTGTTTTAACATAGTGTCGTCATTGACTATGGCAATCCAGGAAAAACACAGTGACATTGGTATATTAAAAACCATGGGCTTAACCCCTGTTATCGTAAAGCGTGTATTTGTAATGATGGGAATGTTAACAGCGGTTAAAGGCATAGCCTGGGGGATTTTATGGGGTGTCGTGTTAACCTTGTCCATCCCAGAATTGCTGTCTGTTATTGAACAGTTATTTAACGTTAAAGCGTTAGATGGAGAAGTGTATTTTATTGATTATTTGCCAACTGAATTAGAACTTATTCAGGTATTGGTGGTGTCGGTAACGGCATTTGTTATTGCATACTTTGCTACTTTATATCCAGCAAGTAGAGCGTCAAAACTGTCACCTGTAGAATTAATTTCTGGTTAGTTTATATTTAACATATTGAAGATTGTAGAAGATAATAAGGCTGTGGTTAATACCTCAGCTTTTTTTGATGTTTTTACGCGTAAAAGTAAATCATAAAGAAATGACTGATAGCGCCACCTAAAACAAATAGGTGCCAAATAGCATGATTAAACGGTATTTTTTTATTCACGTAAAAATACACACCAGAAGCGTAACTTAACCCACCAAATGCCAAGAACAGAAAACCGTTATGAGATAATGCGTCATATAAGGTTGGAACAAAAAATAACGCAATAAAGCCCATCCCTAAATAAGTGCCAAGGGATATTATTTTATATTGAGAACCAAACTTCATTTTAAAGCCAATACCCAATAATGCTAATGCCCAAATAATCGCTAGCATAGTAAAGCCTAATGTACCGCCTAGCGTTACTGCCATCAAAGGGGTATAGGTTCCTGCAATTAATAGATAAATAGCGCAATGATCAAATAGCTTAAATAGCTTTTTAATTTGCGGTTGGCTAAAGGCATGATAAAGCGTAGAAGCTAGAAACAAGCTCATTAAACTAAGGCCATAAACAATATAGCTAAATAATAACGCTGTGTTTTCAATTGCACTGGCGGATACCAATAATAAGGTTAATCCAGCTACACTTAATAACGCCCCAATGCCATGGCTAACAGAGTTAGCTATTTCTTCATTAATTGAATAACTAGCATTAGGGTTCGGGATGTTTGAATCGTTTATATCTTGATCATTCATAGATAAATACCTTTTCAGCGTACACGTGTTCGCTGAATGATAACAGGTGTTTATTACATAAGAAAGAATTATAGTAATTAGATTAGTTTTAATCGGAATAAAAGTTTTTATAGCTTAATCTATATTGGTTGAATCTACTTAACTCCATAAAAACAAAGAGGAATTTAAAAAATCTATTGGTGAGGTTGTTGTCTTATGCTAAGGTTTTAATTTATTAAAGTAGTTAATGTTACTATAAATCTTTCATTATTATAAGCGCATCAAGAAAGGGATATCTAATGAATAAAAAGAGTATAAATAATAAATATCAAACGTTAACAACGTTTGTAACTGAGTTTAGCTTTAAAAAATCAATTATTAGAGCACTTTCAACTCTGGCAATATTATTTTTAATTACGGCGTGCAGTGATGAAAAATCAGATACAAACCCCCCAGTAATTATCATCAATGGCGGTTGTAGAATTACAGTAGATTATATTACAGTAGATTATATTACAGTAGAGTATAATACAAAGAATTATACTCTACCGAAAGCTGGTGCTGTTGACCTTGAAGATGATCTTTTAACCGTTGTGGTAGAGGGAAGTGTAGATACTCTTACCTTGGGCACATATATAATTACCTATACAACAACAGATTACAGTGGTAACTCTACAGTTGTGGAATGCCCGATTATGGTTGTCGATACAACCGCCCCTAAAATTACTTTAATTGGTAATGACACAATTGATTTACTTCCCAATAATAGCTACACGGATTTGGGAGCTACTGCATATGATAAATATGATGGTGACGTCATTGTTACTCAAACTAATGACATAGATACCTCTGTAATTGGTAGTTACACCGTAACGTACAAAGCAATAGACAGTAGTGGTAATGAGAGGTTGGCAACTAGAAACGTTAATGTACTTGTTCCTACTCCATTTGTTACTACGTGGACAACCACTAGCCCAAATGAGGAAATTACGATTCCTACCGGAAGTTATAATTATAAATTTTCAATTGATTGGGGGGATGGTAGTGAAGTTGATGAGAATAAAACTGATTCTGTAACCCATATCTATGACGAAGCAGGCACCTATACGGTTTCTATTATTGGAATATTCCCTCATATGAATAATTTAAATAACGATGATATTGATAAATTAACATCGGTTGAACAATGGGGGAATATTCAGTGGCGTAGCATGGCGTATATGTTTAAGTCCGCTATAAATTTAGTCATAAATGCGACAGATATTCCGGTGTTAATTTATGTGGAGGATATGAGTCATATGTTTGAAGGCGCTGTTGCATTTGACCATCCATTAAATGGCTGGGATGTATCAACAGTGACAGATATGTCAAGTATGTTTAGTGGTGCTACCACGTTCAATCAACCATTAAATGACTGGGATTTATCAACAGTGACAGATATGTCAAGTATGTTTAGTGGTGCTAGCGCGTTCAATCAACCAATACATGATTGGGATGTATCAAGAGTGACAGATATGTCAAGTATGTTTAGTGGTGCTAGCGCGTTCAATGAATGGTTAAATAATTGGGATGTATCAAATGTAACGGATATGTCATCTATGTTTGCTGGAGCTACTATATTTTCTCAGGAATTAAATCGTTGGGATGTATCAAATGTAATGGATATGTCATCTATGTTTTCAGGTGCTACTGCATTTGGTAGCTCTTTGGGGGATTGGGATGTGTCTAACGTAAAGGATATGGGTAATATGTTCAGTAATTCAGAGTTATCTACATACTACTATGATGCATTATTAAATGCTTGGAGTGCACAAATTTTACAAACAAAAGTAGAATTTGGAGCTGATGGTATTTACTACAGCAGTGCCAGTGAAGCCGCTCGTCAATCAATTATAGATACATATAATTGGGAAATTAATGATGGTGGATTACAACCTTAACAACTCTGACTTTCAATTGATCACATATCAAGCTGTAACAAAATAAAACCGAGGTGATTAACACCTCGGCTTTTTTGATTTAATTGGATGACTTTTTTATTTAAAACTTAAGTAGCAGACCTTTATTACCAGTATAGACATCGTATTATATTAATATAATTAAATGAGTGAGTTACGTAATAAAATGCATGATTTTATATTATCTCTCTATTTTATATATGTTATTGTTGAGGAGTAAAATAACTCTTAATCGCTAATCGCACTCAAAATCTGTTGTAAAGTAATCGTTAAATTAAATGGATATTTGTATGCTTATAATAAGGAACGTTATGTTTAATATACTCAGAAATACATCACTACCTACAAATCTAAACTCATCCTCAAATTGGTCATTATTTGCTAAAGCAAATATTCAAATGTTAGACCTAATCAAAAGTAGTGTTTTTATTATATTCACCGTCTTTATTTTAGCTGGGTGTAGCAGCGATGATAGCTCTAACGAAGAAGTAGAAGTAGAGGTTGGGGATGGAATAGGTCCTGTTATTACTGTAAATGGTGAACTTGAAGTCGATTGGCCGCAAGGTGCTATTTACAGAGATTCAGGAGCTAGCTCTTACGATGAAGCTGATGATCAGTTTTATCTCCTGAATGGGACTGATATTGATGTATCAGTTGTTGGTACTCAAACAGTTACTTACACTATAAGTGACAGTGAAAACAATGAAAGCGTTGCAACAAGAACGGTTAATATATATACCCCAATACCATTTATTACTACATGGACAACTACGGAGGCCAATCAAAGTATTACAATCCCTACAGATGAGCATGACTATTATGATTACGACTTCTCAATTGATTGGGGAGATGGTAGTGCAATGGAGGTTAATCAAGAAAGTAATGTTACTCATATTTATGCCGAAGCCGGTACTTATACAATTTCTATTGCTGGAATATTCTCGTACATGCCAAACACCATTCTTTTCGAAGGTGTTGATTCTGATATGGATAAATTAACATCAGTTGAACAGTGGGGGAACATAAAGTGGGACAAGATGGAGTCAATGTTCCAAGGTACTGAGAATTTAGTCATAAATGCGACAGATGCTCCAGTGTTGTATAATGTTGAAAGTCTGAGCCTTATGTTTAGTTATGCTAAGGGCTTTAATAGTGATATTAGTCATTGGGATGTATCCAATGTAACAGATATGAGTTATATGTTTTCTAATGCAGCTGAGTTTAATCAGCCGTTAGATAATTGGGATGTATCTAAAGTTACAAATATGTCGTTTATGTTTTCTAAAGCAACTGAGTTTAACCAGCCTTTAAATACTTGGGATGTATCTAATGTGACCGATATGAAGTGGATGTTTGAAGGAGCCTCCGCATTTAACCAACCATTAGATAGTTGGGATGTATCCAGTGTAACAAATATGTATCTAATGTTTGGCACTAGCTCATTTTTATTACAAACAGTATTTAATCAAGATTTAAATAACTGGGATGTTTCAAATGTAACCAATATGAGTGATATGTTTTCTCGAGCAATTCATTTTAATCAACCGTTAGAGAATTGGAACGTATCTAATGTAACAGATATGAAGAATATGTTTTATGGCGCAACTGAGTTTAACCAGCCTTTAGATACTTGGGATGTTTCAAATGTAACCAATATGAGTGATATGTTTTCTTATGCAAGTGAGTTTAATCAGCCATTAAATAATTGGGATGTTTCTAAAGTTACAAATATGTCAAATATGCTTTCATTTGCAGAGGCTTTCAATCAACCATTAAATGCATGGGATGTATCTAATGTAACAGATATATCGTTTATGTTTAGCTATACAGATGCTTTTAATCAACCGTTAGATAATTGGGATGTTTCTAATGTCACAACTATGTCAAGGATGTTTTTTAATGCAGATGCTTTTAATCAAGCATTAAATGCATGGGATGTATCTAATGTAAAGGATATGAAAAATATGCTACATGGGTCAGCGTTAAGCACTGATAATTACGACGATATGTTAATTGCATGGAGTCAGCTAGTTTTGCAAAGTGGGGTATTTTTAACTACATCCGTTTATTATAGCGATAAAGGCGAGGCCGCTCGTCAATCAATTAAAGATAGTTATAATTGGACGTTTGAAGATAATGGATTGCAGCCTTAATAACTCTGGTTTTTAGTTAATTAGATTTAACATTAATTGGCGTAAAAATAAAAAAGCCGAGGTGATTAGCACCTCGGCTTTTTTGTATTTTAGGACGGGACATTACGTAAACACTAAATGCATTAAGAACAAGAAGAACTAGTCTTTTATTTTCCAAGCACAAGTTTCACCGCCAAAAAATGGCACAATTGGATTGCCGTTTGGTAAGGTGATTTCAGCTGGAATAACCCAATCTTCTTTTACTAAGGTAATCGTGCTGGTATTACGTGGTAAGCCGTATAAAAGCAAACTTATTAGGGTGTACATTCATTATAATTACATTAAATCAGCAAGTTAAAATCCATAATATTAATTTGTTTGGAATTAGTATTATGCTAATATCAATTGAAATTAATTTGTTAAATTATGATAAAACCATCAGGAAGTGAGATTTATTATGGACAATAAAAAGAGAATATTAGCAAACCCTTTTGCTGAATTTAATATTAAACAATCACTTCTCCGGGCATTATTTATTCTCCCATTATTGCTATCTGTAACCGCGTGTGGTGATGACGCAGATACAGAAAGCACAGCAGATACAACTCCCCCAGTTATTACGCTTAATGGTGCTGATGAAATAACCTTAGAATACAATTCCCTATTCGAGGAATTAGGTGCAACTGCGTTAGATGATGTTGATGGTAGTGTAACCGTTGAAGTAAACGGTAGCGTCGATGTCCTTTCATTAGGCTCTTATTTAATTATTTACACAGCAACAGATAGTAGTGATAACTCCATCACTGAAACACGTCAAGTAACGGTCGTTGATACAACGGCTCCAATCATTACCTTGGTGGGAGATAAATCTGTTGAGCTGCTGCAATATTATAGTTATGAAGATTTAGGGGTTACTGTATATGATGAGTACGATGATGATGTCACGGTTACCCAGACAAATGATATAGATAACACAGTCGTAGGTAGTTATACAGTAACCTATAGCGCCATAGACAGTGAAGGTAATGAAGCATCATCTGTAACTCAAAAGGTTGATATATTAGAAGCTACGCCTTTCATTACTACATGGAAAACCACTGAGGCGAATGAGCCGATTACAATCCCTACATTTGAAAGTGGATATAACTATTTAGTTGATTGGGGTGATGGAAGTGCTGTACAAGAAAACCAAACAGGCGATGCTACTCATGTTTATGCAAGCGCTGGTACATACACAGTTTCTATTACTGGGGCATTTCCGCATTTATATCTTTTAGGTTCTGATAAGCTAAATCGTAAATGTTTAATGCCGGTGCCGGTAGAGCTAAATCATATATGTTTAATTACGGCAGAGCTAAATCGTAAACGTTTAATGTCGGTAGAGCAGTGGGGGAATACTCCATGGCGTAGTATGAAAGCAGCCTTTTATGGCGCAAATAATTTAACCATAAATGCGACAGATACACCAGTGTTAACTAATGTAACAGATATGGGTTATATGTTTTACGGTGCAACTGCATTTAACCAGCCATTAGATAGTTGGGATGTTTCTAATGTGACAGATATGGAGAATATGTTTTACGGTACAACTGCATTTAACCAGCCATTAGATAGTTGGGATGTTTCTAATGTGACAGATATGAGGTGGATGTTTGAAGGTGCAACTGTATTTAATCAGCCACTAGATAGTTGGGATGTTTCTAATGTGACATATATGCACTCTATGTTTGAAGGAGCCTCCGCATTTAACCAGCCATTAGATAGTTGGGATGTTTCTAATGTGAAAGGTATGTGGAGGATGTTTTCTGGTGCGACTGCATTTAACCAGCCATTAGATAGTTGGGGTGTATCTAGTGCAACGAATATGAGAAGTATGTTTTCTGGTGCTACTGCATTTAACCAGCCATTAGATAGTTGGGGTGTTTTTAATGTGATAGATATGAGCTGGATGTTTAAAGGCGCGACTGCATTTAACCAGCCATTAGATAGTTGGGATGTTTCTAATGTGACAGATATGGAGAATATGTTTTACGGTACAACTGCATTTAACCAGCCATTAGATAGTTGGGATGTTTCTAATGTGACAGATATGAGCGGGATTTTTTACGGTGCAATTGCATTTAATCAGCCATTAGATAGTTGGGATGTTTCTAATGTGACAGATATGAGCAGGATGTTTGAAGGTGCAACTGTATTTAACCAGCCATTAGATAGTTGGGATGTTTCTAATGTGACAGATATGAGCGGGATTTTTTACGGTGCAACTGCATTTAACCAGCCATTAGATAGTTGGGATGTATCTAGTGTAACGGATATGACAAGTATGTTTTTTCGTGCGACTGCATTTAACCAGCCATTAGATAGTTGGGATGTTTCTAGTGTGATAGATATGTCCTTTATGTTTTTAGGCGCGACTGCATTTAACCAACCGTTGAATAGTTGGGATGTGTCAAATTTATCATCTGGTAAATACAATCTGGGAGCTATGACGTTTATGTTTTCTGGTGCAACTGCATTTAACCAGCCATTAGATAGTTGGGATGTTTCTAATGTGACAGATATGAGCAGGATGTTTTCTGGTGCAACTGCATTTAACCAGCCATTAGATAGTTGGGATGTATCTAGTGCAACGGATATGAGAAGTATGTTTTCTGGTGCGACTGCATTTAACCAGCCATTAGATAGTTGGGATGTGTCAAATGTAACCAATATGGCCGTTATGCTTAGTCTTTCAGGATTATCTACAGAAAACTATGATGCATTATTAAATGGGTGGAGTTTACAAATTTTACAACCTGATTTGATTTTTGATGTAAGTGCTAAGTATAGCAGTGCAAGTGAAGCCGCTCGTCAATCAATTATAGATACTTATAATTGGACAATTAATGACGATGGATTGCAGCCTTAATAACTCTGGTTTTTAGTTAATTAGGTTTAACATTAATTGGCGTAAATAATAAAAAAGCCGAGGTGATTAACACTTCGGCTTTTGTGATTTTACTGGGTAACAAAGTTCTTAACGTTATATTCAGATCGTTGGCGTTTTTTTTGAATTAAAGGTGTATTAAATTAATGCACTGGTGTGGGATTTCTAATACAGTCAGTAACGTATAAGTATTTTAATAACGATTGCAGCTCACATCATTGAATACAATAACTTGAAGAATCAGAACACGTAAATTTATCTTAATCTGTCTATTTATATGTTTTATAGTTCAGCCTGATAAAAATGCTTATAGCAAATCAAAACCTTTACAAATAAATACAAATAAAAACTAACCTTGATGGAAAGTAATTGTTAGAATTAATTTAGATATTTAAATGCTTATAATAAGGAACGTTATGTTAAGCCGCCTCAGAAATAGATTAATACCAATAAACTCAGCTCTATCCACAAATCTAAACTCATCCTCAAATGTTTTATCATTTTCTAAAATAAATTTTCAAATGTTAGATCTAATCAAACGTAGTGCTTTGATTATATCCACTGTTTTTGTTTTAACTGCCTGCGGTAGTGACGAGGAATTGAGTGAGGATATTGTTGAGGTAATACCAGATGTGGTAGTTGTTGAAACTGAAACAAACGACGGTATTGGGCCAGTTATTACTTTAGTCGGTGAAAATGAAATTAATTGGACTCAAGATTTTGACTACGAGGATTTTGGTGCTGACGCCTATGATGATATAGATGGTGTAACCCCCCTCATTCAAACAAATGATATTGATGTGTCGACAGTAGGTTCTTACACCGTTACTTATTCCGCAGTCGATCTTGAAGATAATGAAACTATCACTAAAAGAACGGTTAACGTGGTGGCATCTACACCATTTATTACTACATGGACAACAACCTCAGAAAATGAAGAGATTAAAATTAGAACCAATGGTTCTGGTTATAAATACTCAATTGATTGGGGGGATGGTGGCGAGGTTGAAATTAATGTAACAGGTGATAGTTCTCATATTTATGATGTAGCTGGAACTTATACAGTTACTATTTTAGGGCGATTCCTTTATTTGTATTCAAGCTCATACGGTACTGATAGAGAAAATAATGTCAAGTTGACTTCAGTGGAACAATGGGGAAATACTCACTGGGAGAATATGGAGCTTTCATTTTATGGTGCAACCAATTTAGTCGTAAACGCAACGGATACTCCTATATTGTTTAACGTAAGTAATATGCGTTCAATGTTTTCAAATGCCAGTAGTTTTAATGCTGATATTAGCAGTTGGGATGTGTCCAATGTAACTGATATGAGTTATATGTTTTCAGATGCCAGTAGTTTTAATGCTGATATTAGCAGTTGGGATGTGTCCAATGTAACTGATATGAGTTATATGTTTTCATATGCCAGTAGTTTTAATGCTGATATTAGCAGTTGGGATGTGTCCAATGTAACTGATATGGGGCGGATGTTTTCAAATGCCAGTAGTTTTAATGTTGATATTAGCAGTTGGGATGTGTCCAATGTAACGGATATGGGGGGGATGTTTTCAAATGCCAGTAGTTTTAATGCTGATATTAGCAGTTGGGATGTGTCCAATGTAACGGATATGACGAGCATGTTCTTTTTAGCTGAAAAATTTAATCAACCATTAGATAATTGGGATGTCTCCAATGTGACGGATATGACGAGTATGTTCTTTTCCGCTGAAAATTTAATCAACCATTAGATAACTGGGATGTCTCTAATGTGACCGATATGTCGTCTATGTTTAGTGGTTCAGATGCATTTAACCAACCTTTAAATAATTGGGATGTTTCTAATGTGAGGGATATGAAGAAGATGTTTTCAGGAGCTGTTTCTTTTAATCAACCTTTAAATAATTGGGATGTATCTAGTGTAATTGATATGAATGCAATGTTTTTTTATGCTCCTGTGTTTAATCAGCCATTAAATAGTTGGAATGTCTCTAATGTCACCAATATGCAAGGAATGTTTAGTAGTGCTTTGGGGTTTAATCAGTTATTAGGTGATTGGGATATTTCTAATGTGACTGATATGAGTAATATGTTAAGTGCAGTTGGGTTATCGACGGAGAGTTATTCACAGTTATTGGACGGCTGGAGTTTGAGAACATTACAGCCAAGTATTACATTTTATATTGGTGCTTATTATAACAGTGAAAGTGCAGCAGCCCATCAATACATCATGGATAATTATAATTGGTATATCCTTGATAATGGGGAATTACCCGAAACAGCTGATAGTACAGGCCCTTCAATTACTATGTGGGATGAAGGTATAACGACAGTCTCTCAATACAGTGATTTAAAACTTTATGCTTATGCTGTAGACGACAGAGATGGCGCTGTAGCGGTTACAACATCAGGCTCTGTAAATACAAGTGTATTAGGTGTCTATACGTTAACGTACACTGCATCAGACTCAGCTGGAAATACATCAACGGCAACACGTGAAATTACAGTTGAGTAAATTAGCTAATACATTAAATACACTTTAAAAGTGCTCTAAGTATTACTCACAAAAAAGCCGAGGTGATTAGTACCTCGGCTTTTTTGTATTTTACTGGGTAACAAAGTTCTTAACGTTATATTCAGATCGTTGGCGTTTTTTTTGAATTAAAGGTGTATTAAATTAATGCACTGGTGTGGGATTTCTAATACAGTCAGTAACGTATAAGTATTTTAATAACGATTGCAGCTCACATCATTGAATACAATAACTTGAAGAATCAGAACACGTAAATTTATCTTAATCTGTCTATTTATATGTTTTATAGTTCAGCCTGATAAAAATGCTTATAGCAAATCAAAACCTTTACAAATAAAAACTAACCTTGATGGAAAGTAATTGTTAGAATTAATTTAGATATTTAAATGCTTATAATAAGGAACGTTATGTTAAGCCGCCTCAGAAATAGATTAATACCAATAAACTCAGCTCTATCCACAAATCTAAACTCATCCTCAAATGTTTTATCATTTTCTAAAATAAATTTTCAAATGTTAGATCTAATCAAACGTAGTGCTTTGATTATATCCACTGTTTTTATTTTAGCTGGGTGTAGCAGCGATGATAGGTCCAGCGAAGATGTAGTAGAGGAAGTAGAGGCTGGGAATGCTGTAGGTTACGTTATTACTGTTAATGGTGCTCTTATCGTTGATTGGCCTCAAGGTTTTGACTACATTGATGCTGGAGCTATGGTTTATGATGAAGGGGGGGACTTCTATGTTTTCACAGATGGAGATAGCCGTAATATTGACACATCAATATTAGGTGAGCACACGGTAACCTTCTCCTTAATTGATAGTGAAGGCAATGAAACTGTTGCAACAAGAACAGTTAATGTTTTTGCTCCTATTCCATTTATTACTACATGGACAACTACGGAGTCCAATCAAAGTATTAGAATCCCTATCTATTCTTTTAATACTTACTATGACTTCTCAATTGATTGGGGGGATGGTAGTCAAATTGATGAGAATCAAACTGATTCTGTAACCCATATTTATAGCACAGCTGGTACTTATACGGTTTCTATTACTGGGATATTTCCTCATATGTATAATGATGAAAATAGTAGTGTTGACAAGTTAATGTCTGTTGAGCAGTGGGGGAATATTCGGTGGAGTAGCATGCGTTATATGTTTAGGGGAGCTCATAACTTAGTAATAAACGCTACTGATGCACCTGTGTTATCTGATGTCGAAAGTATGTATGCAATGTTTTATGGGGCGAGTAGTTTCAATACTGATATCAGTCATTGGGATGTATCGAATGTAACGGATATGTCAGTTATGTTTTATGGTGCTGCTGCATTTAATCAACCTATAGATGGTTGGGATGTATCTAATGTGACAAATATGGTATGGATGTTCTTCAATGCTGCTGTATTTAATCAACCATTAAACAGCTGGGATGTGTCTAATGTAACCGATATGTCCGGAATGTTTTATGTTGCTGCTGAATTTAATCAACCTATAGATAGTTGGGATGCATCTAATGTGACAAATATGAGTTTTATGTTTCAACTCGCTGAATCGTTTAATCAACCTATAGATAGTTGGGATGTATCTAATGTGACAGATATGTCATGGATGTTCGGCGGTACTGCTGCATTTAATCAGCCATTAGATAGTTGGGATGTATCGAATGTAACAGATATGTCCGGAATGTTTGCAGGAGCGGGAGTGTTTAATCAACCATTAGACAGTTGGGATGTTTCAAGGGTAACCAATATGTCAATTATGTTTCATCGTTTAGCTGCATTTAATCAACCATTAGATAGTTGGGATGTGTCAAATGTGACTGATATGGAATCTATGTTTTCAGGTACTACTGCATTTAACCAACCGTTAGATAGTTGGGATGTGTCAAATGTTACAACTATGATAAATATGCTTAACTCTTCTGGATTATCTACAGATAATTACGATGCATTGTTAAACGGGTGGAGTATACAAATACTACAACCTGATTTAATTTTTGATGTAAGTGCAACGTATAGCAGTTCAAGTCAAGCCGCTCGTCAATCAATTATAGATACTTATAATTGGACAATTAATGACGATGGATTGCAGCCTTAATAACTCTGGTTTTTAGTTAATTAGATTTAACATTAATTGGCGTAAAAAATAAAAAAGCCGAGGTGATTAACACCTCGGCTTTTTTGTATTTTAGGACGGGACATTACGTAAACACTAAATGCATTAAGAACAAGAAGAACTAGTCTTTTATTTTCCAAGCACAAGTTTCACCGCCAAAAAATGGCACAATTGGATTGCCGTTTGGTAAGGTGACTTCAGCTGGAATAACCCAGTCTTCTTTTACTAAAGTAATGCTTGTTGAATTGCGTGGTAAGCCATAAAAGTCTGCACCGTTATGTGATGCAAAGCCTTCTAGCTTATCTAGCGCACCTAATTCATCGAACACTTGCGTATACAATTCAATTGCACTCCAAGCGCTGTAACAACCAGCACAGCCGCAGGCATTTTCTTTTTTGTCTTTCTCGTGTGGGGCGGAATCAGTACCTAGGAAAAACTTCTTACTACCAGTTGCGACTACGGAACGTAATGCTTGCTGATGAATATTACGTTTTAATACAGGTAAGCAATAATAATGAGGACGTACACCACCAACTAATAAGTCGTTACGGTTTAATAACAAATGCTGAGGCGTAATAGTCGCAGCAACATTGTCGCCTGCGGCTAGTACAAACTCGACCGCTTCTTTTGTGGTGATGTGTTCAAACACGACTTTTAAGTGTGGGAATGCACTAACAATACGAGTCATGTTTTGATCAATGAATTCTTTTTCACGGTCAAATATATCAATATGATGTGCTGTCATTTCGCCATGTATTAACAACAACATGCCTTGCTTTTGCATCTCTTCAAAAACAGGAAACATTCCATCTAAAGCACTTACGGCTGCGTCTGAGTTGGTTGTTGCTCCAGCAGGATAAAGCTTTGCGGCTAATGCTCCTGCTGCTTTGGCATCAATAATATCTTGGCAGCTGGTATTGTTGGTTAAGAATAATGTCATAACCGGTTCAAACGTACTGTCTTTAGGTCGAGCCGCTAAAATACGTTGTTTATATTCAGACACCATGTCGGCAGTCGTAACAGGAGGTACTAAGTTAGGCATAGCGACGGCACGTTGAAAACAACGAGCTGTTGCCGGTACGGTTTCGTTAAGCATGTCGCCATCGCGAAAATGTAAGTGCCAGTCATCTGGTGTTGTAATTGTAATCTGTGTCATTGTAAATCCTGAAATTAGAGATGGTTAACAAAATAAAATAAACCCAAAGAAATAATTTAGCGCAGAGTTTTTTATTCGCTTTTTGCTTGGTTTTCACGTTTGGTTTGTCGGTCTTTCCATGCTCTAGCAACGGAATAACGCCATAAAATATCGATTCCAAAAAATCCAATGATTGCGCAAGTTGTTGCAACTACTAGACAACCAAACAAAAAGGTTGGGCCTATGGTAGATAAGCTGGTTACAAGCCAGTCCCAGCTAAGTTCAAAGGCAAACTCATGGCCTGTTGGACCTAAGATCCACTCACCCAGTTTATAACAAGCATAAAATAAAGGCGGCATAGTTAGTGGGTTACTGATCCAAACCAAACCAACGGATAAAGGTAAGTTTACTTTAAAAACAATAGCGCCGAGAGCGGATAAATACATTTGAAAAGGAACAGGTATAAAAGCGTTAAACAAACCAATAGCAAACGCTCCACGCGCTGACTTACGGTTTAAATGCCATAAATTTGCGTCATGTAACAAGGTACCAAACATATTGATGGCTCGGTTTTGTTTGATTTTTTGATGATCCGGTAAAAACCGTTTAATTAATTTTCTAGGCATTATTAACACTTACTTAAGCAGGTAGGAATTAAGGTTTTCACCATAATATTAGAACATGAAAAATATTGGGCTAAACTTACCTTAATTTGGTGGATTTGTAATTAAATTTGTTGTTTAAAATAGACAATAAATAATTTCTTTGATCACAAAAGTTGACGATGTTAAGGATTATAACTCAACAGAATAGGGGGCAACCATGGAACGGTGGATATTCGCTTTTTTGGTCGGTGACATCGCGGCCTTATTTTCACCTGTGCTATTGCCGTTAAATATACTCGTCATTATCTTCTGCTTTTTTTTGGTTGTTACCACCATAGCTAGCACTAAAAACAGTTTGTCGTTTAGATTTAAACACCACAAAAGCTTTGGTTATTTAACAATAATAAGCGGCTTTATGGCAGGTGTAATTTATTTAATGGCCATGTCTAATTTCCATTTTAATAACAACTTTGTCACGGCACAGGCTCAAACATTTGATGTACAAGGACAAGTGAGTTCGGTGGTGGTTAAAAAGCAAAATAATCCATCGTTAATGTTCACTATAAAAGTAGCAACCATAAATGGGGAGCCGGTAAAGTCGTCTTGGTTTCCAACTTTACTTAGAGTTAGTTGGTTTAAACCTAAGCTGTTACTACAACAAGGCGATCTACTTACCGCGACCATCAAATTAACTAAGCCGCATGGTTATCAAAATAGATTTGGTTTTGACTACAATCAATGGGTTTTCTCAAAAGGCTTTATTGCGACTGGCAGTATTAAAAAAATTCATTCGCATTCATCTTTAAAAGAGCTAAATCCGACACAGCTAAATCCTTCAAAGCAACAACCATTAGAATTTAAATTTCTACAACAAAATCTACTGCAGCAAGGCTCAGTTAATAAATTAATCGAAGCAACTCAAGGAATAAACAGCCAGGGCGTTATGTTAGCGGTTGGTTTAGGCAATCGCAGTTTAATCACCAATGAACAGTTTGAGTTGTATAATCACATGGGCATTAGCCACTTATTAGCAATATCGGGACTGCATATAGGTATTATTTTTCTAGTGATAAAGTGGTTATTAAAATTAGTGGCAAAAGGCTGGCTGACGTTAACGCGGCTTCATCTAAATCATAAATATTTAACCATGTTTACGCTAATTTTATTATGGTCGTATATCGGCTTAATTAGCTTTCCTGTGTCGGCAACAAGAGCGGGGTTGTTTGTTTCATTATGGGCGCTGTTGGACTTAACCTTTAGTAATATTAATAAGATCAAATTGTTATTGTTAGTCGCGTTTTTTAGCCTGTTAATTGATCCTTTCTCACCCTTAACGGCAGCTTGGTGGTTAACCTTTTCTGCGGTATTGGGCATCGTTATATTTATCCAGAAAGTCCCTTTTGTTAAAGTGGAGTCTTCAACTGGGCTGTCTATCAAAGAGCTGTCTATAAAAAATTTTTCTGTAGAAAGGGAATCTATCAAGGCGCTATTTACCAGCAGCGACAAACAAGAGCAAGAGTCTAACCCTGAAGATTCACTTAAATGGCAGTTATGGCAAAATAAGCTTTTTCCGATATTTAGGAATGTAACAAATAGATTTATTTATCTGCTTAAGTTTCAGGTGTTTATTACTGTTTGGATGATGCCTGTTGTGCTGTTCTGGTTTGGTGGCGTTTCAGTATCTAGCGTATTAACCAACCTAATCGCCATTCCTATCTTCAGTTTTATATTAGTGCCGAGTATTTTTGTCGGGACGGTAGGAGCTTTGCTCGACATTAGCTGGTTACACTATTTATTTGTATTTGCGGATGCGGTGCTTAGCCCATTACTTAATATGTTTAGCCGTTACTCTGTATTTCATTACTGGATTGATTTTGCCTTTGGTGTTTGGTCATGGTGGTTATTAATTATCTGTATTGTGTTGATATTGCCTGTGTATGTACTGAATCGAAGTCGCGCTAGCAAAGTAGTATTAAGCGTTTTGCTAGTTTTACCTGTGGGATTAAGTTTTTATCCGTGGCATTCATCATTAATTACTCAGTTTAAACCTAAGTTAACTATGTATGTACTCGATGTAGGGCAAGGCACGTCGGTATTATTTAAGCAGGGCAGTTCTGCATTTATTTATGATTTAGGGCCGGTATATCCATCGGGATTTAACGCCACCCAAGCTGTGGTAAAACCTATGTTAATTGGTTTAGGTATTACCGATGTAGCGCATATTGTTGTTTCCCATAATGATAGCGACCATACAGGTGATATTAATGTATTGGGAGATACAAGTTGGATAGCAACAAGAAAGCAAAGTTGTAAACCTCAAACCTTAACGTGGTTTAACACAGAAATAACCATGTTATGGCCTGAGCAGCCAAGGCTTAATCATTCCTTTTCAAAACAAACGACTAAAAATAAAAATAAAAATAAAAATAAAAACGAGTTATCTAAAAACGACAGCAGTTGCGTGATAAAAATTACCGACAAACTCACCAATAGTAGGGTGTTATTAACCGGCGATATAACCAGTAAAATTGAACGTAGGTTATTAGCTATGCACAATAAAGCAAAAATAGACCTAGAGTCTGACGTTATTATCTCCGCCCACCATGGCAGTAAATATTCATCTGCTCAGGCGTTTATAAATGCAGTGTCGCCAGAGATTGTATTTCATAGTGCAGGAGTAAATAATCGATTTGGTTTTCCAACAACTGAGGTGATTGACCGTTTTGATTTATTGAATGCTCAATATACGAAAGGTAAATCACCACAGAGGGGGTTGCCACAACTAACTCAGTACTCAACAAATACCCAAGGAATGCTAGAAGTTGTCTTTACCCAGACAGACCAGAACTCAACAAAAAGTGGCGTTATCGTTACAGGTTATTTGGATCATTGGCAGCCATTTTGGAAAAAACAAAATCCTTTTAGATTTACATCAAAAATACGGTAGAATACGCAGTCATCTCAATTCCTTTGTTTAAATTTTTAAAAGGCGCTATTTTTGAATTCAGCAAACACTACCGCAATCGTTAAAGAACCAAAGACGTTTAAGCGTTTACTTCAATACGTTAAACCGTTTAAATTTATTTTTGCATTTGCCATTATAGGTATGGTGATCAATGCCTCAATCGACGCATTATTCATTTCAAAAATACAGACTTTCATCGACGAAGGTATTACTGGGCAAAGTTCAAAGGTTTTAGCTTACGCGCCAATATTCGTCATTGTGGTTTTTGTCCTGAGAGGGTTATCTAACTTTATGGCTACTTTCGGCTTAGGCTCGGTTGGCTCTAATGTTGTGATGAATATGCGCCAGGAACTGTATGAAAAAATTATGTCTTTACCCGTCAGCTTCCACGATGCCAATTCCACAGGCAGTTTAATTTCAAAAATCACTTACGACACAGAACAACTTGAGAATGCTTGCAGTAAAGCATTATTGGTTATGGTGCGTGAAGGTGCCTTTGTTATTGGCCTGATGACTATCATGTTTTACCACAGTTGGCAGTTGTCTATTGCGATATTAGTGTTAGTACCTTTTGTGGCGATTGTGGTTACTTATGTGACTAAGCGCTTTAGAGTAATTTCAAAACGTATCCAACAAGCGATGGGACACGTAACTCGTCAGTCGGAGCAAATGATCTCTGGCCATAAAGTAATATTAGCTTTTGGTGGGCAAGATAAAGAAAAAACAGAATTTTTAAAAATCAATAACAATAACCGTCAGCAAAAAATGAAGATGGTTTCTACCAGTGTATTAAGTGTTTCTACGATTCAAATTATCGCCTCATTTGCACTGGCAAGCGTTTTATATATGGCATCCAGTCCAGAGATGCTGAACACTTTAACGCCAGGTACCTTTACTGTTGTTATTACCGCTATGATGACTCTATTACGTCCACTAAAACAATTAACCACAGTGAATAGCGAATTTCAACGCGGTATCACTGCGGCTAGAAGTGTGTTTGAAGTATTAGATGAAGAGTCAGAAAGTAATACTGGTACAGTCGTTAAAGAATCGGTTAAAGGTAAAGTTGTATTTAAAGACTTAGATTTTGCTTATCCAAACAGTGAAGTTCAAGTTATTAAAAATCTTAACTTGGAAATAGAAGCCGGAACAACCGTTGCACTGGTTGGTCGCTCTGGTAGTGGTAAAACCACAATATCTAATTTTATCCCACGTTATTATTATCCTCAAAGTGGCCACGTTGAAATTGATGGCGTAGATATTAATGACTTTGAACTTTCCAATTTACGTTCTCATATTGCTTTGGTATCACAACATGTCACTTTATTTAACGACAGTATTGCCGCAAATATTGCTTATGGTGATAAAAAGGTAACAAGGGAAGAAATAGAGCAAGCTGCAGAATTAGCTCATGTCACTGAGTTCGCTAATAATATGGAATTTGGCCTAGACACAGAAGTTGGTGAAAACGGCGTATTATTATCTGGCGGGCAACGTCAACGTATCGCAATAGCTAGAGCGTTATTACGCAATGCGCCAATACTTATTATGGACGAAGCGACGTCGGCATTAGACACAGAATCTGAGCGCGCGATTCAAGATGCGTTAAACAAATTAATGAAAAACCGTACTAGTTTAGTCATTGCTCATCGCCTTTCTACAATTGAAAATGCGGATAAGATCATTGTTATGGATCAGGGTGAAATACTAGAACAAGGTAGTCATGCTGAGCTGTTAGAAAAGAAAGGTGCTTACGCTGCCTTACACCAATTACAGTTTAGTGAAAGCTAAATCAGTGAAAGCTACTTCTATGAAAGCAAATAAATGAATGCCAGTAACGAGAGCTAAATGAATTGGATTGAACGTGGTTGGTATAACGCCAGTAAATTAAACTTTATATTATTACCATTAACAGGTTTGTTTTGGTTGTTATCCAGTATTCGAAAATGCTTGTTCAAATTGGGTATAAAGCAGCAAATTAGATCTGAACTTCCAGTTATTGTGGTTGGTAATATATCGGTTGGTGGCACAGGTAAAACACCGTTTGTAATTTATTTGGTTGAATTGTTACAACTCCAAGGGTTTAAACCTGCGATTGTTAGTCGCGGTTATGGTGCTAATAAACATTCTGACAATGGCCAGGACTTACCGTTTCCACGTTTGGTTAGCTCAGGATTACCTACAAATTTAACGGGTGATGAACCTAAATTATTACATTTACGCACTCAATGTCCCGTTGTTATTGGAGCCGACCGAGCCAAAGCGGTACAGTTTGTTCATGATAATACCGATGCCAATATCGTGATATCAGATGATGGTTTGCAGCATTATAAAATGGCTAGAGATATTGAAATTGTATTGTTGGATGCACAGCGCATGTTTGGCAACGGTTGGCTGTTACCTGTAGGGCCATTGCGTGAATTACCTTCAAGATTAAAGTCGGTGGATTTAACACTCGTTAATTCAGGCACTGTTGATATCAATACGATAGATGCTGATACGAATATTGAGCATGATTATAGGCTATGTGCAGATGCGGCTTATAACTTGTTAAATCCAGCCAGTAAATTAGCCGTTAACAATGATGACAAGAAAAACAGTAGTGACAAGCAAAGCAATAAGGTTCACTTAGTGTCTGGCATTGGTAATCCACAACGTTTTTTGACTACCGCTGAGTCGATGGGATATCAAGTTGAAAGTACCTTGTGGTTTGCCGATCACCATCAGTTTAGCCCAGCGGATTTTGACAAATTTACCCGCGATGACATTATCGTGATGACAGAAAAAGATGCAGTAAAGTGCCAAGCCTTTGCAAAAGAAAATTGGTTTGTATTACCTATTTCTGCGGTTATATCAAACAACGTAGAACAACAACTTATTGAATTAATAAAACAATTACCTGTAATAAACTAAGCCAATAAATTAGGCACTAGTTTATAAAATATATTTAAGGAAAATGACTCATGGCATTTGATAAAAAATTATTGGAAATATTGGCTTGTCCAGTATGTAAGTCTGGATTGGTTTTTAACAAAGAATTAAACGAATTAGTTTGCAGAGCCGACAAGCTTGCTTATGCCATTAACGATGACATCCCTGTGATGTTAGAGAATGAAGCAAGAAAACTGACGCTCGATGAATTAGAGCAAATAAAGTAACTGATTTGAAAGTAGCGTTTTTTTAGACCGCGATTATATTTACAGCACAGATTGGAAAACCAATGTCACAAGATAAAAAGAACTTTATTGTTGTTATCCCAGCCCGTTATGATTCTTCACGTTTACCAGGTAAGCCGTTAGCGGATATTGCAGGGAAACCTATGGTGCAATGGGTTTACGAACGTTCAATTGCCAGCGGAGCTAAGCAAGTTATTGTTGCTACCGATGACAAACGTATAGAGCAAGCAGTTATCGCATTTGGTGGCGAAGTTTGTATGACGTCTACTAAACATACTTCTGGTACAGAACGTTTGGCTGAAGTTGTTGAAAAGTACGGTTTGGCGGATGATGAAATTATTGTCAATGTACAAGGCGACGAGCCAATGATCCCTTCGTCGAATATTTGCCAGGTTGCAGATAATTTGTCGCAGTATTTATTAAAAGCCCAAACCGCTAACTCTACAACTGAAATAACAAAAAATGTAGGCATGGCAACCTTAGCTGAACCTGTTTGTTCAAGAGCAGAATTAGCCAATCCTAATGTGGTTAAAGTGGTTACCGATAAAGACGGTTTAGCTTTATATTTCTCACGTTCGGCAATGCCATTTGATCGTGACGGTAAAGAAGACGAATTGAACTACGGCTACTTAAGACACATCGGCATTTATGCATACAAAGTCGGCTTTATAAAACAATACATTACTTGGCCAACGTCACAGTTAGAACAGATTGAGTCGTTAGAGCAATTACGAGTGTTATGGCAAGGTCAATCAATCCATGTGGCTGAAGCTGTTGAGCCACCGCCAGCTGGTGTTGATACCGCTGAAGACCTAGAGCAAGTTCGCAGACTCGTTGCTAGCTTAAACAGTTTCTAAGTTTTTATTTTAGGCTTTTATTCTAAGCCAAAAATGTAAATAGAAACGTAATAGAAGCGTAATTTAAAGCGCAATTTAAAGTGCAATTAAAAGTGCAATTAAAAGTGCAATAAAATTAATTAAATACTGAAGAACAATTTGAACAAACCATTGAATATACATGTAGTTTATCAACATCCTGACTTTTATGTGGTCGATAAACCTTCTGGCATTGGCTTTCATGATGAAGGCGTTGATACTAGTGGAAGTAAAGAGAGCTCTGATAAAAGTAAACAAAGCGCTAGCCAAAATACAGAAAGCCTTAGCGAAAACGAACTTCATGTAGGCGAAAGTAAAAAACTGGTAGAGCAGACTGGCTTTTTTAACTTATGCGCTGCGCACTTTTCTGAAACCTTATTTCCCGTGCATAGACTAGATAAGCTAACCAGTGGATTGTTAATTTTAGCCCGTAATAAAACGGCAGCGACTTGGTTTCAACAAGCGTTTGAAAACAAACAAATTCAAAAATACTATTTGGCCTTGTCTGACTCTAAACCTAAAAAGAAACAAGGCAGTATCAGTGGTGATATGGCTAAAGCCCGTTTATCACAATGGAAACTGCTAAAAACAAAAGTGAATCCTGCAACTACCCGTTTTTTTAACTGGGGATTAGCGTCTGGCTCAGACAATATAAAAGGACTGAGACTGTTTTTGATCAAGCCAGAGACAGGTAAGACTCACCAAATAAGAGTGGCGCTGAAAAGTTTAGGCTCTCCTGTTTTAGGCGATAAGTTATACGGTGGAAATAGCTCTGACAGAGGTTACTTACACGCATTAATGCTTAATTTTCAATATGGTGACGACGAGGTTAAGTTAATCTCATTCCCTAATTCGGGGTCGTTATTTGTTGATAATGAGCAAGGTATTAAAGAGTTGGTTGGTGAACCGGATTTGCATAGTTGGCCAAAAAGTAACAAGTCTAAAAATTCGACATCAAATGAACAAACGAATATTCAAGAACAAGATTCAAAATAGTATTTAAATTAGTATTAAAACAGTAAGGCTCAATAGCGTTAATTAATATGACAGATTATGAAACTCGTTTTGGTGGCATCAGCCGCCTATATGGAACTCAACAAGCCAAGTGGATTGAACAAGCTCGCGTTTGTGTGGTTGGCATTGGCGGCGTAGGTACTTGGGCTGCAGAAGCACTTGCACGTTCTGGTATTGGCCACATAACGTTAATTGACCTTGATGATATTTGTATGACTAATACTAACCGTCAAATTCATGCGATGGTTGGTACTGTAGGGCAAGCCAAAGTTGACGTTATGGCTGAGAGAATCAAGCTAATCAATCCAGACTGCACGGTCACTTGTATCGAAGACTTTATAACGGCGGATAACTTAATTGAAATAATAGGCACAAGAGATGCTAGTAAGTTTGATTATGTTATTGATGCCATTGACAGTATAAATGCTAAAACCGCCTTAATAGCCCATTGTAAGCGTAATAAGATAGGTTTGTTGGTTACCGGTGGAGCTGGTGGACAGACAGACCCAAGTCAAATTCAATATTCAGACTTAGCTAAAACCACTCACGACCCATTATTATCAAAAGTAAGAAATTTACTACGTCGTGATTTTAACTTTAGTAAAAACCCTAAACGTAAGTTTGGCGTGGACTGTGTATTCAGCACAGAACAATTACAATACCCGCAAGAAGATGGCAGCGTGTGCCAAGTAAAAGCCAACGCAGAAGGCTCAATGCGCTTGGACTGTAATATGGGATTTGGCGCCGCCACTATGGTAACCGGTACCTTTGGTTTTTTTGCAGCATCAAAAGCCATTAGCAAGATATTACAGAAACAAGAACGACTGTTAAAAGAAAGCAGCAATTAAACACTTATATAAAAAGAGTCAATTTAAAAGAGCCAATTAAAAAAGCCAATTAAAAAAGGGTAAAGCGATGTCGATATTAATTAATATTCCAGGAAGACCACTAGATAAATTAATCACTCGACTCAAACAAGACATTCCAGAACACGAAATTGAAGTTTGGCCTAATGTTAACAATCCAGATGCGGTTGAATTCGCTTTGGTGTGGAAACACCAACATGGTTCATTGAACGCTTATAAAAACCTAAAAGCCATATCCTCATTTGGCGCAGGCGTAGACTCAATAATCTCAGACCCAGACTTACCTAATGTTCCCATTGCCAGAATAGTTGATCCAGATTTAGCGATAAACATGGCGCAATATGTTCTCACTATGGTGCAGCACCATAAATTACGCTTAAATCAATTTAATCAGCAACAGAAAGAATGTATATGGAAACCAAAATCAGCAAGAAAGGGTAATAACGTCGGCATTCTGGGGCTAGGGCAGTTAGGTGCAAAAACAGCAAAAGTATTGTTAAGTGCTGGTTTTGACGTATCAGGCTGGAGTCGCAGTCTAAAAAAAATTAATAACGTCAATTGTTATGCAGGCGATAATGGATTTAATACTGTTGTTAGCGAAGCTGATTACTTAGTTTGTTTATTACCGCTTACGGATAAAACCGAAAACATATTAAATGCTGCTGTATTTTCTAAAATGAAATCAACAGCTGTATTAATTAATGTAGCCAGAGGCGAACATGTTGTTGATGAAGACTTAATAGCTGCACTTGCTCCTACTAAAGAACAAGCCCATCACCTACAAACACAACAACAAATAGATTTTGCGTACTTAGATGTATTCAGACAAGAACCATTACCAGAACAACACCCGTTTTGGCAGTCAGATAAAATCCAAATAACCCCACATATTTCTGCAGTGACTAATGTTGAAACAGCGGTAAGCCAAATCGTTGAAAATTACTTTTTACAGAAGAAAGGGCTAGAGCTAAAGAACCTGATAGATAGACGTTCTGCGTATTAATCACTTTATAAAGCATAAAAAAAACCAGTAGTTTTCACTACTGGTTTTTTATGGTTACTAATTATTTAATTCAAACTAATGAAATTGAATCTAGAATAATACTTTAGCACCTAGGTAGAAACGACGAGGCTCAACCCAGTCTTTAGCTTCACCGAAGGCATATGTTCCACTACCAGCAGCTAATTGCTCTTCTTCCGTAATAGCTTGATCGTCTAGGACATTAAATATGTCTAAGAAGAACTCTGTTTGGTAGTCACCAAAGTCATGGACGTATTTAACACGTACATCTAAAGTACCGTAAGAAGGAGTTTCTGCTACACCAACAGAACCTGTATCTACCCACTCAGTAGTGTATCCACCAAATTCGTATGCAGTCTCAACTTGTAGAGGTAAGTAACGTCCACTAATAGACTGGGCTTTACTATAACGAGTTCCTGAGTTCCAGTTATAAATAGCGCCAGCTTCAAAACCGTTGTCAAAGTAATACGTACCTAATATTTTAAATTGATGCTCAACATTACCAGGTTGTTTACCGTACATATTTGGAGCTCTAGGATCTAATATTTCCCAGTCACCTTGGAAGTCAGCATTACCATCTGAATTTGAACTACCTTCAGCGTCATTATAAGTATATGAAGATAATAAGCTCCAATTTTCAGTACGTAATTTTTTGAATGTTACTTCAATACCTTGGTATACACGTTTTCCTCCAGCTAGTGTACCTATTACATAGTTAGAACCCGGATTTTCAGTATAACCAAAATAAGAATATGGTAATTCAAAATCAGTTCCTGCTAAATAACCGTCTTCACTGTAAATACTTAAGTCATAATCTTCCATTATGTCTTTGGTATCACGCTTAGTATAAGTTACAGATATATTAGTATCTTCGGTAAGGTTTGTAGAATAACCAATTAAGAACTCATCAGTATACGGAGTTTTAGTTGCTGGTGAAATAAATGCATCTTGAGTAGCTACACCGCCACGAGTACGGAATGTTTCCCAATTTCCATTAACAAATATTTGCTCTTCACGAACAGAACCCGTTAAATTACCCGCAAATGACGTCATGTCTGTACGAATTGGATCGTAGTAACGGCCAATAAATGCCCATACTTTAGAATCACCATCACCATTAATATCATATACCGCACTTAAACGATGAGCGACTTCCCAATCAAATGTAAATATGTTCGCGCCTGTTGATGCAAAATGTTCCCATTTTTCAGCACGTAAACCTACATTAAGCGTTAAGTCATCAATAGTAATGCTATCTTGAATATAAAAAGTTTGACCTTTTGTTTCCAATTTAGATTCTGCTTGTTCAGTTTGCATTATTCTATATGCATTAACATCACCAGTAGGGTTACCTTCAGTACTATTAAATACAATATTTGAAACATCGGCTTCTGTTATCCCTAATTCATCAGAGAGTCTAACTATATCTGCGCTTCCTAAGTCTTTCGTACCAACCCAGTCATCATTTGTAATATAATCATTAAATGTTACGCCAGAGTCAGCGGCTGCAATAGATGTGTATTGAGCGCTATCACCTGTGTATACAGAGTTTGTGATATTTTCATTAGTTTCAGCTTCATAACCAACTTCAATAGTGTGATAACCAAAATCATCAGTATCTAAGTAGTACTCTGCATTAATGTAAAAACTTGATTTATTACGATCTTGCAGAGTATGAGCACCTAAGCCACCTAAGTCAGTCTCAGATTGTGTTGCAGATGAGGCATTTGTATAAAAAGCAACATCATTTCGAGTCGATGTATCTTTAGCAAGATAAGATAATTCTGATTCATGAGACATGACGCCAGTGTTTATAATTAAATCGTCCCATGCATGTGAGTAATCAAGTTTTAGATTGTTACCACCAATTGCTGTAACTCGATCTCGGTTTGATAATGTATCAAATGCACTACTTCCTGAGATATCTCTCGGGTCGTTAAAGAAAGTAAATACTAAGCGGTCATCTTCAGTTGCCTGCCAAGTTAATTTACCAAAACCTAACGTAGATTCATCTTCAACGGCACGTGAAAAGTCACCTGTTACAGGGTCAGTTACATCAGTTTTTTTATTTTTAATTTGGTAAGAAGCAAAAAACCATAATTCATCTTTAATTATTGGACCGCCTAAAGTAACGGCTGTATCAAAAGTAGAAAAACCAGCATCTGCTTTTGTAGGACTGTCATAATCGCCAACTAGGCTGTCATTTTGTAGATAGTAGTTAACAGAACCATGAAATTCATTACTACCAGACTTAGTTACAACGCGTGATACTAGACCAGCACCACCAGCATATTTAGCAGGAACAGCACCAGTAATAACTTGTTGTTCTTGGATAATTTCAGAGTTGATGTTACCACCAGCTGTACCAGTGGAGTTATCTGTAACGTTTACACCATCGATGTAGTAAATATTATCTGAAGAAGTACCTACACTACCACCAACATCTGAATAGTTAACACCAGATTTAGACGAAGGGTTACCACTTGAACTTGGCTTAACGCCAGGTGTAAGTTGTAAATAACTTTGATATGAACGACCTGTAGGTAAAGATTCAGTCATATCTAAAGTGATATCCATACCCGTTGTTGCCGATGTAGTATCAATTGCAGAAATAGCACGACCAGAAACTGTAATTGTCTCCATAGAGCTGGTTGCACCGCTTACTGAGTAGCTAAGGTTCAAGCTTTTACCTGTAATAACACGAACATTACTAGCTTCAAAAGACTGAATGTCAGAACCGTTAATACTAACAGTATATTGGTTTGATGCATCTAAGCCTCTAAGAGTCACATAACCGTCAGCATCAGAAACTGCTGTTTTGCTTACTAAAGAATCAGGAGCTTTAGCTAAAACAGTTGCGCCTGCAATAGCGTTGCCATTTTTGTCAGTTACTTTAATTTTTAAACCGCCAGTATCAGCAGCCATTGCAGTACTTGATAAGCCAAGCGCAGCAGCAACTGCAAATGCAGTTAAACTATTTCTAAAATTTTTCATGTTTTATTCCTGGTTGTTATTATTTTGTTTTTATATTGTTGCAATTCATGTTGTTGCAATTAGTGGTATAAATCAATTGCCCTTAATTTATACAACTTACAGTGCCTGATGTTAAACAATATTGAAAGAAATTTTAAAAGTTTTTATATGAGTTTTTTGTGATTTGTAATGAATTCTGAACAATTAACTAAAAATAAGGAGGAGGAAAGGGGGACAAGGAAATGTATCTACTGTTTAAAACGATAGGAATTACTTCCTAACATCGCTGTACAGTAAGTAATACATCGTTTTTGTGAATATTGAATTTGAATAATTAAAGTTTAATTTATTATGTGATTTTATAAGTGAATATATTGAGGTTGTAAAATGTTCTATAGCCTTTATTTGAATTTTTTTATGGATTTCTTGACTTTCTTAGCCCTATGTTGCTTCAGTATAGCGTTGTTGGCTATATTTTAGCTTGATGTATATATACTTAAAAAATATATATTTACTAAGAGGCTAAATATTAATAAGAGCTATGAATAATCAAAATAGTGTTTTACTTAGACGGCTTTAGAACATTATTTTTGTAAAGATAACCGACAATAGTTTAGGAGCTTCAGGACGGAGGAGTTGATAAATGCCAGTCAGCTTTAACTGACTGGCATAAAATTATGAATCACGTTTAAAATAGGATTTAAACATGCTTTCTTATGTTACTTATTATGAAATAAATATGCTTTATTATTGTAAGTACTTAGCTAAAAACTTTTCCATTTTAGTATAAAGCTCTATTTTATTTTCTTGCTTAGCAAAGCCATGACCTTCATTTTCTTTCATGATCCATTCATCATCAGAAAGTTCAATACCACGGTCTTTAAGAGCTTCACGAAGCTTTGTCGCATGCTTCTTGACTACGCGAGGATCTTTTGCACCTTGTACAATCATAACTGGAGCAACTATTTTATCTACGTGATGAAGAGGAGACATTCTTTTCATTAATTCTTTATCTTCAGGATCACCTATTTGTTTTTTCATTACTTCTCTTTGAGGTTCCCAATGTTTTGGTAATGAGTCGAACAATAATTCAATATCAGTTACACCAACGTAATTAATTCCGCATTTATACAATTCAGGTGTAAATGTTAAGCCCGCCATAGTTGCATAACCACCGTAACTTGCTCCATATATACATACTTTCTCAGGGTCTACCGTACCATTATTAATTAAATGTTTTACAGTGTCTGTTATATCATTTTGCATTTCAGCTCCCCATTTCCCGCCATAGCCAGCTTGTTCGAATTTTCGACCATAACCACCAGATCCTCGGAAGTTTACTTGTACAGTCGCATAACCTCGGCTAGCAAAAAATTGAGCTTCAGGGTTAAAGCCCCACGAGTCTCTAATTCCAAATGGACCGCCATGAGGATTAACAATTAATGGTACTTTTTTACCATCGCTATTTTTAGGTAGCGTTAAATAACCTCGTAACGTTAGGCCATCTCTACTCTGGAATTTAATAGGCTTCATTTCAGATAGAAGCGTAGTATCAAGCCAAGGCATAGGTGCAACTAAAGACTTTAGCGTATTTTTTACTTTATCAAATAAATAATACTGTCCAGGGTCAGTATCACTTCCGGCATATACAATATTCAGTTTTTCATCTTTGCTTTGACTTGTAATAGACACTTTTTTATTAACAAATGCTTTCTCTAATGAGGCCATCATGTGAGCTGTCTCTTCATCGAAGTAAGTAACTTCTGGGTATTCATTAATATATGATATAGCTATTAATTTTTTACGTTTAATTGAAAAACCTAATGAAGAAACATCAATCTCAGGAACAGACAAAACCAACTCACCAAGTTTATTATTATCTGGGTCATATTTGTATACTGCATAAGTATCTCTACCTATATTAGATGCTACAAACAAAGATTTATTATCAAAATCAAAAGCTAGTGGTTGTATATTCTCTGACGTAACTTCATATTCTCTTAATATACTAAATTCTTTTTTTCCTTTAGCTTTGTAATAGAATTTTCCTTGTAAGCCATCGATAGACATAGCTCCACGAACTTCACCATCATGATCTAAAAGCCAAACCTGGTAATCACCTGGGTTCTTTGCAATAAGCTCCATTTTATAATTTCTGTCACGTTTACGGTCCCAACGACTATTTAATGGCAATTTATACAAATCAGGAGCTTTAATATTTCTTCCATTATATTGCACAATAATATGGTCTGGATCATTTGGTAACATATGAACTATAGCGGCAGAACGAATACCTGATGCTCCAACTTTTGACCCAATAAGTTCAACTACTTTGCCTTTTTTTGCATGCACATTTATTTTGTATAGGCTAAAAGCTTCGTTACCATCACTATCTAGAGTAAAAACAATCTCATTATCATTAGCCCATGTGAAGCCAGATATATCTTGTTCATCAAATTTAGTTACTGGTTTTGCATTTTTTAACCCTTCGGTTTCTAAAATAACTATATTTTTACGATCATTTATTGGTGATAGAACCGCTAAATATTTGCCATCTGGCGATAGCTGTAGACTAGAAAATGTAGGGTTTTTAAAAAAATCTTCAACTGAAGGTTGAGTTACTTGTGCACTTGTCGTCAATGGAAACAAGAATAAAAAACTAATAATAAATAGCTTTAGTAATGCAGGCATAATATTTCCTTATTAAATTATGAGAGTTAAATATACATATAAAATAGTAATGTACAAATTAAAAAGCCCTACTAAATTAGCAGGGCTTTGGGTCTATACTATATTAAATATAGTTTAGAATGATTGCTCTAAACGTAAGTATAGAGAGCGTCCAGTTAGGTCATATAAAGACCAGTTAACGTCACGATAGTCACGGAAACCGTCATATATACTAGGAGCTTCTTTATCTAGAAGATTATTGATACCTACAGCAATTTTAGTATCAGTAGGAGCAACATATGCTAACTGTACATTATGCTTAACGTAGCTAGGAAGGTCAGCATAGTAAGTTACATCATACTCTTCATTACCAGAGTCTTGAGCGCCTACATAGTACATAGTCCAAGTAGCAGATATATCTTCATAAGAATAGTTAACTGCTAAATCAGCTTTCCATTCTGGATATTCTTGTAAACCAGCATAATCAAATGCTTCACTTTCTGAGTCTGCAACTTCTTCAAAGCTAAATACTTTAGAGATATTTAAGCTAGTAGATACATTACCCATTGAAGTTTCTAAACGATACTTAGCACTAAAGTCAATACCGTCTGTAGATAGTGAAGATTTATTCACATAACCAGTGTACATGAAATCAATTTTGTCACTTACAGAGTTACGATCAATTGCAAGAGGAAGAGAACCTAAGCCACCTTGTTCTTTTTCAAGACGTAAGATTTCTGAGTTACTTACACTGTCAATTCTGTCTTCATAGTTGATTGAGTAGTAAGTTAGTTCAACAGAGAAATCTTCAACTATATCCCATACCATACCAACAGTTGTTGAATCACCAGTTTCAGCTTGAAGTTCAGTGTTACCACCAAACCAAGTTGCTACTTGCTCACCAGCATCAGAACAGTAACCAGCAGACTCTTGACCTGGGTTAGCTTCACACCATGCTGTATCACGAACTGTAGGGAAACTTAATGCGTAAGATTGGAACATTTCACCCATGTTTGGTGCACGGAAAGACTCGCCCCAAGAACCACGGATTAATAATGAATCAAGTGGACGCCAAGTTAAACCAATTTTTGGTACAACTTTATCAAACGTACTGCTTTTCTCGCCTAGGTTTGTAGTACCTGTTTGTTCGTAACTTTCATAACGACCAGCAACGGTCACGTCAATGTTATACGGTAATGTAGCTTGTAGCTCCATATATGCCGCAGTACGTTCACGTGTTGCAAATACATCATCACCACCAGAACCACCAGAGATGAAACCATTTGCAGATTCAGGATCACTAACTTGAGTAAAGTCAATTTGTTCGAATTCTACACCAACTACACCAGCAACCATAAAGTCACCATCATCTAAAAGTGTAGTTGAAACTAAACCGTCAATTTGCTCACTAGCATAACGACCTGTATAGCTACCCGTATGGTTTGCTCTTTGGTAAAGCTCACCCATACTATCACTCCAGGCACCGTAGCTAGAATTTTGAGTGTTAAATAAATCGTATGTACCTTCGTCAATTGCTGCTTGGAATGCAACGTCATTGATTAGGTTTGTACCTAAAACGTTTGTTTTAGAAATACTGTTTTGGTAGTTAACTTCCCAATCTAGGCCTTGACCTATGTCAGAGAAACCTTCTAAACCTAGTAGCATGTCTGTTGTGATTACTTCAGTTTTTGTATCACGGTTACCAATTGGAACTGCACGAGTATAGATTTGGATTTTTTCATCTGTTGGGTTAAATGGATTATCAGCTTGCATGTAAAGAGGCGTTGTAGAAACTGGAGTCCCGGCATAACGAGAGTCAGTTTCATTAAAGCTAGCCATTCCTCGACCAACAAAACTAATGTTGTCAGTTAATTCATAGTTAAAGTTTGTTAAGAATGAATTTTTTTCTGCATCAGGGTAAAATTTAGTAACTGCACCGTAGTTGTAAAAACAACGACCACTACCATCAGCATCTACACCATTAACAACATTTGGCTCTTGTGCACACATGTCAGGGTTTGAGAAATAATCACCGTTACCATCTTTGTAGTTAGATACAGGGCTGTAAGAACTATATGCACCATAAGTTGCATCGTCTAGAGGCCAAACTTCACTATCAAAAATAGCATCAGCTTCAGAGTGCTCGTAAGTGAAAATGATGTTACCTTTTTCAGAAGTATAACCTGTAGTTACAGAGAAGTTAGTGCTATCACCACCTTCAACACCAGGTTGGTTAACTTCATATTTAAGGTTTAGACCATCAAAGTCTTTCTTAGTAATGATATTGATTACACCAGCTACAGCTGAAGAACCGTATACAGCAGATGCACCGTCACGTAAAATTTCAATACGTTCAACAACAGACATTGGAATAAGTGATGTATCTGCAGAAGCACCAGAAGATGAACTTGTACCAGGCATACGACGACCATCAAGTAATACTAAAGTAGCATCCGAACCAAGACCACGTAGATTAATGTTTGATGATGCAGCACTGCCTGCTCCATAACCAGAAACACCAGTCCATGAACCAAAAGAGTTTGATGCTAGGTTGTTTAGTACGTCACTAACAGAAGGTTCACCAGATAAGTTAATATCTGCAGCTGTAATTACAGTGATTGGTGAGCTATTTTCAAGGTCAACTTGTTTAATACGTGAACCTGTAACAGAGATTCTTTCAATAACTTTAGCTTCATCAGCTTCAGCAGCTAAAAGTGGTGCACTAACACCTAAAGCAGAAAATACTGCAACAGCAGCAATACTACGGTTAAAATTTTTCATGTGATTTGTTCCTGGAATAATTATTGTTTTTAAGTTTAAGTCTTTTTAGCCATAATTAGAATTTTATGGTCTTGCTTAAACCTCACACACATAATAAGCGTAACAAAATGTATATTTCAACATATTTTTTTACAATTGTTATTCTTTGGCCTAAATAATGTGAACTTGTAAGGAAATCCAGTGTCAGTAAGGGATTGGTGGTTAAAATATAGTCATGTCAATGGTTTAAAATGCAATAAATAAATAAATAAAATCATCTTTTGTATTGTTTTGTTTACAAAAATATTATATCAAAGCTTTTGATGTTAGAAATTTTAATCTGAAGTCGTACCACTAGTTAGTTATTTTTATGTTAAAGGGGGTGTAAAATAATAACCTTTAACTAAATACGGCTGCAATTACAATAACATCTTCTACACACCTTTAAAGTAAGGGGTTATACGTCATATCGTTGTTTTATTGTATTTGGCATTAACTGTGTAAAAGATGTTTTAAGTCCATTTAATGCATTTAAAAATGGGGATGAAGATATATTTTCTATATCTTCTAGTGCAAATGCGATTGCCTCAATACTGGATAATCCAAGCTCTATGCTAGATTTACGAATGCCGTAGTTGGTTTTCCTTGTCGAATTCAGTGTTAAATTCGGTATATTTTCTAACCATTGATTGCATAGATGAATTTTTTTCGCCTTTCTCCATGTTCCATCTAACACAATTAACACGTTATTGGCCGTTGTTTTGTCATTTTGTGAACGGTTTTGAGCTGAATATTCATCCCAGGTTTTAGCTTGTTCGGATGGATACAATAAAAAGTAGTTAGTATCGGCTTGGTTTAATAATGATTTTACTTGAATAAAGTCATCTTCACTCTCTCCTACGAATATCTGAATATTGTCGGTTAATAAAGAAAGTACTCGTATCGTATTCTTTTTATTATTCACTTCAGAAGGGTGCTGCAAAACTAAGATTCTAGTCTCGTGCTTAACAGGCTCAATAAAACGACATAAACATGTCTTTATTGGGTAATTACATTTTTGGCATAGTTCTCTTGGCATAGCTATAGCTTATTAAATGCGTCAACGGCTAGGTTTTCAATGTTACCGTTATTCATGGCAATACTGTCTTCCAATCTAAATCCACCATAAGGCTTAAACTGTTCGAGTCTGCTCCAATTGAAGTCACTATTGTCTTTAACCGTTTCTAGTAATTGGTTTATGAAGTAAATACCAGGCTCAACCGTGAATACGGTTTGTTTTTCCATTTTACGTAACAGGCGTAAATATGGGTAACGTGAGTCTTTAGTAAGGAGTTCTCCACTTTTATTAGCAAAGTGTCCACCTACATCATGAACCTGAGTACCTATATAGTGGCCGACACCACATGGAAAAAATAACTGGCTGTAGCCTTTCTCGTAGGTTTGTTGTGGTGTGCACTTAACAATATCAAACTCTGATAACAGCTTAGCGATGCGTTTATGTGCCGAGTCGTGGAATGAAAAGTATTCTTTATCTACTTCAATTTCAGATAACAAGTCAAAGTACTCAACTTGGTAAGCGTCGAACATCTGCTGGAATTCACTGGCTTTGTTTAAATTTGTTCCGTTTAAATTGGCCTCGTTTAAATAGGTTCGGCTTATATCCGCATTGTAGCCATTAAATTCTGCACCTGCGTCAATAAGAAAAGAGAGTCTTTGCTCAGGGTTGGTAACTTGATAATTATCATAATGCAGTACGGATGCATTATGGTTAAATGCAATTATATTGTTATAAGGCAGTTCAAACTCTCTTACCCCCAACGATGCTAAATAAGCCTGGTGTATCTCCATTTCTGTTTTACCGGCATAAAAGCCTTCTTTGGCGACTATATGTGCTTTTGCAGCCATAAGGTTGGCTGTTCGCAAACATTCCATTTCGTATTCTGTTTTATACGCTCGTTCATATTCAATATGGTTTATTAATAGTGCAGGGTTTATCTTGCCTAGGCTTGTATCTGTATCATCCGTTAACGGCTCACCTATATATGCCAGTGTTTGAACCTTATTTTTAACAAAATCTTTAACCTGTGACACATTACTAATTAAGGTTAAGTCAAAGTGTTGTTGCCATTCTCCCTTTGGTAAATCAGGTTGGGCATGCCAAATATCTAATTCTTGATGTAAAAATAAATGCGGCTTTTTACCTGTTTGAATCAACACAAAGCTTTTTTGTTGTTTAGTTAATGGTAACCAGTATTTAAAGTGCGGGTTGGTTTTAAATGGGTAAGCATTGTCATCTCTAAAACCATAGCTGTGATGACCTGAATAAATTAAAACACCATCAAAGTTATTTTGTTCTAATGCGCTTTCAAAATTATTCTGCAGAGTCTGTAAGTGTTGCTTATATATAGAACGCATTAAATTGCCTTGTTTTGATCATAAGGTTAATAAATAGAAAGACTAAATAGAAAGTTAAAAACAGAACAGTCTATTAAGTTGTATATTAAAGTTCTCTCAATAAAAGCTTTCAATTAAAGCTCTGAATTAAAGAGTACTAAATAAGTTACTTTAGCGACTGGTTCATTCTTTTCTGAATATAAAGTCCTAACATAATAGTGATAAGTGCAATCACAGTCGAAAAATATATGGGTTCTTTTAATACCCAGTTAATTAATAACAGAGATAAAAAGGGTGAAAGATAAATTAACGAGCTGATCTGAGCGGTACGTATCGCATAAGACATGGCTTTTAACCAAAAGATAAATGCAATGCTCATTTCAAATAAGGCGATATAAACGCTCGCCATTAAATTAGTGCTATTAAAGGTGAATAAGTGCCAGTTATTAATTGCAATAAACAACAGTGCAGGTGTGCCACATATAAAGCAGATCAAAATAGACTCTAACGCTGGTGCATTAGTCTTTCTATTTAGTAGCCAATAGCTTGACCAAATTAAAGTGGACAAAAAAGCGAGTCCAAGACCAACAGAGTCAAACTCTGGCATGTTGGTTATATCAAATCGGGTAATCGCAATAACAACGCCCACATAACAAAGGGTTAAGCCTATGGCGTCACCTTTTGAAAACTTCTGCCCTAAAATTGGAATTGATAACAGCGCGAGCACTATGCCCCAAGTATAATTTATTGACTGAGCTATCTGCGCGGGTAATCTTTCGTAAGCCGCAAACAACACGTAATAATATAAAACCGGATTTATATTTCCTAACAACAAATACACTTTGGGTGTTTGTTTAAAAAGAGTAAATAGGTTTTGTTTTTGTTTACTAAAAGCATAAATGACGAACAAAACAAACAGTGAAGATAGCGATGAGACGACAACCAGTTGCTCTAAAGTCGATGATGTTAAGGCTAGCTTAAATGCAGTTGCCACCGTCGACCACAATAGAACACTGGCTAATGCAAATTGCACCGCTATCTTTTGATCCTTTTGCACCATAGTTATTTATTCAGAATCGCTGTTTTCAACTTCTCTTGATACGGAGGCCAACCAAAAGGTTTTCCAGCAAGGACGTGTAAATGTATGTGATAAACCGTTTGCCCACCATGTTCATTACAGTTCATTACGGCTCTATAACCATCATCAGCAAACCCTAACTCGGCCGCAATTTTTGCTGCAACAACATATAAATGACCAACTAAATGTGCATTTTCTTCGTTTACATCATTCATCGTCGCAATAGGGGTTTTCGGTATAACCAAAAAGTGTGTCGGTGCTTGTGGATTTATATCTTTAAATGCAAGAGCCAAATCATCTTCATAAATGATATCTGCAGGGATCTCTTTATTAATGATCTTGTCGAAAATAGTAGTGTCTGACATGTTATTTCCTATTAGGATTATACAATTTTGTCTACTTTAATCAGGGACATGCGATTAGGCAAATGTTAACTGCTTAAACCCTTAATAAAAGTTTATAAAAATGAAATGGTGTTTTTGTTTGATGTTATTGGTTATGATAAGAAAAATTGCTCTAAATACAGTGAAGTTTGTGAAATATATCCGCCTACTAATATTGATAATGACCTTGCCTAGTTTATTGTTTGGCTCTGCTGCCTTTGCCGTGGAAGTAACAAATCTATATACAGGTAAAATTCTGGTAAATGACAAAACACAGAAAACACGTGTAAAAGCGCATCGGTGGGCTATTGAGCAGGTATTATCTAAAGTCACTGGCAATCAAAAGATTTTAGAAAACCCCGTTATTCAACGTGAAGTTAAATACAAATCCGCCAACTATATTAAATCCTTTGCGTTTAAAACTGACGATCAAGATCGTACTTTTTTGGTTGATCAATTTTATCAAACAAAAATTGACGATCTAATAAAGTCCGTAGGTGGCTCATTATGGGGACGTCGTCGACCAAATACTTTAGTTTGGTTAGTGATTGAAGAAGGCGTAAACCGTTCTATCGTCGAACTTGAACAATACCCTCAATTAAGTGAAGTTTTGAATCAATCATCGGATGACCGTGGAATACCTTTATTGCTGCCTTTAATGGACACAATAGATAAAGAGGCTATTTACTCGTCAGATATTTGGGCTCGATTTGAAGCACCCGTTAACGCGGCATCAAAACGATATAACGTCGACAACTACATAATGGCCAGAATGCGTTATGTTAATTCCACCAAAGGCACTGAATACCAACAAGGTTGGCTATTGCAGTTTCAGTTGATGAAAGAAAATAAACCGCTATTAATTGGCGAGTTTAATGGTGATCAGTTTTCAGTCGTACGTCAAATGGTGAATAATATTGGTGATTACTATGCTAGCGAATACGCCATAGACAGTGAACAAACTGGAGCCGATAGCTTAGAGTTAACATTAGAAAATGTACCCAATGTAGTTGCGCTAACGAGAGCTGAAAAGTATTTGAAATCGTTACCGCCAGTGGCAGACGTTCAATTATTGCAAGTTCATAAGCATCAGGTGAAGTTTCTTTTAAACTTATCTGGCGAAGGTGGCGATGTTATAAGAGCATTAGCGTTATTACCTGAATTTGAAAAACTGAAAGACCCGGATCAACCAGTCACCTCATTATCTATTGATGAACAGTTAAAAAGCCTAGAATACTTGGACGACACAAATACAGCAGAGGCTAACTCTGGAGTGTTAAGTAATACAGATCCTTTAGTCACAACTCCAGTAAGTTCAGATCCATTAAGCGGCGATGCATTAAGCGACGCTCCATTGTTAGACGTAGATACTGAAACTAAAGTAGAAGTGAAAAAGAAAACTATTTATCTTAATTACAAATGGTTAGGCAAATAAGGTGCAATTATTACTGCCAGTGACCATAAATAGTAGTCAAACCTTTTCGTCTTTTGTCACACCTGAGAACGTACAAAGTGTGATGACCAATGAAATTAGTCGAGCAATTGAATCAAGCGAATTTGTTGCTTTATATTTAGCAGGAAACGACGGTAGTGGTAAAAGCCACTTACTCACGTCTTGTTGTCACCATGCAAATGAAGTTGGCAAGTCCAGTATGTTATTACCGCTTGAACAAGTGGTTGATTCATCACCTGACTTGATCATTGGGTTAGAGAATGTAGAAGTGGTGTGTATCGATAATATCGAAGCCATTTCGAATAACAGAGAGTGGGAAACCGCCATTTTTAATCTGTTTAACGCATTACAGCAAAACAATGCCACCATCATTTTTACCGCATTGGATGTGCCAACCAAAACCCAAATATCACTGCCTGACTTAGCGTCTCGTTTACAGTGGGGCACCTTGTTCCAAATACCAACCTTATCTGAACAAGATAAAAGCAGAGCGTTAGTACAACATGCTCACTTTATGGGGTTTGAGTTAACAGAAGAAGTGGCCAAGTTTATGTTAAATCGACTGCCTAGAAAAATGTCTTTTTTGATGCAAGCACTGAATACCCTTGCCAAGCAAAGTATTGAAAAACAAAGAAAAGTCACAGTTCCTTTTGTAAAGCATGTGCTTGAGATTTGATGGCTAATCGCTTGATAAATATGTATTTTGTAACTAAGTGAGTGATAACTAAGTATGTAATTGTGCGTTTAGTAACTAAACGCTCAATTGTAAAATTCCAAGCAGTTCGCTCTGGTTATTTAACTAACTAGGTGGTTATTCTGGTCTAATATTTCGAATGATATTACCTAAGCTACCGTATTCTGCACCACCAAGTCGAGATAACGGTTTTACCTTGTCGGCTAACACTTTCACTCTGTCTTTATCGTCTAACTCAATAACCTCATCGTTAATGTAAATCTGCTGTATTTCGGCAAATATTAACATTTGTGGTACATCACCAAGTTCTTTTGTTTCATACAAGGTGCAAGCAAAGGCGATGTGACAGTCTTTTAATCTTGGCAGCGAAAATCCTTCAAACTCAACCGTTTCTAGCTCTGTTGAGATCAACTCAGACTCGCCATGGGGCAAGGTTGCCGCTGAATCCGTAACCGCTTTAGATTGCTGTTCGTGAGCAATATGAATAACCATTTTTTTATTAGTCATTACATTTTTTGCTGTGTCTTTAATTTCACCCGTTGGTTTTTTACCAACAGAAAACATCAATATTGGTGGCGCACTCGACACTGCGGTGAAATATGAAAAGGGCGCAAGGTTATAATTCTCTTCACTAGACTCAGTCAATACCCAAGCAATTGGTCTTGGAATGATACTTTGAGTCATTAAATGATAAATGTTATTTGCTGATAAATTTTCTAAATTGGCAATCATGGTCAGTTAAATTTCCGCTTTTAAAACTAATGGCACTAGCATACCGATAAAATACGTTAAAAATCCATATAAATAAGGATTTAGCACTAATATTTTGCATTCAATTAAGTTAGAATTCTTGGCTGTAATTTATATTGAAAGTTTAATTTTAGGCAAATACCAATCAAACTTAGTTATTGGTATTTAAACGCCTTAGATTTTGCACCGAGCATTAGAATAAAAAAAGAGTGTTCCATGAATTTAGAAGAAATCGTTGGGTTAGCCGAACAAGCAATTTCACAAGCAAATGAAATCCAAGCACTGGAAGATGTGCGTGTTGAATATATGGGTAAGAAAGGCAAGATCACCGAATTACTTAAGTCTTTAGGTAAAATGGATCACGAACAGCGTAAAGAAATGGGCCAAGCTATCAACATAGCTAAAGGCACAGTGCAAAAGTCTATTACTGTTCGTCGTGAGCAATTACAAACTGAAGCATTAAACGCAAAACTAGCCTCTGAGACTATTGACGTTACTTTAGCTGGACGTGGAATGGATACTGGAAACATTCATCCAGTAACACGCACAATTGAGCGCATTCAATCATTCTTTGGTGACCTAGGTTTTGAAGTTAAAAATGGGCCAGAAGTTGAAGATGACTTCCATAACTTCGATGCGTTAAATATTCCAGAGCATCACCCAGCTCGTGCTGACCACGATACTTTCTACTTCACGCCAAAAACAGTATTGCGTACGCAAACCTCTGGTGTGCAAATCCGTACTATGGAAAAAGAAACGCCACCGCTAAGAATTATTTCTCCTGGACGCGTTTACCGTAACGATTACGACCAAACTCATACACCAATGTTCCACCAAGTTGAAGGCCTTATGGTTGATAAGAATGTCAGCTTTGCCGAACTTAAAGGTGTGATCCATGACTTCTTACGTAACTTCTTTGAAGAAGACGTAAAAGTTCGTTTCCGTCCTTCTTACTTCCCATTTACCGAACCATCGGCAGAAGTCGATATTATGGATAAAAATGGCAAATGGTTAGAAGTATTAGGTTGTGGCATGGTTCACCCTAACGTATTACGTTCAGTGAACATTGACCCAGAAGAATACACAGGTTTCGCATTTGGTATGGGTGTTGAGCGACTAACTATGTTGCGTTACGGCGTAAACGATTTACGTTCATTCTTCGAAAACGATCTTCGTTTCTTAAAGCAGTTTAAATAAGGACTCACAAAATGAAATTTAGTGAAAAGTGGTTACGTGAGTGGGTTAATCCTGCAATTACAGTTGAAGAATTAGACGAACAGTTATCAATGGCTGGTCTGGAAGTAGATGGTGTTGAACCTGCTGCTGCAGAATTTACCGGTGTGGTTGTTGGTGAAGTAGTTGAATGTGGCAAACACCCAGAAGCTGATAAATTACAAATTACCAAAATTAATGTAGGCAGTGCAGGCGATGGCGAGTTAATCGATATTGTATGTGGTGCTAAAAACTGTCGCCAAGGTTTAAAAGTAGCCGTTGCTATGGTTGGTGCCGTTTTACCTGGTGACTTTAAAATCAAAAAAGCAAAATTACGCGGTGAACCATCATTTGGTATGTTGTGTTCTTGGTCTGAATTAGGCATGGCTGATGACTCAGATGGCATCATGGAATTACCAGCAGATGCGCCTATAGGCACAGACATTCGTGAGTTTTTACAATTAGACGACAACATTATTGAAATCGACTTAACACCAAACCGTAGCGACTGCTTAGGTATTGCGGGTGTGGCTCGTGAAGTTGGCGTATTAAATAATATTGATGTTACTCCGGTTGAAGTCAATGATGTTACAGCAACGATTGAAGATAAAGTCGATGTCGAGTTAGTAAATACTAACGGATGTCCTCGTTATTTAGCACGTGTGATCAAAGGTATTAACCTTGAAGCGACAACGCCGTTATGGATGGTTGAAAAACTACGTCGTAGTGGTATTCGTTCAATTGACCCTGTTGTTGATATTACTAACTTTGTATTGATTGAATTTGGACATCCAATGCATGCGTTCGACTTAGCAAAAGTTGAAGGTGGCATTAAAGTTCGTAACGCAAATAAAGACGAAAAACTAACTCTGTTAGATGAAACTGAAGTGACGTTAAAAGAAGACACGTTAGTTATAGCCGATCACAATAAAGCACTAGCAATAGCTGGTATCTTTGGTGGTTTGGAGTCTGGTGTTTCTGCTGAAACTAAAGACGTTATCCTAGAAAGTGCATTCTTTAATCCTGTGGTTATTGCAGGACGTGCTCGTTCTTACGGTTTGCACACAGATGCATCTCACCGTTATGAACGTGGTGTCGATTACGAACTACAACGTACAGCAATGGAGCGTGCAACTCAGTTGTTGCTTGAGATCTCTGGCGGCGAAGCGGGTCCAATTGTTGAAGCGGTATCGGAAGCTGATTTACCAGCTCAAACTGCGGTTGTATTACGCAGAGCGCGTTTAGATCGTGTTTTAGGTCATGTTATTGGCGACGATGAAGTAACCACTATTTTAAATCGTTTAGGTTTAAAAACAGAATTTAAAGACAACAGCTGGTTTGCTACTTCTCCAAGTTTCCGCTTTGATATCAATATCGAAGAAGACTTAATTGAAGAAGTTGCACGTGTTTACGGTTATAACAATATTCCAAATGTTGCACCCGTTGCGACATTGAATATGCCAACACGTACAGAGTCTCAGTTAGATAAATCTGTATTTGCTAATATTCTTACCACTCGTGGTTATCAAGAAGCCATTACATACAGTTTTGTTGATCCTAAAGTACAAGAGAAATTATTCCCTGCACAAACCGGTTTAACATTACCTCACCCAATTTCAGCCGACATGTCAGTAATGCGTGTTAGCTTGTGGTCTGGTTTATTACCAGCTGTTGTACATAATCAAAAGCGTCAGCAACCTCGTGTTCGTTTATTTGAAACGGGTTTACGATTTGTACCTGATACCGCATCTGAAATGAATATTCGTCAAGAGATGATGCTCTCTGGTGTTATTTCTGGTTCTATTGCTGGTGAGTCTTGGGAAGAAAAAGCCGTACCTGTTGATTTCTACGATGCCAAGGCAGACGTTGAAGCTTTATTAGCTCAATGTGTTGATAGTTCAGAATTCCGTTTTGAACCATTAACGATTGATAATGACATGTGTGTTGCTCTTCATCCTGGACAATCTGCTGCGATTTACCGTGGTGATTCTTTAGTTGGTCATATCGGTGCCGTTCATCCGGCGGCTGAAAAATCATTAGGTTTAAATGGCAAAACATTTGTTTTTGAACTATTAATGTCTGAGCTAATCAAACGTAACTTACCAGATGCAAAACCTGTATCTAAGTTCCCTTCGAACCGAAGAGACATAGCGGTTGTGGTTAAAGATCAGGTAAATGCAGGTGATTTATTAAAAGCGATAGAAAAAGTTGGCGGAAATCAATTAGTTGACCTAAACTTATTTGACGTTTACCAAGGTGAAGGCATTGATGATGGATTTAAGAGCTTAGCGATATCAATAATCTTACAAGATGTTGCAAAAACATTGGAAGAACAAGATATTAATACTAAGATTGAAGCAATCGTCGATATGTTAAACACACAATTTGAAGCAACGCTCAGGGATTAAAAGACTATGGCACTAACCAAAGCAGAAATCGCGGAACATTTATTTGAGAAAGCAGGTATCAATAAAACTGATGCGAAGGATTTGGTTGAATCTTTTTTCGAAAAAGTGAGAACGACATTAGAAGAAGGTGAACAGGTTAAGTTATCTGGTTTCGGTAATTTTGAATTACGTGAAAAGCAGTCAAGACCTGGAAGAAATCCTAAAACGGGTGAAGATATTCCAATCTCAGCTCGTCGTGTCGTAACTTTTAGACCAGGCCAAAAATTAAAGGCTAGGGTAGAAGTTGGAACCGCTCAATTAATTGAAAAAGAAAAATAGTGCTAAATATAAGTGGCCGTTAATTTCGGTCACTTTATTAACTATGACGTTATTAAATAGTTACGATTTTTAATCGCAGACATAAAAAAACCAGCAATAGCTGGTTTTTTTGTGCCTTATTATTTATAAGGCGGGCTTACTAACTTTAATAAAGTTTAGTAGAAACCGTGTGGTGTTCTGCAATCCATATCTAAACTAGCTAGATATTCTAACCAGAAGTTAGCTGGGTTGAATCCATCACCTTGTTTAACAACAGTAAAGCTTGAAGCTGCAACAGCTGGAGCTGCTTTTTTAGCGACTGCTTTTTTCTTAGCTGGCGCTTTTTCTGCTGCTTTTGCAGGAGCCGCTTTTTTAGCAGGCGCTTTCTCTTTAGCTGGAGCTTTTGCTGCTTTAGCAGGCGCTGCTGAGCCAGATACTTCTGCAGTTAGATCAACTAATGCTGCTAAGCGAACATTTTTGCCGCCATCAATGCTGTACCAGCCACCCTTTGCTTCTATTTGTGGTTCTTTACCATTTGCTTTTTTGTAAGCTTCTGTGAAGTCAGACAAGACTTGTTCTTTGTCTAGAGTGCTCATTTATTTTACCTAAATTTAATAAGATTTTAAATTAAGCCCTGTTTATACAAACTTTTTGCCTTAATTTCAACTTATAGGTCAAAGTTAAGGCTAATTAATGGAAAAAACATCAAATTGAGTTACAAACGGAGAATAATAACGATTACACTTAACATAATTGTAACTATGAATAATGAAGTAAATAAATGAAATCTAATGAACTTGTTGAGTATTTAAATCAACTTCTAGATACAAAAAATATAAATGATTACTGCCCAAATGGTTTACAAGTGGAAGGCAAGTCGACAATTAACAAAATAGTAACAGGCGTAACGGCAAGTGAAATGTTAATTGATGCTGCAATAGAACAAAATGCTGATGCAATATTGGTTCATCATGGCTACTTTTGGAAAGGTGAATCTCAAGTTGTCACGGGATTAAAAAAGAATAGATTAGCTAAATTATTAAAACACGATATCAATTTATTAGCCTATCATTTACCTGTTGATGTACATGCAACTTTAGGTAATAACGCACAGTTAGCTAGCTTATTGGATATTATTGATGTAGCTCCAGTGAAAAGCGTTAAACCAAAAGGTGTATTAATGCAGGGGAAACTTAAAACCCCAATGACGGTGCAGGACTTTGGTGAGTTAATAACAGCTAAATTGCAGAGAACACCTTTAATTAATGCGGTAAATGATGAGTTAGTAACGTCAATTGCCTGGTGTACTGGTGGCGGGCAGGGATATATTGATACCGCAGCAGAATTGGGCGTAGACGCATTTTTAACTGGTGAAGCATCAGAGCAAACCATTCATAGCTCTAGAGAGTTTGGTATTCACTTTATTGCTGCAGGTCATCATGCAACAGAGCGTTATGGTATTAAAGCCGTTGGTGAGCATTTGGCGAGTGAATTTGACTTAGATGTAGAGTTTATCGATATCCACAATCCAGTGTAACGGGTTGTTTTATTTAATATAATTGATACAACTTATCTTGCAGGTAAAAAAAATAGCCGTTGGTTAACGGCTATTTAATTATTCAAGCTAATAGAGTGATTTGCTCTTAAGAGCTATTTTAAAAGTTAAGACTTATCGTCGTAACCTTGGTTATGTACATCAAACATAGCACGACCAGACGGATCGGCATTTGCGGTAAAGCTTGCATCCCATGCTAATGCTTCAGGTGTTGAACATGCTACTGACTTTCCGCCAGGTACACATTCAGCCGCTGAATCAAGCGGGAAGTGCTCTTCAAAGATAGTACGATATAAATAAGCTTCTTTTGAGTCAGGCGTATTATGTGGGAAGCGGTATTGCGCGCTTGCCATTAATTGATCCGTCACTTTCGCTTCAGCAGACTCAACCAAAGAATCTATCCAGCTGTAACCAACACCATCAGAGAATTGTTCTTTTTGACGCCACAGTACTTCATTCGGTAAATAGCCTTCAAATGCTTCACGTAAAATGTGTTTCTCCATTTTTCCGTTGCCACACATTTTAAGCTCTGGATTAGTGCGCATGGCAATATCCATAAAGTCTTTGTCTAAGAATGGTACACGTGCTTCCACGCCCCAAGCCGACATTGCTTTATTCGCACGGGCACAATCAAACATATGAAGACGTTTAATTTTACGTACCGTTTCTTCGTGGAATTCTTTCGCATTTGGCGCTTTATGGAAGTATAAGTAACCACCAAATAACTCATCAGCACCTTCGCCAGACAATACCATTTTGATGCCCATGGCTTTTATTTTACGAGACATTAAGTACATAGGCGTTGATGCACGAATCGTCGTGACATCGTACGTTTCTAAGTGATAAATAACATCACGAATAGCGTCAATACCTTCTTGAATTGTGTACGTGATCTCATGGTGAATCGTACCAATTGCATCCGCTACTTTTTGCGCAGCAATTAAATCTGGTGCGTTAACCAAACCAACCGCAAATGAATGCAATTGTGGCCACCAAGCTTTTGACTTACCTTCATCTTCAACACGTTTTTGCGCGTATTTTTGTGCAACGGCAGAAATAACTGATGAATCCAAACCACCAGATAACAATACGCCATAAGGTACGTCAGACATCATGTGAGATTTTACTGCGTCACTTAATGCATCGTGAATTTGTTTTGCGTCGCCTTTATTGTCTTTAACCGCGTCATACTCAAACCAATCTCTTTCGTAGTATTGTTTGATTTCACCGTCTTTACTTGACCAGTAATGCCCAGGAGGGAATTCTGTAATTGTTCTACAAACTGGCACTAACGCTTTCATTTCAGAGGCAACATAAAGTTGGCCGTCTACGTCATAACCATAATAAAGAGGAATGATCCCCATATGATCACGAGCAATTAAATAGCTGTCATCTGTGTCGTCATACAAGATAAAAGCAAACATGCCTTTTAATTTGTCAAAAAACTTAAGACCGTCTTGTTGATACAGAGCTAAAATAATTTCGCAGTCTGACTGAGTTTGGAATGTGTAATCCGTAGTTAGCTCAGCTTCAAGGGCTTTATGATTATAAATTTCGCCATTAACGGCTAAGATGTGATTTCGATTTTGATTATATAGAGGTTGCGCGCCATTCTCTAAGTCGACAATCGATAAACGCTCGTGAGCAAGGATCGCATTGTCGTTATTCCAAATACCTGACCAGTCTGGGCCACGGTGACGTAATAAGCCAGATAACTCTAGCGCTTTAACTCGTAAATCTGCAACGTCAGTAGTAACGTCCAGTACTCCAAAAATAGAACACATAAAAGGTTCTCTCCTTTAAAATCAAAATCACAATAATGAATTATTATAAACAAAACGTTTGGCGCGGCTTTGTCTATAACATCTTAATAATCTAGTATTTTACTAGTAATTAGAGCTTGTACTTTAATCAAGCCTAGCCTGAGACTGCCACAGATGTTTAACCAATGCCAAGTGATTTTTATGCAATTAATAAATGATGGAATCAAAAGTAGAAAAATCAGCCAAAAAATGACCAAAAACAATACAGAAAAAGCAGTTTAATAAGAACTATTATCTGGAGGGCAAGATGTAAGTAAGGTGTTAAACAGCTATAAACCGCTTTCATACTTGCAAGGTAAGGTGGAGTGGACGTTCCACTAGCAACTTCAATAGCAAGGTCAATAAAACGTTATAAAAGCTAAGTTATTTTTTTAATTTGTAGATGATTTTTTCAGAGAACGGACGTTCAGGTGACGTGGTATAAAATGGGAAGTGTTTGATATTTGGTGAGTCTGGGTAAAATTGAGGCTCCAAGCATATTCCTTGTCTAGGAATAAAAGGCGATGGTAAATAGTCTGCGGTATACGCTTGTAAACCAGGATAACCAGAAGAAACTTCAAGTGACAAATCTTGCTCAGGGCTGACTAATACAGCCGAGACGTTGTCAGTGTTATCCACTACAAAATTATGATTTATGGCGGTTGTGTCTATTTTTTTCAGCTGGGTGAAATCTAATTCAGTATTTTTTACACTATCGATGTTTCCCGTTGGAATTCCAACGTTATCGACTGGGGTATATTGTTGGCAATTTAACAACAGAGAATGTTGATTAATGTCATTTGCTTGTTTGGCTGTAGGGGTTTGTTTTTTGGCACTTTTAGCCATAGCCGATAAATTAAAGTAAGCATGTCCGGTTGGGCCAACAATGGTTTCTTTTTCACTTACGGCATTCATATTAATTTTTAACTGACTTTCGTTTTCCGCTAAACGATATTCAACTTCAAAAGCGATAGCGCCAGGGAAGCCATTAAATCCATCTTCCAGCCAATAGGTGAGAGTGATAGCGCGGGTGGAATGTTCTTTTACTTGCCACATACAAGACTCAAGTGCGTTGTGGCCACTGTGTAAAATATTAACCCCTTCGTTAGCGGCTAACTTATGTACAACGCCATTTAACTCTACACTTGCGCCTTTAATTCTATTGGCATAAGGGCCGGCAATAGCGCCCAAATGACTAGGATCTTCACGATACAATTCATAATCTGTGTAACCAACAATGATGTTTCTAGATTGGCCTTTCACTCGAGTGTGCCATTCTACAAGACGAGCACCCAAATTAATGATGTTTACACTGTCGCCAACTTGATTTTCAATTGTAAAAGTTTTGATCATGTTTTTTTGATTATCTTAATTTAGGTTGCTTATTACCAATTCTATTCATGTAATTGGCGTCACGGGCAACAGATAAAACGGTTAATCAAATTTAGCATATTTAGCCAAGTATTGAATTGAGTAATTTAAATTTACTTGTATGAGACATGATTTAACATTCAATAATGTTTACAGCTAATCCGCCACGAGCCGTTTCTTTATACTTAGACTTCATATCATTACCTGTATCCCACATGGTTTTGATCACTTTATCTAAAGATACTTTTTGACCGCCAGTGCCACGTAACGCCAAACGAGCCGCGTTAATTGCTTTAATCGCGCCCATTGCATTACGCTCAATACATGGCACTTGTACTAGCCCGCCGACTGGGTCACAGGTTAAACCTAAGTTATGCTCCATACCAATTTCAGCGGCGTTTTCAACTTGTTCAACGCTCGCACCTTGAATTTCAGCCAATGCACCTGCAGCCATAGAGCAAGCAACACCAACTTCGCCTTGGCAGCCAACTTCGGCACCTGAGATAGACGCATTTTTCTTATACAAAATACCAATCGCGCCTGCGGTTAATAAATAACGCACAATCAAGTCTTCATCTAATGGTTTTACAAACTTATGGTAATACATTAATACCGCAGGAATAATACCTGCTGCACCATTAGTTGGAGCGGTAACTACACGGCCACCGTCAGCGTTTTCTTCGTTCACGGCTAAGGCAAATAAGTTAACCCAGTCCATGACTATAAGTGGATCGTTACTTTGCTCAGCCGACAATTTTCGTTTTAACGACGGCGCTCTGCGTTTTACGTTTAAACCACCGGGTAAAATCCCCTCGGTTCTAATACCACGGTCAATACAAGCTTGCATTACATCCCATAATTTAACTAACCCAGCTCTCACTGTGCTTTCGTTTTGGAATGTTTTTTCGTTCGCCATCATTAATGCTGGAATGCTTAAGCCGTTTATTAGACATTTCTCTAATAGCTCGGCACCGCTTGAAAATTCGTAAGGCACTGGATTTTCAACCACATCAAGTAACGCGGCTTGTTTTTGTTGTTCAAAATCCTGGTGTTTAACAATAAAACCACCACCAATAGAGTAATAAGTTTGTTCAAAAAGTATCTTTTTATCAAGATCAGCTTTGTCAGCGCCTGTGCCAGCATAAGCAAAAAAGGTTAGGCCATTGGAATGAGCGGGTAAGCTTTTTCTACGATGGAAAACGATAGAGTTAGTCCTTGGAAATTTGGCTTTATGTTTTCCAAGTAAAAGAATGCTTTCACTTTGTTCAATTTGTTTAAGTTTTTCAGTGACGGTATCTGGATCTATGCTGTCAGGTTGTTCACCCAACAATCCTAATATAACCGCCTTACCAGAGCCATGGCCAATACCAGTCTGGCCTAAAGATCCATACAAGTCGGTTTTAATAAAGCTAACTTGTTGCAGTAAACCTTTTTGGTCTAAGGTTTCTACAAATTCACAGGCCGCTTTCATTGGCCCAACGGTATGCGAACTAGACGGCCCAATGCCGACGCTGAACATATCAAAAACACTTAACATAATTATGGATCTTCATTTCAAAATACTTGAACCATTGTAGCTTAGATTGTTATTGTTCACACCCACTTATGCATGAGTAAAACTTATTCGAAATGTAATATTAATTGATCGATAATAGCGGCGGTAACACCCCATATTAACTTGTCTTGGTATGGCATAAAATGAATGGGATGGTTAACGTTGTTGAATGTAGACTTTATTATCTGGTGGTTTCCTCTTTGAATGAAGTGACTTAGTGGCACTTCAAACGCACTGTCTACTTCGGCAGGGTTTAATGTTAGTTGATTAATGTTTTCGATTAATCCTACTAATGGATAAAGTTTAAAATTGGAAATGGTTTGAAAACTGGGTAACCAGCCTAAGGTCGTGATCTGATCATTATCAATGCCCACTTCTTCAAAGGTTTCCCTTAACGCTGTGTATTGTAGTGAGTCGTCGTCTGGATCTTCTTTGCCTCCAGGGAAGCTAACTTGACCTGGGTGGTGACGCATATTTTGCGAGCGTTGGGTAAACAACAAGGTTAATCCGCTAGGCCGTTTTATTATAGGAACTAGCACCGCAGCGTTTTTGGTTGTGTTATTAGCAACAAGACGAGACCTTAGTGCCTCTGTATTGCCTAGCTCTTTATCAGTAGGAAGGGTCAAACAAAAGCGGCTAGAAAATTGTTCAGGTGTCATGCAGTTGTTCTCCTCTTTTTGAAATTGGTTTCTGTATTGGCTTTAAATTAACATACAAAAAATAGCACAAGCAGCTAAGTACTAATATTTAAGCGCAAATACTTAAGCGTTAATCTAAGCACTAACATTTAAGCAAAAGCGCTTAACAGTTGGCTAATACTGGCGCACTTTCCAAAACAGGCAATATTTTATTTACTTTATCTAAGGTTTCTTGATATTCATCATCACAAACCGAGTCAGCCACTAAGCCACCGCCAGCCCAACAATGAATTTTATTTTGGTTACAGACCAAAGTCCGGATTGAAATATTACTGTCCATATCACCGTTTGGTTTAATGTAACCAATAGCACCACAATACACACTTCTTGGATTTGGCTCTAGTTCATTGATAATTTGCATGGCACGTATTTTTGGCGCGCCAGTAATAGAGCCGCCAGGGAATGCGCCACGTAATACATCGAATGAAGTAAACGCAGCGTCTAATGTTGCGGTCACTTTACTCACCAAATGATGCACTGCAGGAAAGCTTTCAATTTCAAATAACTCAGGCACTTCAACTGAACCTGCAACAGCCACTTTTGATAAATCGTTACGCAGTAAGTCCACTATCATCAAATTTTCGGCGCGGTCTTTGATTGCATGTCTTAACTGTTCAGCCAACTCAATATCTTTAGCTTTGTCTGCGTGTCTTGGTCTGGTGCCTTTAATTGGCTTAGTTTCAATAATCTTGTTTTTAACTTCAATAAAGCGCTCTGGTGAAACACTCAATACCGCCCCGTTTTTATGGCGAATAAAGCTAGAGAACGGCGCTGCGTTTTGTTTGCGTAATTTGTTATACGCTGTCCATTCCGATCCCAACTCACTACCAGAGTAACCGGCACTAAAACGTTGCGCTAAGTTAATTTGATAACAATCACCAGAAAGTAAATGTTCTTGTACTGCGTTAAATTTCTCTGTGTACTGCGCTTTGGTCATATTAGATAACCAAGGTGAGGTTAACTTAAATGGCGCTTGAGCGTTTGTACTTGTTTCTGTGATTGCTTGCGGTGCTAGATTGTTAATTATTTTTTGTAAGCTGTCCCATTGTGAAATGTAGCTGGGGTCTTGGCTAACAAAATTAATTTGGCCAGTGGCGTGATCAACCACAATAGCGGACGTATATATGCCAATAAACATATTAGGCAGTGTAATGTCTGACGGCTTTGGTGTTGGTAAAGACTCAAAGTGCCCACCTAATTCATAATCCCAATAACCCACAGCGCCACCAGTAAATGGCAAGTTAGCGTCTTGACCTGTGTTAAAAACAGTTAGAGAGTTTAAATAAAGCTGCACTTGTTCCAATGGATCTGAATCTACTTTTTTAAGCAACTCATCTCCACGGTATACAAAAGTGTCTTTGTTTATTGTTTCTATTGTGTACGTCGGCTGCCAGACAAAAATAGACACATTACTATTTGGATGGGTCTGTGATGCAGAGTCTAAAAACATAGCACCATGAGAGTTTTGTAATACGCTATATAACTGCTCAAGTTGAACAGGGTTTAACGACAAAGCTTGTACAAAAAGAGGCTGGGAAACAACAGAGTTTGGCATTACTAAAACCTAAACAGTAAAAAGTGATTAACAAGAGTTCAACAAATCACCAATTAAAGTGATTTTGCTATGTTAATTTGTTGGTTTAATTTTAGTGGGAGGTTATCATCGATGTACAACAATTTCAGTAATCTTATGTAAGCGCTCAGTAAATTAATTTATACACTTGTGCGCTTGATAGAAAGTACTAATAAAAAATAAGCCGATTAATACAAAAACAACACTTCGAGGACATTATGCCTGTAATTCGTCAACAAGATTTTATAGAAAGTATTGCAGATGCACTGCAATATATTTCTTACTATCACCCACTAGATTACGTTAAAGCGGTTGAAGTCGCTTATAACAAAGAACAAAACCCAGCAGCCAAAGATGCGATGGCTCAAATTTTAATAAACTCAAGAATGTCAGCAGAAGGGCACAGACCTATTTGCCAAGACACAGGCATAGTAACTTGTTTTGTTAAAGTTGGTATGGACGTTAAGTGGGATAAAACAGATTTAACCGTGCAAGAAATGGTAGACGAAGGTACTCGTCAAGCGTATCTAAATCCAGATAATCCATTGCGCGCCTCTATTGTTGCAGACCCTGCAGGCACACGTAAAAATACCAAAGACAACACGCCATCTGTTGTGCATACCGAGCTAGTTAAAGGCGCAGGTATTGAAGTGATGATAGCAGCGAAAGGCGGCGGCTCTGAAAATAAATCTAAAATGGCGATGTTAAACCCGTCAGACGACATTGTTGAATGGATCAAGAAAACCGTTCCTACAATGGGCGCTGGTTGGTGTCCACCGGGCATGTTAGGCATAGGCATTGGCGGAACCGCTGAAAAAGCCGCAGTTATGGCAAAAGAATCGTTAATGGACCCAGTTGATATTCAAGAATTAATTGAACGAGGACCTGAAACAACGGAAGAAAAACTACGCATAGACATTCTTAACGCTGTAAATGACTTAGGTATAGGCGCACAAGGTCTTGGTGGGTTAACTACTGTTGTTGATATCAAGATTAAATCTTGCCCAACACACGCAGCATCAAAACCTGTGGTAATGATCCCTAACTGTGCGGCAACGCGTCATATTCACTTCCATTTAGATGGTTCTGGTCCTGCAGATCTTAAACCACCTCGTGTTGAAGACTGGCCAGAAGTAACATGGGAATTGGGTGACAACGTTCGTCGAGTTAATGTCGACAACATCACCAAAGCGGAAATTGCAGAATGGAAAGCCGGTGAAACCGTTTTACTTAGCGGTAAAATCTTAACAGGTCGTGATGCCGCTCATAAACGCATTAAAGACATGTTAGATAACGGCGAAGGCTTACCTGAGGGCGTTGACTTTAATAATCGCTTTATCTACTACGTTGGTCCAGTTGACGCAGTACGTGACGAAGTTTGTGGTCCAGCAGGCCCAACAACGGCAACTCGTATGGATAAATTTACCGACATGATGTTAGAAGACACAGGTCTTATTGGCATGATAGGTAAATCTGAACGTGGTCCTGCAACGGTAGATTCAATCGCTAAAAACAAAGCCGTTTATTTAATGGCTGTTGGCGGCGCTGCTTACTTAGTATCTAAAGCAATCAAAAAATCTCGCGTTGTTGCCTTTGGTGACTTAGGTATGGAAGCAATCTACGAGTTTGAAGTTGAAGATATGCCCGTATCGGTTGCCGTAGATTCTACAGGTAACAACGTACATGAAACAGGCCCAGCTATTTGGCGTGGCAAAATTGCAGAGGCAAAAACTAAGAAGTAGTTTTTGTGTTTTGTTTTATTTGAGTGATTTAAGAAAGGAACCATAAGGTTCCTTTTTTGTTTTAATTTATTTTAAAGATTTAAAGATTTAAAGATTTAAAGATTTAAAGATTTAAAGATTATTTCACCTGCGGCGACCATACCTTTTTCAACAGCCAAAAAGGTAGGCCAAAAGGCCGCCCGTCACCAAATATCTAATTGTATTAAATACTAACTTTTATCATCAAATACGGAAAAACATTCGTCCCTGAACATTTTCCTCAATCGGGCATCCATGCCCGCTCGATTTGAGAAAAGTTATATTTAACACAGATATTTAAATCGGGAGGTAAAGCAGAGCAAAAAGCAAAAGCGCGAACCTGCGGTTCGTTGCTAGTCAATTGACTTATCCGATTGTGCAAATTAGATTGGATGTCCATGTTATTTACTGGACTGCATTTATATACAGTCCCGATCAATTTCCTACCAAGTCAAGAAAACAGGAACAATGCCCATCTTTGGGGAAACATAAAAAACGAGTTGTTACGTAACAAACGTGTAGTAAATGATGTAGAGATTTGTTACTAATAATAAAAATAAATAAGAGGAACCTCGTTGTCAGAAACTTAGGCAATTGTCCTCTGATTAAATTGTTATATGCCAAGCAGAATTTGGGAGTTCCGTGCATCCCAAATAGATAATTGTAACTGCTATTGATTCAGTATTATTACATTATGGTTTTTAGAAAAATGATAACTAAGCGCAAATTACTGTTCCAATATTTAGTACTTTACCCGACTTACACAGTCATTGCTCTGGTAGTACTTTGTGGGTTTCTATCTATAGCTTTTGGATGGTCGTATAGTTACACGAAGTCATTTTTCTTAGTTTCTTCTGTTTTTCTTGTTGTGTTGTTTTATATACTGAACTTCAGAGCAATAATTCAGGCTTTGCTAACTAAGTAGATTGAGGTCGTTTGAGTAACGGCATATAACAAGAATTTAAAGCGGGACTGCTAACAGTTTGCTCGGTTTCGCTTCGCTACACAATTTTAGCAAACTATTATCAGCCCCTTAAATGGGCGTTATGTTTACAGGGAAGGTACGGTGATTCTGTTTAATTCTGATATCGTTGAAATTTTACAAAAGGCTCTCAGTGAGCAATACCTAGATTCAACTTTATTGTCTTCTTGTGGAATCGGGTTTAAATTCTGCGATGTCAGTATTCATTGTAATGAGCGCGTTATTGCTCGTATCAATGGAAACATTTATGAATGGGATGATTCCCCCAATAGTGCACCATGGGGGAACTTGGTCAGGCAACAATTCTCAAGTGTTTGTTTATCCTCACCGAGTTTGCTTAAAATCACTCTTCAATCTGGCGATTATATCGAAATTGAAAGTGTAGAAAGCCAATATGAATCAGTCATTATTAACTTCCCATCTAATGGTAAAGAAATAATAATGGAAACGTTTTAGTAAATGTAAACATAAGGAAATAACAAGGCCACCCACTTCAATTTACAATAAATTGGCTTATGTGTTAGTGAAAATTAGAGTGGCTGTCCACGTTATAAGGTTTTAGGTTTATGAAGATTCTGACTTTACCAAGTAATGGAGAAACTATTGGTGCTGGTATGGGGGATTATCAGTTCAATTCCAGCTGTGGATCACATTCGGTCGTCATCAAATATAAAGGTGAACCGCCTCACGGAGATTCGTACCACACAATTGAGATTGATGAGATTAAGTTCCCTGGTTTTGCTTGGGCGGGGCGTTTCGGCTTTTCTTCTGACGGGAGATATTTCGTATGTGGTTGGATGGAAAAACTCTACGAAAGAAAAACAATCATTATTGATTGTCAAAGTCGTAGATATTTTGTGCTTCCAATTAGCATTCACAACTTCGAAATAAGATGGCCATCTATAGCAGGTATCAATTCCTATTCGGATTTATCTTATACTTTTGAAGGGCTGGAAGAATGGGAAATATTTGATACAAACAACTAACAAGCATAGGCAGTGCGACGCCAAAAGCGGCGCGCTTGCTTTGAGCGTTAGAATAACAAGTCCACCCACTTTTAATTAAGCATGTTGAAAAAATTCAAATGAGTGTCTAGTGTAATTTTCTTGATTGTATACTGCTCTAAAACCAGAGAAAGAACAATTGAGTTTTAAAAAGGACTTTTATAAATTATTGAAAACCTTATACTTATTCGATATGGAAATGGATTTTGTGTTGGTACAAGATATGACCTACTTGGAACATTAGATTACGCATTTTACCTTTCCTTAGAAATACCTAATTTATCCAGAGAGACTTTTAAAACTGTAATTATACGGTGTTTAAAATGTATCCATACAAGCTGCTAAACAAGGACGAAGAATAGTTGGTTTTTACTCTTCGTAGTTTATTTTAGCCAACTATTACTAGCCTCTTAATGAGGTGTTATATTTAAGGTAAGATTATGATTTATAGAATTTTAAGTGTTATAAGTATACTAGGTCTTCTTTTGAGTGGTTGCACATACAGAACTGTAACGATGTATGATGGTCCAAAATTAAAAGACTCTGAAATTTCAACAGTCTTATATACAAGTCCACCAAATATAATAATTGATAAAGTTAATGGGAAGAGCATAGAAGAAACATTAGTGGCGATTGGTAAGGTTCAACTAAAACCAGGGGAACATACTTTTAGAGTTAAATATCACTTTAGTTATGGTGTTAACGAATAACAAGGACACCCACTTTTAAATGTTCACTATTAATTAAAATTAGAGTGTCTCATTTACCTCAAAACAAAAAACGTTTGTTTATGCATAAATCAGCTGCTAAGTTATTACTGTTGTTATAAATTATAGAAATGAAAAAGTTTATTAGCGGAATAAAAGCACCTGAGGATATCGTCCTTTAACAGGAATTCGCGCTAATACGCTGTTAAATGGCATAAGGAAGTTCGAGTATGTTTCAAAGTTTTTTAAGAAGCGGAAAATTAAAAAATATGCGAGAAAGTTGCCTCAAGACTTAAAAGCTAAATATGGTTACAAACAATACTACTCAAAAGCAGAAGTTGATTCTGCCATCAAACGTAAGAAAATTGGAAATAGTCGCGGTGTAGTTATAACTGCTAATTGCTATGCATATGCAATGTATTGCTCTCCAGAAGAATTTAAAAAAATTCACGATTCCGCAGGCAAAAATTTTGACTATAGCTCTATGCGTAGCGATGTATCAGATATATTATTCAATGGAGCATCAGACTTTTCGTTTTCAACTATTGTATATGTATCGTCTATCTCTGATTCCACCTCAAGCGGCGGCTTTGGCAGTGGAGGAGCTAGTAGTGGTTTCGATGGTGGGGATAGTGGTGGCGGTGGCGAATAACAAGGCTACCCATCTTTAACATCTAAAGTAAGCGGACTATTTGGTTCGCTTGTTATGCTTTCCTTTCCTTTCCTTTCCTTTCCTTAAAACCTTAAAACCTTAAAGCCTTAAAGCCTTAAAGCTCTAAAACCTTAAAGCTTCCAACTTCCAACTGCTCTTTTTGATCTTGCTTTTACTTACCGCTTAAAGCTTACGACTTACAACTGCTTTTGTTACAACTGCTCTTATCACTCTACCGCTTGCTTTAAGTTGATTGCAAATACACTTACATTTAAAGTGCTTATTACGTCAGTTATGACTAACATCAACGTAGGCATATCATAGTACGACTTTCTTTTATTATGACGTTTGAACATTAAATGAGGACAGAGCATGAGTGAAGATAAAACCCTTGGGCAGAATGAAAAAAAGCTAAGGCAGGAGGGTGTTAATGTTGACTGGTTTCTGCAAAACCTGTCCTGTTTGACTAACTCGTCAGATCTTGAGTTTGGTGTTACGTTAAACGTTAGTGGGCAAACAATCTCAGGTACTATGATTGGCGGTAAAAAGTATTTTGAAATGTTCGCCGAGTTATTCTCTGATGAATGGCCAGCGGATGAAAAAGACGCTATCCGTGAAATCTTTGTAAAGAACGCAGACGTTTATACACTTAAAGAGGGCGAGAAAATATTACCACCCACTCAATATGTTCATTTAAAAGACGCTAGAGTTTTCCACGGAGACACTAAGTTACCAAATGACGATGGAATGTTATGGCGTGGCAAAATAAATGCAATTTCAGGCTTTCATTTAGGTGAATTAACTTAATGCCTCTTAAGATAAAGGCTTAGACTATGTAGGCGTGTTATCTGGTTTTTCTAATTTAGACATCATTTTATTTGTCGCGGCCTGAACCTTTTTAGGTAATTTAATATGGTTCGATAAAGACCAACCAAGTAAGCCTATCCATGCGATAAATGATAAACCAGCTGGAATAGAGGCCAGCGCTATGATCTTGAAATATTTTCGGTTAAGAAAAAACGCTAAAAACGCAGGTAAAAACCAAAAAACAAATGCAAATAAGCAAATTATAACAAGACTTAACGTGCTTTCGGTTTCTAATAATTCGTTGAAAAAATCCATATAAAACTCCCTTTGAATAAAAATTTTTGATTAATAAGACGTCTTTTAAATAAAACGTTTTTGATTAAAAGACGTGTAGCAAAATAACGTTGGCCTATTGGATTGTCAATAAACTGGGTGAATAAAACAGATAGCGTTTTGATAAGAAACATTTAATACATAAAATATATGAGCGGCATAAGGTTATTATAAAACTTTGATCTATCAAAAAAAAGGAACTGATGAGTTCCTTTTTTATTGCTTGTTTTTTATTTTTGCTCGCATCAAGCTTACAGCTTACAGCTTAGCTTTAGCCTTTAAAGCCAACATCTTCAATTAAGTCACTTGATTCTGCAGCGTCTCTGGCTAAGTCATCCACTAATTCATTTTCTGGGTGTCCTGAGTGACCTTTAACCCAATGCCAGGCTATGGTGTGAGCTTTTACTTGTTCATCAAGTGCTTTCCATAAATCGACATTTTTAACAGGTTGTTTTGCTGCTGTTTTCCAGCCGTTTTTCTTCCAGTTAATGATCCACTTGGTAATACCATCTTTTACGTAATTACTGTCTGTAGTGATATCTAACGTACAAGGAGATTTTAATGCTTCTAAGCCTTTAATAACCGCAAGTAACTCCATGCGGTTGTTGGTGGTTTTTTTATAACCTTGGCTCAGCTCTTTTTTACTATCGTTATAAATAAGTAATGCGCCGTATCCGCCAGGGCCAGGATTGCCTAAACAAGAGCCATCTGTGAAAAGTTGTACTGATTTCATGAGGAAGATTTCCCAAATAGATGATATTCATAAGAAATAGGGGTTATACTCCATAATGACGATAAAGAAAAATAAAATGAATAGATAAATGGCAAAACGACAAATAATTTTAGATACAGAAACAACAGGTATTGACCCAAGACAAGGGCACAGGATCATTGAAATTGGTTGTGTCGAAATGATCAACCGTCGTCTAACTGGTAATAACTTTCATGTTTATGTTAATCCAAGACGCGCTATTGAAGACGAAGCGATAGGTGTTCATGGTATTACTAACGAATTTTTAAAAGATAAACCGTTATTTAAAGATATTGCCGATGAGTTTTTTGATTATATAAAAGGTGGCGAATTAGTTATTCATAACGCACCTTTTGACATCGGTCATATGGATAATGAGTTTGGTATTTTGTGGCAAGATTGGACAGGCACTGAAGATTTTTGTCCTGTGGTCGATACATTAGTAATGGCAAGAGACCGACATCCAGGGCAAAAGAACAACTTGGATGCGTTATGTCGTCGATATGAAATTGATAATACTCACCGTATGTTACACGGAGCCTTACTCGATTCGGAAATCTTAGCCGATGTTTACCTGCAAATGACAGGTGGGCAAGTTGACATGGACTTAGCCCAGCAGTTATTAAATGCGGGTAACACGGATAGTGCGCAATCTATGGTTAAACAAAGAAATTTAAACGTAGTTTTGGCAACAGAAAATGAAATCTTGGAGCATGACTCCAGATTAGCCTTAATAGAAGAGAATGGTGGAACGAGTTTGTGGCGAAACATTCAGTAATTTATGCTTTTGTAGTACTTTTGATTGTTGGGGCTTTGCCAAGTTTTGCGGCGGCCGATCTCATGTCTCCAACCAGCCCTGTAAATGTTCCTAAACTTAATTTCATAAAAAACTATGCTGGTAAAAATGAAATAAAAATATTGAACAATCGCTTTCGCGTGGATTATCACGTGGAAGAAGTGATGTTATTGTTTTTTAGAAAACAAGGTTCAAAACCTATTGTATTAATCCAGCCTGATGGTTCAAAAATCTATCCTCGTGATGCCAATGACAAAACCATAGAATGGCATGCCGATACCGGCTACGACTTAATTAAGATCAAAGAACCTATGCCCGGTCCGTGGCAAGCGGTTGGCAAAATATTACCTGACAGTAAAATTATTATATTAACCGACATTGAGCTGCAAGCGGATAGCTTCCCAGATGTTGTATTCCAGTATGAGGTGATTAAAGCCGAGGCGAGAGTTGTTAATAGCAATGAGGTAATTAAATCTAAAATGTTCCACGAGGTTATTAGCCTCAGAGCAAACTTATATCCTACTCAAGATCCCACACAAGATAACTTTGGAACTAGTATTTTTCAATTGGGTGAGTTTTTAGATGACGGTAAAGGCCTAGATGAAAGACCAAGAGATGGTGTGTTTACCATTCAATACACAATTAAGACTATGCACGGTGAGTGGATCCCCAATTACCGTATCAATGCTGAGTTATTTAGCCGAGAGTTGATGCAAGACCCTATTACGGTGGTCGACTCGCCAATTTCGTTCACTGTACTTCCCGCTAAAATGAATGATGCAGGTGAAATTGATCGTTACCATAACTTTATGTTTACGGTAGATGACACAAATATAGATAACTTAAGTTTATTGTTTCAAGGGACAATCCGTTTTCCAAATGGCGACAAGCAAACATTCAGTGTTGAAGGGATGCAAGAAAGACGCATAGAGATATTTAATGGTGAATACGGTTTGTTTACCGTTGATATGCATGTGTTTGGTACCAAAAAAGACGGTCGCGAGTTCCATTTAGATATACCGCCATATCAGTTTGTTACTGAAGAGCCTGAAATTGACTACATTGTATTACCAGAAATGACAGACGGTTTGATGGATGCAGAAATGGAAGGTGGTGACTCAGCGCTTAAAGTTGATGCTGAGCCTGAACTTCCTGTTGGCTTTATTATTTTCATCAATATACTGATTTTATCTTTTGGTTGTTTAGTCATTTGGTTGTTTGTTTTAAAACGAGATATTAAAAATCCGTTTGCTAGGTTCTTTAAAAAGAAAGATAAAAATAAAGAAGATTCAGAAATGGATTTTGAAAATGAACCTCAGCCTAAATCAGAAGAACTTGATAATAACCAAGATATTGACGATTCACCTGATGATATTTTAGACCTTAGCCTGCCAGAAGATTAGAATTTGACCAGTTAAACACTTAACTGAAGAAAAGGGTTGACGGTAGGGCATTCAGACTTTAATATCCGCGCCGTTGTTTAGCAAAGCTGACGACATGTAAGTAAAGGGAGCGGTAGTTCAGTTGGTTAGAATACCGGCCTGTCACGCCGGGGGTCGCGAGTTCGAGTCTCGTCCGTTCCGCCACTTATATTGTCATTTGTTAAAACATTAAGATAAAGTAGTTGTTAAGCTTTTCTTAGTAAGAAGTATTAAACTGGAGCGGTAGTTCAGTTGGTTAGAATACCGGCCTGTCACGCCGGGGGTCGCGAGTTCGAGTCTCGTCCGTTCCGCCATTTAATATTGATGCTAAGATTTCAAAAGCTGAAACGATAATTTAACTGTTTAATGTTTTACGCTAAAATTCTCAAAAGCTGGAGCGGTAGTTCAGTTGGTTAGAATACCGGCCTGTCACGCCGGGGGTCGCGAGTTCGAGTCTCGTCCGTTCCGCCACTTTTGAGTCTTATTGTTATTACAACAACATTTGATTAATACCCCTTAATCACATCTTCAACGGATGTAAAACCTACTTCTGCGGAGCGGTAGTTCAGTTGGTTAGGCTTTTATTAAGAGCAGCGGCCTGTCAGGTCGAGGTTTCGAGTTAGAGTCTTGTTTGTTCCGTCATCTTCAACAGATGTAAAACCTACTTCTGCGGAGCGGTAGTTCAGTTGGTTAGGCTTTTATTAAGAGCAGCGGCCTGTCAAGTCGAGGTTTCGAGTTAGAGTATTGTTTGTTCCGTCATCTTCAACAGATGTAAAACCTACTTCTGCGGAGCGGTAGTTCAGTTGGTTAGGCTTTTATTAAGAGCAGCGTCCTGTCAGGTCGAGGTTTCGAGTTAGAGTCTTGTTTGTTCCGTCATCTTCAACAGATGTAAAACCTACTTCTGCGGAGCGGTAGTTCAGTTGGTTAGAATACCGGCCTGTCACGCCGGGGGTCGCGAGTTCGAGTCTCGTCCGTTCCGCCATTATTTCTTAGTTATCTCCTTGTATTAAATATCTTCATTCAGTTTTTAAATAATTATCACTAATAAAATTCCGCCATTGTTACCAAATGTAAAACTTAACAATTCAAACTCAAAGCGTTAGGTTTTGTGTATATTTGATTCATTTAAAATCACGCTTTCCAGTCTCTCCCATTAAACCTGTAAACTATCGTCATTCCCTTGTAGTAAAACGTAATAATTTTAATTATTGTAAGAACAACAATTTAGCCTGAGATTTTTTGTCAGGAATAATCAAAACAATTACATAAAAAGAAAGAGGATGTCGTCATGCGTAAGTTCGCATTAACTGTTACAGCTGTATCATTGGCTGCTTTGTCTGGATGTTCAGGCAATGAAGCTCAAGATCCACATGTCACTATCAACAAAAATCCATACCCAAGTACCTATAAGCCGATGGAACAACTAACGGTATTAATTAAAGGTGCAACTGTTTTAACGGGTACAGGGGAAATGTTACCGAATGCTGATGTTCTATTAGAAAACGGCATAATCAAAGCAGTCGGTACTAATATTGAAAACGGCAGCGCGACTATTATCGATGGTAGCGGTAAATTTGTTACTCCAGGTATTATTGACGTTCATTCTCATTTAGGTGCTTATCCAAGTCCATCCGTTGAGTCTCATCAAGATGGCAACGAAATGACCAACCCAGTAACGGCAGAAGTTTGGGTTGAACACTCAGTTTGGCCTCAAGATCCAGGTTTTGAAGCAGCAAGAATTGGTGGTATTACCACACTACAGATTTTACCAGGTTCTGGTAATTTAATTGGCGGACGTGGTGTTACATTAAAAAACATTCCATCTCCAACTATGCAAGGAATGAAATTTCCTGATGCACCTTATGGTTTAAAAATGGCCTGTGGTGAAAACCCTAAACGTGTATACGGTAGCAGAAAAGTGACGCCGTCAACTCGTATGGGTAATATGGCTGGCTATCGAAATGCTTGGGTTGAAGCAACTGAATATAAACGTGCTTGGGAAAAGTATGAAAGAGATTACGCCGCAGGTAAAAATCCTCAAGCACCTGAGCGTAACCTTACTTACGATACGTTAAAAGGCGTATTAGATGGTGATATCAGAATTCATAATCATTGTTATAAAGCTGAAGAAATGTCAATGATGATGGACTTAGCAAAAGAATTTAATTACCACGCTGGTACTTTCCATCACGCTGTTGAAGCTTATAAAATTGCTGAAGATTTAGCTAAAAATAAAGTTTGTGCGGCTATGTGGCCAGAATGGTGGGGCTTTAAAATGGAAGCTTTTGACATGATCCAAGAAAATGCAGGCGTTGTAGATTCTTATCAAAACTCATGTGCCATTGTACATTCAGACTCAGATACCACGATTCAACGTTTGAATCAGGAAGCAGCAAAAATCATGTACCGTTCAAATGAAGCGGGCTTTATAATTGATGAAGCTAAAGCGATTGGTTGGATCACATTAAATGCAGCTAAGTCATTGGGCATTGATGATAAAACTGGATCACTAGAAGCTGGTAAACAAGGTGACGTGGTTATTTGGAATCAAAGTCCATTTAGTGTTTACGCTAAAGCTGAGCAAGTCTTTATTGACGGTGCCAAAGTATTTGATATTGCAGATGAAGCATATCAACCGAAAAGTGATTTTCTATTAGGTCAAGATTAAGGAACCAATGATGAAATTATTAAAACCATCTCTCATCGCTTTATCGTTATTAACATCTTGCTCGGTACTTGCTGAAAAAATAGCTATAACAAATACAACTATTTATACCGCGACAGACAACGGTGTACTAACGAATGCCAGTGTCGTGTTTGAAAATGGAAAGATCATTAGCATCAATCCACTAAGCATTAAAGCCGACAAAATCATTGATGGCACAGGTAAAATAGTGACACCTGGTTTGATTTCCACAATGAACCAGTTTGGTTTAGTGGAAGTTAATGCGGTATCTGGTACTCGAGATGCGAGTGCAAAAAAAGGCAGCATCAACTTTGACCCATCTTATGCTTATAACGCAGAAACATCGTTAATTCCATTTGCTCGTAAAGGTGGAATAACGCGTAGTTTAATTACACCAAGTTCACGTGATAGTGTTTTTGCTGGTCAAGCATTTACTATCTTAATGAACTCAAGCTTTGACAGCGTTATTGATACAAAATCAGCGGTTGTTGCTAGTTTTGGTGGCGAAAGCAAAGACTCTAGAGCGAGTAGCTTAATAGAGTTAATTGAAAAATTAAAAGAGCAACGAGACAAGTTATCTAACGCTGATGATGAGTCATCGAAAAAAGCCAAAGCGCCAACCGATGAAGAAGAAGCTCTTACTGCATTATTAAATGGTGAAAAACCGTTAGTGGCTTCGGCTTCTAGATCATCTGATTTATTACATTTGATTAAGATAAAAGAAGAATATGGCGTTCACATCGTTATTGCTGGTGGGGAAGACGCTGCACGAGTTAAGTCACAACTCGCGGAAGCTGAAATTCCAGTTATGATTAAAGTGGTTGCTAATTTGCCAGGAAGCTTTGATTCATTACATGCTTCATTGACAACGGCTGGTGAGTTAGAAAAGGCTGGCGTTAAAGTCATCCTGTTTAGCCCTGACAGTCATATGGCTAAAAATCTAAGGTTGGATGCAGGTAATGCAATATCTTACGGTATGACGCCTCAGGGAGCTCTTGAAGCTATGACATCAAATGTTGCTGAGGTGTTTAATATGGATTCCGGCGAAATTGCAGTTGGTCGTGCGGCTGATTTAGTACTTTGGACTGCTGATCCATTTGAAATTAGTTCAAAAGTAGAATCGCTTTGGATTAATGGTGAGAAGGTGACGACTGAGTCTAGACAAGATAAATTACGTGACCGATATATATCGAAAGATAATAAACCTAGAGGTTATATAAAGCCTTGATGCCTTAAAGGGTAAAGTTTCAAACGGCAAAAAAAAAGCTTCTACTCTCTGTAATATATGAGGTAGAAGCTTTTTTATTTTCACTCTATAACAATATTTAACATATATTTACAGGTGGAAAGATACACCTACAAAAACACCAGACATATCAATGTCAGCTGTTAAGTCATCTTCATTACCATCAAAGTCAGTTGGGTCAATGTTCAACTGAAATGAACGGTAACCAGCTTCTAAATTCACATCTAAAACTGGAATGATAGGAAGTGTATAGCGAGCAACAATTTGGTAATCCATGTGATTAGTATCACCGTAACCAATATAATTTGCTTCAGCCATTAATGATAAACCAGTAAATGGTAAGTAACCGCCTACACGTGCAAATCCCATAGGAATTGGCGCGTCTAATTCAGATACACCTGTATTAATTGCTAATTCGCCATCAAATTTACGGATGTTTAAACCAAAATCAACGGTAACAATCGGAAGCGGTAAGCTCCAGTATGCTGTTAAGTCCGTATGATTAAGGTTAATGCTTGAATTTAAGTCAACACTTTCACTGTAAGTTTTGCCACCAAAAGTGAAACTTTGATCCAAAGAACCCATACCTGTAGTTTCTAAAGTCGTTTGTTTTATTTGGATATTTGGAAGAACTGGAATTGGATGCTCAAAAGCAGCCCAAATAACATTGTTGTAAGAATCTTCTAGTTGAAGCGTGTTATCCAATGACAAATCGATAGGTTGGCCTGAAGATGTCGCTGATACAGAACCTTCATAAGCTGTGTTCCAAGAGTATCCGCCTACCCAAAAATCGATTAAAGGCAAAGCTGCCACATTTGTTGATGCTAACGCAAGCGCTAGAGCCGTAGTTGTCTTTTTCATTTGTTCTATTCCCTAAGTAACTAGTAAAGTTGTTGCGCCAATTTCAATCTTTAATGAGTGTAATGTCAAACTATTTAATCGTTTTTTAGTTTTATTTACTCTTTTTTCATGAAAGTTTGTTTATTTATTTTGCACTAAAGTGTAGCAATGATGTTGAAAATTTGTATATTAGTGAGTAACTAATCTACAGTATCCATGAGTTTAAATTTAATTACATGGAGGTGGATAATTAAATTGGAAAGTAGTTTGGTACTGTTGATTTATGTTGGATTTCTTAATCTAAAAGCTTAAGTTAGCGTTTCAAGCTAGGTATTGGTTAAGTTGTTTTGACTCTACCAAATAGTAAGAGTTCCAAGCTTCGAAAGGGGATGACTGGTTGTTATAATCAAGTTATTTTAAGTGATAGTAATAAAAAATTATCAGAAATTTAAATTAAAGGCAGCGGTATGATTAGATACAGTGACAACCGAAATTTTTTTAGAATGATGGTTAATACTAATATAGAAATAGATATTGCAGATGCGGACGCAGGGCGAAAAATAGATGCTGTGTGTCGCGACTTGAGTGCAACCGGAATGGCTGTTGAAACCGATGAGCCAGTTGAAGTTGGTACGAGTGTAGTTTGCAAGTTAGAAGGCGCAAGTCCAGAATTACCAGCACTAAAAGCGTCTGCAACTGTGGTTCGTTGTTCTCAAGAAGAGAGCGGGTCGTATTTGTTAGGAATAGAGATCATAGAGCACCTCTAAATTATTCTTTGGATACAAAAAAGCACCCATAATTAGGGTGCTATTATTTTGGCTTTTATTATTATTTTATTTTTCGCCAAGTTTTATATTGATCGCGTGCAGTCCTTTTGGACCTTGCGTTAAATCAAATTCTACATCTTGACCAGCTTTGAGGGTTTTATAACCATCCATAGTGATGGTTGAGAAGTGAGCAAAGATATCTTCTTCCTTGCCTTCTTCCTTAATAAAGCCAAAACCTTTCGCGTTGTTGAACCATTTTACTTTTCCGAGTGCCATACTTCTACTTCCTATGTTAAATTTGTGCAATTGTTGTTGTTACTTCTTGTATAAATTTAAAGCAATCAATAAAATACTGTAGATAAATTAATCAAATAGTCAAGTTTTAACAACTATGTTTTGTTAATTGACTAATATATTTATATAAAGGTTTTAGTTTCTTAACGATATAACAGAAATATTTGTGAGTGTATGGCAAAAATAACCGATAGTGAAAACGGCACAGGCTTATTAAAAGAGGCCGCTAAAAGTAAATTAAAAAAGCCGTCAATGTATAAAGTAATCTTGAATAATGATGATTACACCCCCATGGACTTTGTAGTGACAGTGTTAATGAAGTTTTTTGGCAAAACATTAGAAAGCGCAAACCATATAATGTTTAAAGTACACAAGGATGGAAAAGCCATTGTTGGTACATATTCTGCAGAAGTTGCAGAGACAAAAGTAGCACAAGTAAATCAATTTTCTCGCGCCAATCAGCATCCATTGTTATGCACAATGGAACAAGAATAACTAAGCTCTGTTTAGTATTCGTTTGAATAAATAAGAAGGTGTCCATGTTAAACAAAGAATTAGAAGTTACTTTGAATGAAGCATTTCATTATGCCAAGCTACATCGTCATGAGTTTATGACACTTGAGCATTTGTTAATGGCTTTGCTAGATAATTCCGACGCCAAAGATGCATTGTTAGCATGCTCAGCAGATCTTGATAAAATTAAAGCCGAATTAGTGGAGTTTATTACTCAAACTACGCCTTATTTAGCGGAAGATGAGTCGGAGGAGAAAGATACTCAGCCAACACTTGGTTTTCAAAGAGTATTACAAAGAGCTGTATTCCACGTGCAATCTTCTGGCAAGCAAGAAGTGTCAGGTGCCAATGTATTGGTTGCCATTTACTCAGAACAAGAATCTCACGCTGTTTATGTATTAAAAAGTTTTGATATTAGCCGTTTGGATTTGGTTAATTATATTTCTCATGGGCTTGATCATGATGAAGAAGGTGCCGACGGTGAAAGCTTAGAGTCAGAAGATGGTTCAGGTGATGCTGAAAGTAGCTTAGACAGCTTGTGTACCAATTTAAATGAATTGGCAACTCAAGGTGGCATTGACCCAATTATAGGCCGAGAGCAAGAGATAGAGCGCTGTATTCAGGTTTTATGTCGTCGTAAGAAAAACAATCCATTATTAATTGGTGAAGCAGGAGTTGGTAAAACGGCAATTGCTGAAGGCTTAGCTTATAAAATAGTTAATGGAACTGTACCTGAAGTTATTGAAAATGCGACCGTATATTCTTTAGATATGGGTAGCTTACTTGCGGGTACTAAATATAGAGGCGACTTTGAAAAACGCCTGAAAACCTTGTTAAAACAATTACAAGCTCAAGAACATGCCATCTTATTTATTGATGAAATTCATACAATAATCGGTGCCGGAGCTGCCTCTGGTGGTGTTATGGATGCGTCTAATTTACTTAAGCCACTTTTAGCGACGGGTAAATTACGCTGCATGGGATCAACAACCTATGCTGAATTTAGAAATATTTTTGAAAAAGATAAAGCACTGGTTAGACGTTTCCAAAAAATTGATGTTGAAGAGCCAAGTGTGGACGACACAACTAAAATATTAATTGGCTTAAAAGAACGTTATGAACAGCATCATGGTGTTAAATATACTAATTCTGCATTAAGAGCAGCCGCGGAATTGTCAGACAGATATATTAACGATCGTCATCTACCTGATAAAGCGATCGATATTATTGATGAAGCTGGTGCAAATCAAAAAGTATTGCCTAAATCAAAACGGAAAAAGCAAATCAGTGTTGGCATTATTGAACAGATCGTTGCCAAAATTGCCCGTATTCCAGAAAAATCAGTTTCACAATCGGATACTGACGTTTTACGTAATGTTGACCGTAACTTGAAATTAGCCGTGTTCGGACAAGAACAAGCTATTGATGCGTTAACCGCTGCAATACGCTTATCACGCTCTGGGCTTGGTGCTGAAGGTAAACCTATTGGTAGTTTCTTATTCGCAGGACCTACTGGTGTTGGTAAAACAGAAGTAACCAAACAACTATCAAAAGTGCTCGATATCGAGTTACTGCGTTTTGATATGTCTGAATACATGGAACGTCACGCGGTAAGTCGTTTAATTGGTTCGCCTCCAGGATATGTTGGTTTTGAACAAGGTGGTCAATTAACGGATGCGGTTATGAAGCATCCACATAGTGTTGTGTTATTAGATGAAATAGAAAAAGCACATCCAGATGTGTTCAATCTTTTATTACAAGTTATGGATCACGGCACGCTAACGGATAATAACGGCAGAAAAGCTGACTTTAGAAACGTGATATTAGTGATGACAACTAATGCTGGCGTGGTTGAAGTATCGAAAAAATCGATTGGCTTTACTCACCAAGACAACAGCTCAGATGCGATGGAAGAAATTAAACGTACCTTTGCGCCTGAGTTTAGAAATAGACTCGATGAGATTGTTTGGTTTAATCATTTAAATGAAGAAACTATTTTACAAGTGGTTGATAAATTCATCGTTGAACTTCAGTCGCAGCTTGATAAGAAACAAGTTGAGTTGGAGATTTCAGACGCTGCAATGAAATGGTTAGGTAAAAAAGGGTATGACAAAGCGATGGGCGCACGTCCAATGGCTCGTTTAATCCAAGAAAAATTACGTAAGCCTTTAGCCAGTGAAGTATTGTTTGGTGCGTTAGTATCAGGTGGTGTAGTGAAAGTTGGCGTTAAGAAAGATGAACTTAGTTTAAGTTACGAATCTAAAGAGGCGGTAACGGCTTAATTTAATCGAAAGTATGATTTTTTTGAAGATATAAAAAAACCGAGAATATTCTCGGTTTTTTTATAAGTATTTACGAATCAAACTATTTAGTACGTAACTATTAGCAAGAGCTATTAGTAAGAACTATCTAGCTCGGAACGTGATTCGACCTTTCGAAAGATCATATGGAGTCATTTCCACTGTTACTTTGTCACCAGTTAAAATACGGATGTAGTGTTTACGCATTTTACCGGATATGTGAGCAGTCACAACGTGACCATTCTCTAATTCAACACGGAACATAGTATTTGGCAAAGTGTCTAAAATCGTACCTTGCATTTCAATAACGTCTTCTTTCGCCATTAAGCGTATAACCTCTGGGACTGTTTGTAAGCGTAAAAAAATAAGCGCAGATTTTGCCCAAATTTAGTCAATAAGTAAAGCCAATACTGGAAATAAATAGTAATTAGCCTGTTATTCCTAGTTTATTGTTCAATAAATGTGGAATTTTTCAATGTTAGGGTGTCACGACGGGTAAAGTACAGAAATATGATAAATAAATCAATCTACTTCAAACCAAATGTCATCACGACGAACTTGATAGGGAGAAAAACGGGTTTTGTAATTCATCTTTTCACAGTCTTCAATAAAGTATCCTAAGTACAGCCACTTTTTATCTAACTGCTTAGTAATATTGATCTGTTGTAAGATCATTAACGTACCTAAAGAGTATTTAAAATAATCTGGATCATAAAAAGTGTACACAGCCGACAAGCTATCAGGTGTCACGTCGCAGATGGCAACAGCGATGAGTTTGTCTTGGTCCAGTAATTCGATAAACACTTTATCCATCCAATCACATTTAACAAAACTATCTAACTGGGCTTGGTTTGCCGGATACATAACGCCATCTAGGTGTTTGGTATTAATATATGTTTCAAATAGCGGGTAATATTTATCTGACACGCTGTTTGACAGCTTTACTGAAAACTCACGTGCTTTATTTAAAATTCTTCTTTGACTGCTTTTAAACTTAAAATTATCAACCGGTAAACGTATTGATTGACAAGCATTGCAATTATCACAATGTGGCCTGTATACATGACCTTCTGAACGCCTAAATCCTTGATTTTGTAAAGCAGAGTAAACTGTAGGCGATAAAGGTTGTTCATCAATATAAATAAGTAGCTGTTCTTGTTTGTCTTCTAAGTAGCCGCAATCGAATGTTGCGGATAAACCAAATTTAACACTAGTCATGATGTTCTAAAATATTTTGCCATTGTATAAATTTAGATGAAAAAACCGATAATGGTAAAGTTTTATTCCGGCTGTGGGCTAAACGATCTAAATATACTTGTCTGGGAATTAATGTCGCGCCCATACTCATAAGGTAAGGATTAGGTAATTGGCAGTCAATGAATGCTTCGCCATGTCCTTCTACTCGCTCATTCTTTAACAGGTCAGCCAAACATATTAACGCCAGTTTTGATGCGTTGGGCTGTAGGGAAAACATCGACTCACCACAAAAACAATTACCCACCAAAACACCGTACAAACCACCAACTAAAGTTTTACCAGACTCTCCAATCTGCCAAATTTCAATGGAATGTGCGTTTCCTGCTTCATGCATCTGGTTATAGCATTTTATCATTTCAGGCATTATCCAAGTACCTTCTGAATTAGGCCTTGGTTTTGAACAATTAGAGATCACTTGGTTAAATTGAGTATTAACGCTGACACTGTAGTTACATTTTTTTAAAAACTTTCTTAGAGATTTATTAATTTTAACATCGGTAATATTAATAATTGCTCTAGGGTCTGGGCTCCACCACATTATTGGTTCGCCGGCAGAGAACCAAGGGAAAATACCTTGTTGATAACCGCTAAATACACGCTTGGGGTTTAAATCACCACCTATGGCTAACAAGCCAGCAGGATCATCAAGAGCGCTAGAGGGAGAAGGAAACCAGTTAGGGTCGTCCGATAGGTAGTGAAGTGTTTTTTTCAAATGAGGTAGTTCAAAGTAAGAGGGGAGTTATCCCCTCTAAATCTTATTTACAGAGCGTCTAAGTAACGTTCTGCATCTAACGCCGCCATACAACCTGTACCAGCTGAGGTAATTGCTTGACGGTAAATGTGGTCACACACATCGCCTGCAGCAAATATACCTTCAACATTGGTTGCTGTTGCGTTGCCTTCTAATCCACTATGGATTTTTAGGTAGCCATTGTTCATGTCTAATTGGCCTTCAAACATTGCTGTATTAGGTTTGTGCCCAATAGCAATGAATAGACCCATTACATCAAATTCTTCTTGAGCGTCAGATTGAGTGTCGTTAAGACGTACGCCTGTCACACCCATGTCGTCACCAAGTACTTCGTCTAATGTTTTGTTTAAATGTAATACAATATTGCCTTTGGCCACTTTATCCATAAGACGTTTGATCAAGATTTTTTCAGCTTTGAATGTTTCACGTCTGTGAATTAGATGAACTTCAGAAGCAATGTTTGATAAATATAACGCTTCTTCAACGGCTGTATTACCACCGCCAATAACCGCAACTTTTTGATTACGATAAAAGAAACCATCACAAGTGGCACAAGCTGATACGCCTTTACCCATAAATGCTTGTTCAGACTCAAGTCCTAAGTACTGAGCCGATGCTCCTGTACAGATAATAAGTGCATCACAAGTATAACTAACCGAATCGCCTTTTAAGCTATACGGCTTCTTGCTGAAATCTACAGAATTGATGTGATCAAAGATAATTTTAGTGTCAAATTTCTCTGCATGCTCTTTCATACGATCCATCAATATAGGACCCGTTAAGTCATTTGCATCACCAGGCCAGTTTTCAACTTCGGTTGTCGTTGTTAATTGACCACCTTGCTGCATACCTGTGATTAACACTGGATTTAAATTTGCACGGGCTGCATAAACTGCTGCGGTATAACCGGCAGGGCCTGATCCTAAAATAATTAAACTATGATGCTGAACTTCACTCATTAATGACTCCAATACGCCTTAAAACAATTACTGTTATTTATTGGGGGGATCATAACCAGTTGCAAGCGCCAAACAAGTGATATTTTGAAAAAAATAATATAAATATGGAATGGAATATAATTTAACCGCATTCAAACGAATGTTAAGGCTGTATTTTTGATGCTTCCTGTTAATTATATTTGCACTAATTAAAGGCGAATAACAGACGTATGAAAGATGAATAAAAACATAAAAAAACAGCATTAAAAACTACATATATAAACTCACATGGGTTAGTATCGGGACGATTTAGTTAAAAACTAAACGATTAAAATAATAAAATATTTATAGAACAGACTTACATTAAAACAACAACTTACTACTGGAAATAACATGAAAACCAAGAAAACCATGAAAAAAGCAGTCATAGCGCTAAGTATTCAGGCTGCATTATTCACTTCATTTACCACTTTTGCAGCTGAAGACGTTGTTGAAAAAAAAGATGATTCAAAATTAGAAAAAATTACAGTAACCGCATTAAAAAGAACACAGTCAATTCAAGACGTTCCACTTTCAATTGCCACATTGTCGGGCGAAAAATTTGAAAACATCCTTGCCGGTGGCGATGACATTTTAGCACTAGCTACACGTGTACCGGGCCTTTATGCAGAATCATCAAATGGTCGTGCAGCCCCTCGTTTTTATATGCGTGGCTTAGGTAATACAGATTTTGATTTAGCGGCTTCTCAACCTGTGTCAATTATCATGGATGAAGTGGTAATGGAAAATGTGGTTCTAAAAAGTTTCCCACTATTTGATATGGACCAAGTTGAAATTATTCGTGGACCTCAAGGTTCGTTATTTGGTCGTAATACTACAGCTGGTGTTATTAAATTTACCAGTCGTAAACCAACAGATGATTTTGAAGCTTATGTGAAAGCTGGCGCTGGGACTTATGGCCTTATTAATTTAGAAGGTGCCGTGGGTGGTGGTTTAACTGATGAGCTATCAGCGCGCCTTTCAGTATTAAGTCAATCAAAAGACGATTGGATTGATAATGGTTATACAGGTGAAGATAACGCATTAGGTGGACATGAAGACCAAGCCTACCGCTTACAATTAGCTTATAAACCAACCAATGAATTGGATATGTTATTCAATATCCACTCTCGTTCACTTGAAGGTACATCTTCAGTTTTCCGCGCTATGGTTATTAATCAGGGTAGTAGTGAATTAAACAATAACTATGACCGCGATACGGTTTGGTATGACGAAGGCGTTAATGCTTCAGGTGACAACAACCCGCAATCATTTGACAGCGATGGTTGGAGCTTAACGGCTAATTACGACTTTGGTGATTTTACATTAACTTCTATTACCGCAAATGAGTCAGCTAAAGGCTATAGCTTAGGTGATATTGATGGTGGTGCTGGAGCAGTTTATTTACCAGAAACATTTCCAAACAATGAAACATCTGGTTTTATTTCATTTAATTCAAATACACAAGATGCAGCAGACATAGATCAATTCACTCAGGAAATACGCTTATCGTCTAACGGTGATAATAATTACTCTTGGCAAACGGGTGTATTCTACTTTGATTCTGAACTAGAGGTTGCGACTAGTCCGTTCTTTATACCAACCTCTACGGTAAACCAAACAAATACAACTTGGGCTGTATTTGGTCAAGGAACCTATGATGTATCTGATATGACAACAGTTGTAGCTGGTTTACGTTATACCGAAGATGAAAAAGGTTTAACCGGTTATTCTTCAGGTTTTGATGCTGATGTAACGCCAATCGACTTGTCAGATAATCAAGTTAGTTGGGAATTAATGGCTAATCATAAATTAGACTCTGATATGTCTTTGTATGCACGAGTATCAAATGGTTTCCGTGCTCAATCTATTCAAGGACGTGATGTTGCATTTTTTGGAACACCTTCAGTCGCTGAATCTGAAACTATCATGTCTTACGAAGCTGGTTTTAAATCTGACTTATTTAACAATACGGTTCGTTTAAACGGTGCCGTTTTCCATTACACAATTAATGATATTCAGTTAACTGCAGTTGGTGGTAACGGAAATAGCATTGGTTTAACCAATGCAGGTAAAGGTGTAGGTACAGGTTTTGAATTAGACTCTGAGATCCGCATAACGGAAGATTTCTTAGTTACGGCTGGTTTTTCATATAATAAAACTGAATTACAAGATGAAGACTTATTGATTGGTACTTGTGGTTCTGGTCAATGTACACCTACAGACAGAACTGTTGAACGAGTAACAGCTGATGGTCCAGTTTATGATGCTTACGTGGATGGCAACCCATTCCCTAATGCCCCAGAAACTATCTTCACGTTAACAGGACGTTACTCTCTTCCTATTGGCGACAGTGGTGAGATGTTTGTTTATTCAGACTATGCTTATCAAGGTGAAACAAGTTTGTTTATCTACCAAACTGAAGAATATGTAACTGACGGCCAATTTGAACTTGGCTTACGTATTGGTTATGTAAACTTTGACATGGATTATGAAGTGGCATTGTTTGGTCGTAATATTACCGACGAAGATAACTTAAAAGCGGGTATTGATTTCAATAACAATACTGGTGTTGTCAACGAACCGGCTATTTGGGGTGTTGAATTTAAGAAGTCATTCTTTTAAATTTAACCCTGCATAAGCTTTATTAACTCAATAAAGCTTTTTAAATAAAACCCGTTATGTTTAACGGGTTTTTTTATGCCTTGGATTTAGTCACAGGAATACGTTGAATGTGCATAACTTGAATACACTGCTATATTTTAGGCAAAAAAAAAGCCCAGGACAAATTAGTCTGGGCTACAGAATGGCTCGTTAGGAGCCGTGCGCTTAAGCGGTAAGTCGACATTAAATGTGTAATGCGACTGATGAAGCTAGTCTAGAGTAAATTAATTTCAAAAAAAAGCATTTAAATAACATTTTAAACCCTTGTAAAACAGTAACTTATGATTTTATACAATTTAATTAACAGGATGCTAATTGTACAAAGTTAAGTTATGCACAGGTTGTGAACAAAGTGAACTTTTTGGGTACTAAATACCTATAATAGGTATAAATCTTGTTTTTGTCGACAAAATAGACCGATTTGCTTGACGAATTAGATGGATAGGTCTAAATTGTCGACAACATTAATTAAATAGCATAAATATGACTCTTAACTATACCAAACCGATTGAGCAGGCTATAACCTCGTCAGATAAGACATTCTTGAGTATCAGGTACGCTATTGTAGAAGGCGATATTGCATCTGGTAGTAAACTTAGTGAAACTGAATTGTCGACAAAGTACGGAGTTAGTCGTGCTGTAATAAGAGAAGCTATAAATCGTTTGGAAACATGTCACTTAGTTGAACGAAAAGCCAATGTCGGTGCAAGGGTGGTATCACTAACACCAGATGGATTAATTGAGCTTTATCAAATAAGAGAATCTTTGGAAGGTATGGCTGCCAGATTAGCAGCAAAAAATATGACATCTGAAGAAATTGCTGAATTAAATCAATTACTAGACATCCACGCTGAAAAAGTAAAACAAGAAGGCTCGTATTATCAAGAAGCTGGCGATGTCGACTTTCATTACCGTATTATCCTCGGATGCAAAAACAAACAACTCATTTCCTTATTAGTTGATGGTATTTACCACTTGGTGCGTATGTACAGAGTTCAGCTTGGTATGTCAGGTCCAAGGATCACCACCGCATTTGATGAGCACAAAGCTATCGTTAGTGCCATCCAAAATAAAGACGAAGAATTGGCTGAGATGTTAATGCGTCGTCACATTATGTATTCAAAAAACAATATTGCTAACAAATTGGCTTAACCTTTAACTAACTAAAGCTTTAAACCAAATAGATCTTTAAATTAACTAGTTTAAGAGAGTAAATTATGAGCGCAGGAAAAAAATTTCGTCAGGCATTAGTCAACAATACACCTCTACAAATTGTAGGGACTATTAATGCTTATTCAGCAATGATGGCCAAACAAATTGGCCATAAAGCTATTTACTTATCCGGCGGCGGTGTTGCGAACGCGTCTTACGGTTTACCCGACTTAGGTATGACGTCTTTGAACGATGTTATTGTTGATGTACAGCGTATTACGTCTGCCTGTGACTTACCTTTGTTGGTCGATATTGATACAGGTTGGGGCGGCGCGTTTAATATTGCCAAAACCATTCGTGATATGGAAAAAGCCGGTGCAGCAGCGGTGCATATTGAAGATCAAGTAGCACAAAAACGTTGTGGTCATCGTCCAAACAAAGAAATTGTACCAATTGACGAAATGGTCGACCGAATAAAAGCGGCGGTTGATGCTCGTACTGACCCTGACTTTTTCATTATGGCTCGTACAGATTCATTTGCTCAAGAAGGGCTTGAGTCTGCTATTGCCAGAGCAAAAGCTTATGTTGCTGCAGGTGCTGATGGGATTTTTGCTGAAGCGGTAAAAACCGAAGAACATTATCGTGCATTTTCACAAGCCTTAAATGTCCCTATTCTTGCCAACATTACTGAATTTGGTCAAACCGAATTATGGAATAAAAAGCAATTAGGTGAATGGGGCGCGGCTATGGTCTTGTATCCATTAAGTGCCTTTAGAGCAATGAACAAAGCCGCTGAGTCAGTTTACACATCTATATTAGAAAAGGGTGATCAGAAAGACGTAGTCGACTCAATGCAAACCAGAATGGACTTGTATGACTATCTTGGTTATCACGACTATGAGCAAAAGTTAGATAGCTTATTTGCCCAAGGTAAAAACAAATAAAAAGATAAATTAAATACAAATGCTCACTTAAGCAGTCAAAGAATTGCGGTAGCTGAATATCAAATAAAAATTTAGGGGATGACAATGGTTGATAAAAAATTAACAGGTGCAGGTCTACGTGGTCAAAGTGCTGGCGAAACCAAATTATGTACAGTTGGTAAATCAGGTTCTGGTTTAACCTATTGCGGTTATGATGTTTCTGACTTAGCGGATAACGCAACGTTTGAAGAAGTCGCATATTTACTCTTTAATGGTGAGTTACCAAATCAAGCTGAATTAGATGCTTATAAATCTGAATTAAAAAGCATGCGTGACTTACCAGATGCGCTAAAAAGCGTATTAAAACTGATCCCTAAAAACGCTCATCCAATGGATGTAATGCGAACAGGTTGTTCTTTCCTTGGTAATCTAGAACCAGAGAATAGCTTTGCTGAACAAAACAAAGCAGCCAACCGATTACTGGCCGCATTTCCCGCTATTATGTGTTACTGGTACAAATTCACTCATGACGGTGTAGAAATCGATTGTACGACCGATGAAGACTTATTAGCCGGTCACTTCTTACGTTTGTTAAACGGTAAAACCCCGTCGGAGCAACATCGTAAAGTTATGGATGTTTCTCTGATCTTATATGCGGAGCATGAATTTAACGCATCTACTTTTACCGCTCGTGTTTGTGCTTCAACATTATCTGACATGTATTCTTGTGTAACAGGAGCCATTGGTACTTTACGAGGACCACTTCATGGTGGCGCAAATGAAGCGGCTATGGACATGATTTTGAAGTTCAAGTCACCAAAGGATGCCAAAGTTCAAATGGCGGGCATGTTAGAACGTAAAGAAAAAATCATGGGCTTTGGCCACGCAATTTATAGAGAGTCTGACCCACGTAACGTGATCATAAAAAGATGGTCAGAAAAACTCGCACAGGAAAACGGTAACACATCACTTTATGATATTTCTGTCGCTTGTGAAGAATTTATGTGGGACAGCAAAAAACTGTTCTGTAATGCCGATTTCTTCCATGCTTCAACCTATAACTATATGGGAATTCCAACCAAACTATTTACGCCAATATTTGTTTGTTCCCGCTTAACTGGCTGGGCAGCTCACATTATGGAGCAACGTAGTAACAATCGAATTATTCGACCTAGCGCCGACTACATTGGTTCTGAACCAAGAAAAGTAATTGGCATTTCTGAACGTTAATTTCTGAAAGTTAATCTCTTATTGTATTTTATGACTTAAGGTCAATTTTATATTTGACCTTAAGTCATAATTTAACGATTTTAGCTCAGTTCATCCATTATCATAGGTCTTAATATGAATTATGAATATAGAAAACCTCTACCAGGTTACAAAAAGGATCATTTACCGATCGATTTTTTTGACACCAGAGAAGCGGTTGAAAACATTAGTGCAGGCGCGTATGCGAAGTTACCTTACACATCTCGCGTATTAGCAGAGCAATTAGTACGCCGTTGTGATCCCAAAGATCTAACCCGTGCATTAGAACAATTGATCTATCGTAAACAAGACTTAGATTTTCCTTGGTATCCAGCCCGTGTTGTTTGTCATGACATTTTAGGCCAAACAGCGTTAGTGGATTTAGCTGGTTTACGAGATGCAATTGCAGATCAAGGTGGCGATCCTTCCAAAGTAAATCCTGTGGTTCCTACTCAGTTAATTGTTGATCATTCTCTAGCAGTAGAATTTGGTGGTTTTGAGTCTGATGCATTTGATAAAAACAGAGCGGTCGAAGACAGACGAAATGAAGACAGATTCCATTTTATAGAATGGACCAAAACCGCATTTAAAAATGTAGATGTTATTCCAGCCGGAAACGGCATCATGCATCAAATTAATTTAGAAAAAATGTCGCCTGTTATTCAACTGCGTGATGGCGTTGCTTATCCCGATACTTGCGTAGGTACAGACAGTCACACACCACATGTTGATGCATTGGGTGTTATCGCTATTGGTGTTGGTGGATTAGAAGCTGAAACTGTGATGTTAGGTCGTCCATCTATGATGAGGTTACCTAATATAATTGGTGTTAAGTTAACAGGAAAACGTCAATCGGGAATTACCGCAACGGATATTGTTTTAGCCATTACCGAATTCTTACGAAATTCAAAAGTAGTCTCTAGTTACTTAGAGTTTTTTGGTGAAGGTACAAAAGAACTGACTATTGGTGACCGAGCAACAATATCTAATATGACACCAGAATACGGTGCATCGGCAGGTATGTTTTATATAGACCAACAAACAATAGATTATCTTAAATTAACTGGACGTGAGCCGGAACAAGTTGAGCTAGTTGAAACCTATGCCAAACATACAGGTTTATGGGCAGACGACTTAGTTGATGCTGAATATGAACGGGTACTAGAATTTGATCTTTCATCGGTTTGTCGCAATATGGCTGGCCCTTCAAATCCACACCGTAGATTAGCCACTTCAGATTTAACTGCATCGGGTATCGCAAAGGATTTAAGTGAATGTAAGCAACAAGAAAAAGACGGTGAAATGCCAGATGGCGCTGTGATCATCGCTGCCATTACTAGTTGTACCAATACTTCAAATCCTCGCAATGTAGTGGCGGCAGGCTTAATAGCGAAACGTGCTAACGAGCTTGGTTTAGTTCGTAAACCTTGGGTTAAATCTTCGTTTGCGCCGGGTTCTAAAGTCGCTAAATTGTATTTGGAAGAATCTGGTTTATTGCCTGAGATGGAAAAATTAGGTTTTGGTATTGTCGGTTATGCTTGTACAACCTGTAACGGCATGAGTGGCGCACTGGACCCTAAAATTCAACAAGAAGTGATAGACCGAGATTTATACACCACCGCCGTTTTATCTGGTAATCGTAACTTTGATGGACGCATTCATCCATACGCTAAACAAGCATTTTTAGCGTCACCTCCGTTAGTTGTGGCTTATGCAATTGCTGGGACGATTCGTTTTGATATTGAAAAAGATATTTTAGGGCAAGACCAACAAGGTAACGACATTACATTAAAAGACATTTGGCCGAGCGATGAAGAAATAGATCGTATTGTTAGTGCCAGTGTTAAGCCTGAGCAATTTAAGCAAATATATACACCTATGTTTGACCTAGGTGCGTTTGAACCTGCAGAAAGTCCGTTATACGACTGGCGTCCACAGAGCACTTATATTCGTCGTCCTCCTTACTGGGATAAAGAGGGAGAAGGGGCTATAGCTGGTGAACGCACAATGAAAGGCATGGTGCCGCTTGCTGTATTAGGCGACAACATCACCACAGATCATTTATCACCGTCTAATGCCATACAGTTAAATAGTGCTGCAGGTGCTTACCTAGATAAAATGGGATTACCTGAAGAAGACTTTAATTCTTATGCAACCCACCGTGGGGATCACTTAACCGCACAGCGTGCCACGTTTGCTAATCCTAAATTGTTTAATGAAATGGTATTAGACGAACAAGGTAAGGTAAAACAAGGATCGTATGCGCGCATTGAACCTGAAGGCAAAGAAAGCCGTATGTGGGAAGCCATTGAAACTTACATGCAACGTAAACAGCCGCTTATTATTATTGCCGGAGCTGATTATGGTCAAGGATCGTCAAGAGACTGGGCGGCAAAAGGGGTTCGTTTAGCAGGTGTGGAAGTTATTGTTGCTGAAGGTTTTGAACGTATACATCGTACCAACTTAGTGGGAATGGGCGTATTGCCGCTGGAATTCATTAATGGTGAAACCAGAAAAACTTACCACATCGACGGAACAGAAACCTACGATGTCGCTGGCGACATAGCCTCAGGCGGTGCAATGTCAGTACTAATGACCAGAACCTCAGGTACAAATGCAGGCGAAGTGGTGACCATACCGGTTAAGTGTCGTTTAGATACAGCAGAAGAAGTCTCGGTTTATAACGCAGGTGGCGTATTACAAAAATTTGCCCAAGACTTTTTACAATCTAACGCTTAGCAATAAATAGAATAGGGCTGAATAATGAAACACGTACCACAAATAAAGATCCCGGCAACATACATGCGTGGCGGCACCAGCAAAGGTGTATTTTTTAGCTTAACGGACTTGCCTGAGAAATGTCAGGTAGCCGGCGAGGCTAGAGATAACATGTTGTTACGTGTGATTGGCAGCCCAGACGCTTATTCAAAGCAAACCGACGGAATGGGTGGTGCAACGTCAAGTACCAGTAAAACCGTTATTTTGGCCAAAAGCCAACAAGCGGATCACGACGTGGATTATTTGTTTGGCCAAGTTGCTATCGACAAAGCCTTTGTAGATTGGAGTGGTAATTGTGGCAATTTAACCGCGGCTGTCGGTTCGTTTGCTATTTCAAATGGGTTAGTTGATGCCAAACGTATACCTGAAAATGGTCATGCAATTGTACGAATATGGCAAAAAAACATTCAAAAAACCATCATCGCCCATGTGCCGATAACTAAAGGTGAAGTACAAGAAACCGGTGACTTTGAATTAGACGGTGTTACTTTTCCCGCAGCGGAAGTACAAGTGGATTTTGTTGCGCCAGTGGATAGCTCAGAAGCTATGTTTCCAACAGGAAATATCACCGATATGCTTGATGTTCCAGCCGTTGGAGAATTTTCAGCAGCCCGTTATTCCGTCACTATGATCAATGCAGGTATTCCAACTATCTTCTTAAATGCAGCAGACTTAGGTTACAAAGGCACTGAGTTACAAGATGATATTAATAACGATGAAAAAGCATTAGCCAGATTTGAAACCATACGTGCTTATGGTGCGTTAAAAATGGGGCTTATCGATAATATCGAGCAAGCTGCAGAGCGTCAGCATACACCAAAGGTGGCCTTTGTCGGAGCAAGCAAAGCTTATGTCTCATCAAGTGGTAAACACGTAAAAGCGGATGATATCGACTTAAATGTACGCGCTTTATCTATGGGCAAACTTCATCACGCCATGATGGGAACTGCAGCTGTTGCCATCGGAACTGCAGCGGCCATTCCAGGTACATTAGTTTCTCAAGCTATCGCAACTGGAAGTACGCAATTCGTGACGTTTGGACATCCATCTGGCACGTTAAAAGTCGGAGCTGAAACCAAGGAAGTAAATGGACTGTGGACCGTTAATAAAGTATCTATGAGCCGTAGCGCCAGAGTGTTAATGGAAGGTTGGGTACGTATTCCTGGCGATTCATTTTAAGCATAATTAATTTTCCTCCCAAAAATGGGATAGTTTACAAGCTATCCCAAATAGCTTGAGCCGCAGGGCCTAATACTTTTGACCTGTTTTTTACAATACGAATCTCGGCGTTAACATCGGAATTTATTTCAGGTAATTTGAAACGAATTAGGTTTTCCTCCATTTCGTTTGTCCACACTGTATCCGTTATTGGTCCCCAACCAAGTTGAGCATTTAACGCCGCTAAAAAACATGAGATATCGTCAATCTTCACAATGCTGTCACTAATTTGTTTAGCCAAACTGGTTTTATCCATATTAAAAGGCAATTTAATTGGTGTTAGTTGCGGTATTTGTCTTAATACTTTTGATGTTATTTGTTCAGGCTTATCTATGTTAAATGGCTTTAATAAGTCTTTATGAATACATAATTTGAAATTTAACGGACCTACAATTTTTGACTCAAAATCGCCTACACTTTCAAACGAAATAGTCCAAGGTGTCACGGCCAAATCAACTTGTTGTTCAGTTAGTAATTTCAGCGCATTTAACATTTGCACGCCTTGCAGGTGCAGTTCAGTGTTGGGGAATTGTCTTTGTATAGGAACAATTTTTCGCATCATGTCATTAACATCTGCGGTACTTTCAAAGGCAATCCTTACCGCGTGTTCTTCACCTTTAGCATAACTTTCACTTAAGCTGTTAAGTTGGCTAACTTGAGCTAATATCTGTTTACTCTTTTGATAATATATTTTGCCTTTGTCAGTTAACTCAAGGCGGTAACCTGTACGGTCAAAAATTTCAAAACCAACATCAGACTCTAAGCGTTTAATGGACATACTAACGGCAGGTTGGGTTTTGTATAATAGATTTGCAGCTTCGCTTATGGAACCTGACGTGACGACGGCCTGTAAAGTCTTTAGTAACTCAAAATTCATAAACGTTCCTGTTTCTGTCCTGTATTGATAAAAAACTAAAAAGCATAAATAATATTTATATAGATGTTAATTTAATATAAATATTATTAAAAGACTAACTTAACTACTATAGCGACACTAATTTGTGATGGAAAATATTATGCCCGTATTAAAAAGTATTCTTGTTAACACTTTGTCATTAACGACAATTGTTTTTTTGGTTGCTTGTTCAGAGCCTGTTGTTGACTTAGTACAAGAGGAACCAGTTATTCGTCCAGTAAAAGTAGCGGAAGTTATTTCGACTAATGGCAATAGCATTAAAACCTTCCCAGCTACGGTTGAGCCTACACAAATTGCTCATCTTACGTTTAGAGTTAATGGTGAAATCGCACAGTTATATGCATTAGCAGGTGAAACCGTTAAAAAAGGACAAGTACTGGCAACGTTAGATGACAAAGATTATTTACTGCAATTAAAACAAGCGGATGCTCGTTACGAATTAGCCAAGAGTCAATTTGTCCGTGCGAAACAATTATTTAAAGAAAAGCTAATCGCCAGTTCAGTATTTGATGAAGCAAAAGCGCAAGTTGATATTGCCGAAGCTCAATTTAATGTCGCTCAAACGAACGTAAAATACACGACAGTTGTTGCGCCATTTGACGGTATCGTTGCTCAACTACAAGTTGAAAAATACGAATTTGTACAAGCTAAACAACCAATCATGGAATTACAGGGCCGTAAACAAGTTGATATTGCCATTGAAGTATCAGAAAACGTGATGGCTAAATTACCAAAAAATACTGAAAATAATACATATCAACCAACCTTCATTTTAGATGTTAAGCCAGATCGTAAATTTAAAGTTAAATTAAAAGAGCATGACATCACGCCAAACATGGCAACTAAGTCTTATAAAGTGGTCTTTGCCATGAACATGCCTGAAGATATGAATATGTTATCGGGAATGACAGGTAGCTTAATCGTGGAAATGGATAAAATAATGGAAGTTGAACACAGTTACTTCTCTGTTCCTGTTGAGTCTATCTTTTTACCAAATCAATACGCTGGTCAAGACAAAACATTTGTTTATAAACTAAATGCATCAAATAAAACGGTATTAGTTGAAGTTGAAGTAATAAAAATCAATAACAACAGTGCAACCATTAAACCTAAAGTAGAAAGCGAGTTAATGGTTAGTGAACTTGTAATTGCAACAGGAAGTCACTTAATCGCTGATGATCAACAAGTTAAACCTTGGTCAAGAGAAAGAGGACTGTAATATGGCTAAAGGTATGGACATCGCAAAGTACTTTATTCGCCAAAAAACCACGTCTTGGTTATTGTCAGTTTTACTATTAATTGGTGGGGTAATTGCTTATACCAACTTAGGGCAATTGGAAGATCCGGAGTTTGTACTCAAACAAGCCATTATTGTTACTCAATACCCAGGAGCATCACCTGAACAAGTTGAAGAAGAAGTTACTTATCCGCTAGAAAATGAAATTCAAAAGTTGGCCTATGTCGATAATATTAAGTCGATAACATCCAACGGTATTTCTCAAATTATAGTAGAAATGAAATCGATTTATCGTAAACAAGAATTACGTCAAATTTGGGATGAGCTTAGACGTAAAGTTAATGACTTTAGCCCTAACTTACCCGCAGGTACTTCAACACCAATTATTAAAGATGACTTTGGTGACGTATTTGGTGTTTTATTTGCAGTAACCGGTAAAGGTTTTGCTTATGACGAGATCAACGATTACGTTGACTTTATTCGTCGTGAATTAGTCTTGATTGACGGTGTTGGTAAAGTCACGGTTGAAGGTAAGCAACAAGAACAAGTTATCATTGAAATCTCAAATAATAAGATGATCTCTTTGGGATTATCGACCGATTATTTATATCAAATATTAGCTCAGCAAAATGTTGTTTCAAACGCAGGTTCGGTAAGAGTCGGTAATGAAAATATTCGCTTTAATCCAACGGGTGAATTCAAATCTGTGCAAGAGCTAGGTGACTTAATTGTGAGTCCATCTGGGCAAAACAAGCGCATTAAACTCTCTGATATTGCCAAAATCTACCGTGACTTTGTTGAAGTCCCATCACACATAGTACGTTACGACGGCCAACAAGCTATTTATGTCGGTTTATCCTTTGCATCAGGCTCTAACGTCGTTGATGTAGGTAAATTGGTTGACGCTAAATTAGCGGAGTTAGAACAATACCGCCCGTATGGAATGGAATTAAATACAGTTTATAACCAACCTAAAGAGGTTGCCGTTTCTGTTCAAGGATTTATCGACAGTCTTCTACTAGCGGTTGTTATCGTAATTATTATTCTATTAATGTTTATGGGGTTAAAAACAGGATTGCTCATTGGTGGCATTTTGTTAATTACCGTTATGGGCACATTCATTTTTATGGATATATATGGTTGGCAATTACACCGGGTATCTTTAGGTGCCTTGATCATCGCTCTTGGTATGTTGGTTGATAACGCCATTGTGGTGGTAGAAGGCATATTAATTGGCATGCAAAAACGCCTCTCCAAAGTTGAAGCTGCTAGCCTAATTGTAAAACAAACTAAATGGCCTTTATTAGCCGCGACCTTTATTGCAATTATTGCGTTTGCGCCAATTGGCTTATCACCAGATGCAACTGGTGAGTTTGCAGGTTCGTTATTCTATGTACTGTTGATCTCTTTGTTATTGAGCTGGATCACTGCGATAACGTTAACACCATTTTTTGCTACTTTATTATTTAAAGATAAAAAGTACCAAAGCGTTACTGGAACTGACAATATTAGTGAAAATAACGACAAAGAAAGTGACCAAAAAAATACAGACAACGATCATGAAGACCCTTACAAAGCTGGCATTTACGTAGGCTATAAACGCATATTAGAGTTCGCGTTAAAAATGCCAAAAATGACCATGTTACTCATGTTCTTTTTGTTTATTGGTGCAGGTTATGGCTTTAAATTTGTAAAAAAATCGTTCTTCCCATCGTCAAATTTGCCAATGTTCTATTTGGAATATCGCTTACCGTCTGGTTCAGATATTAGAGCAACGTCTGACACAGGTGCTGAATTAGAAGCTTATGCGAGTAAACTAAACAAAGTGCAATTCATCTCTTCTACAATCGGCCGTGGTGCAACGCGCTTTATGTTGACCTATAAAATGGAAATGAGTTACAGCAACTACGGACAGTTGATTATCCGTGTTGAAGACAAAGACAGTATTGTTTCTGTTATTGCTAACTTACGAGAATTCATAAAACTGAATTATCCAAATGTAGAAAGCAAAATAACCCGAGTCAATATAGGTCCATCTTCGGCGGCCAAAATAGAAGCCAGGATCTCAGGTTCCGATCCTGCGATATTAAGACAACTCTCAGACCAAACCAAACAAGTGTTAGCGGCCGATAAAGGCGCAATGAATATCACTGACGATTGGAAAAATATGACTAAAGTTATACGCCCAGTCTTTAATGCTAAAGCGGCGCGTGAAGTGGGTATTTCCAAATCAGACGTTGATAACTTATTGTTAACTAATTACCGCGGAAAAGCGGTTGGGGTATATCGAGATGGAACTGAACGTTTACCTATTCTCATTAGGTTACCGGACAATGAACGACAAACTATAAATACCTTAGAAGACATGCGAATTTATAGTCCAGTATTACGTCAATATGTGCCTATTACGCAAGTGGTTTCAGAATTCAAACTTGAATTTGAAAACCCAGTCATTATGCGTCGTGACAGAAAACGCACAATTACAGTGATGGCAGATCACGATATATTATCGGACGAAACGGCAGCGCAATTATTTGCTAGAGTAAAACCTGAAATTGAAAAAATACACTTACCTGTAGGCTATGAGATTTCATGGGGCGGTGAGTTTGAGGCAAGTAAAAAAGCACAAAAACCAATATTTAGCGCATTACCGCTCGGCTTTGGTATTATGTTTATTATTACTATTTTACTGTTTAATTCATTCAAAATAGCCGCGGTAATATGGACAACCGTACCACTTGCTATTATAGGTGTTACGCTCGGATTCTTAACCACAGGAATAGCGTTTGGATTTATGAGTTTGTTAGGCCTGTTAAGTTTATCGGGGATGTTAATTAAAAACGGTATTGTACTGGTTGAGCAAATAAACTTAGAGAAAAACGAAGGGCGAGAATTGTATGACGCAATAGTACATGCATCAGTCAGTCGTGTTCGTCCTGTTTCTATGGCGGCAATTACAACCGTACTGGGTATGTTGCCTTTATTAACCGACGACTTCTTTAAAAGTATGGCGGTGGTGATCATGTTCGGATTAAGTTTTGCCACTGTGCTGACACTTATCGTTGTACCAGTAATGTATTCGTTACTGATCAAAGAAAACGACAGAGTTCAGAGTTAATTTTTTAACTTGACCGAAATGTAAACTTAAACAAAAAAGCCAAGTAGATGCACACATCACTTGGCTTTTTTTATGACTATCTTTTGGGTTGGATAAATCCATATACAAATATAAGCTACATTCAGATAAAACAAACGGCTGATTAAGTTGTCTTAATAGCTCAGTCTAATATTATGCTTATTATAATTGCATCTTCGCCTTTATATTGTCCTTCGCTTTTTTCCACTTTTCCGGCCGCCTCAAAGTGCGCTAAACAGCCTGAGATTAATCCAACCGCTAAGTCTTCAAAATGGCGAGATGACATGTAATACATAGTTAATTCGTTAGCTGATTTTTGTTCGTGGTAAAAACGTGGAAGCTCAGCGTCAGGGTAAAGTTTTTTTACTTCAACATGAATGTAATTATCAATGTTTTTCAAAAATTCAAACGGGTCTGCAATACCAGCAAAAAAGCTAGGGTAACGTGCTGAAAATCGGCCAAATAAGTGTTTGCCAAAAACTTCTAATAAAGTGGGAACCGGGATGTTTACAGCTTGGCTTAGGTTATCAGTCATACGAACGATTTCTTGGTGATCATAAGTGCCTACCGCGGTATAAGCACCATCATTGGGTAGGTCACTTTTTTCAATAACATCTTCAAGAATATCAACTGAAAATACATCTTCCACCATATCCATAAACTCAGTAAATACCATGCCTTTCATATTTTATACTCCTTTTTTATATAAGCTTTAAGTGACTCTATAACTCGGTCAGAATTGAACGGTTTAACAATAAAACCATTGGCTCCCATTTTTATTGAGTTAGTGACATTGTCTGGCGAGCTTTCTCCCGAAACCATAACAACCATCATATCTGGATGTGCTTGGCGAATTTGTTTTAATACCGTTAAACCTGTGGTGGTGGGTAATTCAATATCTAAATAAACCAGATTGATTTTTTCATCGGTTATTCTCTTAGGTATATCCAAACCTGTTGAGGAATGAGAAAATTTAGCTGTCATAGTAATTTTTTGCTCATTTAAGCAGGACAGTAAAATACTACGCAAAAGTTCTCTGGTGTACTCAACATCATCTACTAGTAAAATATTAATCGCTATTTCCATTTAATACGCCCATTATTTTTTGATTAAGGTCGATACAAGATTTAATAGCTTGTTCATAATTTTGTTTTCTTAGCAACAACAGAGACTCTTCAGCTAATAAGGTTAATTCTTCATACCCAAAGCTTGTTGCCGAGCCTTTAATAATATGTGTCGACTGAATGAGTTTAGTATAGTTTAAGCTTTGTATACTTTCGGTTATGGCCAAATTTTGTTTGGTCAATTCGTTATAAAATAAGGTTCTGATTTTGGTATCTTGAGCGAGTGTTTCAGCACTTTTAGTTTGGTCTGTGTTTTTGCTAGCGGTATTATTTATTTGTAAATGTTGTTTAAGAACCTGATACAGATTAGTCAACTCAAGCGGCTTTCCTAAAGTTCCAGTAAAGCCAATTTCAGTATATTCGTGAACATCCGATGGCATTATATTGGCCGTGAGAGCATACGTGGGAGTGGTAATATTAAGTTGCTTGAATGCTTTCATCGCCTCTTTACCATCCATAACTGGCATTTGAATATCCATCAAAATTAAGTCATAAGAATTGGCTAGGGCTTTTTCTAATCCTTGTTGGCCGTTTTCAGCTAAATCTACATGAGCACCGGCTTGTTCTAAATTAAAAGTAATAAGTTGTTGATTCACTTCGGTATCTTCAACCAACAAAATATTGCCAGTTAATGACGGAATGCGTTCTGGTTTAATATCAACAATGGTTTTATGTTTAAATGCGTTGTATTCACCTTCAAAAGATTTACAGGTGATAGTAACGCTAAACTTTGATCCAACCCCTAAAGTGGAGTCAACATCGATACTTCCGTGCATTAACTCCACTAAGCTCTTAGTAATAAATAAGCCTAATCCGGTACCGCCAAAATTACGAGTAATGCTTGTGTCAGCTTGGCGAAATGACTCAAATATTAAGGCTTGTTTATCTTGTGCAATCCCTTGACCTGTGTCGATTACATCTATTTTTAGTGTTTTAGTTTCTGGCTCAAAACTAATGTGAAGTTCAACCTTTCCTGTTTCGGTAAACTTAATCGCATTGTTCAATAAATTATGTATTACTTGTTTCACTCTCGTTGAGTCAGTCACAATCCACTCAGGTATCACAGACTCCAAAACGAGTATAAATTCCAGCTGTTTTTGTTGGCAGTTGAGTTGGTATATCTGCTCAATATCTTGTAATAAGCTTGGTAAGTTAAAGCGTAAAAGTTCTAAGTCCAGTTTTTGATTTTCAATTTTACTGAGGTCTAAAATTTCACCAAGTAAAGCCGTTAAGTGACGGCTACTGCGAATAATAGTAGTTAAGTGTTTGTCACTTTCTTCTGGCGATGGTTTATGTTGCAGCAGTACTTCGGCAAAGCCAATAATAGCGGTTAATGGGGTTCTTATTTCATGACTCATATTGGCTAGAAATTGAGACTTAGCTTGATTGGCGGCGTAAGCTTCTGTTTTCGCTTTTTCGGCTTCTTTAGTACGTGCTAGTACTTCTTGTTCTAGGTTTGCTTTAAAACTTTCTAGCTCTTGATTACGCTCAAATAACTCAATAGATTTTTGTTCTAAAACCGTTTCAGCCGCTTTTCTTGCGTCGCGTTCTCTTTGGTAACGTTTTTTAAGTCTGTCTTCATTCATTTAAGTATTAGTCTCTTGAGATGAAATTTAACTATAGTCAACATATTCACTTTTGATGACTTAAGCTAAAAAAGCCTAATGTTAAGTTTGTCTGAGTGAATAATAGAAACGCAGGGAGCTGACTTTAATAAAATAATTTAATAGAAAAAGTTTAATAGAAAAAACTTTTGCATTAGCTAAAACTAATATACTGTGTACTAATCTAATATGTAAAACCAAGCTTCAGGTGAGAATATGATCTTTAGACAATTATTTGATGCTAAGTCATCAACGTATACTTATTTATTGGCAGATGAACAAAGTAAAGCTGCTGTGCTCATTGACCCTGTGTTTGAGCAAGTTAATAGAGATGTAGCATTACTTAATGAGCTTGGTCTTACCTTAACCTATGCGTTGGACACACACTGTCATGCTGACCACGTTACAGGCTCTTGGTTATTGAAACATAAAACCAACTGTAAAATTGCAAGCGCCAAATCAATACATGCCCAGAATTCTGACATAAGTCTGGTTAATGGCGATATTATTAAGTTTGGTCAATACGAGCTAGACGTTAGGGCTACGCCTGGTCATACAGAGGGGTGTTTAACTTATGTATGTCACTCGCAAAAAATAGCGTTCACTGGCGATGCTTTATTAATTAGAGGATGTGGCCGTTGTGACTTCCAACAAGGCAGTGCTAGCCAATTATTTGATTCTATTCATCAGCAGATATTTTCATTAAGTAACGATTTTCAGTTATATCCTGGCCATGACTATTCTGGCCGATGCTCAACCTCAGTGGCAGAAGAAAAGCAATTTAATGCTCGTTTAGGGGGCAACGCAAGTCGAGAAGACTTTGTTGGTTATATGAATAATATGTCATTACCTCATCCTAAATTTATTGATATCGCCTTACCTGCTAATGTCCTTAGTGGCAAACCAGAAACCTTGCCAGAAGAGCCAAATTGGGCGCCAGTAGAATTGAGCTACAGTGGTATTTATCAAGTTACGTCTTATTGGGTCGCAAATAATCTTAATAAAGTAACGTTACTCGATGTTAGAGAGCCAAATGAAATAACAATGAGTAAAGTACAGAGTAAAATAAAAAGTAAAGTAGGGCAGGATAAGGCTGTAATTGAAATCCCACTTGGTCAGTTAGAGTCCAACATTGATACTATCCCAACCGATAAACCTATTGTGGTGTTATGCCGTTCAGGTCGCCGCTCTGCTTTAGCCGTTACTATGTTAAACAAATCTGGTTTAACTAATGTGGCTAATATAAAAGGTGGCATGTTGGACTGGCAAGAACAAGGATTGCCGTTAAGTATTTAAACTGAGCTTGGCTTTTTTATAAGCTTTTTATAAACGCTAAATAAACGCAATTAACTAACCATTAACAGCTGTTGCTTGATTGCGTTATACATCTCGTCTGCCTTTTTTATTACACGGATCTGTCTAAAAAAAGGCTCAGCCTCAGGATATTGTTGTTTTATATAAACAAACCATTGTTTGACACGGTTTGAATAATACAAACCTTTATCACCTTCAATTTCATACTTAGAATACTCAAGCATTAAGGCTAACAATTCATTCCAGGTTAGCTTATCGGCAGAACCTCTTATCCAAGCAGCTAAATTCGGCACCGCCAGCGCACCACGACCTAACATAATGTTGTCGCAGTTAGATTGTTGTTGGCAGCGTTTAGCGTGCTCTGGATTCCAAATCTCGCCATTGGCAATGAGTGGAGTATCTACCTGCTTTTTTATCTCAGCAATCGAGTCCCAATAAGCCGGTGGTTTATAACCGTCTGACTTGGTTCTAGCATGTATCGCAATTTCACTAGCTCCGGCTTCGGATAATGCTTGTGCGTTTTCTACGGCTAAAGACTTATCTTCGTAACCTAAGCGCATTTTAGCGGTAACTGGTAAATGACCAGGCACCGCGGCTCGTACTGCTTTTACAATTCTATATAATGCGTCAGGCTCTTTTAATAAAATAGCGCCACCTTTGTTTCTATTAACCAAAGGCGCTGGACAACCAAAATTAAGATCAATGCCGGGACTGCCTAAAGAAGTAGCCACTACTGCATTTTCTGACAACCAATCTGGATCTTGTCCCAGTAACTGTACCCGCACAGGCACGCCTGAAGGCGTTTTACCACCATGATGTAATTCAGGGCAATAACGATAATAAACACGCTCTGGTAGCTTTTGATCAACAATTCGGACAAATTCAGTCATGCATAAATCTATGCCACCTAAAGAGGTAAGCATATGACGCATTAAGTGATCAATAACACCTTCCATAGGTGCAAGAACGATTTTCATTTAAACCTTCGCATTCAGTGTTGCCTAGAGTCTTTTATAAAAGTTACTGATAAAGTGTTTTACTATTAAATATAAAGCACCATTTAAATTAGGCGCGGCGCGGATTGTACATGAATTTGTTTATATTGTAGAAATACGATGTGAGGTTTTGTAAATTAGTTACATTTAGCTTAGTAACTATTGGAGTGTCTAGTAGTAATATTATGCTAACGTATATGCAGGCACGATACTATGATCCAGTCATAGGTCGGTTTTATTCGAATGATCCGGTTGGGTATACAGCATCTAACCCAGTAATGTCCTTTAACCGTTATTTATACGTTAATAATAATCCTTATAAATATACTGATCCTAATGGCGAATTTCTTAATTTTGTTATAGGTGCGGCAGTTGGTGGGATTTTTTAAGCTGCTTCACAGGCGTTGTCTGGTGATGGATTTAGTGGAAGTAAAATAATGGCAAGCATGGCGATTGGCGGTGCTACAAGTGGTTACTCTATCGTAGCGTCAGTTGGTACTAAACTGGCTACAAGCTCTAAAGTTTTTAATGGTGGGTTAAATGCTATAAGCTCTGCTAGTGAATCGATGATTCATGATGGCTTAGACGGGAATAATGCTGATCTGGGTAAAGCTTTTAAGTCTGCGGTAACTTCTGTTCCCGGTTTAGGAAATGGTTCAACATTGAAAGGAATGATGGGTTCAAATATTAAGGATTCAATGATAGGTAAAGGAGCAAATGAAGGTGTTGCAGAATTAACTTATAGTGGTGCAAAAGCAGCTGTGGGCAACGTAGTAAAAGAAATAGAGAAGGCCGTAGAAAATGAATAAAGAGTTTATTAAAAACTGGAAATTATCCTTTATATATTTGTACGCAATAATGATTGTTTGCCTAATAGTTCGAGGTGTAATTATGATATTGAAAAGTGAAGCTGATAATATAACTATCTCTTCTATATTAACGAGTTTAAGTATATTAACCCTTGGTACTGCTTTCATAACGTTTTTGATTGCATACTTTGGGTTCAAAAATGATGAAACAGGTAATAATTAGTAATGTATGCCAAATAAAAGGGACATCCACCTAAATTGGTAAAGTACAAAGGGCATCCACCGTTTATTCGTTGGGTTTTTTTTGTGACTGTACGAGTTTCGACTACAGTAGTAACCTACTGTATATATTGAATTTTCAAATGAATTTCAGTGGTTCGTAATTACGATTACTTTATATGCAGGCACGATACTATGATCCAGTCATAGGTCGGTTTTATTCGAATGATCCTGTTGGGTATGTTGACCGAAACCCTGTTAACTCTTTCAATAGATATTCTTACGCAAGTAATAATCCGTATAAGTATGTTGACCCGGATGGAAGAGAAGTTAAAGTTGTTGCAAGACCATTACGAACTGCTGCTCTTGGTGGGCTTGGGGCGCATACTTATACTGTAGTAACACAGTCAGATGGTACGAAAACTACTTTTAGTAGTCATAAAGTTGATGGTAAAAACGTTGTATCCAAAAACCATTCAAGTGATACTTCCCCTCATTCATTTGCTGGTACGGCAGTTGTTTCTCCTCCAGAAGGGATGACACAGGAGCAATTTGATAATTCTGTTTTAGCGCAAGGGGAAAAAATGATTGATAGTGATTCGTTAGATTATTCTGCATTTCCTAGTTCTGATACCTCAAGCGAAGGTAACTGTCACACGACAACAAGAAACCTCGTAAATGGAGCCGGCGGCAAAATTCCAGAAAATTATGATCCTAAAGGGATGAATCCAGACTTACACGGAGATAGAAAAACTGATGAAGACCAATAATTTTACGCAGTCAGAGAGTCAACAGGTGAGTGGGTTTGTTTTAGTTTTGTTTGAAGCTTTTATTTTAATAGGTTCTTTTTTCTATATTCAATTATTTGCAGATTCAGTTGCAAGGTATACTGGTTATAAGGTCGCAATTTATTTAGTGCCAGTTATTTTAGCAATTGTTTGCACTGTAATTTTGTCTAAGGTTGTAACTATAGATAAAACGAAGCTATCAAAGCTAATTATCATCTCATGTATAGCTTCTATAACTCCTGTAAGTGTTTTTAATTTACTCGTAAATTACTCATCAGGACCTATGTAAGTGTTAAAAGGTTGATATATTAAAAGGAAATAACAAGGCCACCCATCGATAATTCGCTGGGTGTTTTTTTGTGACTGCAAGAAAATCAACTATAATGGTAACTCGCTGTATATATTAAACTTTTAAATTAATTGCAGTGGATCGTAATTACGATTACTTTATATGCAGGCACGATACTATGATCCAGTTATCGGGCGATTTTATTCGAATGATCCGATTGATGCGTTAAGTCATTTGAATACACCGAATAGTATTCACGGTTTTAACAGATATACATATGCGAATAATAACCCATATAAGTATATTGACCCAACGGGGATGAGTACATACGGGGCACAACAAATGTCAGTTGCTATGGCTCCTGATGCAAAGTCAGCCAGAATCGCTCATCGTGCATATACAGCTCCCAAAACAGGAGACCAAGTGGTCAAAATTTTTGCTGGAGCGGCATTAGCTAGTACCGGTAATGTAGTACCTGGAGTTATTCTCATGGGTGAGGGATTAAGTGGAGAGTCAGTTTCTGAAACCGCAGCCTCATTTTTGACTCATGATGAAGATTTGCAAAAACAAATTGCAACGACAGTAGATTTAGCTTTAGGCTTAAAAGGTATGGCTCAGGGACTCAAAAGTATCGGAGATAACTTTTCGCCAGAAACTGCTGGAAAGTTGGTTGATGAGGCTGTAGCAACAGGAGCAGAAGCTGCTGATCTTGGTTTAACGATAGACGAAACTAAAGAGGTATTTTAATTTGGCAATAAATGGTTTTAAAAACAATATAAATATAGCCTTTTCATTATTTGTATCGATATGCTTGGGCGTTGTTTTGTTCAAAACTTGGACAGCACAAGACTCTGTTATTCAAGGTATCGTCAAAAACATTAGCTGTACTGAGCATTACAAAAAGCAGGATAGATTTAATTACGCTATAGAAATTGAAGATAAAGGGACTTTTAGTAATAGTTCAAATCTTAAATGTGAACGCTTTTTGAATATACAAATTGGTGATGAGGTTACAATCAATCGTGATGGTCATAAGTTTACTCAGATTACTCATGATAACATTAACCATTTCAATGAAAATGCTATTGAGCGCTCAATTAATGGCGCGAAATTTATTTTTATTTTGTTGTTTATCTTAGCCACTTGCGACGCGGGATATCGCATTTTCCTCCGCTCTAAAAGTAGGCGTTGATACCTATTAATCGCACATGCGTAATGATTTATGAAGCCCAGAATCAGGCATTAGAGACACCCATCGTTAATTCTTAGTGCCAAATTCAAGTTCTGGCAGTTTCATTTAAAGTGGGTAGCAATGTTATTATTAGATGTACAAAAGCCAAATGGAAAAACTGAAGTTAAAATTAGATACCCGGAGGAGAAAAGCAATTGATTCTAGATAAAATTAACGAACTGGTGGAATCGATAAATGATGCGCTGATTCAACCTTCTAATTTTCCGTCAGTCCGAAGAGAAGGAAATACAGTAGGGTTCATAAAACGAAAAGAAGACGAACACTGGATGTCGCAAGATGTGTTTGAAAAAACTATTTTAAAATTGTCTAGGTGTTCTGAAAGTCATGATCTAATTGTTGCTGAGGATTTTGAGCGAGTCTACAAGTCTTCAGGAAAAACCGTCAGGCTTAATGATATTGTATGCAGCAATTGGCAAGACGTTTCTCATTTTTTCGCAAACAATGAAATGATTTCGTTTTACGTTTTTGATTATAGCTTAAGTTGGTGTAGTTGGTTTAACGATAGTTATTGGTGTTTAGTCTTTGACAACTCTAATAGAGACGCGATTGAAGCATCGTACCTCAATGTTGAATTAGCTTTCCAAGCTTTCCCTCAGGCGGATTCACAATTTAAGTCTTTCATAAATAGCCTTTACGAAAAATAATAAGGTGATCCACCTAAACTGATAATTAGCTCAGTTCACCACTGAGCTTTTTATTACCTAATCATGCTGAAATAGATTGGAATTGCCAGCCAACCTAAATTGGACCTAATGCTGGGGGCTTTCGGAATGCCTGCCGAAGGTGATTGGAATTTGCATTTACTCGTATTTAGCATTGGTTTAGTTAACAACTAAACCTGAACTTGCTGCTTAGCAAAGTAGTCTTTTAAAAAGTCCAATAACAACCTGACTTTTTTGGTGTTGCCAGCTCCGGGTAAAAACACGCCGTATATATTTATATCAGCTAATAGATAGTCACTCATCACTTGTTCTAACGTGCTAGCCTTTATTTTTGGCCAGGCATCGTAAACTGGGATGCGGCCTAATCCATGTCCACCTTCAATAAATGCGGTTCTTGCCGCGGCATTGTTGGTACTAATCCCACCTTTAGTGGCAACACTGTAAGAGCGAGTGCCTTTTTTTAGTTCTATGTTGCCAGAGGTCAGTTTGTATATAACCCATTGATGTTTTGTTAAGTCTGCTGGTTTCTTGGGGCGACCATACTGATTTAAATATTCTGGAGAGCCACACAAACACATAGGTAACACAGAGAGTTTTACGGCTTGTAACCCGCTGTCGGCCAAAGGCGCACCACGGATAGCAAGATCAATTCCTTGTTGCATAATGTTGACGACTTCATCCGTTAACATCACGTCCAAATCTATTTTTGGGTATAAGGTTTTGAATTGATTTAACGCCGGGATAATGGTTTGTAAGCCAACATTAACCGGGCAGGTAATTTTAATTAAGCCTTGTGGCTCATTTTTTAAATTTTCTATTTGTTGATTAGCGGCAAATGCTTGCTCTGCAATAATACGACAACGTTGATAGTATTCACTGCCAGCTTCAGTTAAACCTATGGTGCGAGTTGAGCGGTTAAGTAATGTTACGCCAAGTTGTGTTTCTAACTTTTTAATATGATAGCTCACCACAGCACGGCTTAAGTTAATGTGCTTTGCTGCCGCAGACAAACTTCCTTGCTCTACGACTTGGGCAAACACCACCATGCTTTTTAGCTGTTCAAAAGAAATGTCCATGTTTACTTACTCGCTGGTTTTATGATTTCTAGAGGCTTTTATAAGCCGTTACTGGTTTAGCTAGAGCGTGTTGCTTTTTATATTATTTGATTGTATCAAATATTTTGACAATGATATCAAATTACTCTGCATTGTTAATTTATACTTGGGCTATATAATCTATACATCACTTTATATAAGACAGTTATTTAATAAATGCTCATTAGATAACACGTTATAAACACATCAATTATTAAGTGTTTTTTAGTAAATTTTTTATTAAAGAACGATTCTTAAAGATTGATGTTCATTAATTCAAGGAATAAATACAATGGCTTTAAATATATTAATGGTACTTACTTCACATGCTGACTTAGGCGACACTGGCGAGAAAACGGGTTTCTGGGTAGAAGAGTTTGCAGCACCGTATTACATATTCAAAGATGCGGGTGTAAATGTCACATTAGCTTCTCCATTAGGCGGACAGCCTCCGGTTGATCCAAAAAGTGAATTGGAAGACTTCCAAACGGCAGCAACTAAACGTTTTGATGCTGACAGCGAAGTACAAAAATTAATTGCTAATACAGTAACATTATCATCTGTAAATGCAGACGATTACGACGCTGTATTTTACCCAGGTGGTCACGGACCATTATGGGACTTAACAGACAATACTGACTCAATTAGCTTGTTAGAAAGCTTTGTAGCACAAAATAAACCTGTGTCTGCGGTATGTCATGCAACGGCTGCGTTGTTAAACGTGAAAGACACTAATGGTGAATTTTTCATTAAAGGTAAAGAAATTACTGGTTTCAGTAACAGCGAAGAAGACGCGGTACAATTACGTGAAGTGGTACCATTTATGTTAGAAGATGAAATTGTTAACCGTAAAGCTCAATACCAAAGTGGTGCTGACTGGCATCCGTTTGCTATCCAAGATGGATTAGCAATTACCGGTCAAAACCCAGCAAGTTCAGAGTTAGCTGCGGAAAAATTATTAACATTCTTAGCAAAGTAATACGCTTAGCTAATCGATTGTCGGTAAAGTTTAGAGTACGCTGTTTATAAGTACGTCAATTTTCAATATAGACAGGATGTGTAGTCGCACGATTGCACATCCTAATTTAAGGATACATATGTTTAATTTTAGTTTTGAAAACACAACAAAAATTCATTTTGGTGAAGGTAAAATAGCCGCATTAAGTAAAGAAATACCAGCTAATGCCAATGTGTTATTTGTTTACGGTGGCGGCTCAATTAAAACCAATGGTGTTTATGATCAAGTTGTTGACGCTTTAAAAGATCACATATTTGTTGAATTTTCAGGTATCGAACCAAATCCAAAGTACGACACATTAGTAAAAGCCTTACCTATCATCAAAGAAAACAATATTGATTACATATTGGCTGTTGGCGGTGGCTCTGTGGTTGACGGCGTTAAGTTTATTGCGGCAGCTGCATTTTTTGAGGGTGACGAACCTTGGGATATTCTTGCTAAACAAGCACCAATTAACAAAGCATTGCCAATTGGCGCTGTGCTTACATTACCAGCAACTGGTTCTGAATCTAATATAGGCTCAGTAGTGACTAAAGACGGTAATAAACTTGCGTTTATGCATCCTTTAGTTCGTCCAAAGTTTGCGGTATTAGATCCAAAAGTAACCTTGTCTTTATCTGAACGCCAAGTAAGTAACGGTGTGGTAGATGCGTTTGTTCATACTATTGAGCAATACTTAACGTATCCGGTAAATGCAAAAGTACAAGACCGCTTTGCAGAAGGCTTATTGCTTACTTTAGTTGAAGAGGGTGAAAAAGTATTACAGCCTGAGTACAACAAAGACCTAGAAGTACGCGCTAACATTATGTGGGCAGCGACGATGGCATTAAACGGCTTAATTGGTACTGGTGTTCCTCAAGACTGGACCACTCACATGTTAGGTCATGAGTTAACGGCTGAATTTAATATCGATCACGCTCGTACGTTATCTATCGTATTACCCGCTGTGATGAAAGTATGTAAAGCTGACAAACACGCTAAGTTAGTTCAATACGCAGAGCGCGTATGGAATATTACAGACGGTTCTGACGAACAAAAAATTGAACAAGCGATTGCTAAAACAGAAGCCTTTTTTGTGGCGATGAAAGTGCCAACGCGCTTGTCTGAAGTTGACGTAGATGCATCAAAAATTGATACTTTAGTGAAACGTTTAGAGCAACATGGTATGACTCAATTGGGTGAACACCAAAAAGTAACACTTGATGTTAGCCGTGAAATTTATCAACTAGCACTGTAGGAGTAGGTTGTTTATGAATTCATTACAAAGCAATTCAATTAACAGACAAGTCACTTTGGCAGCTCGTCCAAATGGCGAGCCAAAACCATCTGATTTTAAATTAGTCGAAACGGCTATCCCGACAATCAGTCAAGGTCAGGTTTTATTAAGAACGGTATATTTATCGTTAGACCCTTATATGCGTGGCCGTATGAGCGATGCTGAGTCTTATGCTGACCCAGTAGCGATTAATGGCGTTATGGTTGGTGGTTCTGTTTGTCGTGTAGAGCAAACATTAAATGACAACTTCAAGCAAGGTGACTGGGTTGTCGCATTTGGTGGTTGGCAAGATTATTGTGTATCTGACGGTGTTGATTTATTAAAACTACCAGAGCAGCTTGCACAAAAATCTTATGCGTTAGGTATTTTAGGTATGCCAGGCTTAACGGCTTATATGGGACTTATGGATATTGGCCAGCCAAAAGAAGGCGAAACAGTAGTAGTTGCAGCAGCAACGGGTGCAGTAGGTAGCTTGGTTGGACAAATCGCTAAACTAAACGGTTGCCACGTAGTCGGTATCGCTGGTGGTGCTGAAAAATGTGATTACGCCGTTAACCAACTTGGTTTTGATGCGTGTGTTGATCATAAATCAGCAGGCTTAAATGACGCTCTAAAACAAGCTTGTCCAAATGGTATTGACGTTTATTTTGAAAACGTAGGTGGTGCGGTATTTGATGCAGTACTTCCATTATTAAATACTAAAGCAAGAGTGCCATTGTGTGGTTTGATTTCACAATATAACGCAACATCATTACCTGATGGACCTGACAGAATGGGTGCATTAATGGGCCGTTTATTGGTTAAGCGTATTAAAATGCAGGGCTTTATTGTATTTGATGATTATGGTCATCGTTACAGCGAGTTCAGTGACGCTATGTCGAACTGGCTACAACAAGGTCAAATCAAGTACAAAGAACATTTAGTTCAAGGCATTGAAAACTCAGCAGACGCTTTCATCGGTTTATTAAAAGGTGAAAACTTTGGTAAGTTAGTTGTGCAAGTTGGTTCAGAGAACTTAGCAGGATAACTATACAGAGCTAATTATCAAAAGCTCTAAGCAAAAAGCACTCGTCGAGTGCTTTTTTTATGCCTTAATTTTAAACAGTGAACAAATAAAATCCTTTGTTTCCATATTTCTTGCATACTTTTGTTTTACAGTATTTTTAGATTGAAATAGCGTTAATTAAAAGCGTAAGTACATAACAAGCAGGGCTGTTTATATGAAGAAGTATATTGTTTGGGTTTTAGTATTAAGCTCTATTTTGAGTGCTTTGGTAACCACATCGGCTAGGTCAAAAGAGCATCTTATGGCAACCATTATAGGTTCAGGCTCGCCTTTGTATAACGAAGATAGAGCAAGTGCCAGTGTGCTTGTTTCTTTAGGGAACACTCGAATATTAGTTGATATGGGTAATGGCGCACAAACTAACTTAAATAAATTAGGTGTCCAACCTCGAACTTTATCCGCTTTGCTTTTTACTCATCATCACCTTGATCATAATGAAGAGTTTGTTCCTATATTAATAAGCTCCCTAATGGGAAGAAATGACTTTATTATTGTTGGTCCTCCAAATACTAAAAAGTTAACCCAGACAAGCCTAGAGCTATATGAAGAAGATATTTCTTATCGGTTAAACAAAACCCAAAGAAGCTTAGCTGAGCGTAAAAAGGCGTTTGAAGTAAAAGATATCCTTGGTGGTGAGTCGTTTAAAATAGGCAAAATCAATGTCAGTACGGTAAAAGTGCCACATACCATACACACTATTGCATATCGCTTTGATTATGACGGGCAATCTATCGTGATCACCGGCGATCTTACTTATGCTGAAGACTTACCTGAGTTGGCCAAAAACGCAGATTTTATGATCATCGACTCTGGTGGCATGATCATGACAGGTGGACGTAATAACAGACCAACGGCTAAAAAAACAAACAAGGCTGGTGGCTCTAAAAATACAGGAACAAACTCTCAGAATAAAAGTTCCAAGCGCGTGAGAGCACATTTAGATTTAGCGGATTCAAGCTTACTTGCTAAACAAGCTAAGGTTAAAAACTTAGTGTATACCCACTTCACACCCGGTGAGATTGACCAAGAGGCCAGCTTAAAACAAATTCGTAAAAACTATTCAGGTAATGTGATTTTTGCTACTGATTTAATGTTAGTAAAAGCTAAGGACTTTAAAAAAACAGATGACAGCATGAGTTCACCTAAAGGCGTTACTTATAGAGGCTCTGGTTCTTATCAAATTGCGGATACGGGACAAAAGACATTTTATAGCACACACCAAGTGATTTCAGCTCCAGCAGAAGGGGATGCATTTTTTGGTCAAGACGCGAGTTACATTATTAGCGACCCGTCTTACACAGATAACAACAATGGCACCATTGCCGACAATGTAACTGGCTTAATGTGGCAACAAGATTTAACTGAAAAGTTAACTTATGAGCAAGCGCAACAGAAGGTGAAGAACTTCAATCTAGGAGGTTACAACGATTGGCGCATAGCTAGCGTTAAAGAGCTTTATTCTCTTATTCAATTTACCGGAACGGTTATGGGTGAAAAAGCAATCACGCCTTTTATTGATACCGGTTTCTTTACTCAGCCGCTTGGTGATAGTAGCCAAGGTGAGCGTGAAATTGACGCGCAAGTTTGGAGTAGTACTGAGTACGTCGGCAAAACCATGAAAAATGATGACACTGTATTTGGTGTGAATTTTGTTGATGGTCGTATCAAAGGTTATCCAAAATATAATCCACGTACGCATGAAGCCAACAAAATGTATTTCAGGTTTGTCAGAGATAACAAAGACTATGGTAAAAACAAATTTGTCGATAATAACGACGGCACAATTACCGATACAGCAACTGGCTTAACATGGCAAAAAGCCGACAGTGCTCAAGGCATGAACTGGCAGGATGCGCTTGAGTTTTCTAATAATCTAGAATTAGGCGGGCACGACGATTGGCGTTTACCAAATGCCAAAGAGCTGCAAAGCATAGTGGATTATTCTCGTTCGCCAGAAACCTCAAATTCAGCAGCGATAGACCCTATTTTTCAAACATCTTCTATTACTAATGAAGGCGGTGAAAAAGATTATCCTTATTACTGGAGCTCAACAACACACCTTGATGGACGAGTGCCAGAAGCCAACGCTGTTTATATTGCCTTTGGTAAGGCGTTAGGGGAAATGCGTGGTCAAACAATGGATGTACATGGTGCTGGCGCACAACGCAGCGACCCCAAAACCGGTGAGGCCATGTCAAGAGGCCCACAAGGTGACATGATCAGAGTAAACAATTATGTGCGCAGTGTAAGAGGTGGCGTTGTAGATAGTCAGGTTTTTGAAGAAATGAACGCGACTTATTCTGACAGCGAGAGCCGTAATAACACTAGCAGAGCAAACACTAGCAGAGCAAACACAAGCAGAAACGCAAACTCTGAAACTAAACCTGCAGTCAAAAAACGCCCGCTATCAGGTAGTAATAGATTTATAAATCGATTGGATAAAGACAATGACGGAAAAGTCTCAAGTACAGAGTTTAAAGGGCCGGCTAAAAGATTTACCCAATTTGATCGTAATAATGATGGTTACATAAGCGCAGATGAAGCACCAACAGGGCCACCTACAGAGAAGAAAAGCTAAGAGCTTGTTGTAAATGAAAGGCGTAGAGTCATATAACTTAAACAAGATGCTTAAAAGTAAATATCAGTTTAGTTTATGGCTAAATTGGTGTTGAACCAGATATCTAGGTCATTCATCTGGTTATCTGTATTTTTCAATATATTTTTAAGGGTATAGTGAGCCATCGTATTAATTATTCTAAATAATTAAATTTCAGAACCGCTAAATTGGAATATTAGATGAGCATCAAATACCTTTATACCGTCAGTTTATTACCGCTTTTCATTGCAACCCAGTCGTTGGCCGGCGATATCTCTACTATGCCAACTGCTGCTTTTGCAGATAATCAGCAACTACATAAAATTGCCAGTGAGATATCGGCAATTCGTATAGAAACTGACATAAAAAAATTAGTCGGTTTTGGAACTCGCCATACTCTGTCTGAAACAGAATCTGATACAAGAGGAATTGGTGCGGCACGACGATGGATTAAAGCAGAATTTGATAAAATATCAGCTGAGTGTGGCGGTTGTTTAACAGTTTATTATCAGTCAGAAACGATAAGTGGTGAAAAACGTATTCCAAACCCAACAGAAGTGGTAAGTGTTATTGCCATTCAAAAGGGTCAAACCGACCCAAGTCGTTACGTTGTTATGTCTGGTGATATTGACTCCAGAGTTTCAGATGTGATGAACTTCACCGCCGATTCTCCAGGAGCCAATGATAATGCGTCTGGCATTGCAGGTACAATTGAAGCCGCACGAGTATTATCAAAATATAAGTTTAACGGCAGCATTATTTATGCAGCCTTATCTGGTGAAGAACAAGGTTTGTTTGGTGGAAAAATAATGGCCAAACAAGCAAAAAAAGATGGCTGGCGCATCAAAGCCGTATTAAACAATGACATGATTGGCAACATTCAAGGCGTTAACGGTGTAATTAACAATACAACAGCACGACTCTTCTCTGAAGGTACTCGTCCAACAGAGACAGACAAAGAAGCCATAACACGCCGTTTTACAGGTGGTGAAGTTGACTCGCCAAGCCGTAATTTGGCTCGTTATGTTGACAAAATTGCTGACCAGTATATTCCTAATTTAGACACTATGATGATTTACCGATTAGATAGATTTGGCCGTGGTGGTCATCACAGACCGTTTAACCAAGTTGGTTTTCCTGCAATTAGAATTATGGAAACAAACGAGAACTACAATCGTCAACATCAAGATTTAAGAACTGAAAACGGCGTTAATTACGGCGATACAATTGACGGCGTAAACTTTGATTATGCAGCTAAATTAACCTCGCTTAATGCTGTGTCTTTAGCGTCAATGGCGATGGCTCCAACGCCGCCGTCAAATGTCAAAATTGAAGGTGCTGTAAAACCGGATACCACACTTTCTTGGACACTCGCTTCTGCATCAGAAAACCCTCAACTGGCGGGGTACAAAATCTATTGGAGATTTACCGATTCGTCACAGTGGCAATTTAGCCGCTCGGTTGGCAAAGTGAGTGAATTTACATTAAAAAATGTGGTGATTGATAATTACTTCTTTGGTGTAGCAAGTGTTGCAATCGATGGCACTGAAAGCCCAGTTGTGTTTCCTGGTGCTGCGGGTAGCTTTGGCAACTAGGCAGATAGATGGTAGTGAGATAAACACTTAAATAAATTTTATTTAACCAAAAGCACTCATTGAGTGCTTTTTTGTTAATGTAGGTAAAAAGCATAAATCAGTAAATAATTTTGATGTTTGAGCTTATCTGCCAACCAGTATATAAATTAAAATTTCCCTACTCGACCTAAAACTCACAAATATACTAAACTGGTTTACAACTAGCAGTAAACTAAACTAAATGATATATACTAGATATATTCAAACTTTCATTGAATTTTTAGACACTTATATAATCGCTCTAATGTGGTTAAGTTGGGGTAGGAATGAGGTTATCGATATTGTACAAATACACTTTGTTTTTAGCAGGCGTTTTTGCTTGTATATCAAGCCAAGTGAAAGCCAATGACTTAAGTGTTGAATTCAGTGGTTTTGCTACATTGAGCATGAGTTACAGTGATGACTCTGATATAGGCTTTAGTTCAAATTATCTTAATGAGAGTGAAACTGGCTTCTCATTTAGCCGTGACTCTATCCTAGGCGGCCAAGCAAATATCACTATAAATAATAATTGGGATGCCGTTGTTCAAGGTATATACCAAGACCGCTCAGCAAAATATTTCAATAACTTCTTAGAATTAGCTTTTATACGTTATCGCCCACAACGTAATTGGATTATCCGAGCGGGCAGAATGAACAGTGATCTTTTCCTTCTATCTGAATACCCTTATGTAGGATATGCCTATTTATGGGCTAGACCTCCTCATGCCTATTATTCTTTTGCATCTACGGCCGGACACTACGACGGTGTGGATGTAGAATATAATAATCAAATAGATGATGGTTTTTTACGAGTTAAATTAGCGTTAGGCACAACAACCCCCAAATTAACGGCCGGCGACGAACAGCTTACTATTACCTTTGACGACTTGTACATATTAAGTGCTGTGTATATCAAAGATGAGTGGACGTTTAGAGCTGCGACGTCTAAGTCTGATGTGTCAAATTTTGAATCTATGCCGTTTAATACACTAATTGATAGTTTAAACACGATTGCTCCAAGTAATATATGGCCTCAAGCGGCTCACTTTGCCCGCGGTTTCGAACATCAGCATCACAGCATAAACTATTCTGCGTTAGGTTTAGCATACGACAATGCGAATTGGTTAATTCAAGCTGAAGCTGGCAAGACAAAATCAGATTGGATGGTGGTGCCATCTAATAATAGTGGTTATGTAAGTGTGGGGTATCGAGTAAATGAAATGACTTATTTTGGCGGCTTATCTATTGCTAAAAATAAGAAGAATACACCAGAGATAGTCACTCCAGAATCATTAGCCTATTTACCTGAAGCGGTTCAATACGCCACAACTGAATTAATTGAAGTTACAGAATATGCAGTAAAGCGTACTATCGTTGATCAAAAAAATGTAAATGTTGGAGCTAAATGGTATTACTCCGACAAAGTAGTATTTAAAGTTCAAGCCGATCACTTTATTATCGAGCCAACAGGCGGTGGTTTATGGGACATAGCTCCTGAGTTAGGTATTGATGTTGAGCACAATGTTAATTTAATTAGCTTTAGTGCTAGCTTGGTATTTTAACCATGAAGTTAATACGATTTATTATCCCAGTATTATTACTATTTAGCTTATATACTAACGCTCAAGATTTAGTGGTTGTGGTTAATAAAAGTAATACAGTCAATGATCTATCAAAACGAGAAGTGATAGATATTTATATGGGGCGTTATGTGACATTCCCTGATGGCGAAAGTGCTAAACCGTTTGATTTACCGGCGAAGTCAGAATTGAAAAATGACTTTTATTTGAAACTGGTTAATCAAAATGAACGTAAAATTAACGCATATTGGGCTAGAGTGCTGTTCTCAGGGCGAGCCAAACCGCCTGAGTCGGTACAGTCTATTAATGAGGTTCTTAGTCATTTACAAAACTCTGAATCGGCTATAGCCTACATCCCTGAATCAGAAGTGACCGATGTTGTTAAAGTGGTGTATAGATTAAATGAAAATTAGTCAAAAACTTTATGTACGAGTTGCATTATCCATTGCCATTGTGGCTTTGTTGGTATCCCTTGCAACGTCTCTTTTTTCCTATATTTCTGGATTAGAGGAAAGGAAAACAACCAATTATACTTTAGTTAAACAGCTTGCTCAGACCATGCAAAAAACGGCAGCGATATCTGCTTATTTAGTTGACCTTGAACTTGGTGAAGAGATCAGTAACGGTTTGTTAAGTAATGACTTAGTTAAAGGGGTTAGTTTATCTGGTGATGCGCAAATGCTGATCACTCAGGGAGATATAAATAACGTATCTGAACAAGTCTCTATTCAGCTAATGCATCCTTTTATTCCTGACACTAAAATAGGCATGCTAACCTTATATCCTGACGATATTTATATTCAGCAACAAGCCCAAAAAGCCAGTGAAAAAGAAGTGTTATTAATGATGGTTCATTCCATTATTATCATCTTTTTTGTGTCACTTGCGGTAAATCAACAATTAAGTCGTCCACTGCAAAAATTGACAGATGACTTCGCTAAAATAGACCCAAGTATGCCGCAAACAATGCAAATGCTTAGTGTAAAAAAGCGAGGGAAAGATGAAGTTAGTCGACTAATTAAGGGGATTAACTCCTTAATGCGTGCATTACAACAAACTATCCGTAATGAAAGAGAGTTAAGAACTAAAACTCAAGAATTAGAAGCTCGCTTTAGATTGATTTTTGAACAGGCTAGTGCCGGTATATGTTTGGTTGACGAACAAAATATGATCACAACCTACAATCCGGCATTTAAAGAGCACTTTGTAGAAAACGGCAAGACAGAAATGTCTTCGTTAAATTTCCCCACCTTATTAAACAATTCAGACAAACTGCAAAGCTTGCTGCAAGTGATAAGAGAAAAAGACAACGTTGAACAACTCAGTCTCGATATTGAATGCACAATAGGTACACAAACAAAATGGTTGCACTGTTTATTTGCTAAATTAACCGAGCAGCGTGATACGGTTCGTGAAAATCAAGAAACTCTGATAGAAGTTATTTTACATGACGTAACTGAACGTGCAGAAAAAGAATTCCAAACCCGATTTGAAGCCGATCACGACGCATTAACCTATTTATTAAATAGACGAGCTGGAGAAAGAGCACTTAATAATGCATTGTCTGAATGTATTTCAAAAGATCATCAGCTTGTACTTATGATGATTGATTTAGATAAATTTAAGCCGGTTAACGACAATTTGGGGCATGAAGCCGGTGATAAAGTCTTAATCGAAGTGGCACAGCGCATAAAAAGTCGTTTTAATTTAGATACTGATATTTGTATTCGTTGGGGAGGGGATGAATTTGTCATCGCCAGAGAAATCAAATTGTCGGAACAAGAAAGTGCGCTAAAACAAGCCCAGTTAATGCTGCAAGATATTGAACTTCCAATCCAAGTTAATGATGATACAAGCTGTAATGTTAGCGCTTGTATCGGTTTCGTTGTAGGTCCAAATGATGGAGAAGCTCTGCATGAACTTATGGTGAATGCTGATAACACTATGTATCAAGCAAAAGAAAATGGCCGAGGGCAAGTCGCTATTTTTAACAAAGTATAGAGCTGTAGGTTGAGATTAGTTAACTTATCTTATCTATCACCTGAACTAACTATCACTAAACCTAGCTACCACCAAATATTAGAGCCGTCTAATGAGCTTTTAAAGTAATGATTTTATATGTCACCATCTTATAAAATAGCCATCTTATAAAATAACCATCTGATACAATAATGACCCCTAATTAACTATCGCCAGGCGCATTCAATACTGAGTGTCCACTTTATTCAACGCTACGTAAGTAAAGGTATACCAACAATGTTAAATATTACCGATAACGCACAAGAGCAAAAAATCCCAGCCTTTTTTAGATTAGGCTTTAGGTCTATGTTTTTGTCAGCGGCTATTTTTTCTGTGACCGCGGTATTGATTTGGTTGTTGGCATTGCATGGTTCAGTTGAATTCTCACCGTTTAACAACATTCTTTGGTGGCATGGTCACGAAATGTTATTTGGTTTTGTATCTGCAATCATAGTGGGTTTTTTATTAACGGCGGTACAAACTTGGACTGGGCAACCTGGCTTACGAGGCTCGGCTCTATTAGGCCTTTGGAGTTTATGGTTATCAGCCAGATTATTATTGGCTATTAACCCTGCCTTTATTTCTCCGGTAATGGTCATGTTAATCGACTTAAGCTTTTTACCTATTGCTGGCTATTTTCTAGCAAAACCTATTCTGCGAGTAAAACAGTATAAAAATATGGTGTTTATTCCAGTGCTACTGCTACTTAGCCTATGTAATGGATTAACGTATATTGAACCTACAAACGGATTGAGCGATTTTTTTAGGCATGGAACTTATGCAGCGGTTATGTTCATTTCATTAATTATGACCATAATGGGCGGGCGAGTAATTCCATTTTTTACCGCAAGTGGAACTAAAACGGTTAAAAGAGAAAATATACAATGGATTGAATGGTTAAGTGTCATAAGCGTAGGTTTATTGGCTTTTTCTTTTTTGTTTAACTTAGCGTCATCTAAAGAGTATTCAGTAATTTTATCTGTTTTATTTTTAATCGCCGCACTGACTAACTTTATTCGATTTAGCCGCTGGCGCTTTTTCTCAACAATTAATATCCCTTTGTTATGGAGTTTGCAGTTATCTTATTTATTTATACCAATAACATTTTTACTGTTAGCGCTGCATTATGCTTTTGGGGTGTTTAGCTTAAGTTCGGTTTTGCATGGCTTAACTATTGGCGCTATGGGCAATATGGTATTGGCAATGATGGCAAGAGTATCGTTAGGTCACACAGGACGTCCATTAAAGGTAAATAAATTTGTTGTTAGTGCTTTTGTTGCTTTGTTAATAGCCGCGAGCCTTAGAGTTGTTGCTGGTATGTGGATTAATGACAGCTATTTATTGTTAACGTCCATGTCTGCTGCATTTTGGGTGTATAGCTTTACGGTGTTTAGTGTTATTTACTTCCCAATTTTAACTCAAGCGAGAGTCGATGGCAGACCAGGATAAAGATTGCTGTTTGAATGCTTTGTTCTTTCAATTAGCTTCGTTTTTAATTAAATTTTATTTCGAAGTGAACTCAATCCCTAAGGAAACTGTGTGAAAAAATTTATGCTTTGGCTTTTATTCACAGCGCCAGCAATAAATGCGACTACATTTGAGCAAGAAATTATAGCCGCTTCAATTGAAAGAACGACGCATCAAGTTACTTATGATGGTTCATATATATCCATTGCTTATCCAAATGGTGATGTACCTAAAAATATTGGTGTTTGTACCGATGTGGTTATTCGTTCTTACCGAGGAATTGGTACGGACTTACAACAACTTGTTCATGAAGATATGCGTGATAATTTTTTGTTATATCCGTCTAAGCGAATGTGGGGCTTAAAAAGCACAGATAAGAATATTGATCATAGAAGGGTACCTAATTTACAAACGTTCTTTACTCGACATGGTTCGGTATTAACCACGTCTGCGGTTGCAAGTGATTATAAGCCAGGCGATATAGTGACTTGGATGGTGTCGGGAAATCTTCCTCATATTGGTATCGTCATCGACCGTATTAATCCCAAAACAGGCAACCCTATGATAGTTCATAATATTGGTAGCGGTCCTGAAATTGAAGATATGCTGTTTAATTATAAAATTACAGGGCATTATCGATACGTGCCAGCAAAGTATAACGAGCAAATTAACTAACTTTTATTTAGTTTGGAGGTTTTATGTCTTTTGAAAGAATTATGGGATTAAACGTTTTTGACGATGAGATATATCAACAATATCGTGAAAATATGCTGCCAATTCTTAAAGCTTATGGCGGTGAATTTGGCTTCGACTTTACAGTCAGTAAGGTATTAAAGTCAAAAACTCAAGCTCCTATTAATCGAGTGTTTACGCTTGATTTTCCAAGCAGAGAAAAAATGGATGCATTTTTTACTGACTCTTCGTATCTTGAAGTCAGATCTAAGTATTTTGACAATTCGGTTAACTCAGTGACAACCATTTCAATTCACGAGTCTTTATAATTATCTATATAAATAAGCCCTAAGCTAAATATTCTTGGGGCAAATTGTTCTAATCTCACTTTAGTTAATATACAGTCACGGCACTTCAAAGAATCCTCTTGGCTGTCAGTTAGTATATTTAGTGCTGCTTAGATTCAGTAGCAAAAATTAATAAGGAATGTGTGATGGACTCACATCGTAATGAGCTGATTAACCTCATTGAAAACAATCTAGTCACGGATGAAAATCTAGATGAAGCCGTTACATTGGCTAACATTATCCCTAACTCTTCACGTTGGTTAACCTTCTTAAATCAATTGTTTTTGTGGACTGGCAGCATCGCGCTTGGCCTTTCCATGCTTTTCTTTATTGCCTTTAACTGGTTGGAATTTGGTCGTTTTGCCAAATTCGCTTTGGTTGAAGTGAGTTTAGTCGGGGCTATAATTTCTTATCTAATATTAAAAAAAGAGTCCTTGTTGGCAAAAGCATCTATTACCGTGGCGGCTATTTTTGTTGGCGTTTTATTAGCTTTGTTTGGCCAAACTTATCAAACAGGAGCCGATCCTTGGCAGCTATTCTTTATCTGGGCTTGTTTAATACTACCTTGGACAATGACAGCACGATTTTCAGTGTTGTGGTTAATATCCATAATCCTAATTAACGTCGCTTTTATTTTGTATATCGATGCGCATAACAGATTGTTTTTTCTACATTATGTTCAAGATGTTATTTTATGGGGCTTGTTTGCCATTAATTTTGTTAGCTTAATTGTATGGCAGCTGGCCAGTGTAAAGTGTAAATGGTTACAAGATGGTTTTTCTATGCGACTTATTACGGTCACGGTGGCCATTTTAATTACAATTCTTGCGATAATTTCAGTGAGCGAAGGCAATATGTTTAGCAATTTAGCCGTACCTATGTGGGCTATTTGTATGGGGTTGGGTTATTGGCTTTATCGTTGTAGAACCGTTGAACTGTTTATACTAGCGATTGGCTGCCTGTCTGGGATAATGCTGATTGCTACATTATTTATAAATCTTTTATTTAATGGTAGTGAAATTATAAGTGCATTTTTGTTACTAGCGTTAATTATCGTAGGTCTTGGTGCTTGTTCTGCTTGGTGGCTTAATTCAGTGCAAAAGTCGACTAAAGTAAAATCATTTGAGCCAGTCAGGGTCGAACAAGACCGGGCCGAACAAGAGCCATTGCAAGAACACGTTAACAAGGAAGTTCAACATGAGTCAGAGTAATTCATTATTAGCTAAGTTAAAAAATGCAGGACTCGTGCAAAACAATGATGCTGACGACATTCAGTCGCAACCGTTAACATCGCCTTGGTATATTAAAACGCTATTGGCTATTTCTGGTTGGGTGGGTGCTGTATTTTTCTTAGGTTTTGTCGGCTTGTTAATGGCAGATTTATTTAATGATCTGTTTGATGAACAAGCTATTGTTGGCATTGTTGGTGGGCTTCTCATTGTGGTGGCTTATTTTATAATACGCATACCTAAAAATGAATTTTTTGAGCATGTAGGGTTAGCCGTCAGCTTAGCAGGGCAAGCCTTAGTGGTATTTTCCATTGTTGGTGGCAGAGAGCCAGATAGTTGGCTTATTGTCGGTGTTTTCCATGCGCTATTAGCTGTGATCATGCCTAATTTTGTTCACCGTGTTTTTTCTTCGGCTTTTGCTGCAATCTCATTTGAGGTCGGGTTTCAAGTAATAGGCATTCCTTATGTGGTTAGTTCAGTTGTGCTGGTACTGCTTGTTGTCTTGTACACACGTGAATTTAAAACGATTAAGTCTTATCAAAAGGTTAGTGGCTTGGTTTATGGATTAACCTTGTTCTGGTTAACCATACATTGTGTAACTGAACTCGACTTATGGCTTTTTACTGTTTTATCTAGCGATGTGGAACCGTTATTTAATTTTCCCTATAGCGTGTCTCAAGGCTTATTTGTATTTGCCATTATGTTTAGTGTTTGGAAAGTCATTCCATGTATGACAAAAAACAGTCAAAGAAGATTACCTAATAAGGCTACTAAGGTCACGAAAGACACTAAAGCCACTGTGATAGCGCTCGGCGGGGCTTTAGTGTTTTGTCTGTTAACGATTAAGTCCACAGGGTTCTCGGCGGCGGTGGTTATTATAATACTTGGTTTTTCTCGTTCTAATCGCGTGTTGATGGGCCTAGGGATCTTCGCGTTATTAGGTTTTTGCTCGGTTTATTATTATTCGATGGAGCAAACCTTATTGTATAAATCTGGGGTTTTTTTGGTCGTTGCGATTGTGATGTTAACGGCGCGTTTTGTCATCGTCCGTTTTTGGCCGCTGATTGAAGAAGATGCGGTTGAAGAAAGCTATGCCGAAGAAGATGCTGTTGAAAAAGATGCAGTTAAAATAAATACGGTTGAAGGTGTTTAATATGCGTAAATTAGTTGCCGTTATCACCTTAGTTTTAGTACTTGGTGTTGTGAATTGGTCTATTTATAAAAAAGAACAATTGTTAGAAAATGGTCAAATTGTGTATTTGCCACTAGCTCCTGTTGATCCGCGTTCTTTAATGCAAGGCGATTACATGGCGCTGCGTTTTGCCATTGTCAGTGATATTGAGACCGCTCTAGAGCAAATACAAGACAAGGACAGAGAAAAAGACAAAGAGGATTATAAAGGTTATAGAACGGCTAGTTTTGACGGTTTTGTCCAGCTTTCCCTTGATGAAAATAAGGTTGGTTCGTTTGTTAGCGTCACTGAAAAAATTAACGATAAAGAAGCGGTCGTCGCGATGAAATTTAGACAACGTAACGGACGAATAAAAATTGCCACCAACGCTTACTTCTTTGAAGAAGGGACTGGGCCAGAGCTCGAAAGTGCCACGTACGGACAATTTAGAGTCGACACATCCGGTGATTTATTATTGGTGTCTTTAATGGATAAAGACTTTAATTTATTAGGAAAGTGATCGTTTAAAAATTAGTACTTATTTTTAATCTTTAATCTTTAATCTTTAACCATATTTGGGTTTTTAAATACTAAAAGCTGATTGATATTATGAAGTTACTTCATAGTGTTAATCGGCTTTTTTGCTTTTGCTACCCACATTCAATTCATCATAACGTTTTTTATTAATGGCTTTTATTTAACGGCTGAACCGCAGTGATTATGGCTTGTTGTTATGAATACGTATGCAAATCCCTAGGCATAAAGTAGTAGTCCCTATATTATCAAGCGCTAATTCTTGCGTAATCTAATGGGGCGTTTATGTCGCAGCAAAAACCTAGTTTAAACTTTTGGCAAATTTGGAATATGTGCTTTGGTTTTTTAGGCATTCAATTTGGTTTTGCATTACAAAACGCCAATGTCAGCCGAATTTTTCAAACCTTAGGTGCAAGTATTGACGACATTTCAATTCTTTGGATTGCAGCACCATTAACTGGTCTAATAGTTCAGCCAATTATTGGTTATTTAAGTGATAAAACATGGAATCACTTAGGCCGCCGTCGCCCTTATTTTCTTTACGGCGCTATTGTTACCTCTTTGGCTATTATCGTTATGCCTAATTCGTCAGTATTGTGGATTGCAGCAGGCACCTTATGGATCATGGATGCTTCAATCAATATTACAATGGAACCCTTTAGAGCCTTTGTTGGCGACATGTTACCTAAAAAACAACATGCGACAGGCTATGCATTTCAAAGTTTCTTTATTGGTATTGGCGCAATCGTCGCTTCAGCATTACCGTGGATTTTAACCAATTGGTTAGACATAAGTAATGTAGCCCCGCAAGGGGAAATATCTGACTCAGTGACGTATTCATTTTACGCAGGAGCCGTGGTGTTGCTTGCCGCTGTGTCATGGACTGTTTATCGCACTAAAGAATACTCTCCTGAGCAATTAGCGGCTTTTGAAAAAGCATCAACAGATTCTAAATTGGTTTATCAAGAAAAGCATCGTAGCGCTAAACAGTATTTAACTGGCGCAGCTATTTGGAGTTTAGTCGGTTTAGTGCTGTTAATGTTCATTTATACCAATAGCTTAGACAAAGAGTTGTATTTAGTCGCTGGCGGTTTGATTGCCTTTGGATTAGTTGAATTCATAACGGCGTTTATGATTAAACGCAGCGCCGTTAACAACGGTTTTTATCAGGTAGTTAATGACTTGTTTCATATGCCCAAAGCTATGCAACAATTGGCGGTAACTCAGTTTTTTTCCTGGTTTGCTCTATTTGCTATGTGGATTTATACCACGTCTGCGGTAACTAGCTTTCATTACGGTACATCCGATGCAACCAGTAAGTTATTTAACGATGGCGCTGACTGGGTAGGGGTTTTATTCGCATCTTACAATGGCTTTGCTGCATTAGCGGCCGTGTTTATCCCTTGGATTGTTAGCAAAGTTGGTTTACGTATGAGCCATTTGTTTAATTTAACTTGTGGTGCCTTGGGTCTAATTTCATTCTCATTTATTACCAACCCCGATCACCTGATTTATTCAATGGTGGGCGTTGGGATCGCATGGGCATCTATCTTGTCCTTGCCTTATGCATTGCTATCTAACTCATTACCGGCTCATAAAATGGGTGTGTATATGGGGATATTTAACTTTTTTATCGTTATTCCACAGTTGCTTGCCGCTAGTATTTTAGGCGTGTTGGTACGATACGCTTTTGATGGGCAAACAATTTATGCTCTAGTATTAGGCGGCGTATCGCTAATAATTGCTGGGATCTCAACTCTATTTGTTAGCGACGCTAACATTCAAACGACACCATCAAAATAATAATAGGAGTTTGTCGTGAATTTTAAACCTCGTCATCTAAAACCCAATCTACTTGTTATGGCATTGGCCAGTAGCCTTACTTTAATCGGTTGCGGTCAATCTTCAACAAACACAACAGAAGATACAGACGCGTTAGCGACTAAAAATATAATAGCACCGGGAGCGCCTGGTGCTGCTTCCACATGGGCTTATGCCGGTAAAAATGGTATTGGCACATCTTACGAAGCGTATAAAGACTTAAAATACACAGATGAAGCGGTAACCGGTAAAGTTTCAAAAGTTTGGTTCTCTTTAGCTCAAGGTATTATTACCGAAACCATGTTTGGTTTGATCCATGAGGCACAAATTAAAGATATGCAGTTTGTCGTCACGGGAACAGGCTTTGTTGATACTGAAAAAGATGACACTATTTCAACAATTGAATATTTGTATCGTGATGATCAAAACCGACCATTGTCGTTGGCTTATAAAATTGTAAACCAAGACAAAGAGGGAAAATACAGTATTGAAAAACATGTATTTACCGACCCAAGTCATAATACGTTATATGTAAAAACCTATTTCACGGCTAACGAGGCCAATATCACGCCTTATTTACTAGTAAACCCACATGTTAATAACAGTGGTAGTAACGACATGGCAGTGGCGTCTAAAAATAGCTTGTCGGCCAGCGATAACGGTTCTCATATTACGTTATTAAGTAAGCAAGGTTTTAAACAAACATCGGTTGGTTTTATTGGCGAGTCTGATGGTTTAACCGACTTAAAAGACGGCGTGATGGACTGGCAATATCAAAACACTGGAGAAATCGCTGGGAACGTAGGTTTAACTGCACAGTTTAATACGGTCAATCTTGATGGTAAAGGCAGCGCCACAGTCGAATTTGATATCACGTTAGGTTTTGGTTATAGCCAAACAGAAAGTCATGATGAAGCTCAAAGTACGTTAGAACGCGGCTATCAAGCAGTATTGGCACAATATAATGGCGAAGGTTCAGCCATAGGTTGGCAAGATTATTTGACTAGCCTTACTGGCTTAAAGTCGATGATCCCAACAACGACAGATAACGGACATTTATTACATGCTAGTGCTTTAGTACTTAAAGCCCAGGAAGACAAAACGCATGCTGGTGCATTAATCGCATCACTGTCTAATCCGTGGGGCGATTCTGTTTCAGCAGAAGTAGGCAGTACCGGTTATAAAGCGGTTTGGCCAAGAGATTTTTATCAGTGTGCTATGGCTTTATTAGCTCTTGGCGATACACAGACTCCACTGGTTTCTTTTAATTACTTAGAAAAAGTTCAGGTGTCGGACAAGGTTAAAGACAACAAAGGCGACGGTGGTTGGTTCTTACAAAAAACACATGTAGATGGCACTGTAGAGTGGGTTGGTGTGCAATTAGATCAAACGGCTATGCCAATCATGTTGGGTTGGAAATTATGGGACAGTAAAATTTTATCAGACCAAGAGTTAATCTCTTGGTATAACAAAATGTTCAAACCAGCGGCTGACTTTTTAGTTAAAGGCGGAACGGTAAATATCGGTTGGAATAACGCTAAAATCACGCCTCCAGTTACTCAACAAGAGCGTTGGGAAGAACAGTCTGGTCATTCACCATCTACAACCGCTGCAGTTATTACTGGGCTTGCAGCTGCGACTGACATTGCAAACTTAGCGGGTGACAAAGTAAGTGCTGCACTTTATGCAAAAACAGCCAAAGAATATGCCAACAATATTGAAAAGCTAATGTTTACCACTGAAGGTACTTTTTCTAAAGAGAAAGAACTTAACTCTGCGGCTACCAATAAAAATAATGGACATTATTATGTTCGTTTGAACAAAGACAAAGACATAAATGACGCTGAGAAATTGGGCGATAACAATGGTAAGCCTGGCGTAGATAAAAAAAGCGTTATCGATGGTGGTTTCTTAGAACTGGTTCGTTATGGCGTTCGTAGTGCTGACGATGCCGCTGTGGTTGATACCTTAGTAGAATATGACAGTCAAAGCATAGAAGATAATTTACGGGTTAAATATAACTTTAGTTTTGACGGTGAGTCGGGAGAATTCCCAGGTTGGCGTCGTTATGGTAATGACGGTTATGGCGAAGACACGCTAAAAGGCCGAGGCTATTTTGCGACGGGTAAAAACATAGAGCAACAGCGTGGTCGCGTTTGGCCGTTCTTTACCGGAGAACGTGGTCATTACGAGTTAGCGGCTGCAAATTTAGAGCAAAAAGATATTAACTCAGCCACTATGACTAAGTTACGCAATACTTATGTTAGAACGATGGAGCTATTTGCTAATGAAGGCATGATGCTTCCAGAGCAAGTTTGGGACGGGGTAGGTAATAACGATAAGTACCAATATAAGTTAGGTCAGGGCACTAACTCGGCAACACCACTAGCGTGGACTCATGCTGAATATATCAAACTACTACGTTCATATACTGATAAAAAAGTATGGGATAACTACAGTGAATTAACGCAAAAGTTTCAACGTTAACCGTTAACATTAAATAGTACTTAATAATAACAACGCCGCTAAATAGCGGCGTTTTTATTTGTTCGGTAATCGTGCTTTGCGGTTGTGGAACTAGGTTTGATCAAAGCGTTAAGCTTTGCCACAACTTTGCCTGATCATAAGACGGGGTTCAATAATGGAATTACTAACGTCGTTTCCTTTGATCAAATCAATTAGGTTTTTAACTAACAGTTGGCCTGCAATATTAGTGTCTTGTCTTACGGTTGTCAGCGGGGGATTGGTAAATTGAGCCACAGATATATCGTCGTAACCAACAACCGCAATGTCCTTACCGACAACCAGTTGTTTGTCTTTAATTGCTCGCATTGCGCCAATGGCCATTAAGTCGCAAGCAGTAAAGATAGCATCAACCTTTTCGTTTCTAGCTAATAATTCTTTGGTGGCTTCGTAGCCTGATAATTCAGTGATTTTTGCGTCAACATGTAGTTTTTTATTCGGTGTTAGGCCGTTATCTTTTAATGCTTGGCAATAACCTTGATAACGCTCTAATAATTCTGGAGTCGCATCTGAAGCTTCACCAATAAATGCAATGTGTCGACGGCCTTGTTCAATTAAATGTTGGGTGATGGCAAAACCACCTTGTTTGTTATCACAACGTATTGTGATGGCGTCTAAACTTTTATCACCCGCTCCCCATAATACAAAGTGTGTTTTTTGATCAATCAAGTGGGCTAACTTTTGTGCATAAGTAAGATAGTCGCCGTAACCTAATAGAATAAGTCCGTCAGCTTTATGGCAATCTTCATATTCAGCGTACCAGTCGTCATTCATTTGTTGAAATGAGACTAACAAGTCATATTTAGCTTCGGCGCAGGCTTTGGTTATGCTGCCTAACATAGACAGAAAAAATGGATTAATGTTGGAGTCATCCACCGTGACGTCTTCAAACAGCAATAACGCGATTGTGTTACTCGTTTGAGTGCGTAAGTTACTGGCGTTTTTATCAACTTTATAATTGAGTTCTTTAGCGATCGCTTGAATACGAGCTCGAGTCTCTTTACTCACTAAGGGATTGCCGCTTAATGCACGAGAAACGGTAGATTGTGATACACCCGCTTGATAAGCAATATCAAAAGAGGTGGTTTTATTTCTCATGGTCGTTTCTCGCTGAGGCTTAAGAGGTTATAGTCGCTACGTTTATTGTTCGTGGTTAAATAAATACACAGCGCTTAAATATGCGCTTAAAGGGATAGTACCTAAGTTTCAACTGACTCTCAAATAATGCTGTTATCTAGTTTGTAACAATCCATACGCCCATTCACATTAGTAACGCAAACATTATCTCATTTACCAGAGATGAGATAAGCAAGGCCATGAACAGCGGCCTTGTTATTCTTTACCTACTTATTTAGCACTAATTAATATGAGCGTAAAAACCACTGAATCCACTGGTGTTGATACTTGTTACTGAATTATCAAGGTCACTCACATCCATTAAAAACGGCGCTGCGTTTAAAAACGTAATAACACTTTGTTCAATAGCAACATCAACAGCGAAGTCATTAAAGTTAAATACACACAATATCTTTTGTTTTTGAGCATCTGGACAGTGTCTAATAAAAATTAAAACATTGTTGTCTGTGCTAACAAATTCAATGTCGCCAGTAATTAATGCAGTGTGCTCTTTTCTCCATGCAGTAAATGCACGGTAACTGCTAAGAGGTGAGTGTTTATCGGCATTTTGCACATCAACGGCTAATGGTAAGTGTTGTTTAGAAACCGGTAACCAAGGTTTCGCTTCTGAAAACCCTGCGTTTATCGCATTCTGTTGCCATGGCATTGGTGTACGACATCCATCTCGTCCTTTAAATTGTGGCCAAAATGTAATTCCAAACGGATCTTGAAGCTCTTCAAAGGATAGTTCAGCGTGTGATAAGCCCAATTCTTCACCTTGATAGGTGCATATGCTGCCTTTAAGTGAACCCAACATCGCAGGTAACATTTTTGCTAGTTGATTGTTCTCTTTGCCTTTTCCCCAACGCGTGATAACACGGTCCGCATCGTGATTACTCACCGCCCAACAAGGCCAGCCACCTGTCATTTGAGCTTCTAATGAGGATACTGTGTCTTTAATATGTTGCGCTGAAAAGTCATCGGTTAACAATTCAAAGCTATAAGCCATGTTTAAACGCTGATTGTTATGAGTGTATAACGCCATATCTTTAAGTGAGTCTTCAGTTGAAATTTCACCTAAACTAACCACCTCATCATATCGATTGAATAACTGTCTCAATGATTCCATAAACCCAAGGTTTTCAGGTTGGGTATTATTAAAGTAGTGATACTGATAAGCGTAAGGATTGTCTTCACTAAATCCACGGCCAGCACGTTTATCTTGTGGCTTAGCTGGATTGTCACGTAATTGTTTATCATGAAAACAAAAATTTATAGCGTCTAATCTAAAGCCACCTACACCACGTTTTAACCAAAACTCGACATTATCTAAAACAGCTTGTTGAACTTCATTATTATGGAAGTTCAAATCCGGTTGGCTAGTTAAAAAATTATGTAAGTAATATTGACCGCGACGAGGCTCCCATTGCCACGCTGTACCACCAAAAATAGACATCCAGTTATTTGGCGCTGTACCGTCTGGCTTTGGATCGGCCCATACATACCAGTCTGCTTTAGGATTGGTTTTATTTTGACGAGACTCAGTAAACCAGGGGTGTAAGTCGGACGTGTGGCTGAGGACTTGGTCGATAATGATTTTAATATCAGATGTCTTCGCACGAGTGATTAATGCATCAAAGTCTTTAAGTTCACCAAAGATAGGGTCGACAGCTCGATAGTCACTAATATCATAACCAAAGTCTTTCATTGGCGATTTAAAAAATGGTGAAACCCATACAGCATCCACACCTAAGGATTCGATATAGTCGAATTTATCAATGATACCTTTTATATCACCAATGCCATCATTATTAGAGTCCATAAAACTGCGTGGATACACCTGATAAATAACAGCACCTTGCCACCAAGGAGTTTTCTGCATGTAAACCTCAACTAATAAGTTGTGCGTATTTGTCGCGCACTGTATGTATTGATCTTGTGTTTGACCTATTAAGTGCAAATTAGATAAGACCAAATTAAGTTGCATGAGAATACGTTAGGTTAGCTAAAATGTTCAATACCGCTGCATACGTATGCATAAAAGGTATTTTTCAATGATATTAATTGAATTAATTTTTTTTCATTAATTACAAGTGTTTAACTTTATATAGACTGCTTTTTTGTGTGTTTTTTAGGCTTTTTGTGTTTGTTGAATGTAGTGGGATCACATTGAATACGTATGCATGAGGTTGTTTGTTAAATAGAATGAAGCGTAACATCGCCTCATCAAAAAAATAAATGTACGCATTTTGCTCATTGTTATTTCCATAACATACAGAGTAATCGCAGTAACATAAAAAAATATAATAATAAAAAAACACAAAACGGGGTGTCAACAATGTCAAATTTCAAACCGAATTTGGTAACAATAGCGTTAATCACAGCGGGTATTGCTAGTGGTGCTCACGCTGCTGAACCAACAACAAAAGATGCTAAAGAGTTAGCGGCTGAAGCAACGGATAATGCAGTTGAAGTCATTGAAGTTACAGGCTTTCGTAAAAGTTTGGTGAAATCAATTAGCCTAAAACGTTACTCAGGTAACGTAGTCGAAGCTATTTCAGCAGAAGATATTGGTAAGTTACCAGACTCTTCAATTGCTGAGTCTATTGCCCGTTTACCGGGTCTTGCAGCACAGCGTATTGACGGGCGTGCAAGTAAAGTAAGTATTCGTGGTTTTGGTGAGAATGAAAGCGGCACAACATTAAATGGCCGTGAGCAAGTATCCATAGGTGACAACCGCGGTGTGGAATTTGATCTTTACCCGTCAGAGATAATGAGCGGAGTTACCGTTTATAAAACACCGAATGCCAGCCTTGAAGGCGAAGGTATTGCTGGTGTTATTGATTTACAAACCATTAAGCCGTTGAGCCAAGATGGCCGTGTTATTCAAGTTAATGGTACGTATGAAAAAACCAGTTTTGATAAATTAAATCCAGATGGTGAAAATGACGGTGTAAAAGGGACTTTCTTTTACATGGATCAGTTTGCTGATGACACTTTAGGTGTTGCATTTGCTTACACTACAATGTCTTCACCAAACCAAGAAAAACGCTGGAATGCCTGGGGTTACCCAGAATTTGAATATACCGATGGAACAAAAGGTTCTATTTTAGGTGGAGCTAAGCCTTATGTACGTTCTTCTGTATTAGATCGTGATTCTGCCATGTTGGTTATTGAAGCTGCACCTACAGATAACTTAAAAGTAACGTTCGATGCACTCTATGTTGATTTTCTAGATACTAAAATTCTTCGTGGGATTGAAATACCTTTTGCTTGGGGTCAAGGTTCTATTTCCCCTGACACCGCAGTAATAGATGAAGCCACAGGCTTTGTAACGAGCGCGACTACTGAGGGACAGCGTGTTGTTGTTCGTAATGACTACGAAGAACGTGACGCACAACTAATGTCATTTGGCTTTAATACTAACTGGGCCGTGAATGACACTTGGATATTAGATTTTGATGCAAGTTACTCAAAAGTTGAGCGTGATGTTTACAGTGTTGAAAGTTACTCAGGCACTGGTCGTGGCGACAGCCGTGGTGTTGCTGACAACCTAGGATACACTTTTGATTCAGGTAATACAGGCGCAACATTTACGCACGAATTAGATTACAGCGACTTCAACCTAATTCAATTAGGTGGCCCTTTAAGTTGGGGCGGTAGCTCTGCATTAAATAATCAATATAATCTTTCCGGCACTGATTACGAAAACCAAGCTCAAGATGGATTTATCAATGCGCCAAACATTGATGATGAATTAATGTCATTAAAATTTGCGGCTAGCCAGGAAATTGATTCAAACTTTATATCTGCTATTAGTTACGGTATTGCTTTTCGTGAACGTGAGAAGACTAAAAAGTCTGAAGGTTATTACATGACCTTAAGTAACTTTAGCTACCCGAACAATGCAGGTATGTTATCAGTACCTGAAGAATATCGTTTAGGCAGTGCTAATTTAGATTTTATTGGCATGGGTAACATGGTTGCTTATGACACTATGGGTTTGATTAATGACGGTTACTACAATCTATTACAGGAAAGCTTAACTGACGCCAAACACGCCACTAAATCTTGGGTTGTGAATGAGCAAGTAACTTCTGCTTTTGTTCAAGCTGAACTAGCCACTGAAATTGCTGACATGCCTATAACAGGTGGGTTTGGTATTCGTTATGTACATACCGAGCAGTCTTCACAAGGTAGTGCGTTTAATACGGTTAATGGTCTAGTGGTTGCACAAGCAACTGACGCAAGCCACGATTATGGCCACTTCTTACCTAGTATTAATTTATCAATGCAAATTGACGATACTCAAACTGTGCGTTTTGGTGCAGCTAAAACCATTTCTCGTGCTCGTTTAGATGAAATGAACGCATCTTATAGTGCGTCATATAATCAACAACCTGACGATAGCGGTAATTACTGGGCATTGTATGGTGGTAACCCAAGCTTAGAACCAAAAGAAGCCATAGGTATAGATGTATCTTATGAAAACTACTTTAGTGCGGAAGGTTACTTCGCGGTTGCGCTTTTTCATAAAGATTTACAAAACTGGATTTTTGACGGTAACTACTCAGTGGATATGACGGGAATTACCGATCCAGAGACAGGTCTATTACCTGCAACAACATCTGGTACCGGTAGCGGTAAAGTGAATGGCGGAGACGGCACACTTTCAGGTTATGAAATATCTGCAACCTTGCCATTTAATATAATAAGCGAAGACCTTGATGGCTTTGGTATTATAGCGAGCTACACAGGGATTGAGTCTGATATGAAAGATCAAAATGATAATGAATATCAACTACCTGGTTTGTCTGACAGCATAAGTAGCGCAACTATTTATTATGACCATAATGGATTCTCAGCTCGTGCAAGCATGCGTAAACGTGATGCATTTAAAGGTGATGTTTACGGGTTAGGTTTTGACACAGTGCAAGTTGATATTTTAGGTGAAACGGTTTGGGATGCTCAAATTGGCTATGACTTCGGTGAAGCTGGTTTTGAAGAGTTAAAAGGTTTATCTATCTTCTTACAAGGTTATAACTTAACTAAAGAGCCGTTCACTTCGTTACAAGGTGATAATGCATTGCAAGTACGAGATTACCAAGATTATGGTAGTACTTACTTACTCGGCTTTAGCTACAAGCTATAGTAGCTAAAAAATATGAAAAACCCTTGTGATGAAAGTTACAGGGGTTTTCTTGTTTTATAGCGATAATTTAGAGCATTTGTATTTAATTGATGGGTTTTAGTATGAAGAATATAACAGACATAGTGATCGTTGGAGGGGGAACGGCTGGTTGGGTCAGTGCCGCTTTGTTAGTAAAAGTCCTTGGTAAAACGCACAACATTAAACTGATTGAATCTGAATCTATTAGTAGCGTAGGTGTTGGTGAAGCAACTATACCACCAATACTCCAACTAAATAATGCGTTAGGTATTGATGAAGCCCATTTCTTGAAGGCGACCAAAGGTACAATTAAACTTGGTATTGAGTTTGAAAATTGGAGTTCGCTTGGTAGCCAATATATGCACGCTTTTGGTAGTGTCGGTAAAAATTTACCTTTTTGTGATTTTAATCATTTATTTTTAAGCGCGCAAAAGCTAGAGAATAAATTTTCATTTGGTGATTTTTCCTTGAATTATCAGGCCGCGAAAAATGGTAAATTTGATAAACTAGCTAATATCCCCGCTACAAATTTACCCGGCATTACACATGCCTATCATTTTGATGCATCGCTTTATGCTCAGTTGTTACGTGAATATAGTGAAGCGTCGGGAGTCGAACGTATTGAAGGCAAAGTAACAAAGGTTGATCAAGCGCCAAGCTGTGGTCATGTCACGCAGGTCACCTTAGAAACGGGTCAGGTAATAGCAGGGGACTTGTTTATTGACTGTAGTGGTATGCGCGCCTTGTTGATTGAACAGACACTCAATACTGGATTTGAAGATTGGCGTCATTGGCTACCATGTGACCGAGCTATAGCACTGCCTAGTGAACCCACAAAACCAATTCCACCTTACACTCGAAGTGTCGCTAAAGATGCTGGCTGGTGTTGGCATATACCACTTCAACATCGTATGGGAAATGGCATTGTTTATTCCAGTAAATTTATCAGCGATGAACAGGCGGAACAAACTCTACGCGCTAGCTTGTCTGGTAAACCCTTGTCTGAGCCTAATTTTATTAAATTTAAAACCGGCCGCAGGACCAAGCAATGGAATAAAAACGTGGTGGCAATTGGTCTTTCAAGCGGCTTTCTAGAGCCATTAGAATCTACCAGTATTCACCTTATTCAAACGGGAATTATTAGGTTACTAAAGTGCTTTCCTCACCAAGGCATTAAAGATGTGGAAGTGGCGGAATATAATCGGCAATCTAAAATAGAATTTGAAAATATTAGAGACTTTATTATTTTGCATTACAAAGTTAATCAGCGAGAAGATACTGATTTTTGGCAATATTGCCAACAGATGGATATTCCCAAAACACTAGAACGTAAAATCGAGTTGTTTAAACAGTCGGGTAAGGTCTTTAGGGAACAAGATGATGTGTTTAGTGAGATAGCATGGCAGCAAGTATTGCTTGGGCAAGAAGTCATCCCAGAGGATTATCACCCAATGGCCGACACACTTACTAACGAGCAACTGCTTGATTTAATGGATAACTTAAATACCTTAATACAAGCTACTGTCGCTAAGATGCCAAGCCATGAAGGTTTTTTAAACGAATGAATTAAGGTGTTAAATCAAGAACTAAGTGTTAAATAGCTAGGTTAAGGGACTAAAAGAGCTGAGTTAATAAATGTTAGTTATTTTAGTCTCTTAACAGCGCTTAAGACCATCAATCACCATATCAACTAAAATAACATAGCGCCAGTTAAGATCATTAAAGTAGTAGGTAACGGTATCTAATATTGCAAAAAAAGCACTTGTCTGTCTTTATCACCTTTATAGTTAAACAGACAACTAAGTATATTGGCGCTGAACTGCTCTATATTAAGTTAGTTATCAGAGGCGGTTAGGGGAACACCCTACTAGTTAACTTATTAATTTTATTGTAATATTCGCGGTCGATTGATCGGGGCTTATGCTGCTTAATGCGCTGTTTAAAATGCAGTTTAATGTTATGGCTAGTAACCACTTTTAAGGTTTTATAGCTTAGCAATGAACATGCAAATGTCTCTTACCGCTACCGTGATAATCGAAAGCTCATAATTGAAAGTACCTAACAGAAAGTACCTAACAGAAAATACAATATTGAATGTATAAAGTTGTTGATCAAAGCGACTGAATTACGCAAAACTAACAAACAAGGTTAATGTCCAATGGATGTACAAGATAACGTTAAACAAATTACCTTCTCATCAAAGTTGCTCAAGTTTCTTGGCTTCGTAGGCAAGCAATTCTTATTAGGCGGTTTAATTGCTATTTTGTTGGCGACTATTTTGGGGATTATTATTTTCTTCACCTCGGGTACTGAAATGGCATTAAAAGGGGTGGCTATTTTTGGCAGTATTTTTGCTGTTGTATTACCTATTTTAAGTATCTTAGACATTATTACACTGAAGAAACCTAAATGGCTTAAATCTCCTTTTGGTTTTTTACGCCGTAATATCAAATCAGTATTATCCGTTTTCACCTTATTTATACTCATAGGTGTGGGTTATAATTATTACCTTTCTATACCCCAGCCTGTGAGTTATGAAGCTAGTAGTTATGCGCCAGAGCTTACTTACTACAATAGCGAAACGTTAAATCCAGAAGCGGTATATATCAAGTTTAGCCCGACAGTATCTAGAGATAGTAACAATGAAGAGGTATCTCGTTCCGTTGCTAAATTAGAATTGTTAGATAAAGAGATCACCAGTGGCATAACAATTAACCCAGAAGTTGCGGGCGTGTGGCGTTGGAGTGAAGAGGACAGACTTAAATTCCAACCTAAGCAAGATTGGCCAGCTGGAACATCCTATACCGTTAGTTTTGATACCTCTATTTTTAAGCCTGATATTTTATTACAGGAAGATAATACACGTTTTACTACCCCAGACTTTAGTGTGAGCTTAGAGTCTTTTGAGCTTTACCAGGACCCACAAGTAAAAAATAGTCATAAGGTAGTGGCAACATTAAGAGCTACACACCCAGTAGATCTGGACAGTATCAAAGATAACTTAACCTTAATTCAGCCAGTAAGTGGAAAGGGGAATAACGGTGAGTATCAATACAAATTTGAAGTGACGTCTGATAAGCATCAACGTGAAATTTATATAACGTCAGAGAAAATAAAAATTCAAGACAATGGTAGTTACATGTACCTAGTGCTTGATAGCGGTGTTAAACCAACTAACGGTGGCTCACGTTTAGAAAACAAATTGAAGAAAACGCTATTAATTCCAAGCATTGCTAGTTTTTTCAAGGTGAGAAACGCCGATGTTTCCTTGGTAAAAAATGCCAAAGATGAGTCTGAACAAGCATTAGTTATTAACTTTACCGACCAGATCAGCTCAGAAGATGTTATTACTAAAACCAAAGCGTATTTATTACCAACAACGGACGCTAACGGCAGACAAAAACGTTGGAGTAGCTCTAGTAAGCTTGATTATGCGGAATTATTTAAGCTTTCAAAAGAAATCAAATTAGCCGCCGTTCCTACAGCACATGATACCGCTAAATTGCACAGCTTTACCTTTGATGCACCAGAAGACAGACAGATTTACATACGCTTAGATAGCGGATTAAAATCAACGAATGGCTTTATAATGGGCAATAAGTATGACCGTTTCTTAACAACGCCATCTTATCCTAAAGAAGTAAATATAATGTCAGATGGCGCTATTTTGTCTAAAAATGGTGATCATAAACTGTCGTTCTTAACCCGTGGTATTAAAGAAATTGAAGTCGATATTTCTAAAGTACATGAAAACCAAATTAATCATTTAATTAGCCAAACTAGCGGACGCATTACCAGCCCTGATTTTAAGAGTTATTATTTCTCAGAAGAGAACATCAGTACTCTTTCAAAAAAACACATTAAATTAAAAGACGAACATCCGAAAAAAGCGGTGTATTCATCACTTGATTTAAGTGACAGCTACAGTTCTTCAGATGGTTTAGGTTTGTTTATTGTTGATGCTAGAGCTTGGGACCCTGTAAGAAAATATGCATTTGGCAGTAACGATCGCCGCCTTATTCTTATTACCGACTTAGGTATTTTAGTAAAAAATAATGCCGATGGTTCCCACGATGTATTTGTTCAGTCGATAGAAACAGGAAAACCAGTAGCCAACAGCAATGTGTCTTTGCTGGCTAAAAATGGACTTGTGGTATTAACGGCAAAAACAGATGCTAGAGGCCATGCCTATTTTCCTATTACGTCTTCGTTTCAACGAGATAAAGAGCCTGTTGCGTTTGTTGTTAAGAATCGCTCGGATGTTTCTTTTATCCCTTACGACCGTTATGACAGAAGTGTAAATTACTCTCGTTTTGACACAGGTGGTGTAAGAACCAGTCAAAACGCTACAAACCAAATAGATGCATTTATGTTTTCTTCTCGTGGTATTTACCGCCCAGGTGATGACGTTAACTTAGCGGCAATAGTTAAACAAAAAGACTTTTCGGCTTTAGGCTCTATTCCGTTAGAAGTTAGAATTAATGATCCTCGTGGTTCAACGGTATATAAAAAGCGAATGAAACTAAACCAAGACGGTTTAATCGACGTAAACTTTAAAACCGAATATGGCTCTGCAACGGGTAATTATTACGCATACGTATCACTTGTTGAAAACAACAGACATCGCCAACTTGGTAGCACCAGTTTTAAAGTTGAAGAGTTTCAAGCGGATAGATTAAAAATAACAAGTGAGTTTGCCCAATATAAAGCAAAAGGTTGGGTGACAGCCTCTGAAATAAAGGCATTGGTTAATCTTGAAAACTTATTTGGTACTCCAGCTCAAGACAGAAGAGTCACTGCCAATATACGTTTAACGCCGGCTAACTTTTACTTTAATGAATATGCCAAATATACATTTTCAGACTCTTATTACGATAATAAAAATATCAGACAAAGAAATGAAAACTTAGACGAAAGCAAAACCGACAACAATGGTAAAGCTGAGTTTGATATCGACCTGACTAATTACGAAGCAGGCACATATCGTTTAAACTTTTCAGTGCAAGGTTATGAAGAAGGTGGTGGCCGCAGTGTTCGTTCAAGCACCGCTATGCTGGTATCGCCTGCGACTGAGTTGGTTGGTTTCAAAGCCGATGGTGACTTAGGTTATATTTCTAGAGACTCAGACCGTGTATTAAACTTTGTTAATATCGACTCAGATGTTAAACAGATTCCTCGTAATAACTTGTCTTTGCAGTTAACGCAGCAGCAGTACATTTCTACACTAGTACAGCAAAATAATGGAACTTATAAATACCAATCTGTCAGAAAAGATAAATTGTTAAGCACGGATAAATTCGCTATTGCTGAAACTGGCACTGACTATAAATTACCGACAGGCACGCCAGGAGACTATTTATTAGAACTTGTTGATAGCAGTGGTAATAAATTGACCAAAGTACACTTTACCGTTGTAGGTGCAGGTAACTTAGCGGGCAAGTTAGAAAGAAATGCAGAGCTACAACTGCAGTTAAGTAAGAGCGATTATAAGTCGGGTGAATCTGTTGAGATGAGCATTGTCGCGCCTTATATAGGTTCTGGCTTGATCACCATTGAAACCAATAAAGTTCATGCTTTCAAATGGTTTAAAAGTGACACATTAAGTAGTGTACAAACCATAAAAGTGCCTAAGGGAATTGAAGGTAATGCTTATATAAATGTGTCTTTTGTTCGAGATGTAGACTCAAAAGAGATCTTCACTAGCCCATTAAGTTACGCAGTTAAGTCATTTTCTATCGACCGTAGCGCTCGTGTTATTGACTTGGATTTAGGCGTACCTAAACGAATTCAACCTGGTGATGAGTTAACTATTTCATATAGCTCAGCTAAACCATCAAGTGTGGTTCTGTATGCTGTTGATGAAGGTATTTTACAAGTAGCTAAATATAAAACACCTAAACCGTTAAATCACTTTTTACAAAAACGAGCTCTAGAAGTTGGCACTATGCAAATGGTCGACCTTATTTTACCTGAATTTCGTTTAGTGCAAGAGTTTGCCGCTGCCGGTGGTGGCATGATGAGCTCAATGGAATCTTCATTTAGAAGCAAACAGCTTAATCCATTCTCTCGTAAAGTAGAGAAACCAGTTGCATTTTGGTCTGGTGTTTTATCTGCAGGACCTGAAACACAAAAACATATCTTTAAAGTCCCTGATACTTTCTCAGGTACTTTACGAGTGATGGCGGTTGCAGTAAATAACAAAGGTGTAGGTGTTCAAGAGCATCAAACACTCGTTCGTGGACCATTTGTATTAACACCTAATGTATTAACCGCTGCCGCTCCAGGTGATGAGTTTGAAGTGGTATTAGGTGTAGCCAATGGCGTTGAAGGTTCAGGTAAAGAATTACCAATTGATATTGATGTTACTACGTCCGACAACCTAAAAATCTTAGGCGAGTCTAAGGTAACGTTAAAAGTAGATGAAAACTCAGAAGATAGAGTGGCCCTTCGCGTAAAAGTACTGAATAAGCTTGGTGCTGCATCAATCTCGTTTACCGCATCAGCTGGTGAAAACTTTAGCCGACGCACTGCAACATTAAGCGTTCGTCCACCAGTGCCTTTAGTGAGTACCTTTAAAAGTGGGTTAACTGAGTCTGGTCAAGAAACGTTCGATGTACCAAGAACTCTATATCCTAGTTTGGCTAATAACAATATAACCGCATCGCAAAGCCCGTTAGCTTTGGTTGATGGTTTAATTACTTATTTAGATACTTTCCCGCACATGTGTACGGAACAAGTAGTTAGTGGTGTTTTCCCTATTCTTAATTATCTGGAACACCCAACGTACATGGGCAATATTGCTACTAAATATGAACGTTTAAATAACTTAATAAACACCTTACGTAAACGCCAGTTACCTAATGGTAGCTATATGCTTTGGCCTGCAAGTGATTACGAGTCGACGTATGCTTCTTTGTATGTAATGCACTTTTTATTAGATGCAAAAGAGAAGGGGGTTGCGATACCAAATGACATGTGGAGAAAAGGTTTTGAGGCCGTAAGTAAAATTGCGCACTCAGCGTCAAAATCAAGCTCGGCTATTAGTAATCGAAACCGAGCTTATGCTATTTACCTGTTAACACGTAAAGGTGATGTCACCGCAAACTACCTATTCGACTTAGAGAAAACTCTGAAGTCGGCTAGAAGTAAAGCATGGCGTCATGATATAGCATCTGTGTTTATTGGTGCGAGTTACAAGTTAATGCATGTAGAAGACAAAGCTAAGTCCTTTATTGAAGAGTACGAAGTGGGTAAAGCAACCAAAGATGATCATTGGAATTCTTACGACTCACGTCTTACTCATGACGGACAATATGTATATCTACTCGCTAGACACTTCCCAACTGAGTTAGCTGAACTTGAAAAAGACAAATTGTTTACTTTTGTTGAGCCAATATTTGAAGGTAAATACAATACATTATCATCAGCTTGGTCGGTGATTGCGATGAGTGCTTATTCGCAAGTGGTTTTACCAAAAGGTGTTGAGGAAAATGTAACCTTTACTGCATTCAAAGCAAGTAACAAGGATAAAGATGCAGAACAAGCAACTGGTGAATCTTTGGAGGTAAAACATAACCCTTATCCTAAAGCGAGTTTCTTTACCGATGTAGAAAAACTGAAACTGTTTGCTCAACCTAACTCGTTCTACATGCTTAGCCAATCTGGTTTTGATACTAGCTTGCCAAAAGAGGCGGTAAGTGAAGGCTTAGAAGTTATCCGTGAGTTCCAAGACGACAAAGGCAATGTGATAACGGGGAACGTTACCCAAGGACAAGAGTTAAATGTTGTACTAAAAATACGTAGTACCACAGGTGACTATGTACCTAACGTGGCGGTTGTAGACTTATTGCCGGGTGGTTTTGAAGTCTCAACCGAAAGTGTTCGTCGTGGTTACAATGGTTGGCAGTCAGATTACCAAGATGTTAGAGAAGACCGAGTTGTGTTTTACGGTGGTTTTAGTGAGAGTGTGACAAAACTAACCTATAAAGTGAAAGCAACGACAATGGGTAGTTTTGTTATTCCTCCCGTTTACGTTGAGTCTATGTACGACCTAACTATCAAGGCTAATTCGACGTCTGGTCGCTTTGATGTCATCTCGTCTAAATAGAAAGGGCTTCCTGCTGTTTAGGAAAGCCGTTTTAATAGCAGCACTGTTTATGGTGCTGCTATATCTTTTTATCCCCAAACCCGACATTACTCAGCATGTTTCTTATTCAACGGCATTTTATGACAATGACGAGAAACTGCTGCGTTTAAATTTAGCGACGGACGATCGTTATCGTTTGTGGACTCCAATAGATAAAATCCCTCTGGATATACAAGAGGCCACTCTTTTATACGAAGATCAGTACTTTTATCAGCACATAGGTATTAACTTTGTCGCGCTAACTAAGGCGTTTTATACCAGTTATATAAAACGAAGCCGACGAGTTGGAGCTTCCACCATTACGATGCAATTAGCTCGACTACGTTATGGTATGAACACACATGTTATTGTGGGCAAGCTTGAACAAATTTTTCGCGCCTTACAAATAGAAAGACATTACTCTAAAAAACAAATATTAGAAGCGTATTTTAACTTGGCACCTTACGGTTCAAACATTGAAGGTGTTGGTGCGGCGAGTTTAATTTATTTTGACAAACCAGCCAGTAAGCTTAATTTGCCAGAGTCTTTATTACTGAGTTTAATCCCACAAAACCCGACTAAACGTAACCCAATTAAAAAGACCGCCAAACCTGTATTGCTAGATACACGACAAAAGTTATTTAACCGTTGGCTAGAATCGCACCCTGAAGATGCTGATTGGGCAAGTGCCATGCAACTGCCAATTAGTGTTCAGTCTACCTCTGACTTGCCTTTTTTAGCGCCGCATTTTATTAATCACTTACGCAGCGAATACCCAAACCTTAAGTCAGGGCAGTACAAAACGTCGATAAACTTAAATCTACAAAAGCTGTTGGAGCGCCATGCTCAAAGTTATATACAACGTCGTGACAGAGATGGACTGAACAATACCTCGGCTCTTTTATTGAATTATAAAACCATGGAAGTGGTTGCTGAGCTCGGCTCGGTTGATTTTTTCAATCGCAAAATTAGTGGTCAAGTTAACGGTACTCTAGCCAAGCGTTCACCGGGCTCTACCCTTAAACCGTTTATTTATGGACTGGCTATTGATGAAGGATTAATTCATCCCTTGTCTTTGGTCAAAGATGCGGCAAGACGTTATGGCGCATACACACCTGAAAACTACGACCAAGGCTTTTTAGGGCCTATAACCGCTACGGAGTCATTAGTCTTAAGTCGAAATGTGCCCGCGGTAAATTTAATGTACGAGCTAAAAAAAATAGGCCTGTATGATCTTTTAGTCGCAGGAGGCGTTAAAGACTTAAAACCTAAAGAGTTTTATGGTTTGGCGCTCGCTCTTGGTGGTAACGAAGTCACTATGTTAGAGCTAGTAAGGCTGTACGCTATGTTAGCCAACTTTGGAGTCTATAAAGAGGAAGTGATTTTAACGCCTGATCCTTCAGCTGTTGTTTCTAACCAAAGCACTACTGAAACAGAAATAGACCAGTATTTTCTTAGCAATGCCAACAATAACAATAACAATAACGGTAGCGAACCGACGTCAGATGAAAATCGATTATTAAGTCCGGAAGCTGCGTATTTAACCTTACAAATGTTAAAACAAAATACCGCCGTTGATGAGATGGAATTTCAAAAAGAAACTCGACAAGAGTATCCGGTGTATTGGAAAACAGGTACTTCTTTTGCCTTTAGAGACGCTTGGTCTGTGGGAGTTGCTGGGCCTTATGTATTAGCAGTTTGGGTTGGTAACTTTACCGGAGAAGGGCATCCTTCTTTTATCGGCGGGACAGCAGCTGGGCCTTTGTTTTTTGAAATAATTCGCTCGCTAGAAAGCTATGGTTTAATCAAAGACAACCTATCTGCTGATGGCTTAAATATAACCGACGTTGATATCTGCTCAAGCACTGGAGATTTACCTAACCTACATTGTCCTAAAACAAAAAAAGGCTTGTTTATACCGGGTAAATCACCAATTAAAATATCGGATGTGCACAGAGAAATTTATATAGATAAAAAAACAGGTTTGCGTGCGTGTCGTTTTGATGCAGCAATCACCAAAAAAGACGTTTACGAATTTTGGCCGTCGGACTTAGTTACCTTGTTTAGGCAAGCAGGCGTAGTAAAGCGTCAGCCACCGATTTATTTGGAGTCATGTGATATTAACGAAACGGGCACGCGTGGCCTTGCACCAACGATAACCTCGCCGAGTAGCCTAATTAGCTATACCGTCAGAGCAAGTAAGTTAAAAGATGAAGTACTGCCGTTTATTGCTACTACAGATAGCGACTCACATTCATTATTTTGGTTTATAGATAATCGATTTGTTGGCAAGGTAGCGCGTGATAAGCCATTCTTTTGGCATCCAGAAGTCGGCACATTTGACGTTAAGGTCGTTGATGACTTAGGGCGGGGTTCGTCAACGAAAGTTCGAGTGAACCTTATTCAGTAGTAGGTTTAGGCAATAGTGGACTTAGATAAAAGTGATTCAGATAATATTGGTTCAGATAATAGTTAAGCTTAATCAGCCGTTAGAATTTAACGCTAAGCCCTATAGATGTCGTACTGCTATTGTCTTGTCCCGTACCAAATGAACTAAACAATGATACGCTTCTATTTAATAAATAACGTGACCCAAAAGTAAAATACTCGGTAGACTTGTCATTACCATTAATCGCTTCGATTGTTCGTCTCTGGCAACGGCCAAAAAATTCAACCTTGCTACTTAGCATAGACCTTATGCCTATTTCAGAATAAATCCCGTCAGATTCTTCTTTATTAAGAAATATTCTATCCGATGTTTTTACTTTCAAAGAGGCGATACCGGTTCCAACCCAAATGTCCGTAGTATTCGTTATTGAATGTTTTAAACCAACACCAAAAGTAACCACAGATAACTCGAACGTATTGTCTTTATTTGGGGCTGGGTATTGATACTTTACCGCTTCATGCTGGGAAGTAATGAAAAACTTGGAAACTACTAAATAGGATGCAGATATGTTTAATCCGGTAGGAGCAAAGTCATCAATGTCGTCATAGGAATAACTTTTATAGGATAAATCGACATGGTTCCAGGTTGGAGAAGCTTCACTTGCATTTATAAATTCGGATACCAATAACGAAAAAACGACAAGGATAAATCTTAACTTCATTTGGGTTCCATTTTGAGTTTATAAAGGCAAAGGAAACATAGAGGTGATGGTGATTCTTTTAACCGAATAATCTATATTTTTACAAATCAAATATAGATAAATAACTTTATTTCCGATTTTATCTTGGGTGAGATTATGCGTTAAATAACAGGGGCTTTGACATAGGGGGGAACCCTAAAAAGAGATATTAATGCAGAAAAAGTGGTTTTGTATGAGAACGTCAACATACAAAACCACAGACTAAATATTAACCTAAACCAAACTTAAACTAAGCTTGGCTTTCAGTTAAAAACCAAACACTTGCGCAGCTATAGTCATAGTAATAATGGTTGTTACTATAATCGCCATGATATTAAGGGCGAATCCTGCTCTTATCATGTCACGCATGGTTATTTCACCAGACCCAAATACAATTGCATTTGGTGGCGTAGCAACCGGCATCATGAACGCACAACTACACGCAATAGCTGCTGGAATAACCCAAACTAAAGGTGTGCCAGTTATCGACTCAGCAACTGGGCCTAGCAGTGGTAAAAAGCCTGCTGCCGTTGCTGTGTTACTGGTGATCTCGGTTAAGAAAGTGATTAGGCTGACAACAACAAGCACACTAAGAACCAATGGAATAGTACTTGCGCCTTCAATCATATGAGCAATAAAGTCGGCTAAGCCCGATGATTTAATTTGTGACGCCAAAGTAAGTCCGCCACCAAACAATAACAACACACCCCAAGGAACTTGTGAGGCACTTTTCCAATCAAGAATTTTCTCGTCTTCGCCTTTATTTGCCGGTAACACAAATAATAATAAAGCCGCGGCAATCGCAATACCGGTATCGGATATTTTCAAGCCAGTAAAGTCAGTTAATAAAGGTCTGAAAATCCAACATAACGCCGCGAAAACGAATACGCAAAGTACGCCTTTTTCAGCTCGTTGCATTATACCTAAGGCACTTAGCTGCTCTTTAAATACTTCTTTGGTGTTTACGCTCGCGCTTTTATTTTCTTTGGTATCAACTTTATAAGCAAATTTTGTAAGCCACACCCAGCAAAGTGCCAACAATATTATTGCTAAAGGTAAACCAACAATCATCCACTGAGCAAAGCCAATTTCAATTTGATAACTATCAGAAAGGTATGCAGCCATAAGTGCATTTGGTGGTGTACCAATTAATGTCGCAATACCACCAATACTGGCACCGTAAGCAATTGAAAGTAATAAGGCTTTACCAAATCCGTCATTTTCAGGATTTGAGTCTTTTACTAAATGAGTAATTGAAAGGGCAATAGGTAACATCATTACAGCGGTCGCTGTATTAGACATCCACATCGATAAAAAGGCGGTAACAAGCATCATAGCTAGAATTTGTAAGCTTGGTTTAGTCCCCGCGTATAACATAGTTTTTAATGCGATACGTTTATGTAAACCCCAACGTTCCATCGCAATTGAGATTAAAAAGCCACCTAAAAACAAAAAGATCAAAGGATGAGCATAAGGTGCAGCTACTGCTTTTATTGGACTTATCTCAGCTAAAGGTGAGATCACCAACGGCAATAACGCCGTTGCAGGGATAGGAACTACTTCACTAACCCACCAAGACGCCATCCAAAATGCTAAACCTGCGGTTTTAAATGCCGCTGGCGACATAGCGCTTGGGGGATCTAATAAACAGGTAAGTAACATTATAATTGGACCAAGTATTAAAAATAGCCATTGAAAATGTCTATTTTTAGCGGGTTCCTGAGTTAATATATTGTTTGCCATAGTAACCTCTTAAAAGTTGTACTTAAGACCAAGCGCAACACTGCTGTCAGCCGCCGCATCAAGATCTAAATCTGTATATAGAAAATAAGCACTTGTTTGCTTATCAAATAAATAATCAACACCGGCGCTCAACTGTGTGGCCTCCGACGCTTGACGAATTGTTGAATCATCAGTTGCCAATTGTACTTTTGGAACCCACTTATCAATTGCATAACTTGCGCTTAATACATAGCCATCACCTGATTTAGTACCATCTACTGACTCAGAATGTTGGTATAACGCACCTAGTTTTAATTGTTCAAATTTATACACAGCAACAATGCGACTGGCAATAACATCATTAAGTGAATCAACATGACTTAGTGACACATAATACGGTGTCTTTTTTAAACCTCGGTCACCATAAATAAAGGTTGCTGCAAAACCAGCTTCTTCAGCGGTAGCATCGTCTTTTGGTGCATAAGTAACAGAAAATTGAGCGTTATTCCAATAATTAGACGAGTAGGTAATCGTGTCACCAAATCTATCTTGGCCTGCAATGATTTGAGCTATATCACCTTGAGTTTCATTAAAGTTATCAAGTTTGCCTTCTGAATATTTAAAGCGACTGTCGTTTCTACCTACTACAACTTCACCAAAAGCACCTTTTAAGCCTAGGTAAGTATTACGCGCAGAAAATGGTTGTGTTGTATCATCACTTTCAAAGCCTTTAACTTGTACTTCATATTTAAATACAGCGGTGAAATATTCATTAAGTTTACGTTCACCTTTAATACCAATGCGTGAGAAAGGAGCATCTATTTGCGTACCTTCTGCGGCATAACGCATTTCGCCTGTATCAGTATCAGCAATTTGTACTTCAACTTTACCGTACACATCATAATCTTCAGCCAGCGCAGCTTTAGGAATTATAAGTAAACTTGTTAATGCAGCAAATAATGAAGTTTTGGATGTTATTTTTATCATTATGTATCCTAATTTATAAGTTGAGACTAAGTTGTTGCTTTATCAATATGATTTATATAGTTGATTTATATTTGGCTTACATGGTTATCGTATCAATTGTAATAACCGCACCATTAGTTACCGCTTTCATTTATACAGATCATTAATAGACAAGAAGTTGAAAATAAGCGCTAACGTAACTGGCAAAAAAATAACCACAAGATCATTATGGTTATCGTTCCTATATTGAAGAAAACAACACCAATTGTCACGCCTAATATGCCGACAAATTATTGAATGTATTATATTTGTCCAATTAAAGACTTAATTAACACTATCTATCTATATATACCGCGTTTATTTTTTGTAAGAGAGCGTTTGGTTTTTATTAAGAAGGGCGTTTTTAAATAGCACCGTTAAAACTTAGGTGATTGACTCTCAGTATTAACAATCAGAGCTAATAAGTAGTCGATAGGGAAGTGTATAGCGTTGTTCATTGTGATGTAGCTAGGAAATTTTAGTGTGACTAATAAAACCTTGTATTAAAACTTTCAGTGAATATCAAGCTAATTCGGCTAACTTAGTATTTGCTTATTATTTTGAATAGGTCTGTTTGGCATGAATTTGATCTGTTATATTAAGCGAATATATTATGTTTTGAAGCAAATATATACGACTATTAAATCATTGAGCCGCTCTTACATTTATAATGCCTATTAATTTTTTGTTTGACGTTAATAAAGAAACTAATTTCTTTCATTTCAGGCTAATCAGGCAGTTATACTTAAATATATTTGTCATTATTAATATATGCTAATCCCAAAAGTTAAATAGTAGTTTATAGTGGGCAAGCTACGTAGTTACTAACTTTTATATAATACAGAATGGAATCCCTAAAAATGAATGGTAATTCAGATACTGAACCTAACTTTGTCATAATTAATGATACAAAAGAGTTGCAGTCGGTCAGAACCTTAGAGGAAATAGAACAAACAGTAAAACAGTCAGAAGAAGTAGTAGGTGATAAATATTTCAATAAAATTGAAATAGAATTAATTGAGAAACTACGCCATAAACTTAGACTGTTTGATCCGCAAGGAATATATACTTTCAGAGATATTGAAATTGGTTATGGTCAATCGATTATACACCTGTGTAGTTTATTATTATCCTTGTCATACATTACATTTTATTTATACGGATTAATTGTTATGACTAACCCCGATGAGATGGTGCCAGGTTTAGGGTATGTTAGTGATATTAATGTATTGGATAAACTGTGCTTTTACTTCATATTAATATTCACATTTTCAAAGATCAAAAAATTAACCAAAGTTAAAGTAGGTAAATATAGTATTCGATACAAAATAGCACTTTGTGCTAACTCGCTTAATAGAGTTTTATTAGATATATTCAAATTGATGATATTGATGTTTTTCATTACGTTCACTTACACTTACACACCTGATATTACCCCAAGTATACTTATAAAAATTTATTTAAACGGTGTGGTAGGCGATACAATTAGTTTTATAGAATGGTTGATAATCATTATTATTGTAGTTCGAACATTAAAACCATTTGGAGAAGGGGCTGCTAAATGAAATTTGTAATCGTATTTTCACTTTTATTTTTTAGCCATATAAGTTATTCAAAAGAAAGTCTTCCTGACGATTGCATTCACTTGAAAAGTGTAGGAAAAGCTAACTTTGTTCTTTTAAATAAAAAAGAGTTTATTCAATTAGGTGAATGTTTAGCCATTCATTTTATAAAGAAACATTCAGAACTCGACCTAGTAAGGTCATGTAATGAAGTAGACGAAGATAGAAGAAACTTGTTGGGAATACTTTCATTGTCAAAGCTAGAGGCAATCTTAATCGGTCAGTGTGTTGGAGCAATAAAATACATTTATCAACATTATAATAATGAGCCAATAAATAACTCTAGTAACAGGTGGCAAAGTACTTATGTTTATCGATGTATCAAAGGTAAAAAAGCGGTCGATAAAATTAGATATAGTTCTAAAAAGTTATTAAATAGAACGAACCTTCTAAAGCTACTCTGTTATATGAAATAAATTATGCCGTTTGATATTGAACCATTAACATTTTTAGAAATTGCTCGGCGTGAGCTTAAAGTTGATCCACTACCTACACCAATTAAGGATGGGTTGAATACAATTTTTACGAAAAGAGCAAACGCTAATTTATACAGAGGAAAAATATTAGATTTAAAAGCTCAAGGTATTAAACAAAATAAATACCCGATTAAACAAGGAAGAAAGTACTCTGTTCGTAATATTTTAATTATTTGGTATTTATTTGACGGTGATACAAAAAAAACTAAATGTTTTCTAGAAGAGTATTGCATGTTTAAAAGTACTAAATGTGAGTTGGATATTACTCATATAGTCGAAAAAACTAAAAAACAGTATTTGGAGTATTTTTCATTAGGAGTTATCAGTGAAAAAATTGATAAAATAGTTAGATGTTTGAAATCGCAAGATTTTGATTTTTTTAGCGAAAAACTCCCATCCCCATTTTCGAACGAAAAAAATGATATGAACGATATTTCCCCAATAGTTATTATGTTTGAAGATATTCCTTGGGAACGGTATATGAGCCTATACAAAGAGGCTGAACAGCATTTTATCGTAAAAGAATACTTAAAAGCTCAAGAAATACTTAAAATATTGAGTTCTGAATCTATTATTCGTTTACCTGTAATTGAATTATTAATGTCAAAAATTTACGCCGAAGAGTCTGAATCTAAAGAGGCTTGGGATTACTTAAAAAATATTTTAAATTAATTATTGGTTGTGCGGCGCACTAGAAGACGATAGCTACAGTTAATTAACTGGAGCTTAAAAATGATAACACTTCATACACTATTTCAACAATACACATCATCTACACTTCAAAAATACTTTCATAGAGCATTGTCGATTCAAGAGGAATTAGATAATGGTTGTAAGTACCAAAAATTAGGAGGTAGAAAACTTCACTTAGCAAAAAACTTAATACGCTTCAAACTAGGCTACTACCGTTTAATATTTAAAAAAACGAATACAGGCTTCGTATTAGAAACAATCATTCTACGTAAAAACCTAAATCATTTCCTTAAACGAAGGTAATACAAAAAGTATTACTTTATTAACAACCAAAAAAGGAAATGACACATGATAAAAAATATAAAACCATTTGATAATCCATCAAATTAAAAAAATTTAACAAAGGTACATTAAGTACTAATCGTCAGTATGAGCAAGTACATGGAAGTAGAAGTAAGCAAAACAAAGCAGGGGGTACATAAAGTGACTATTTTAGACGATGAGTCAATAGATGTTTCAAAAGTAGAAGCAAACTCACAAAAATTGATTTGTTACATAGTATTGATGGATCTATAAAAAAGTTAAATTTTACAAAGTTGAAAGATAAATTATTGCTCTCACAGAGCGAATTTGGGACAGCTGCAGTAATAGATTATGCTGAGATAGAGTATAAATCGTTTTAACTCTAAATTTTATTTATCCAGAAATAATAATTCCCCGGAGTACCTTAGTGGGTAAATTGAGGCATCAACATATATTCTTCACTCAGTCACACGTGAAGAATTGTAATACGGTATTGGTATATTACTTACATAATCAGACCCTATTAGATAGAACTACAGTAAAACTCAGCAAACTATATTCGAAAATAATATCGAATTATATCAAGCTTATTTTGGCCAGTTGCCATTTAATGATAACGGAAAAAACACAACAGGCAAGGTATCTCTCATTATAAAACAACATTATTGGATTCTGTCTGAGTGCTCATGTCGATGCCCTGACTTCTAAATATATTTAGGAATTGATTGATGCTTAAGGACTGTTACAACTCAGACGTAACATTGTTAAATAATATTTAAAATTTGCACTAGTACTCAATGCCTAGACATTAGATTGGTGTAATTAAATCCAACGGAAAATACAATATGAAATTGACGAATAGCTTAGCTAATAATTCATTAAACAGACAAAAAAAAGAGGCTAGCCCATTTACTGATGCTTCAAATATGGAAATACAAGAATTAGAAATTACGGTAACTAACAAGTGTAATTTAACTTGTCGTGGGTGCGGCTTTAATGTGCCTAAACAAATTGAAGCTGTTAATGGTAAAGGCATAAATGAACATATAGTCTCACTTAAAAAACTGAAACTATTGGGATTATCTATTGGCAAAATTGTTTTGGTTGGCGGCGAAGCCGCTTTAGCGAAATCATTACCAGAGTATATTACCCAGCTTCGTCAAATAGGAATAACTAAACAGGTTGAACTAGTTACAAATGGTCTTTATCCCCAAGGTATTACCAAGGAGGTTCTAAGTTTGTTAGATAGTTTAGTTATCAGTGATTATATATGTAAAAGCGACTTTGAAAATAATTGGCGTCGTTACACAACAGTTAATAAATATGGTGGAGATATTGATTTTCGTCGAAAGGAAGCTTGGGATGATTTAATTAGTGAAGTTAAAAACGACAAGCTATTAACTAAAGAGCATTGGAATTCTTGTTTTTATAGACGCTATGACGTCACGTTAGAAAGAGGGCGACTATTTTCTTGTTCAAGAATCGCAAAGAAAAAATGGGATGAGGAAGGGTTATTAGTGGAGAAGCTTACTTCAATTGAGGATATTGTTAAGTATTTGAATTCTGAAGAGCCCAAACGAGCTTGTTACTCATGTGCCACCGTTGGAAACTGCTCTCAAATACCAGTTGCTGAACAAGTAAAAACTGATTTGGATAAAGTTGTTAAAAAAGCGATGAAATTTATGGATGAGGAGATTAATAATGGATAATAATTATTTATTTTACATAGTTGGAATAGCTGGATCTGGAAAAACAGCAGTCTGTAAAGACTTAGTTAAAGGTATAGACAATTCTCAAGCGATACAAACATCAAGTCGTTTTAAAATATTTTTCAAGGATAGAGGTTTTCATAGTCTTAAAGAAATTGATTCAATACCTTTAAAAGATAGAGATATTCTAATAAATAAACTCCATCGTACATTTGTAAATGATAAACGTAATAATACTTTTACTTTTTTAGATGGGCATATGTTGGTTTTGAATTCGAAAACGAATAAGTTAATTAATTCAATGCCCTCAGAAAATAGAGGGATCAGCGATGGCATAATATTTTTAAATACACCAACAAGACTAATTGCTGAAAATATAAAAATGGATAATCGTACGTGTAAAAGACGACGAGATGAAGTCAATATAGATAGATTAAATAAACGTACCGAAGCAGAATTTCAAGCAGCTGAAGACTATTGTTACAAAAACAATATTGAATTTGGCGTTTTAAATAATATATTTGAAAATGATAATTTTCTAAGTTTGGGATTAGATGATGTCCGTTATTTAAATAATTATTATGTGAAAGCTGATAGTAAGTTAAGAACGCTATATAAGGATCAATTTGATCCAAAACTATCCCCTTCAGAACTACGCAAATATCATTTTAAAATTGGTGAATTAATAGTTGACCCTTTAATTCAAAAGACAGGGCTTACACCTGAGAGGTATCAAGTTTTATCTATACCTAGATCCGGAAATATTATAGCGAACGGTTTTTGTAATGAGTTTAACGGAATGATTTTAATGTGTAAGGAACCTTCAGAGATAGTGAAGGAGCTTGACCCTAACAAGCCTTTAATCATTATTGATTCTGTTATTGATACATGCAGTACCGTTAAAAAAATAATTAATGGAATACCAAGTTCGTTTTCTAAACCGATTCATATGGTATGTATGGCCATAAATATTAAGGCATTAACAGTTATAGAATCTCTAGAAAGTAAGGTTACTTTTCATTGTTTAGGTTTTTCAAATAAAGTTAAACGTCCAGAAGGTAAATCCGACATGGGGGCGCGTTTATATGGAACACTCAATTAATTACTAATATATGAGGTTTAATTGTCCTGTTTGTGGCGTTCGAAAAAACAGTGCCATTTTAAATGAACAAACTTAAATCATAAGTCGATTTTAGTAGAAGCTTGAGTTTGATACGGTTATGACTATGACTTGAATTAGTAAAAGTTGTTGATAGGACTAAGCTACTTAGACTTAATGTATTATATACAGCTGTACATGTTGGTGTAATTATCCAGAAGTCCTATCTATCTACTCTATAGTAGGGCTTCTGTGTAATCATGAGTGGTGGAGCTGGGGGGAGTCGAACCCCCGTCCAGAAAAGCTTATCCTTTGGCGCTACACGTTTAGTCAGTTTTTAAATTCACCAATAAGCTGCGAACAGACACGCCACTTATCGACTATCCTGAATTATATTTCGTGGGTTGCCTCTCAGGCAGGAGCCGCGCCACTAGTTCGTTTGGGTTTTGATCTTTTGTTGTTCCCCGTCTTACGAGCGGAAGCTAGGGCAAAAGAGCTCTTGGCAGGGTATTAAGCTGCTAGTGCGTAGTTTTCGTCGTTTGCGACTATTTTTTTGCGGCTTTTTACGAGGCAAACCGCCCCTCGACGTGCTCCATCCGGTATCATCAATCCTGTCGAATCCTAGATCAGCCCCAGAAAATATTTTCTAGCAGAATCCTTTATTCAACGGAACATTGTCCGAAGATGTAACGAGCTGATGATAAACCCATTTCATTCGCTTGTGAAGTGATTAGATCGCTGACTGCTGAAAAAAGCTACGTATAGTGGTATTAAAATTAATTCAGGTTAATTGTAGATCTGATTAAATTTGTTAAATTCCCAGTTAAAATGACACCAAATTAAAGAATTTAAGATAAAAAACCATAATAGTTAGCATATATAGGCTTTTGGCTATTGCTTATTGTTTGGGAAACGTTTAGATTTCGGTTTCCAAATTCAAATAAATGGAATAATAAAAATGAATAAAAGTGAACTAATCGCAGCCATATCTTTAGGTGCAGACATTTCAAAAGCTGATGCTGAAAAAGCATTAAACGCAACTACAGCTGCAATCACAGCTGAGCTTGCTGAAGGAAGTGATGTTTCTTTAGTTGGTTTTGGTACATTCAAAGTGAATGACAGAGCCGCTCGTACGGGTCGTAACCCTCAAACTGGTGCTGCAATTCAAATCGCTGCTGCAAAAGTTCCTGCATTTAAAGCGGGTAAAGGATTAAAAGAAGCTTGTAATAGCTAATTTTTAATCTTTATATATTATAAACGCACCTCTTTAGGTGCGTTTTTTATTTCTGCTGTAAAAACATTCCCTCAACCCCTTAAAGCCTTACAACCTTACAGCTTTACAGCCTTACAGCCTTACAACCTTAAACCCTTAAACCCCTCAATTCCCATTAATACTTAATTAAATTGATATAATTTAACTTCCTTATTAACACCAAAGTAAAAAATACATTAATTAATACTTTAATAGTGATCCTTAATTTAATTAGCCGCGTATTGGTATGTATGTGTTTAATAATGGACAGATCCTATGCAAGTTGTACAATCAAACTTATCAAATAAAATAACAGGTCATATAATTAGTTCTATGCATAGTCCTATACAAAACACGGATATTTGTTCGTGGTTACATGCTGTTGCCAAATCTAGAGATAAATCTGCATTCACTCAATTATTTCATTTCTTTGCACCAAAAATTTTAAAAATATCTCAGTCAAAACTTTCAAATAAAACGTTAGCTAACGAAGTAGTTCAAGAAACTATGTCTAACGTTTGGAAAAAAGCGCATTTGTTTGATGACGCCAAAGGTGCGCCAACAACATGGATATTCACCATAATGCGTAATGTCACCTTTGATATTTTACGTAAGTTGCAATCAAACAAAGAAGATAATTTAAGTGATGATATTTGGCCAATGATAGAAATGGCAGAGGTTGAACACGAACCCTTTTCTGATCACCTAGAGCAAAAACAAATTTTATCGGTTATTGATAAGTTGCCGCAAAACCAGCAAGAAGTCATAAAAGGCTTTTATTTTATGGAAATGTCTCAAGACCAATTAGCCGTGCATCTTGATCTGCCTGTAGGCACAGTAAAATCTAGATTAAGACTCGCGTTAATTAAACTTAGAGGATTGTTAGGAGTAAATAATGATTAATCACCATCCTAAAATTGATTTATTAATACAACATGTAAATGGTGAGTTACCAGCATCTATTTCTGCCGGCATAAAAATCCATTCGGACCTTTGTACTAAATGTAATAACCAAATTATTGAATTAACTAAGCATGCTGCAAAAACATGCTTGGGGTCACAAGAGCTTGATTCTCAAGAGTTTGCTGCAGAAAGCTTTGCAGCACAAGATCATGATGAAGAATATAACTTTGATGCGCAAAGTATGATCAACAATATTACCGAGATGCAGGCTGAAACAGAATTGAACATTGATGAGACACCATTGTCGGTAACATTCCGTGGTGTAGAGTACGACTTACCAAATGTAATGAAACATATGTCATTGGGGAAACCCGCTCAAATTGGCAAGCTTAGCCGCTCTAGAATATTACTAGATGAAGGGCATATTCATTCAAGCTTATTAAGAATAGAGGCAGGCGGATCAATTCCAGAGCATACTCACAAAGGTTATGAAATTACCTTGTTACTAGAAGGCAGCTTTAAAGATGATATGGGCGAATACGTCGCTGGCGACTTTATCGTGCTAGATGGTAAACATCAGCATCAGCCAATGTCGGAATTAGGATGTTTGTGCTATACCGTAGTAAGTGACTCGTTGCACTTTACTCAAGGTATCAACAAGTTATTGAACCCTATCGGCTCTTTCATTTACTAAGGAATGGATATGACTCAATCAGTTTTTGCTAAAGAAGACTTAACTATAGGTATTAGCGCCTGTTTAATTGGCGAAAAAGTCAGATACGACTCAGGTAATAAACCGTCTAACTTTTGCATCAATGAACTTGGTAAATATGTCACTTATAAAGCTTTTTGTCCTGAAGTAGCCATTGGTTTACCAATTCCTCGTCCTACTATTAGACAAATAAAACAAGACGACATGATCATCGTGGCTCAGCCAGATGGCAGTGGCGATGTAACCGACCCGCTAATTGAATACGGTAAGAAAGTCGCTGAATTAACCAAAGACATGGTTGGTTATGTGTTTTGTGCCAATAGCCCAACTTGCGGTATGGAAAGAGTGAAAATCTATTCGCCGGAAGGTAACTCATTAAAATCTGATGGGATAGGCGTATTTTCTAACGAGATAATGAAAGCTAATCCACTGTTGCCTTGTGAAGAAAATGGCCGTTTGAACGACCCTATTATCCGTGAAAACTTTGTTGCTCGTATTTATACTTACAAACGTTGGCACAATTTAGTTGCTAGCGGCGTTACTAAACATAAGCTAATGACCTTTCATAGCCAACACAAGTATTCAGTAATGAGTCATAACATTGTCGCTTATAAAGCGTTAGGGCGATTATTAGCCGATGCTGATATGGATGTTGAAGAGATGGCGAAATTGTATATTAGTGGTCTTATGGATGCGCTTAAAATTAAAGCGACTCGTAGGTCTCATACTAATACCTTGCAGCATATTCAGGGCTATTTCTCTGACCACCTCAGTGCAGAGCAACGTAAAGAACTAACTGATACTATTGATGAATATAGGCAAGGTGTGATGCCGTTAATGGTGCCTTTAGCTTTGATCAAACATTATTTGTTGGAACACCCAAAAGAATACTTAACTCAGCAGACTTACCTTAATCCTTATCCTGCGGATTTAAAATTAAGATACGGTTATTAATCTCGTTAGCGTTTTAAAAAAAGCTAACGTAAGAGATTTAATCTAAAAGCATAACCTAAAAATGAGCGCCTTAGTGATTAACGAGGGCGCTCATATTCATCAAAGCCATTAAAAAAATGAGGTGCAATTTTGATATTGTGGTTTAGAAACGACTTAAGAACCCATGACAACCCTGCGTTACAGTATTTTTTAGCAAACCGTCCTGATCCCAATTCAATTAAATCAAAAGCCATTTTTTTCGTTTGTGAAAAGCAGTGGCAGCAACATGATTGGTCGGCAATAAAAATTGACCTCATTAAACGTCACCTGGAATTATTAACATTTGAGCTAAAGCAGCTTGATATTCAGCTAGATATTGTTGAAGTGGATGACTTTGCACAGCAGGTGGAATACTTAACTGAACTTGTCACTTTAAGTAAAGATACCTTAAATAAAGATGGCTTAAATAAAGATAGCTTAAGTGAAGATGGCAGCAGCAGCTTTGAACTTGTGGCTAATCAAGAGCTTGAGGTTAACGAACAAGCCAGAGATCAAGCACTGTTAAACAACGGCATTAAACTGACCGTATTTGAGTCCGACGTGATTGTGCCTAAAGGCAAAGTGCTTAATCAAAGCGGTGAAATGTATAAAGTATTTACCCCGTTTAAACGGGCGTGGCTGAAGTACGTTCGAGACTATGGTTTTGATTATTTCCCTAAATTAATAAACAGTGACGTCAGCTTGTCCGCCGTTTTGCCAAGCACTGATGATATTGCAGAGTATGAAGGAGAAAAAGACTCGCCATTAACATCTAAGTTGTGGCCACTAGCCAATGTTATTGAACATCAAGTTATTCCAAATTTCATTCAAGATAAATTAGCTTACTACGATGAAGAGCGTGATTTCCCAGGCATTAAAGCAACCTCAGGTTTATCGCCATATTTAGCAATAGGTGCGGTGAGTCCTAGGTATTTATTACGACTGATTTTAAATCACTATCCAGATATTTTAATGGCGCCAGACTTACCTTTGTTTACTTGGATAAATGAGCTGATTTGGCGTGATTTTTATCGTCACTTAATTTTTCACAATCCAAGATTGTGTAAACATCAAAGTTTTAACCTTAAATACCAAGGCGCAGTTTGGCCGCATAACCCTGTGCTTTTTAAAGCCTGGTGTGATGGTAAAACCGGTTACCCAATTGTAGATGCTGCCATGAGGCAGTTAAATCAAACGGGTTGGATGCATAACCGTTTACGCATGATAGTCGCGAGCTTTTTAACTAAGCATTTATTAATCGACTGGCGTCATGGCGAGAAGTACTTTATGCAGACATTAATCGATGGTGACTTAGCCGCTAACAATGGTGGTTGGCAGTGGGCTGCGAGTACCGGTTGTGATGCTCAACCATACTTTAGAATATTTAATCCTATATTACAGAGTAAAAGATTTGATCCAAATGGGGACTTCATTCGTAAATATGTACCAGAGCTTGTGGAAGTACCAGCAAAAGAAATTCACTTCCCACATGGCTATATCAAAAAACAAAATTTAGATATGTATTGGCCTGCAATTGTTGACCATAAAGAAGCAAGAGAAGCTGCGCTTTCTTTTTACAAGTAGCGCTTTTTTATCAATAGCGTTTTCTTTGTCAGGATTAACAATCGCATTTGGTAACAGCATTCGGCACTAGTACTTCAAAATAGTATTTAATGGAAACGGTAATGACAGACACAAATACGGACAGAATTAATACAGATCATACTGAGATTAATGTTTTGGGTAATTCAGCTTGGTTAACTAATTTCATTAGTGTTTACCATCAATTATCGACAGACAATCTTCATTTACTTGAGCAAATTTATCATGCAAAAGTAGACTTTATTGACCCTATTCATGAAATTCATGGTTTTGATGCATTAAGTAACTATTTTGATGGCTTGTACCAAAATGTTAGTTATTGCCAATTCAATATTCATCATGTGGTAGAAACGGAACTTGAAGCGGCAATTTACTGGACCATGACATACCAACATAAACAGTTAAATGGTGGTCAAAAAATCACAGTAACAGGCAGCTCTCACCTTAAAGCATTTGAAGGTAAGATCATTTATCACCGTGACTACATCGACTTAGGCGAGATGTTATATGAAAATATTCCTCTGCTTGGACGTTTGATCTCTTGGATTAAAAAAAGGGCGGCTAATGCTTAATAAAATGAATGTATTAATTACAGGAGCAACATCTGGCATTGGCGAGGCGCTATTAAATCAATATGTGGTTTCTGGTCATAACGTAATTGCTTGTGGACGTAATAAAGACAAACTAGCCGAGCTTGATGCCGTTGCTCGTTTAACATTGGCGTTTGATGTAAATAACAACGACGATGTTGCAAGCGCAGCCCAAACACTGACGGATAGCTTAGATAACGGCACAGATGGTGAAGCGGATAAGGTTTTAGATGTATTAATTTTAAATGCTGGGGATTGTCGTTATATACAAGACCCAATCAATTTTGATGCCGAGCTTTTTGCCGACATTATTAATACCAACTTAATTTCGTTAGGGCGTTTACTAAAGTTCTTTTTACCTAAAGTAAAAAAGGGCGGGCAAGTTGTATTTGTCAGCTCTAGCGCTAGCATAGTTCCTTTTCCACAAGCTGAAGCTTATGGCGCGTCTAAAGCTGGCGTTGATTACTTAGCTAACAGCTTACGAGTGGACTTAGCGGCACATGATATTGGTGTTACTTTGATTCACCCTGGCTTTGTTCGTACGCCTTTAACCTCGGTAAATCACTTTAATATGCCGTTTATTATTGAAGCAAGCGATGCCGCAGCAAGAATTTTTAATGGCGTTCAGGCCAAGAAAAACTATCTGCATTTCCCTAAACGTTTAACCTTGAGTTTAAAGCTTCTTTCATTGCTACCAGCAAGTATTTGGCAACGACTTATTTCTAGCGACTCTGCTCCAAAAGATACGTCATCAAAACAAACAGACTCAAAAGACACTCATCCGAGAGATGACGCAAAAGAGACTGATACAAAGGATTTAAAAAAATGAAAAATATAGCCATTATAGGTTCTGGTGTTTCTGGCTTAACCGCAGCGTACTTATTATCAAAAAAACATAACGTAACTGTATTCGAAAAAGCCCCAATAATTGGCGGGCACACAGCAACGGTTGATGTTGAATTAGAAAATAAGAGTTTTGCTATCGACACGGGTTTTATTGTTTTTAATGATAAAACCTATCCTAATTTTTTAGCCTTGTTAGATGAAATTGGTATACAGAAACAAGAAACTGAAATGAGCTTTTCGGTTCATAATTGCCAAAGTAAATTAGAGTACAACGGACACAACTTAGATACCTTATTTGCACAAAGACGTAATATTTTAAATCCTAGATTTTGGTTTCTAATTAAAGAAATTTTAAGATTTAATAAATTATGTAAACAAGCGTATAAATCTGGTGTTTTTGTTGAGGATTATTCGTTAGGTGATTTTTTACAACAGCATAAATTCAGTGATTACTTTTCTGAGCATTATATTTTACCAATGGGCGCGGCTATCTGGTCTAGCTCGTTGGATCAAATGACTCGATTCCAATTCCGATTTTTTGTGCAGTTCTTTAATAATCACGGATTATTAAATATTGCAGACCGACCACAGTGGTATGTTATTCCAAATGGTTCAAGACGTTATTTAGCCCCTTTGTGTGAACCGTTTAAAAATAAAATTCGTGTAAATGCCGATATAACATCAATCACTCGTGAGAACGAAAGTGTACAGCTGCATTTTGCCGACCAGCATGTTGAATTTTTTGACGATGTGGTTATTGCATGTCATTCAGACCAAGCGTTAACACTACTGGGGGATGCAACAGAGCAAGAGAACGCTCTTTTATCAGCTATGACATACAGTGATAATTCTGTGGTATTACATACGGATATAAACCTATTACCAAAGCGTAAAAAAGCCTGGGCAAGTTGGAATTATCAATTAACCAACGACCGAGTTAAGCCAGCAAGTGTCACTTACAACATGAATATATTGCAAGGTCTCGATACCAAACACACATTTTGCGTGACGTTAAATCAAAAAGAGTCGATTAACCCAGATAAAATATTAAGAGAATTTACTTATCAGCATCCAGTATTTTCAATCGAATCAATAAAAGCTCAACAGCAACGAAATATGATCTGCGGTAAGCAACATACCCACTTTGCTGGTGCGTATTGGTACAGCGGTTTCCATGAAGATGGAGTACGCAGTGCCGTTGACGTTGCTGCACGATTTGGTTGTAGTTTAGGTTCTAAAACTGTGTAAAGTAGAGGTTGTGTAGCGTCTAAAAATATTCAGATATTGGTTAGGCGCTTTATTGGCTGGTATTAGTTGAGTAAAGATTGAATATGAAAAATAGTATTTATGTTGGTCAAATTAGACATAGGCGCTTTACGCCCAAAGTGAACCGATTTGGCTATTCATTATATATGTTGGCCCTTGATGTTGATGAAGTCTCAACGCCGCAATTTAATATTGGCGTCTTTGGCACTCGTTGGTTTCATGCACTTAAATTTAATCAAACAGACTATCTAAAAAAAGTTCGTGAAAAAACAGCAGACAAAACAGATCCAATTTCTCTTAAACAGCGTATTACCGAAAAAGTGCAACAATTAGATGGTAAATACAAAATAGAAAAAGTAGTGATGCTGGTACAAGTGCGTTGTTTTGGCTTGTATTTTAGTCCGGCTAATTTTTATTTTTGTTATGACGCAGAAGGTGCATGTAATTGCATGTTAGCTGAGGTGAGCAATACGCCTTGGAATCAACGTCATTATTACCTAATAGATTTAAATGATCATTTAGACAATGGCGATTTGCCTCCAACAGAAAAAGAGTTTCATGTGTCACCTTTTATGGCGATAGATATGGAATATGTTTGGAAGGTAAGGCCGCCAAGTGCAACAAGTGATGCGTTATCTATTCATATTGAAAACCACACGTTAAATAGCGATGCACATAAGAGCAAAGAAGAGAGCAAAGAAGACAGTAAAGTGTTTGATGCGACCTTGTCGTTAAAGAAAAAACAATTTAGTAAAACAGAATTAGTCAAAGTCTTGTTGGGATTCCCGGTCATGACGTTAAAAATTGTCTTGTTAATATATTGGCAAGCGATGAAATTATTTTTTAAACGAGTACCTTTTGTTAGTTACCAGACTCGAAAAAAATAACCAATAAAAATTTATAGAAAAGATAAGTAAAAAGGAGTGTTCTATGGAACAGGTCGTCACCACAGAGAGTGAAAATACAATAACAAAAAAAGTGACTTGGGTAGATCAAAAGTGCAGAAGAATCGTTTTGTCAGTATTGGCAAAACTTGATTATGGCCAAATAGAAATTATTGAGTCAAACCAAGGACAACATCAGCACAGTTTTTATCCAGAAAAACATGATGGACTTTCACCAACTGCAAAAATGTATATACATGATGCCAGTGTTTTCAAAGAATTCATCAAAGGTGGCGGTATAGGCGTTGCAGAAGCATTTATAGAAGGTAAATGGAGCAGTCCTGACCTTACTAACCTTATTCGCATATTTGCTAAATCACAGGAACAAGCGGATCAAATTGAAAGTAAAACCTCGTGGTTAAATAAATTAAAAAATGCGATATTCCATAAGTTAAATCGCAATAACCAGTCTGGTTCTAAAAAGAACATACTGGCACATTATGACTTAGGGAATGAACTCTACACGCGCTTTTTAGACCCAGAAATGATGTATTCTTCAGCTATCTATCCAGATGAAGGTACTTCATTGGCAGAGGCGCAAATCCATAAGTTACATACTATATGTCAGCGTCTGGATTTATCACCGTCAGATCACTTGTTAGAGATTGGAACAGGTTGGGGCGGTTTAGCGATATTTGCGGCTCAACATTATGGTTGCCAGGTAACCACCACCACAATTTCTGATGCTCAATACGAATATGCAGAAGATCGAGTAAAGCAATTAGGCTTAGGCAATAAAATCACGTTATTGAAAAAAGACTATAGACTGCTTGAAGGTCAGTACGACAAAGTGGTTTCTGTAGAAATGATTGAAGCCGTTGGGCTTGAGTATTTACCTAGCTTCTTTAAGCAATGTAACGACAGATTAAAGCCTGAAGGTAAATTATTAATCCAGTCTATTACCATAGCGGATCAGCGATTTGATTATTACAAAAATAACGTCGACTTTATTCAACGTTATATTTTCCCAGGTGGCTTCTTACCGTCAATTACTAGCTTAAGCCAACATATGAGTAAGCATACAAATATGGTGATTGAGTCGTTAGATGATATTGGTTTGGACTACGCAAAAACATTAGCTGATTGGCGCACCGAATTTTTAAATTCGTGGAATGAATTACAAACCTTTGGTTATGACGAAAAGTTTAAACGCTTATGGTTATATTACTTAGCGTATTGTGAAGGTGCGTTCTTAGAACGTTCAACCAGTGCAATTCATTTAGTGGCAAGAAAGGCTTAGTCGTTAATAAACTAGTTTTTCTATGGATAGAAAACACCAGTTAATAGATACAAAAAGCGGTAAACAAAAAAGCACCAGGGTGAAAATTTTCACCCTGGTGCTTTTTTATGCTTTTCAGTTAAGTTCTATTTAATGAGTATGAGTGTGAGAACGAGATTCACTCACTTCTTGCTCACTAAAGCTGGCATTGGTATCACCTTTGTAACAGCTTAATGTCCATGGGAAAGAGTTGGTAATGTAATAGCCATATTGACCGTCCACCGTCATGCCATTACATTCATCTAAATCACCAAGGCCTTCAGAATACTCATAGTCACCTCTAAATTGACCATCATAGCTATCACTCGCGATTGAGCCAACGTCTGCTTCTGGCGTTTGGTAACCTGCGACATCTTGACGCGTGCCTTGTTTAAGTTCAAAGCTAGGCGTTGCTTCTCTAATTGTACCGTCAACATTAATACAAGAACCAAAGACAGGGAAACCGTCAGCCGCAAAACCAATTACAGGAGACGCAGTTGACGCGGTACTGCAGTCTTGTTCAAACATTGCAATTGGGTTGCCGTGGTAATGATATTTACCGCTAGGTTGTGTATGCGCGTTGTGAGTGTCGGTACCAAAGCTATTTAATGGAGACATTGGGTCGTAACGCCATGGGTTATCATCTTGATTTGCCCCACAGCCAATTTTTTCTTGTCCTAACGTCTCATTGCCTACGCCATAACAAGCCGCCGCCAAAATATCTAGAGTAACACCATTAAGTAGTACAGCTTCTGCTGTACCTAACGTTAACGGGTTTACTTCATCAGCAAAAGTAGGATTAGCGTTAATGAAAAATTGGGTTCTCACTTCGGCAGGTTGCGTAGCAAATTGAGAACCGCCGTCATGAAAGTCATGGTTTGGGATGGTATTCGCATCAAGTGTACAAACATCGCTACTTGGTAATATGCTCACATCGCCGATAAAGGATATTGCGTTTTTAATATCCATCACTTCAGATTTGTAATATCCCTCGTAATCAGCACAAGAGCCATCTCGTTTGGTAAAGTTAACGTTGGTTATATCAATAACCGAAGTGTCCACAGTCTCGCTATCTGTTGAGCTGTCATCCGTTAATGAGGCATCGTCATCGTTACTACTATCACCACAAGCCGTTATTGATAATAGTATTGCTGTTAAAATGGTTAACTTGGTAAATTTCATAATATCCTCACACAGGTGTATTTTTATCTAGTTGTTAAATAGCTATCCAACAAAGCTTAATCTAGTGTAGGTGAAAAAAAAGTGAAACCGTGTTTTTTTGATAGATTATAATGTGTTAATTACGGCTTAACTGCTTATTTTTTATCTGGTATAAACAAACAAATTAAAGGTGCGAGGTCAAAAATATGTTGGTGCTACTTGTTGAAGACAATCGAGTGTTAGCCGCAAACATTATTGAATATTTAGAGGCGTATGGCTTTGAGTGTGATTATGCTGACAATGGTAATTTAGGCTTGACGTTAGCACGTGAACAAAGGTTTGATGTGATTTTACTGGATATAATGTTGCCGGGAATGGATGGCATTAACTTATGTTCAGCCATTAGAGACCATGGCATATCTACTCCTATAATTATGATGACCGCTAAAGGCACCCTAGAAGATAAATTAGAAGGCTTTGATGTTGGCGCCAACGATTACTTAGTTAAACCATTTCAACTGCCAGAGTTGGTTGCTCGCTTAAAGGTACTGTCTTCCTACCAACAGTCCTATCACCAAAACACTGGCTATCCCCAAAAAGGTAACACTCAGCTTAGCGTTGGTGATTTAACTATGGATACCGCAGAGTATAAGGTAAATAGAGCAGGGCAAGAGATCGTCTTGAGTAAAGCAGGTTGGCAAATTTTAGAATTGCTAATCAAAGCCTCTCCCAATGTAGTGACAAAATCAGAAATTCAGCGTGTGTTATGGCCAGATGAACTCCCTAATTCAGATGCATTAAAGTCTCATATTTATCAATTAAGACAGCAAGTAGATAAACCTTTTAGCTCTGCATTAATTTCAACGGTAAGAGGCGTTGGCCTAGTGTTAAAGAAAAGTGAATCAAAGAAAAGTGATATTAAGGACATTGCATTAAAGGAACCTGCTGTTAAAGGAAAATTATGAATAAAGATAAAAACCAGTTAGGAAAAAACAGCATAAAGTACCAATTAAATAAGCATCTATTATTTAGCATGCTTTTTTTAGTCGTTGTGTTTTCAATATTAATCTATCAAATCTTTAATATAAGTTCTCAAGCGACAACACACCGCAACTTAATGACAATGTCTAAAAACTTTGCTCAGCAAGTACAGCGTGATCCTAAGTTTAAACTACCGCACAGAGGGAGTTACGCGGCCTTTGTTGGTTTGAATAATATCCCACCTTTGTATTTTGACCTGTTTGAATTGCAACAATTAACACCATTTAAAATGCTAGTTAAGGAAGATGAGCGTGTGTTAGGGCAAGCTGACAGGACGTCTAAGTACTTTGCTTTTGCTCACCCAATAATGGACTCAGAGCAACTGCTTTACTTGTTCTATAGTGAAGATGAAAAAACAAAGTCTGAGCTGGCGAAAAATAATACCGCTATTTTTAATATGCCCTATATGAACGTGCCTTTGTCTATATTTGGCATCGTGATTTTAGCTTTGATCTTATTCTATGTGGTCTCTCGTCAAATCATTTCCTTGGTGGTGAAGCCACTGGATGATTTAGCTGAAATGGCCAGCTTAGTAGATGATCATGACGCTGCGTCGTTTGACATTACCAATAATCCAAGTGAAGTAGGTTTGGTTGCCAAAAAACTGCAAAAGTCGATGGAACGTATTGATAAATTTTACCTACGAGAAAAACAATTCATCCAAAATGCCAGTCACGAATTAAGAACACCTATCGCCTTAGTAAGCAGCGCCCTTGATATAATTGACTTGCGTATTAAACAAGGCAAAAACGAGTTTGATGATCAGTATCTCAATATTCGACGAGCTAACAATAATATGACTGAACTGTCAGACGGGCTGTTGTTACTAAGTAGAGAAAATACCGAAGATTTACTTAATGAAGAGGTGAACTTAAAACAAGAAATTACCTTGCTGGTTCATGAACATGATTATTTGTTGCAAGGAAAAAATGTCGAATTGAGTTTATCGGAAGATGGCCATAACGCTATTTTATTACCTAAAATCTTATGCCGGATTTTACTCAGTAACTTAATCCGCAATGCCTTTGAACATTGCGTTGAAGGGAGTGTATTTATTCAAATTCAGGATGCTTGTGTAACAGTGACGAACTCTAAGCCACCTATGATTGTAAACTCTAGAGTTAACGTAAATACGAATACAGGAAATAACACCGCAAAAGACATAGATAAGATACAAGGTTTTGGTATTGGGTTGGAAATTGTTCAACAAATTTGTCAGTTACAGAATTGGCACTTTCAACTATCGGATGAAAGAAAAGATTACTTTTTAACCCGGATTACGTTTGCTGAAAAGAAGTCGTAAGGGCATAAAATTGTGCTGTTAATTTTTGAAAGCATAACATTGAAAGCAGAATATTGGCAGTAGGGCACTGATACTCGAACTAGCCAAATAGCAGGGTTAACCATGAATATCGTTAACTTTAATATATGGTGACACCCAAGGTGCCGATGAAAACCTAACCCATGAACAACCGAAGTGTTCAAGGCGGAAAATATTTTTTCACCGTAGGCTTCTCGATTACTCACCGAAATGAGTCGAGCTTGCGCAATAGCAAATAAAATACTCTCCTGTATAAGTATTATCGGCTCAGGGATACAATTTTCTGTCAAACACCCCAGGTCCCATATTCAAAATAGCCTAACATAACGTAATACACCAATAACATTAATGCACTGATAATGATTATTCTATTTCTTGGCGGAATATAACAGGTATAGGATTATGCTCAAGGGTAAAAACAGACTTTTTTAGTCAAATGAGCAATTAATTATCAAACTGACCAGAGAACAAACAAATACCGCATTTTCACAATGGTTATTACGTTTGTAACACTACCCACAGCTATTAAAACAGTGATAAGCTTGCACATTATTTTGTTATCAATTTTGACTGTTTATTTCTTATGGTTTTATGTTCGATTAAAACCAGAGAGTAAAATAAAAGGCTGCATTTATGAATCACGACCAGTTAGTGTCTACGTTAAACGAAAATGACTTTACCGCCACAGCAAGTGAACTACACGGCTTGCTTACTGGCTTAGTTTGCGGTGGCATGTTTAGAGAATCTACTGATTATTTAGAACACATGTCAGAGCTATTCAATAACGGGTTATCTGTTAAAGGTTCTTTGAAAAAAGCCACTGAAACTATGGTTGAAGACTTATTTAACCAATTTGAATCAGAAGATATGTCATTTGCAATTTACTTACCTGACGACGATGAGTCATTAACTGACCAAGCCGAAGAGTTATTAAACTGGGTGCAATACTTTTTAGTTGGTTTTGGCCTTAACAAACGTGATTTGACTATGTCATCTAACGAAGCGCGTGAAATCATAGAAGACTTTACCAATATCACACGTATGGACACGCAATTTGATGAAAACAACGAGAGTCAGGCTGACTTCTATGAAGTGGTTGAGTTTGTTCGTATCTCCGCTGTGTTATGTCATCAAGAGTTTGGTAAAGCAGTAAACGAGCCAAAATCTGAGTCTAAAACACTTCATTAATCTTTAATCCGTTCACTTGAGAGTCGTATTTAATTTATGAACCGTATTGCATTTTCTGAGTTTAAGCAGCGTCGAGAACAGTTATTAGCGCAGTTGTCTGACAACTGTGTTGTGGTTATTACCGCAGCAAAAGAAGTGACTCGCAGCAGAGATACGGAATACGGTTTTAGACAAAATAGCGACTTTCATTATTTAACTGGTTTTCCAGAGCCAGACGCTTGGCTAATATTAGAGAAAATTGGCGGTGTTAGTAAAAGCACAATCGTTTGTCGAGTAAAAGACAAAGCCGCTGAAATTTGGCAAGGTCGTCGTATTGGTAAAGCGTTAGCTAAACAAGAGTATTTGTTTGATGAAAGTGCCTCTCTAGATGAGTTAGACCAAGTATTGCAAAACGCAGTTAACGACAAGCAAACTTTATATTGGGCACAAGGTGAAGACTTTGCCGTCGATGAGACTGTTTTTGCATTACTTGCGCAATTAAGAGCATCGGTTAGAAAGGGCTTAAGTGCGCCAGATCAGCAGATTGATATTCGACCATTACTTCACGAAATGCGCTTGGTTAAGTCAGCCAGTGAAATTAAGGTAATGCAACAAGCCTGTGAAATCTCTGCTAGCGCTCATACTCGCGCTATGTTGTTTTCAGCCCAGCAAATCAAACAACAACACATTGTCACCGAATATCAGCTAGAAGCCGAAATACATCACCATTTTGCGATGCACAATGCCCGTTATCCTGCTTATGGCACTATTGTCGGTAGTGGCGATAACGCTTGTATACTGCATTACACTGAAAATAAAGATCCAATAAACCCCGACGACTTAGTGTTAATTGACGCAGGTTGTGAGTTGCAAGGTTATGCCGCCGATATCACCAGAACCTTTCCTGTTAGTGGCCAATTTAGTCCAGAGCAAAAAGCCATTTACCAGCTAGTGCTAGACACTCAACAAGCTGTGTTTACTGCGATTAAACCTGGCGCTACTTTAAAGCAGTTAACTGATCTGTCGATAGAAGTTATTACTAACGGCTTAATTGAACTTGGCATTTTACACGGCGAGTTAAATACATTAATTGAGGAAGATGCACACCGAGCATATTACATGCACGGACTGAGTCACTGGTTAGGCTTAGATGTGCATGATGTTGGCCTGTACAACTTAAATGGCGAACCTCGTCCATTAAAAGAAGGAATGGTGTTTACTGTTGAACCTGGGATTTATATAGATGCTGAGTCAGAATGCGACCCTAAATGGCATGGCATTGGCGTAAGAATTGAAGATAACATAGTGATCACACAAGATGGCTTTGAAAACTTAACTCACGCAGTACCTAAAACCATAGAAGAGATAGAAAAGTTAATGGCTTAGCCATTTACTCAATTCGCTATGTTAAATACTTTGCCTAGTTAAGTACTTTTGTAAGATCAACTCTACTTCATCTTTATCAATGGGCTTGGTTAAGTAGTCGTTCATGCCGACTTCTTTTGCTCGTTCAAAATCACTGCGCATGGCATTTGCTGACAAACCACAAATAATTAAATCTTTAAACCCAGACTCACGAAGTTTAATGGTAGCACCATAACCATCTAATACTGGCATTTGTACATCCATAAAGACTAAGTCGTATTCTGGATTGTTTTGCAACTTAGTAACGGCTTGTTCGCCGTCTTCAGCCACGTCATACGATAACCCAAAGTTACTCAACATACTGCCCGCGACCAATTGATTAATCTTATTATCTTCTACTAATAATATATGTCCTTTATAGCGGTTTTCTTCAGGGCTAATATCATTTGTTGGCATATCTTTGAAACGTTTTTCCATTACACGAGGTGCGTGCATACCGGTAATAAACTTATGGAATTGAACGGGATGAAATGGATGGTGAATAATATTTTTTATACCTAAGGTGTTTAGGTTCGTGGTTAATTGCTGGGCGTTAATGTCTGTACAGATTGCCATTGAAATGCCAGTTTCAAGTAAGGTAGAAACAATATACTTTTGTTGTTCGTTAAGACTATTGTTAGTGAATATTAACAACATATCGTTTTTATTGAACTTGGACTCTTGTTGCTCAATAAAGCGTTCAATTAGTGATTCATCCACCACGTGGATATCGGTAAAATACTGGGCCATTAGGTTTATATTATTCGATGACTTGTTGCCATTTTTTTCAGCTTCAATGTCCCATAAGCACACAGAACCAAAGTTGACACTCAAAGGTTCAGTGATTGGTTCGTTTGTTGCGATATCAAAAGGCAAACATACCTTGAATGTACTGCCTTGAGCCGGCGTTGAGTTTATGTCGATATCTCCGTCCATTAAGGTAACTAGCTTTTTCGATATACTTAAGCCTAATCCGGTGCCACCGTAATTCCGACTCGTAGACCCATCTGCTTGAGTAAAGTCATCAAATATATGTTCTTGTTGTTCCTCGCTTATCCCAATACCTGTATCAACAATTTCAATGGTTAACAGTATAGATGGTTCAGCTTGTTCATTTGTTTGAGCGTATTGCCAGTTAATAATAAAAGACACTGAACCTGTATTGGTAAACTTAATCGCATTGTTGCCTAAGTTAAGTAATATTTGGCTTAAGCGAACTTCATCACCAATGAGTTTCTTTGGTAAATTGGGTGGCATGTAACAACGAATATTGAGTTGTTTTTCCAAGGCTTTAATTGAAAGCCCACCAATAACGTTTTCAAATGCATTGGCAGGGGAAAAAGGAATGTTTTCAATTTCCATTTTACCCGCATCAATTTTTGAGAAATCCAAAATGTCATTAATAACACTCATTAATATATTGGAGGAATAGCTGATCTTATCTAAATAATCTAAGGTCTCAGTCGGAAGGGCTTTTTGTTTAAGCAAATTAACTAAGCCAATAATTCCATTCATTGGCGTTCTTATTTCGTGACTCATGTTTGCAATAAACATGCTTTTTGCTTTAGCGGCTTGTTCTGCTCTTTGCGTTTCAATACCAAGACGTTCATTGAGTTGTTGTGACTCAATTAATAACTGGGTTGTTTTGATATTTTTATTATTAAAAATATTGGCGGAACGGATCAGGTGACCAATTTCATCATTCCTTGTTGAGGTAAACTCTTCTTCTAGCGTTTCATCTGCAGCTAACATATCGATAGCTTTGGTGATTTTCTGTATAGGCACAATAAGTTGTTTTATTACCACGAGTATAATAATTAATGCTAAAAACACACTGACGATGAAGATGGCACTGCTTTGTAATTTAGCTTGTTTTATATGGGTGTTTAATGCGGTCTTATTTTGATTTAAGTGAGACTGCGCTTCAGCACTGAGCTTTTGGGTTAAGTACAAAAACTCATTAGCAGAGCCAGACATAACCACGTTAACCAGATAAAAATAATTTTGGGTAACTTGCGAATATTTGAAAAAACCAGAGGATATGCTTTTCACATGTTGAGCTAATTGTGCATGCTCTAACTGTGAGTGAGCTAACTCTGAACTGTCCAAACGCGCCAATATGCTTTCAACTTGTTTGAGGGCTGAGTTAAATTTAGCTTTATTCTCGATGTTAGAAATAAACTTATATTCATAAATGCTAAGTTGTAATTGATGAGTAAGAAGTAATAACTTGGAGTAATGTTGGTAATTAGCATTTTCATTTTCTTGAGTATTTAATATTTTTGAAAGGTCATCTTGAAGTTCCATAACATGTTTTAATATACCGTCATTCAAGATCTTATCTCGGAGGGTTAATACATTAACAACCGTATCAAAATTTTCTTGGTAGCTAGTTAAGTGCATTTGCATGCTTTCAATAGCATTAGATTGGTTTTTATTTATGCTGGAGTTATCAACATATAGTTTGATATCAGCTAGCTTCTGGTTAATAGACGTCATAATGACAATAAAGCGATTGATTATCGAATTACTGCGGTTTTCTTTATAGATTAAAACATTACGTTGTAAGTCTATAACGTCCTTCTCTAACGTTTTTACCGATATCATTTTTCTTGCCAGAACTTCTGAATTACTAAGTTCTTCCGTCAACAATTCCTGACTTTTATACGCCATATACTGCTGCCAAAACAGCAAACCTAAAATCACTGAGAAGATGACGGCTAATTGAGCTTTTAAACTGCTGAACATACTAGCAGTCCCCTAAAGTATAAAAGGAAGTGGGGACTGAATGTAGCAGCAGAGGAAAGGTGAGCATTAAAGTAAGCATTATGCGTTTATAAACTCATACCATTTTTGAATACTGTAATCGTAGGTTGGCATAACTGTATTCCATACTGCAACATTACTAAAACGTTTTTGGTAACTCCCGCCAGAGCGTATATCACCAGTTTGAACCGACACTTTATTATCCGTTCCTTTGAGTTGTTGTGAAGCGGGTTTACCTTCGTACCAATAATCCCATTCTGACTGACTAAGGTGACTCTTAGCTCGTTGTGGGTTAGATATGTAATAACCTTGACGTGCCACAAACGCACCAGGCCAACCTGATAACCACCAATTCATATAATCGTATGCCGCATCTTTAACCTTTCCCTGGGTAGCGCTAGATAAACACATAACACCCTGCCAACCTCGGTATCCTTCTTTGGGCGCTGCATAGGTAATAGGAATGCCTTGTCCGTTTAATGACGAAGCCGCAGGGGAGAACATACTTTGAATTGCAACCCGGTCAGATTGCATAAAACGAACGGACTCAGGGACAGAAGTCCAAAATCCACTAAAGTGACCAGACTGTTTTAAGTCGATCAATATAGCGAACAATTGATCCAACTCTAGCTTAGTCATAGCGCCAATATTTTTAAATGTCATTAAGTTGTTGGCTTGTGCTGCCAGTGCCAAGTCAAAAATACCTATGGTAGGGGCATTAACCACACCCACTTTACCGCTATTTTTTTTATCTAATAACCAACCCCAGCTTTCGGTTTCATAAGGTATACCTTTGGCAATCACATTGGTGTTGTAACCAAAGGAGTCAACATTATGTACATAGGGTAAGTAACTTATCTCGTTAGTGTGTTGTGAGCCTAGCGTGTTGTCAGCTTGTACATGTAATAATTTATACGGTGCATCACCTGCGCCTATTTTGGCATGTGGGGTTACTTTGCCAGTTTTAGTTAGGTTATTGATTTCATCCCAATGAGTAATTCGTGATTTGTCGATAGACTGAATAGAGCCTGAACGCCAAAGTACATTGATGCTGTTGGACCATTGTTCAAAAAGGTCAAAAGACTCGGGGAACATAGAGGCCTTTTGTAAAACCGCCGCACTGCCTTTAGGCTCAAACACTAAATTAATACCTAAGTCTGCCATAGCTTGTTCTCTTAACTCTTCTTGTAAGGTTACATGTGTACCCAATACTCTAAGAGTGACTTTATTTCTAGAGAAGACATACGGCGCTTTAATTGCTGCAGCTCCAGCTAAGCTACCAATGGCGATATTTTTTAGGGTTTTTCTGCGTGATTTATCCAAAACTTTAACCATCCTCTGTGTCAGTTTTATTGAGTATAGAAACGAATGTTTTTTTTACATAGCTAAATAATGAAATAAGCTAATTTATTTAGCTAAATTAACAAATTAGCATTTGATTAATCCATATTAAAGATAAGGGATTTAGCTAGGGGAATTAGAAACAACATAGGTAAAGTTTTACCAATTTATGCAGATAGTTTTGTTAATGACGGTTAAGGTAATGTAGCATTGGCTTATTAGTGAATTCCTTGTTGTCAGCTAAGGCTATATTGGAATTACAATTGTAGGTAATTCAAATGCTTATTTATGGGCTTAGTCATAGAGCTTTGTCAGAAGGCTTAGCCATATGAGATAAGCAATACCTATGAGCATTTGTAAATAGCTTCAGTGATAGCTTTTAAGATAGCTTTAAAGAAAGCCCTGTAAGATATTTGTGTAGAACGTTGTGTAAGAGAGTTGTGTATGAGTGATACTGTAATAACTGAATACGATGTGATCATATCCGGTGGTGGTTTGTCTGGTCTGTTAACGGCAATTGGGTTAATCAATGAAACCCCTGAATTATCCATCGCGATAATTGAAACTGTTAGCCTGCCGTCGTTAGATGCCGTACCAAATGATTTTAAGAGCAGTGATTTTAAATCAGATACAGCTGCTCAGGAGTTAAATCAACGCTCAAATCAAATCTCTGAACAAAGCCAAACAGCTAACTTTGACGACCGATGTTTAGCTTTGTCATATGGTTCATTGCAGTTATTAAATCATTGGCAAGTGTGGAAAAATCTCAAACCGACGGCATGGCCAATAAAAACCATTGTTACCTCAGACCGTGGTCATTTAGGTAAAACGATAATGCGCTCACAGCAGTACAACTTAAACGCTATGGGTTACGTTGCCGCTATGAGAAATATGGGACACGCATTTACCACCACGTTAAATGAGTTACAAGCTGCCTTAGCAAGCACACAGAAGAATAAACAACAGGTCACCTGGTACAAACCCAATACCATTCAACAGCTTTCTCAACATCCTGAGCATATCCAAGTTGTGTTAGATGATGCACAAACCTTACATGGCAAGTTACTCGTTGTCGCAGAGGGGGGAATGTCTCCAACCAGACAAAAACTAAATATTAGCACTAGCACCCAGGCGTATAAGCAAAACGCAATCATCGCTAATATACAAGTGACAAAAAATAACAAAGTGAATAGCGTCTTAGCCACAGATAACCGGGCAGACAAAAATAATAAAGAAGAGCAGTCTCAATTGGACGGTCACACCGCATTTGAACGTTTTACCACATCTGGTCCAATCGCTTTTTTACCAATTAACAAAGATGAATATTCTGTAGTTTGGTGTGTTAAGCCAGAAGACGTTGATAATATAATGGCCTTGTCAGAGTCCGATTTTTGTCAGCAGTTACAAAATGCATTTGGTCATGCTGGTGGCGTTATTACTAAAACCTCCAAACGTGAGAGTTATCCACTTGGGTTAACCAAAGCGGAAACAATTATTAGCGATCGTGTTGCTCTGGTTGGTAATAGCGCTCATACAATTCATCCAATTGCAGGGCAAGGGTTTAACTTAGGTTTAAGAGATGTGGCTAGTTTGGTTAAGCAGATCAAAGCCGCGGTAAATAGCTCTGTTGATAAAAGTCAAAACGACATTGGTAGTTTTGTCGTATTAAATAACTATCAAGCAGCACGTCAGCATGACATTAATCGAATCGCTGGGTTTACTGACTTATTAGTAAGAATGTTTGGCCTAGAAGGGCGATTACCGGCATTAACTAGAACCTTAGCTTTATTAGCGTTACAAAAAGTAAGCAGCTTACAGCAATGGTTTGCGTTGCATTTTATGAGTAGCAAAGTAATTAAGTAGTAAACGCTTAAAGTAATCATTTAAATCACAAATAAACGTAGAGAAGCAAAACTTTGATTTCAACAGATATAACTATTATTGGTGGTGGATGTGTCGGTTTAACGGCCGCACTAGGGTTAGCAGATAACGGTTTTAACGTTATGGTTATTGATGCAGCTGCAAGTCACACAGAATTAACTGAGCCAGAACTGCGAGTTAGTGCTATTTCTGCCGCCAGCGAAAACATATTTCGTAAACTAGGCAATTGGTCGCATTTAGACTCAACGCGTTTTGCCCCATACAAGCAAATGTCAGTTTGGGATAAAGACAGTTTTGGCAAAATAGAGTTTGCCGCCGAGCAATTATCAGAGTCTCGCCTTGGACATATTATTGAAAACAATAATATTAGAAACAGCCTAATCGCGGTTGCCAGTTCACATGCCAATATTCAATTAAAATTTGATAGTAAAGTCACTAGCTTACATAACCAAAACAATAACCAAGCGCAGCAAGTATTAATTACCTTAGAAGACGGCACGCCAATTCTGAGTAAATTGCTGGTGGCTGCAGACGGAGCCAATTCCTGGGTGAGAAAACAACTGAAAACACCTATGGTATTTTCTGATTACGATCATCATGCGCTGGTGGCCACAATCAAAACAACCGAGCCACATCAAGCGTGTGCTAGACAAGTATTTTTAAAGTCAGGTCCATTAGCTTTATTGCCATTACAAATTGCAGAGCAACACCAAGAACAAAACCAAGAGCAAAATCAGTGCTCAATTGTTTGGTCTAGCTCACCAGAACATGTACAACAATTAAAAGACATGACGGAACAAGAGTTTAACAACTCAATCACCGCCGCTACTGACAGCGTATTAGGACCAATCACATTAACCAGTCAACGTGTGAGTTATCCGTTAACTATGCGTTACGCCAAACAATGGGTTAATCAAGGTGTTGTGTTTATGGGCGACGCGGCGCATACCATACATCCATTAGCGGGGTTAGGCATGAACTTAGGCTTGTTAGATGCCGCCAGTTTAGTGCAAATATTGGAGTCACCTGAGCTGTTAAACCCTAATAAAACCGCTGAGTTAACCAAACAACTAAGAAAATATGAAGGCTGGCGCAAAGCCGAAGCTCAAACATATATAGCCGCAATGGCAGGTTTAAAAGCCTTGTTTGCAGGTGATAATAAATTCAAAAAACTTATTCGAGGTTTTGGCCTGTTGTTAACCAATAATAGCCCTGTGGTTAAACATAAAATAATTGAGCAAGCTATGGGTGTTACAGGCGATTTACCTGAGCTAGCTAAATATAAAGACGTTATATAACCCACGCCACATTAACGACGCAAACATCTGAAATTGCTATCATTTGCCATACTTAGGTTTATGTTTGGCATAAAAATAACTAATGGTAATTTATTAGTTTTGTTGCGTCGAATCCGTTATACTCCTTCGCAATTTTTAAGTGGAAGAACTTAAGTTATGCCAATTACATTTATGTTATTGGCACTATTCGTTTGTAAATTTAACAATTCATAAAACGACTTAATTCTTTTCACCTTGTTCGTAACGTTTAACACGCAGCAAAGGTAAAAATATGACAAATAGAACAGTTTTATTCGACAAACACGTAGAATCTGGCGCAAAAATGGTGGACTTCCACGGTTGGGAAATGCCGATTAACTATGGCTCTCAAATCGAAGAGCATCACGCAGTTCGTCAAGACGCAGGTATGTTTGACGTATCTCATATGACAATTGTTGATATTAACGGTTCTGATGCTCAAGCATTTTTACGTAAACTTGTTGCTAATGATGTAGCCAAATTAACGGTCCCAGGTAAAGCCCTTTACACTGGTATGTTAAATGAAGACGGCGGCGTTATTGATGACCTTATCATTTATTTCTTCTCAAAAGAGTCTTACCGTTTAGTTGTTAATTCAGCCACTCGTGAAAAAGACTTAGCCTGGATCAACAAACAAGCACAAGCATTCTCTGTAACCGTTACTGAACGTCCAGAATTTGGCATGATTGCAGTTCAAGGCCCTCAAGCAACAGCAAAAGTAGCCACTATTTTAGACAGCGTGCAATTAGCCACTGTTGATGGTTTAAAACCATTTTTTGGTGTGCAAGCTGGCGACTTATTTATCGCAACCACAGGTTACACAGGTGAAGCGGGTTACGAAATTGTCGTTCCTGCAGACCAAGCTGCTGACTTATGGCAAAAATTATTAGATGCGGGTGTTAAACCTGCAGGTTTAGGCGCACGTGACACCTTACGTTTAGAAGCGGGTATGAACCTTTACGGTTTAGACATGGATGACTCAGTATCTCCATTAGCGGCAAACATGGCGTGGACCATCGCTTGGGAACCAGAAGACCGTGACTTTATTGGTCGTGCTGCGTTAGTTGCTCAAAAAGCAGCAGGCACAGAAAAACTCGTTGGTTTAGTAATGGAAGAAAAGGGCGTATTACGCTCTGGCTTAAAAGTCCTTACCGCTAACGGCGACGGTGTTATCACTTCAGGTTCGTTTTCTCCAACATTAGGTTACTCAATTGCGATGGCTCGTATTCCAGCCGGAGCTGCGGTTGGTGATACGGTTCAGGTTGAAATGCGCAAAAAATTAGTCGACGTTAAAGTAACTAAAGCAGGATTTGTTCGTAACGGCAAATCAGTACTTTAAAGAGAACTTTAAAACCGATAGCAAAGAATACAAAAGCTAAGTTGAACTAATTTGCCGTAACATTTATATTTTGTTGTGGTTTTAAACAGAACAACTTAGCTGTTAAAATTTAGCAGTGTATAAAGCTAAAAAAATTAATAATAACTTTTAAATAACTATTACCTATTTAAATAACCATTATTTAAGTAGCAACGGCCAAAGGAAAATAAACTATGAGCAACATTCCATCGGATTTAAAATACGCTTCTTCTCATGAATGGGTACGTAACGAAGGTGACGGAACTGTAACTGTAGGAATTAGTGAACATGCGCAAGGTTTATTAGGCGACATGGTATTTGTTGATTTACCAGACGTTGGTGATGAATTTGCAGCAGGCGATGACTGTGCTGTAGCTGAGTCAGTTAAAGCAGCTTCTGATATCTATGCACCAGTTGCTGGCGAAATCGTAGCGATTAACGAAGAGCTAGAAGACGCTCCAGAAAAAGTTAACGCTGATCCATACGGAGACGGTTGGTTGTTCCGCATTAAATTAGAAGACGCATCTGAATTAGATGATCTTCTTGACGCGGAAGGTTATGAATCGTCAATCGACGAAGATTAATTAGCAAAAAATAAAGCCTCGCTTGGACACCCAATGCGAGGTTTATTCGTTTAAAGGGCAGAGCTCTGCTTAAAACGAATGCGCTTGGTGCACCAGTTACTACTAGAAATAGTATTAGAGATAGTACTGGTGTCAGCGCAAACTAAATAAGTACAAAACATACGTTTACAGCATAAACGTATATTTACTGTTTTAAACCGCTAACCATTAGCAATTTTAGGAAGTCTATTAACATGACCGAAAAAACCAGCTTACAACAACTAGAGCAACACGACATTTTCATTCGCCGCCACATAGGTCCAAGCGAAGCAGAACAGTTAGAAATGTGTAAAACCCTAGGTGTAAGTTCAGTTGAAGAACTGATTGGACAAACGGTGCCAGGCTCAATTCGTTTACCACAAGAAATGAACTTAGACGACGCCAAAACGGAAGAACAAACGTTAGCGTATTTAAAAACCGTTGCCGGTGAAAATAAAATTGCTAAATCTTATATCGGTTTAGGTTACCACCCAGTTTCAGTACCAAACGTTATTTTACGTAATGTGTTAGAAAATCCAGGCTGGTACACAGCGTATACGCCGTACCAACCAGAAATTGCTCAAGGTCGTTTGGAAGCACTATTAAACTTCCAACAAGTCACTATCGACTTAACGGGTTTAGACTTAGCCAGTGCCTCGTTATTAGACGAAGCAACGGCTGCTGCCGAAGCAATGGGCTTAGCTCGTCGTGTTTCAAAAGCTAAAAAAGCCAACATCTTCTTTATCGGCAATGATGTATATCCACAAACTATCGACGTTGTTAAAACACGTGCTGAAATGTTTGGTTTTGAAATCGTTGTTGACGCACCAGAAAAAGCAGTTGATTACGAAATATTTGGTGCCTTGTTCCAATACACAGGCGCAGAAGGTCAAGTTAACGACATCAAACCGTTAATTGAAGCCGTACAAGCAAACAAAGGCGTTGCCATTGTTGCCGCTGACATTATGAGCTTATTAATGTTAGAAGGCCCGGGTCACTTGGGCGCAGACGCTGTATTAGGTTCAGCGCAACGTTTTGGTGTACCAATGGGATACGGTGGTCCACACGCTGCATTTTTTGCAACCAGCGACAAACATAAACGTTCATTACCGGGTCGTATCATAGGCGTATCTAAAGACCGTCGTGGTAACCCTGCATTACGTATGGCAATGCAAACACGTGAACAACATATCCGTCGTGAAAAAGCCAACTCAAACATTTGTACTGCGCAAGTATTACTCGCTAATATGGCGTCGTTCTACGCGGTTTATCATGGTCCACAAGGACTAAAAGCAATCGCAAACCGCATACACCGTTTTGCTGATATCTTTGCCGCTGGCCTTAAAGCCAAAGGCGTTGCTTTAGTTAACAACTCTTGGTTTGACACCATTACTTTTGTGGCTGATAACAAAGACGAAATCCTAGCGCGCGCTAAATCAAAATTAGTTAACTTCCGTACTGATTTAGACGGAAAATTATCTGCAACCATGCATGAAACCGTTACTCGTGAATGTGTTTTAGAGTTATTTGATGTTGTCCTTGGTGAAGGTCATGGTTTAGACATTGCTGAATTAGACGCACAAGTTATTAATGCAGACTCTTCAATTCCAGCCGCTTACGCTCGTAAAACAGACGTACTAACGCATAAAGTATTTAACTCATACCACAGCGAAACAGAAATGTTACGTTATATTCGTCGTCTTGAAGGCAAAGACTTATCATTGAATCACTCAATGATCTCTTTGGGTTCTTGTACCATGAAGTTAAATGCAACCGCAGAAATGATCCCAGTAACTTGGCCTGAATTTGGTAACTTGCACCCATTCTGTCCTGCTGACCAAGCCCAAGGCTACAGCAAAATGATTGGCGAATTATCTGAACAGTTAATTGAAATCACAGGTTACGACAACATCTCAATGCAACCAAATTCTGGTGCACAAGGTGAATACGCTGGTCTAATCGCGATTCGTAAATACCACGAAAGCCGTAATGATCATCACCGTAACATTTGCTTAATTCCAAGTTCAGCGCACGGTACTAACCCAGCTTCAGCCCAAATGGCCAGCATGAAAGTGGTAGTAACCGCGTGTGATGAAAACGGTAACGTAGACATTGCAGACTTAAAAGCCAAAGCAGAAGAACACAGCGAGAACTTATCTTGCGTAATGATCACATATCCTTCTACTCACGGTATCTACGAAGAAACCATTAAAGAAGCCTGTGAAATTGTGCATGCAAACGGCGGTCAAGTTTACATGGACGGCGCCAACATGAACGCACAGGTTGGCTTAACGTCACCGGGTTCAATTGGCTCTGACGTATCACACTTAAACTTACACAAAACATTCTGTATTCCACATGGTGGCGGCGGCCCAGGTATGGGACCAATTGGTGTTAAGTCGCATTTAGCGCCTTTCTTACCAAACCACGTTGTGACTAAAGTTGAATTCATTGGTAAAAATGCCATTGAAAATGTAGGCATAGACAACGGCGCAGTATCAGCAGCACCTTATGGCTCTGCAGGTATCTTACCTATCTCTTGGGCATACATTGCCATGATGGGTAAAATTGGTTTACGCCAAGCAACCCAAGTGGCTATCTTAAATGCTAACTACGTTGCAGAACGTTTAAGTGCACATTACCCAATCTTATATCGTGGCCGTAACGACCGTGTTGCGCACGAATGTATTGTTGATTTACGTCCACTTAAAGACTCATCTGGTATTTCAGAAATGGATATCGCTAAGCGTTTGAACGACTACGGTTTCCATTCACCAACCATGTCATTCCCAGTTGCTGGCACATTAATGATTGAACCTACTGAGTCAGAAGCAAAAGTAGAACTAGACCGTTTTGTTGATGCACTTGTGGCTATTCGTGGTGAAATTAGTAAGATTGAAAACGGGCAATGGACGTTAGAAAACAATCCACTAGTATTTGCACCACATACAGCGGAAGACGTATTAGACCCAACGTGGGACAGAGCGTATGCACGTGATTACGCAGCATTCCCATGTGAGTCTGTGAAGTTAAACAAATTCTGGCCAACAGTGACTCGTATAGATGATGTATACGGCGACCGTAATTTGATTTGTTCTTGTCCGAGTATTGATACTTATAAGGACTAGGCTCTGTAACCAGAGTTATTGATCCATAAAGGGTTAGTCTAAGAATATTACATCCATGTATCTTAGACATTAATTCGTCCTTGAATTTAAAAGGTGACTTAGGTCACCTTTTTTTATGTTTTTTTTAAGGTTAGATTGGTGATTTTAGCTTTGAAATTGTATTTCAAATTACTATTGGAGTCGCCCCTCGGCGACCATACCTTTTTTCAACAGCCAAAAAAGGTAGGCGAAAAAGGCCGCTCCTAAACAAAATCCAATACTTCATTAAATAGTTATTTTTGTTTACAAAAGCGGACTGAAAAGTCGTCCCTGACAAACAGTCCTTTCTCAGCATCCATGCTTCGAATTTTATAAAAAATAATATTTAACAAAGTGATTTTGTGATGGAGAGGTAAAGCAGAGCAAAAAGAAAAAGCAGGGCGAACCTGCGGTTCGCCAGCTAGGAATTGACTTATATGTTTTTAGGAATTAGAGAGCAGTTCACGGTATTTCGATATCCTTTGATATTTGCCTCAGAATGAATTTAACATCTTCAGGCGCTACTTCATCTTTTGAAGCTAATATCTCTTTCAAGTGCTCTTCCTGTACTTTTAATCTTCCAGACCATATTGCTAGAAGAAACTCTAAACAACCTTCACCTTGAGGGTTATCACTATTTTTTACGACAGAAATAATAATATCCGTAATCTGTCTACTGAAACCTTCATCAACAGCGTAGTTTAGCTCTGTTGGTTTTGCAGATCTAAGCAAACATGCTTGAATCACACCATCATTAAAACGATCAAAACACACAGGGCTTAACAGAGTAGAATGATATGTAGTGGATAAACCTTTATCATTTTCAACTCTTAAGTCGTGAACAATTGATTGAATAGTCCAGTAAACATCAGCTTGGGAAGATGCGCTGGTGTTTAGGCCAAGTCCTCCCCAAAAAGCAAATGTACCTCTCAAAGAAAGGTTTTCACCAGTTGGTGACTTCAAAAATAGCTCGTCTTGACTGGAAAAATCATTGAGTTCGATTAATCGTTTTTTTAGCAATAGAGGTAACTTATCACGCTCTCCCGAGAGAGGATCTTCTATATCACCAAATATAGAAAGCTTTTCTCGTTCAATATCCCAAGGAGTAAGTGCTTTTTCACTCAACCTAGGTAAATAGCAAGTTTTAAGTGGAATGAGTTCATGACCACCTAAGCAGAGATCTTTCCTCAGTTGTTCAAAAGCCTCAATAGTCGGAAGCTTAGAAAATCCAACCAAATAAGTGATTGTCGCGGAAGGATCAATACCTCTTAACTTTCTTGCCGTTGCAAGTAATTTCCTGCCTGATGTTATTGCACTAGCAACAACCATTACCGAGCTATGACCTTTTAAATCATCTTCTGTAACGTCGTTATAGCAAACTACGTATTCAGAAGGAGCTTTAGTAATTTTAACTATTTCATCGGCTAGTGATTTAGCAGCATCATCGTCAAGGCAAATTACTTTGCTAATATCCTTTGAAAAGTGTTTATTTACTTTTTTGATTAAAGGCTTTCTGAATGCATCTAATCCTGATTCAAGCAACGCTTTTACATCAACGAAAAAATGTTCTCGATCCCAGTTATCGCTTGGCGCTGTATTGAATTTGAGAAGTTTCTTAGTAGCAAACGCCTTAAAGAAATTTTTTCTATCTTCATTGAAATCAGTCTTATTTATAACCAATAGCTCATGCTTTGGGATTTCAGGTATGAATTGTTCCCCTTCAATTTTAATAAGCTTGGAGCCATCTTCACATAACTTACAGTCAGAAGGCTTAACTGATGTGATTTTACCAACAGCTTCTGATATGTCGAAGATTGCTTCTTGCTGAGCTTTAATTCGAGAGTAAAACAGCGTAATAATGTTGGAAGGTTTAAATGTGTGCTTTTGTGTTAATTTTTGCGCCAGGCCACCACTAGTGGTGGCTGAAATGACCACTAAACTGTCATCATCTTCAAGAAAACTATAAGGTTTGTTAAAAACAGAATATGACTCAAAACTTTCAATAACAGGGAATTTTTCACCAAAACTTTTACTTAATTGAACAGCGATACTGACTAAGAAAGAAATTGATGAAGTGTCCACATAAATGCGCTTAATATTCGACTTAAGGTAGGGGAGTAAACCAATAGCTAAAAATGCAACTTCAATACCGGAGGCAAATAAGTTTGAAGCACGTATAAACTTATCGCAGTGATCACCAGATGGCTTTAAAAAGTGATAACTTGGCAAAGAGGTTATTAGTCCTTTTCTATTTTCAAATATTGATTCAGCGCCAGTAGTTAAAAGCTGGGAGGAAAAACAAAACTCTTCATTGGAGTCTAACTCTTTAATTAGCCCTGTAGAAGTAACTTTTAAAAATGCTACTTTATCGGCAAAGGTACCAATCCATGAATCAATTTCATCTGCAAAAAAGCTATCGGAAATAAGTACATCTTTCACTGCTGAGGTTAAATCATAACCCATTAAATATACTCGTCGAGGTAATAAGTTCTCATTTACATCATCTTTAATCACTTTTGTTAAAGATGACACTTCAAAGTCAGGGTTACCAAAGACCACTAAAGATTGTCTGTGTTCATTAGTTTCTTGGAATCTAAAAGTAAAATAATTACTCATTACGCTTAATCCTTAGCATCAGTCCAATCATAAAGTGGAATTAATACAGTAATTGCAACCCCTCTTAATTCCGGATGTTCTGTTAAATGGTTAGAGCAAACCTCATTTGTTTCCCAATCAGAAAACTCGAATTTATCTTCCTCATTTGAAGTAAAAGGTTGATTGGCAAAATCCCTAAAGACAGATAGTTTGTTGGAACGAACTTTCATAAATCCATTGAGGTTAGTTAAGTTTGCCATTACTGCTGGAAGGCCATTTCCTTTAATTTCATTATTCGTTGACGAGCTGCGAAATTGAAAACATTTCTTAAGGATTTGATATTGCTGTTTGATACTTATATCTTTTAAATCTCCTTCATTTGGATGATCGGCAAGCCATCGTCCACAGTAGCCTAATCCAGAATCAACTATACTAATTTCTACAAATCGACGTGTAGAGTTCTTAGTCGTTGAGAGTCTTGATATGTAGTTTTTGAAATTCTGTTCCTGCTTTACGGTATTACTAATTGCGTTATCGGTTAAATTAATTCCATATGAATAAATTACTCGAGTTGCTGGTTTTATCCATACTTTACGATCAAAATCCCGACTACCGTGTTCATGTGTATTAATAAATAATTCGTAGAACATACGGCCCAAGTTATTAATTTTTTCTTTATTTGGGAGTGAACCACCACCTGCAACTTTGGAAGATTGCTCAACCATCGACTTAATTATGCTTCTTATCTGACCTATACTTTTAGGTGAAGGGTGATAACCAGGAGTAACATCATAAAAATTCCTATCAAATCCTTTTGTGCTGTGATCAACAAAAGAATACCAACACAATCTGCCCCGATTTTGGCCATATATTTCTAAAGGTTGTTTTTCTATAGCTAGTTTAGCGAGTTGATTTACTTCACTTCTTACATTAGGTGCTTCTTCTTTTAGTAATTCTGTTTGCTTTGCCATCATTAGAGCGGTAAATTTATGAGGTTGTACAATAATTTCTTTAAGTACTTCATTTTTAGTTTTAACACTTGGTTTAATTACAACTTTTCGTTCGTTGTTAAAGTAAGCCCAAGTATTAACTGATTGTATGGCACTAGCAAACCCACCAAAAGCAAATTTACTACTACCAACAGGTATTTGAAGTGCATCTAAATGATCAGAATTATCCAATTTTTTTTGAAAATCTTCAATTTTATCCAAATCTAAAGAAGCTGGTAACGAAATCATATAAATTTGTCCTTTTATTTTTCTAACCATTTTCTAAAATAAATACTTTTAAATCGTCAACTACCAACGACTTTAAATTCACTTACTAAACTATTAGCCGATTTTTGATTGAACTTTAATTACGCAGCTATTTTTTTAATGATTAATATGCTGTATGTCTTATCTATTATTTATATCAAAATCTTTAAATTTATTAATTTTATAGTATGAGAAAATTGAAGGCTAAACAAGAAGTAATAAAAAGAGGTCAGGGTTAAATTGGGAACACTTCATTTAAAGTGGGAGTCCTCGTTATCCTGTTAGCTTTAAAGAAATTAATAAAACTAGAAATAACAAGGACACCCACTTTTATTTGTTACTACACGAGGGGGTGGTTATTCAAGGCAAGTTACAGAATATGAATCAATAGGGTCAGATCACTTTGATTCACGATCGAACTTCGTAATCTACGTCTATGGACAACGTCTAAAACGGTAGTTGTAGTAAGTCTAAATACGCATTAGTATCAATAGCCTATCAGTTTGTATTTAGGCAACCAAATGAGAGTTTTACTTTTCGCATCACTGATTTTAATCACTGGGTGTTCAACGCTAAGTAGTACAACCAATTATGAATTAGTTAAAGATGAGAGTTTTGCTAGAACTTATGTATATGATTGGTGTGAAGAGAATCAATTATCATTAGGTATTTTTGGTCCGCAATGCATGGGGGAATATAACCCACCTGTTTATTCTATTGTTTCTAATGGTGCGAACTATATTTTTTACCCTATGCGTATAAGTCAAAATAATATTTCAATAGGTCCTATTTTAGTTCCAATAATTTATACCGATTACCAGAATTCCAAAGAGACAATGGAGTATAAGGTTAGGAGTCTTGATAAAAATAAACACTCGGCTGTCAAACCACATAAAGTAGATTTTTATATCAATGATTTGAAAAAATCAAACTGTACACTCCAAGAGCAAGAAAATGATGGTCTGAGTGATATATTTACCTGCAACTTCAAAATTGATACAAACAATGTTGAGTTTTTTTATTCATTGTTAACACTTTCTGATCAAACGGAAATAAAAATTGAATATACCAAGAATAAATTTTGGAGTTATAGACCGTTGGTAGCACCTGCAGGAAAAGCTGGGAATACAGGTAAATACATTGATATAGAATCAAATGGGTCAGAGTTAAATCAAAAATAAAACAGGGTATTAAAAATGTTTTTTGAGAAGTATGAACTCAGTGGTATGGGGTTATCCATACCTAAATTTAGAAGCGTTGCAAAGACCGCACCATGGAATGAAATGGAAGCGGGGTTGTATAATGACGGTCTTATTACCGTGTTTGATTACAATTATGATGACTCTTTCTTGTCTAGTTGGAGTTGGCTAATAGGGAATAACGTAATATTACTTGGTTGCACTTGTTGGGGCGATTTTTTTTATGCTGATATGAATGAAGGTAAATTCTATATTGTTTTAATAGATCAATGTAAAAAGTTCCCAATGGGTAATAGTTTTACTGCTGTGTTTGATATGAATTTAGCAGCAGAAGACTTTCAAGATCAGATTTTGAGATTAAATGAGTTCAATGAATTTATGGAACAAGCGGGCAAACTTAATTATGGTGAGTTCTATATAACTAATCGAAAAAACTCTATGAAAGAAAAGAAAGAATTATCGTTGTTTCTTGATGTTTTAGGCCAAACAGGGCAGCAAGTATCTTCTAAATAAAAATAGAAAGAATACAAAAACATCGATTTGAATTTATGATTTTAAATAACTCTAAAAGCCCTGTGAGGAATTGATATGAAACTAGTTATTAAATCCCTTTTATTTATTACTCTAGTAATAGTAAGTGCTTTTTCTAATGCGATGGATATCGTTAAAAAGTCAGAGATGACAATAGAACAATTAGAAATAGTTATTTTAAACAATGAAATTGATAAAAAATATAATGTTTTAAAAGCACTATCTAATTTGGAAATGGAGTATCCAGCAGATGTTAACTATTTAAGAGGGTTAATGTATTTTTATGGAAAAATTGAAAATAAAAATATATCAGAAGCTATTAAATATTTAAATTTAGCTGTAGATCTGAATCATATAGAAGCTAGCTATTTGCTTGGTTCTATTTTTATATCATTTGAGCCTAGGGATATAACTTCTGGAATTGAACTGTTAGAAATTGCCTCTAAAAATGGGCATCTTAGAGCTATGTATAATATTTTTGTTCTTTATAAAAAAGGTATTTACTTAAATAAAGCAGCTGCATTTGATTGGATTGCTAAGGCTGCATCACTAGGAGAGGAAAACTCTTCATTAATATACGCTAATGAAATATATTCTGAAGCTCAAATAGATAAAAATTTAGAAAAAGTAAAAAAAGCGGTTAATATTTTAGAAAGTACACAATTTCAAAAGCTTAAAGGTGAAGCTTATTTTCTATTAGCTAGCATCTATAATGATTCAGAATTTAAATTTATTGAGAATGATCAGAAAAGGGATAAGTACCTTGAGCTTTCGGCCTCTGAAGGTTTTGAAAAAGCAAAAGTTTTATGGACTAACTACCAAAGGTTGAAAAAGGACAAGCAATCAATGGAGTCAGAGCGTTAATATTAATAGCGAATAAAAGGGCCACCCACCTTAATTTGACAGTAAAAATAAAAGGCCATCCACCTAAACTCTTATAAAAAGAATACAACTCATTATGTAAAAAGTGACTTAGGTCACCTTTTTTGTTCTTTTTTACTCGTAGCTAGATGCTCGTGACTCGCAGCTATTGTAAAGACACCCACTTTAATTCGACAGTTCAGCAAAGTATTTCATGGCGTCTCTATTGGCCATCTAAATAATTAGATTGAGTGGCTCATTTGTTTCTATGGCATTTTATGGCTCTTTTTATTTTAAAAGAGCTCGAGCCATTTCTTTTGCTATCAAAGCAGCATCTTTAATGCCGCGTGTATGTGCCATCACAATGGCTCCACCTACTAATAAATCAATTTGCTCTGCTTTATGTTTATCTTCTGGTTGTAATTCAGTTTGTACAAGGTCAACAATTGATTGTTTGTGCTCTGCTGCATAAGCATGGATAGGATCATTAGAGTCGGCATATTCTGCACTGGCATTAATAAAATTACAGCCGTAAAAACTCTCGCTATTAAACCATGCGTGCAATCCATCAAACATAGCTAAAACACGTAACGGATCTCCTTCCTTTGTATTTCTTATTTTATTTTTAATCATCTCTAGCACGTGCTCATGCTGTAATGCTAACGCGGCTAAAATAAGTTCATCTTTACTGCGGAAGTGCTTGTATAAGGTTGCCTTAGATACTTTAGATTCAGCCAAAATCAAATCGATACCCGTGGCATGGTAGCCTTTTTCATTAAATAACGTTAATGCGGTTTCGATTAAATGTTGCTTTCTTGGTTGCATGTTGAGCGGCCTTTATTTGGATTAATGCTGAAATCAATCTGTATAAAAATTAGATTATAACAAAATTACACTTGACGTAAACAGAGCTGTTCACCTATAGTAAAAATAGGGGTGTACAGATTTGTGCACCCAATTCGTTTTATTCAATGAGATTTATTATTATGTGCAGCACAACAGCCAGTAGCAAAAGTAACGAACAAGCAATCACCACAGCAGGCATCCATCACTTAGGTTTAACCGTACCTAATTTACAACAAGCCGTTGATTTTTTTATTGAACAACTTAACTTTGAAAAAGTAGGTGAAAAACCAGATTATCCAGCTATTTTTGTTTCTGATGGCTCTATTATGTTAACGCTATGGCAAGCTAAAGATGCTGACAACATGGTTGCTTTTAATCGCCAAAACAATGTGGGGTTACATCACTTTGCACTGAGAGTGAGCAACCTAGAAGATCTACAATCCTTGCATGCAAAATTCCTTAAACTTGATGATGTACAGATTGAGTTTGCACCAGAGCCATTAGGCGATACAGGGATCCACCATATGATGTGTTACATTCCAGGTGGCATTAGACTTGAACTGATTAATGCTTAATATCATTAATTCCTAGGAGATAATGATGAGTAATGAACAGGCTCCGACCTGGCATCAAGGCGAATTAACCATGCAAAAACGTGTTGGTACGGATAAACGCATGGCAGATATTGGGCCTCGTTTTATTCGCGACTTTATGCCGGAACAACATCGAGACTATTTTGCTAACTTGTTCATGATATTCATTGGCTATACAGATCGTCATTCACAACCTAGTGCGAGTGTTTTATTTGGCGAACTGGGTTTTATCCATTCGCCTTCTGACACGTCATTGGTGATCAACACACAAAATACCATGGGAGACTTTATTCATCAGGAACTCGAAGTAGGGGATAAAGTTGGTCTAGTTGGCGTTGAATTTGATACTAAACGACGTAATCGTTTAAATGCGGTGGTTGCAGATATTAGCCAAAAAAATATCACCATTAACGTATTACAAAGCTTTGGTAATTGTCCTAAATACATCCAAGACAAAACATTTAAAACCAATGTTGCTTACGGTGATTTTTCTACGACCACACGTTCAGTATTAGATGCGACGGATAAACAATTAATAACTCAAGCCGATACTTTTTTCATTGCCAGCAGTTTTGATGATGGTGAAGCGCTACGTAATCGTGGTGTGGATATGTCACATCGAGGCGGCGAAGCTGGCTTTGTTAAAATGAATGATAAAGGACAACTGTTAGTAGAAGACTATTATGGAAATGGGTTCTTTAATACCATGGGAAATCTCCTGCATAACCCAATCGCTAGCTTGTTATTTTTTGATTGGCAAAACGGACACCTTTTACAGCTCACCGTTTCCAGTGAAATCTTGTGGGATGACAACGGAAAAACAGACTCCAATGAAAAAACTAATGCAGAACGCACACTTCGTTTTACGCCACTGAAAGTAGATATCCTGCACAATGGACTCGCTTATTTACAAAAAGATTAATCCCTCCATGAAAAATAAAAGAGACATCCATATTTAAATGATGCCATACCAAGGGAAATTAGAGAGGGTGGCAATGTTTTTATGCTGGGTTACGCCTGTAGTGTTAAATGAAGGAGCTTCAAACATTAAGCATTATAAATTAGTTAATTTTATTGGTAATATGACGGCGTTGAATTTGGATTTTTGATTTCTAAATCAAGAGCTCCAAAATTAAAAACTTCTAAAGCAAAAGATCTGGAAGCAAAATAGCAGATCCCCCTCAGCCAAATTTAACGGCTATTAGAACTCAACATTATTAACCACTACACAATTATTTGGAGTCTCGTCCTTGTTTTCATTTTTAAAGAATATTTTATCAGACGATTTACTTATTGAATTAAGCGAAAGTAAAGTCACTATTAGTGTGTTTTCAACGGATATTCGTTATGAGTTTGAACCTTATATTGCCATTGATACCTCTAAAAAGAACATGGTAATAGCCATAGGCAGTGAAGCAAAGCAACAAAGTGGTGCCAATATCGTTGTTGTTAACCCGTTTAAACATAGTCGTTCATTTGTCGGAGACTTTTACGTAGCAGAAAAACTACTTCAACAGGGGTTGCTTAACGTTCGTCGTTCAAAATTTCAAAGAGCTCCAAGGGCTCTTATCCATCAGTTAGACAAAACAGAAGGTGGCTTAACGAATATAGAGGCTCGTATTTTAACTGAGTTAGGTCACGGAATAGGATCTAAAGAAACGTTGATCCATATTGGAGAAAAATTCAGTGCAAAAACTGATAGCATTAATGCAATAAAAGCACGATGGAAAGCCACTATTAATAACCTGTAAACCGCAGAATGACCTAATCTTGATTTAGGTTGTAATTTGTATATGCTATCTATTTGTTTTAGATAGTGTTTTAGATAGGTAATTGTTAGTTCTTGTGCTGACGTTAAATAAAAGAGACACCACCTAAATTTAACCGTTAATTACTTAACTGCTCAGCCTTGGTGTTTTGGCATTTGCTCATTGCTCTCTGTATTTGTGTTTCCTTTTATACCTAATCTTACATAATCACAAAGACGCTTTTATAAAAAAACTATTGAAACAAAGGAAATCGTTAATGTTTAATAACTCCCTGCGATATGGCTTGTTCTGCCTTATCGGGCTAGTGGCTATTTGGCTACCTATGGACGTATTTGCTCATGGCGTTGATGAAAGTACACGCGCATTTTTACAACAAAACTCCGGCATACAAATCATTCCATTTTTATATATTGGCGCTAAACACATGGTGACAGGCTACGACCATTTGTTGTTTTTAGTGGGGGTGCTTTTCTTCTTATATAAAAGCCGAGACGTGATCTTGTATGTCAGCATGTTTACACTTGGGCATAGCATAACCTTACTATTTGGTGTCATTAGCGACATCCAAGTTAACGCTTATTTAATTGATGCTATTATTGGCCTTTCCGTCGTGTATAAAGGGTTTGATAATTTAGGGGGCTTTAATCGGCTTTTTGGTAAGTCACCCAATGCTAAATTAGCTGTGTTAATCTTTGGTCTTTTCCATGGCTTTGGTTTGGCAACTAAGCTACAAGAGTTTCAACTGCCGGATAATGGTTTAATTACCAATTTAATCGCCTTTAATGTAGGTGTTGAATTAGGGCAATTTACTGCGCTGGCCTTTATTCTATTAATTATCAATTACTGGCGTACACACAACAGCTTTATTCGTTTTGCCACAATAACCAACGGGTTATTAATGAGTGCAGGATTTATGTTAATGGGTTTCCAACTTACAGGATATTTTGTCAGCTGATTTGTAATTACTGACTTAAGTTGACACATTTAAGAAATAACGTTTATGAGAAAAACAATGCCAAAGCAAACTCAAGAGAATACACAAGAAACACCACAGCAAGCGATTAAATTAACTAAGCCAGCTTTACTTAAATATACAATGTTAAGTTTATTATTTGCCGCAGTTACCTTAGTTACAATTATATTGCCTGCTGAATATAATATTGACCCAACAGGTATCGGTCATCGTCTTGGCTTAACTGTGTTTCATGATGTGAAAGCAGAGGTTAACGCTCAAGCTAGTTCAGGAAGCACAGCGGATTCAAAAGAAGAGTTTGAAACAATAGAAGTAAATGTTCCGGCTGGCCGTGGTGTTGAGTACAAATTTGTTATGACGCAGTACCAGAAGCTAGAGTATGAATGGATGACGGATAGCACAGCCTTATATTTTGACTTACATGGTGAGCCAGAAGGCGATACAACCGGGTATTTTGAAAGTTATGCAATTGCCACATTAGATGAAATGAAAGGTAGCTTTACTGCACCATTTGCAGGCTCTCATGGTTGGTATTGGAAAAATACATCTGATGTGTCTGTAAAAGTTCAACTTATCGTTAAAGGCGAATATATAAAGCATGGTCTTAAATAACTTACTGAAATAGAAAGCGGTAAATTTAAACAACTGTAGATTTAAACAACTGTAGATTAAACAATTGGAGTACAAAATGAAAAATTTAATAACGGCCTTATTCATAGCGTTAATGCTAAACACTAGCCCTGTATTTGCCCATGGTTATCATGGCGAAATAAGTGCTGAACAAGCACTGGAAATAGCCGCTAAAGCAACACAAAAACTTACTTTTAAAGACTTAGGTTTTAAAGTTGGAAAATTAGATGGCAGCTGGAAAAGCCTAACTGCTGAAGATTTTAAACTGCATTCTGAAGAAGAAAACCATTATGTTGTAAGTGCTAAGAATAGTTCAAAAGACAAAACTATTTACTTTTTAATGACAGTCAGTGGTGATGTATTAAAGGTTAATTCTGAAGCTAAATTTTAAATGATCCAGCTGAAAATCAGAAAATCAATGGGGTTAGATCACTTTGATTTAAGGGACAAACAATAAAAGAGACACCACCTAAATTTAACAGTTATTGGATTGATTAACTGCTTTGCATTAGTGGATGGCTCTTTAGTGTTTTGACGTTTGCTCACTGTTCGCTGGATTAAAATATTTTTAAGTTAAGATTCCAACCGTTTTGCGTTACTACTTTAATTAATTCTTTATGCAGCTTGCTGTTACTAAACTGAGTTAGTTCACCTGTACTATCTAGCAATGTCACACTAGCGGTTACAAAACCTGACTGGGCACTGATGTTAAACGAAAAATTATTAATGCCCAATATCGAGGAAGAAGAGACCAAATGGTCTTTAAATCTGACGGTATTTGTTTTTTCGTTAAACCATAATTTCATGTAGTAAGTCATTTTATAACGTTCTGCAGAATACAATGAAATGAAACGAGCATCTAATACGGGTGGTGTAAGCACCATAATGTCGTCTTTAAACTCAACGGCAAAAGTACTACCTTCAATCTCGATATGACGAATTTTATCTTTCATCTCATCCGTTGATATCGCTGGCGTATTTTCGGCTTTAAAAGCAAACACCTTTTTACTAACAAAAATCATGAATGGTATAAAACCAATAACAATAGCGATAATGCTACCAATAACAAAAGAAGTACCGAGCAGTGGCTCTAATGAAATAAGAAATAAAGCAGGCAACACCAGATATGCAAGAATAAGAACAAACGAAATGAAAAATTTACCGATCATAAACAACCTATATTATGTGGACTTATATAACTAAGAATTAATATTTTATAAGTTATACAATACTTTACAGCATTGAGCTAATTAATCATCAAATTCTAACTGGATAAATATTTTTATGATAGTTAAGATCTGCTCTCATTATCCCATTGTGTACTTTGCCAGTGAACCTACGTTATGCGACTTATCATTTTGTGATTATTGAAGATTGTTATAGCAAGAGAATAACAAGTGAATAGCAATCGAATAACAAGGGCAGCAACCTAAATTTATGATTTTTAGACCAGTTACATTTAATAAAAAATTAAAAGTGGAAGTATGAGCATTAAATTAAAAAAAATTGCACTCATCACATTAGTCATTCCGGCCAGTATTCATTGGGCGGGAATTTGCATCTTTAGTTTGTATATCTTTGCTCAGGGGGCATTCCTAAATTTACCATCATTTTTTCTTACGCTGGTTACTTTGGTTGGTCTGTTTTCGTTAATGGTCGCAATCGTGTCGGTGGTTCGTTATCCTAAAATAAGTGAGTTCACGGTATACACAATCGGCTTAGGTTGCGTGTCATTAATTATCGCCATTTACATTGGTTTTTATGAGGTGCCGCAGTTATTAATTTCTGCTACCAGTTTGTTTTTAGTTAGTGCTTTTATTATGGTTGAGTATGTCAGAGGGCCACGTAATAAGTCATTAAAGCAGGACCAATAACCTTTAGCTTTGCTTCTGAGCCAAGTATTTGAACCGCTTGTTTTAACCATGTAAAACAGATGGCAGTGTAAAACATAAGTATAAAATGGCCATGCGAATGAACAGGCAGGCTAATTAACAGCGCCTAATTACACGCAAATTGCACACAGTAATTTCACACAGCAATTTCACACAATAAAGAACGAACGAACGCTAAAATATGATTGTATTAAAAGATATTTATCTGTTTCTAGAACAACAGCTAGGGATTGACGTTAAGGCATTAAAACCAGACTCAGATTTATTCGAGGATTTTGGTGTGTTTGGTGACGATCTATTTGAGCTTGTTGAGGTGTTTGCAGAAAACTATAGTGTGAAGGTTGATGACTTTCTTTGGTATTTTCATTCTCCTGAAGAAGCTTCAAGTCTATTTGGAATTATCTTTCTCCCTCCCAATAAACGTGTTGCCAGAATACCAATAACGCCAGACATGCTAGTGCAATATGCGAATCAAAAATGTTGGGGGTTAGAATATCCAGCTCATGAGATACCCAAAAGGCGTTGGGATCTTTTACTTTCAAAGCTATTATTTATTGCGCTCCTTATTGCTCTCGTGGCTGTTGGTGTGTTTTTAGTGGGCTAGAACACTCGAAAAATGTTAATATAACTAGCTATAGCAACAACATAAGAATGGAAAAAATTAAATGAGAGGAATATGGTTGTTCTTATTCGTTGTCCCTTTTTTAATTGGTATTTTAGTCGTTAACGTTTTCTTCTCCTCTGAGGATCTGACTTTACAACAAGAAGCTGACAATGCCGCTTTGGCTGGTAATTATATTAAAACTGAAAACGTGTACGACGAGCTGATTAACGCTGATCCGTTTAATATAAAATTACATAGAAGTAAAATCCGCAGCCACTTTAACAGACCTAAAAAAATTGGCAAAAGTGCATACCGAGACGACCAAACAATAGCACTTCAATACGCAACATTTGCATCCACTAATCATGCTGAATTATCTGATATTGGTTATTATGGTATAGGCTATATGGAGGCCATAAAAGGTAATGATGACAATGCGTTACTTCGTTATTTAAAAGTTAAAAACACTAAGCTGCATTACTTAAATAACTCCATTGGTTATATATATTTAACTAAGAAGCATTATGTTATCGCCGAAACGTATTTTTTAAAAGAAATTGAAGCTCAAGGGAATCTATCTGGTGCATATTCTAACTTAGCCAAAGTGTATGAAGCCAGTGGAGAAGAAGACAAATTAATAAAACTGTTGTCAAATACAGAAGCCAAACAATACATATCTGAGCGGGTAATACGCCATCATTTGCTTAAAAATGGCAATGTAAAAGACTATTCGGCTTATGCGTTTTCGTTAGGGAACGTGACAACAACAGGCTTAGTTGGTGCGTTATTGATCTTAGCCTTTTGGATTGTATTTATCCTTTGGGTAGACGTTTACGAAACTGAAAAATTAAAGCATATCCTGTTTGCTTTATGTTTAGGTAGTGGTTTTTCTATGTTGGCAACTCCACTATATGATTTTTATTTTGTCAGTTTAGGATGGCAGTTAAACGGTAATTATTTAAATGACTTACTGTATTCTATTTTTGCCATTGGTCTTATTGAAGAAACCTTAAAAATACTGCCTTTTCTGATCATCCTCAGATTTACTAATATTATTAACGAGTCTATGGATTACATCGTTTACGCTTCTGTATGCGCACTGGGTTTTGCTTTTATGGAAAATCTTATGTACTTCCATCAAGCTGGGTTGGATGACGTTTTAAGTAGGTCTACTTCTGCAACTATCTTACATATGGCGCTAACGTCATTTGTCGCTTACGGATTAATGTACGGAAAATATAAAGGCGATATAAATTATAGTGCCGGTTATTTTGTTTTTGCTTTTATAGTTGCTTGTTTTATTCATGGGTTTTATGATTTTTGGCTATTGTCAGATGGCTGGATAGGGCAATTACAGTTTTTATCTTTAGGTATCTTATATATAGCAGTGCAGCGCTACGGGCGAGCTATTACTAATGCGCTTAATTATTCAGAGTTTAATACGAAAAAAGGCCAGTTGATCAGAAGCTCGGAGTTCTTAGCTTTGTCATTAAGCATTATAGCTGTGTATCAATATGCGGCGATTGGTTACAAGTTTGGTGCTGAAAATGCCAATATTAATTTGTTTATGATGATCCTGAATTCTGCTTTCTTGGTTTTTATACTTATTGAGGTACTTGGAGAGCTTAATGTTAGCAAAGGATATTGGGTGAGTATTTTAAAGATTAAGTCGTATGAAAAAGTCGGCCGCATGTAAAGGTAACAAGTAAATGGTTCTATTTAATCGAAAGTATTTCTTTGCCAGTTGTGCTTTGTTTTTGGTACTGGTGTACATCGCATTATTTGTTAATGACCAATTTATTCGGCCTTTTCTGGGGGATGTATTGGTGGTTGGATGGATGTACTTATTTTTAAAATCATTTATCAAACTGCAAAGTTATAAACTGGCTCATGCGGTTTTGTTTTTTTCGTATTCTGTTGAAGTTGCACAGTTTTTTGATCTAGTAACTATTCTCGGCCTAGAGCACATTAAGGCCGCCCGAATTATTATAGGAGCTACATTTGATTGGTTAGATCTACTCGCATACACAATAGGCTGGTTTTCTATAATTTTAATTGAATATTATCGAGTTGCATTAGCTAAAAAGAAAAACACCGCCCCCCACAGTTAGCCCTGTTCTCTCAATGATAGGGCTGATGGGCGTTAGCAGATAAGCCATTTAATACCTCACGACTTGTTAAAGAGTTTGAAGCATTTTTAGTTCTAAGTTTTTCATTGTTTTGAGCCCGTATGTATAAGTTAAGAAGTAGGCTTTGCATTATTAGTGGAACTAAAGTAAGTATTGATTGCCTTATTTTTCAGCAGCGGTAAGTGAAGCGTTTTATTTAATTATGTAGAGGTAAATATGAAAAAAATTATAGTGTCTGTGGTTATTGTTATGTTTTTATCCGGCTGCGTAGGCCCTTGGTTTGCTCCTGGTGGACATAAAGGAGGAGGTCATAAAGGTGGCGGGAAAGATAAGCCTCGTGCACATAAGTTTGTTGAATAATCCTTAACACTAAAACTGATCTTATACGCTAGGTAATTAACCTAGCGTATATAGTTGAAGTAATAACATTCTTTAATTAGTTTCTGCTTTGTTATTTTCTACATGCTCAAGCGCCGCTTGCAACGCTTCACTTCTGCTTTTAAATTCATGTTTAGCCAAACTGCCGTTTGAAGCAATTAACTGCAATATATTCAATTTCTCTAAACGTTGACGGGTTTGTGTGTGTTCGCACAGCAATATCACTTCGCAGTTTGCGTCCAATGCATCTTTTACCGCATTCTCCAGAGCTAAGCCAACGGTTACATCTATCATAGGAACGTCGGTTAAATCTAAAATCATCACCTGGTAGTCAGAGATATGATTATGTTGGCGTGTTATCGCTTTAGAGACACTAAAGATCATAGGGCCAGATAAGTAAAAGAATAGAACTTTACCATTGGCTTTATCTAACAACAGGCGTTCATCATCGGTTAACGGCACGTCGTTTTCATCCGCATCACTAATCGCTTTAATTTTTCGGGCTTGCTCTTTGCTCAGTTTTTCAATAATCACAATATTTGAAATAAACACGCCAAGGCCAACCGCCGCAATTAAGTCGACAAATACGGTAAGGAACATAACGCCGTACATAATCGCCATACCATGAATACTGACTTTATGAGCACGTTGGATAAAACTCCAATCCAAAATATTAAAGCCAACATAAACGGCGATACCCGCTAACACCGACATTGGAATGGGTTCGGTTAAGCCGCCAGCAACAAGAACCACTAACGCCAGCACACCCGCACGGACAATACCGGATAGGGGCGATCTTGCGCCAACCTGGATATTTGTGACTGTGCCCATGGTTGCACCTGCTCCTGGAAGTGCGCCAAATAAACCAGAGATCATATTGGCTAAACCTTGTCCTCTGAGTTCTTTATCTGAGTCGTGTTCTTTACGAGTAAGCGAGTCGCCAATAACCGCAGTTAATAACGTATCAATACAGCCTAATGTGCCTAACACCAACGCATCAATAACCATGATGGTGAACATGTCAGCATTAAAATGAGGAATAACGATTGATGGAAGACCCGCTGGGATTTCACCAATACGTCTGATGGTGTCGGTATCAAATAATATTATAGATATAAGCGTGACAGCCACTAAAGCCACCAATTGTGCTGGCACTAACTTTCTATATTTTTTCGGAAAATAAAATAATATACCTAAGGTAAGCGCACCTAAAAATAGCTCACTGAATTTTAGATTAAACAAGGTGGCAGGCAAGGCTGATAACGTGCCAATAACACCGCCAGAAGGCGCTGAGTGACCCAGCAGAGGTGAAAGCTGCAAGATAATTAATATCACACCAATACCAGACATAAAGCCTGATATAACGCTGTAAGGCATTAAGGTTACATATTTTCCGAGTTTAAGCGTACCAAGTATAATTTGAAAAGCACCGGCCATCATAACCACAGTAAAAGTCATTGCGGCCCCAGTTTCAGGGTACTTTGCCATCATGCTGGTTAACACTGCCGTCATAATAACGGTCATGGGGCCTGTGGGCTCTGAGATAAGCGTGGTAGAGCCACCAAAAAGTGCAGCAAACAGGCCAACCATAATAGCGCCCCAAAGCCCAGCTTCAGCGCCAGCACCAGAGGCGACACCAAAAGCGAGCGCTAATGGTAAAGAGATAATTGCAGTGGTGACACCACCAAAAATATCACCTTTTAGGTCGACACTGTCAAAACGATTTCCAAACATAATAAAAGCCCTAAATCAGAATGAGGAGATGAAGTTTGTTAACAGACGAGAGTATATGGAAGATCTTTATTTAGTAAATAAGTTATTGATTGGTAAGAGGTGTTGGACAGGATTTGTGCTTTGCTTGTTTGTTAAACGTAAATTGATCATTAAAAATTCTGATAAACGGACAGCAGAATTCATACAAGGTTTGCAGAGAGCTTTTTTGGTAACTAGCTTTTTATAACGCAGGTCTTAATATCTAATTTTTTAGCGAGTATTTAGTAGATATCTTTTACAACATGGATCTTAGCCAAGGTATACAATAATTCAATACTAAATTGTGGTTAATATAACCATTTTGTGGTTTTTGTAATTATATAAAATAGGCGTGAAATAGCTTTTGTTTTGTTAAGTCTTTGAAAAGTAGCGTAAATAAAATATGGCATCTCGGTTGCAAACTAACAAGTAACTTAACTAAGGGATGACTATTATGAACACACTTACACAAAAAATGACTAAAACACTTACAATAATCGTATTAACTTTATCAACTATCGGTATGGCAAACGCGGCCAGTAAAGTTGTAGCCGCAGATGATTATGTAACATCAAAGATTTGTTCTGCTGCTGCAGGTAAAAGCAAAATTCAATTGCATAAAGTAATTAAAGAGTCGGGTTTAAGCAAAAAATACATTGCCGAAAAAGTGACTTGTAACAATCAAAATATTTTAGCTTTTGTGCAAGAGTTTGGTGATTCACCAGAAAAAATGAACAATGCGTTAACCAACGGCAGATTCAATACGCAAGTTAATATTACTGACTTAGCGGCAAATTAGCAGAATAGATAAGGCTAATAGATAAGTCTTATAAGTAAAAAATGTTTCTGGAATAAGAAAAGGTAGCCTAGGCTACCTTTTTTTATGCCTGACTTTTGAGTCGAAATGATATTACAAAGATATGGAAAGGCAGAGTGAATATGGCGTTTTGTTGTTTGTTAGAAATTTAAGGTGGGTGTCCATGTTATTAGGGATCAGCTGCGAGTACCGAGTACCGAGTTACGAGTCACATCAGAGCGAATCTGTGGGGGTTAATACTCGTTGCTTTAAAAAACAGTTCACAATATAGTTCTCGCAATAACAATAAAATCAGTCACAAAGCCCAGAGATAGAAGGAAGCTTTAAGACTTATAAAAATAATAGAAGATCAATTGCATGGAAAATTCAGCGACGCCCAGCCCTGAGATAAAAAGCTTAGAAATAAATAACACAGGCCGTTTTAAAAAAATAATTAACAGCTTTGGCCCCGGCGTTATGATGGCAACCGCCGCAGTAGGTGGTTCGCATTTAGTGGCATCAACCAAAGCAGGGGCTATTTATGGTTGGCAATTAGCCATCATTATTTTATTGGTTAACCTGTTTAAATACCCATTTTTCCGTGCCGGAGTGCAATACACTATGGGCACAGGCAAAAGCCTTATCCAGGGTTATAGCGAATTAGGCCGTGGTTACTTATGGACATTCTTTGTTTTAATGGTGATAGCGTCTATTGTAAGCACCGCCGCATTGTTAATGTTTTGTGCCAGTTTACTCAGTTACTTTTCCCCCTTTGAGCTTTCCATGACAGCTAACGCCGCTATCATCTTATTGGTTTGTTTAACTATCTTGTTCGCAGGGAAATATAAGCTACTTGATACACTATCAAAAGTGATCATGTTAACGCTAGTGGTAGCCACATTAAGTGCCTTAGCTATGGCGATTGCCAATGGCCCGGTAGCACCCGCAGATTATCAACCACCAAGTGTTTGGGATATGGCATCTATTGGCTTTATTGTCATCATGATGGGTTGGATGCCAGGACCAATAGAAGTGTCTTCTTTAACCTCAATGTGGTTAAAAAACCAAAGAAAAGAAAAAGACGTCACCATAAAAGAAGCCTTGTTCGACTTTAATGTCGGCTATATTGGCACCGCATTATTAGCCATCGTCTTTTTAGCCTTAGGTGCCTTAGTGTTAAACGGCAATGGTGAAACACTCAGTAATTCAGGTGCGAAATTCACCCATCAATTGGTAAGCATGTATGCACACACCATAGGTGAGTGGTCGCGTTATTTAATCGCCGTTGTTGCGTTTTTCTGTATTTTTGGCAGCACGATTACCGTAATAGACGGTTACTGCCGTTCATTATCAGAAGCCAACTTATTACTGCAAAACAAAGAACTAGACCAACCTAAAAACCACATTGGTTGGATGGTAGGCGTCAGCACAGTCGCTATGGTGATTTTATTGTTTTTTACCGCACAGTTAATGACCATGCTTAATTTTGCCATGGCACTGGCATTTATCACCACCCCAATATTTGCATTACTTAACTATCGCTTAATTGTTAAATCCAAGTTAACTGGCAAGTTAGCCTTAACACCAAAAATGAAAGTCTTAAGCTGGATGGGACTTGTTTATTTGTTCGGGTTTTTGGCTGTGTTTATTTGGTGGAAGTGGATAATGTAGCTGCGAGTAGCGGGCTTCGAGGTACGAGGAAAAGCAGTTGTAAGCTGTAAGTTGTAAGAAAAAGCGAGTTCAGCAACGAGGGCGGGTTTCGAGTTACGAGAAAAAGTAGAGCGAACATGACGGTTCCCGAACAAAAGTTGACTTAAATGTTTGTACTAATTAAAGTGGGTTTCTACGTTATTGTCGTAGTTAATCTTTAGCCTAATAATAAGGCTGTATAACACAAAGGAGATGTTCCGCTATGGATTCCAATATTGACTACTCAAAGTATACTCTTGATGAACTTATCGACGTTAGAAATACTATCGATAAAGAAGCATACCCAGATCGTTTTAATGAAGTGAACAGGCTCATAACGGAGCAGATGTTAGACAATAATCAAGAATTTAAACAATCGGAAAAATCCATAGGGTGTCTAGGATTCGCCGTGTGTGGGTTGTCTTTTATCCCACTGATAGGTGTTTTATTTGGAATTATCGCCATTGTTTGGGGGGTTACAGCCAAGAATCTTAAATTAATAATTGTGGGTGTTGCAGGCATTCTCCTTACGGTAGTTATATACGGCTCTCTTGGTTATTTTGGTTTTGTCCAAGAAGGTGGCGTTTATGACGAACTCAGAGCCAAAATGGCAAAAACGCAACTTACGTCAGCTGTACAATCAATAGAATTTTATAAAATTCAAAATGGTAAATACCCAGAATCACTTGATGTATTACAAAAGTCTCTTCCTGAAAATTCATTTGTCTTTTTATACGATGCTGCACAAGTCAATATGGATCAAGCAAGGTTTTATTATTATGAGATTATTGATGAAAACAGTTATCACATTCGCTCTTATGGTAGAGATGGGATAATTAATACAGCAGACGATATCTTACCTGCCCAAATAGAGAATGTGGGTTTAGTTGCCGATTATCAAGTGGTAACTGGTTTATAAAAGTAAGGTAATATCTCGTTGTTTAATTGATTTGAGATACGTTAAAAAAAGAACATTTTGGTGTTCTTTTTTGCTTTTTATTGGCTGATATTTAACCTGGAGTGTTAATTATAAGTTTTCTTAGTTATGAACCTCTGTATTTCACCTTACGGTGTAATAAAGCGGGGCGGCGCCTCAGAATTAAATTAAATTGTTTATGATGAAATCAATTGCTAAGTTACGATTAATATTGCGTTTATTAGCATAATTAATGTGTTTTTTAATTAATAATTCACGCTAATAGTTTGTTTGTTTGTTAGTCTGGAGAACAAAGTATTGTATACATTTATTAGAAGTCTTTTTTTAAATGATTGGTTACTTTGTATAGAAGCTAAAAGAAACTCTGCAATTACAAACAACTTTGGCGCAATAGACCGTGATATCAAAAAGCTCAACAGTGAAGCTCTGAAAAAGCAGTTCAAATCCGTTTTTGATGACAGAGATAAACCGCTTCCTCAATGTGCATACGGCCTAATTTTGGCGGACTCTTGGAAGAAAAGCCTTACGGATAAGTGGATTAAAGAGTATTCAAATGAAGCTGCCGTAGATTTAAATAAAGGCGCTAGAGAAATTGCAGACTTTACTGATTACTCAGAAAAGTATGACTTGATTTATGGTGTGTTTAAACTTGATTGAGGATTGAATCTAGCGGCTTTTCTTCGCTTTTCTTCGCTTTCCTCGCAACTCGGTTCTCGCCACTCGCAGCTGTATAACTCCAAAAGTATTATCAAATAATCGCTAAGCTAAAATAAAAGCTAAGCGGCTATTTGATAACACTCTTTCCCTGAGTGTTTTGCTTTACGGCTAAATGCGCCTTTTCCTTTTTTTGCTTTCTCTACTCTCATTCTAAACACTTTACTGGTAACCAATGCTCCAAGTGCGCTGTGGTTTATTGTGCCGCGGCCAAGGTCAGTTGTTTTTGACGTTGAGGTGGTGTCGGTTTTAAGCTTTGCTACTGAAAGCTGCTGGGCTTTGCTCCCGTTACTCATTTTACGTTTTGCCATCTTATCTTCTCCTTTGAAGTGTAAAGGGCGGTTTATCTTCATTATGAAGAGACGTTAGTCTAACAGCATTTTATTAACTTGGCAGTGTGTTGTTGGGCTAGTGTTAAATTTCACCGATTACATTTTATCAAGCCGTTATTTGTATAAGAAATATAAGCAAACCATAATAAAATAAGCTATTCCCAAATGCTTTACTGATTGGTATGATCCAGGTTAAATTTTGACATCAAAAGTATCAAGTTGACAATTTTGTCAGTTTATTAAAAGGGTTGTGCTACTAATGAAGTATTTAGTAACTTTATTATTTATAAGTGTGTTTGTTACAGGCTGCAGTAAGTCTAACGATTCTGAACAAATTATTGATGAGATAGAAGAAGTTGTAGTAGGTGAAACTGAAGAAGCCGAGGACGAAACTGAAGAAGCAACTGAGGAAGAAGCTGAAGAAGTAGTTGATGAATATGTTGAGCCTTTCTCTATTACATCTATTATTCAAAAAGTATTATTTGATGGCTCTCAAGTGCAAGTCTCAGGTAGTGAGTTAGACGGTGCTATGAATGTTTCGTTAAATAACATCCCTCTTGATATTACTTCACAAAGTCCACACGAATTATATTTTACAACTCCTTTGTTACCTGCGGGTAGTTATGATTTGGAGTTTTCACACCAAAAATCAAATCAAGTTCAAACTCAAAGTTTAGAGTACGCCAGTAAACTACTGGTTAATTCAATAAATTCTGGTGATAACCATAATTGTGCGATTACAGAAGATCAAACTCTTGTTTGCTGGGGGGAAAATTACGAAGGACAACTCGGAAATGGCACAACGGATCACTCAAGCTCTCCAGTTGCAGTACCTGATTTAACCGATATTATCGATGTAAGTACAGGTAGCAGTCATAGTTGTGCTTTAAAAAGCGACGGTACAGTTGCTTGTTGGGGAAGAAATAATAGCGGACAGTTAGGTGATGGAACAACTGTTGATAGTTTAACTCCGGTTACGGTTGCTACGCTAACGGATGTCATTGCAATTACATCCGGCTATGCATTTAATTGCGCGATAAAAAGTGACGCTACAGTTGCTTGCTGGGGAAACAATTTTGCAGGTCAACTCGGAGATGGAACAACAACAAATAGTTTAGTTCCTGTTAATGTGTTGGGTCTTACTGGCGCAACGGCAGTTAGTTCTGGGGGAGGCCATACTTGTGCAGTTAAAGGTGTTAATGATGTAGTTTGCTGGGGCTACAATAGCTCGGGTCAACTTGGAGATGGTTCAACCGATAATTCTTCAACGTTTGTTAATACTTCAAATGTAAATAATGTTAGTGCTATTAGTGTAGGTGGCGATAGCAGTTGTATTATAAAAACTGATGGTACAGCGGCGTGTTGGGGATCTAATGATTCTGGTCAGCTTGGTAACGGAACGTTTGATGATTCTTTAGTTCCTACGACCGTTGGTGGTCTTACAGATGTTGCATCTATTAATCTAGGTAACTACGTCAGTTGTGCAGTTACTAATGACGGTGATGCTTACTGCTGGGGTTATAATGAAGATAATCTAATTAGCGCTTCTATAAGTGATAATATTTCAACGGCAACGTTGATAACCAAAGGAAATGATTTTAAAACTGCCAGTGTTGGTGCTGATCATATTTGTGCATTGGAAAATAATAATTCAGTTACTTGCTGGGGGTATAATGGGAATGGTCAACTCGGATATGAAGATGTTAAAAATACAACAACGCCTATCACTACTTCTGAATTAACAGGTATCTCAAACCAAGGAATAGGTAATACCCATCAGTGCGGATTGACGGTTGATGGAGTTGTTACTTGTTGGGGGGAGCGTAATTACTATGGTCAATTAGGTAATGGTGAAATAGGGTTTGTGGGATCACTTCCTAGCGTGGTTAATAATACCGATGATTCTACTGATGTTAGTGTAGGTTATAATCATAACTGTGCCGTTAAAAACAATGGTACCGTATCTTGCTGGGGTTATAACAATCGAGGACAACTTGGTAATAATGCAACGGATGATTCGGCTATAGCTGTTGATGTTTTAAACCTTATCGATGTAGTTGATATTAGTTTGGGGGATTATCATAGTTGTGCTGTTAAAAACGATGGTACCGTATCTTGTTGGGGGAATAATGCTAGCGGACAACTTGGAGATGGGACAACGGGAAACTCTTCTGTTCCTGTAGATGTATTAAACCTCACTAATGTAAGTACGATTGAATTGGGAAATTCTCATAGTTGTGCCTTAAAAAATGATTCGTCTGTTGTGTGTTGGGGCAGTAACATCAGAGGACAACTTGGTGATGGAACAAATGCAGATTCTTCGGTTCCTGTTGATGTTAACTCTTTAACTGGAGTGACTTCTATTAGTGTTGTCAGTAATCATAGTTGTGCGATAAAAGGTGACACTTCAGTTGCTTGTTGGGGGGATAATACTTCAGGAAACCTGGGGAATAATACAACGGATAACTCAAATGTACCTGTTACTGTAATAAACTTAACCGATGCTACTCAAGTTAGTTTAGGCACTAATCATAGTTGTGCTATGAGAAGTGATGGCACAGTACAATGTTGGGGCGACAATGATAATGGGCAACTAGGTGATGGTACGACAACAGATGCCTACACTCCTGTGAATATTGCAGGGTTAAAGGACATTATAGAAATTAGTGTTGGTCAGAACCAAAGTTGTGCACATTATAGCAATGCAGACGTGACTTGTTGGGGAGAAATCCAAAATGACAGTGTTCTAAATACTAAATTTGTATATCCTTATGTTTTAGAATAAAAAGGGTATTTAGACCCTGTAACAGATTTATTTACAAGGTCGGTCTTAGTCGTTGACTCTATTTATATAGAGTTAACTGATTTTCCTTCTAAGGTATTGCCAATCTAATCGCATTTAATTAACTTGGCAGTGTTGTTAGCTAATAGGGGATAAGTTCCTCGCAACTCTTAGCTGCTCTTCGATTGACTTACAGCTTACGGCTGTTTTTCTCGCAACTCGGTTCTCGCCACTCGTAACTGCTCTTCGATTGACTTACGGCTTACGGCTGCTTTTCCTCGCAACTCGGTTCTCGCCACTCTTAGCTGCCTTTAAATTGATATTTAACACCTAGTTATAAATGCAAATTTAGCGGTTTTTATCTGCTTGATTGTTGCTGTTTTGCAATGCTAGTCTTGCGTCAAATATTTCTGCTTAAGTTGATCCTTAGTCAATTAAAGTTAATTGAAATGCATTTTTTAGGATACAGAATGACCAGCGAACAAACCTTTCATCAACATGACTTTTCCAAACAAAACTTACAAGAGCAGCGATTTGAAAATTGTAATTTTTATCAATGTGACTTTAGTTTTGCTGACTTAACAGATGCTAAATTTATTAACTGTAAGTTTATTGAAAGTGGCGACAGTATTGGTTGTCAGTTTAAATATACCGACTTACGTGATGCGAGTTTTAACTCGTGTAAATTAGGTATGGCGAACTTTTTGGGTGCCAATGGTTTTGGTGCAGAGTTTAGAGAATGTGACTTACAAGGTGCTAGCTTTGTAAAAACCAATTTTGTGAATCAGATATCTAGGCAAAGTTACTTTTGTTCTGTGTACATTACAGGCTGTAATTTGGCTTACACCGACTTTGAAAAACAGTGTATTGAAAAGTGTGATTTATTTGAAAATCGCTGGACTGGGGCTAATTTACAAAATGCGTCTTTTAAAGGCTCTGATTTAAGCCGAGGTGTATTTTCTCCTGAGAGTTGGCTGCAATTTAATATGGAGTTTTGTGACTTAACCAATTGCGAATTAACGGGCTTGGATGTCCGCCGCGTTAACTTAAACGGCGTAAAGATTTGTGACTGGCAACAAGAGCAATTATTTGAGCAACTAGGTGTCATAGTGCTGCCTAACTGATATTTTATTAACTAAGTAATAAAATATACTGTTGTAATTAATGCTTTTAAGTTGCTAATAAATAAGGCAATATAATTTGGTTAATAGTAATTAACTATAATTATAAACAATATATGGAAATTGAAGTATGAACAGAAGTCTTATATTACTAATCACTTTTTTAACATTAATGTTAGGTGGTTGTGCATCTTTCCCGGGGAAGAAACTAGCTCAGGTTGATTTGCCAGACGTTCAACAGTATGAGTCTAAACCTACCGTTGCTTTTGATATTAAGTTTTTTAGAGGTAATCCTGAATCAGATAGTGCCATCGATTTAACAAGTTCAGTTCCTGCATTAACAGAAATTGTAAAAAGAGAAATTGATGCAGCTAAATTATTTAATTCTTATACCATTGATGAATTTAATTCTGCCAATGCGGAACATGTTATTAAATTACATTTTTATAACCATGTTGAAAATCAAGGTGGAGCAGCAATTGCTGGCTTTATAACTGGATTTACTTTTGGAGTAATACCTAGCTTTGCTACAGACAAATATACATTAAAAGCTGAACTATTAACCACAGCTACTCCAGCAGCATCATATTCTCATGGTTCAACCGATACAATTAAGACAATGATCGGTATTTGGTTTATTCCTGCTATGGGGAACACACCGAAAAAAGCATTCGACGAAACCATCAGCAATATGGTTAGAGATGCACTTAAAGAAATGATTGAAAATAAACAATTACAATACAGCCTAATGTTGGAAGACCAAGGCTTATTTAACAAAACTGAATTATCATATTTAGCCATTAATTAAGGAAAATTAGAATGAAAATATTAAGCATATTATTAGCAGTAGTTTGGTTGGGCGGATGTACTATTGTTGCTCCCAAATACACAGCTAACGTAGACAATGTAAATGTGTTAAAGCAAAACAAACAAGAGATAAATACGGGGGATTTTGTCTTAGCAAATAAAAAGCTAAACTCTATCTCACTTCGTGGTTCTAAATTAAAGTCTCCAGTAAATGCATCTTATGCAGACTATCTTGAAGATGCTATTCAATTAGAATTCAAAAAAGCGTCTTTGTTTAATCCACTTTCTCCTTTGTTGTTAACTGCAAAAATTACGGAGAATGATTTGGATGCGTCTGGTTTTAGTGTAGGCGATGGGATCATGACGGTTGAATTTACTGTATCTAAAAATACAGACACTGTTTTTAACAAAACATTAACGGCTAAAATTGAGTGGGATTCGTCTTTTATTGGCAGCATCGCTATTCCAAACGCTCAAAACTCTTACCCTACATTGGTTAAGCAGTTATTAAGTCAACTGTATTCAGATGCTGAATTTAAAAAGTTGATGATGTAATACTAACGTTTGATACTAAGCTGCAGTAAGACAAAACTACTGTAATACAAGTTTACACAATGCCAATCATTATTGATTGGCATTTTTATTTGGCCATTTTATTCCTTTGCCCCCTCTATCTTTAGTCTCTTGCCAAAATTAGTTAAGCCCAACGACTTGTAAGCTTTTAAACACTGTAATTGGAATTGATTCTGTGTAGCTTATTTTATGTTGGATTAAATTAGCCCGGCCCAGATTATCCATTCAACTTATATTCTATGTGGTCTATAGAATAGTTTTGAAAAGGTTATTTAATTGCTGCATATTTATCCACTGTTGATAATGCTCTGTTATAACTGACAGCGTCCAAAATAAATTCAGAGGAACCTCATGAATAACAATAATAAAAACATTCCCGAAGAAGCATTTGATTGGTATGACTCATACGCTCACGGTGGTATGGACCGTCGTACTTTTATGAAAAAACTAACAGGGTTAGTGGCGCTAGGATATTCAATGACCACGCTTACGGGGGCGTTATTTCCAAATTACGCCTTAGCAGAGCAAGTGTCGTTTAATGATGCTGAGATCACGGCAACTTATTTAAACTTCCCATCACCACAAGGTCATGGAGAGGGCAGAGGTTATTTGGTTCTTCCTAAATCAATAACGACAAACACAGGTGATGCGCCAGTTAAAAAAGCGCCGGTGGTGCTTGTTGTACATGAAAATCGAGGCCTAAATCCTTATGTGAAAGATGTGGCTCGTCGTTTAGCTAAAGCGGGCTTTATTGCTTTTGCACCCGATGCATTATTCCCATTAGGCGGTTATCCAGGGAATGACGATGAAGGCCGTTCTATGCAGCGCTCTTTAGAGAGAAGTAAGATTGAACAGGACTTTGTTGCGGCGGCTAATTTTATAAAATCTCATGAATTATCAAACGATAAGTTAGGTGTGGTTGGTTTCTGCTTTGGTGGTTACATGGTGAACTACTTAGCGGCAGTTGATAGTAAATTAATTGATGCTGGCGTGCCGTTTTATGGCACACCTGCAAGTAAAGAATTACGCAAAAATATTAAAGCGCCGTTAATGATCCAACTAGGGGAATTAGACGAACGTGTTAATGCGTCTTGGCCTGAGTATGAAAAAGACTTAAAAGCCAATAACGTTGAATACGTTATGCACATGTATGAAAACGCAAAACATGGTTTCCATAATGACTCAACTGGCCGTTACGACCAAGCAAATGCTGATTTAGCATGGTCTAGAACCATAGGTTTTTTCAACTCAAAATTAGCTTAATTTGGCCATGGATAAAAAGCGCTATTAACTACGAAGCACTAATAACGAAGCATAATAACGAAGCATAATAACGAAGCATAATAACAAAGCACTAATCACCTTCGTAATTAATGGTGCTTTTATGACTGGTTATACACATGTGGCTAATTTTACCACTGCATTTAAAAAACGTTTGGCATAACGCCAGATAAATTAGCTAAAGAACACAGAGCGTTAAAAACGCTCAGTTAGATTTTAGTGACTAGGTGAAAAGCCTTAAAAGTGATCACTTAAAAAGTAAGGTAGCTTAAATTCAATAAAGAGCAGCAAGTTAAATTAAAGCGCAATTTTAGATATTTCTGAATATGATCGTTTTATGAAATCGTTAACTTGTTATATTTCTTAATTGTGTTTTCCTTTATTATTTATTGAAATCCTACAGTTAATTTGAAGATCATTATGACATCTAGACGATCGTTTTTACTTGGCGCAGGCAGCCTTGCTTTTGCTGGTTTTGCTCGCAGTGCTTTTGGTAAAGTATCAATACCTGATATGCCAAGCACTATTCCTGCTTATGGTCCGTTACTACCAGATCCTAATAAGATTTTGAATCTACCAGCTGGCTTTAGCTACCAGATCATTTCTGAGTTTGGTGACAAGATGGATGATGGATTAACCGTACCAGATAAAGCCGACGGAATGGGCTGTATTGCTTTAGATGATGAACGTGTTGCGCTTGTTCGTAATCATGAATTATCTCCTAAGAGTATAAAAAAAGAATCTGCAAGTATTCAATCTCATAAAACTGATTTAGCCTATGATGTATTTGATAACGGTGTTGCCTTACCAGGTGGAACCAGCCATATCATTTATAACGTGAAACACAATAAACGAGAACAGGAATATTTGTCGCTGTGCGGCACCATAAGAAATTGTTCTGGTGGGGTTACGCCTTGGGGAAGTTGGTTAACATGTGAAGAAACCGTATTAGATCAACGTGATGGTTTAGGTAAATCACATGGCTATATTTTCGACGTGCCAGCAACTGCTACAGGACTAATAAAACCTGAACCTTTGATAGCAATGGGGCGATTTAATCATGAAGCCGCAGCGATAGATCCCCGTACCGGAATTGTTTACCTTACGGAAGATAGAGGTGACAGTTTATTCTACCGCTTTATTCCAAACCAAGCTGGTCAGCTTAATAAAGGTGGTCAGTTACAAGCTATGGTTGTTAAAGGCCAGTCACAATTTGACTCTCGTAACTGGAATGAACGTACAATGTCGTTACATGCCAATATGTCGGTGGAGTGGATTGATTTGGATGAGCCTGAAAGTCCAAATGATGATTTAAGACGTCGCGGTTATAAAGACGGTGCTGCTGTATTTGCACGAGGTGAAGGTATACATTGGGGCGAGAATGAGTTGTATTTTTGTTGTTCAAATGGTGGTAAAAAACAACTAGGACAGGTAATGAAATATCAACCTTCAGAGTTTGAAGGTACAGATAAAGAAGATACCAGTCCTGGACAAATTCAGTTATTTGTAGAAAGTACGGATGAGTCATTTTTTAATTTTGGTGATAATTTAACCGTAGCACCCAATGGCCATTTAATTGTGTGTGAAGATCAATACACAGATATTGTTGATAATCATTTACGTGGTGTTACGCCAAGTGGGGAAGTATATAATTTTGCTCAATTAGTTTTGCAAACTGAAACTGCGGGTGCTTGTTTTTCTCCTGATGGGAAGATCCTATTTGTAAATATACAATCGCCAACTAAAACCGTCGCAATAACTGGCCCCTGGAATAGCTTTAAAAAATAGAGACAGCTTTAAAAAATAAGTACATCTATTAAAAATAGGTGTACGATTGAACACTTAACTTAATGACTTGTGTTTAAACGGCACTTTTTTAACAAAAGTAAGCAAATACAATTATTAAGTTAAGTAAGCACAGTTTAAAAATTAATAACACTAAACTAACAGGCTCCTTGTGACATTGACCTTCTCTAAAACATTAATGGTATTACTCATTTGTCTGACTTTTATAGGTCAAACAATGGCGTCTACTGTTATGCCTTATCAAATGATGAGTATGGGAGGAATGACTATGCAAGGCTCTGGCATGCAAAAGGGCGCTATGGAAAGTACAAGTAGCCAAATGCAGGAAATGTCACATGGTATGGCTATGATGGATCACTCCAGTCATAATATGCCGAACCACTTGATGTTAACTGACGCTGACTCAACTGAAACTACTAGCCAAGAAGAACAAAACGAAGATTGCTGTTCAACTATCTGTAAGTGTTTTACTGGCGGCTGTTCAAGTCTTGCCACTTTACCTAAAGAATTAACACCTGTAGCGTTAGGCTACTTTTCTCCAAAAATACATTCCATTTCAAACTTGGCTTTTAGCCTATCTTCAACGTCTTTATACCGACCTCCAATACTTAGCTAATACAGAATAAATGTGTCCAAAATTTGGTGCATTTAGATTATTAATTTCTTGTATTAGGCTTTTCTGAATTTTCTATTTAATTGTTTTCGCTTTTGCTTTAGCACTGGCAGTTGCACGGTAAATAGAAAGATCAAAAATAACCTATTCAATTCAAAATAGTTGATATCCCTTTGGGGTGGTTATGTTTTTAAATAAAAGTACGTTGTTCACCAATTTCATATTAATGAATTTGTCATTTGGCTCTATGTTCATGACTATAACTGTGGACGCTCAAGACCTATCTGGAACAAACAGTAGCAGCACAAACAGTAGCAAGACCATTAACACAAATGTTAAGTCAGTCTTAACATTTGAAATGGCAATTAAAACCGCACAAAAAAATGACCCTTGGTTGAGCGGAAATGCTCATCAACAACAAGCTCTTAAATTAATGGGGCAAGCCAGTAATAGCTTGCCAGATCCTAAAGTGTCTTTTGGTTTGGCGAACTTGCCAGTTGGTGGTTTTGATTTTTCTCAAGTGGCCATGACTCAAGCTCAAATAGGCATTAGCCAAGTGTTTCCACGGGGCGATACGTTAGCGCTTAAAAGTCAGCAATATAAAACCCAAAGTGAAGCTTTCCCTTATCAAAGACAAGACCGTGAGGCTAAGGTAGCCGTCACTGTTGGCCGTTTATGGTTAGAGGCTTACCGAGCGCAACAAAGCATAACGTTAATTGAAAACAACCGAGCTTTGTTTGAACAATTGGCGGATGTAGCACAAGCGAATTATTCGTCGGCATTAGCAAGAACTCGTCAGCAAGATATTGTTAGAGCGCAACTTGAGTTAACCCGCTTGGAAGAACGATTAGACAAATTACGTCAACAAAAAAGCCAATCTGAGGGCATGTTATTTCAGTGGTTAATTAACTTTGCTGATACCGCTAATACAACAACTGCTGATATGAATTTTTATATGGATTTATATAACGTGGATTTTGGTGAGCAATTACCTCAGATTGATTTGCACAGATTTGACTTACTCGACGCTGAGTTTTCTCAGCAACACCAACAACACCACCAACAACAACAACAACAGATGCAAAGCTCGCAAAGAGTAGACTCGCAAAGAGTAAGGACAAGCACGTTAATTCAACGTTTTGAATACCACCCTAGTGTGCAGGCGATAAACAAAAAGATCACAGCGACAAAAACCCAAGTCCATATCGCGGAACAAAAATACAAACCACAATGGGGCGTAAGTGCGAGTTATGGTTATCGAGATGATGCGCCATCTTCTATTACAGGTGCAGCAGGAATAGAAAGAGATGATTTATTCTCTATTGGCATTAGCTTTGACTTACCTATTTTTACTGAAAATAAGCAAGATAAAGAGGTGCAATCTGCCATCTCTAAAACAGAAGCGGTTAAAACTGAAAAACTATTATTGCTTAGAGAATTGTTGTCGGCGTATTCAAATATTAGCGCCAGATTAGACGGGGTTAAACGCAGGCAGAGCTTATATAAATCAAAACTGTTACCGCAAATTCATGACAACGCAGAAGCAACCTTATCGGCTTATAACAATGACGATGGTGACTTTTTAGAAGTGGTACGTTCACGCATTGCGGTATTAAACACAGAAATAGATGAGTTGAATCTAGACGTTGATGAACAACAATTAAACCTTGAATTAAATTACATGTTTATCGGTAACAATGTTACTGCGGGAGATAAATAATGAAGCAAATTAAACAACAAAAAAGCAATACGGTTAAATCTATTATGTTAGGTGTTTTTGTTGGTACGTTAGTGACTGCTATCTTGAGCTACAGCTTGTTTCAGACTGCTGACTCTCCCATGCAAAACATGGCGGCTAGCAGTAGCAGCAGTAGTAGCAAGGATAAGGGTAACGGTAATGATAAAGCAGAGAACGCAGAAAAAACGCCAGCGTATTGGGTTGCCCCTATGGATGCTAATTATCGTCGTGATAAACCGGGTAAATCACCGATGGGAATGGACTTAGTTCCTGTTTATGAAAATACAGGGAAAAGCGAAGGCCAAGATGTTGGAGCCGGAGCGGTAAAAATATCATCCAATGTCATTAATAATTTAGGTGTACGCACGGTACAAGTTAGTTATAAACCTTTGACTTCAGAAATTAATACCCTTGGTTACATTACCCATGACGAAGAGAGGTTAGTGGATATTCATCCAAGAGTAGAAGGCTGGATTGAAAAGCTGCATGTGAAGTCTGTGGGCGAACAAGTTAAAAAGGGCCAAGCTTTATATGATATCTATTCACCGGAGCTTGTGAATGCGCAGGAAGAGTTTTTATTAGCATTAGAACGTGACAATAACAGACTGATAAAGGCCGCTCAAAATAGATTAATGGCGCTGCAATTACCAACATCTGCCATTACTGAGCTTAGAAAAAACAAACAAGTACAGCAACGTATTACCTTTTTTGCACCACAAAATGGTGTGGTAGAGAGTTTAAATATCAGAGAAGGTTTTTATGTTAAACCCGGTTCAAGCCTTATGTCTATTGCTGACTTATCTGAGGTTTGGCTAGAAGGGGAAGTATTTGAACGCCAAGCAGGACAAGTGGCTATTGGTATGCCGGCAACTATCACTTTGGATTATTTACCTGGTAAGGTTTGGCAAGGAAACGTGGATTACATTCATCCTATATTAAATCCACAAACTCGTACGGTTAAAGTACGGATAAGGATTAAAAACCACAACAATGACTTTAAACCTAACATGTTCGCGCAATTGGTTTTACATAATCAAGGTGATGTAAACACATTACAAATACCGAAAGAAGCATTAATACGAACGGGCAGACAAGACCGAGTAGTATTGGCGTTAGGCCAAGGTCGTTTTAAATCTATTGCCGTTAAGGTTGGTCGTTATGGTGGAGATTATGTTGAGATATTAAATGGGCTTGAACAAGGTGATGAGGTGGTGAGTTCGGCTCAATTTCTATTGGATTCAGAGTCGAGTAAATCGTCTGATTTTAAGCGCATGGATCCGGTTAATATGAATTCTGACACAACAGTGATGGCTAGCAGTATGCAAGACCATAATATGGAAATTGAAACGGAAATGCCTAGCGTATTGTCTGCAACCGCAACGGGTAAAGTGAATTCGTTAATGGTTGAACACGGCATGATCAATATAAGTCGCTCTGCTATCAAAAAGTGGGGGCGAGCAGCCGCTACGGTTGACTTTACCGCCGCTGAAAATGTCAGCTTTGTGGGGATCAATATTAATGACAAGGTTGAATTTACCTTTGAGGTTCACGATGGCAACTTTGTCATTACCGAAATAGCGACTCTTGCGACTGAATCAGCTAGCGATGATGATTCAGTTGAAGGCTCAGTTAGCTCAAATCATTCAAACGACTCAATTCACTCAAGTAACTAATTTAGGAGTTTAAAATATGATTGCTTCTATTATTAAATGGTCAGTACACAATCGTTTCTTTGTATTGCTGGCTACCTGTATTTTAGTTGGGGCTGGAATTTATTCCGTTAATAAAACGCCTATTGACGCACTGCCAGATTTATCTGATGTACAGGTCATAATCAAAACCAATTACCCAGGACAAGCACCGCAAGTTGTAGAGCAGCAAGTGACTTATCCGCTAACGACGGCCATGTTGTCCGTACCGGGGGCGGTGACCGTACGTGGTTATTCATTTTTTGGTGACTCTTACGTATACGTTATTTTTGATGATGACACTGACTTGTATTGGGCGCGTTCAAGAGTGCTTGAGTATTTATCGCAAGTTACCCCAAATTTACCGAATGACGCTAAACCGCAATTAGGCCCTGATGCCACAGGTGTGGGCTGGGTTTATTTATATGCGTTAGTGGATAAAACTGGCCAACATGACTTAAGCCAATTGCGCAGTATTCAAGATTGGTTTTTAAAATATGAACTGCAAACGGTATCTGGAGTTTCGGAAGTCTCGGTTCTTGGCGGCATGGTTAAACAATATCAGATCACTATAAATCCCGACAAATTACGAGCTTTTGGTATTCCGTTATCTCATATTGAAAGGGCGATAAAACAAGGTAATCAAGAAATTGGAGCCTCTGTTATTGAAATGGCCGAAGCTGAATACATAGTTAGGGCTACAGGTTATATCAAAAGCATTGAAGATTTAGAGCATATTCCACTAGGGGTAAACAACAAGGGGATTCCATTGTTGTTAAAAGACGTTGCCGATATTGGCACCGGACCGCAAATGCGCCGAGGCATTGCTGAACTTAACGGCGAAGGTGAAACCGTAGGCGGCATAGTGGTGATGCGTTATGGTGAGAATGCACAACAAGTGATTGAGCGAGTCAAAACCAAGCTAGAACAACTTAAAAAAGGCTTGCCTGATGGCGTAGAAATAGTGCCTGTTTATGACAGGTCGGCGTTAATAGAAAGTGCCGTAGATAACTTAACCTTTAAGTTGTTAGAAGAGTTCGCGGTTGTGGCCTTGGTGTGTCTACTATTTTTGTTTCATGTTCGTTCTTCCTTGGTCGCAATTATTACCTTACCGGTTGGGATTTTAACGGCGTTTATCATCATGCATCTACAAGGACTAAACGCTAATATTATGTCTTTGGGCGGTATTGCCATTGCCATAGGCGCCATGATTGATGGTGCTATTGTGATGATTGAAAACATGCACAAACACATGGAGAAGCTTTTATCTCAAGAGGCCAGTCTACAAGAGCCAAATCCACAAGGGCTAAGTCGAGAAGGAAACATATTAACCAAAGAACTAACTAACGAGCAGCGCTGGAAAGTGGTGGTCGAGTCAGCATCGGAAGTGGGGCCTGCGTTATTTTTTAGTTTGTTGATCATCACAGTAAGCTTTGTGCCTGTATTTACCTTGGAAGCGCAAGAGGGAAAAATGTTTGCGCCATTGGCGTTTACCAAAACCTATGCAATGGCTGCATCTGCAGCGTTAGCCATTACTTTGGTGCCGGTATTAATGGGCTATTTTATTCGAGGTAAAGTACTTGCTGAGCATAAAAATCCAGTCAATCGTTTATTAATCTATGTTTATATGCCCGCGTTAAAAACGGTTTTACGTTTTCCTAAAATAACTTTGTTAACGGCGTTTGCTGTTTTACTTATCGGTTTATATCCACTTAATAAAATTGGTAGCGAGTTTATTCCACCTCTTGATGAGGGCAGTCTTATGTATATGCCAACCACTTATCCTGGCATATCCATAGGGCAAGCTAGGCAGTTATTACAACAAACGGACAAATTGATTAAAACCGTACCTGAGGTGAAAACTGTGTTTGGTAAAGTAGGCCGAGCGGAAACCGCCACCGACCCAGCACCGCTGACTATGATTGAAACCTTTATTCAATTTAAGCCTAAAGATCAATGGCGAGAAGGGGTAACGCTTGAGAGCTTAAAACAAGAATTGGATGCCTTAGTTAAATTACCTGGTGTGACTAACGCCTGGGTTATGCCAATTAAAACCCGCATAGATATGTTGGCGACGGGAATTAAAACACCCGTTGGCATTAAGGTCGCGGGAGCCGATTTAACCGTTATTCAAGAGATAGGTAAACAACTGGAAGTGTTATTAAAAGACGTGCCCGGAACCGCATCCGTATATTCTGAACGGGTTGTTGGTGGTCGTTATATTAAGGTCGATATTCAACGTCAAAAAGCAGCCAGATACGGTTTAAACATTGCTGAAATCCAACAAGTTGTGGCCAGTGCTATAGGTGGTGTTAGCGTAACAAAAACGGTTGAAGGTTTGGAACGTTATCCGGTTAATTTACGTTACCCGCAGGATTATCGGGACTCGCCAGAGGCCTTGTCGTTATTGCCAATAGTGACACCCAATGGTCAGCGTATTTCATTAGGTGATGTGGCGCATGTGTTTATTGAAGATGGACCACCAGGCATAAAGTCTGAAAATGCACGACTAAATGGTTGGACGTTTATCGACCTTAAAAGTGAAGGCGAGGGTGCAGTTGATATTGGTAGTTATGTATCGGCGGCGCAACAAGTCCTTGCCGATAAGCTGAATTTACCTGCGGGTTACTCCATTACTTGGGCTGGGCAATATGAATATATGCAAAGGGCAAAAGCCAAGTTGATGTATGTTGTGCCGTTAACCTTATTTATCATCATTATTCTACTTTATTTGAATTTTAGGAATGTGATTGAAGTTGCCATGATCATGGGCACGTTACCGTTTGCTATGGTTGGCAGTATTTGGTTAATGTACTTACAAGGATTTAACTTTTCTGTTGCGGTAGGTGTTGGTTTTATTGCTTTGGCTGGCGTGGCGGTAGAGATTGGCGTCATCATGTTGGTGTACTTAAACCAGGCTTACCAAGAGATGTTCAATGAACATAAAGAGCAAAACATAAGCACCACTAAAGCCGATATCTTGCAAGCTGTGCTACATGGTGCCGGAATGCGAGTTAGACCTGTAATGATGACCGCTGCTGCGATAATTGTAGGTTTGTTGCCTATTTTATATGGCACAGGAACAGGCTCTGAAGTCATGAGTAGAATCGCAGCGCCTATGGTGGGCGGCATGTTAAGTGCGGTGATATTGACCTTGTTAGTCTTACCTGCATTATTTTATTTATGGCGTTCTTGCACGGTTCTCAAAAGTGAGAGCTAAAAAATGAATAGGCTAAAAGTGAGAGCTAGATGAACATAAAATAAATAGCTAAGCTTAGAATGAAATAGGTATGAATTAAATAAGTATAAATGAGCAACAGAGGCAAGGTGTCTCTGTCGCTCACTTAGAAATTGTAGCCTTGAAAATAATAGCTTTGAAAATAATTACTGATGCTTTGTTATTATTAACAATAAAGCATCAGTTATAAGCTACCAGTTATAAGTTAGCGTGGCAGTAAATTGTTGTCCACGGCCTGGCGTACCTGGTATTTCTTCAAAGGATTCATTCCAAAGGTTATCTGCTGCAAAAATCACTTCCAAACCTTGAACCTGTGGAGGAGAAACTTTTAACGTTAGGTGAGTGAATACAGCTTCGTCATCACCGTTACGTAAAATGTTTTCTTGTTGCTTGCGCCACTCATTGTCTACACGGAATTCAAGCATGTCAGTAGGGTGCCAAATAGCCCCTAATGTTATGCGATGATCTGGGTAATTTAATGCGTAAAAGCTGGCGTCTGCATCGGTAACTCCATAGTCTTCCGATTTACTAAGGAAGGTGTAACTCGCTATAAACTCAGCGCTTTCTAGACGTTTTGTGCCAAGTAATTCCAAACCTGAGGTCTCAATATCTACTGGGTTTGCCGAACGAGCCGAGGTTGAATTTAAGCTATAAGTCCAATCCGTTAAGTCATTATCTTTACGATAAAAAATGGCAGAATCAAAGCCCCAATTTTGACCATCTAAAATAAAGCCAAGTTCAAGGTTTTCAGTTGTTTCTCTTTCAAGGTCGTAATTACTTCTGAATAAGCCGCTTGTGTTACTGCCTCCAATCGCCGTATAACCTGCGACTTGACTGGCTTCAGCATAAGAAAAGTAAACCGTTTGAGCTGTGCCGTAACCATTAATTGAATTCCAGATGATGTCACCAATTAATGACACCGCAGAGTCATCTCTGTTGGTATCGTCATACGCTGCACCAAGGCGGAATGTTAGCTGTTGTTCATCTTGTAAGCTCATAGTGTATTCAGGTAATACACTCACTTTATAATATTTACGAGACGTAAAATTGTTTTCAAGCGTGGTCGACTCAATCTCGTCTTCCATATATTGCGAAAAGTAATTAAGTGCAAACGACTTATATTGAGAGTCCAGGTTTGATAAATGATGACGGCCAGCAAAGGCGATGGAGTTCACTTTAGTTTCATGAAAAGCTTCAAATGCGGCTGGATTCTCACGGGAGAAAATATAATGATCTTTGTGATCACGAGTATAAGCTGAAACTTCAAAAGTACTCTCTGTGCCGTAATCTTGTTTGTGATTAAGTATGAACAGCTGGGTACTTAAATCTTCTGTTTCATTAACATTAAATGGCGTGTACATATTAGGCCAACCCAAAAACTTATCCTGAGAGCCAAAGAATAAATCCGTTTGTGATGTTGTGCCAAGCAGTTGAACGCGGCCAGATAAGCGTTTGAAATCATGGTCGCCATTGTCAATTGTGCCGTCACTTTCAGAGAAAGAGTATTCACCTTCAAAACCGAGAGTCCAGTCGTTAGTATCACCCACTGGCATACTGATACCACTGTGAATTCGGTGTAAATTAAAGTTGTTATTACCTGCACCAATTGAAACGCTACCTGCGGTTTCAATTGCTTTCCAACCAAAAGAGACAGTACCTACAGAGCTGTTCATTCCGTAAAGGGCGTTGTCGGCTCCTGCTAGTACATAAGCTTCGCTCAGCATTTCTGGTGCAATAGGAATTTCTGAAAAGTAATGTCCGGTTTGTGGGTCGAGTAATGTCGCGCTACCTACACGAAATCCGGTATTTTCAAAAATGCCACCACGGATAGTTACATCGGCTTGAGCCTCTGCCATATTGCGAGACTGTAAATCAACACGCGGATCGTATTCTAGGTTTGACACTAATGAAACAAACGTACCTACCGCATCTTTATTGGCCGTGGTAGAGCTTTCAACGGTGATTTTTTCAATTTCATTTACGTCATTCGTCTCTTCAGATGCAGCTGAACAAGTGGCTATGCTGCATGATAAAGTAAGCAAAGCGGTTGGTATAACTCGGGTCATTGAGATCTTCTCTTTTAGGCAGTGTGCTCTATAGGTAAAGGAAACGTGGCAGTTGCACTTTTAACAACTATCTCAACTGTGGTCCTTTGACTAAATCCATAGAGCTGTTTAATCGGTTGGAACAACCAAACTGGGTTATCGTAAGATAATATTTAGTCTGGTTGATATGTAATGATCGGCATTGTATATTACTGCGAAGAAACATTACACATGATAATCATTCGTCACTCTCAGCTAAATACGAGCCATCTTTAATAGATCCTCTTCACGCTAAATATCGGTATTACAAATAGAATAAAAATAAAATAAAATAAAAATAAAAAATATGACAATAAAACCACAGAATAACCATACCAACACCCAGCGTGAAACTATCTATTTTGCCGGTGGATGCCTTTGGGGCGTGCAAGAGTTTATGAAGCACTCACCTGGCGTACAAGCAACAGAAGCTGGCCGAGCTAATGGTTCAAGCAACACAACTAATAGTAGTTATGATGGTTATACCGAGTGCGTAAAAGTCACCTTTGACACAAATCAGGTTAACCTGAATCAACTTATTGGTTACTTGTTTGAAATAATTGACCCTTATAGCGTTAATAAACAAGGGGACGATGTTGGCGAAAAGTATCGAACCGGCATATACAGTAAGCAACCACGCCACCTAGAAATAGCCTCTAAGTACATAAGCCAACGTGATGACGCCAATAAGATAGTTGTTGAAGTCCTACCGCTGAGCAATTATGTGAAAAGCGATGAAGAGCACCAAGAAAGACTCACCCGTTTCCCCAATGATTATTGCCATATTCCTAAGAGCATTCTTCATAAATATAAGGGCGATTAGATATAAGGGCGATTAGATATAATCGGTTTAATATTTTTAAGGGCTTAATTGGTTTTTTTACTCAAAGCTCGTGACTCGACACGTGGCTACAGCCGTTTCACCTCTCGGCGGTCATACCTTTTTTGCAACAGCCAAAAAGGCGCAGGCTTAATTGGTTTTTTTTAAAGATTAAAAGACTGTTTCACCTGCGGCGACCATACCTTTTTCAACAGTCAAAAAGGTAGGCGCTCTTATAATGAAACAGAGCGCCGCTCCCAATCAATATTCTTATCCTCAATAAAACTAAGTTTCATCCTCAAAAACGGGATGTACATTCGTCCCTGAACACCATCCCTTATTCGACGTCCTGTCTCATATTTTGGAAAACTTATTTTATTTCGGGAATATTTAGATGGAGAGGAAAAGCAAGGGCAAAGAGAAAAAGCAGAGAGAACCTGACGGTTCGCTTTTTGTTAGAAATTTAAGGTGTGTGTCCACGTTATGCTATGAAGCAGTGCGCCGCACCTAACCAATATTCTAATTCTCAATAAAATTGAGTTTTATCTTCAAACTAATAAAGATGGGTATCTTCGTTATTTCGTAAACGACTTGGTGCCATTGAACCCGTGTTTGGAAATATTACCGTCAATAAAGGCATGAACAAATTTACGCTACGTGGCCAAGATAAAGTAAATACTCAATGGCAAATGTACTTCCTTGTTCACAACATAGAGAAGTTAAGAAATAGTTTACATTAGACCAAAAGTTAAGCCTTAATAGCCACATCAAACCTCACTTTATTAATTAGCTCTATAAATCCACTCTAAACGCAATTTAACCAAACTATTATTGAAAATAAAATAAGTTATTGAATCTTAGAAGGATGTGAAATATTGTGGTTTTTATTTAAAGATATTGGCTGAGAATGAGAAATTCTACAGCCTCGTTATTTGGGCGTTAGCTTTTTCACGTATCATCGCTACTTTGGTAGCAAATAAGGAATATTATGCAAGTACAATCATGGGATCCTCTGTTATCAAGTAAAGATGCAGATACAGAAATAGTTTCAGCTGCTCAGAAACGTGAAATTAAAAATATCCTAAAATCTTATGTTGGGATGTATGATTCATTTTCTGAATTAATTCAAAACGGTATGGATGCTGTTGATAGAAGAGCTAACAGTGAAAATGGTGACTATGAGAGAAAACTTCAACTAACGATAAATCTAGAAGAAAATTCATTTTCCATTACTGACAATGGTGTTGGCTTTAATGAAAAGGAATTTGAATCTTTCCTTGCACCAAATATTTCTTTTAAGAATGGTGGTAGTACTAGGGGTAATAAAGGGGTCGGTGCTACATACATTGGTTATGGGTTTGATTATTTACAATTCGGAACCAAAGGTAATGGACATGAGTTTGTAGGAAAATTAGAAAGAGGAAGAGGTTGGGTTGAAGATTATACAGGCACCGTTACTAGACCTGTTGTTACCTCTTCCGAATCAAGTGATGAGTACTTCAATACTATAAATCGAGGATCTACTTTCAAAATAAAGTTTGGTGGTGAGCATACACGCCCGAAAGACTTATCTTGGTACTCAGCCACTACCCCAGAGCAATGGCTACATTTATTATTGGTAAAAACACCGCTAGGAACAATTAATAAAATCGATAATGTATCCAAGCCAATAAAATTTGATTTAACTGTTATCAATAAAAATGGAGACGAAAGAAAGCTTTCATATGAAGATGCATTATATATGTACCCCCATACAAAAATAAAAGCGAGTATCGATTTAAAAGAAATTTTAAAAATTCAGAATAGATTAATCGAAAAAGGTCATGATGCTTCTGCTATCCCACAAAAATATATGAAATCGAATGGGGTATATGAATATTTTAATTCCTCAGATTTATTCTCACTTAAACCTAAAGATGACGAATTAAATGATTTGATAAAAAAATACCACGTTGAAGCCTACGGCTACTTCACTTATTCAACTTCGGTATGGGATCAATTAAACGATAACTTAGCAAAATTGAGAAAAGGTTATCGTGTTTTAAAAGGAGGCTTGCAACTAGCTAACAATGGTATGCCTCAGGGAGAATTGATTGCAATTCCATTAACCTCAAATATTGGTTATCAAAATCAATGTCATATTATTGTACATTTTCAGGATGCAGATCCAGACCTGGGGCGAAAAGGATTTCAGCCTGAATTGAAAGACGCCTCTGAAAAACTTTCTGTTGCAATAGTAAACCGCTTTAAAAAGTGGAGGAAGCTATTGAAGTCAGATAGTGGAACAAAACCAGATATAACCAAGGAATTGGAATTACACGACTGGATTAAAGCCCAAGAAACACATGAACTTTCTAATCCTCTTGTTTTAAATAATAAAAACTTCTTTGCCCCGATGAATGAAATATCAATCACATCAGAGCCTCAATCAGAACAAGATGTTATTGTTCTCTTTAATCAATTGATTGCTGGAGGGGTTATAAGGGGAGTTAATTTACTCGCAACTAGCCAAATCAAACAATATGATGGTGTATATAAATATGTAGTTAAGGAGCCTTTATCAAACCATGAGTTTGATAAAGAAGATAATCCTTTAGGAGTTCAAGAGTTTCATTTTAGTAAAGAGCATACTAGCCCTCCTAAAATATTGGAATATAAATACAATATTGATGCTTTGATTCATGAATTTGAAAGTGATTATAAATTTGAAAAAGATATTCATTTGGCAATAGCTTGGGAAATGGGTACTGAATGGAAAAAGAAATATGAAGCTATTTCATTACTAGATCTAGATAATTTGCATCAAAGAGACTTCCACGGAATAACACATATTCTTAATTCCGGAACAACAACATTTCACGTTATCATTCTAAAAGAACTTGTTAATTACCTTAATGATATTGATAAATCTCAATCTTATCAAAAAGCAACATATGGAAATGATCTGTTCTAAAAAGCTAACATGTCGTTTAAACGGAATAAAAACAGTTGGTTATTGCTTCGCGATTTTAACCAACCATTTTTATTCCGCTTAACGAGGTGTTAGCTTTCATCCATTCATCCGTAATTAATAGGATATATTTAACATTATGAAAACCGTATTTATTTTGGGAGCTGGATTTTCAGTAGAAGCTGGAGCTCCTACGCAGGCTGCAATTATTCCAGAAGCTTTTAAGCAATTTAGAGAAAATAAAGCAAACTTTGATAAGGATAGGTTTGCAGAATTTACAAGCTTCATAAACGATCAACTTAATATCCCAGAATGTAGATATTCTTCTATAGCATTGGAGGATATTTTTACGCCTTTAGACCGCTGTTTAAGTGAAAGTTCCCAATATAGGGGCATCAGTTTAGATAATATAATGAAAATAAGAGAATCTGTTTTTTATGTGGTTGGGCGTACAATTCAGCTCCTTCTTGATAAGAATCACTCTAAAGACTATATAGATTCATTTGCAAAATATTTAACAGAAAAATCATCAATGAGAGCCTATAACAATTATCAGGAAAAAGATCCTGTAAGTGTAATTAGTGCAAACTGGGACATTCTTTTAGATAATTCTATTTATAAAACCATTTTAAATACACCTCATAATGCAGTTGTAGATTACTGCTGCTATATAAGTTCACTTGATAAAGATGATGTCACAGTTAAGCCTGGCTTAGAAGTGCTTGGAGGAGGTGGTTTTAATGTCAAATTATTAAAGCTTCATGGTTCATTAAATTGGCTACAATGTCCAAGATGTGCTCGCTTATATACTAAGTTTTATGAAAAAGAAGCAATAAATAACTTTACAACTTTGACCTCATGTAGGCATTGTGACAACAATTTTGAAGAGGAAGAAGGTAATCATTCTCTTATGGCAAACTTGATTATGCCAACGTTTATTAAAGATTTATCAAATCCACAATATAAGATTATTTGGCAAAATGCTGGTATAGAGATATCTGAAGCAGAAGAAATAGTTTTTATTGGTTACTCTCTGCCAAGTGCAGATTTTGAGATGCGTCAATTACTTTCTCGGATGACTCGAAAAAAAGCTAAGATTCATGTTGTTGGATATTCTTCAAATGAAGAAGAAAAGGCTGGTATAGTTGCACATTGGGAATCTTTTTTTGGTGCTCGTGAAGTTACATTCAGTTTTGATGGGGCTAAATCGTATATATCTAGTCTAACAAACGAAAGCTAACAAGAGCTTTAATAACATGGCTAATAACATGGCCACCCATCTTAATTTGACAGCTTTTCAATGTTAACTAAACTCAATTGTACCCATATTGATACAATGAGTTTTTTGTCATGCCTAGACCAAGAGAGTTTCAAATTAGCTTATCGGATACGCCTTATTATCACTGTATCTCTCGTTGTGTCCGTAGGGCATTTTTATGCGGTGAAGAAATAACATGGCCACCCATCTTAATTTGACAGTTTTTCAATGTTAACTAAACTTAATGTACCTATATTGATACATTGAGTGTTTTGTTATGCCTAGACCAAGAGAGTTTCAAATTAGCTTATCGGATACGCCTTATTATCATTGTATTTCAAGGTAAATAACATGGCCACCCATCTTAATTTGACAGTTATTTGAACTGCACTAAACTCAATTGTACCTATATTGATACATTGAGTGTTTTGTTATGCCTAGACCAAGAGAAATTCAAATTAGCTTATCGGATACGCCTGAATAAAACGGGTCAGTGTCAAATTAAACCAGATAAAAGCCCAGTAGCTCTCGCTATTGGGATTTGTTGCATTTCGCTCTTGCTCTGCTTTTATCTCTCCATCTAAATATTCCTGAAATAAAATAAGTTTTTAAAGTATGAGACAGGACGTCGAATAAGGGATGGTGTTCAGGGACGAATGTTCATCCCGTCTTGGAAGACAAAACTTAGTTTTATTGAAGATTAGAATATTGATAGGACGCGGCTTTTTGGCCTACCTTTTGAGCTGTTGAAAAAGGTATGACCGCCGAGGGGCGAAATAAGATCTATTGAGTAAAAACAGAATTAAAATTAAGTAAATGTCAGTATCTGCAACTCAGATTTCTAGCTCTTAAAACAAACTATCCTCACCGCCTCCGTTTTATAAAAATATACACACCAGACACCACAAAAAAAGTAGGTAGTAATCCCAAAAATAACCATAAAAACTTCACCGGTAGGGCGATGAAATTACCTATGTGAAAGCTGTATTTAAAATTCCATACTTGTGTTGCTAACGAAGCTTGGCTTGCGTCAAAGCTGTCAATATTGTCTCCAGTAAATGGGTTTGACCATGAGTAACTGTAAGCATGACTTTCAGTTGGTCTGCGCATTCTAAGCTTAATTGGATCTGTGGATGATTGCGGTAGATAAACTCGATAAATAAAAGCGTCGTTAAGGGCGGCTTTGGCTGAGGCAACCGCTTTATCTAACTGGTAGTTTTCTGGGATATGCTTCAGCATCTCAGCTTTGCTTGTTGTTGGTATTGTTATGTTCTCGGGTGTTTGAATATCAGATAAGGTTAAAGTCTCAACCACTTGTTGTGTTGCGTCTTTAAAATAAAATGCTAATCCTGTGAATGCAATTAGAAACAATGGAATTAAGCTGTAAACACCTAGTACGTTGTGTAGCTGCATAAATCTGACTTTGTTTTTAGCATTCCATTTTACTTTGAGTCGTTTTAACCGATTTTTGGGTCTTACCCAGAGATAAAATCCTAAAATTAATTCTATGCATAATATCAGACTGGCAAGAGGCGGGAGTAAGCCTAGCGGATGTTCATCTTTATCTGTGTATAACAACCAACGATGCCAGCCCATGACAAAGCCGTAGAAAGTCTCTTGGTATTGATATTGTAATAACACTTCACCAGTATATTGATTAATACTCACATAGCTTTTGTCGGCGAGTCTTACTTGCCAGGCTTTATTTGGCGATTCATTGCGTTCTATAAATTGTATTGGACTTGCAAAGCGTAGATTGAGTTTTTCCACAATTTCGCTGGTACTGATAGGGGGATTAGATTTATTAATTGCTGTCTTTGTCGACGTATTTTCAACTGTCCAGGTATGCGGGTTCCACCATGCTTGAATGTCTTTGGCAAAAACCAATAACGTTCCCGTCACGCTGAGGTTAACTAAAAAAATAGCACTTACCAAAGCTAAAATTAGATGCAGTCGTCTAAGCCAAGTTTTCAATGTATTCCTCTAATTCTGTATATAAAGCTAACGAGTATTCGTTAAGCGCTAAGTTGTATGTGATAAAAAATTGTTAGGCTATAAACGGAAACAAACTCAGAAGACGATCTTCTGAGTTTGTTGATATAACAGCACTACAGATTAACTAGAACTGGTAAGTAACACCTGCGTTAATCGTCATGCCTAAACCTTTGTGGTTGTAAGCGTTATAGGTATAGACCTGTGAACGACTTGGGTAATAATCGTTGTTAAACAGATTTTCAATCCCAGCAAATACTTGCCATTGTTTATCTAATTCATAACTGCCGCTAACATTAACTAAACTATAACTATCCACCGGACCTTGGTCGCCAACATAAACACCGTCAACTTTATCAAAACGATGACGGTCACCAACGTATAAGTAGTTAATGTTTACACGAGCGCCTTCAGCAGGTTGCCAGTTTACATTTACAGTTCCTTTTGGAGCGCTTATGTTTTTGCCGCCCAAATACACGTCTAATTCGGTATTTTTACCTTCAACCCAAGAGTAGGTTGCCGATACGTCTAAGTTGCTTTGTACTTTGTAAGTCACTAAACCTTCGTAACCATAAATTTCTTGAGGTGCACGAACGGGTAGATAAACTCCAGTCACTTCGTCGTATTCATTGGTTGTGCCTAGCTCTGAAGTACTGCGATAAGCTGAAAACTCAAAGCGCAGTGCATCAAATTCTGATGTAAAACCAATTTCGTAATTGTCGATAATAGACGCCTCAGTGCGAATTTGAGCAATATCAGTTACCGTAGCGGTACGTAATAAACGACCAATGTCAGAAATGTCAGCACCTTGAGAGTAACTGATGAAAGGTCTAAATCCTTCCGTTAAATTATAACGTGCGGCTACATTATAAGTCGTTGCTTTATAATTTAGCGTGTCGCCAGTTACATCAAATGAAACAGAACATTGAGTCGCGCTACTGCACACTTTAAGCGTACTAAAATCATCAACTTCTAAGTCTATATCTTCATGGCGTACACCCACTTTAATGATGATGTCATCAAGCAGAACCCATTTACTCTGTAAAAAGCCCGCTATATTTGTCATGTCCATTTCTGGAACCCAAATACGACCATCATATAAAGGTTGTGATGTAATGTCGTTTAGCACATCAATACCATAAATTAGGGTGGAGTCTACGTCTTGTAAAGTGAACTGGCTGTTGAATGTGGCACGAAGTCCATTCTTGTTCGACTCGATAAGTGATTGACCACCTTCATAACCTTCATCTGGATTGGCTAATGCGGTGGAAAAGAAAAATGCATTTTCAATTGTTTGGGAATAAGCATCAACCGTCATTTGAGTATTTAGGAATACGTCATCATCCGTGTACTTTATCATTAAGTTATTATTTTCTGGGCCTTGAGGCTTGCCTATAATAGCGGCGCCACCTTCTACTTCAATGGCATAAGTTTTAATACCTAAGTTTAGGTTACTAGCAACATTTTTTAGCTCAGTATCTTGTTTTGATTTGTAGTAGTTATAGGTTAACTGTAATGCTTTGGTGTCATCAAATTGATAACCAAATTTGGTAAAGTAGTTTTCTACATTTGTGTCTGTTAAGCCATAAGTAAGACCTAAGATATCGCCTTCGGCATCACGCTGAACGCCATTTTCTTCATAGCTCGCGTTTAATACATAAGTGAATTTATCAAGTTTGCCGTTAATGCCAGCATCAAAACGTGTTCCTAATGTGTCGTCAAATTTGGCACCACTAAAATGCGATGACAAAGTTGCATGACCTGCCATTGTTTTGTCAGAGGCTGCTTTTTTTGTAATGTAGTTAATAATTCCGCCAGCTGCACCGTTACCGTATACAGACGTTGCGCCTTTTATTACTTCAATTCTTTCTATAGTACTGGCATCTAAACTACGAACGCCTAATGAACCATTACGTAACGGGGTGGATTGAGGTACACCGTCAATCATTATTAATGGAGAACGGCCCCTTAAGGTTTGGCTTGAATTACTCGATGTTCCAGTAGATGGCGCTAAGCCAGGTACTAAAGTAGCTAAAAGCGATTGTAATTCACTGGTAACTTTCAGTTGGTCTTGGATTTGTTTTTGACTAATAATAACAATGGATGCAGGAACTTCATCGATGCTTTCGACAATACGACTGCCGGTTACTATAACTTTTTCAATATCATAATCTTTATTGATTTGAGCGTGAAGATTAGCACTGACGAGAGCAGAGATCAGTGACAAGGCGATATACCGCATGTTGTACCCATTTAGTTGTATTTTTAAAGTGCGCACATCTTAATGATAATGGTTATCATTTGCAATGTTAAAGTTGAACTTTTTACGAAATAACTAACTACTTAATAATCTTAAGAAAAATCTTAAGGTCGTGAATAAAACGGGTCAGTGTCAAATTAAACATGATAAAAGCCCAGTAGCTCTCGCTATTGGGCTTTTTGCTTTTGATCTGTTTTTTAGCTCTTGATCTGACTCCCGATTTAAATATCTGTGTTACATCTCTCCACAAGAGAATACTTTTCTCAAATCGGTCGGGCATGGATGCCCGATTGAGGAAAATGTTTCACATCATGGATGATGGGATGTCATCAATACAGGGATGTTTAATTGATGACCAAAGGACGAATTTTTTTCCGTATTTGATGATAAAAGTTAGTATTTAATACAAATAGATATTTGGTTACGGGCGGCGCTCTGTTTCATTATAAGAGCGCCTACCTTTTTGGCTGTTGAAAAGGTATTGTTCACTTCATGGATGAAGGGATGCCATCAATACAAGGATGTATTATTGATGGCCGCCATGGATGTATTCGCTTAGGTTGTCTATCTATTCATAAATGCTAAAACTGACAACCTGCGCCGCAGGTGAAACGGCTGTAGCCACGAGTGTCGAGTCACGAGCTTTGAGTAAAAAAACATCCCGCACTCATGTCCTGAGTGCTAAAGTCACCATAACTATGCCGTGATCGGTACTTTCTCCGTCGTGTTCAAAAATAGGATTGATCAGGTGATTATCATAAGTCTCATAATGGCTTACTTGGTAAAGACTGCTGTGATAACTGGCGTCGAACTCACACGACAATAGTATGTAATCTAATACTGAGCCACTACCGCCAAAGTAATGAGTTGGGGCGCGTTGAATTTCTGGTTTTTTATCATCTACAAGTTCATCTGCTACTTCATTTTTGATAACGCTTTCAAATAAATCCCATGCATCATTTAATGTATATTTAGCTAGATAAGCTTCTTGGTCGAAGGCGGAGACGAAGCGTAGTGAATTGGTGAGTAAATGGCTTAATACGCCATCTTGTAAGGTGTTATTAAAGTCACCCATTAATACCATGGGGTGTCCTGTGGCTTCTCGTCGCTCAATCATAGCAATCATTAACAAGCTTGCTTCATTACCGCGTTGTACCGTTGAGCCCCAACTACCGGCTACTTGGGCTTTTAAGCTTTCTATTATATTTTTCTCTGGCGCGAGACCTGAGTTTTTATCATCAAACTCAATCATTGAACGTTTAGATTTAAAGTGCACCACGTAACAGTCACAATTACCTATGTGCGGTGCGTCTATTGTTGCTCTGAGAACGTTACGGCTAAAGGAGAAGTCTTTGTCTATAGCTAAGGTTTCCATCAGCTCAGTATTTGGTGTTACTGCAACGGCTTCTACAATAGGATAACGTGATGCAATGGCAACTACGGGGCTTCGGTAAATAAAGTCGTCAATAACCTCTGGAGAGTCGATTACAGCAAAATACGGATAACCTTGGCTTTTAACCAATGCTTGTAGGGAGTCTGGGCTAAATACTTCTTGGAAACCAATAATATCTGGCTGATGTTCCGATAAGTAGTCACTAACCCAATTTTGTTTTTTAGCCCATTGTTCCGCACTATAAATGCGCTCAAAATCATAATAAGCATAAGGCGGTTCTAGGTAATTAAACAAGTTAAATGTAGCAATTTTAAGTTGCAGATTTGATACGGCAACAGTGGGAAGTAATTGGTCGATTGCGTTATATCTCTAGGTTGATGGTAATAACTTTGCCTGATGTAGAAATGCCAAGTTAAAAAATGAATGAGGCCAGTGAAAAGTATACCTCATGAATTCAAAATGTATCAGACTGTAACCAAAAATAAAAACACGCGGCCAAAAAATAAAAACAACCTAGCGGCTTTATTGTTAGAATACGGCGGTTGAAATAACCATGGGTGTTATTCATTGAATGAAAAAGAGCAAGTGAGTAGATGGTAGATGTAAATAGCCCAGCTAAATCAAATAGCCAGAAAATCAAGCACAGCAAGTTAAAAGCGGATTATGATCAACAAGGTTATTTTGTTGTTAGGAATTATTTTAGTGCTGCTGAAATGTCGGCGTTAAGAGACGTAATATTAAAATTTCACGACGCTTGGAAACAAGACAACTTAGCCTTTTATCAGGAAGTGGCGTTTAACTCCTCGTTAATAACGGGCAGCCAATACTTAACTGACGACAATAGATTGAAACTGTTTAACTTTATTAGCTCAGTTAAAATGATGGCGCTGATAGATACAGTGATCCCTGCGAATGCATCTTTTATGAATACTCAGTTATTTTTTGACCCGCCAAATAGCGAGTTAACCGACTTTTGGCATCGAGATTGTCAATATGACCACGATATTGAAACGCAAAAAAAAGTAATTAATGAAACCCAAGTCATGCATTTACGAGTGCCTTTGTTTGATGAGCTTGGTATGGAGTTAATCCCAGAAACGCATCGTCGCTGGGATACCCAAGAAGAATTTGATGTACGTAATGAAGAAAATGGCAGGTTAAGCAACGAAGACTTACCTGAAGGTAAAAAAATTGAGTTAGCCGCAGGCGACGTTTTAGTGTTCTCGGCCGATATGATCCATCGTGGTATTTATGGACTGGATAGATTAGCGTTTGATATTTTGGTGTTTGACAACAAGTCTGACTTTTCTGATTACGTGGATGACGACTGTTTACCTAATGCGGCTTTGCTAAAGAAAATTGATAACCCTAAAATTTATCTCAATACGATTTCTGCCAAAAAAGACTAAAATAGACAATGCCAAATAAATCGCCACTTTCACAATACCAAGCATTAGTTAGTGCAAATCAAATAAGCTTTGATGCTGGACAGCAGCAAGCGGTTGAGTTGTTGCAGCAGTTGTATCTGACTTTGCAGCCTGATCCTATAAGCAACACAAATCAAAAGCTCACAAATAAAAAGCTTATAAATAAAAATAAAGCGGCTATCCAAGGCATTTATTTATGGGGCAAAGTAGGGCGTGGAAAAACGTTTTTAATGGACCTGTTTGTTCATAGTTTAGACGGCTTGTGTAAGCGTCAGCATTTCCATCATTTTATGCAAGATGTGCATAGTCAGCTTAATGAGTTGGCCGGTAAAACCGACCCGTTAAAGTTGATAGCGCAAAGCTTTGCCAAGCAATTTAAGGTGTTATGTTTTGACGAGTTTTTTGTCTCAGACATTGGTGATGCCATGTTACTGGGAAATTTACTGCAATTTATGTTTGAGCTGAATATAGTCGTGGTTAGCACCAGTAATTGTGCACCACATGAGTTATATAGAAATGGCTTACAGCGTGAACGTTTTTTACCGGCCATTGCCGCTATTGAAAAACACACTCAAGTATTACATTTAAACGGGCTGGAAGATCATCGGCTTCGTACATTAACTCATGTAGAAAATTATTTTCAATTGCCAAATACCGCAGAGCAGCAAGTTGCTTTGCATCAGCAATTATTAAAACGATTTAACTTAAGTGCCTTCAGTAAAAGTGCTTACCATGACTCAAATACTGCGATTCAAGTGTTAGGGCGCTCAATTAATTATGTAGCTAAAAGCATTGAAAGTGATGTTAATAGTGAACATGATAAAGTTATTTGTTTTGATTTTTCTGAATTGTGCCAAGGTGCCCGCAGCCATTTTGATTATGTGGAATTAGCTAAACAGTTTAAGACCATATTGTTGTTTAATGTCCCGCCTATGAGTGGGCAGTCTTATGAGCGAATAAAAGCCAGAGGAACAGAAGATAACGGGACTGACTGTAAAGAAGATGATAGGAAAGAAGCGGGTAGGAAAGGGCTAAGGCATAATGTTTCAGCTGGAATAACTGGCGAACGCGAAGTCGTATTAGCGCCCATGGATGACGCCGCTAGACGATTTATAGCATTGGTTGATGAATGTTACGACGGTAACTTAAATTTGGTTATTTCAGCTTATGTGCCTCAGTCTGAGCTTTATAACAGCGGTACTTTACTGTTTGAATTTGAGCGTACTAAAAGCCGATTGGTGGAAATGGCGTCCAAGGAATACTTAAACAAAGGTATAAACCTGCGGGAAAAGTAATATTGGTGCCTGAGCCTATATTGTAAATACTCACTAATTTGATTTAGGCTGTTGCTGTTGCTGTTACAGTCGTTTTTTTTGTTACTTTTACCCTTTGCAGCCAAATAAAACGCTGTTCAATGACTAACAATTACCTGAAAATAGCCTTTGTAAGGTTATTCCTCTTATCCATTTTTTATTTTAAGCGTATTCAATGCAATTACTAAAATCTACTCTACATCCTGATATTAACGACACGTCAGCTTCAACATTCACACGCCGTGCTGCCCGGGCTATCGTGCTAAACGGTGAAGATATCTTGTTGTTATACACCAAGCGTTACCATGACTACACTTTACCCGGCGGCGGCGTGGATGAAGGTGAAACGATTGAAGATGGTTTAGTTAGAGAATTGCGCGAAGAAACCGGCGCTCATTCTGTGACGAATGTTACAGAGTTTGGCTTATATGAAGAGTATCGACCTTGGTATAAAGCTGACTTCGAGATTGTACATATGCTGTCCTATTGTTTTGTCTGTGATATCGACGATGAATTATTGGAAACTCAATTTGAGTCGTATGAAATTCAAAATGGCATGACGCCAGTTTGGGTAAACATTCATCAGGCGATAAAACATAACGAAAAAACCATGCAAAGCAGTCCTAAAAAAGGCCTGTCTATTGTACGTGAAACCTATTTATTGAAGCAGATTGTTGAGCGGCTCTTATAAATTTGCTTGGTAAGTCAGGTTATAAGTTTGAGTAGGGGGGCTTTTTTAGCACCCGAGTAAATAAATCGATAAAAAACAGTGATTAAACTTGCGACTCTGCTATCTCACGACTAGGCTTGAGCCAGCTCAAAAGCGATTACGCAAAATTATAATATATAGGAATTAATTGGTATGAAAAAAGTAAGTGTTTTATTGTTTTTAACAGTTCTTGCTGGCTGTAGTTCGACTGGCTCTGAATCTACGGCTAAATATAGCGAAGCCCTTACACAAAAGTGTATTGCAAGCTTGCCTGCAAGTGATAAAGACAGTAAACAAAGTGCAACGGAATGTGCACTAGAAGCTGGAAAGAAAATACACACAGCTTACCGTATTTATGAATTAAGAGCTGATGCTGATTACAAAAAATGTAAAGAAAGCACATCAAGCAAAGAAACGGCTGAAGAATGTGTGAAAATCGCAAAAGAAGAATATTATAAAAAAGTAGTTGATGCTAAATAAGCTAGATTACATTTAGACTCAAATATTAAGTGAGCTACATTTAAGTGTATGTTTAGCTTCAGTTGACTACATTTGAGTCCACAAAAGCCGATTAATTAACGTTAATCGGCTTTTTTCGTTTTTGATTTTATCCTTGCTAAGACAAGAAATAAAATTAAACAACTCTGCTTTTTATCGCAACAACACAACCCCATGAATAATATGCATACCGACGCGGATCTTATTTTTAAACAAATATTGATATCAAATAATAAAAGATAAAATCAAGTGTTGACCTAGGTGTTACACTTAGGTTTATGCTTAAGGTCTAGCGTGAAAAAGCAGCCTAAAATGGGAGTCGAAAATGAAAGTGAGTAATTTAGCCAAAGCGTTAAACACAACGGCTGATACTGTAAGGTATTACACTAAAATTGGACTACTTCATCCACAAAAAAGCCAGCTTAACGGTTATATGTTTTATAACGCACAGCAACAGCAGCGTTTGTCATTTATTCTTACGGCTCGCCATTTAGGCTTTTCAGTCAAAGACATTACCAATATTTTCCACGAAACTGACAACAATCATACAGGCTGTAAATTAGTCAGAGATATTATTAAACAACGTCTGGTTGAAGTTGAGCAACAATTTCTGGATGCGCAAGCTCTGATGAATTTGATGAAACAAGCCATTGGTGAATGGGATCATTTACCAGATAAGACCCCAACCAGCCAAAGTATTTGCCATTTAATGGACACGTTCTCGGCAATGCAGTCACAAATTCCCCCAACTAAGTCTTTAACAGAAACATTGAGTAGCACAAAAGCAAATCTGGCTGAAACTGAACACAATGGAGAAATGCATGAAAACAAATAAGCAAGACACCACAGAGTTAGTGATAGAAGGGGCTAGCTGTGCAAGTTGTGTCGGCAAGATTGAAACCGCATTAAAAAACCTTAATGGTGTCGACAGCGCTGAAATGAATTTGGCACTACAAACGGTTTCGGTTGATGGTTCAGTCGCTACTGATGTGCTTATTAAGGCGATTGAAGCAGCAGGCTATAAAGCAAAAAGTACTAATGACGCCAGTGATGACGAATTATTAGATGAAAAAGAAATAGCGGATCAAAAGTACTATTCAGGTTTAATGAATAAGGGGTGGATTGCATTAGGCCTTGGTATTCCAATGATGCTTTACGGTATGTTAGGTGGGCCAATGACAGTTGAAACCAACCTAGAGCGTACGGTTTGGTTATGTATTGGTGTGTTATGTGCCGGCATTATGTATTTTTCTGGCAAGCATTTTTATGTAGGTGCTTGGAAGTCATTACTTAATCATAACGCGAATATGGATACGTTAATTGCCTTAGGTACAGGAACCGCTTGGCTTTATTCCATGATCGTTGTGCTATTTCCTATGGCTTTGCCAGAAATGGCTCGTCATGTGTATTTTGAAGCAACGGCAATGATCATAGGTCTAATTAACTTGGGCCTAGCACTGGAAGTTAAAGCCAAAGGCCGAACTAGCGAAGCGATTAAGCGTTTGATTGGTTTACAAGAAAAAACCGCGCGAGTGGTACGTGACAACAAAGAAATTGATATCGCCATTGAGCAGGTTTTACTTGACGATATTGTTCGAGTTCGCCCAGGTGGAAAAATTCCTGTAGATGGCGTTGTCATGCAAGGGCATTCCACCATTGATGAGTCAATGTTAACTGGAGAGCCTATGCCCGTTGAAAAAGTAACGGGAGATAAGGTGGTTGCTGGAACATTAAATAAGTCAGGCTCTATTTTATTTAAAGCGACTCACATAGGTAAAGACACCGCTTTAGCGCAAATTATTAATATGGTGAAACGTGCGCAAAATTCCAAACCGCCTATTGGTCGTTTAGCGGATGTGATAGCCGCGTATTTTGTGCCTACTATTATGATCATCTCAATTGCCAGTGCGTTAATTTGGCTTAATTGGGGGCCAGATCCTACCGTGGCATTTGCTGTGATATCGGCAACAACAGTGTTAATTATTGCTTGCCCATGTGCATTGGGATTGGCAACACCTATGTCCGTTATGGTTGGTATTGGTAAAGCGGCTGAAGCGGGCGTGCTTATTCGTAATGGTGAAGCATTACAAACGGCGTCTAAAATCACCGCTATGATACTGGATAAAACCGGCACCATTACAGAGGGGGCACCTAAGTTAACGGATATTATTATTGCGGATGATAGTTACACTGAAAATCAAATCTTAACCACACTTGCCAGTTTAGAAAAAGGCTCTGAACATCCCTTAGCTCAAGCTATTGTTGATTCAGCCGTTGAACGGAAATTAGAATTAGGCGAGGTAAGTGATTTTCAGGCCATTACTGGCATGGGTGTAGAAGCAAACCTTGATGATCAGAACTTACTTTTTGGTGATCAGAAGTTGATGCTAGCAAATGAAGTTGCTGTTAATGATTATGTGGCACAAGCCCAAGCTCTTGCTGCTGAGGCAAAAACACCTATGTACTTCGCCATTGATAAAAAATTAGTAGCGATAGTGGCGGTAGCCGACCCGATAAAAGCAGACTCGATAGCGGCGATAAAACGTCTGCAAATGAGTGGGATTAAAGTGGTGATGATCACTGGCGATAATAATGTAACGGCAAATGCAGTTGCCAAAAAAGTTGGAATTAGCCAAGTGTATTCTGAGGTGTTACCGGAAGAAAAATCTAGAAAAGTGGCCGAACTACAAGCGCAGGGTGAAATTGTTGGTATGACAGGCGATGGTATTAACGATGCACCAGCACTGGCATTAGCGAATGTTGGTTTTGCCATAGGCACAGGTACGGATGTAGCAATTGAAAGTGCCGATATAACCTTAATGCGCGGCTCTTTACATGGACTTGCAGATGCCATAGCCATAAGTAAAGCGACCTTGAGTAATATTAAACAGAATCTATTTGGCGCATTCATTTACAACGCTGCTGGCGTTCCACTTGCTGCCGGCGTGTTATATCCATTTTTTGGTATTCTACTCAACCCAGTTATTGCGGGTGCGGCGATGGCCTTTTCCTCATTAACCGTTGTGAGTAATGCTAACCGATTACGCTTATTTAAAGCCAAAGATCACTAGGAGAACCGTTATGATGATCATTAATATTGTAGGATTTTTATTTATTGGATTAATCGTTTGGTGGTTCTGGTTATACAAACCTGCAGAGACAGAAGCGACCAAAGAAAACCGAATTAAAGTCGTGGCGAATAACGGAATTTATCAACCCGCTAGAATAAAAGTTAAAGCAGGGACTCCTGCGTTAATTGAGTTTGTAAGAGAAGATACAAGCCCTTGTGCAGCCATGGTGTTATTTCCTGACTTTGAAATCAGTGAAGAGCTATCACTTAAGCAAAGTAAGTTGATTGAACTTCCTGCCATGGTAGCTGGTGAATATCCATTTCATTGTCAGATGCAAATGTACAAAGGCGTTTTGATCGTCGACTAATGTAGCGATTAATATAGCGACTAATGTAGCGATTAAAATCGAGACGAATGAATAGATTAACTAACCAAACCAAACCAACCCAAACCAACCCAAACCAAACCAACCCAAACCAAACCAAACCAACCCTTCAATAGTTGATGAGTAGAGCATAAAGATCCCAAGCTTGGTTTTTGTAAAAAGAAGCGAGGATCTTATTTATCTGTTTTAGGTATTATAAAAGTGCTGTTGGGGTTCTATACAAGTAAGGCTTAGATCTTATTTAACCGCGTTCTGGATCTTATTAAAACCTCGTTAGGATCATATAAAAGCAAAAATTAGATCTTATAAAAACAAAGGTTAGATCTTATAAAACAGATTTGTTTGAATAACTTACTCTGATTTTATGATCCAATAAGTAATTGAAGTGCACCAATCCCCAAGCTAATAATGATCATAATGCGGTTTTTCTCTGTCCTGTATGGCAATGTTTTAGCTGATTTACGTTTAAAACACTCATTTATCAAAAAATGTGACCGTTGGTTTTTATTTAAACTGACCGTTGGTTTTGTTTTTTGAGCTTTTGTTATATTTTTCTTATCACAGAATTTTAAGTTTCAGTATTCGATGTTATTTGCCTTTGAATTTATCTTCTGTGTTTCTGTTATGGCTTTGTTAATTTGATATTAAGTGAGTTAATTAACAAATATATATTCAATAGAATTGCTTTAATACTTATGAAAGGGTTAACAATTTTGTGGCATACTCCACTTAACTTGTTGAATACTAGGACGTAACTTTTGGCAAAAATTGACATAGATATGCTTAAATCTGAACTTGGCCAATTAAAAGCCGAGTTTACACAGCGCATTGACAGCCTTGAAAATAAGATCAGTGCGTTGTCTAATTCATCTACTAGCTCAGCTCCTAGCTCAGATCCTTTAGTGGACGATAATTCACTCATCGCTTCTGCATCGTTGAATGCGGCTCATACAAATGAGACGCTTATAACGGGGCCTGATGGCACGCTTATAACTAATACTGTTATGGCAAGCTCTGTTACAGAAAGCTTTGCTATACAAGAATCGTCAAAAGACTCTGAAAAAAATGAGCCGTCAGCGAAAGTACAGTCGTCAGCGAGCACAAGCGAAGTTCCAGCCGCCTGGTTATCCCGTCCAACTCTAGATGCGACAACTCGTTCAAATAGTAAAAATTCAGCCGCAGAGAAACCAGTGAAAATAGATTTTTTCACTATGATCTTTACTGCGCTCCTTAGTGCAATTGTGTCGACTCTGTTTGAATGGTTTAAACCAGTCGCTAACATTTACCAATCTTACAAAGACCGCGGCATGTTGGGTATTTTTACTCTAACCATATTAGGTATTGGACTTACATTGGCTGGCTTTGGTTATTTAATGCAGTTATTAATTGATCAGATGGGAGCCGGGGCGAAGTCGTTATTGATGTTTGTCGCTGCGCTGTTGGTTATGACTTTAGGCATAGTGGTTAAAAGGAAAACATCGTTTCATGAGTTTTCAACCGCCATTGTCTCATTAGGTTTACTGCTACTTTATAGTACCGTTTATTTTGCTGGTAGTGTTTATCACGTCATCCCTTACATGCTTGTTGCCGTGTTATATCTGTTTATCGCGCTATCATCCCACGCGATTGCCTTGTGGCTCGATACCAAAGTGGTAGCGGCTTTAGGCATTATTGGTATTTCTTTGATGCCAATGTTATCTAATATTATCGTAGAGCAACCCAATTACTATTTACTGTCTTTGGCATTTGTCACCATTAGCAGCTTAATGATTAGTTACCGTTATGTTGGAAGATGGTTGGCTAACATAAGTTTGATTTTTGTCTTTCTCTCACTCGAATGGGTAGTAAATATAGATAGCTCGAACTTGTCGGCATTTTTTATTGATGCGTTCTATCTGATCTTTTTTGCTTATGTTGGACTCAGTTTAATAAACCGTGATGATACACATAAACAATCACTGTTATTTTTGGCCGGATTGGTGGGAACCAACCTGTATCTGTTTATCCAAACTACGTCATTATTTTCTGACTCACTCAGCCTTATTTTCACATTCAATTGTTTAGTGTCTATTGGCGCCAGTTATGTGTTTTATAAAATCAGGCACACACTGACTCACATTATGGTATTGGTCGCGGCAATATGGGGCGTGTTTGCAATTATTAGTGTTATTGGTCAGGCTTATTGGGGAATAGCCTGGGCGGTAGAAGGTTTGTTTTTACTTTATATTGGTCGTCATTTGGCTCTACCAAGTGTTATTAACCAAGGTCAGTCTCTTACTGGACTCTCATTGTTATATGCTGGTGCGATATTAGTACCTTATTTTCCTGTACCTGCGCTTACTTCTATTGATGGCTGGACCTTATGTTTAAGCTTGGTATTAATCATAGGTATTTGGTCACGTTTTATAAATGACAGTGACTTGTTTAATCAGCCGACAATACAAAAAATCAAACCTCTGTTAATGCTAGTTGAGTCAATTTGGTTAAGTGTTTTAATTCTTACGTGTGCGCATTTATGGCTAGGTATTTGGACTGCGCCTTTGGTGATTTTACTGCAATTTACACTCTTGTTACGAGCCAAATCATGCAAGCAAACCAGCATCGAAATTTTTTCAGCTTTATTGGTCTTAGTGCCTCTTTTTTATATTTTACAGGTTGGCATCGCAACGAATAACTATCATTTTTCTGGGTTCCCGTTAGCAATACAGTCGGCCGTGGTGTTAGTTCTTACGCAGTTATGGTTACTTGCCGAATATTATCGTCGTTATCAGCCAGACAGTAAAATGGTACCAATTGCAGAAGGTGCCAGAATTGCCTTTTATTTAATTATTCCAATTTGTTGGTTAGGCTCAGCGCTACGAAATCTTGACCAATATGTGTTAATGATATTGTGGTTGCCACCTATGATTGCTGTGTTTTTTGCACAAAAAATCAAACATAATTTTATCGTATTAGAAGCTAAAGTCTTGATTGGTTTAGCCAGTGTCGCTCTGGTGTTAGGACTTAGTACCTTGCCTATTTTAGCCAGTGCAATTTCCTTAGTTTTATTTATTAGCTGTTATGTATTAGCACTGCAATTAAATAAACGCAAAGCCAGCGCCTTATACCAATATGTGTGTAATTGCGGATTACTCGCAATTGGGTTGGCTGTGCCTGTTTGGCTCGCAAGTATTCATAATGACGCTTTATTCGCGCTTATTTTTGCGGCCTTTTATTGGGGCGCTTTATTTAATCTTTCTAATATTTGGACGTTAGGTAAAGAAATTAAAACCGCGGTGTACTTAATTAGCGGTGTGACTCTTTTAGCGTCTTGGTTGTTAATAACCAAAAATCCTTTTTATGCTTCAATCGCGGTTATTTATATAGCCGCGGCTTTATATAAAAAAGAACAAAGATTTAAGCTGTCGATAATGAATGTGCGTTTAGGTAAAAACAGTGAGTTAATTCTTCATGTTATTGGGGCGGTTACTTACCTTATTTTGCTAGAAAGTTTAAACCATTATCGATTGGACTTATTAATTGCCCCTGTACTTGCAGTGCACGGAGCGCTTATTTTGTTCCTTAAAGATCGTCGATTAACCACAGTGAAATTTAGCTTTGGGTTAATCACTTTAGGTATCGTGAAACTTGCGTTAATTGATGCAGAATATGCCTTGTTATGGCAAAAAGTTATTTTGTTTATGGGAATAGGTGTATTTATTTTGGGCGCGTCGTTCTGGTATCAAAAACTAGAAAAAACGGATTAGCTATTTAGCGCCCCTAAAGTCGAATGAGCCTTTGTGCTCAACTTTAGGGGGCATTATTTTGATGTAAGTGAGTGCGCATAGTAAAGCGCGAGGCTATGTTACGGACTATACTCGCCACGAGCTATGCGACGAACTTTGCGACGAGCTATGCCACGGACTCAGGCCAGTTAATATTGGCTTCATTGATACTATTTTTACAGCTTGTTGGCTCATTGCCTTTATAATTTTTACATCCCCAAAATTCGCCATTTGAACCTGAACGCAACACCATTTCGGCATTACATTTTTCACAGGTCGGAATTACATTTTCACAGATGTCGTTTATGCAGGACTTAAACCCTAAGTGCCGCTTTCGTGTCATTGGACTTTCGCATTTGGAACATGGCTTTTCTTGGTGACCACAACGTGGGTAATAAGAGCAAGAGTAGAAGGTATTAAAGTTACCGGTTCGTTTGGTTAATACGCCCGTTTCACACACTAGGCAATTGATATCGTCGCTGATAGTTTGGCTTACCGTTGTTGTAAATTCGTTAAGCTCAATTTGATGTTCATTAATTAATTCCGTTACAAATGGGCTCGCACTTGTCATATCAGCAATCATGTAAGCGCGATGTTTGGCTCGAGTTAAAGCGACATAAAATAATCGTCTTTCTTCAGCGTGTTCAAAATTCTCTTGTTTTGCTAGCAGGGCATCCAAAAGTGCAGGAGTCACTTTTTCAGAAGGGAAGCCATGTTTGCCTTTTTTCATTCCTAAAATGACCACATAGTCGGCTTCTTTACCTTTGGATGCATGAAAGGTTTGAGACTCAATGGTTAACAATGGGTATTGTAGATTTACTTTATTAAGCTCTAGTTTATTAGGTAAAAGAGCCCAGGTTCTTGCCAGTAGGTAGACGCTTGTTGGTTTGTCTATTTGTGATGATATAGCGACTAATACATCATTTAGTGCGCCGTTTTCTATTTCATCTACCAGGTCTTTATTTGCGCCACTTTGTTTTATGGTGTCTCTCATTAACAATGAAACCGCAGGCGCATCAAGTTGTTTTAACGACTCGATTGTTTTGTTAATTTGCGCTGGATTTTTACTAATAAAGTCGGTGGCCACTTTACCTATTTGGTTATTAAATCGAAAGGTTAAGTCTAATGTCGATTGAGATGTTGGTCCAAAGTACTTGGCGAACTCAGTGGTTAAGGTGAAGTCTGCACCACTAAATCGGTAGATAGCTTGCCAGTCATCACCGACCGCAAAAACAGAACATCCTTGGTTGTTATCACGCAATGCTTTGACTAAACGAGCTCTAGGCTCAGATATATCTTGAAATTCATCTACCATGATATAGTGCCACGGAGATTGAAACTTTCCTGCTTGAACATAACTTAATGCTTTGTTGATCATGTCGTCAAAATCAATTTCAGCATGGGATGTTAAATGCAGTTGGTAAGCTTCTAAAATAGGTTTGAGTAGAACCAAAGCTTTTTCTGTTTGCTTTGGGGATGCGGAGTTAGCAATAACCTTGCTCTCTAATGTTTCATCTAGACAAGCTGATTTATAAAGCCCAACCATTTTACCAAAGGTAGTAGCAAGTTCGGTAACTCGGCCACTTTCACTTAATTGTGCCAGTTTAAATTCAGTTGAGACTGGTGTGGACTCAATCTCTTGCTCCGCGAGTAATGTCTTTAACGAGTCATGCAATGAATTAAGTAATTCACCTTGCTTATGTTGAGCGTAAGTAAGCTCAATACATACGGTATCAAATTGCTGATGAATATCTCGTTTCCATTCAATACCCTGGTGGTACTCGTCTTTATTTATATAAGGCGCGGTGTCACCGTTTTCATCGGTGCCATAGTATTCTATGTAAATGTTTAGTTCAGGAAGAAAAAAGTCGGGTTGGTATTGTCTACGTTCTATGGTTTTAACATCATGAATATATTTAGCTTCATACTCGTATTCTATACCTTCAGAAAATAACTCATTGGCAATATAAAGCTCACCAAAACTTTTTACTTTTTCGCCTTTAAAAGTACGAATGTCGTTGTCATTAAAGTACTGGTGATATTCACCAAGATTTTTAAAATCAAAGTAGCTTTTTTCAAGTTCAAAGTAACTGCTAAAGTATTCGACAATTAATTTTCGGTAGTGGGCGCTTTCACTGATCAGTTTTTCAAAATAACTTTGAATCCATTTGAATTTGGTTTTTTCATCTTCGGCAAAGACCGACAAACTTGGTTTTCCGCCTTCCACTTCAGCAATAATTTTAAGACCTAAGCTATGAAATGTAGCGGCTTTGATTTTATCGGTTGATAACTTGTCTTTAATTCTTTCATCCATTTCTGCTGCGGCTTTATTACCATAAGCCAACAGTAATATTTCATCGTGCGTAGCCTGTAAGCTATTGACTAAATATCCAGATCGGCCAACCATAACACTGGTTTTTCCTGTGCCAGCACCAGCGAGTAATAAATTATTATCGTTATCAATCACACAAGCTCTACGCTGACTTTGTGTTAAAGGATTGGTTTCGACATTATCAAAAAAGGTTTTATGTTCTTGTAGTTGTTGACTGATATAGCTTTCGCGTTGTTCGCTTATCGCTTGTTGATCCCAGTTTTGGTAATAGGATAATTGTTTTACTTTTTGATACACCTTGGCTAATGCTTTACTTGATTTAATCCAAGGGAACCAGCGAGTATATTCTGCATTAACTAAAGCGTTAATTTGGTCAATATAAGATTGTCGTAGGTATCGTTCTTCGGTGAGTTTTTTTATGCTGGCTATTATATTTTCAACACGTTTGATATTGGCTAATGCCCAAAAATTATCACAGTTGGCTTTTTCCATATACTCACAGCTATACGCTTGCATGGTAAATACATGGTTCTTTTCTGCGGTTTTAAAGGTAATTATTTGGCCAAAAAAACTTAGCTGAAATATAGGCGGAATAATAAGATCTTCCCACCGGATAGTGGTTAAATCACCTTTAATTTCAAAGGTTAAGCAATTGCTATTAATTTCTATAAGTGTTGGATTACCAATGAAGCGGCCAAAACAACGACCAAAAAAACTTGAAGAGATATATTTCATTTACAACATAAACCCAAAAATGAAAAAGACATAAATACGATAACGATTATTCTATCATTAGTAATCTACTCAGGTGAGATTAAAGTTGATGTTAACGATGGATAAGTTATTTTATTATTTTGAAAAGCAACGTGGTTATGAAAGCAGCGTGGTTATGAAAGCAGCTTGGTAGTTATATAAGCTCAAATAGAAATACAAACATAAATTAAAAACAAGCCAGAGCTTGATATTCATCTTTGTCGCACTCATTTCCATACAAAGCCAATTACTTAAGTTTATTATTTTGTCGTATTTACTCTTGTTTGTTATTGCTGTTCTAATTATAGGGTCTCTTGTTGCTAAGCCGTATTGGCGCGAGTATAAGCGTGATAAGGCTAGGGCGCTGCCTTTTAAAAAAGAGTGGCGAAGTATTATTCAACAGCGTATGCCGTATTTTAGACAGATGCCTGCCGATTTACAGTTGCAACTTAAGCGACATATTCAGGTGTTTTTGGCAGAAAAATCGTTTATTGGCTGTAATGGCGTGGTCATTACTGACGAAATAAGAATAACAGTAGCAGCACAAGCCTGCTTGTTGTTACTCAACCGTAAGACGGATTACTACCCAAAACTAGATACTATTTTGGTTTACCCTAGTGCGTTTATAAAAGAGCAACAAAACATTGAAGCTGATGGCGTAATGCATAGCCATAGAACGGCACTTGCTGGCGAATCCTGGGGTTTTGGCAAGGTTGTCTTATCTTGGCAAGATACGGTAGATGGCGCTCATATACCAGACGATGGACATAATGTGGTTATTCATGAGTTTGCCCATCAACTGGATCAAGAAAATGGCAGTGCCAACGGTGCACCAATATTAGGAAAGGGGCAAAACTATAAAGACTGGTCGGTCGCTTTTTCTAGTCAATACGAGTTGTTAAGAAAACAAGCTAACGCTGGGATCCCATCTTTGTTTGATTATTATGGCGCCACCAATCCGGCTGAATTTTTTGCGGTTGCCAGTGAAGTGTTTTTTGAAAAGTCAGAGAAGTTTCACCATAAATACCCAATGCTTTATCAGCAGTTAAAAGAGTATTACAAGGTTGATCCTATTCACTGGTAAAGGTTGTTTTCGTTTTAACGATTTAAAAGCTAAGCGTATAGAGTTCGCTTAGCTTTTTATATCAAAGGCTTGAGCTATTATAAAAGTTTGTAAATCTGCAGAGCATTCCAACCAACAAAAATAGCAATAGCGTAACTTAACAAAGTCCCTAACATCATATATTCGGTAAGCTTCATGTCTTTGTTTTTGGTTAAGTCGCCAAACCTAAATATGGTTTTGGTGGCCACCAAGAAACCGATACCAGCAAATTGTCCCATAAAAATAAACGAGATAGCTAAACAACGCTCAATATAACCAATCCAGGCACCAGCGGAGAGTAATCCTGTCGCTTTCTTATTTGGAGCGCTTGAGTCTGCATTCATGCTTTCTAATTCGTTTCCTTGAGCGTTTTGATGCTCAATTGCATTGTCACTGTCGTTTAAGTTGTCGGTGTGCTTTTTTAAAGCCAGTGCAATGATCACAGACGCTGGTTTGCAAATAAGTAGGTAGGAAACCGCAATAACCATATTTTTAGCCGTTAAAATATGACTAAAAAATACGTTAACTTGCTGTAATGTGAAATCCGAAATACAGGACCAAAGCAGACAGATAAGTAGAATGTGGATGGTTTGAACGGCCAATAAATGAACCAGCTCATTACTTGTATGCAACTTCCAATTGTCGGTTAATAAATGTGATGCGCAAATAATAACGACAAGGGTAAGCATTGGTAAAAAGGTGATATTTACCATGACAGAGTCAGGCAATGTTAAAGAGGCAAAGACAAATACAATAATGTTAAGCAAGCCATGAACTGCGGCATGTTTCCAGTTAAAGCTAGACGTTAACGAATTGGCTTTAAGGGCTTTATTCCCGTTATGTGTTGGTAAATAAAAGTCGGCAACAAAATGTGCGGTTAACAAGAGTAAAAGTAGTTCCATTAGTTATTCCCTCCAAGTAGAGCTATTTTATTGTTGATGCTCTCTATGTAATCTCTTACCAGATAAGCCCCAATATTGCCGAGTCTATTGCTTATATTTTGACGTGAAGTACCTGTTAGTTCTGCCATTTTTTGCTGCTCGGCAAAACCATGTTGTATGTATTGATACAATAATTGGGCTTGGGTTTTTGTTAATCTATTAAGCAGATGATTTAAAAATTGAGTTAACAGGATAACGTCATCCTGATTGTTTTTTTGCTGCGCGTTTTGTTGCTTAAGGTGGATGGACAATTCGCCTCTTTGAGTTTTACTTAAACCTCGGCCAGATTCAATAAAAACAGGCCCCGATGAGGTATTCGGTTTTTCGTCGTAGGTTTCATAATCGCCATAAGCCAGTGACAAGGTGCATTGTATTGGTTTTGTTGAATACGCGGATAAGTGCAGCGCCAGCTTTATTAATAATGTGCTTTTTAGTGCATCAATAGGGTTTGGGTATTGAATTTGAAATTCATCACCACGGTAAATTTCACCAACGGCACCGTAGTTTTCATGTGCGTCCTGTAAAAAACCTTTAAGGCTTTTTATTACATCGGCATAGGTTTGCTTAGACATCTTAGTCGAGTTGACGATATCTCCAGTTAAGACAGCAATCATAGGTAGTTCCCTATTTTTAATAGTTTGCTTAACCGCTGAATTGAACCACTCAATTTACCAGCGAGTACTTATTAGTTAAATCAACTATATATGGTTGATTTTTAATATGCAATCAAATTTGATTGCTAAGTAAAATGCATGTGTATTCAGTTGCGGAGTCGTTTTTATGCTCTATTTACTAAAAAGCAGTTTATTCAAGCACTATAGTTAAAGAGCAATAACTAAGAGGTCGAGCGTAAATAAACAGAGATAAATAAATATTGATGGGGTAAAGTTCTTCAAAGTCGATTTATCCATAACCTACAGGAACAAACATGGGCGTACGCAATTCAATTATCTTTATCTGTGCTTTTACTTTCTCAGCACTATTACTGACCCAGTTATACTGGGTCGCATTGTTGTTATCTCCCATATTACTTGTTCTTTTATATGACTTAGCCCAGTCAAAACATACTTTATTAAACATCTATCCGTTAGTTGGGCATTTTCGATATATATTTGAGTCAATTCGTCCTGAAATTCAACAGTACTTTGTTGAGTCTAATCTTAGTGGCAGCCCAATAAATCGTGAATTTAGAGAGTTGGTGTATCAAAGAGCCAAAAAAGTACAAGATACCCGCCCATTTGGTACTCAGTTTGACGTCTACGAGTCCGGTTATGAATGGATCACTCATTCGCTGTCGCCAGTACATATTGAAAATAAAGACCCTAGAGTGTTGTTTGGTGCTGATTGTGAGAAACCTTATTCAGCGTCGGTACTTAATATTTCAGCCATGAGTTATGGCGCGTTAAGCAAACACGCGATTATGGCATTAAACAAAGGTGCGCAATTAGGTGGCTTTGCTCACAACACGGGAGAGGGCGGTTTAAGTCCTCATCATCTTAAATACGGTGGCGATATTATCTGGCAAATAGGCACAGGGTATTTTGGTTGTCGTAATGAAGATGGTAATTTTGATGCCGAAAAATTTACCACTAAGTCACAATTTGATGTTGTGAAAATGATTGAGATTAAATTATCGCAAGGGGCAAAACCAGGTCATGGCGGGATTCTACCTGCGGCTAAGTTAACACCTGAAATTGCTGAAATTCGTCATGTGCCTTTAGGCCAAGATGTTGTTTCTCCACCGGCTCATTCGGCTTTTAATACCCCTACTGAATTATTGTATTTTGTAAAAAGGTTACGCGAATTATCGGGCGGGAAACCAGTTGGTTTTAAATTATGTATAGGTAATAAACGTGAGTTTTTATCGATTTGTAAAGCGATGTTAGAAACGGGGATCACACCTGACTTTATTACGGTTGATGGTTCTGAAGGGGGAACGGGGGCTGCGCCAATCGAGTTTACTAACTCTGTGGGCATGCCATTAAATGAGTCTGTGGTATTTGTAAATGGTGCACTTATTGGTGTTGGTTTACGTGAAAAAGTTCGTGTTATTGCATCGGCCAAAATATTTTCGGCTTTCCACGTTGCCCGTATTATTGCGCTAGGTGCCGATACAGTAAACTCAGCGCGAGGCATGATGCTGGCATTAGGCTGTATTCAATCTCGCAGTTGTAATACGGACAAGTGTCCTACCGGCATAGCCACACAAGATCCAAGACGATACAAATTTTTAGATATAGAAAGCAAAGGCGAACGCGTATTTAACTTCCACAAAGCAACCTTGGTTAATTTAACTGAGTTAATGGGAGCGTGTGGTCTTCATTCTCAAAGTGAGCTCAATATGAGCCATGTTTACCGACGACTCGATAGAACCAATGCCACTACCTATCAGAAATTATATCCAGTAATAACTCCAGGGTGCTTATTAGAAAATGACACTGTGCCTGAAATATTTTTGGATGACTGGCAGGCTGCGTTAGCAAATAAATGGTAACGGAATGTATGGCAGTTAACATTGCGGCAAGTTGAACTTGCCTCAGTGAAAATTTAAGGAAAAGAAGATGAAAAAAACAATATTAATCACAGGGGCAACGGACGGAATAGGTCTAGAAACGGCTAAGTTATTGGCCGCAGATGGCCATGATTTATTAATTCACGGCCGCAGCCCAGAAAAATTAGCAGCGGTTAAAACGTTACTGTCAGCGATTGAAAACGTAGGCCGTATTACAAGTTACGTTGCCGATTTATCTGACTTTTCCGATGTTAAAAACTTAGTCAATAAAATCAAAGGTGAGCATAGCGTCCTTGATGTACTTATCAATAATGCCGGTGTGTTTAAAACCCCAGATACAATAACCAGCGACGGTTTAGACAGTCGATTTGTCGTGAATACAATTGCGCCATATTTTATAAGCCAACACTTGTTACCTTTATTGGCTAACGCAAAAGAATCATCGTTAGATGAAACCGCTTGCTCTGGAAGGATCATAAACCTTTCGTCTGCAGCACAAGCGCCTTTAGATATTGCAGCCTTTGTCGGTGACACTCAGAAAGTTAAAAACTTAAGCGATATGGAAGCCTATGCGCAAAGTAAATTGGCTATTACTATGTGGAGTCATACGTTAGCTGAAAAGTTAGCACAACAGCCACAAGCTATTACGGTTATCGCGGTTAATCCTGGGTCGTTACTTGCTTCTAAAATGGTTAAAGAAGGATTTGGTTTGGTGGGTAATGACTTGAGCATAGGTGCCAAAATATTAAATCGTATGGCGTTAGAGCCAGGGATTGAACAGCACTCAGGCCAATATTTTGATAATGACAGCGGACAGTTTGCCGCGGCTCATTTAGATGTTATGGATAAGCAAAAGTCAGCTCAACTTATAGACGCCATGGAGCAAATTTTAACTCGAATTATGTAATGTTTTTAGCCTAGCTTAAGCCGCTAGGCTCCGCTTTTTTTTGCGTAGTTGTTATTATTTTTATATAAATCTAATCCAAATTGGCTTTTGCTTCGTATTATCTACAAATTGATGAAAACACCGAAAATGTAGATGTATGTTAATAAATATAATTGGATTTAACCTGTCTTGGTTTGGCTTAGTGTTACTGGGGAATGATTTTATTCCGGTTACATTATGTTGGCTTATTTATCATGTTTATCAAATTGCTAGAAATAAAAATACTCATAACAATGAAAATAACAAAAGTACTCTCAGCCTTAGCTGGCGTACTGAAGTTGTGTTAATTAGCTTAGTTACCGCAACGGGTATCTTAGTTGATTCAGCATTAACGCTTTCCGGTATATTCCAGTTCCCAGAACATCATATCATTCCACTTTGGTTAGCTATGTTGTGGGCTTCCTTTGCTGCAACTATCGCCCACAGTTTACAGTTTTTAGCCAAATCAAAACGATTACAACTGCTTATTGGCTTTGTTTTTCCACCGTTTAGTTATTTAGCTGGCGCTTCATTTTTGAGTGTCGAATTACCTTATGGCCCTTATATAACCTATTTTGTTTTAGCACCTATTTGGTCAATATTAATGCTGCTGTTTTATCAGAGTTTGTCTTTTATAAATCGCTCAGGAGATAACCATGTTAATTAGACGATTGATGTTTATATGCTTTATATCTGGCACGTTAAATCCATTTGCGATTAATGCAGCCGAACAAAAGCCACTAGAAAAAACAGATATAGGAGCAGCTAAGCAAGTAACAAAACTATTACAACAGCAGTTGCCTGAAGTGTTAGATACCTTGGCGTTTAATAAAGTCGGCTCAGCAAAGTTTTCAGTTTTATTTTGGGATATTTACAACAGCCATTTGTTTACTAAATCGGGTCGTTATGAAGAGAACACCAATCAAGATGTGATTTTTAAAATTGAATATTTAAAAGACATTAGCGCGGATGAATTAATCAAGCGCACAGTAGAGCAGTGGCAGCACCTTAATTATAAAAAGTCTGATTATGAGGCATTTATCCCACGGCTTAAGAGTATTTGGCCAAATATAAGCGCAGGCGATTCGTTAACCTTATACAGAAATAGCCAAACGACCGAGTTTTATTTTAACAATACTAATATTGGTGTCATCGATAATGAGCAATTTTACCAACTGTTTTTAGCAATATGGTTATCACCAGACACCAGTGAACCAGAATTAAGGCAGAGCTTAATTGGAGCTGCCAGTAAATAGTTGTTAATAGATGAATCTGTAACCAGCTATAAATTATAAGTCATGAATAAGAAAGGAAGAAAGAGCAATGAAAACTGCATTAAATACCCTAGTAATGGTATGCGTATCTGTATTTTTATCAGTGACTCTAATGAGTTGCAGCACCGATATTTCACATTATAAAAATCAAAATTCCAAATTTGATATTAAACAATATTTTAATGGTGACATGATTGCTTGGGGCATGATCCAAGATTACACCAATGAAGTGACCCGCCGATTTTGTGTGGAAATAGACGCCAGTTGGCAGCAAGAGCAAGGCACGCTAAAAGAGAAGTTTTACTTTGATAACGGTGAAATTAGCTACCGCACATGGAATTTAACTCGATTAGAAAACGGTGCTTACACAGGCTCTGCAGAAGATGTGATTGGCATCGCTAACGGTCAGGAGTCTGGTTTTGCATTCCAATGGGAATATCAACTGGCGGTTCCTATTGAAGGCTCTACCTATTATTTTGATATGGATGACTGGATGTATAAGCTAGATGAATACCGAGTGTTTAACAAAACAGCGATGAGTAAATTTGGTGTTGAAGTGGCTGAGATAACCTTGTTTTTTGATAAACAGTTAAGCGATAAAACCTGTGAGGCTAGCTCACCTCAGCTGTGAACGTATTTACATTTTTTAATAGGAGAGTCTCTAATTTAGAGACTCTTTAACGGTTTGTTTTTTGTTGTTAAATGTTAAGCCAAACTTTTTAACATGTTTGGAAAAGTCTGTTGGGGACATTGCTTTGGCAAAGTAAAAACCTTGGTATTCTTTACATCCCATTTTGTCCATGATCGTGACTTGTTCTAGCGTCTCTACACCTTCAGCGACACATTTAATATCCAGCTCTTCACACATAACATGAATCGCTTTGACTAAACTTTTTTGTCTCGATGATTTGGTGATTTGTTTAATTAACGAGCGGTCTAATTTTAGTTTATTAATCGGGTAGTCTGCTAATCGCGCAATATTCGAATAACCAACACCAAAGTCATCAACCGATATTATAAATCCCCAAGATTGTAAAATTCGCATGAGTTTTAAAGAATGAGCGGGGTTGGCATCAAGCGACGTTTCGGTAAGTTCTAACTCAATTTGATGTGGTTTTACATTATAGTCGGCCAGATACTTAACTAATTTAGGCAGGAAGTCGGCTTGGTTGAAGTCAATTAAGGAAATATTAATTGCCACAGGCACACTTGTAATGCCAGCTTGTGTCCAGTATGAAATTTGAGAACATACCTTTTGGATCACTAAGTCGGTGAGACGGCTGATCAGTTTGTATTCTTCAGCAATTGCGACAAAACTCGTTGGGTGTACGGTTCCTAGTATTGGGCTGTCCCATCTAGCGAGCGCCTCTAAGCCAATACATTCGCCGCTTGCTGTCACTTTAGGTTGATAAGCAACGTCAATTTCAGCATTTTGCAGTGCCTCATCAAGCAGCATTGAAATTTCATATTTTTCTAGAAATTCTTTTGAAAATGTTTCACTGTAACCGCTAAATGGCGTGTTTATATTTGCCTGTTTGAGGGCGGTACTGGCATTGGAAATAACTTTCGAACTGTTTTTAACGTTGTCATCGTACTTAGCAAAACCAAATAAAAATGACTGATGGCACTTTGAATCTAGCAAAGGGTAGTCTTCATCGAGTGTTTGTTTTATTTCAGTTAACAGTTTGGTTTTAAGTTCTTTTACCGACTGAGCTCTAATAATAAAGGCAAGTCGTCCTGGGCCGATGTGGGCACATAATAATGGCCCCTCAGTATTACTCTTTAAGCGTTTATATGCAGAGGTTAATAAAAAGTTTGCGTCTTTTTTATTAAACTTTAAATTGAAATATTCATTGTTAGCGCTATGGGTCAGTACAACATAAAAGTCTTTGTTGTATTTGGCCATGACTCGTTCACATTGCAGCTCAAACCAATCTCGGTTAGGTAAGTTAGTGTAATTGTCACTGTAACGTAAGCGTTTATTCTCTTGCTCCATACTGAGCAGTGTTTTTCTAATGGCGAGTTCTTCGGTGCAATCGGTAAATTCATAAACTTCATAGTTTAAGTCGGGTAAGGACTCGCAAGTGACATAAAAGCTTGCGTTTTTATATTTGATTAAATGCTTAGACTTTTTACATTTCACTTGATCTAATTCAGGAAAGAAGCGATGGATTTTTGCATTCGACTCTTTAATCTTATCGGTGAATTTAAATGTGCTAGCCGCGAGTTGGTTAAAGTCGGTAATAATAGATTTGTTGTTGATTATTATTTTTGCTTTGTTGGATTCGGCGAAAAAAGTTCGGTAAAGGGCATTTTTATCTTTGAGGTAATTGTTTGAACTGAGTACCGCTTTGTTTAAATGTTTGGCAGCTATAATAGTACGAGCGAGAGCTAAAGGTATGCAAATATTGAACAGTAAAAATATCAATCCGGTGACATATAAGTCATCATTTGGTAGCCTTTCTGTGGTATTTATTAAATTTAACAGGTTAATATCATTGATAATTATGTAAAACGGCACAATATTAAGCAATGAATAAAATAGTGCAGTTCTAAAGCCAAGTAACATTAGTGCAAGAATAGGGCAGGCATACATGTACATAGAGCCGACTTGTGCCAACTCTAGGTTACTGACAAATAGGTTCATTAATGCGGAGCCGGCAATAATGGAAAGTAGTAAACCATGAGCACTAAAGGTGTAAAACTTATAGCTGGTTAGCAACAGCAAGAACATGGTGGCTAAAAAACCAATAATAATCAGGCTTGGGTAGGCAAGGTTAAATTCTACTATTGTGCTAGAGGCATGGGCGAAAACCATCAGGCAAAGAAGAATGCCGGAGGTTATAATGATACGTAATGTGCTTACTCGCCAATTGGGTACTTGTGCTTGGGGAGTATGATGATCTGAAAGTACAAAATAGCGACTTAAAAAACTCATAATTAACAATCATTTAAATAATGCTTGTTTTGATTAAACAATGTATGTTCCTGAAATACAACTCATTATTTTTAATTTGTGGTTAATTGTTCATTAACCTATAAATTCTAGTTTGACGCATAAAGTAACTAACGTACTATTAGTTAGTGGGGGGATACATTCATATTTACTCGTAATTATAAAAATTTAATCTGAACGGTTAAATTTCCAGTGCAAAAACTGAAAAGTTAACTGATCCTTTTCTTTAGTTCTTTTATTCAAAATCCTTTTTCAGCCAGCTACATGGCTCTATAACGAAGAGAAACTCATTAATGTTAGACAAATTACTACAAGATTTCATGATCCTTTGGGCAACCATTGACCCTATTGGTACTATGGCTTTATTTGCTGGGTTAACGGCCAAACTGACCGCAGAAGCTCGTCGCAAAACCGCATTTAAAGCGATTGCTTATGCCTCAATTGTTTTAGTTGGCTCTATTGGTATTGGCCAAATCCTCTTAACCTCTATGGGGATCAGTTTATTGTCGTTTCAGCTTTCCGGCGGAATAATTTTATTTTTGTTTGGCTTGCAGATGATCTTCTCCTCAGGCTCACCAGACGCCGAAGTTGATGCGGAACATGATATTGCAGTCTTTCCTTTAGCTATTCCTGCTACAGCCACGCCTGGGGCTATATTAGCGGTTATTTTACTTACCGATAATCAAGCTCATACAGTAACGGAGCAAGTTACAACTGGTTTAGTTATGTTGTCGGTTTTATTGGTCACTCTTTTATTGATGTTGTTATCAGGCAAAATCCTTCAAGTGATTGGGACGGGTGGTGCATCTATTCTTACTCGTATCATGGGAATGATTTTAGCGGCGTTATCGGTTGAGTTTATTATTGAAGCGTTAAAGGCTGAAAACTGGATAACGGCAATTCCTCAATAAACTATTGAGTGCAGGTAGCGAACGTAAAAAAAACGGCAACTTAAATTAAGTTGCCGTTTTTTTGTTTATTGACCAGACGTTTTATTAATAAGTTGTCTAGTTGCTAACAGGGACTTCTTCATACCAATCAGTCATGTCGTCGTACATTTCACCTTTTAAAAGATGTAATGGCGACTTGCGATAGATTTTAAAGTCATGGAATGGGTCGGTTAATATTTTAGTAAACCAAACTAAACCAGACTGAACACCCATAAGTTTAAATAAGTGTAAGGTTCTAAACAAAACCGCACCTATGCCAATAAACAACCAAGTGATTGCCATGTTATTAATAAAGTCATAAAGGTTTGTGTGAGCTTCAAATGCACCAAATAAAGTAGGTTCAAAAAACAACACAACAGGGACTAGCGCCCAGATTGACAGCAGTACAACTTTACGACGTAAGTTGTAACCCACTTTAATCTCTTCTTTATGTTCATGGGAAACTTGGTTTACTTTATCGTAGGTTAGAGGTTCAAAAAAGAAGTGCCCAGACTGTCTTAAGATCATAGATAATAACCAACCCACTAATGCTGCCGCTGCAGGATAGTAAAATACTAATGCGTAGCTCACCATAAAGCACATAGCGCTAAGCAAGTGTAGAAATTGGTTGATACGATTGTGGTGATAGAAGCGGTGGTCATCCCAACGCTGTTTTTTTAACTCTTCTAAAAATGTCATAGTTATTCCTAATTAAAAGTAAGTCCTGCTTTAAGCTGGTTGTTAAAGCTAAAGTTAAAGTGAATTTTTGTTAATTCTTCAAATGGTTAAATTAGATGTCCTTCGAGTAATGCATTTCCTACATTTACACGCGCTCCTTTTTTAACTTCCTCACAAAACGTGTAATTGCTACTTGCAAATAAGATGATGGTCGACCCATGTTGGAAGTACCCCATCTCATCGCCTTTTGTGAAACTTTGCTTGCAGTCAATCTCATTCGGCCCTTGGTACAACAAATCTAGCGTTGGTTTGATAAAGTTAAACTTCATCGATGCCACCAATATGGCGGCAACAGGCACAAGCGTTATATGGTGTTGTTCGGAGCCTGTATGGAGGTCGATAACCGCACGTTCATTTTTACAAAACAAACGTTCTACCTTTTTTAATGCGATGGGGTTTACGTTCCAAGTATCACCTGAGATGTAAGTCACCTTGTTCACATGACAGTTTATTGGTGAGTGAAACCTGTGATACATGCTGGACTTTAAACGCAGAGTGATAAATTTACCGTTTTTGTATTTATCACTAACGTTAACATCTGGAATAAGCTCGTTGAGTTGATAAGGAAAGCCTTTAGCTTGAAATAACTGGCCATCGTTAATCTCGCCAAACTCACCAACAATAGCGTCACATGGACTTGTCACTATGTCAGCTGTCTCATCAATCACTCTAGCCCCGTCTTTAAGCTCACGGGTAAAGCAGTCGTGCAAACTGGTAAACTTAGTTTTTTTCGCTTCATCCAGACGTAAGTCTTCTGCAAACCATTGCCATATGGTTAATGAAATTTTGGTTATTATTGGATTCTCAATTTTACTGAACCGTCCAATAAATAAGGTTAACCAACGTCTTGGTAAACGGTTAGTGACAAGGAAATTAACTTGTTCACTAAAGGTTAATGTCTCAGTTGCTTTATTCATTATTGTTTTTATACCTTAAACCGATAAACAAGTGGATTGAGCTTGATTGTTACTTGGCGTTATTTTTTTGCCGTGGTGTTCTTGCTCATGTGCCTCATGATTTTTATCACGTGCTGCTTGGTTGTAATCTTGTGGTAAGTCCAAGCCCATATTCGTCAGGAACTCAGCCATGATAGGTTCGGCGAGGTATTGTTTTGAACGTTTGAGTGCTTCTGCTTTCATATTCTCTTGCAATGTATTTGCATGTAACTTGTCCTGGCTAAAGTACTCAATCACTTTGTCGCTCATTTGTGCAATGTCATCAACTAAATAGCCGTTAACATTATGTTTGATAATGTCTTTTGGTCCTTTGCAGTTATAAGCAAGCACTGGCATGCCATGGGTAAAGGCTTCTAAAATGACATTACCAAAGGTGTCGAATTTAGATGGGAAGATAAACAAGTCTAAACTTAAGTAAAGTTGCGCTAACTGCGTTTTGTTTTGCCAACCAACAAAGGTGGCATCTGGTAAAGCCAGTTTAAGCTCGTCAGTTGCGGGACCTGTGCCAGCAACCACAATTTTTAAGTTTGGAATTTGTTTCTTTGCTGTGTTTAATATCTCAGGTAAATCAAACAAACCTTTTTCTTTACTGATTCGACAGGCCACTAGCAAAATTGGCGTGTCTTCGTTTGCGCCTGCGACTATGCTCGACTTGGCAACAGGTAAGATTGAATGGTCACGTTTTTGCGAATGATGTGCGGTTAAATGCACTTGTTGCGGATCTAACTGCATTTCAAAACTAGTGAGCCAATCTCTATGTTCATTGTTTAATACAAACACGCCATTGTATTGGCTGTATAAGGCTCTCAATACTCGACGAACTCGGTCACGTTCATATTGATTTAAGTTGGTGGTGCACTTGATGAAATCTATCCAGTCGGTATGCATAAAGAAGTAACTTGGCACGTTAAACATTTGTTGAATAAACAAGGAAACCGCGGCCATTGGTCCTTCTGTCGAGCATATAATTCTGTCGTAACCGCCTTTATAAAAAATACGGGCAACCTCCATTAAATCAGGAACTCTAATTTCTTGTTCGCCATATTTTGGTATTTCAAAATTAGCCACAGGTTTAACCACATGCAGATGCGAGTCAGGCTTGGCATCTGGATGACAGATTAAGAAGTCGACAGGCAGATTCGCTCTTTGCACTTCGGCTAATTTTCCGCTTAATGAGTTTGATACCCCATTTTTATCTTTAAGGGTGTCAGTCAAATACAGTGCGCGTTTTTGGTGTGCATTTTTGCCAACATAGTGGGCAAACTCATTTAATAAATCGCGATTTTGATATAACACTCGAGTAGAGGCTAATGATGCGCCAGCTAAAATAAAGGAGATTAAAACGGGAAAGGATAAGTTATCCAGGATTTGGCCAACTTGTATGTTACTGATGTTGTCTTGTTTTTTTCCATCACCAAAAAACAGGGCGGTCAGTTGGCTTGGCATTTCAAATTTACGTGTTAGTTCTTCAGTGGTTAACCCGGTAGGAATAAAGCCATCATTTTTTTCAATCGCTTGGCTAACCCGTTTTTTGATCAGTTGATTTAAAAAGGTGAAAAGCTCATTGATTGACTCAGTGACGGTTTGCACAAATTCTTCGTTTGAGTTGTTACGACTTTCGGCGATACGTTCTAAATAGTCGATACAAAAACGATAATCTTTTGAAATTTTCCACTTAACTAATAAATTAGGTTTTTTGCCTTGTAGGGCGTCGTGAACACATTCAAAAAACTTCATGGTTTTTTTATTTTTTTGCATTTCAAGTAAGACATTACTTAATACAAAACAGCCTATTTTGTCCCATGTTCCACCACGGTGCAGTAAAATACGCAGTAAACCTGGATCTTTGATTTTGGTTGCTACTTGTGAAAAGTAATCTAATAAGGAAATGCTTAACTTTTCATTTTCGCCAACGGAGCCAAAAGGGCGGATGTTGCCTTTTTTAATTGCTTCCAATGCCAAATCTGATGGTTTTTCAGTTTGTGATCTTTGTTCCAAATCTGGAATATAAAGATAAGAGCCACATAAACCAGCAAAAATACCTGTGTGATCGTCTGAGCCGCCTGTGAGTATTTTTACTTGATTTGGATCTACGCCGTAGTCAGCTGGATTAAGCTTGTGTTTTACCGCGTATGAATTGATTTTTTCTGCGGTTAAACCCTCAGCCCAATTTAAGGTAAGGACGCTTTGCCACAGGTCGCGTTGGCCATTTAATACTTCAAAACGAGTAAACATAACCGCCATTTTTTCGAACAGGCTGACATCAATTTTGTCGTTTTTAGTATAAAAATAAAGAGGATGTGGCACTATTAATGGGATATCTTGTTGTGCCGCATATTTAACAAATTCATACACATTTTGACGTTTTTTGTTAAGAACTTGCTCTTGTTCCTTATCAAAGCCGTACGTCAAAATGTGAATGTACAGTTCGTACTCTGGAAAGTAACAAGTAAACTCTGCCGCGACTAATACGTCTTGATCTTTTTCTTGTAATGCCCAACAAGAACGGGCGTTGTTATGATTGGTGACGGTAATAACGTCGCAGTCATTACCTTTTAAATGTTTCACTAATTTTTTGGTTTTAAGCCAGGTTTCAGGCAAACGTAAAATACGTCCCCAAAGTTCATCTGGAATATCACTGTTGTGATCATGACAGTGTAAGTCAATTTTCAAACAGTCTTTAAGTGGGAAGCGTTCTTCTTGTTTTGTAATGAAGTCGCTAAACTCATCTTGTAACGATTGTCTAAAACCTTTTTCCGACATATGTGAGTCGCTCAAAGAGTTTGTTAAATCAAGATATGACGATTTATTTGGATTTAATAAATTCATTATTCATACACCTTATCGCTGTTTGTCGTTTTAGCGTGAGTTAATGTCGTTGGTGCTCGACCACCTATCCATTTGCGTAAACTTGGAAAGCTGGCACTTAACATATCTTTTAAAAATTGTTGTTTAATTGATTGGTTGGTCAGTGCTGGGCTTTGCCACCACCAAGCGTCATTTTTCATTTGAGTAGCGGATTCAATAAATAACTCAATCACTTGATCAACCTCTTCATCGGTATAATCAAAGCTCATGATAAAACGGCCTGTACCTAACCAACTTAGCTCTAGTCCGTTGGCGCGTAAGTAAAACTGCAGCATCCAGTTATAAGCACAAGGTAAGGTGTAACTCACTGATAATATGCTATGCATATTAGTGATTTTGATTGGCAGATCAGCCTCTTTTAAGCGTTGATTAAAACGCGTGGTTCTTTGTTGCCAAGTTTGTTCAACGGTTTTGTATAAAGCTTGTATTTCTGGTTGAGCAATACGTTCAAGAAATACGTTCATTGCGCCTAATACATAAGGATGAGAGTTAAAGGTGCCGCGAGCTAAAGACACATCAACAGGGTGAGTATCTTTAAAGCGTTTCATTAGTTCATGTTTGCCAGCCAGTACACCAACTGGTAATCCACCACCTAAGGTCTTGCCATAAGTGACCATGTCAGCTTGGATGCCAAAATAACCTTGCGCTCCTCGGTATGACAGTCTGAAACCGGTGAATACTTCATCAAAAATAAGCACTATGTTGCGGTCTGTGCATATTTTTCGAATGCGTTTTAACCAAGTTGTATAAGCGGCTTTATCAAAGTGAGTCGCACGGTCACTGGCGATAAGTGATGCGTCTGACGCTGAGTCTGCATTTGGGTGAAAAGCTTGTAGAGGGTTTATCAAGACGCAGGCGATGTCGTCACGAGTGGATAGTACGTTTAATGTTTGCTCACTTAAATCGGCTAAGGTGTAAACATCGTTGGTTTTTCGACGGTTGCCAATTCCAGGTTGTACGCCATCCCACCAACCGTGATAAGCACCACACAATCTAACTAAATGAGTACGTTTAGTATGATAACGCGCCAGTCTCACCGCTTGCATCACAGCTTCTGTACCTGACATGTGAAATGACACTTCATCTAATTGCGATATTGCTTTTATTTTACTAACATTATCTGCAATCAATGGATGGTATGAACCAAGAGCGGGACCAAGCGCTTCTACTTTTTCAGAGCCTTGTTTTATGCAGCTTTTATAAAACTCGTAACCAAAAACGTTGACGCCGTAAGAACCAGAAAGATCGTATCGCCATTGGTCATCCAGATCTTTTACTCTAACGCCCTGGCTCTGGTTAATCATGGAACCAAGTTTAAAGACTTCTGGTAAATGTGTTCTAAAAGGAAAGGGGACTCGGTACATGCTCGTAAATTGCACATCTGAGATGTCGTTTGAAACTTGTTTATATTGATTGATGGTTTTTTTTGACTGTTGTTTTACTTTATCTACTAAGGTGTTAAATGCATTTGACCTTTGTTTGCTAATATCAGCAGGAGCACCATCAACACAAAAATATTCTGCTGGAGAATAGTCAAAAAACTTAATCCAGCCAGCGATACGACGAGACCACTTACTGTGTCCTCGCATGGATTTATGTTTGGCTTTTGATAACCGTAATCTAATAGCTATTTTTCGTAATATGAAAATAGCGGTAACACAACACAGTAAATATAAGATCCATAATTCGTTCATAAATAATCTCATTGCAGGTTTTGAACTAAGTTAACAATGAAATTTGACAATTTTGTTTCATAATTGTGTTGGTTCAATAACAGTAAAGTGTCATTTACGTTACTAGCTTGATTAGTTATTGATTTATTAAGTGTTTTATAGGAATACTGACGAGTTTTTTAAACAAATAAACAAAGCAGCTTGATTACATTTGGTAAACATAACAATATAGCGTCACTTTATTTTGGCTGTTAAAGTAAAATTGTTACCAATTCAAGTTAAATAGCGGCCAATGAATAAACCCCAATTAATAGTCAGCAGGTTAATAATGAGCAGTTTAATTTGAAACAAGTATTGTTAGTTCTCACTTCTTTTTGTATTCACTTTTTACTGGTGAAGCTAGGAACAAGTTTCACCTTACCATTCGGTTATGTCAGTATTATTTGGCCTGCATCGGGTGTCATACTCGGTATGTACCTTTTATTTGGACGTTCGGTTCTTGTTGGGGTAATACTTTCTTCAATATTTACAATGACTCAAGATACCGATTTTGATTCATTACCTAGCTACTCAATCTTTATTTTTTCTACAATCAGCATTTTACAGCCCGTCTTTAGCAAGTTTTTGATTACTCACTTTTGTGCCTTGCCCATTAATATAAATAAGCCGAAAAAAACGTTGAATTTTTTACTGCTTACTGGACCGGTCGCAAGTTTGGCGTCTAACTTAGTTTTTGTCGCTTGTTTATGGTTTATCGTTGATATTGATGTGACAACATTAACCTATATTGGTGTTGTTAAATGGATTGGCGATACCATTAGTGTGGTGTTTTTCACTCCAATCTTCTTATTTTTATATAAAAACAAGTTTGTTAAAAAGGCCAGGCATACACTGCCGTCAATATTAACCAGCGTGTGCTGCTTTTTATTGGTGAGCTTTATATTTTTGTTGGTCACCAATGATGATTATGAAGATAAAAAAGTAAGCTTTGTTCGAACAACACAACCTTTTATTGAACAATTTAATATTACTCAAGCAAAAATCAAACATCATTTAAAGTCTTTAGATGGTTTGTTTCAAGCCAGTACCGATGTGACTAGAAACGACTTTTATAAATTTACAAATAAAATTAGTAATACCGATACTAAAATAAGAGGGCTAGCTTGGTTACCCTATATCCATGGCGACGATAGAGCGAAATTTGAGTCTTTATTACAAAAGGAAATGTTAACGGATATCCACATCAAAAAGTTAACTGATAAAGGTCTGGTTGTTGCTCCTGAACAAAGTTTATACATACCAATTTATTTTGTTGAACCATTGGATATAAATAGAGCTGCAATTGGTTTAGATATATCCACTCACCCAATTGTAAGCGAAACAGTTATTAAAGCGATTAATACTAAAAGTTATGCCTTGTCGCCGCTAACGTCCTTGGCACAACAGCCAACTAAAAGAACATCAATGATTGTCTACTACCCTATTTATACAACCGACCTTCAAGCGGCTGAGGATTTTATGGGCCTGGTTGAAGTTGTCTTTGAAATAAATGTTTTATTGTCAGACATCTATAACCAATATGGGGTAGATGAATTTACTTATAAATTTAACTATGAGAAAGACAGTATTTACAGCCAGAACAGCCAAAATGATCAGAACAGACACAGCTTATTTACCCATTCAGTAGATATTGATATGTTTGATAAAAAAGCCCAGTTATCGTTTTCTAGTACCCCAGACTTTGAGCGTAGCTTAATTAACTGGGGTTATTTAAGTATTATGGTTGCAGGTTGTATTATTGGTGTTATATGTGTGATGTTTGTCTTTTTTATTGTGACCTTTAAATCAAGTTTAACCCGTAAGGTAAACGAAGGTACAGCCGAGTTATTGAATAAAAATAACGAGTTACAAGCCGCGAATGAAGCGAAGAATTTGTTTTTAGCAAACATCAGCCATGAATATAGAACTCCGTTAAATGCCATTATGGGCTTTACCGAAATAGCCAAACGTGAAACAAGCGACAACGTTGCTAAAGACTATTTATCTAAAATTGATAATGCGTCCAATATCTTATTGAACATAGTTAATGACGTATTAGATCTGTCAAAAATGCAGGCGGGTGAATTTACTTTGGAGAGTATTGCGTTTAAGCCCTCAGAGGTAACTAAGTCAGTTATTGAAATGTTAAATAAAAATGCCAATGAGAAGTCGATTACTTTGACTTGTGAGTTTTGTTCGTCGTTTGACCTATGGGTTAACGGGGATGAATTAAGATTTAAGCAGATCATTATTAACTTAATTAATAATGCGATTAAATTCACTTCATCTGGTGGTGTTAAAGTTTGGGGCGAATGCATAGATGACTCTGATGATACTCGATGCTTAATTGTGAAAGTTATCGATACTGGAATTGGTATTAAGCTTGAAGATCAGGAACGTTTATTTACCTCATTTGCCCAAGCAGAAAGCTCGACGACCAGAAAATATGGTGGCACCGGTTTAGGTTTATCAATTGTAAAGCAGCTATGTGCCTTGATGGATGGCGATATTCAATTGATAAGTGAAGTCGGCCAGGGCAGTGAATTCATTATAAGATTAAAATTAGGTAAATCTACTCCAGTAGACAAGCAAAACGTACCAGCAAAAAATGAGCTAGATAATCAAAAAATTGATTTTTCAAATATGAATGTTCTTGTTGTAGAAGACAACAAGGTAAATCAAATGATAGTTCAAAAGCAGCTTTCCTCTTTAGGTGCTAAATCTGACTTAGCTGGTGATGGACAAGAAGCGTTGGATTATTTAGCTGACAATATGCCGGATATTATTTTAATGGATATCCAAATGCCCAATATGGATGGCTTTACCGCGTCGCATAAAATTAAACATGACTCTAGACTAGAGCATATCCCTATTGTTATTTTAAGTGCTAGTGTTGGTAAAGAAGACCGAGATAAAGCGTCAGCCTTAGGTATTTTTGATTTTATCAATAAGCCTTTCAAGCAGGCCGATCTTTTACGGGTTTTAACCAAGCACGCTGTATAATTGGGGCTGTGGGTTTTATAGTCACTTAATAAATAAAATTTAAAATAACTGTATACATAAACAGTTGTTCGTACTAATATCTGAACAAGTTTATTATTTAAAAGTAAATTTTGTGAAACTTTATATAGCAGAGAAACCAAGCCTAGGTCGAGCAATAGCAGCTGCATTGCCAAAACCTCACAAAAACCTTAAAACCCATATTGAAGTGGGCAACGGTGATATTGTAACTTGGTGTATTGGACATATATTGGAACAGGCCGACCCGGAAGTGTATCAAGCCCATTATAAAAAATGGAACGCGGAACATTTGCCAATCGTCCCAGAAAAATGGGTGCTAAAACCTAAATCACAAACCCGCTCACAATTAACGGCCATTAAAGCCTTAGTTAAAAATGCCAGTCAAATTATTCATGCAGGCGATCCGGACCGCGAAGGTCAATTGCTGGTTGATGAAGTCATCGATTATCTAAAAGTAAGTAAAACTAAAAAACAGCAAGTTCAGCGTTTGTTAATTAGTGACTTAAATACCCCAGCGGTTAAACGCTCGTTAAATAACTTACAATCTAATATGAGCTTTATGCCATTGTCTATATCGGCCTTAGCGCGCTCTAGAGCGGATTGGTTGTATGGCATAAATTTAACTCGTGCTTACACCTTACAAGGTCAGAAAAGCGGTTATAACAGCGTATTGTCGGTAGGGCGGGTACAAACACCTATTTTAGGTTTAGTGGTGAACCGTGATAATGAAATAGATAACTTTACGCCACATAATTACTTTGAAGTGGTTGCTCATATTCAATACCAAGATGAAAACCAGTCCAATCAAATCTTCAAAGCCAAGTGGAAACCAAGCGCAGCGTGTTTACCTCATTGTGATGATAACCAACGTGTTATGAATCAAGCGTTAGCCAATAACGTGGCTGAACGTATTACTAATCAAGATGCGTTAGTGACAGAGTTAACCAAACAAAATAAAAAACAAAATGCCCCTTTACCTTATAACTTGTCGAGCTTACAGATAGATGCTGCTAAACAATTCTCGTTAAGTGCCAAAATGGTATTAGATCTCTGTCAAAGTTTATACGAAAGACATAAGCTTATTACCTATCCGCGTTCAGATAGTCGCTATTTACCCACAGATCAGTTATCGCAAGTACCTAGTATTATGAAACATTTAACCTCTGGCGATGAAAAGATTGCACAGATGGCGCGTAACGCCGACATGAGCTTAAAAAGTAAAGCGTGGAATAACTCAAAAGTAACTGCTCATCACGCCATTATTCCTACAGAAAAGTCGGCCGCTAATATCAACTTAAACCAGATGGAGAAAAATATTTATTTCTTGATCTGTCGCCAATACATAGCGCAGTTTTATTCTGCGTATCAATATTTACATTGCCATTTAGAGTTGACGATTTCTGGTGGTATCTTTGTAGTTAACGCCAACGAAGTTCAGCAACTTGGCTGGAAAACGTTATTTCAAAGTAAAGGCAAATTTGCCGACAGCTCTAGTAAAACAGATGAGCAAGAACAGCATATCCCTGCGCTTGCGGTGAACGATGTGTTGCACTGCGAAAAAGGTGAGGTTTTACAAAAAGAAACTCAGCCACCAAAATCATTTACCGACGCTACCTTGTTAGCCGCGATGACTGGAATATCCAGATACGTTACGGATGTAGAAATTAAAAAAGTATTGAAAGAAACCGATGGACTAGGCACCGAAGCCACACGTGCAGGCATTATAGATTTATTGTTTAATCGCGGATTTTTAGTCAGAGAAGGTAAGGCGATAAAGTCCACGACAGTAGGTAAGACCTTAATAAAAGCGTTACCAGACAAAGCCACTACGCCAGATATGACCGCGCAGTGGGAAGCGACACTTAATGATATTTGCGAACAAAAAGTAAATTATCAAAGCTTTATGCAGCCTTTGCTGTCGGTATTGAACACTATGGTTGGTCAGGCAAAACAACAGGACTTTTCAGGATTACCGAATGTCGCTTTTAAAAGAAAAACCAAAGGTAAGTCAAACCGAAGCTGGGGAAATAGTAAGGGCAATAGTAAGGTTAGTAGCAAAGCAAAAAGTAACAGGAAAGCAACGGCGTCTTAGGCTGAGGAATAAATTTTATCTATAGTCTAGCTAATGTTTTGAAGGACGATGAAGTACATTTCAGCAAGTTAATTTAAAAGAAAAACGCTACCCAGTTCTATACAATAAGGAAATAAGGCAATAGTTAAAGGCAAAAGCAAAAGCCTTTAAGTGGACACATAACATAAACAACCCAGTAACGCTTTTTAGCGTTATACAGCTCTGATAGCTAAATAGCCCCAAAGATAAATAGTTTAGAGTTAAACCGCTTTTAAAGGTAAAAATGAATAACATGGATAAAACACAACCTAAGCTTGCTATTGCTTTACTTGCTGCAGGACAGGCTTCTCGTTTTGGTTCACCTAAACAATTGGCTCACTACCAAGGGCAAACCTTAATAGAAAGAAGTATTACCTTATTGGAGAAAATCAACTGTGAGGTTTTGGTCATTACGGGCGCACATCATCCGGTTATTCACCAACATTTAAAAGAGATATCTAAAGACGGCTATGTGTTTTTCAATCAAGATTGGCAGCAAGGTATGTCGAGTTCGATTAAAGCTGCGGTGAGTCAGTGTCCTGAGGATTGTGCTGGCATAATGTTTGTAACCGTTGACCAAATTCAACTAACACAAGCTGACATTCAGTCACTAATCAATCTTTGGCAGCAAGACATATCTTCTATTGTTTGTGCAGAGTATGCAGGCCATAGAGGTGTTCCTGCTATATTTCCTAGGCCGTATTTTTCACAGCTTCTTGATTTAGATGATGATAAAGGAGCCAGGAACTTAATTAAATCATCACCTAACGTCAGTGCTGTGTTGTTGCCTAATGCCGAGCTTGATATTGATACCGTGGATCAATTGAACGAGTTAAATGATCTTTAGCTCTCCATCCCTCAAAAAAAATAAAAAATAAAAGTCTTTAACTAAAACTTGTTAAAGGCAATGCCATGAAATTTAGCAACAATAGATAATGCGATACTCGTAGGCAAATCGCCTCCTATATCTAATCCTGCTGGTCCAGACAACGTGGGTTTAATATTAGACCTATCTAATCCACAGGCTGCCACTACATCTTCAAATCTCTTTTTAGGGCCTAACAGAGCGATATGCTTAATATCTGAGTTAGCTAATGTATTTAATGCTTGTGCATCTAACCCGACATTATGTGACATGAGTACCGCAAAATTAACTTTTTGCTTAGCTGCAAAATCAGGTAATACCGAGTGAGGTTCCTTTAAAATGGTATCTGCGCTAGCTAAGTCGTTTTTATTAGCATAAGCGGCTCTTGGATCCCAAACTGACACCTGCCAACCAAGTTGCTTGGCAAATTGACACACGGGCGTGGCATCTTTACCACCACCACAAATTAACAAATGAATTTTGGTCGTTATTTCAATATTGAGTTGCGCGTCGTGATGACTATTAACATAACTGCGAATATCTGTTGGTTGGTTTTGGTTATTATGATGGCTCTGGTTATCTAGGCCGTGATCTAAGCCGTAACGCACACTTTCACGTTGCTCTAAATATTCGAGTACTTCAATTAAGTTTAAATGATTATTTGCATCGTTAAGTGGAATAAACTTAACCCATACTATGCCACCACAACCCATTTGATATGAGGCATCCGTTTCATCTCTACCATCATATTCTTTGGTAAGTACTTTGTTTAAGGAAATGCACTTTCTTGCCATTAGTCTTATATCAGCTTCAAGACATCCGCCGCTTAATATGCCTAATTGCTCACCGTCTTGGTTAATAAGGGAAAAGGCTCCGCGCTTACGGTAACTGTGACCTTGGCAATCGACAATAATGGCCATAGCCCATGTGCTGTTGTGGCGGTGACTTTGCCAAGCAGAGAGTACATCATGGGTGTCGAGAGTGTTCGCTAATTGCATGGTTTGTTATTGCTCGTAAATATATGGATTAATAAAACTCGACTTTATTTGTGATAAAGCGCTGCATTTTTAATGTTCATGATCTAATTTAATCAATTAAATTAGATCCATGCCCATAGCGGTAAACCACCTAGGAGCTTTATGTTAACTCATAGGTGGTTATGCAAATAGGCTGTAGCTGAACACTTTAGGGTGTAGCTAAACACTTTAGGCTTTTAGTTGGTCGCCAATAGGTAACTGTCTAATGCGTTTACCACATGCGGCAAAAATAGCATTACACAAAGCAGGAGCGTAAACAGGAGTAGGTGGCTCACCAACACCTGCTGGAGGTGCATCACTTTGAACGATTTCCACATCGATTTCTAGAGGAGAGTCACTCATACGTGGTACGCGGTAGTCATGAAAATTACTTTGCTGAACACGTCCTTTATCAAAAGTAATGCCATCACTAATTGCAGCAGTAAGCCCATAAATAGAGCCACCTTGTACTTGGTTGATAACCGTATCGGTATTCACTACGGTGCCAGCATCAATGCTCGACCATGATTTAATTATTTTTAAATCTCCTTTTTCTGAAACCTCAACTTCAATCACAGTGGCAATGTAACTTAAGAAACTTCTATGAGCTGCTATTCCCAACCCTCGGCCTTTAGGGAGTTTTCTTCCCCATTTACTCATGTCTGCAACCTTTTCAATGACATGACGTAACCTAGCAATATCTAACGGGTAAACCGATTTATCGCCACCGTAATTATCGTAATCGGCATGTTGCTCAGTCACATCTAAGATACGGTCAGGGCCTATTGTTTCTAGCAAGTAGTCTTTTTGATCACGTCCTGCTTTATGTGCAGCTTCAGCAATAAATGACTGAATAGCAAAGGCATGGAAAATATTGGATACGGAACGCATCCAACCAATTCTTGCTTTGGCTGGCGCTTCACCGTTTTCTAACTTCATGTTAGGTGTGTTAATAGGGTTGTCGGTAAAGCCTAAACGTAATTCAAAACTACCAGCTTTGGTTGCGCCTTCTTGAAAGGTAGAGGTAATAGGAGAGAACGCGGTACGGTGTAAATACGCTTGTATAGCACCATTTTTATCTAGCGACGCTTCAATGTGTTGAGCTGAAACAGCATGATAGAAACCATGTTGTATGTCGTCTTCACGAGTCCATTGAACGCGAATAGGCTGTCCCGTTTTCATCGAAAGATACGCGGCTTCTGCTGAGAAGTCAGGTTTTGATTTACGGCCAAAACCACCGCCTAGCATAGTAACGTGAACGTTAATTTTCTCTTTTGGCATGCCCAACATAGCTCCAACCGTTTGCATATCGGCTTGAGGGTTTTGCGTTGCAGCCCACACGTCTACGTGGTCTTTGTAATACATTGCTGTGGCACAAGGAGGCTCCATTGGAGCTTGAGCTAAATGCGGGGCGTAATAATCAGCCACTAGTTTATCGCTGTCTTTCGCTAGAATACTTTCAGCATCACCGATTGAACGCACTGACGACTGCGAGGATGCAACTGTCGCTAACAAACTCTTTTTAAAGGTCTCTGAGTTATAGTCGCCGTTTTTACCGTCGTCCCATGCCACTGTTAATGCTTTGCGGCCTTTCATCGCAGCCCAGGTATTCTTAGCAACGATGGCAATACCACCTTTAGGTTGAAAGAAAGGTGCACCTTGTGGAGCCGGGATCTCGACTACATCCACCACACCATCTATGGCTTTGGCGGCCTTGGCATCAAAACTTTTAACTTTACCACCAACAACAGGAGGGCGAATAACCATTGCTATAAGCGCTTTTGGCTCTAATACATCGGCAGCAAATATCGCTTTCCCAGTTACAATATCTTTTAAATCAATATGTTCCATAGCGGTATTAATGTAACGCCACTCACTGCGTTTTTTAAGTGGGACTTTATCTGTTTCAGGTGGGGTGATAGTTAAAACATCATTGACTAACTCTGCGTAAGTTAAGGTTTTACCTGAGCTATGACTAACTATGTGCTGTTGTGCTGAACATGAATCTAACGATACTCCCCAACGTGTTGCTGCAGCTTGTCGCATAAGGTAACGAACACTAGCTCCCATCTCACGCAAGCGTTGCATATTATAACGAATACTGCGTGAACCATCGGTGTTTTGGTCGCCGTATTTGAGGTCACCTTTACCTTGAATTACGACTACTTTGTCCCACGAAGCTTCCATTTCATCAGCTACAATCTGTGCAATGGCCGTACGAATTTGTTGACCCATTTCTGAGCGGTGACAGGTGATTTCAACTATTCCATCAGGACGTAAAGCAACAAATAAATTAGCTTCTTTTGCAGACGCTGATGGCTTTTGGAGTATTCCAGCCATTACCCTTGGGGCGGCACCTACGAAACAAGTACCAAGGACTAAAGCGCCAACCGTTGCGCTAGATTTTAAAAATTTACGACGAGTTAAATCAAAATATTGGCTCATACTTTTTCACCTGCTTTTTCAGGAACGTAATATTCAACACCTGCTATTGTTTTTGATGCAGATTTAATCGCTTTATGAATTCTAGGATAAGTACCACATCGACAAATGTTGCCTGACATACCTTGTACAATCTCTTCATCGCTAGGCGTTTGGTTACTTGCTAGTAAACTGGCTGCTTGCATCATTTGACCGCATTGACAGAAACCGCACTGAGGCACTTTGTGTTCTACCCAGGCTTGTTGTACAGGGTGTTCGCCGTCTTTACTTAAACCTTCAATAGTGGTTATTTTACTACCTGAGATTGCGGAGATTGGCAATATGCATGAGCGCTGAGCAACGCCGTTAAGATGAATAGTACAAGCGCCACACAGACCCATTCCACATCCAAATTTAGGTCCAGTAAGTTGCATTTCATCTCGCAAATACCAAAGAACCGGGGTGGTAGGGTCGCCCGAAAATTCACGCGTTTCATCGTTAACGGTAAACGTAATCATGATTTATCTCCATTGCTAATAAGTAAGCGAAGGTTAAGTTGCTATTAAATGATAGTACTTCGTTGTATTTACTATTGCCTGATTGTAATTAGTAAAGTTCATAACACTATACTACTAAACATAAGATTTAGTTCATTAGTGACTCATCTCTTAAACTTAGTGAATCGTCTCAAAATATTAATTTAAATCTAGATTCAACAGTGATTTGTCGACATACGTAAATAAAATGCGAGTTATCAGAGCTTTATGCAGCCTTTAAAAGTAAATTCAAAGATAGATTCAAAAGTAAAAACTAACAGGAAAATGACGGTGTGCTTAGTGGGTGAAATAATTTTTTAGTTAGAGTTGGTTAAAAAGTTTGGCGTCAACTTTAGTTCGTGGTAACTTTTCGCAAATTTTTTTAGGAAATGAATGTTATGCCAAAGGCTAGTGATATAAAAAAGAATGCCGCTATCGAATTTAACGGTCGAGTAATGATCGTAAGAGATATTGAACGCTCAGTACCACAAGGTAGAGCTGGCGGTAGTTTATACCGTATGCGTATGTATGATGTCGTTACTGGTGGTAAAGTTGATGAAACATTTAAAGACAGCGATATGTTAAATTTTGCTGACTTAACGCGTCGTGCGTCTATGTTTTCTTATGTCGACGGTGAACAACAAGTATTCATGGATAATGAAGATTACACGCCATATCACATCAACACATCTGTGATTGCAGACGAAATGTTATACATTAATGAAGATACTCAAGGTTTAAGCGTTATCTTAATTGAAGGCATGCCTGTTGCTCTTGATTTACCAGCCAGTGTTGAATTGGTTATTGAAGAAACGGCACCTGCATTAAAAGGTGGTTCTGCCACAGCAAGAACTAAGCCTGCGACTTTATCAACTGGCTTAGTTGTTCAAGTTCCTGAGCATATTTCTACCGGTGATAACATTAAAGTAAGCACGACAGAACAAAAATTCTTAGGTCGAGCTGACTCTAAATAATAATTTAGTATGTATAAATAAAACGAAGCAGACTTATTAAGTCTGCTTTTTTTATGACTTTTATATCAGTTTATGCAAACGCTATAACGGTGAATATGTCTAACAAAGTTGCAACTGCAGACATGTTTGGGTAGTTTGCCATGGCGTTACTTTAAACACATTATGAGAAGAAAATGGTAAATACAGAATATGACTTTATTGTTGTCGGTGGTGGATCTGCTGGTTGTGTACTGGCAGCTAGGCTATCAGAAGTAGAAGATTATAATGTGTTGCTCATTGAAGCGGGCTCCGATGATAAAAATGTAGCTGCGGTACATGTACCTATTGGCGCAGCAGTTATGGTGCCAACCAAATACAAAAACTGGGCATACGATACCAGTGAACAAAAACAGTTAAATAACCGCAGAGGTTATCAGCCTAGAGGTAAAGTGTTGGGCGGTTCTAGTTCGATTAATGCGATGATTTATATACGTGGTCATCAACAGGATTACGACGATTGGCAAGCGTTAGGTTGGGGCTGGAACGATGTCTTACCGTATTTTAAAAAATCCGAATATAACTTTTCTTTTAAAGACGACTTACACGGTAATGATGGTCCTTTATTTGTCAGTGACTCTCGTTCTGAACATCCTGTAGCCAATGCTTTTATTCAAGCTGGACAGGCTTTAGGGCATAAATTTAATAATGACTTTAATGGTATTGAACAAGAGGGAATTGGCCATTATCAAGTCACTCAAATCAATGGACGCCGCTGTAGTGCCGCAAAAGCGTATTTAACTCCTGAGGTTAGAGAACGCAAAAATCTCACCATTTTAACCAATGCCCGCGTGACTAAGTTACAGTTAGATAATAAGCATTGCACAGGCGTTGAGCTTTTATATAAAAATAAAATGTTAACGGTTAACGCAAAAAAAGAAGTGATTTTGTCTGCTGGCGCTTTTGTTTCGCCGCAGTTATTATTGTTGTCTGGAATTGGCGATAAGCAAGACATAGAGCCATTTGGTATTGAACAACAACACCAATTAGCTGGTGTTGGCAAAAACCTTGAAGATCATTTAGATTTTATTACTAGCTACAAAGCCAATACTCATAAACTGTTTGGTTTATCTGTTAAAGGTATCGCCTTTTTTGCTATAGAGGCAATAAAGTACTTATTTAAGCGAAAGGGCATATTTGCCTCTAACTTTGCTGAAACTGGCGCATTTTTAAAAACAGATGCAAGCCTAGATAGACCTGATATTCAGCTGCATTTTTTGATAGCCGTGGTGGAAGATCATGCAAGAAAAGTCAGATCATCTTTCATTCATGGCTATAGTAATCACACTTGTATATTACGACCAAAGAGTAAAGGTAGCGTAACCTTAGCCTCCAATAACCCACTTGATGCGCCATTAATCGACCCTAATTTTTTATCCCATGAAGACGATATAAAAACTATGCTAAAAGGCGTTCGTATCGCCAATGAGATAATGCAGCAAGCTCCGTTAACCAAATATAGAAAGTCGTCTATAGATAATGAATATGAATTATCCGATGACGCGTTAATTGAAAAAATAAGACAAAAAGCGGACACTATTTATCATCCGATTGGTACCTGTAAAATGGGTGTTGATGACATGGCGGTTGTTACTCCTAAACTTCTGGTTCATGGCATAACGGGATTACGAGTGGTGGATGCGTCTATATTCCCTAATTTAATGGGCGGCAACACTAATGCTCCCACTATTATGGTTGCAGAAAGAGCGAGTGATTGGATAAAACAAGATTGGAGTTAGCTTTGCATACAGGCGGATATAAGCTATTTGAATGTTTTTTATTCGAATAGTGAATCATTTAAGTCTTATTTAGGATTTTCCTGTATACTCCGCCATCAATTTTTATCTGTAGCCCTGCATAAGTATTTATTAATTCAATTAGTATTAGACTCATTTTGCAATTTTAGTCATTAGGACAATTAACATGAACTTTTCATCTTTAGATTTAGCCCCAGAACTGCAAAAAGCAGTAGATGCGTGCGGTTACAGTAAAATGACACCAATTCAGCAACAGGCTATTACGCCTGCTCGCAGAGGCAAAGACATTTTAGCGAATGCGCAAACAGGCACAGGTAAAACAGCCGCGTTTTCAATTCCTGTTTTACAAAAGCTAATTGATAAGCCAAGAACAACAGATTCTAAAAGACCAAGAGCGTTAATATTAACGCCAACGCGTGAGCTTGCTGAGCAGTTAGCTGAGACAATTGGTAATTACGCTCAATTTCTACCATTTAATGTTACGGCGCTTTATGGCGGCGGTAAAATGGCAGGCCAAGCAGCAAAACTTAAAAAAGGTGTGGATGTATTAATATCGACACCCGGTCGCTTGTTAGAACATATTGAAGTTTGTAATGTAGACCTTTCAGAAGTTGAGTTTGTGGTATTAGATGAAGCTGACCGTATGCTTGATATGGGCTTTATTACTGACGTGCAAAAGCTAATGAATTTCACCTCTAAAACTCGTCAAACGTTATTATTTTCAGCCACAACATCCCATGCAGTAAGTGAGCTGGCTAAAAAGATTTTAAACAATCACACTATTGTTAGTGTTGCTAGGCAAAACGTAACTGCAGACACCATTGACCATATAATGTATCCGGTGGAAGAGCGTAAAAAAGTTGAACTGTTTATCGATTTATTAGAAGAGTTTAACTGGTTCCAAGTATTGGTATTTACCAGCACTAAAGAACAGGCCGATAGATTATTAGCGTCGTTACAGGTAAAACGTATTGAAGTGGCAATTTGTCATGGCGATATAAAACAAGGTGCCAGACGTAGAGCATTAGCCGATTTTAAATCAGCTAAGGTTCAAGTGCTTATCGCGACTGAAGTTGCGGCTCGTGGTATTGATATTCAAGGGTTAGATTGTGTTGTTAACTTTAACTTACCGTATTTACCAGAAGATTACGTGCATAGAATTGGACGTACAGGTCGTGCGGGTAATAAAGGTCGCGCTATCTCTTTTGTAAGCCGTGAAGAAGAGCAAATTGTTGATAAGATTCAACGTTTAATCGGCACTAAAATCAAACGTATTTCTCGTCCGGGTTATGAAGTAAGTAATAGAAGTGTATTACTTAAAAATATTGAATCTCAAGTAAGACCAAACCGTGCGAATAAAGTGACAGAAACTCAAATTGAACGAGTAGGTCGCTTTAAAAAAGGCCGTTTAGGCGGTGTCGTTAAAAAGAATAAAGCGAGCAAGTAATATAGCTTAACGTTTGTTGTACTAGATTTAGCCAATGGTAAACACCATAGTTAAATCTAGTAGCGAGTTTACCAAGGCTTTATGCCAATTCTTTCAGGTCTTGGTTATTCTGCAAAAACTCATGCAATTGAAGTACAGGAAGAGGGCGACTGAAATAGTAACCTTGAATTTCCTGACAGCCCATCTTCTTCAAAATATCTAAATGCTCAGACTCTTCTACGCCTTCTGCAATTAACGTTAGTCCTAAGTTCTTACCTAAGTCTACAACCGTATTCACAATGGCTTTGTCCGCTGCATCAGTATTAATATTAAAAATGAACGACTGGTCTATTTTTAATTTATCAATTGGGAATTGCTTCAAATAACTTAATGAAGAATAGCCCGTTCCAAAATCATCAATCGACAACATAAGACCAACTGCTTTTAATTTATGTAATAAATCAATAGTGTCGGCTTCGTTGTACATGATCACGCCTTCAGTGATCTCTAACTCAATGTTATGAGCTGGCACCTTAGTGAAGGCTAAAGCGCCAACGATCATATTGTAAAAGTCTGGATGTTGGAATTGTTGTGGTGATATGTTGATTGCTACCACAATATCTTTATAACCTTGATCTATTAGGTACTTAGCTTGTTTACACGCATTAATTGCAATCCATTCACCTAACGGAATAATTAAGCCTGACTTCTCAGCTAATGGAATAAATTCAACCGGAGGAATAAAACCATTCTCGGTAGGCCAGCGAATTAACGTCTCGAGCCCGACAATAGTGTTATTTTGAATATTCAGTTGAGGCTGGAAATACAGCTCTAATTCTTTGTTATTAATGGCAATACGCAGCTGCTCAGTGATAGCGAGTTCTTTAGATATGGCATCACCTAGAGAGTGAGAATAAATTATTAGAGAGGAGTGCTCAGTAGAAATAGCATGATCAAGGGCAATGTTTAAACATTTCATAATGCTACTTTTGTCGTTTGCATGTTCAGGGAAACAACAGAAGCCAAAATCTAATTCAATGTGCTTGGCGTTATAAAAGGTCTCTCTTTCTATTTTTGTTTCTATTTGATGCACTATTTTATGTAAACGTTCAGTGCAAAAGTCAGCTTCTATAATAATAGAAAACTGTTTTTCTGAGGTTTGGTAAAGAGTAAATGGATAGTCATCAATAATGTCTTCTAATAACGGGCATAAGAGCTCAGTTACTTCTACAACGAATTTTGCCGTTTGTTCTATGCCTAATTGAGAGATTAATTTACTGTAATTTCTTATTTCAAAAGAACCAGCAATAAAGTGTTCTTCTTGTTCACATTGTGAGTTTAGCGTTTCATAGAATTTGTTTTTATTAAACAAGCCCGTCGTTTGGTCATGATAAGCCTGATAATTCAGTTTCTCTTCTGCTAATTTCTTTTGCGTGACATCAGCTAAATGTAAATCCCAGGTCTCTAGGTCATCTAACCAATGTATTTCGCAGTCTAACGTTTTATTGCCAATTGAAAATTCAAATCTATCATGAACTTGTTGGCTAAGTAATATTTGCTCTTGTACTGGTTTAGCTTGTTCTATTATTGACTGATAAAGCAATTCTTTGCTTATGGCTAATGTTGTAACTAGTTTGTCTGTCGCTGGGTTGGCAAAGCTGACGTTATTTTTTTTATCCAAACTAATAATAGGATTAGGGTTTCTTTGTGGAAATAACGCTAGACGTTTGTTTTTTACTGAAACCAAAATAAAGCTTTTAATATAACGGCCAATGAAAGTAGCAACAATGAACATTAAAATACTGTAAGCCAATACGATATAAGAGGTTTGGTTTAAGTTTTTTTTAGTATCTTTATATTGCTGCATAACACGCTCGTCGGTGTCTGCTGCAATACTTTTGACAATAGGTTTAGTTTGTTGGCGGTACATAGAAAACATACCTAAATGCTCTCTGGCGATGTCCCATTTGGCGCCTGTACCAAACTGCATGTTTTGATCGAATATTACGGCTAGCTCGGTGATTTTTCTTTGTTCTTGGGTTAATTCTGTGATCTGTTGCGGTGCAACATTGAATTCGAGAAGTTGCTTCAGCAATTGTTCTGTTTTTAATGAGGTGTTTTTGAAGTCAACAGAATATAAGTTTCTATCTTGGTTTGCATAATATTCATTTAAATATAATTCTTGCTCAGTTAGCGCGGAGTCGAGTTGCTGAAGTTGACCAAAAATAGGAATTTCGTGTTCAATTAATTGTAAGGTACCGCTTTCAATTTTATCTGCTGATAAATAAACATAGGCCGATAATAAAATTCCGAGTACGACAACGACGCCATATATACGGTTTGCATTACGTTGTAATGATGCGCTGTTGATTTCCAATTTTGCCGTTTCCATCAGTTAAACTCTATTCTAGTAGACCTTAACCTATAAGACCGTGCAAACAAAAAATAATTACACAGTAAGTGAAATTAAAATAAAACCAGTAACTAGTACTGGTTTTATTAGATGGTAATAAATAGGGGAGTTTATTGAGATAAATTCAAATTTTGAATATGTTCGTGAGTATGATCCGGCTCAACTTCATCAACGTGATCATTTCGATTCGCTTGTTCTATGCCTTTTTTATCTGTTAATACTCTATGGAGTTTTTGTACGGCACTAGTTACAGCCTGAAACATATCGTCTTTAGTTTCTTTAATCGTTATCTTTTGAGAGTGAAATACCGTGTCCATTTCAACCATAGCCACTTTTTTGTTATCTATAGAGAGAATGACGTTTACGGCAATGATATCGGGAAAGTGTTCGCTTATTTTTGTTAGTTTTTCTGATGTATGTTCTTTGATTGAATCTTTAATAGTTAAATGGTGACCGGAAATATTAATTTTCATAAACAACCTTAATAACAAATGTAACAGTGAAAAATAGGGCGTGCTTAATCTCTGACTTAAAGCTTTTACTTTCGTTCAATATAAATAAAAGATAAACACGCTTTAAAGCTTACAATCTTATATTAGCCAGAAATGAACAAGTTGCAATGGCTATTATGGATTAAATAAATTAACCAGAAAAACACATCGTTTATTTGTTAAAATCGTTTTTTGTTAAGATTATGAGCGTTACACACTATGTCATTTGACTCCTTAGGTTTACATCCCCTTTTATTAGAAGCGTTAAATAACGCAGGCTATGACACGCCAACAGAAATTCAATCTGCAGCCATACCTCATATATTAAAAGGTCAAGACGTGATGGCCGGAGCGCAAACTGGCACAGGAAAAACCGCTGCCTTTGCTTTGCCAATTTTACATAAGTTAATTAAGTTACAAGAAAATAATGCGTCACAGGCGCAAGTGGATAAACGAGTTAAAGCGTTAATTTTAACGCCGACACGTGAACTCGCCCAGCAAGTACATAAAAGTTTTAATACCTATTCTCAAAATACCAATATCAAAAGCGCATTAGTTTATGGCGGTGTGAGTATTAAGAACCAAGTTGATGAGTTAAAACAAGGTGTTGATATTGTTATTGCCACGCCCGGGCGTTTGTTAGACCACTTATATAACGAAAATATAAGCTTAGACAATATTGAATATGTAGTTTTTGATGAAGCCGATCGTATGTTGGATATGGGGTTTAAAGACGAAATTAGCCGCATAATGAAAAAGTTGCCAAGCCCAAGACAAACCTTATTATTTTCTGCCACATTTGACGAGTCGATATTTACGTTAAGTAAACGTTTGTTAAATGATGCGATATTAATTGAAGCGGATCAGCGTAATACTGCAGCAGCAACCGTTGAACAAGTGGTTTATAATATTGATGCCGACAGAAAGCGTGAATTAATATCTCATTTAATTGGTTCAAAAAACTGGCATCAAGTATTAATATTCACGCGCACTAAACAAGATGCCGATGAACTGGCAAAAGAAATGAAGAAAGACGGCGTAAAAACCGAGTCGATTCATGGCGACAAGTCTCAAGGTGCAAGAGAAAGAGCATTAGAGCAGTTTAAAAACGGTGAGATAAGAGCGTTAGTAGCTACAGATGTTGCGGCTCGTGGTCTTGATATCCAAGACTTAAATTATGTGATCAATTATCAATTGCCATATATCGCTGAGGATTATATCCATAGAATCGGCAGAACTGGCCGTGCGGGTAAACAAGGATTAGCCATTTCTCTATTAAGTGTTGGTGAGGAATACTTATTAGATGAAGTTGAAGCTATTTTAGATACGCGTTTATTACAGCAATGGTTACCAGGTTATGAACCTGACCTAACCAAAAAGCCGGTTAGCAACAGAAAGAATACTAAAGGCGCTCAGAAAAAAAGAGCAGGGCAAAGAGCCAATGGCCAACGAACGGGCAATCGCTCTCAAGCTAAGAGCTCACAGGCTAACCGATCTAAAGCTAACAGATAAAAATTTAGTTTAACTTTTTTGCTGACCTTGTATTGCATAATCATGGCAGCAAAAAACAATAATAATCACTTATATAAGTAACATAAAGGTACTAGAAACATGTTTGATGCTAATAATAAACCTAAAGGATTGGTTAGAATTTATCGTGCCATGCTAAATACAGCGCGTGCGTTTAAATGGCTATTTAATAATGAGTCTGCATTTAGGCAGGAGCTACTACTGTTATTGTTAGTAACGCCATTAACCTTTGTGTTTAACATCAGCATAAGCGAACAAATTATTTTGATTTTAGCTGTGTTATTTGTGATCTTTACCGAGATAGTTAATACCGCGATTGAAGCTGTGGTTGACCGAGTCGGCTTGGAAATTCATCCCTTGTCAGGATTAGCAAAAGACTTAGGCTCAGCTGCTGTGGGATTGAGTTTAATTATGGCGATATTAATTTGGGTTGCGGTATTAGTCTAATTAGACTCTTATTTATACGCTTGAATTAAGATTTCAAAAGTACGCAAATAAAAAAGGAAGCTCGATAATATCGGCTTCCTTTTTTGCTTATCTGGCTTGTCTTAAATGGGCTATTTCCATTAGCGATTTAAGTGGCTTACTTAAATAGCTGATTCAAATAAGCTGCGATTCGTACGCCGCCTTTTTGTAACTGTTGTTTAACTGTAGGCATGTTTTGGTATAAATAATCCCAACTTACACGCTCTTCCTCTGGGTAAATGCCATCACGAATTTTGGCACTTTCTTCGATATAAATTAATGGGTCAGTCGTCGTCCACGCTTTAGCCTGTTCTGGTGAGATTTTCTCACTTAACCATAATGTCCACTCACTATAAGAAAGCTGACGTTGGTCGATTAAACCTGAATCCCACACTCTATGTAAGTTAGATTTTTTCCAGAAAAACTCTAACTTCACATCATTACCGCCTTTATCTGTACCGTTACCAGCATGCAGAGGTTGGTGTAAATCACCTATGATATGCACAATAAAGCGTAATGCCTTTTGGCGTTCTTTTAATGGGGCACTTTTGTCTTTAACTATTTTTGAAAATTTCTCAAGCGCTGTATAAGCATCACCTTTGTCTGGCGCGTCAACATCATGATAATGCTTGCCTTTTGGTACGGTTACGTAATGGTAAGCCCCAGCTTCTTTTTGCCAGAAAGTGTCAGGGTTTGAACGCATTTCATCTGGGTATGTTGATGCTTCAGCTAAGCTTTCATTTGGCAATAACCGTTTAATCGCAGCCATTGCATCAGCGCTTAAATACATTTGGGCAATTGCGCCTGTGATCCTGTGACCCGTTTGTCCCCAAGCGTGAACTTGTTGTACTGAACACGCTGCTAATAAAGCGGAAGCAATTAAAAGTTTTTTCATAGTTATTCTCTTAAATATTAATCTCTTAAAGTAAAGGCTATAAAACAAAGCTCTTTTAAAATAAAGTTCTTTTAAAACTAAGCTCTCTTAAATACCAAATCTGTTAAAAAGGATTATACAAATAAATTTACCAAGTACATGATAAATTTAGTTTAACAGCATCAAGTGTTAAGTTTAAGTCATGGTTTAATAACGCTTAGTGTTTTATTATCTTAAGCATAAGGTTCAACTCAAAATAAAGAAAACAATATGATCATCACAAGTCAGCTTCATGATATTCCTACGCCAACTGGTTTAATGCGTACTAAGGTATATAAACCAGAAGAACAGGGCATATATCCTGCGATTATATTTTACTCAGAGATATTTCAATTAACCGCACCAATACAAAGAACCGCAGCAATAATGGCCGGTCATGGTTTTGTTGTATTAGTACCAGAAGTATTCCATGAACTTAATCCAATAGGTACTGTACTCGGTTATGACGATGCAGGTAAAGATAAAGGCAATGCTGATAAATGGGCAAAACCGTTAGAACATCATGACAGTGACACTCAAGCGTTAGTTGATTTTGTTGCTAGCCAGTCTTATTGCAGCGGTAAAATGGGGGCTATGGGTGTTTGTATTGGCGGTCATTTAGCTTATCGTGCGGCGTTAAATGAAAATATTTTAGCCGCTAGCTGTTTATATGCGACGGATATCCATTCGGATACTTTACCTTGTGAAAAAGGCAATGACAGTTTTACTCGTACTAAAGACATAAAAGCCGAACTACAGATGATTTGGGGTAAACAAGACCCACATGTGCCGGATGAAGGCAGAATGAAGATACACTTGAATTTAATCGCATCGGGTAATTCATTTACATGGCATGAATTTAATGCGCAGCATGCATTTATGCGTGACGAGGGCGACCGATACGATCCTGCATTAGCGCTAAGAGTATATGCAATGGCGGTGGAGTTATTTCATCGAAGCTTAAATTAATTTAGGGGCGGTTTTTTCAACCCCAACTTCGTTGTTAGGCAGTTAAAACTAGCCAATATTTTCGAGTGTTTTGCCTGGCTAAATGCAACCAATAACCGCCAGTCTTACAGAATATGAAAGGTAAATAGCCTCTAGGAGGCTGTTCTAGAACTTAAGCTAATTGATTATAAACTGTCATTGTATAACTAAGATTAATTAGCTTAAGATTTCTTTTACCCGACCAACTTCACCGGTATCGAGTCTAACTTTTATGCCATGTGGGTGGTTAGGGCTGTTGGTTAATATTTTTTCTACAATCCCTTGAGTTAACTCGCCTGAGCGTTGATCTTGTTTTTGCACAATATTAACTTTTAGTCCAATTTGTATGTTTGATCTGCTATTTCCACTCATTTTTTCATCTCTTAAGGTTTTATTAAACTTATTATATGCGGAGTATAATAACGCGTAAGCGATAATAGCTGTAAATAAAATTTAACAGAAAGACTTTGTGGTTAAAAAATAAACACTTGTGGTTGGCGAAAGTTATGCTATGATGCGTTTGCCTATAGAGGCTATATTATTTTGTTACCCGCTTTATGTTATATAAATTTTAATCAGTGCGTTGTTATTTGATTGTAGATTTCATCATAAGCTCTAATCAATTAAGTAAAATCTAAAAGGCTCCATCGGTGAATAATCACCGTAATTAAAATTTATATTATAAGGTTACAAACATGTCAAAAACTACTGGCGTTGTTAAATGGTTTAACGAAGAGAAAGGTTTCGGATTTTTAACTCAAGACGAAGGCGGTAAAGACGTATTCGTTCATTTCCGTTCAATCGCTTCTGAAGGTTTCAAAACTTTAAAAGACGGCCAACGTGTTGAATTTGAAGTTGAAGACGGACAAAAAGGTCCTCAAGCTGCTAATGTAGTAGTACTTGATTAATTAGTTCTTAACTAATTAAATAATAAGAAGCTCGGTTTACCGGGCTTTTTTTGTGCCTGCATTTTGTTACAATGCGCAATCTAATTGCTATCTGTAATTATCAATTTACCTATCATTTGAATATCTGAGGCATTAATGACGACTGAACAAAGCTATAAAATTGGAACTCCAGGCCAGCCTTGGGGCAGTGCAGAAAAGTCAGCTTGGTATCAAGCCCAAACCGTAAAGCGTTCATATCAATCTCAAGTCGTTTCTAAAATAAAATCCATTCATCAGTCATTATCTGAGTTACTCGACCTGAAACGTTACGGTGCATTGTCTTACAATACCGACGTTTATGAGTTGTGGTTATTCATGTCTAAACAGTGGCAACAAGATAAACCAACTATTTTAGTAACCGGTGGCGTACACGGTTACGAAACCAGTGGTGTGTTTGGCGCATTACGTTTTGTAGAAACGGAGTTGGTGAAATACTCAGAGCATTTTAACTTTATAGTGGCACCATGTATTAGCCCTTGGGGATATGAAACGATTAATCGTTGGAATCCCAATGCAGTTGACCCTAATCGTTCGTTTTATAAAGATGGCCCAGCTGAAGAATCAAAAAATATAATGGACTATGTATTAGGCTTGAATATAGAGCTATTAGCCCATATTGATTTACATGAAACCACAGATACAGATAACTCTGAATTCAGACCTGCTTTAGCAGCAAGAGATGCAATTGATCAAAAGTCTTGGAATATTCCGGATGGTTTTTACGGTGTAGGTGATTCATTAAAACCTCAGCCTGAGTTTCAAAAAGCCATTATCGATTCGGTTTCCAAGGTGACACACATTGCACCAGCTGATGAAAGTAACAAGCTGATTGGTTCTGACTTAGCTCAGTTTGGTGTGATTAACTATCCAACCAAAGAGTTAGGCTTGTGCGCTGGTTTTACTGACGCTGAATATGTATCAACGACAGAAGTATATCCGGACAGTCCTAAGTCGGATGCTGAAAACTGCATTATTGCTCAAGTCGCAGCGGTGACTGGCGGATTAAATTATTTAGTAGGGAAAAAGTAATATGACAAATTCTCAACCACAATTACGCATTGATATTGTATCTGATGTTGTTTGCCCTTGGTGCATTATAGGTTTTAAACAGCTAGAACAAGCTCTAGCGGACTCGGGATTAGAAGCTGACATTCATTGGCAGCCATTCCAATTAAACCCGCAAATGGGACCACAAGGGCAAGAACTTAGAGAACACGTTATTGAAAAATACGGTGTTAGCGTAGAAGAAAGTGTCAGCACAAGAGAGCGTATCGTCGACATTGCTAAGCCGTTAGGTTTTGACATTAACTTTACTGACGATTCACGTATTTATAATACTTTTAATGCTCATAAATTATTACATTGGGCTGAACAAAAAGGTGTGCAGCATCAGTTAAAACTTGCATTGTTTTCTGCCTATTTCACGGATGGCGTTAATGTAAGTGACACTGAAAAATTATTGGATGTTGTTGAATCAGTTGGTTTAGATAAAGATGAAGCGATGCAGATTTTACAATCAGAACCAGTATCTGATGAAGTGAATAAAATCGCGCAATTTTGGACGTCTCAAGGTATTTCAGGCGTACCAGCTATGATCTTTAACCAAAAACATTTAGTGACTGGTGCACAAGGTACAGAGAACTACACATCGATTCTCAAACAAATTACGTCTTTAGAACAAGCTGAGCAAGAATAGAGTAACCTATGAATTTAGATCAATTACTTGATAAATTAAATACCGAACCAAGCACTGTCGATTTTAGTGACGTTATGCAAGTAATTGATACTAATTATAATTACACACCAGCTAACTTTAAAAATGGTGATGTAACTAATCTAGCTGGAACAAATGAAGGTTCCTGTAAGATATTTTCTTTTGCTCAGTTACATACATTAAATGAGTCACAAACCTTGGCGTGTTTTGGTGATTATTATCGTAGTGATGTATTACTTAACCCAGATGGAAGTGATCACGGTAATATCCGAAACTTTATAAAAACAGGTTGGCAGGGAATTCAATTTGATTCCCAAGCGTTAATAGCGATAACCTAGTCACTTAACTTGATGACGGACAATTAAACACCAAATAGTGACGTGAATACGAAACTAAAAAATATAGGTGATTATTTTCTGAACTTCGGTTATGTTATCAAAGGTTAGCGCGATTATATGGCTTGTAAGAGTATGTAGATGTCGGCATTTATAGCCAATATATCTAAATTAATAATAATTAGATGTTGTTATTGTACAAAATAGCGTCAATACTAACTTGGTAATGTAAAGGTTATTCAAACAGAATTATTACTGTTGAGCCTAAAGCAACTACCGATGTATTGTGCAAATGCTACGATACTAATGAAGTTTTTAACAAGGAGAGTTAAGTGGAAAGAAAAAAGCGGTTTTCAATTGGTCAGAATCCAGTTTTGTTAGGACTTTGTGACGGAATTGCTAATTACTTTACTATTAACGTATGGATAATAAGGTTATTGGTTTTTGTGACCTTTTATCTTGTTACCGGCAGTTTAATAATGAATTTTCTTTTGTATGTATTAGTGGCCTTTTTTATGCCTCAATCCAAAGTTAAATATCAAGTGGATAGTGAGTTCAGATCCAAAAAGTAATTTGCTAGATTTGATTTGTCCTTTGAAGTGAAGAATAAAAGACAGTAAGAAGTAAATTAACAAAATGAAATACGATATTCATGTAAAAGACGCAGTAATTAAACTTTCCATGTTTGGTTCATTTAATCTCGATATTGCTAGAGCAATAACGAAAAAGATCAGAGTCATAATTGAAAGTTTGAATAATCAACCGTTTTACATCTTAGTTGACTTATCAACGATAGAAGGCGGTACACCAGATGGTTTTGAACAAGGTCGTCAGTTCAATATTTGGCTCGACAGCCAAAACTTAAAAGCCAAAGCAATTATATGCCACTCCCCATTGTTCAGAAGTATTAGTGAATCTAGAGTTCGAAGCTCAGACATACAACTTATCAAGTATTTTAACAACGAAGCTGACGCACTCAGATGGTTTGATGAACTCTCATTAGGAAATGTGAACTAGAGGTTATTTAAGTTGGCTTGCAAAGTTTAAAGGCTTTCAGTTAGTTACATAGTGATGAACAATGTAATTAACCAAAAGCACTCAAATTATTACCTTAATGTATTTAAGCGCTAGGCCTAAAATGGAGCTGGGTATAGTTTTAATACCTTCGACACTGCGTCAATAGTTTCTGGCGATAACACTAAATCAAAAGCGTTAATATTCTCTTCTAACTGTGCAAGACTCGTTGCACCTATTATTGTAGATGTAACCCCATCAACGTTATCACACCATTTAAGAGCAAGTTGTGCCGTTGTTATACCCGCTTGTTTTGCAATTTTCTCATATTCTTTAATTGCCAGATCAGATTGTTCAGTTGCTCTAAATAAGCCATTTCTTTGTGAAATAGTCCAACGGCTGCCTTCTGGTCTTGCCCCGTTTAAATACTTACCAGATAACATGCCGCCAGCAAGAGGGGACCAAGGTAAAAACGCAATGTCTTCGTGCACACAGTTTTCAATTAAATAAGGCCAGTCTTTGTTATGTAATAAATTAAACTCGTTTTGGATAGAAACCATTTTAGGTAACGAATGTTTATCGCTGAGTTTTAAGTATTCATTTATACCCCAAGTTGTATCGTCAGAAAGGCCACAGTGACGAATTTTACCAGCATCAATACACAGTTTAAGCGCTTGTAAAATCTCTAACATTTCTGCCGATTCTTGCTTGCGGTCAACATTAGTAAAGTTAATATCATTTGGGCTATGTCTAGAAAAATGCGGAGAAGTTCTATTTGGCCAATGCAGTTGGTATAAGTCGATATAATCTGTTTGTAAGCGCTTTAGAGAAGCATCAACCGATTTGATCACGGCTTCACCAGTGATCTTACCGCCGTCACGGATATAAGGTAATCCTGGGCCTGCTATTTTTGAAGCCAGTACAATATCGTTACGTTTTTGCTTATTGGTGTTTATCCAATTACCGATGTGACGTTCTGTATCACCGTGTTTTTCACCAGATGGTGGCACTGGATATAACTCGGCAGTATCAATAAAGTTAATGCCTTTTGACAAAGCAAAATCTATTTGCTGATTGGCTTCTTGTTGGCTATTTTGTAAGCCCCAGGTCATCGAGCCTAAACATACTCGAGAAACATCAATATTACTGCTACCTAGTTTTGAAAACTTCATAAGCGCCATCCATTAAATACATGTTTATTATTTGTTATCGGTTTAATTGATACAAGTTAAGTTAGGGGGAACCCCTATCGCTTAAACCACTAATTACTGGATAATACAGACCAACAGAGCAGGATGCTCAGTGTTGTAATTGTTATTCCTTTAGCCCAACTTTTTAGTTGGGTTTTTTTTTGCTTTTTTATCTCACATTCTCATGTGTCACTTTACCGAACACTTTCACCGATTACTTTTATTGCGCAGATATATTTCGTTTTCTGCTGACAATAAGAAATCCACAGAGTAAAACAATAAATACTAACGTGGTGGTATTACCAAAACGTTTATAAAACGAATGAGACTCAGATAACGGCAATTTATAAGTTAATACATCCGCAATATTTTGCTTAAGTGATGCTGCGATATTCCCTTGTGGGTCTATTACCGCAGTAACGCCGTTGTTAGTGACTCTGACTACAGGCATAGCAAACTCAAGCGCTCGCATCTGGGCAATCTCTAAATGCTGCCAAGGACCATGAGAGTCGCCAAACCAAGCGTCGTTACTCAATGTCAGTATAAAATCAGTGTCGTTAGTTAAATTCGCATTTATTTGTTTGGGAAAGGCGATTTCAAAACAAATGGCTGGCGCTATATTGATCCCATTAGCTATTAAGTTGTCTTGTTGATAATCGCCTCGGTTGAAAGAAGAAAAGGGCAGGTCAAAGATTGGCGCTAGTTTTCTTAATAGGCTTTCAAACGGGACAAACTCACCAAATGGCAGTAAATGATGTTTACTATATCGGTTTGAGTTTAAGTACTGGTAATCGCCAATTGTGTCTTGTGCATTTTTTTTACCTAGGGCAATAACATTATTAAACGCATACGTTGTTACTTTTTGATAATCAACAATGCCAGTGATTAGCGCTGTATTTGAATCTAGCGCTCTTTTATCTATGTCAGTTAAGAATCTATTGGCTGACGGCTCTATGCGGGGAACTGCCGCCTCAGGCCAAATAATAAGGTCTGAAGAATCAAAATGTGGGGAGCTCAATTCATAATACTTAAGCATGGTTGGCCTTTCATTTTCAGGCTGCCATTTCATACTTTGAGTTATATTGCCTTGCACTAATGCTAAATCCACATGTTTGTTATTACTTTCATTCCATTGGTAATTGCTTAACAAATGGCCGGAGATAAAAATAATCACTATGGCTGAAAGGGCAAGTGTTTGTGGCTTTCTTATCGAGGTAGAGTGTTTTGATGACGGATCAGCAGATTTTATTTTGCACGACGCTAATTGTAACGAAATCAGTATTAAGCAAACAATTAACATCACAATTACTTGTAAACCAAATTCACCAACAATAGGCGCATAACCTGACAAACTACTGGTTAATTGACTGTAACCTATAGATAACCAGGGGAAGCCAGTAAATATAACAGATCTTAGGTATTCAACGGCAAGCCAAATAGGCGCAATAATAAACAAGCTAAACTTAGACTGAGACTTATGGAATAACCAGCTAACTAACGCAGGGTATACTGCCATGTAAGAAGCCAGCATAATCATAAGCAGCAATGAAAATACCAGAGGAAGGCCGCCAAAATCAGAGATGGCATTATGCACCCAGCTTAGGCCAAAGCTAAACCAACCTAGACCAAAAACAAAGCCATATTTAGCCGCTTGCTTTGCATTTGGCGAGTTTAGACTTGCTATAAGCAATACAGGGAAAGTGATAAATGGAATAAACCAGACATGAAACGGGCTATAACTAAGCGTTAATAATCCGCCTAATAGAAACAGTAATAAATTAGGTAAGCTGAGACTGAATATTGGGTTAGATGAATTAAAAAAGGATTGGATCATTGACCGCCAATCCTTTTTTAGTATCTCTAACATCTGATTTGAAAAGCCTATGACTCTGATCCTTCTTCATCAAACTTTGGAACGGTTACGGTAATTTGCTGGATACGACGAGTATCGGCAGTATGGATCTTGAATATAAGTCCACCAACTTCCACTTCTTCACCTTTTTCAGGCATGTGCCCAAATTGATGTAACACAATTCCGCCAATCGTATCGGCTTCTTCTTTGTTATATTCACTGTTGAAAAAGGCATTAAATTCGTCAAGCTCAGTTAACGCTTGCACCATAAATACATGTTTGGAGACTTTACGTATGTTATCGGTTTGATTTTCTTCTAAATCAAATTCGTCTTCAATTTCACCAACAATCAGTTCAAGAATATCTTCAATGGTTACTAGACCAGAAACACCACCGTATTCATCCACAACAACCGCCATATGATAACGGTTTTGTCTAAATTCTTTTAATAAACTATCAACACGTTTACTTTCTGGAACAACAACGATAGGACGTAATAAGTCTTTGATGATAATTTCTTTGTCTCGGTCTATGAGCAATTTAAGTAAATCTTTTGCTAATAAAATACCTTCAACGTGATCTTTATCTTCGGCAACGATAGGGAATCGAGAGTGACCAGATTCAATCATCGCGGGGATGAATTTTTCTGGGCCATCGGATAAGTCTAAGGTGATCATCTGTGAACGTGGGATCATAATGTCTCGTATACGAAGATCTGCAATCTCCAATACACCGTCAATCATGTTCTTAGTGTTCTGATCTATTAAGTCGTTTTGTGCAGCGATGGCTAATACATCTACTACATCTTCCTTAGTTTGTGGCTCATCATTAAATATTTGGCTAATTTTATCTAACCAACCTTTGCTCGATGAACCGTTGCTACTATGGGGGCTGTCGTCGCTCATTCTTTTTAGAATGCTCCTGTGTTGCTAAAAATAAGTAGTGGTTGAAATTCGTTCAGACCACAATGTTTGATTATTGATCGTTATAGGGATTAGGGAAACCCATTTTTTGTAATATTTCTATTTCCAAAGCTTCCATCTCTTGTGCTTCTTCATCTTCAATATGGTCGTAACCCAATAAATGCAAGCATCCATGTAGCAACATGTGTGCCCAATGAGCGTCAAATGTTTTATTTTGCTCTACGGATTCTCGATTAACAACTTGCGCACAAATCACTAAATCGCCGAGTAATGGAAACTCCATTTCCTCAGTAATATAGGCCGGCACTTCAGATGGAAATGATAATACATTTGTTGGTTTTTCTTTACCGCGGTATTGATGATTCAGCGCTTGGCTTTCTTCTTCGTCAACGATACGAATCGTTAATTCAGATATAGCTTGGAACTCAGGTAATAATTGCTGCAACCAGTCAAAGCACTGCTTTTCTGACGGTATTTGTTGTTCAGTACTGGCATTTTGATAATCAAGTTTAATCATTACTGGTGTTGCCCTGATTTGTATTGTTAGCTGGACTTGTGTTGTTTGTAGTAGACATGTCGCTTTTTAACTTATCCGCTTCTTGTTTGTATGCGGCTTCTTTAATCGCTTTGTCTCGTCTTAATACTTCTTCGTGACGTTCATAGGCCATGACTACTTTGGCTACAACTGGGTGACGTACAATGTCGTCAGCACGGAAAAAGTTAAAACTAATATCATCAATGTCCGCTAACACTTCAATGCTGTGGCGTAAACCAGAGCGTGCACCACGAGGTAAGTCGACTTGGGTAATGTCACCGGTGATAACCGCTTTAGAATTAAAGCCAATACGGGTTAAAAACATTTTCATTTGTTCAACCGTGGTATTTTGGCTTTCATCCAAGATAATAAAGGCGTCGTTTAATGTTCTACCACGCATATAAGCAAGTGGGGCCACTTCAATAACATTACGTTCAATTAAACGTTCTACTTTCTCAAAGCCTAACATTTCAAATAGGGCGTCATATAACGGACGTAAATACGGGTCTATTTTTTGACTTAAATCCCCAGGTAAAAAACCAAGTTTTTCACCCGCTTCAACAGCCGGACGCGTTAACATAATACGTTTAACTTCTTGACGTTCTAGTGCGTCCACCGCACAAGCTACCGCTAAATACGTTTTACCAGTTCCTGCAGGACCAATACCAAAGGCAATATCGTTATTTAAGATATTGGCTACATAGTCTTGTTGGTTTGGATTGCGCGGTTTGATATTGCCTTTGCGCGTGCGCACTACAATATCGTTGCTAAATTGTTCGTCACTTTGGTCAAGTAGCTTTGAACCTTGAATGGCCAAATGTACTTGATCTGGGATTAACTCATTGGCTTTAACTTGACTTGGTATTTTAGGATCCGGTTGAGTGTCAACATACAGAGATCTAATAACATCTGCCGCTGCAACCGAATTTATTGGCTTGCCAACAATCTTAAATTGATTACCTTGATAGGTGATCTCAACTCCCATACGACGTTCAATATGTTTTAAATTGTCATCGTACGGGCCTATTAACGAGGCTAATCTGTCTTTGTTAGCCGGCTCTAAAAATATTTCAGTTGTCGTTAATTTGTTAGACAAGGTCAATCCTTAAAATAGTTTTATCGAGAATTAAGGCGTAAATGTCGCTACACCAAGTTCATCTTGATTAGCCAGACGTTTAGCCAAAATCTCAGCAGGTGATACTTCTTGGCGTAAGCCCATTTCATCTTCGCCACGAATAAATTCAGCGCGTAATGAGTTGGTGTAAACGTCAACCACTTTAACATCGGCAAAGCCGCCAATCAAAGTATGAGGGCCTTCAAAGTTAACTACACGGTTATTTTCAGTACGACCACGTAATTCTAATGGATTCTTAATTGACGGACCCTCAACCAATATACGTTGTTCTGTGTTTAACATCGAACGAGATATTTGCAGTGCTTGATGGGTGATCAAGTTTTGTAACTCATGTAAACGATCTTTCTTTTCTGGTTCTTGCACGTCATCCGGTAAATCTGCAGCTGGCGTTCCAGGACGAGCGCTGTAGATAAAGCTAAAGCTGTGATCAAAGCCGATGTCAGAAATCAACTTCATTGTTTTAGCATGATCGTCAGCCGTTTCACCAGGGAAACCAATAATAAAGTCACTAGACATAGAGATGTTTGGACGAACTTTACGTAATTTACGAATTTGAGACTTATATTCAATTGCCGTATGGCCACGTTTCATTTGCGTAAGAATACGGTCAGAGCCTGACTGTACTGGCAAATGTAAATGGTCTACTAATTCAGGTATATCTCGATACACTTCTATGATGTCATCAGAAAATTCAACTGGGTGAGACGTGGTATAACGAATACGGTCAATCCCATCGATGGCAGCAACCATTCTTAATAACTCACTGAAATGACAAATCTCACCGTCATGAGTATCGCCACGGAATGCATTTACATTCTGGCCTAATAAATTAACTTCACGTACGCCTTGCTCAGCAAGTTGCGCAATTTCATATAATACGTCGTCAACTGGACGTGAAACTTCTTCACCACGGGTGTAAGGCACGACACAGAAAGTACAATATTTACTGCAACCTTCCATTATTGACACAAATGCACTTGGTCCGTCAGATGTTGGCTGTGGTAAGCGGTCAAATTTTTCAATCTCTGGAAAAGAGATATCGATAACAGAACCGCCTTTACCGCTTTGAACCTGGTCAATCATTTCTGGTAAACGGTGTAATGTTTGTGGACCAAACACCATATCAACATATGGTGCACGTTCACGTATATGTTGGCCTTCTTGCGACGCAACACAACCACCAACACCAATAACTAAACCTGGTTTGTTCTTTTTTAAGTTCTTCCAACGGCCTAGCTGATGGAATACTTTTTCTTGTGCTTTTTCGCGAATAGAACAAGTGTTTAGGAGAATAACGTCGGCATCTTCAGCCGCATCGGTAAACTCGTAACCATGACTGTCATCCAAAAGATCGGCCATCTTTTGCGAGTCATACTCGTTCATTTGGCAGCCCCAGGTTTTAATATGTAATTTTTTAGTCATGGTTTTCTCTATGCTTACTTCTATTGTACAAACGCATACGCGTAAAACGTGTTGGGGAAACCCCAAAATGGCGCGTATTTTACAAGTAAATGGACTGAACTGAAAGGGGATTGTTTAATACTTTTTCGATCTCTTACAAACTTGGGATTTATTATTTAAATTCAAGTGGTTAAATTGGCTATATTTCTGGCATAATGAATCGCTTTTTATATTTGATTTTATCTTAATAAATTTATTTTTAGGTAGTTTACATTGACTAAAGACTCTGATTTAAAACAACAATTTTATGACGTTGTGATAGTAGGTGGGGGCATGGTTGGTGCTGCTCAAGCCGTTGCATTAGTAAAACAACAAAAACGTGTTTTAGTTATAGAAAAAACCATTCCAGATGCAAGCGTGTTACAGCAGACTCCACTAAGAGTGTCGGCGATAAACCTAGCGAGCGAAAAATATTTATCAGCACTGGGCATTTGGCCGCATATAAATCAAAGTTCCAAATGTATGTTCAACCAATTAGCCACGTGGGAACAACGCCATAAACCCTTAGTGTTCTCGGCTGAAGATATTGGCACTGAGCATTTAGGCCACTTAGTTAAGAATGAAGCATTACAGCTTGCTGCCTTTGATGAAATCAACGCGTTAGGCCAAAACAATCTAGAGATAATGACAGGTTGTAAAATAAATAAAATTGAGCAAACCAACGAACAAGCAACACTGTTTGTGTCGGACATGCGTAATGACAAGACTAATACCAACAGCAATACCAACAGCAATACGATTAACTGCTCGTTATTAATCGGCGCAGACGGCGCTTTTAGTCAAGTCCGTAGTTTGAGTGATATAGGTACCACCGGTTGGGATTACCAGCAGCACTGCCTAAGCTTAACCATCAAAACAGAATTCCCTACGCAGCATATTACCTGGCAAGAATTTCAGCCTTCAGGCCCTAAAGCCTTCTTACCATTAGAAGACGGATACTCAGTGTTAATTTGGTACGACCAAGCTAGCCAGGTAAAAGAATTGTCTGAATTAAGCAATGAACAATTAAAAGCACAAGTGTTAAAACGTTTCCCTGCCTTGGTTGGTGAATTTGATGTGGTAGCAAAAGCGGCGTTTCCGCTTACACGACGACAAGCAAATCAATACGTAAAGGGACGAGTGGTATTAGTGGGGGATTCTGCCCATACAATCAATCCATTAGCCGGACAAGGCGTTAATATTGGCTATAAAGACGTTGAAGAGTTATCTAAGTTATTAGCTGAAGTCGACATGTCTGAGCGAGCTGCATTATTCCAAGCATTGTCAAAGTATGAAAAAACCAGAAAAAGAGAATCGTTAATTATGTCTGCGGCTATGGATAGCTTTTATAGTTTGTTTTCAAATAATAAAACCGCAATGAAATTAGTTAGAACTGGCTTATTAAATCTGGCCAATAAATTTGAATGGGCTAAAAAACAAGTACTAAAAAAAGCGGTAGGGTACTGAATAGCTTAAATTGAAAAATTAGATTGGTATCGATAAGTATTTAACAAAGTTAAATACTTATTTTTTTGTCTGGGTTTTAACTAAAGTAAGTGTTTGAAAAAGTTTAATCATATTTAGGATGGGAAAAAAATAGTAAAAAAAAGGCCTCGCAGATGCGAGGCCTTTTATTTGGCTGGGATACCAGGATTTGAACCTGGGAATGGCGAGATCAAAACCCGCTGCCTTACCGCTTGGCGATATCCCAACTGAAACTTTTTAAATATGTGTTTCACATATTAAATCATGGTGCGGAAGGAGAGACTTGAACTCTCACATCCTAAGATACTGGAACCTAAATCCAGCGCGTCTACCAATTCCGCCACTCCCGCAAAACTTTTCCACTAAAGACTTGGTAAGGTAATTAAGAATTGGTGGCTACGCCCTGATTTGAACAGGGGACCCCATCATTATGAGTGATGTGCTCTAACCAGCTGAGCTACGTAGCCTTTCTTAAAGACCGCCTTAAGCGATGGCGCGTATTATGCTGATGACTGCAGGTGTCGTCAACTGCTTTTTAAAGAAAATTGCAAAAAATAGAGCGTTTGCTTTTATTTTGTGCAGAGCGGTTAAAAAGTGGAACTGTATTTGTTGAAAAATGAGCTAAACCGCTAATAAAAAATTAATTAAATTTTAGAGTCGTTCGATTCTTCATAAATTTTTGCCCATCCAACAGCATTGACATAATATTCGGGTAATAAATCTTGCTCTATATTCAACTTAACGCAAATTTCCCCCATAAGTTCCCAGTTAGCCGCTTCATACGCTTTAGCAAGGATAAAGATATTACCTAGTATATTGTCATCACCGATTAAAGCCGACGCTATATCTTCAGTTACCGGTAGCTCTTTGACTAAATCTTCCATTGTCTGATCTAAAATAACATCCAATAATGAGAACAAACCTAAGATAAAGGCTTTATCAGAAAGTTGAGGTGCGGCGTTAGTCGCTATTTGTTCACAAAAACGAGCTCGTATTATCGACATCTCAGTCAACTCTTGTCGTCTGTTCTCAGCAATGTGAGCGGTAAGTATCAAAGTCACAAACTTTTTAACTTGAGCTGCGCCTAAATAAATCAAGGCTTGCTTCAATGACGATATCTGCTTTCTTACTGGAAATAGGCCAGAATTAATAAATTTTAGTAATTTATAGGCTAGTGCCGTATCTCGTTCAAAGAATGAAGATAGCTTAGTGTAGTCAGCATCGAGCTTTAGCGTTTCTTGATACATAGCAAAAACCACACTCTGATTCGAGTTTATATCTTTTTGTTCAACGATTTGCGGCGTGCAAAAGTAATAACCTTGAAAAAAATCGAATCCCATTTCTTTCGCTTTATCGTATTGCTCTTGAGTCTCAACACGTTCAGCTAAAAATTTTAAATTCTTAAATGGTCTAATTTTTTCTAAAACGACTTCAATCTCTGCAAAGGTACTTTGCTGTAAATCAAACTTAATCAGTCTTACCAATTTAAAAAAGGGCACCCAATCTTCACTATAGATAAAGTCATCTAAAACTAATCTATAACCTTTATGGAATAACTGGCGGCAAGCTTCATAAACCGCTGCCGTTGGTCTAACGCTTTCTAAAATTTCCACCATAGCTTTAGTTGGTGGCAATAGGGTTGGCATTAAATCAAGCAAAGCTTGTTCTGGGTAATTTATTAAAGCGGGTTTACCTGAGGTTATTTTTTCTAACCCTTGGTTGAAATGGCTATCTAATAACAGCTTGGACGTGGCTGAATTCGACTCTATTTTAGGAAATACATTGGTTAAACTATCTCGAAATAAAAGTTCGTAAGCAACTACGTTCTCTTTTCTATTATAGATTGCTTGACGAGCTGTATAAGCGTTCAATGTTAACTACTCCTTAATGCTAACGCTACAAATATTACAAAACCCAATTAAAGCTGAAACAAATCAACTTACATATCTAATGAGTGCAGTAATTTTTTAGTTTTATCGTGGACCGGGTTGGCAAAAACTGAGGTGATTTCACCTTGCTCGACAATTTTCCCGTCATCCATCACCAATATCCGATCACTAAGGTATTTAATTAACGTAATGTGATGGGATATAAGAATATATGTTAATTGATGCTGTTGCTGTAGCTCAAGTAGCAAGTTTATCACTTGAGCTCGTAATGAGGGATCAAGAGGTGAGAGCGCTTCATCAATAATAACCACTTCTGGGTCTAAAATTAATGCACGTGCAATGCCAATTCTTTGTGCTTGCCCACCTGAAAACATGTGTGGGTAATATTCTGCATGCTCAGGTAATAAACCAACCATACGTAAAGAGGAATTGATTTTAACTTGGCGTTCTTCTGCATCCAATTTGGTATTAAAAATTAATGGTTGCTCTAGCTGCTCTCCAATTTTAATGGTTGGGTTCAGCGACTTTTGTGCATCTTGAAATATTAATCGAATATTTTTGCAGAAAAATGAAGTGTCAGACCAATCAACGGCAACCCCATTATGAGTTAAATAACCAGAGTCTGGGGCTTCAGCGGCGGCTAATAGGCGAGCTATGGTGCTTTTACCTGAACCCGCATCGCCAACAATAGCTAAAGTTTCACCTTTTTTAAGACCAAAGGTAACTGGGCCTATTGTGACGTCTTTGCCTTTTTTAAACCAATGAGCCTTATCTTTATAACATTTGGTTAACTCATTAATTCGAATGAATTCTACACTCATGCTTTTTTCCAATTATTTTGTAATGGCTTTTGCTGTAATGGGTAATGGCAACGGAAAAATTGGCCTTTGATTTTTTGCTGTTCTGGAATTTTAACACAAGCTCTTTGTGCGTTAGGGCAACGAGGACCTAAACGACAACCTATCGGTAAATGTTGAAGTGTTGGGATCGTACCTTTTAATGCATACAGTTTTTGTTTGTTGTTTATATCACGAGACTTAAAGTCAGGTTCGCTGTCAAACAGAGCCTTTGTATAAGGATGCTTAGGTGCATTAATGATATTTTTAGTTAAACCACTTTCAATTAACTGCCCACAATACATAACATTAATTGAGTCAGCCCAACTGGTAATAGAAAATAAGTTATGGGTGATGAAAATAACCCCCATTTCTTTTAATTGGTTGAGGCTTTTTAACAACTTAATTACTTTTAACGACGTATCGCCCTCTAAAGAGGTTGTAGGTTCGTCCGCTATGAGGAGTTTTGGCTCTTTTGCAATCGCCATGGCTATCATGATCTTCTGACAAATACCTTCAGACAACATATGCGGATAACTATTAAATACTTTTTCGTGTTCTTTTATACCTACTTTATGAAGCAGGCGAATACACTTTTTAATTCTTAATTCTTTTTTGGCACCAAACCAACCAGAAAACTCGTAGTCAGGCAAAGACTCTTCTAGTTGAGAAAATATATTAGAGGTTGGATCAAGGCAACGACGTGGCTCCTGGTAAATCATAGAAATATTGTCACTAATGACTTTTCTACGTTTACTCTCCGACATTCTATTAAGATCTTGTCCCATAAAATGCAAACGGTCAGCCGTTACTTCCCAGCGGTTATTCAGCATGCCAACAAGCGCTTTGGCAACCAAGCTTTTGCCTGAGCCAGACTCGCCAATTAAGCCACTGACTTCGGCCATTTTCATCGAGAAGTTGGCAGATTCAACGGCTTTAATGGAGGAGTCACTTGTTAATAACTCAATATTTAAATTTCTTATATCTAGTAATCGCACAGTTAACCTATTGAAGTCGTCGTTCTTTTAATGCGTGACGTAAACCATCACCTACGATATTTGTAGATAGTATACATAAAAACAAGGTAATACCCGGTAGCATTACAGCCCAAGGGCTTAAATAAAATACGCCTAAACTGTCGGCTATCATAGTGCCGAGCTCTGGCTCAGGCGATTGAGAGCCAATACCAATAAATCCTAATACGGCAATATCCAAAACAGACGATGAAATAGCCATGGTAGAAAAAATAACAATATTCTCAATCATATTGGGTAACAGAGCAAAGCGAAAAACTTGCCAGCTGTTAGCGCCATCAAGGCGGTAAGCGATAACAAAGTCTTTATTTAGCATATCTGCCACGTCAGTTCTTATGTGGTGGATAAATTGAGGCAGCATAGCTAATACAACTGCCCAAAAAGCATTGGCGATACCTGGACCTAAAATAGCCACGATAACCACAGCAATAAGTAACGATGGCATTGTCAGAGCAACGTCTAATATATGATTTAAAAAGCTGGCTCTAATGCCTTTACTAAAACCAGCAAGCGTACCAATTAATAAACCGAAAGTCAGAGCCACAATAACCGCAAGAATGCCTAAACCAAATGAATAGCTAATCCCCACTAAAATACGTGACAATATATCTCGACCTAACGCATCTGTACCAAAAGGGGATTGAATATGACCGCTTACATCCCAAGATGGCGGAGTTAATAACATATCCGCTTGTTGCATATAAGGAGAGTATGGTGCTAGTAACGGCCCTAAAATGGCCATTAAAATCATAAAGATAAATACCCAACTAGCCACTAACGCAAAATGATTACGTTGAAACAGTCGCCAAAGTTGTTTAAATGGGCTTGAGTTATTTGGCGAAGAAAAGAATCTAAATTTTACCATGACCGTGTCTCCTCGCAAGTGGATCAAATATCATATACAAGAGGTCAAATAAGATAGTGGCCACAAATACCATGCCTGAAATAACCAATAATCCACCTTGAATCGCAGGGTAATCTCGTTGATGTATCGCATCAACTAGCCAGGAACCAACGCCAGGCCAAGCAAATATAACTTCGGTTACCATAGCTAACGTGATCACAGTTCCAAAGTGTATGCCCAACATTTGAATTACCGGTAATAAGCCATTACGTAAACCGTGGCGACGTAACAGCTGTCCTGAGGTTAAGCCCTTTATTTTCGCGGCTTTTACATAACTCGTATTCATAACATCTTTCATTGATTGGCGGGTTGTTCTTATTAATACCGTGGTAGGGTAAGCGGCTAATACAAAGGTAGGTAAAACCAAATGACGAAATGCATCGGCAAACGCTTCACTTTTATAATCAACACTTGAGCGAATGATATCCAGGAATAAAAAGCCGCTCGAGCTAGGAATGTCGTAAATTAAGCTTAAACGCCCAGACGTCGGGAACCAACCCAACCCGATTGAAAACACTAAAATCAATAACAAAGCCAACCAAAATATTGGCATTGAAAAACCGACTATAGATAACGCTAATATACTTTTATCTAACCAAGGGTGATTCTCTGATGACGCTAAAATACCTAGAGGGATAGCGACAATAAAGCTGTAAAATAAGGCATACATTGCCAACTCAATCGTTGCGGGCAAAACTCGAAATACTTGTTCAAAAATACTGGTGCCAGTGATAAAGGATACACCCCAGTCACCGTCTAACAGCCGTCCAATAAAGCCAAAGTATTGAGTAATAACCGAGTCGTTTAGATTGTATTGCTGCGCTATTTTTTCATAATCAATTTCATTAATACTGGTAATGCCGCTCATGTTGGACAATACGTCAGTAGGAAATAAATAATTTAACGAAAAAACAAAGACGGTCACACCAAAGGTGATAAAAAATAGTAAGGACAATTTACGATAAAAATAATTAAACATTAGTTTTTACCTTTTTTTGTCTGAAAAAAGCCAATTCCACCATAAGGATTAAACTCTACATCACTAATATAATTGTGGTGAACTTGATACCTAAGTGCATGTGCAATAGGAACCAAAGGGGAGTTTTCAAAAATAAGTCGTTCCGCTTGGTCATAATACTGCTTTCTTACCACAGGATCTGCGGTACTTAGCGCATTAAAAATACTTTCGTCATATTGCTCATTACACCAAGCCGTTCTATTTGAACCTGAGAAGGTGGCGGCACAACTTAATAGCGGGCGATAAAAGTTATCAGGGTCAGAATTATCAGCCGACCAACCAATTAATACCGAGTCGTGTTCACCCTGGGCTAATTTTTTCCTAAATGTTCCCCAATCGTAAGTGACGATATTCGCGGTAACACCAATTTTAGCTAAGTTCTGTTGTAAGATTTCAGCCATTTTTGACGCATTTGGATTATACACTCGCTGAACGGGCATAGCCCAAATGTCCATTTCAAAGCCATCTTCAAAACCTTCTTGCAGCAACAAGGCTTTGGCTTTTTCTAACGAAAGTTCAACGTCGGTATTGGCTTCTGTATAAGCCCAGCTAGATGGTGGTAACAATGTCGATGCAGGCTCGGCATGTCTAAAATACACAGCATCAATAATTGCTTGGCGGTCAACAACATAGGAGAGGGCTTTTCTAACATTAGGATTATCAAATGGCGGCACATTGGTATTAAACGCCCAGTAACTGACATTCATAGCAACACTTTCATTTAATTTTATATCAGGCTTTTGTTTTAAAAACTCAACGTCAGCTGAACTTGGATATCCCAACACGTCACATTCTCTGGTTAATAATTTAGCCACACGGTTTGAGTTGTTCGGCGTAATATCAAATATAACTTGCCTAAGCAGCGGTGCGCCATCCCAGTAATTTGGGTGAGCATAATAACGTATGTAATGATCTCGTTTGTATTGGCTAAATTTAAACGGCCCTGTGCCAATAGGCAGTTGATCAATTAATTCTTTTTCATCACTTTCAATCAGCTGTTGTGCATATTCAGCGGATAATATAACGGCAAAGTCAGTTGCCATATTCGCCAAAAATGAAGCTTGTGGTTCAGACAATCTAAACTCAATGGTTAAGTCATCAACAACAATGATTTGTTCTATTAATGTGTCAAACCCCATGCCACTGAAAAACGGGTAAGAGCCACCACCAACCAAATTAAAGGGATGATCTAAATGTAAAATACGGGAAAAAGAAAATAGAACGTCTTCACTGGTTAAAGTACGGGTCGGTTTAAAATACGCAGTAGTATGAAACTCAACATCTTTTCTTAAGTAAAAGCGGTAACGCATGGCATCTTCCGACACAATTACTTTTTGCGCTAAGTCAGAGGTGACCAAACCTGTTTTAGGATTTATCTTAACCAGTCGATTGTAAATCTGTTGTGAAACCGCATCTATGGTTGTGCCAGACGTCACCAATTGCGGATTAAATGTCTCAGGTGAGCCCTCACTACAATACAGTAATGTTTTTTGTGCTAACTCTGATTCATTATTTTTACCACATGCTGCAAGCGTTAAACAAAATAATGCAGCCAGGCTGTAGCGGGCAATATGCTCAATGTTTTTAATTGGGTTATTCTTCAGCATTTTTATCCAACAAATTGTATTTCTTCAAATACCCTCTTAATTGATGATAGGTTACCCCAAGCTGATCCGCGGTTTTTTTCTGATTAAATTGGCTATGCGCTAACGCAGTTTGAATTAAGTTAACTTCAAACTCCTGGCTGCTTTGTTTAAAGTCCAGTGGAAAGCTAAAGTTATGCTGCTCAATATTGGTATTAAGTGCTTGGCTTTCTAAAATAGGAGACTCGTTTGACGCACTAGTAACAGGTGCGCTTATAGGCGCCGCTTGGCGGTCTTGAGTTTTGGTTCTGCCTTTTGGCCTAAACGGACTTGAAAATGGATCTAAAACAATTTCATGTACTGGAACGTGAGGATTGGCCGAGCGGTAAACACTACGTTCAACCACATTTTTCAGTTCACGCACATTACCAGGCCAGTTGTATTCTAATAGTAGCTCTTTTGCTTTTCTGGAAAAGCCGCTAAACAATTCCCACTCAAGTTCTTTTGCCATAGAAATAGCAAAGTGCTCAGCAAGAACCAAAATATCTTCTTGGCGTTCTCGTAATGGGGGAAGGGTAATGACATCAAATGCTAAACGGTCTAATAAGTCGGCTCTAAATTCACCAGACTCGGCAAGAGCTGGCAAGTCTTCATTTGTTGCACACACTAAACGGGTATCTATTTTAACGGTTTTGGTACCACCAACACGCTCAAATTCACCATATTCAATGACTCGTAAAAGCTTTTCTTGCACTAATCCCGATGTATTAGCCAGCTCGTCTAAAAATAAAGTACCGCTATTAGCACGTTCAAATCGGCCTTCATGACGTTTGCCTGCGCCAGTAAATGAACCAGACTCGTGACCAAATAATTCACTTTCCAATAAATTTTCGTTTAAGGCTGCACAATTTAAGGTAACGTAGTTTTGTTCCCAACGTTGCGATAGGTAGTGTAAACGAGCGGCGATAAGTTCTTTACCGGTACCTCGTTCGCCTATTATAAGCACAGGCTTATTTAGTGGTGCTAATAAGGACACTTTTTCCAATACTTCTACAAAGGAATTAGCCTGACCGATTAGATTATCTTTATTTCCAAATTGTCTCATAGTGCAACTGTTGGTTAAATTGACTAATTTGTAGTGTATTTGATATTGGTAACAAAGCAAAGGATTGATTTTATTTATTTATTATTCAATTAAAACAACAGTTTAGTGAAAGTTTAAATTGTGGCAAGATAACTGAATGTACCTAGCATGATTAGAACGCAAGTAAATTTATAAAATTTCAAAATAAGAGGTAATAATTATGGGTATATTTTCACGTTTTGCAGACATCGTTAACGCAAATATAAACTCTTTATTGGATAAAGCAGAAGACCCTGAAAAAATGGTTCGTTTGATTATTCAAGAAATGGAAGATACGTTAGTCGAAGTTCGTTCTTCATCAGCTAGAACATTGGCCGACAAAAAAGACATTGTTAGAAAAATCGACCGCTTCCAAGCCGAAGCTGACGACTGGCAAAGCAAAGCTGAGTTAGCATTATCGAAAGATAGAGAAGACTTAGCTCGTCAAGCATTGTCAGAAAAACAAAAAAGCGAAGAGAACGTTGAGCAACTAGCACACGACCTATTATCGCTAGATGAACAAATAACACGGTTGAAAGATGAGATTGGTCAACTTCAAAACAAACTTGAAGATGCCAAAAATCGTCAAAAGTCGATACTAATGCGCGGCAAAACTGCCAGCTCACGTTTAGATGTTAAGTCTAAATTAGCCAGCGGTAAAATTAACGACGCACTAACTCGCTTTGAGCAGTACGAACGTAAGATTGATAACTTAGAAGCCGAAGTAGAGTCATACGACTTAGGTAATAAGTCCCTTGCCGATGAATTTGCTGAGTTAGAAACATCAAGCAAGGTAGATAGCGAATTAGAGGCATTAAAAGCCAAGCTAAATGCCGGTAAAGCAAAAAACAACTAAGTAAATTTTAAGGGGAATGTGATGGAAGGCATTGCAGGTATTTTAATTGTACCAATGATTATATTTTTGATCTTTGTTGCACCAGTGTGGTTAATCATGCATTACCGAAGCAAAAGACAGGTAGGTCAAGGGTGGAGCGAGTCAGAAATGGAAAACCTAAGCAACTTGGCGCACAAAGCTGAAGTGTTAGGCGAGAGAGTAAAAACCTTAGAGTCAATTTTGGACGCAGAAGCCCCGAAATGGCGAACCAAAGCGTAAGGAGATCAAGATGACAAAACCAGAGAAAAAACAATTAAACCGAATACCAAAACAAGGCAAAATTGCTGGTGTGTGTGCAGGTGTTGCTGAATACACGGGAATGGAAGTTTGGCTAGTTCGTATTATTTGGATTAGCGGTTTGGTTTTATCAGGTGGTTTCTTTTTCGTTGCTTATATTGCGGGTTGGTTTATTTTAGATAAAAAACCAGACAGCACGTTTGATAAACGCACTGGAGGCATGAGAGACCATTGGAATCGTTTCAACAATGAACAAGATATTGATACAACCGTTGAAGTGAAAACCAAAGTCTGGCAAGCCGGCGAGCCACCTCGTCAAGCGTTAAAAGACATAGGCCGTCAGTTTGATAGCATAGAAAATAGAGTGCAGGAAATGGAAGGGTACGTCACTTCCAATGAATACACCTTAACTCGTGAAATTAATAAGCTTTAGCTTAATCCCCTTACATAAAAATGACCCTAGATGGTCATTTTTTTATGGGCGTAAGGTTATTTTTGTCTTATATGAAATTTGTATTTAATTAATAAAGTCTACAGATAGTAATATCTTAATCTATGTGCTAAAAATAATAACATATTAAAAACAACCCAATCGTCGGTAGAAAAACGACCTATTGGTTCGATATTTAATTGTTAGGCTCTCAATACTGGAGTTATCGTGCAAAGGTTTGTTGATTCAATAAATAAGTCTGTGGAAACGGAAAACTGGTTTTCTGCATTGTTTTTAGCATTGGCAGTACCTGATATATGCGGAGCATTGGAGGATCCTGAAGCTGGCGTAGGTGAGCGATATCGAAGTTGGTTCAACCGATATATGAAGCGAAAATACGACCCTGAAAATTTATATGAATTAGTTTCTGAAACTTCTCCAGAGTCACTCGAAAGAATGCCGCAGGAGTTAATTGAAAGCCTAAAGTCAATGCCTCCAAATACTGAGTGTGCTTTTACAGCAAGTGACTGTTATAGGTTTAGATGTAGGTGTCTTCATCAAGGTCTGTCTCAAAAAATGGGAGGCGAAAAAATTCATTTCACCGCACCCGATAAAAACAAAGCGATTACTACGCACATGTCTTCGTTTAATGGTCTGTACCAGTTACAAATAGATATTTTTTGTATAAACGTATGTAACGCGGTAAAAAAATGGGACGCTGATATTTCTGGTAATGCTGAAATAGAGAGTAGAGTTGAAGAGCTGATCGAAATCTATCAGCTCGATGATCCGAGATTTCCACTTGTTAAATATCAATAGCCTAACAAATAGCTGCACGCTGACAACCTTTGCTACGCTCATTTTGTGTATGTCGCGTAGCTCCATTTCACACAAAATGCTCTCCGCAAAGGTTGCAGGTGAGCTTGGCTTTAGCATTCATTCGGAGATTATATGAAAACTCTTCAATTGCCAGAAGATGGCAGCTCTGCCTCTGCTTGGGGGAATGAAATAACTTTATTGCACCCTAAATTAAAGCAAACTATTGTTCTTAAATACTTATTTGAACCTCCTTTTGGCGATCCACTATTTGAATTGTATATAAACGGTATTAAAGAGAGCGAACACCAATATTGGGGGCGCTCAATTGCAATATCTGAAAATGGTGGATTTTTATCAATCACGAGAAATTTGCGTGGTATATTGACGACCGTATTTGACTTAAATAACATGGAAAAACGGGACGTAACTGGATTTGTCAAAGTTTTAGGTTTTGATAAAGAGGTTTTACAATATAAGCCTTACCTCACAAATAACGAAACTAGGCATCGTATGTATGAGTTTGTTCAAAAAATTCATGTTGCAGAGCTCGGTGCATGGGAAAAAGTAAAATGCTAACAAGCGCATTAAATCTGACGTCACACATTGTCCGACTTGTTGCTTAAAAGAAAAGGGCGCAAAAAGCCACGCCAACACATTGCGTGTTACTTGGGCGTTAGCTAACTTACCATACCATTCAGCATTACATTTCAAATAAAAGGACTTAACTTGAAAAAAATAATATTATTTTGTCTACTTGCTTCTAATTCTGCTTTCTCTTCAGAGCATGATAACGAAAAGTTTCTTTTAGAAGCTGTAAGAATCGGAAATCAGATACAAGAACAAACGAAAGGTAAAAGCTTAGTTGAGAAACTTCAATTAATAGAAAGCTTTTCAAAAGATTTTACTAATAACCCTTTAGCTTTAGATATTATAATGCAAGATCTTGGTGTTCAATACTCTTTTGCTGGCTTACATAGAAAAGCACTGATTGCTAAAGATACAAATGTCAAAAGTGAAAAATTAGTCTCTGAAAATTTAACTACCTACAAAGCAAAAGACGCGATAAGTGAAATCTTAAAGCGCTCACAAGTTTATCAAGTAGTCATGTTCAATGAAGCTCATGATATTGCACAACACAGGGTACTAACGTACCGTATGCTTTCGGGTTTATGGGAGCAAGGATATCGCTACTTTGCGGCGGAATCATTAAATAGCTTGGCTTCATTACAAATTAAAAAAGGATATGTTACCAACCCAATAGGGTATTACACCCGTGAAAGTACATATGCAAACCTAGTACTTAAAGCAAAAGATATAGGGTTTAAAATAGTTTCATATGATCTGCATAAGCCAAAAAAACTTAATACTATCGAAGAGCGGGAAACTAGCTCAGCACTAACGATCAAAGAGAAAGTCTTTGATAAAGATCCAAATGCAAAAATCGTTATCCATGTTGGTTATTCCCATATCAATGAAGAGGATTGGTTAGCAAGTAAACTTAAAAGTATTATCGGTTTAGAAACACTGACTATTGATCAAACTACACGAATAGAACGAAGTAATACTGAATATGAGCATCCAACATACACTAAAGCTGTTAAAAGCGTGGAATTATTAGAACCATTTGTTTTTGTAAAAGATAACGAAGTTTGGAGCTCTGATTCGAATAAGTGGGACATATCAGTTTTTTGGCCAAGGACAAAATATTTTAATGGACGTCCCAAGTGGGCTTCTTTAGGCCGAATGAATTACAGCGTCAGCACAAATGATTGTAAAAAATCGTACCCTTGCATGGTTGACGTGTTTAAATTCAAACATAAAGATGAAGTGCCGTTGGACAGGGTGGTAATTTCATCTGAGAAAGAACACAAGTCAGTATTTTTATCTCAAGGAAGTAATATTATCGTGATGACTGACAGTAATGGAGAGCAAATCAATAAAATCATGATTCAAAATTAAAGTTTGCTAACAAGAAAATAAAAAGGCCGCCACCTCAATTTGACAACATTTAACCTGGTTGGTTTTTGTTATCCCTTTTCCCTGCATTATCCTTTCACTATAGTCTTGAATAAATTCCCAATAAAAAAGCGAGTGCCATTTTCATGGTACTCGCTTTCATTTTTTAATAAACGTGCCTGTATTTCTACAAAACTAGCTCACCTTAAGTTCATTTTACCAATGAGTTAAGGAAAGCAATTTGCTTATTTATTCACGGTTAATTTTGGCTCTAAACCTTCCGCTAACTTAGCAGCAAGACCCGCATAACGATAACCATTTAAGTTACCATCGTGTTTTTTTGCAGCTGCTTGCAGTTTAACTTTTAGGTCATTTGCAATACCACGTGTCATCGCGATAAAACTAGCTGAAAGTTTAGGTGCAGGGGGACGTCCACGGTTTGGTGTGGTCTTTACAGGTGCTATGTCTTTAAGCAGTTTAGTTACAAAGTAATCTTGCAACATGACTCTGTATTGATCAGATTTAGGCTTACGATCTTTGATATCACCAAAAATAGCATCAACAAACTTATTCATTGTTTTTACCGGACTCATAACGTCATGACCACCAGCTTGTAACTGAATTAATGAATCTAATCTATGAGCCGCAAGTGGGCCGCCAACCGCTTGTCTAATAATGTTATTACCGTACTCTTCAAACTTACTATAACCAATACGTTTAAAGATATTCTTATCATTCCAAAACTCTGGTAAGTCCACACCATTCTCAATTAAGAATTCGACTGCACGTTCTTGCTTATCTTTAGGATAAGGTACAAAAATATCTTTATCATCGTGGTGCTGCGTTAATTCATTCTTGTACATAACACCGCCAACTGCTTTAGCTACGTGGCCAAGTTCACGGGCATGTTGTTGAACTAATGTTTTGTAAGCTTCATCTAATTCGTCATAACCTTTTGAAGGTTCAAAGCTGGTTGCTTCAATTAAATTCGCTAAAATACGTTGTTTGTTTTTCTGTCCTAAACGTGTTGCTTCTACAGGATCATCACCAATCGCTTCCGTTAGAATGCGAGGGTCTAATCTGCTGCCTTTTGAGTAAGCATCCCAACGTAATCGCTTATCATCTAACTGGCGGTCAGCAATTTTATTTAGTAGGAGAACTTCTTCTTTAGGTGAAAGGTCACCTTTGAATTCTTTATAACCCCATTCAATAACAAATTTATCGTATGGACCTGGGTGATAATCAATTGGTGATACACCGTCTTCTGGTTGCATTACATAGTTAAAGCGAGCGTAATCCATGATAGATGCTGATACACCAAACTCTTTTACAAATTCAGGGTTTCGTAATTGCTCAATAGTATAAGAGTTATTGCCAATAAAGTTATGGTGTAAACCTGTTGAATGACCTACTTCATGTGCAACTACAAAGCGAACTAAGTCACTCATTACATCATTAGGTAAAGGAAGTTTTTTAGCTCTAGGGTCGGTTGCACCTGCTTGTGCAAAGTACCAGCCTTCAAGTAACTTGATAACATTATGATACATGCGTACATCAGCTTCGATGATCTCACCTGAACGAGGATCGGCTACATGTGGTCCATTTGCATTAGGTATGCCTGACGGAACCCAACGAACTACAGAATAACGCGCATCTTCAGCATCCCAATCAGGGTTTTCTTCTAAGCTAGGGGCCATTTTTGCGATGATTGCATTTTTGAATCCTGCTTGTTCAAAGGCTGGTTGCCAAAATTCAATTCCTTCACGTACCGCTTCTACGAATTTTTGAGGTGTTCCTCTGTCGATATACCAAACGATTGGTTGTTTAGGTTCACTAACTTCTAACTCAGGGTTTTTCTTTTCTAAGCGCCAGCGTTTAATAAAACTAAATGTATCTAGTTTGTTTTTATTTGAGCTGTAATCTGAATATTTAGCTGAGAAGTAACCAACACGTTTGTCATAAAAACGAGGTTTCATTGGTGTGTCAGGTAATGCAAAAATAGAATGGCGTACTTCTTTGGTTTCATTCCCTTTTTTACCATTAAATTGCGCTAATATGGTTGCTTCAATGTTTTTTTCAAAAGACTTAACTTTGGTAATTAATGCCGTTTTATCATTAAGTTTTAACTTATCGGCTTTAGGGTTTCTTGGGTCTGGGAATAATTCTTTATTTCCACCCATATACACTTTAGTGATATCAATAACAGGTGACTTTGCTTTGTCTTTTGAAAAGGTAACGATAGGGAATTTAGCAATTACGCCGTCAATTGAGGCTTTCTTAACAACCAATGATTCTCTTGAACCATCTTCTGCGACTACCGAATAGTTACGGCTACGAAGTAAAACATAATCACCATGACGTTCAAATATAACGTACTGTCGGCCAATGTCTGCGCTAATCACACCTTTACCAGCTTGTGTACCAGATGTTTTAACTTGCCAAACAAATTCACGGCCAAATTGATCTGCAGGGATTTCAAAATATGCTTTGTTATCTACAAGATGAGTGGTAAATACGCCTTTGGATGTTATTGCTTTGTCTGTGACAATATCTTCATAAGGTTTGAGTTTTTCTTTCTTCTTTTTATCTTTCTTTTTGTCAGCGTCGTCTTTATTATCTGCTGACTTTGCTTTCTTTTCAGATTCATTCTCTTTTACCGAGGTATAAAATCCAGCTTGCGATAGAGCAACAGTAGAAGACTGAGCAAGCAGTTGGTTCTCTGATAATACAGTTGCGTTTGCAAATGTTGTTAAGTTTATTATGCTCAATAACAACACTGATTTTTTTAATAATTTCATGAAATTATCTTTAACCCTTGTTCTGTAAATTTAAAAATACATTGTATAGTATTGTTATATCGATGTTTAAGGCAGTCGTCTTAATGTTTAATACAGTCGTCTCAAATTAGTTAAATAATTACATTAAAACTTCTTACTTAAAGACGCTAGATTCTAACTAACCTATTAATTTATAATAAGGCATTGAGAAATCATTGTAGAGAATGTTATGGCAAGCACAGCATCAGCACTTCATATTCTGGTCAAACACAAAGAACAAGCGCAAGACATTTTAGAGCAGCTCAATAAGGGCGCTAAGTTTCAAACGCTTGCTAAAAAGTATTCGAGCTGTCCATCGGCAAAAAAAGGTGGCAGTTTAGGAGAATTTAAAAAAGGAACTATGGTACCGGCTTTTGACAAAGCTTGTTTTACTGGTGAGGTATTAACGCCCATGTTAGTAAAAACTAAACATGGTTGGCATATAGTAAAAGTTTTATACAGAACCTAGTAAATACGTAAGAAGGTACCCTAGATTAAGCCTATACACTTGATGTTATCGTCCAAAAATTAATTACAATTATCCTTGTTGGTAAAATTTAATAATCACCAGCCCATAACAAATAGATTAAAGCTGATAGAACATTCAAATGTAATAATGTTTTGTTATTTAAGTAGCAGGCTTTATTATATCGCCTTATTGTTGGTAGTAAGCCAATCACATCTTTAAACGCATTAAAGGCTATCTCATGTCAAATTATAGTGAATCCCCAGAACAAATATCTCAAGCTACTAACAACTACGTAATGCAGCAAACTATGCTGCGCATTAAAGATCCAAAGGTATCATTAGAATTTTACCAAAACGTATTGGGTATGAAGTTGTTGGGTAAATATGACTTTCCAACCATGCAATTTACCCTTTACTTTTTAGGTTATGAACAAGAGATACCAGAAGGTGATGCAAAAGAAAAAACACAGTGGGTTTTTGGTCGCTCTGGGTTAATTGAGCTTACGCATAACTGGGGAACAGAAACTGACGAAAGTTTCACTGGTTATCATGACGGTAATACAGACCCAAGAGGCTTTGGGCATATTGGTATTAGCGTTCCAGATGTTTATGCGGCGAGTGAACGATTTAAAAAGTATGGTGTTGAGTTTGTTAAACAACCAGATGACGGTTCAATGAAAGGCCTTGCGTTTATCAAAGACCCAGACGGTTATTGGATTGAAGTACTTTCTGCACAAGGTATTACCGACATTATCCTTTCACAATAATTATAATGTCCGTCCCATCCTAAAAAGGTTAAGCATTTGCTTAACCTTTTTTATAACTAGATATTTAATTCCTCTGTTATTTAATGTGTATTAAACCAAGCTAGAATATTCTCTATTTTGGCGATCATACGTGAAGGTTTACCTGCAATGCCATGAGGTGAGCCTGGAACACGAACCATGATGGTTTCAATCTTACGTAACTTCAATGCTTGATAGAACTGTTCCGTTTCTGATGTTGGGGTACGTCTATCCGCTTCACCTGTAATTAGCATGGTTGGCGTAGTCACATTTCCAACTAGAGATAATGGTGAACGTTTCCAATAATGTTCAAAGTTATCCCAAGGCATTCCTGGGAACTGATTTGGGATTTGGCCTAAATAGCTATCAGCGGTTAGCACTTTTGAAATCCAATTTATGACTGGTTTTGCAACGGCTGCCGCTTTAAATCGATCCGTTAAGCCTATCGCGTAAGCACTGGCAATTCCACCGGCTGAGCCACCTGCAATGTATAGTTTATCTTGGTCAATAAAACCTTTATCAATCATGGCATCAACACCACTCATATGGTCGGCAAAGTCGTATTTACTTGAGTATTTATTTTGTAAAAGCAGGGCAAAACGTTCACCGTAAGATGTACTGCCTCTGTGGTTATCGTAAAATACAACATAACCTTCTGCGGCAAATCGTTGTAATTCAGCAGTAAAGTGAGGGCCGTAAGATAAGTGCGGACCACCATGAATTTCTAATATCAAAGGGTATTTTTTCTTTGGATCAAAGTCAGGTGGCGTAATATACCAACCTTGAATTTCTTCTCCATCGATTGATGATTTATAGATTATCTCAGATACTTTACCTAGTACTTTGTGACCTAAGATATCTTCATTTAAATAAGTCACCTGAGTATTCACACCTTGTTTATTGGTGTAGATATCCGCTGGACGGTCTGTTTTACCTTTTGTATAAGCCAGTACATTATTGTTCACATCGAAGCTAGCAAAGGTGTAAGGACGCCCTAATGTGCTGCCTCCTAGACCTTCAACCAATTTTGAATGCTCTGATTTTAGATTAGTGAAGCCAATCGTGATCATGCCTCGTTCCGCCATTTGGTAATACAGGCCAGAGCTCTTATTATTCCAATGAATATTAGAAAGAGAGTTATCAATATCTTTAGATAAGTTAGTCTGCATATTGCCGCTTAAACTTTTGATCATTAAATGACGATTACGGTAAGCTAACTTTTTATTGTCAGTGCTGATATAGGCAATGTATTTTCCATCAGGTGATACTTTAGGGCTTGATTCAGTACCCGGCTTTGATGTTATTTGTTTAATATCGCCATTCATATTCACCGAAAATATATCAGATTCTCTACTTTCGTATTCCCAGTTGTCACTTCGGTTAGCTGAAAAATATATTGATTGACCATCCTTACCCCATGCCAATGAACCGCTGTGATTATAATTATCAGATGTTAGTTGGCGAGGTGTGCCACCTAAAGCTGGCACAACAAATATATGGGTATAAGCGGGTTCTAAAATACCAGCGCCATCAGCTTGGTATTTAGCTTTGGTGACATAAGTTACTTTTGGTGACCATTTAGCCCCCTTAGGTTTTTTTGGCATTTTTACCGTTAAAGGTTGTCCCAACTCTTTGACACTCATGGTAAATGCAATATGTTCACCGTTTGGTGACCATGAAATATTGCGGATAGAGCTTTGCACATTTGTTAGCAGTGCTGTTTGCCCGGTATCCATCCAACGCACGTATAATTGAGTTCGTCCGTCGGTATTAGAAATATAAGCGAGTCTATCGCCAGAAGGCGACCATACTGGTGCGTAAAATTGTTTTTTGCCTGAAAACAAAGGTCTGTGTTTTTTGCCATTAACGTCAACAATCCAGATATTTGAATTTGTACCGTCAGTCATAATGTCGTTACTTTGGCGAACATAAACAACTTGCTTCCCATCAGGTGATACCTTTGGTGAGCCCGCTAACTCTAAATTGAAAATATCTTCTGATTCAAAATGTTTGGCAGTCTTTGGTAAAGTGTTAGCTAAAGCCTCAGCTGACGAGAGCATGACTAAGGAAGCCGTTAACGAAACCGCTAATGTATGTCGCAGCATTTTAAATGTTATTCTTTGTGGTAGATTGAACATTAATAAGAACCTTGTATATTAATTAGTTAACACTAACATAATGCACTCTGTTGGAACTGTCACCTGAATGATATATACGTACAAAAATACGCGGTGAAATACTGAAATAAAACATTTCAGTGCAAAATAAAGAAAGAGAAAAGAGATAAACACAGATCTACTTATTTATTTGAAGTAACAAATGCACCATTACTCATATTGACAGGCTCTGAACATGATAAAAAATATCAATATACCCACATTACTTTTCACCATGCTTTTATTTTACTCAAAGACATTGTGGGCTGGGGCTGGTTTTGAAGTCACCGTTTTAGGCGATAGAGGTGGAATCAAAGACGGTAACTTAACCGCTTTTTTAGTTAGAGCTCAACAGGATGTTAATTACCTAGCACTTGATGCTGGTACTTTGGTAAATGGAATTGAGGTAGCTGAGAGAAAAGGTGCTTTTGCCCATGTCACCATCCCTAAAGAGAGTGAGTATGGTGTTGTCGGTTATATATTGAGAGACCGGATTAAAGGTTATTTGCTCAGTCATGCTCATCTAGATCATGTTAGTGGTCTAGTGATCGCTTCCCCAGAAGATAGTAAGAAAAATATATATGGTTTAGCCAACGTGAATAAAGCGCTATCTGAAACTTATTTTAATTGGGTTGCGTGGCCAAACTTTGCTGATCAAGGGAAAGGATTCAAAATAGGGCAATATCATTATGTCGACTTACCTATTGGCCAAAGTCAGGCTATAACTAATACCTCACTTAAGGTTACCGCATTCCCCGTAAATCATACCGTTGAGACCGGCGCTTTTGTTATAGAAAATCAAGGCGACATAATGGTTTTCTTTGGTGATACTGGTCCTGATAGCCTAAGTAATAGTGTAGATGCCAGTACAGATAGCAGTAAAGAGAATAGTAGAAATTTAACTAAGATATGGCAGTACTTAGCACCTAAAGTACAGGCTAATAAACTCAAAGGACTTATTATTGAAGTGTCTTTTCCAAATGAAACGCCAGATAAGTCCTTGTTTGGACACATGACACCTAAATGGCTATTTAAGGAATTATCAAAGCTAGAGCAACAATCGGGTGGAAAAGGCAGTCTTAATGGACTTAAAGTGGTCATTCAGCACATTAAATATAGCTTGAAGAAAGGGGCCGATATAAGAGAGATCATTAAGTCACAGCTTAATGAATTAAATAACTTAGGTGTGGAAATTATAATTTCTAACCAAGGTGAGCAAATACAATTGTAAACTTTATTCAGTCGTTTTCATTTAACTGGCTTCAATTTTTGACTGTTGCCTAAATTAAAGGAACCTAGCCCTCAAAATTCATACGTAAACGCATATTTTTAAAGTCTTAAATTCATATCCTTAGAATTGCCTCCTAGAAAGCTCACATCGTTAAAAGCTCAGATTGTTCAAAGCTCAGATCGTCAAAAGCTTAGTCTCTTAGCTATGAGTCATAAAAGCAGCAACGAACTTAATAACAAGCACTCAGTGTATATAAATATTTACAAATTCAAATAACTCAATAGTGCATTTAGATTATTAACTCTAAAGAAAATTATGCAAAGTGCGGTCTAAGTAATACATGCGATAAAAGTTAACGGTTCATTTTATAAAGATTTAATGAATAACAACGACACTAAATGAGTATTCAATGAGTATTAAAAATAATAATAATAAATTGCTAAACCAAGAAACACTTTGTATTCATGCTGGAAAAGCCAAAGGCGATCACAAAGGTGCATTAACTACGCCTTTGTATCAAACCTCTACCTTTGTATTTGACAGTGCAGAGCAGGGCGCAGCTCGTTTTGCAGGCGAAGAAGAAGGTTATATTTATACTCGTTTAGGTAATCCAACCACCCGTGAGCTTGAATTAAAAGTGGCGGCGTTAGAAAAAATGGAAGACGCCGCAGCAACCGCAACGGGTATGGCTGCAGTATCTGGCGCGGTATTAAGCTTTGTTGAAGCGGGCGATCATGTGATTGTCTCTCATGCTATTTACGGTTGTTCGTTTGCTTTATTTAGTCATCAATTTAAAAAGTTTGGCATTGATGTCACTTTTGTTGATATGGCAAACAAAGAGGCGTTAACGGCTGCATTAAAACCCAATACCAAATTACTATTTGCAGAAACCCCAATTAATCCAAACTTAGTGGTTTTGGACTTACAAATGATTGGTGATTTTTGCCAACAACATAATATCTTGTCAGTTGTCGATAATACGTTTTTATCTCCAATACTGCAGACGCCTGTGGATTTTGGTATCGACATTATTATTCACAGCGCAACTAAGTTCTTAAACGGTCACGGTGATGTGGTTGCTGGTATTATTGTGTCGTCAAAAGAAAATATAGCGGTTATCAAATCTACCATCTTAAAAGACATTGGCGGGACAATTAGTCCGCACGATGCGTGGTTGATTTTAAGAGGATTAAAAACCTTGTCTATTCGTATGGAAAGACATTGTAAAAGTGCACAAACCGTTGCTGAATATTTGCACCAACATCCTATGGTTAAAGAAGTGTTTTATCCTGGATTACCAAGCCATCAAGGGCACAAGTACTTAAACAATCAAATGCGCGGCGCAGGCGGTGTGATTGGTTTTGAGTTAAATGGTGATGTAAATACAGGGCGCAAGTTTATTAATTCAATGAACTTGTTTTCTTTAGCGGTAAGTCTTGGCGATGCAGAGTCATTAATTCAGCATCCGGCTTCAATGACACACTCGCCATACACGCAAGAAGAGCGTTTGGCTGCTGGCATCAGTGACGGACTTATTCGTGTCTCTATTGGCCTAGAACACACAGATGATATTATTGCTGACCTAGCTCAAGCGTTTGCACACATTGAAAACGTAACAGGTAAGGCTTAAGTAATGAGTAAAGCATCAAGTTACACCTCAAGACAGTCCGACGAAAATGGCAACATTGATTGGAGCGACGACGAGAATAGTATCTGGCAAGAGCTTGTAGAACGTCAGCTTGAGTGTATTAAAGGCAAAGCTTGCGATGAGTTTTTTGTTGGCTTAGATAAGCTTAATTTACCACTGGATAGAATTCCGCAGTTACATGAAGTGAGCAAAGTTTTACTAGAAACAACGGGCTGGCAATGTGCTGAAGTTCCGGCGTTAATTAACTTTGAATCATTTTTCAAATTGTTGGCTGAAAAGAAATTTCCAGTAGCTACCTTTATTCGTACCCGTGAAGAGTTTGATTACTTGCAAGAGCCGGATATATTTCATGAGATCTTTGGCCATTGTGCTATGTTAACCAATCCTGCATTTTCTGAGTTCACTCATAAGTACGGGCAATTAGGCTTGGCTGCAACCAAAGAAGAACGTGTGTATTTAGCCCGTTTATATTGGTTTACGGTAGAATTTGGTTTAATGAAAAAGGGCGACCAACTTAGAATCTACGGTGGCGGTATTTTATCTTCACCTGGCGAGACAGAGTACGCTTTTCGTTCGGATGTTCCAAGCCGAGATAGACTAAATTTAATCGATGTGTTTAGAACGCCTTATCGTATCGACATTATGCAACCTTTGTATTATACGATTGAAGATATTAACGATTTAATGGAATTATCAAAACTAGACTTAATGGCTCATGTAAAAGAAGCCATGGAGTTAGGTCTGTTTCCACCAAGATTTCCCCCCAAGAATGCAGCATGAAAATGAATTAACTGATTTAATTTCAACAAAGTAAGGTATTTATTTTGTTGAAATTATTTGTTTATTATTTCTAAATTTAATAGCTGCCAATTCCGTTCATTTAGGTTTACAATCCTTAGCGTTTAACTATGAATTTCAATTAAGGTCATTGACGATATATGCGTTTACAAATTGCTTGCGAAGACCGAATGGGTCTAGCCAAAGAAGTATTAAATAATTTGGTTGAATATGATATCGATTTAAAAGGTATCGAATTTGATAAAAACTCTCGTTGTTTATATGTCGCTTTTCCTCAAATTGAATTTGAATCATTTCAACGAGTTATGGTCGCTATTAGACGTATCGAAGGCGTCACAGATGTAAAAACAACGAATTCATTGCCTTATGAAAGAGAGCATAATGAGTTAGTGACCTTATTAAGAATTTTACCAGATGGCGTTATCTCAATTGATAACAGAGGTAATATTTTAACGGCCAATCAAGCCTCGTTAGTTGACCTAGGTAGAAGTGAAGATGAAGTCATAGGACAACCATTACAAAGCCTATTAAAAGGCTTTAACTTTGTAAAATGGTTAGAAGGTAAAGAAGTTCTAGCGCAAACATTGAAACTAACGGGGAATAACGAAGAGTTTGTTACCGATGTATTGCCGATTAATGTGACGGATGAAGAGGGCATTGTTCAATTAGTTGGTGCCGTTGTGAATTTAAAATCACACACGCGTTTAGGCCAACAAATTAATGCTTTTAGAGATGACAATAACGAATCTTTTGTCAACATATTAGCCAACAGCACCAGTATGCGACGCGTTATCCGCGAAGCTAAAAAAATGTCTCAACTTGATGCACCAATACTTATCCAAGGTGAAACAGGCACAGGCAAAGAACTTATTGCTAGAGCTTGTCACGATGCTAGCGACCGTTCAGAACATTCATTCTTAGCGCTTAGCTGTGCTTCATTGCCTGATAACGTAGCTGAAAGTGAGTTGTTTGGTTATGGTCCTAATGCATACCCAGGCGCCGACGAAGTTGGCAAACGTGGTATTTTTGAACAAGCAGCTGGCGGCACCGTATTTTTAGATGAAGTCGGTGAAATGTCTACGGAACTACAAACTAAACTTATTCGTTTTTTACAAAACGGCACATTCCGCAGAGTTGCCGATGAAAACGAAGTTCATGTAGATGTAAGAGTTATATGCGCCACGCAAAAAGACTTAGCTAACATGGTACAAGAAGGGCTGTTTAGAGAAGATTTATATTACAGACTCAATGTATTAAGTATTCAAATCCCACCACTGCGTGACCGTAAACAAGATATATTGCCATTGGCTCAACATTTTGTGCAGCGTTTTTCTAATGAATTAGGCAAACCAGCACCGACGATTTCTAAAAACTGCAGTGATTATATTCAAAACTATCCGTGGCCGGGAAATACTCGTCAAATTGAAAACGCGATTTATCGCGCGATAAGCTTACTCGATACCGACATAGTAGAGAAAGAAACGTTAGAGTTACCAACCTATACTAACGAGTTTGGCTATTTAGAAAAAGAATTTGAAGGCACGCTAGATCAAGCGGTTAAACGTTTTGAAGCTGGCTTATTACGTAAGTTATATCCAGCGTATCCAAGTTCAAGATTATTAGCTAAAAAGTTAGGCTTAAGTCATACCGCGATTGCGAATAAATTACGTGAATACGATATTAATAAAAAAAGTATTAAAGTCTAACGTATGAAGTTATTTGGCTACTGGCGCTCGTCTGCCGCTTACAGGGTAAGAATTGCACTCAATTTAAAACAATTGAGTTGTGAACATCAATCTGTGCATTTAGTTAAAAATGGCGGAGAGCAGCACCAGAGTGACTATCAAACATTAAATCCAAATGAATTAGTACCCACCTTAGTCGATGGTGATTTTAAGCTAAATCAATCAATGGCAATACTTGAGTATTTAGAACAAAAGTATCCAGAAACTGCATTGTTACCAAAGACTTTAGAACAACAGATGTTGTGTCGTGCTATTGCGCTTGATATTGCCTGTGAAATTCATCCGTTAAATAATTTAAGAGTTTTGCAGCATCTGGCCGCTGAATTACAGCAAGATGAGCAGGGCAAAGTTGATTGGATGTTACATTGGTTGCAAGTTGGTTTTACTAGTTTAGAAAAAAGTTTAACTACAACCTCTGGTCTGTGCTGCTTTGGCGATAGTCCAACATGGGCTGATATATGTTTAGTGCCGCAAGTTTATAATGCAGAACGCTTTAAATTAGACATGACGCCTTATCCGCAAATTGTCAAAATAGTAAAATATTGTCGTTCATTACCTGCATTTATTGATGCTGCACCAGAAAATCAATATGATGCAGTCCGTTAACGCAAAAAGTTATAGTCATAAAAACAGATTTCCGACGTAACATTATTATGTTACTTTCGTTTGATAAATAGGTTTGGAGTTTCTTAATTGATCAACGTTTTATTAGTAGACGATCACGAATTAGTCAGAACAGGCATTAAACGCATAGTAGATGATGTTCGTGGTTTAAAAGTCGTTGGCGAAGAGTCGACGGGTGAAGCTGCATTCCAATTTTGCCGAGCCAATGAACCAGACGTCGTATTGATGGACATGAATATGCCGGGTATTGGTGGATTAGAAGCCACTAAAAAAATACTGCGTTATTGCCCAGATATCAAAATCATTATTTTGACTGTTCATGCCGAAGACCCTTTCCCATCTAAAGTTATGCAAATAGGCGCCCATGGTTTTTTAACTAAAATGACCGGCCCTGATGAAATGATCTCAGCTATTAAAGCGGTTAATGTTGGCCAGCGCTATATTGCTCCTGACATTGCCCAGCAAATCGCGTTAAATCAATTTAACGGTGTAAAAGACGACAAACCGTTTGAGACCTTATCTGAGCGTGAACTGCAAATTATGCTAATGATCACTAAAGGTGAGAAGGTGCAGAGCATAGCGGATCAACTTAATTTAAGTTCAAAGACGATTAACAGTTATCGATACCGCATGTTTGAAAAACTAAATATTAGTAATGATGTTGAATTAACCCATATGGCAATTCGATACGGAATGTTAGATATGGATAAGCTATAACTTGTCTATTACATTAAAATGAATACACCCTCTTTTGATCACCAATCTTTTTTAAAATCCGTTACGTCTAAACCTGGCGTATACCGAATGTATGATGACTCAAGTACTGTCATCTATGTTGGTAAAGCTAAAAATCTAAAAAACAGATTAGCCAGCTATTTTAGAAAAGAAGTAAACAGTACTAAAACCAAGGCATTAGTAGCGCAAATAGTCACAATTGAAATAACCGTGACTGGCTCAGAAACCGAAGCGCTAATTCTTGAAAATAACTTAATAAAAGAATACCAACCTAAATATAATATTTTATTAAGGGATGATAAGTCCTACCCGTATATCTTAGTAACCGACCATAGGCATCCTAGAATTGCGATGCACCGAGGGGCTAAACGCCATAAGGGCGAATACTTTGGCCCGTTTCCAAGTGCTGGTGCTGTGTGGGAAAGCCTACGCATTATGCAAAAAGTATTTCCGGTTAGACAATGTGAAGACTCCTTTTATAAAGCTCGCTCAAGACCTTGTTTACAACATCAATTAAAACGATGTTTAGCGCCTTGTATTGAAGGTTATGTGACGGATGAAGACTACAACGAGCAAATTAATCTAGTTAAACAATTTTTGTCTGGGAAAAGCCAAGATGTGATCAAACACTTAATTGGCAATATGGAGCGCGCTAGCGAACAATTAAATTTTGAAAATGCCGCTTTATATCGAGATCAAATCTCTACATTGCAAAAAGTGACTGAACAGCAAAATGTAAGCGGTAATATAGAAGAAATAGATGTACTGGCATTTTCCAGTAACAAAGGTCTAGCCTCGGTTCATGTGTTATACATACGAGATCAAAAAGTATTAGGCAGTAAAAACTATTCCCCTAAAGTGCCAACTAATTCTGAACCGAGTGAGATAATTTCCTCCTTCATTATGCAGTTTTACTTAAATGCTATTGGTGGACAGAATATTCCTAAAACCATAGTTGTGCCTGAGTTGACTGAAAATCTTCCTGAGTTAGCCCAAGCAATTGAACTGGTCCGTGGTAGTAAAGTTGAACTTGTTACTGCACAGCGTGGCGAAAAGTATCAGTATTATCAATTAGCGCAAAAAAATGCAGATATAGATTTAGCCACAAAGCTGGCAGATGGCAGAGCCATGAGTTCAAAATACAAAGAATTATCGGAGTTTTTAAAACTACCTAAAATCGAACGTATGGAATGTTTTGATATCAGTCATACCTTTGGTGAGTATCCAATCGCGTCTTGTGTTGTATTTGGTCCAGAAGGACCCGTTAAATCAGAATATCGACGTTATAACGTAAAAGGGGTAAAAGGCGGCGACGATTATGGTGCTATGGCGTTTGCATTAGAGAAACGTTATGCAAAAGTGACAGACGTAAATAAAGTACCAGATATCTTGTTTATTGACGGTGGTAAAGGCCAGCTTAATAAAGCAGAAGCTTTTTTTGCCGATTGGACATTGGAAAAAGCACCCGTAATCGTTGGTATTGCCAAAGGCGAGGGCAGAAAGCCAGGGTTAGAAACGTTATTTATGAATGGCGGTGAAATTGAAGTCCATATGCCAAAGTCGTCTCCAGCATTACATTTAATTCAATTTATTCGTGATGAATCACACCGATTCGCGATAACAGGACACAGAGCAAAGCGTGGTAAAGCTAAAACCACGTCAATATTACAAGATATTCCGGGTATTGGCGCTAAACGCCGTCAAATGTTGTTAAAAAACTTTGGCGGGTTACAAGGCTTGAAAGCGGCGAAATCTGAACAAATTGCTAAGGTTTCCGGAATTAGTAAACAATTAGCGTTAGAAATACATGCTTTCTTGCATGATAAAGATTAAATAGGCATCATTCGTCCAGTATTTATAATTATAAGTAGTTTTAATTTATGTGGAATATCCCAAACATACTCACCTCATTTCGAATCTTTTTAATTCCAGTTATGGTTTATTTCTATTATTTACCTGTAGAAATATACCCTTGGAAGTACTTTGTCACCTTTGCTGTATTTTGGGTTGCATCAATAACCGACGCGTTAGATGGGTATTTAGCTCGTAAGTTAGACCAATCAACCCCGTTTGGCGCTTTCTTCGACCCAGTAGCTGATAAAGTAATGGTGGCGGTTGCCTTTATCGTTGTTGTTGATGATTATTCAAATCCTTGGGTAACAATACCGGCCATTATTATTGTTGGTCGAGAATTAGCGGTTTCTGCATTACGTGAATGGATGGCAGAAATGGGAAATCGAGCAGGTGTTGCCGTTAGTACCGTGGGTAAATATAAAACGGCCGTACAAATGTTAGCCTTAATGGGATTATTGTGGCGTCCAAATGAATATTGGGTATTTGAAGGTTGGTTATTGGGTCCAATGTTGGATGTTGCAACTTATGTGTTCTTATATTCGGCGACTGCATTAACAATTTGGTCACTATTAATTTATTTTAAAGCGGCTTGGCCATATATTTCTGATAAAAAAGACTGATTTTTAACCTTAAAAGCTAAAAAATCATCAAACAGTATGAAAATGTCATTTTTATTTAAATTTGATGTTGACTCCCAAAGGTAGAAAGGTAGAATGCCCCTCGTTGTCTGAGAGGACAAACAGAAATCAAGATTTGCGAGTATAGCTCAGCTGGTAGAGCGATACCTTGCCAAGGTATAGGTCACGAGTTCGAGCCTCGTTACTCGCTCCAAATTTTTGATTGGTTTATAAGGTATGGCTACTTTGTAAATCATCAAGTAAGGCGGGTTGGCAGAGTGGCTATGCAGCGGATTGCAAATCCGTGGACCTCGGTTCGACTCCGGGACCCGCCTCCAAGATTTCTGGTAGTAAAAAAGTGTTTGCCCGGGTGGTGGAATCGGTAGACACAAGGGATTTAAAATCCCTCGCTCAACAGGGCGTGACGGTTCAAGTCCGTCTCCGGGCACCAATTTGCGAGTATAGCTCAGCTGGTAGAGCGATACCTTGCCAAGGTATAGGTCACGAGTTCGAGCCTCGTTACTCGCTCCAAATTTTATTTGGAATTGGTCAAACTTGAGAACATAGAAACAAATTGCATTATTGCGAGTATAGCTCAGCTGGTAGAGCGATACCTTGCCAAGGTATAGGTCACGAGTTCGAGCCTCGTTACTCGCTCCAAATTTATTTGGAAAGTTGGTTCAACGATACCAACTATAAAAAACTTCCTGCTAGCCCGGGTGGTGGAATCGGTAGACACAAGGGATTTAAAATCCCTCGCTCAACAGGGCGTGACGGTTCAAGTCCGTCTCCGGGCACCATTTTCCAGGAGAAGAAAACTTAATAACAACATACCAGTAGTTATTAATATGTGATGCGAGTATAGCTCAGCTGGTAGAGCGATACCTTGCCAAGGTATAGGTCACGAGTTCGAGCCTCGTTACTCGCTCCAAACTTCCGTTTACCTCTTCTAGTATTAAGATCAAAGCCAATATCATTTATTCCAACTAATATTAAAAAATCCTAATTCTTTTAGCTTCAATCATCATTTTATTTCAAATACCCTAATAAATTCCCAGAATAAATCAAAAACAAAATTGTTATATCTGTATAATGTGCGCAAAGCAAAGCTTTGAATAATGCCACTGGTATAATCAAAGCCGATTATAACAATAATACCAATTGAACTAATCAATGCATTAATACAATTGGTATAAGATAAATTACGTTTTACGGAACCCTAATGAGCCAAATAAACCTAGTTGAGATCACAACTGAATACATCGAACTGAACAAATTTCTTAAGTTTGAAAATTTAGTTGAAAGTGGCGGTCATGCCAAACTTGTTATTGCAGACGGACAAGTACGTTTAAATGGCAAAGTTGTTGTACAAACGCGCAGAAAAGTAAGAGACGGCGACATAGTGACTCTTGCAGGCGAGCAATATCAGATTGTAGTTGTAGAAAAATAGAACAACGCCTTGTTAAATCGGCTGTGTTTAAAAATAATGACACATTTAGATTTAAATTTTTGTCAAAATAGATTAATTTAACGACCTATTATTTATAGAGAATATCAGTAACCAAGCGTGTTTATTACTGATGTTTTTAGGTTAGTATAATTTTAAGTTAGAACATTAAAGAAGAGATTAAGATGGGCAGAGCATACCAAAACCGTAAAGATTCAATGGCCAAAACGGCTAATGCAAAAACAAAAGTGTATTCTAAATATGGTAAAGAAATTTACGTTGTTGCTAAAAACGGTGGTAGTGATCCAGACGGAAATTTAGCATTACGTAGCTTAATGGACCGTGCTAAAAAAGATCAGGTTCCTGCTCATGTTATCAAAAACGCATTAGATAAAGCGGCTGGCGGCGGCGGTGAAGATTATTCACCAGCACGTTATGAAGGTTTTGGACCTGGCAGCTGTATGGTGATTGTGGATTGTCTAACTGACAACAACAACCGTACTATCATGGAAGTACGTAACTGTTTTACTAAAACGCATTCAAAAATTGGTGCGCAAGGTTCAGCTGCTCACATGTTTGATCATTTAGCTGTGTTTGTATTTGACGGTGATGATGACGAGGCAGTTTTAGAAGCGCTAATGATGGCTGACGTAGACGTAACAGACGTTGAAGTAGAAGATGGCAAGATTTCAGTTTACGCACCACACACTGAGTTCTACAACGTAAAAACAGCACTTCAAGCAGAATATAAAGATATTGAGTTTGACGTAGAAGACATTTCTTGGGTACCAACAACAATGACAACGCTTACAGGCGATGATGTGGTTGTATTTGAAAAATTCATGGATATGTTAAACGACTGTGAAGACGTTCAAGAAGTTTATCATAACGCAGAATTTGAAGATTAATCTAAGGTCTGTCGATCTTAATTGTAAAAGCCGATACTCAAGTATCGGTTTTTTTATGTCTAAAATTTTCTTATTGAGGTAATGGACAAACATAATGTCTAAGCCAAGAGCTAAAGCACCAACTAAATCTGTCACCGTCTACTGCAACAAATGCAGAGAGAGGCTATTACAGTACAAAAAGGGCGGTAATGGTTCATTGGTTAAATGTTTTATAGAACGTATTAGTAAAAACTATACAGAAACGCTAGGTATATGCCCAAATTGTGAAACTCAGTTTGGTCGGGAAACTATGATACGCGGCGTACCAGCCATTAAAATAATTGGTGGTAAAGTGTTAGTGAAATAGGCAATGAATTAGAAGCCTGAGAACTAAAAGGGAGTTGAAAGTCAGCTTATTTTGTTGGTAAATAAGATATATGTAAGTTTTTTGACCTTGTATCAAATGATTTATTGACTTATTACTCTAATTTCTAGTTTAATAGCGTCCGTAATAATTAACTTAATTATTGCAAAGCTATATTTTTATAAACATTGCTTTATATATTAATAATATAGCCGCAGTTCATATATTGAACTGCACCGGAAGAGGAGCGTTAGTCAGGTAGTTAATCCGAGAAACTCAAATTTCAACGACGATTAATGATGGGAGCTAACGCCGAGGAAGGTTTAACTTTGAGAATTAAACTTTCCGACTGTTTGGGCTGAATCCCTACAGTTGTCACCTAAGTGTTAATAACCCGCATTGTTAAAATGCATGTTACTAAGGTGGAGAGCTTCTGGCATGTAAAGTTTTCTTTTTCATTTATCTAATTAGATAGAGTATAAGTCAGTCCTATGTATGCCGTGTTCCCCTTAATAGTTACTCAAAATATATTAAGGAAAGACTTAAATGTCTCCAATAAATAGTTCTACAATCGTTGCTAAGTTCGGCGGTACCAGTGTTGCTAACTTTGAAGCAATGAGTCGTTGTGCCCAAATTATCTTAAATAACCCAGAAATACGTTTAGTTGTTGTTTCAGCCTCAGCGGGTGTCACTAACTTACTGGTTAAATTAGGTAATGAAGTATTAAGCGCAAACGAAAAAGAAAGCGTACTACAACAAATTCGTAATATTCAAAATTCGATTTTAAATGATCTCGGCCGTCCAGTTAAAGCACAAGATGTTATTAGCCAGTTAATAGAACAACTTGCTGAGATTGCATTACATCCACTGTTAATCACCTCTACTAAGCTAAAAGATGAGTTACTTTCGTTTGGCGAACGCATGTCGAGCGTATTATTTGCAGAAGTAATAAATAAAATTTCAGGTCAGGCGAGTGCAGTTGCATTTGACGGCCGTCAGGTATTAAAAACAGATTCTTCTTTTGCTAAAGCAGAGCCTCAGTTAGAAGCCACAAGAAAACAAGCTAACTCTTTATTAAAGCCTCTTTTAAAAAATAAAGTTGTTATTACCCAGGGCTTTATTGGTCAGGATAACTTTGGCAATACCACAACCTTAGGTCGTGGTGGTTCAGATTACAGCGCTGCCTTGTTTGCAGAAGCTGTGGATGCGTTTGCATTGCAAATTTGGACGGATGTTACGGGCATTTATACAACCGATCCTCGTATTACAGACAAAGCTCGTCCAATTAAAGAAATTAGTTTTGATGAAGCCGCTGAAATGGCAACGTTTGGTGCAAAAATTTTACATCCTGCGACACTTATTCCTGCAATAAGAAGTGGCGTTAAAGTGTTTGTCGGTTCTAGTTTAGAACCAGATGCTGGCGGTACTTGGATTTCAAAAGAAGTGGACTATCGCCCAGCTTATAGAGCGGTTGCACTTAGAAATGAACAAACCTTATTAACCGTTAAAAGTCCTGAAATGCTGCATGCAACAGGTTTCTTAGCTCGTGTATTTGCTATTTTAGCCAAGCATAAATTGTCGGTTGATTTGATCACTACTTCAGAAATATCAGTTGCGTTGACCATTGATAACCCCGCAAATACACCCATTGCCGGTTTAGTTGCAGCTTGTGTAAAAGACTTAAGTTCATTTTGTGATGTTAATGTTGAGTCTGAATTAGCTTTGGTTGCCGTTATTGGTAATCATGTTGAGCACAATGACGGCAAACAAGGTGGAGCAGGACGTATATTCTCTTCGCTTGAAGACGATCAGCTACGTTTGATTTGCCACGGTGCAAGTGAACACAACGTTTGTTTCTTAGTGAAACAAGAAAACGCCAAGGACATAGTTCGTCAAATTCACGACGACTTGTTTTCAGTTTAAACTTTAAATTCATTTAATTTTTGTTATTTAATTTCTAGTTATATAGTGACTGTAAATAAGGAACTACTATGGTTGTTGTTGAAAAAGATTTAGTCACGTTAAATCAGGATATTGCTGGTCAAGAGATCGGCATTCCTGTTTATCGCATCTTCTATAAACAAAGAAGTGATAAACAAAGCTTTGATAAAAAAACCGCTAATAAAGATAATGCTAACAAAGATGCTCTTTATGATCTAAGTCAGGTTAAATCTACGTCTAAAAAACAGCTTCCTAAAGTCTATATTCAAAGCGCCGTACATGCTGCAGAAATGCAGGGTAGTGCAGTAATATTTAAGTTAATAGAGCAATTAAAAAACTTAACCCTTCATGCCGAATTTACCTTAGTGCCAAACTGTAATCCATTTGGCCGAACTCAGCGTGCTGGGGAATATTTGCAAGGCAGATATGACGCCACCACAGGCAACAACTGGAATCGCTTTTATCATTACGAGCCAAGCGATGTGGTTGAGTTTGTTGAAACGCTTACGGAACAGCAAATAAGCCTGATAGAAAACGGCTCTGAGTCAGAATTGGTGTTGGCTTTTAAATCGTTTTTAAAATATAAATTTGGTTTAAAACTAGATCAAGATTGGGGCGTTAACACAGCTCAGTTTTTAAATACGACCTTGCAAGAAATTGCCGTAGATGCAGACATTGTATTAGATCTACATACCGGACCTGCTTCTACTCATCACATATACAGCCCGGAGTTTTTAACACAAAGTGCTCATGCGTTTAATTTTGAAAATATAATCTCAATTCCTACCACATTTGCAGGCGCATTAGATGAAGCCAGTTTTACCCCTTGGGTGTACTTAGCTGAGTTATTAAAACAAAAAGGCATTACGCTTAATTATAAAGTAAATGCCTTTACCATAGAGTTAGGCTCGCAAGAGAATATTTGTTTAACTCAAGCTCAAAGCGACAGCGGTGGCATTTTAAATTACTTACAAGCTAACAACTTAATTGATGGTTTTGTTGGTGTAACGCCAGTTGAAGTGACAACCACTTTATTAAAAAACTATAAAACCTTGTTTTCTAAACATGCAGGTATGGTTGAGTACTTAGCTAAGCCAGGTGACAAAGTGAATAAAGGACAAGTGATAGCAAGAGTATTAAACTCGTTAGAGTTTGATACAAAACATGCTGTGGTTGATGTTACCGCACCAGAATCTGGCACCATTATTCTGCATTATCCTTCCGCCGCCGTACAAGTGGGCACTCAATTATTTAAAATTGCGGTTAGTTAATAGCTAACCCCTTATAACTAAAACAAGCTATTGGGATTAGCCTTTTCCTCTGCAAAAAGGTTAAGGTTATTAATGGTTGTAACGGCTATTTGCTCTAACGCTTCAGCAGTAAAAAAGCCTTGGTGTCCTGTGATTATAACGTTTGGAAAACTCAACAATCGTTGTAAAACATCATCTTGGATTATTGAACTGGAATGATCTTCAAAAAACAACTCACTCTCTTGTTCATATACATCTAGCGCTAAGTTACCAATTTGTCCTGATTTCAAATTTGTGATCAAGCTCTGAGTATCAACAAGTCCGCCTCGGCTCGTATTTATGATCATAACGCCTGTTTTCATAGTGGCGATAGAGGCATCATTTAGAAGGTGATGAGATTCTTTAGTTAATGGACAATGCAAACTAACGATATCGGATGTAGTTAATAGGGTATTAAGTTCAGTGTATTCAAAGCCGATAGACTCTGCCATTTTACTATTTTCAAATGGGTCGTATGCAATAACGTGAGCACCAAAGCCTTTCATTATTCTTGCGGTAGCAAGGCCGATATTTCCGGTGCCAATAATACCTACTGTTTTACCATAAATATTAAACCCCATTAGACCGGATAAACTAAAGTTGCCTTCTTTGGTTCTGTTGTATGCTTTATGTATGCGCCTGTTAAGTGTCATCATAAGCGCAACGGTATGCTCAGCAACCGCCTCAGGACTGTAAGAGGGCACGCGAGCACAACGAATGCCTAATTCTTTACACGCGGTTAAGTCTAAGTTATTAAACCCAGCACAACGTAAAACTATGTATTTAACACCCAGTGACTTTAATTGTGTTAATACCTCACGATTAAGCTCGTCATTAACAAACACACAAATGGCATCAAAACCAGCGGCTAATTTTACCGTGTCTATTGTTAATCGACTTTCAAAAAAGTGCAGACTTATCTGTTCTGGCACGACCGCCGTTAAACTTGTTTTGTCATAACTTTTGGCACTGAAAACCGCTAAATTTATTTGTTTCATGCTTAACACTTCATCCGTTTTGTTTTTAACTTTTATATAGATAGTGTATTTGATTTTTTTGCCAGTGATTAGATTTAAATCAATTGTATGGGGGTAATTGTTTTATTTAATAGCTGGATTATTAACTAGGTTTTAGAAAAGTATTCTTTTATAAAAACAATTGATAGAGATGTTTGAATCGGGAATAAAAGCAAAACAGAGCGGCTGTACATTTATTTATACTTAAAATCGTTGTTATAAATATTTTAAATTATATTTAACAACACTGTTTTTATCCTCAATTGAAGTGGAGTTTCCTAGGTAGTTAGTAAAAAGAGGAAAGTTTCCTGTTTTTCTGCCAATGTACTTTGTGGATAACTAGATAAATAAAAGCACTGGCAAACAGTTATGAGTTTTGCTATTAATATGGCAAGAAGAAAAAGGGGAAGTGTTTTGTCAGAAACTTAGGCAATTGTCCTCTGATTAAATTGTTATGTGGTTCTTGAATTATGGATGTTGTAATTGAGTATGGAGTTTTACTTTTAGGGGTAATATCAATACCTATAGCAATGATTTATCTTTTTAAATATTTATCGTCTAAAGACTCAAAGTACTTTAAAATATTTTTTGTATTATCAATATTTGTTATAACTGTCTTAATTCATTTAAGTTATTCAGAATTTTGGCGAGTTGATTCATGTCTAGATTCTGGAGGGAGCTTTAATTACTCTCAATCAACTTGTGAGTATTAACCACATAACAAGTCATTGCACAGGACTTAAAACAGTTGTCTGTTTTCGTTCCTCAATATTATAGCCAACTATTTTAAGCCTCTGAATGAGGCGTTGAGGCTGTAGAATTTCTCTTAAAAGAGCGTTTGTCGCTCTTTTTTCAATTAAGCTCGTTTGTATAAAAAATGTACTTGTTCGTGGTGGGCGTCTGTGATCTAATAGTTATTATTCACTCAGAGCTAATTTCACATGGCTAACTACAAACCTGACTTATCCTGCCAAAGTAAATTCATCCCAGTTGATTTTACCCAGCAAATTATCCCTGGCACATTTGAATACGCACTTTCTCATATTGTTGATAACCACCTTGATTTAACGCCTTTTGATGAATGGTACAACAACGATAATGGTGGCGCTGCGGCGTACCCTCCATCTGTGATGTTGAATATTGTCTTGTTTGGTTATTCGCGTGGATTAGTCAGTAGCCGTCGTATTGCAAATGCTTGTGAAACCAACATTATCTTTATGAGCCTATCTGGTGATGTTCAACCTCATTACACATCTATTGCACATTTTGTTGCAAACATGAGAGATAAAATTGAACCCTTGTTTACACAAGTGCTGATGATATGTGACCGTGAAGGGCTTGTTGGACGTAACATGTTTGCTATCGACGGCTGTAAAATACGTTCAAACGCGAGTAAAGAATGGAGCGGTACATTCGATGAGCTTGAGCGTAAACAAGCCAAACTTCGCCGAGCCAGTCAACGCATACTTGAACGTCATCAAGCACAAGATAGTTTAGGTGAAGATGAAGTGGCTCATGACTTGAAGCAACAGGCCAAGCTCGATAAAAGTGCAGCGAAAATCAGGGAATATCTAGCGACACATCAAGAAAAAACAGGCAGTAAAGGCAAGCCCGTTAAAAGTAATATTACCGACCCAGACAGTGCAAAAATGACAACAAGTAAAGGCACAATTCAAGGTTACAATGGTATTGCGATTAACGATGATAAACATCAAATAATACTACAAGCACAAGTGTGGGGCTCAGTTGGTGAGCAACAAACCTTAGCGCCAGCCGTTACTCAACTAAAGCAACAACTTGATAAACTCACTACAGAAACACAACCAAACAAACACACGATTAAATTCACAGCAGACAGTGGCTTTAACAGTGAAGCCAATTTGGAATTTATGGCCCAAAGTGGATTCGATAGTTATATTGCTGACAATCAATTTAGAAACGTAATCCGCTATTTAAAGAAAGCGAGACGTATGAAACAGAGCAAGAAAAACGTAGATTAAAACGCAGCAAAGGCAAGCCAAGATTATTCACCTCAGATGACTTTCATTATGATGAAGCAACACAAACGTGTCACTGTCCAGCTGGAAATGAAATGTGGTGCAGTGGGATAAACGTAAATAATCACAATCAACAATACACTCGATTCTGTGGTTACTTAAAAGACTGTAAAGTGTGTCCATTACAGCAACAGTGTATGCGTAAAGAGCCGAAAGACAGAGGAAGACAAGTTCAATTCAAAAATGATGAGTCACGGAAAAAGCTAAGTTATGGCGACAAAATGAAAGTTAAGATAGATAGTCCAATAGGACGACGACAATACAGTAAACGACTTGGTGCTATCGAACCTGTGTTTGGCAACATCACCGTCAATAAAGGCATGAACAAATTTACGCTACGTGGCCAAGATAAAGTAAATACCCAATGGCAAATGTATTGCCTTGTTCACAACATAGAGAAGTTAAGAAATAGTTTGCATTAGACCAAGAGTTAAGCCTTTATACACATATCAAGCCTCACTTCATTAACTAGCTCTATAAGCCCACTTTAAACGCAATTTAACCACACTTTAAGCAATATTATTATTGAAAATAAAATAAGTTATTGAATCTTATAAGGATGTGAAATATTGTGGTTTTTATTTAAAGATACTGGCTGAGAATGAGAAATTCTACAGCCTCGTTAGGCATCATTCGTAGATAGGAATTTAAATGAAGATAAAGCAAATTATTGAAAAGTTTGTTGGTCTCTCTCTACCATTAAAGATACTCATATCAAGCTTCGTTACTGCTTTAGGCGGATCTACATTTATTGGCCTTATAGCCGAACTTGCCTTATATAAGTATGCATATTTAAATGACCTTAGAATTCCATTTGAAGGCGTTCCGTATTTAAGATTTAACGTTGTTTTTCTTAGTTTGTTGTTTTTTTTTACGGCAATATTAGTGTTTGCAGGGGTCAGTATAATTATAAAATTCGCACTAAATGTAGCATATACTCAAATTAAAATAGGCCAGAAAACTTCACTTCCTGAAATGCCATTTAAACAGTATCTTAAGGTAGCTTCTATAGCTGCCATTTATTCGGCTGTTTTTTTTGGGGCTATTATAATGCCGTTTATGGGGTGGATAAATTCATTGCCATGGTACTTATCAAATACTATCCCTTTAATACCAATACCAATTACGCTTTATTTTATGAGAAAACCTAAGCATATAAAGTATGCACTTATAGGCAGCTACTTAATTGTTATATCCATATTTATATTCAATTTATTTAATGCCGAAACGTATTCTAAATTTATGAAAGAGCTTAAATATGGTGGTGTGGATGTTACTGTTCATTATTCTTGTGAGGGTAAAGCAAATTGCGTAAGTAGTGGAGAGCTTTATTTAAGAACTTCAGAATACGTTGTTTTAAAAGTAGACGGTGAAGCAATAGAGATTCCTAATAGCTCGGTTAAAAAAATTTCATATTAATTATTATCCATACAAGCAAATTAATCGGGACAAATAACAGTTGATTTTTGCATCTGCGTGAACTTATAGTTTAGTAAAGGTGGTGCACTTCGACCTTGAATCTACCCAAACTTCAGCTAGTTAAATTAAAGTAGGTGGCAATGTTATCTACCTGAATTTGAGCGTACGTTAAACTTTTATCAAAAAAGCGGCTTAAACCCGGTAGGTGGCCGAAAAATGAGATTGTCATTGTCATAAGTATTCGTAACCCTCAAAGCCGGTCTTCCTTGAATTTGGCGTCTTACTCCCCCATAAAGAGGTAAACGAATAGACATTAACCCTAGCATTTGGTCTGTTTTATAAGGTTAATGTTTTGAGTAAACGTATTTACATTCTGAGCATAAAAAGTAGAGAGTCGTATGAAAAGTTTAAAACAACAAACTGAAGCCAAGGTTGCCGCTGGGCGAGAAGCTAATCCTGATTTTATGCAAGGTGTTGATGATATTATTAAGCAGTCAAAGGCCTTTTTACAAGGTGAAGATGCGTTAAAACTTGGTGAAAAAGCGCCTAGTTTTACTTTGCCAAACCAAGACGGTAATTTGATTGCGCTGAATGATGCTTTAGCTAAAGGGCCTGTGGTACTGACGTTTTATCGTGGTAGTTGGTGTCCTTACTGCAATTTACAACTTAGAGCGTTACAAGCTCGTTTAAGCGAAATTCATGGTTTAGGTGCGACATTGGTGGCGATTAGTCCTCAAGTGCCTGATGAGTCACTGACCAAAAACGAAATTAGTGAAATGGACTTTACTGTGTTGTCTGATCAAGACGCAAAAGTTGCTTCTGAATATGGTGTTGCATGGGAAGTACCTGAGTTTCTTGTGGATCATATGCGTGTAGACCGTAATTTAGATCTAGAAGCTATTAATAATGGCAACGGCAATGTATTACCAATCCCAGCTACCTTTGTATTGAGTAGCGATGGTGAGGTGTTGTGGCGTTATGTTGATGTGGACTACAGAACACGTTCTGAGCCAGATGATATTATTGCAGCGTTAAAAAAGTTGGCTTAAAACTTTTTTTAACAAGGCTTTAGCTTATTTCATAAACGTTAAGTTTGTTTTATAAGCTAAAGCAGATCAATAATAATTCTGATAAACGGACAGCAAAATTTGTTTATCAGAATTAATATAATGTTTGACTGAAATCTTATCTGCTCCAATCATTGCCTAAAGCCCTAAAGCCCTAAAGCCCTAAAGCCCTAAAGCCCTAAAGCCCTAAAGCCCTAAAGCCCTAAAGCTGCTTTTAGTCCAACTTCAAAATAGACTTAGCGACCGCTTCTGCTACTTTAATGCCGTCGATTCCTGCCGATAAAATGCCACCTGCGTAACCCGCGCCTTCACCTGCAGGAAACAGACCTTTGGTATTAATGCTTTGGAATTCTTTATTTCGCTTTATGCTAATTGGTGATGAGGTTCTGGTTTCTACACCCGTTAATAAACCGTCATCTGAGCCAAAGCCTTGTATCTTTTTATTAAACGCTGGAATAGCTTCACGTATTGCCTCTACTGCAAAATCTGGCAAGGCTTTGCTTAAGTCGGTTAAGGTAATGCCCGGTGTAAATGATGGTTTTACATCGCCTAACTGTGAGTCTGGTTTACCTTTTAAGAAGTCCCCAATGGTTTGCGCTGGTGCATTGTAGTCTCTACCACCTAACTCAAAGGCTAAGCTTTCTAATTCTCTTTGTAAGTCTATGCCGGCAAGAGGGTGGTTTGGGTAATCTCGTGCTGGGTCTATGCCTACAACGATAGCGCTGTTGGCATTACGTTCGTTTCTTGAGTATTGGCTCATGCCATTGGTCACTACGCGATTTTCTTCAGAGGTTGCCGCAACCACAGTGCCGCCCGGACACATACAAAAACTGTAAACAGAGCGGCCATTTTTACAATGATGAACTAGCTTGTAATCCGCTGCGCCTAAAATTTCGTTACCTGCGTTATCACCAAAACGTGCTTGGTCTATGGTGGACTGTTTATGTTCAATTCTAAAACCAATAGAGAAAGGTTTAGCTTCAACATAAATGCCTTTGTCGTAAATCATTTGGAAAGTATCACGAGCGCTGTGACCAACGGCTAAAACAACGTGATTACTATCGAGTTTTTCACCGTTGTTTAAAGTGACACCTGTGATTTGATTGTCTGTGATATGAATGTCGTCAACGCGAGTGCCAAAGCGTATTTCACCGCCAAGCTCTATGATCTCAGCACGCATTTTTTCTACCATACTCACTAATTTATAAGTACCAATGTGCGGTTTACTTACAAATAAGATCTCATCTGGTGCGCCAGCTCTAACAAATTCTGTCATCACTTTACGGCCATAATGGTTTGGATCTTTTACCTGGCTATATAATTTACCGTCAGAGAAAGTACCCGCGCCGCCTTCACCAAATTGGACGTTTGATTCTGTGTTTAATTTACGCTGACGCCAAAAGCCAAAGGTGTCTTTGGTTCTTTGTCTTACTTCGTTGCCGCGCTCAATGATGATAGGTTTAAACCCCATTTGGGCAAGGGTCAATCCAGCTAATAAACCACAAGGGCCAAAACCAATAACAATAGGGCGTTCTGTTAAGTCAGCAGGCGCTTCACCTACGTATTTGTAACTGGTATCTGGCGTTACTTTTACGTGTTGGTCAGATTCAAACTGGCTTAGCAGTTTATCCGTTAACGTGTTATCTGAAAGGGTAATGTCTAAGGTATAAATTAATTGGATATTTCTTTTATTACGAGCATCGTAACCACGTTTAAACATAACAAATGTTGCTATTTGTTCAGCAGAAATTTTAAGTTTTGTCGTTATTGCAGACGTTAGATCTTCTGGTGCATGATTTAACGGCAATTTAATTTCAGTTAAACGTATCATTGGTTACTCATAAACTAGTGTAGAAAACAGTCGCGCATTTTACTGGTACTGGTAACAATAAGCGAATAAATATTTCAATAACGCGGTGTAAATTTACGTATTTGTATTGTAGTTTGAAAATGATTGAGTATGATCCGCAATCTTGAATTTTTAATGGTGTTTTTTTATGGCGTTCATCGTTGGTGATAACTGTATTAAATGTAAATACACAGACTGTGTTGCAGTATGTCCTGTGGATGCATTTTTTGAAGGACCTAACTTTTTAGTTATCGATCCGGTTATTTGCATCGATTGCAGTTTATGTGAACCAGAGTGCCCAGCCAATGCTATTTTTCAAGAAGATGCGGTACCAGAAGATCAAATAGAATTTATAGAATTAAATGCTGAATTAGCGCAAAAATGGCCTGTGATCACAGAGTTAAAGCCTGCACCTGATGATGCCGATGAATGGAATGGTGTAGCGAATAAATTAAAGCTACTAGAGCGTTAATGACTATTAGTTTTCAATCTATGATAGTGACACTATAAAAGCTAAAACCCCCCGAAGTTAAAGACAAGCTCTAAGCTTACAAGCCTAACCTTAAACCACATGAAGTAACGAGTTTCATCCGCGTTTGATATTATCCAAAATAATTCCCGTCGCCATCGCTACATTTAACGACTCAGCTTCACCAAAGTTTGGAATAGTAATTGGCGCGGTGACAAATTGTCCTGCGGCGTCTCTTATTCCGTGAGATTCACTGCCCATCATTAAAATAGCGTCTTTATCAAACGTTACCTTATGTACATTTTCGCCACCTAAATATGCGCCATAAACAGCACGAGTGTCTTGTTGTAAATACTCAGGTAAGTCGGTTAAAAAGACATTTACGCGAGCGAACGAGCCCATGGTTGCGCTGATTGTTTTAGGGTTAAACGGGTCGGCACAATCATGGCTACAAACAATGTGGTTAATACCGTACCAATCAGCAACACGAATTATGGTCCCTAGATTACCAGGGTCAGACACGCCGTCTAACGCTAATGTAATACCGGTATTGGGTGGTGTATTAACAGTAGGGATTTGTACAACCGCAATAACACTATTATTGGACACTAAAGTACTTACTTTAGTTAACGAATCAATATCCGCTTCTATCACTTCAATATTGTTAAGCTCGGCTTTATTAACTTGGATGAATTGTGGAGTAGCGAACAGTTGTTTTATGGTTAAGTGAGACTTAAGTAATTCCAACACATTCTTTTCACCTTGAACCAGGAACTCACCCAAGGCTTTACGTTGTTTTTTCTGGCCTAACGCTCGGATGTGTTTAAGTTGGTTTTTAGAGATCATGAAAGCCTAATAAATGTTGTTAGATAAAATGCTGGAACAAGCAAACATTCTAACATCAACTAAGTTGAATTATTAATTGATAAATTACCTTAGCAGCAAATAATTACTTGAATTCAAGGGGGATAAAAAAGCCGCTAATCCTAAATGGAGGTAGCGGCTCAATTATTTATTTGATCTTAACTATCTATATAAGATATCTAATATAGATATTTATCTTAACTGTTTACTCTAAGTGCTTACCTCGGCTTATCTCAGCCAGGCGTAACTCATTTTTAAAAATACGCTTCTGGTGTCTTTGGTGATGTCTTTAAGAGAATCGTCTTGATAACCACCGTCTGAGTATCCTACAAAGAATAAGGTTTTTGGGTTGATTTTATAAGAGTAAAGTAACTGGGTTGATAAACTCTTATAAGTTGCATCATAATCATCCGGATCGTTATATTGGCTTAAGTTCCTGGTTACGTCAGAATACACAATAGACAAACGTAAAAAACTACGAATAGAGAACTGATAATTCAGTCGGTAGTCGGTTAGTTTTGCGGTTAAAATCTCGTTACCGCCTTTATGAAGCTTACGGTATTTATAAGATAAGTCTGACTTAATATGGGTGTTTATATTCCAATTAAATTGTGGGTCTATCGAATAAGCATCAACTAACTGATTGTTTGCGTAATCTATTTGCTTACCCACAGAACCATAGATACCAAGCCACATGTCAGAGGTCGCTTGGAAATTAGCCCAAGATTTAAGGATTTTTTCAGTAAAGTTATAGGTGTTATTTTTAATAGATAAAGTTGATGTATCTATTCTGCCAGAGGCTTTTTCACGAACAACTAAACCTTGCTTAAAGTAAGATTGTTTAACACCTCTAAGGGTTAAATAAATCTCATATTCTTGTTCTATTTGATCGCCATCTTGGTTTGTAGTTCTGTCCCAATCTCCAAAAACTTCAATTCTATTCCACCAATCTTTACTGTTTCCTAACCAGCGGTAAGTACCACCAATCAAGTTAGTTATGGTGTCTGATTTATTAAAGAAAGCTAGGTCGGCTCTAAAGTCTTTGCCGATATCTTCTCTGCTCGCTTTAAAAGACCAGTCTTTATTGTCGTGCTGGTAGTCAATTCTATAAAATGAGTCTGTACTATTATTGCTGTCTGCTCGTAAAACTTGTTCAGAGTTGTAATCGTCAGTATTAATTGAATTTATTAGGACGTCATCTATCTCCGTACTTGATGACACAAATTGTATGTTAAGTACGTCGCTGTCTGTTAATTTATATTTGCCGTCTAAGCTTGTTACTACGTTTTGGTAGCTCTCGGAGTTTCGTATGGTTGAGAGCGCACCTATGGAGGCGTCGTTATTTAACGCATATCTGTATCTAAAGGCGGCATTTGTGCTTTTTTCTTCTAATTCGTAAAGATCGGAACCTAAATTACCTGGAAGAATAAAGCTTGTTGTTTGGTCATTTGCGACAAAACCTGCAAAAGAGTGTTGGTCTACTTTACCCGCTAATTTTGCACCAAAATCTGGGTTGTTGATGTTACGGGTATAAATTAAGTTAACTGGCGTTGAGAAGGCGTCTTCGTTAGCCAAGAAAAAAGCTCGTTTTTCTGCCGTATATAAGCCAAATGTGCTGTTAACATCAAGCTGGCCTGAATCGGCTTCTACTTGTGAAAAGTCTGGATTAAATGTCGCGTTTAAGGTGGTATCTGGCGTTATTCCCCATTTTACATCTAAACCAACATCGGTATTACTTTCTTCACTCCATTCTAGTGTTTCATCTAACTCTCGTGATTTTGTGTTACCACTTACAAAGGTTGGCACAAGTGATAAGTTTTTACCCTGTTTTGCACCTTTAAAGCCACGTAATGTCGGCATTTGGCAAATAAAACATGTGTTATTGTGATCCACTTGCATATGAGAGATTCTTAGTTCGGTATCTCTTGGGTAAAAACGAACAAATTCCATCCCCCAGTTTTGTATATCTAATTGATCATTAAAGTTAAGTGTTCTTAGTGGAATAGCAACTTCAACAACATAACCAAAGTCTGTAATACGACCGGCGGAATTCCAAATTACATCCCAAGAAGAAGATTCACTTTTAGTGAGTTCGTTTTCTAATACGTCAGACTGTGTGCCTAATGGGTTAATAAAGAATTGGTAGGCGAGGGCATTGTCATTATAGGTGTCTATTTTGATAGCAACACGGTCATCACCCCAGTTATTATCTCGGTCGGTAAGGCGTGCTCTTATTTTTTCTGGATGTGGATCAAATGCTTTAAAAGCAACATATAAAGTGTGACCATTTTCTATAACATAAGCTTCTGTTTTTACTGGTGATCTTGTATTTTCATATGGCCAAGTGACGTTGTTAAGGTCAATTTTCAATGCATTTTTCCAAATGTCTTCGTCCATGTGTCCGTCAACTTTAATTCGTTGCTGGGTTTTTGGAACATCTAAAATGGTGGTGACTAAGGTATTTGATGTAATGGTTTCAGAATAAACAGGTTTAACAGCGACCAGTGCTGTAAATAGAAATACAGATTTGATACAAAACTTCATAAATGATCTTAATAAATAATACAATGGAAAAAGGAGAGGAGTTATTAACAACCTTGGATTTTGTCAATTATTTCATGTAACTATGTAATTGGGCATAAGGGTATTTACTAAATTGATTTACTAAATGGGGCCGGATTATAGAAAAACATTATTACCAAATGATGAAAAAGAGGTAAGTTACTTTAATAAAGGGATGAATGAAGATAAAACCTGAATTAATTAGTCGATTTGTAGATTATTACAACTAATACCATTCATAATTTGTTTTATATCATTGTTTTTAGCAAACCGTTTAGAAAAAGCTAAATAAGAAGGTGATGTTTTATCCGACAATTTAACAAAGGAGAATTCACCGACCATATTGGCTTGCTGAGCGGTATATTTTATCATTTGAGGGTCGCCTACAAAATAATCTATTCGATTTTGTAAGACCATTTTCAATGCTGTTTTTGTATCCTTTATATTTAAAATTGTTAATCCAGGCGATTCAATTCTTGCCTTTATATCTTCTCTTAATGCTTTAGAACGTACTTTAGCGATTAATTTATTTTGTTTTTTAGCTTCTTCAAATGAGGTGAATGAAGAAGATTCTTTTTTTACTAAAACATCACTTAAAAACTTAAACATAGGAGTGTCGGGATAAGCTAAGTATTTAGCTCTTTGTTTTGTGTAAGCGGCAGGCATAAGAGCATCAATACGATTATGCTTTACTTCTTCCAAGGCTCGAGCCCAAGGTAAAACCATGGCTTTAAAAGTATAATTTTCATTTGTACTGTTGTTTAAACAATCTACAAATAAACCAATAACTTCTTGTTTGTCATTCAAATAAACAAAAGGAAATATTTCAGGAGCAGCAACGCTTATTTCTACTTGTTTTGCTTGGCTATGAAACGATAAAAGAATAAAAATTAAAAAGTATCTAAACACTTAATACAACTCGACTTTAAGGATGCTGATATACCTTTAAACTTATCTGTTTCGTAATAAGATAACAACTAGAAAGTAAAATAAAATCGGTAAGTGGAGCTTTAATTTCAAAATTTAAAGTGATAGTAGGCAGGGGGAAAAGGGCGTTAAATAAACGCCCTTGTTTAAGTGGATAAATTAAAGAAAATAATATTTTAACTTAAGCTAATCAGTACTAAGGCTAAAATAGCGCCAGCTATGCTTACTTTTACGCCAGTTTTAAATGTTTTACTTTTTGGTAAAAACATCCAAAAAGAAGACAATGCAAAAAATAATAATGAAGCACCAAAAAAGATATTCAACCAATAAATTGGCGAGTTGGTTGTCGCTTTATGTAGGTGAGTCATTTTGTCTAACACAACAGGGAGTTCAAATTGGGTATAACTAACTGCACCTGAAGCTTTATTATAAGAGCCATCTTTGAAGTAAATAAACTCACTATCTTCAGAATCTACTTTAAATCGTCTCATCTTTAATGCTTTACCAAGTGAATCTGCGTTTAGGTTTAAAGATAAAGTCTCTTCAATTTGGTGTGACAGCTTAAATACGTTGGTATTTCTATAAATTAAAACAATACCGCTGAGTGCGTATATGGTCATAATACCAGCTAAGAAAAATCCTAAATAGCGATGTAATATACGGGCAGAAATTGGTTTCATTGAAAATTCCTTTATAAATTTTTTAATTAGATACTAAATCATTGATGACAATAATAAATCAGGTTGTGTATTGTTTAAAGCTAATTAGATTTATTAATTGAATTTGCAGTGGTTGGCTTAGGTATTTGTTAAATGGAATTATTAAAGACGAACGTAAATTGTGTAATGCGAAACCTTTATTAAAACTAAATTTAGCGTCTTACATTTGATAGATAGTTTGAAATTGGTAGAAAGCTAAAAACCTATAGAGGTATTACTAAGAGTTTGTTGCGGGAGCCGCGTCTTTTGTGGAGAGTGAAGCTTTTATAAAAAGCAAACCAGACCTAACGATTTATGAAATGTGAAATTGGTTGCGGGAGCAGCATCTTTTGTAAGAGCGAACCTACGACCTGATGATTTATGAAATATGAAATTGGTTGAGGGAGCAGCATCTCTTGTAAGAAGTGAACCTACGACCTGATAATTTATGAAGTATGATTTATGAAGTATGAAATTGGTTGAGGGAGCAGCATCTCTTGTAAGAAGTGAACCTACGACCTGATGATTTATGAAGTATGATTTATGAAGTATGAAATTGGTTGCGGGAGCAGGATTTGAACCTACGACCTTCGGGTTATGAGCCCGACGAGCTACCAGACTGCTCCATCCCGCGTCCGAATGGTTTAACTATAAAGTTAAACAAGCCAATAACTGATTTAATTCTGTTATCAAAGAATCTGTGCAAAAAAAATTGGTTGCGGGAGCAGGATTTGAACCTACGACCTTCGGGTTATGAGCCCGACGAGCTACCAGACTGCTCCATCCCGCGCCATTATTTTTTGCATTTTTACAGTCTTACTTAAAGGACTTATAAAATTCGCTGAAACTCTCTGCCTCAACGAGGTGCGTATAATAGTGTTTAAAAATATTTATGCAAGTATTAAATTAAAAAACTGTAATAAATAGGTCTTTTCATTGAAAATTGCTTATAATGACGCAAATTTACTAACTTTTGATCTTATGCCTAACTTTATTGCTCTTACATCCGCAGGAATTGAACCTCTTTTAGCCACCGAACTGGAAAGCTTAGGTGCAACCGATGTGCACCATAAACTACAGTCTGTGTATTTCACTGCAACTTTTGAAGTTGCACAAAGTATATGTCTTTGGTCACGACTTGCGACTCGTATTTTACGTTACGTAACGGAAATTAAGGGAAGTGATAAAGATGATATCTACAATGGTGTCCTAGGCTTTGACTGGCATCCTTACTTTACAAAAAGTCGTTCGTTCTCTGTCGAGTTTGTTGGAACAGACAAAAGTATAAGAAATACACAGTTTGGCGCATTAATAGTCAAAGATGCCATTGTGGACAATTTAAGAGAAGAATCAGGTAAACGTCCGGATATAGATAAAGAGAATCCAGACATTCGAATTCAGGCAAGAATGTTCAAAGGTAAATGTAAAATTTACGTCGATTTTTCTGGTCCATCGTTACACCAACGTGGTTTTAGAACAGAACAGGGCGCAGCTCCATTAAAAGAACATTTAGCCGCCGCTATTATAAAACGAAGTGGCTGGGATGAAAAAAGCCCGTTTGTCGATATGTTTTCTGGTTCAGGAACGCTATTGATAGAAGCTGCTGGTATGCATATGAAACGTGCACCTGGTTTAAATAAACGTAGTTTCCCGTTTGTTAAACACCCTGAGTTTAGTGTATTTAAGTATGAAGCATTAAGAGACGAAGTGATTGCACAGGAAGTTCCTGCATCTACTACCTTTATTGGTTATGAAATTTCAAAGTACGTAGTCGATAAAGCAATGCTTAATGTTGAAAACGCTGGTTTAGAAGACGTGATCACGATTGCTCAGCAAGACGCTTCTAAAGCAATGGTTTCAAAATCATTAGAGCCAGGTTGGATTGTTTCAAACCCTCCTTACGGTGAACGTCTTGGCGAGTCTATTGTGTTATTGTCGTTATTCAAACGTTTAGGTCTTAACTTAAAACAGAACTACGAAAATTGGCATGTGTCTTTATTATCTAGCCAACCGATGTTAATCAAGTTACTGAGACTGCAAAAAAGCAAAGAGTTCAAATTAAAAAATGGTCAAATAGATACGGTATTAACCAATTATGTTTTAACGCCTCAACAATGTGAATTGTCTGAAAGTGCTAAAAACGGTAAATACTATTTAAGTAAAGATGGTCAAGCATTTGAAGGGCGTTTAGATAAAAACTTAAAACGTTTAACTAAGTGGGCGAAAAAAGAAGACGTTACTTGTTACCGCATATATGACGCTGATATTCCAGAGTACAACGTAGCCGTTGATTATTATGACGGCAAAATTGTTGTCTATGAATACCAAGCGCCAAAAACAGTTAATGCTGTTTTAGCGGAAACACGTTTGTTGGATGTATTAAGTATCCTGCAGCAAAAATTCAATTTGGATGAAAACACCTTTGCATTGAAAGTACGTAAATCGCAAAAGGGCAAAGACCAATATGAAAAAGAAGACAGTAAATTCCATAGATTTACCGTAAATGAGTTTAATGCTCAGTTTTACGTTAACATCCATGATTACTTAGATACTGGTTTATTTTTAGATCATCGCTCGACACGTAAAGAGTTTGCCTCTTGGTGTAATGATAAAACGGTTTTGAATCTATTTTGTTATACAGGTAGTGTGTCTGTGCATGCAGCATTAGGTGGCGCTAAAAGTGTAACTAGTGTTGATATGTCTAACACTTATCTAGATTGGTGTGAAGATAACTTCAGACTAAACAGGATTGATACTAAGAGTCATTTTTTCCAAAGAGCAGATTGTTTAGATTGGTTAACTAAGTGTCACGATAAATTTGACTTAGTGTTTTTAGATCCACCAAGTTTTTCTAATTCTAAAAAAATGGATAGAACTTGGGATGTACAGCGTGATCACGTTGAAATCATTAAATTAGTAAAAGATCGTTTAAATGATGGCGGTGAACTGTTATTTTCAAACAACTTACGTAACTTTAAATTGGACGTTGCAGCTATTGAAGAGTTAGGTTTTGCGATTAAAGATATGACAAAACAAACATTGCCTGAAGATTTTCAACGCAATAGTAAGATTCATCAATGTTGGAAGCTATCTTTAAAGTAGTCTTTTGTAATAAATAAGTCGTAATGATTAAACAAGTATTATTATATTCAACCGATGGGTGTCATCTTTGTGATGATGCCCTTAAATTATGCCAATCTCTGAGATTGTCACCAACAATTATCGATATTGTTGAAGACGATGATTTAGTTCATTTATATGGTGAACATATTCCAGTGTTATTGGTGGAACGCGAAGAACAGGCCTTGTTTTGGCCATTTGACGCAGAACAAATTAAGCAGTATTTGAAATTTTATGGAATTAGTTAGACTTTCTAAGGCTCAATTAGCCTTTGGCACCAGCCCAATATTAGACAAAGCCGATTTTCAATTAAACAGCGGTGAACGTGTTTGTATTGTTGGTCGAAACGGCGCCGGTAAATCCTCATTGATGAAGATCATTAACCATGATTTAACGTTAGATGACGGTAAACTACAAATAGTTAGCGACGTTATTGTTGCTAGGCTTGAGCAAGATCCACCTCGTGGACAACACGGTACTGTGTTTGAGTTTGTATCTAAAGGTTTAGAAGAAACCAAACAACTACTGGATGAGTACAACGAACTGGCATTAAAAGTTTGTGATGAACCAGAGTTAATGAACAAGTTAGAAAAAGTTCAAAACCGTATTGAACAGCTACATGGTTGGACATTGGAAACAACCATTAGCCAAACGTTAACAAAATTAGGTTTAGAACCGGATCAAGACATTAATAAATTGTCGGGTGGTTGGTTAAGAAAACTGGCACTTGCTCGTGCATTAGTAAAACAACCAGATGTTTTACTACTTGATGAGCCTACTAACCATTTAGACATAGACGCGATTCAGTGGCTAGAAACCTTTTTGAAAGAGTTTACTGGTGCTATCGTATTTATTTCGCATGATAGAGCATTTATCAGAAGCTTAGCCACGCGCATAATCGATTTAGACCGTGGTAACTTAGTGTCTTTTGAAGGTACGTACGAGTACTACCTAGAAGAAAAACAACGTTTGTTGGAAGTTGAAGAACAACAAAATGCTTTGTTTGATAAAAAGTTAGCGCAAGAAGAAGTGTGGATACGCCAAGGCATAAAAGCCAGACGTACAAGAAATGAAGGCCGCGTTAGAGCGTTAAAAGACCTACGTAATGAACGTGGTGCCAGAATTGACGCACCTAAAAATGCGAAAATGTCGATTCAATCGGGTGATAAATCTGCTAAGAAAGTATTTGAAACGATTAATATATCGTACGCGATTAAAGATAGAACGCTTATTAGTGACTTTGATGCGTTAGTAGCAAGAGGCGACAGAATAGCGTTAGTTGGTCCAAATGGTGTGGGTAAATCTACTTTAATCAAGCTTATGATGGGGCAGATTGAGCCAGACGCTGGTGTTGTTAAAATTGGCGAAAACCTTAAAGTTGCGTATTTTGATCAGCACAGATTGGCATTAGACGAAGAACAAAGTGTTCAAGATAATGTTGCTGAAGGTAAACAAGAAGTTGAGTTTAATGGTGGCACTCGTCATGTATTAAGCTACTTACAAGATTTCCTATTCCCACCAGAGCGTTCAAGAACACCAGTGAAAGCATTATCAGGTGGTGAGAAGAATCGTTTGTTACTTGCTAAGCTGTTCGTAAGACCGTCAAATCTGTTAATTCTGGATGAGCCGACTAATGACTTGGATGTGGAAACTCTGGAACTATTAGAAGAATTAGTCGCTAATTATGAAGGCACGGTTTTATTAGTAAGCCATGACCGTGAATTCATAGACAACACGGCAACGTCTATTTGGGCATTTGAAGGTGACGCAAGAATTAATAAAGTAGTTGGTGGTTATCATGACTACGAAGATTACTTAGAGCGCGTAAAATCTAAGCAAATTAAGCCAGTAGAAAAAGCGGTCGTTGTGGAAAAGCCACAAGTTAAAAGTAGCAGCAATGTTAATAAAGCAAAGAAAAAGCTTTCATACAAGGAAGCTACAGAGTTAGAATCTCTGCCAAAATTGTTAGAAACAATCGAATCTGAGCTCGCTGAAATTCAGGAAATAGTTAACTCTGCGGATTTTTTCAAACAAGATGCTGAATTTACGTCATCAAAATTGAACCAATTAGCTGAAGCTGAGTCGAAGCTTGGAGTTGCTTATTCTCGCTGGGAAGAGCTAGAAGAAAAACAACAAAATTGAATTAGGTAGTATTATTTTGAACACAAAACTGTTTATTAAGTCAGTGCTGGCAACAGCATTTATAGCTCAATCGGGTCAAGCCTTTGCCGCGCAATATGAGATCAAAGAAATTGCACCTTTGGATAAGTATAAACAACACTTTTCTATGGGGTTGAATGACTCAGGTACTGTGGTCGGCATTACTCGTGATACTTTCAATTTCCCATTTTATTTAGAATCATATTTAGATGCTTATAAAACAAGTTGCGGTTTATCCGATAGCGAATTAGCATCCGGGATTTTTGATGCTAGCTCTACAAAATGTTTAGGGAACGAATTAGCTGAATATAGTGGAAACCCTCTTTACCAGAAAGTAGGGAGCTCTAAATCATTTATTAGTTCAGGTAGTGATACTAGTTTAGCGATTTTAACGGATGTTGAAGATTCAGAGTTAGGTGATTACACCCATAGTAATCTTGAAGAACTAAAAGCAATAAACGCTACTAATATTGCGGTAGGTACAGCCTCAGCGCCTTTCATTCCAGTCGACTTCACTTATACAAGTGACGATAATATATCAACAGATGTAAGGTTTTGGCAACGTGACTATAAAACTCGTGCAGTTGTTTATGTAAATGGAGTTGGTACAAATATTGAACCAGCGTTCAGCGAATATGGCGGTGTAACCTCTGCGGTTGACATTAGTGATTCTGGTTATGTTGCGGGTTACTCTTCTATTGCACTGGTAGAGGCTGCACAAACAAGTATTGAAACAGATTGTACGAACGAGAGTTCACCGCTTTTAGTATGTGTTTGGACTACACAACTCAGTGGAGAGATATATACAAAACGTCCTTATATTTGGCAAGTTGATGACTTTGGAGAGGTTTTATCTAGTACCGAATTTGGACTAGCTTTTACTCCAACTGAGACTCAAACTGGGACTTACACAGCTATTATTACAGCAGTTAATGATGATGGTGTCGGTGTTGGTTACGGTCAAATACCAAACAGTGATGAAAACATTAGAACTCAACCTCTATTGTTTGGTCCCGATGGTACTGAAAGTCTTATTGATAACGATTTGTATGATGCAGGCTATGCCACTGATATTAATAGTTCTAATATTGTTGTTGGCAAGGTGCAAACTTATTACGATGGTACATATAACGATGAATTTTTCGTTTATGACATTCTAAATGATGAACTACAAATTCCAACGACCTTTTATACGACAGCGGAAAGTTCAGCGAATGCAATTAATGACTTAGGTAAAGTTGTTGGAGAAGCTGAATATGAAGTAACAACCGATACAGTGCGTAGAAAGCATGGTTTTATTTATGATATTAATACCAAAGAATTGTTTGATATCAATGATTTAATTGGATGTAACTCTGAGTTTGAAATTGTTGAAATGAAAGATATTAACAATAATAATCAAATAGCGGCCACTGCATTAAAATTAGTTGAATATCGTGACTCTCTAGGTAACTTTCTGTATGACTCAGCAGGAGAAGCTTATATGGAACAAGTAGCAGTTTCAGTTCTGTTGTCACCAATATCAGGTGAGATAGAGACTTGTAGTGAAGATGAGGCCGATAAATATGAACGCAAAGGCTTGTCTAGTACGCCTATGTTACTTATTTTCTTAAGCACTCTTTTGTATATTAGACGCAAATCTATATAACTAACCATTCTATATAAAAAAGCCCATGACATTCATGGGCTTACTTTTTTCTGTCATAAAACCTTCAAAAAAGTCATTGAACAAATATTAATTTTTGGCTATTCATATAGCTGTGCTTTGCTTTTAAAGGCAATGCGCATTTTCAAACAAATTCCAAAAATAAAAATATTAAGGAACTGCCAATGAAAAGACAGAAACGTGATCGGTTAGATAGAGCACATTCACAGGGTTATAAAGCTGGTATTACAGGACGCTCCCGAGAGACATGCCCATATCAGCAAAGTGGAAGTAAGTCGCAGTGGTTAGGAGGATGGCGAGAGGCCATTGGAGATAAGAACGACGGATTATTTAAGTAATTCGTATTCATTAACGTAAAAGCCCGTAATTAAACGGGCTTTTTTGTTTTTCATTCGCTTTTCATTCATTGAGCTTTATAAATATGACTCAAGCTAGAATGAAGAGGTATCAGTAAACAATCCAACTTTCAGATCATTTGCTTCATAGATTTTTTTACCATCTACTTCAACAACGCCATCACCAAGCCCCATAAATAACTTACGTTTAATAACACGTTTTAAGTCGATACGGTAAGTCACTTTTTTAGCCGTAGGCAGTACTTGTCCTGTGAATTTAACTTCACCAACACCTAGCGCTCGCCCTTTACCTGGACCACCGGCCCAACCTAGGAAGAAGCCAATAAGCTGCCACATAGCATCAAGTCCCAAACATCCAGGCATTACTGGATCACCCTTAAAGTGGCAGTCGAAAAACCATAAATCAGGAGTAATATCTAATTCAGCGATAATTTCGCCTTTTCCATATTTCCCACCTTCTTCGGTGATCTTAATAACACGGTCCATCATTAACATATTATCTGATGGTAAACGTGCGTTACCTTCACCAAATAACTCGCCGTTTCCACATGCAATTAAATCGTTTTTATCAAAGCTGTTTTTTTGTGGCATAAATAAACTTATACTAGTTCCAAGAAATTAGGTCGCTAATTTAGCGTACACTTGTACGCTAAACAACTCCGAACAGTTAATTATTTGAGATTATGGACAAAAAAATAGCATTAACCAACGCTGAGAAGCAAAAACGCTATCGAGATAAGAAAGAGTTGCTTGGAAAAAAAGAAGTTCGAGGCTATTTAACTCAAGAAGCTCAGCAGTGTTTGAACGAAATTCGTGAATTAACCGATTGGGATGACAGTACTATTTTAAGTAATGCTATTCGGTTAACGTATGCAGCGCAAAAATGTGGGCAAGTAAAACAATTAAACGCTTGGCTTGTAAGAAATAAGAAATAAGAAATCGTCATGGCCTTTATTTAAAAAGCCATGCGACGAAGCTTATATAAATATTAACTAATGGTCATTTCACCTTTGAGACTTTGGCTAAATAACTCTCTGACTGTGTTAAATGGAAGATCTTGGCTTAACAAATGATGTATTTTAGTTAGACAAGCTTCTAGCGTCATGTCGTAAGCAGAAAGTACACCCGCTTCTTGTAATGCCTTTCCTGTTGCATAACCCGCCATATCAACACTACCACGATGACATTGCGTTCTATTAACCACTAAGATACCTCGTTCGTTGGCATTTTTGATTTCATTCAACAAAGCCTTGTTTTCTGGCGCATTACCAACACCATAGCTTTGAATGATTAATGCATTTACCGGTTGAGCTAAAATATTTTTAATAACCAAGTGTGAAATACCTGGATATAAGCTGACAACGCCAATTGGCTGATCTTTTATATTGATAACGTTAAAGCTATTGGTAATGTTTTTAAATGCTTTATTAGCGTTTAGGGCGGTTGAATTCAAATCTATTTGAATACCCGCATTAATCAATGGCGGAAAGTTAGGACTGTCAAAAGCATTAAAACCATCAGCATCGGCTTTTGTTGCTCGGTTACCACGGTATAAACGATTATTAAAAAATAAACTTACTTCGCTGATAGGGTAGTTAGCTGCGATATATAAAGCGTTCAGTAAGTTGTGCAATCCGTCAGAACGAATTTCAGATAGAGGTATTTGACTACCAGTGACAATAACGGGTTTATCTAAATTATCTAACATAAATGACAAGGCTGAAGCTGTATAGGCCATAGTGTCAGTGCCATGTAATACTACAAATCCATCATAGTCGTGGTAGTTTTTATGGATGTCATTAGCAATATTTTGCCAGTCGTTAGGTGCCATGTTACTGGAATCTAGTACAGGAGAAAATTCAGAAATAGTAAATTCAGGCATTTCAGGGCGATTCAATTCTGTCATTGAATTTAATACGTCTGTGATATAACCCTCGACAGGAATATAGCCATTAGGCGATTTTTTCATACCAATTGTACCGCCAGTGTAAGCGATATAAATGCGTTTTTTGTCTGAAGTCATGGGAAGTCTCGATGTTAGTAAGCGGACAGAAATCGGTAGAAAAAAATAAGCCCACTGGATAAGTGGGCGTATTCTAGTTTCAAATTTGCTGTAAACCAAGCTTGAATTGAGCTAAATCATACTTTGGTATGGTTTAATCTTGTTTAGTTCACATCACATTCGTAACAATATAAGTACATGCCAACAGGGTCATTCAATTCAGTCCAGGTTTGAGTCTCTTTCATGATCCGATTAATAACACTCATCATGCTGCTACTGTTATGTGTCGTTGTAACTTTAGGAGCATAATTTACTGCGTAGCTTGTAAACAAGTCATTCATAAATGCTTCATAAGGTGACAGCTTCTTCTTTATAACCTTAACTTGGTAATCGGTTAAGTCTGCATGAGTTGCAGCAGAGTCAATTGCATCTTGATAAGAACCTAATTTGTCTACTAGACCTAATTCAAGTGCTTTTTTACCAGACCAAACACGACCTTGTGCAATGCTATCAACTTCGGCTTTTGTCATGTCTCTTTCTTTTGCCACTAAACCAATGAATTGGTCGTAACCATGCTCAACAGAGGTTTGAATAACTTCGCCCATAACAGGGTTAAGAGAACGAGTTACCGAAAAGCCAGCCATTTCAGTTGTGCCAACCCCATCTGTCTTAATGCCAAACTCTGCTAGAGAATCTTCAAATGTGGTTAACATACCGAAAATACCAATTGAACCTGTGATAGTAGTAGGGGATGCCCAAATCTCATCAGTTGATGCAGATATCCAATATCCACCAGAGGCTGCCATAGAGCTCATAGAAACAATAATAGGCTTACCGCTTTGTCTTATCGCTTCTATTTCATTACGAATAACCTCAGAAGCAAATGCACTACCTCCTGGGCTGTCTACACGTAAAACAATTGCTTTTATTTCATCATCTTCACGAGCTTGTTTCAGTAATTTAGCTGTTGAATCACCACCAATTTCACCCGGTGTACGACTGCCATTGTAGATAGTACCTTTAGCAATCACTATCCCAACTTTATCACCACTAAGGTCAAGAGCTGGTTGTTTAGTTGCAGCTAAGTAGTCGCTTAACGTAATGGTTTTCGATTTTTGTCCTAACCACTGTTCATCAATGTATAAATCAAATTCTTGATGAGTCATTAATTTATCAACCCAAGAGTTGTTAAGGGCAAATTGGGCTAGGTCGCCATTAACGTCTTTTAATTTAGCTAACAAGTCATCAAGTTGTTCATCAAAGTTAGTAAGGTCAAAACCTCTAGCTTTGCTTACGTCTGTTTTATAATCAGACCATAAGTCGTTTAACCATTGTTGATTAGCTATTTTTGCAGGCTCAGACATGTCATCACGTAAAAATGGTTCAACCGCTGATTTATAGGTTCCAACTCTAAAGATATGAGTATTTACTTTTAGTTTTGCCAATGCTGATTTTAAGTACATACGGTAGCGGCCAAAACCATCAATAGCGACAGCACCCATAGGATGTAAAATTACTTCATCAGCGTGGGCTGCAATATAGTATTGAGATTGAGAGAAGTAATCACCGTAAACTAAAACAGGTTTACCTGTTTGTTTAAATTTGTCGAGTGCTTGACCAACTTCTTGTAACTTACTTAAACCACCGCCTCTTAGGTTTTGAACATCAATTATTAATGCTTTAATTCTAGAGTCAGCCGCCGCATCTTTTAAAGTAGCAAGAATATCAGTGAGTAATATTTCTGGACTTGAATCACTATCGCCTAATGCATCGGCCATAAATTCACTATAAGGGTCTACAAAGGTTTTCTCTTCAACAATTTCACCAGATAGATTCATTTTTAAAATGGAATCATTTTCCACCACAACCGGAGGCTCACCACCGGCTAAAATAGCCATCAAAATGAATATTGTTAATATGAGAAATAAGAGATTTAACGTGGCTGTACGAGTAAAACTAAGTACGCCCCAACAAGCCTTTAGTAAATCCTTAATCCAGTTGTTATTTCTTTTCACTTGATTTTCCATATTGTTCTCTAAAGTTTGTAATTTGGATTAAACTTATTGTTAAATAATTTTGGCAATATTGCCAGAGCAGCTTTGTAACTAATTATTTAATTGAAGTCCGACCAGTAGTTGGTTAGAGTAACAAAATAATTAAAAAAATAATAATCAAAAGGGTCGACTATGCCTTATCCGCACTTATTAAAACCACTAGATTTAGGGTTCACTCAGTTATCAAATCGTGTATTGATGGGGTCAATGCACACAGGCTTAGAAGAAGAGAAAAAAGGCTTTAATAAATTAGCTGCTTTTTATGAGGAACGAGCCAAAGGTGGTGTTGGCCTTATGGTCACCGGTGGTATAGCACCTAATTTTGCAGGTCGTGTAGAGCCATTCGGTTCCCAGTTAAGTCATTTTTGGCATGTTAAAAAACATAAAATCATTACGAGTGCTGTCCACAAACATGACAGTAAGATTTGCTTACAAATTTTACACACAGGTCGTTACGCTTATCATCCATTTAATGTCAGCAGTTCAGCGATAAAAGCGCCAATAAATCCGTTTAAACCTAAAGCCTTATCAGAACGCGGCATAAACAAAACCATACGTGATTTTGTTAAGTGTGCAGGTTTAGCCCAAAAAGCCGGTTATGACGGTGTAGAGATCATGGGTTCTGAAGGATATTTAATTAATCAATTCATAGCGCCAAAAACCAATAAACGTACAGACCAGTGGGGCGGAAGTTTTGAAAACAGAACACGCTTAGCACTAGAGATTGTAAAACAAACAAGAGAGAAAGTAGGGACGGATTTCATTATTATCTTCCGACTCTCTATGTTAGATCTTGTTGATGATGGTTCTACTTTTGAAGAAGTTGTGCAACTGGCTAAATTATTAGAACAAGCTGGCGTTACTATATTAAACACAGGTATTGGCTGGCACGAAGCCAGAATTCCAACCATAGTGACATCGGTACCAAGAAAAGCATTCACTTGGATATCTGAACGAGTAAAACAAGAAGTTTCTATTCCAGTTATTGCAACTAACCGTATTAATACACCAGAAATAGCCGAAGAAATATTATCAAGTGGTCAAGCCGATATGGTTTCTATGGCTCGTCCATTATTAGCCGATGCGGAATTTGTTAACAAAGCGGCGGCGGATCAAAGTGACAAGATAAATACTTGTATTGCTTGTAACCAAGGTTGTTTAGATCATGTTTTTGCTCGTAAACGTGCAACCTGTCTAGTTAATCCAGTGGCGTGTTATGAAACTGAATTAGTATTTAAAACCACAAGTAAAGCTAAAAAACTAGCGGTTATTGGAGCGGGTCCTGCAGGCATGGCGTTCTCAAGTTACGCCGCTGAAAAAGGTCATGATGTGCATTTGTTTGATGCAGCGGATGAAATTGGTGGTCAGTTTAATATTGCCAAAACAATACCGGGCAAAGAAGAGTTTTATGAAACCATTCGTTATTTTGAAAATAAATTAAAAGACGAAAATGTAACGCTTCATTTAGGTCAATTCCAATCTGTTGAAAGCTTAAAAGCCATGGGCTTCGATGAAGTTATAGTCGCCACTGGTATTACACCAAGAACACTTGACTTGCCAGGGTTCGACTCAGACAAAGTACTGGGGTATATCGATGTATTAAAACTTAAAAAACCAGTAGGTGATAAGGTTGCCATTATTGGTGCCGGTGGTATTGGTTTTGACGTTGCTTGTAGTTTAGTACAGCCTGAGTCTCATACTTTAGACTTAGAGCATTGGTTAGATTACTGGGGAGTTGATAAAACGTATGAAAATCGTGGCGCGGTCAAACCAATAACAGAAGATAAAGTAAATAAAACTGTTTATCTTATGCAACGTAAAGACACAAAAGTAGGCGCAGGCTTAGGTAAAACATCCGGTTGGGTTCATAGAGCTGAGCTTAAACGTGCAGGCGTGAAAATGATCAATAAAGTCGAATATAAGAGTTTGTCAGATAAAGGCTTAGAAGTGGTTATTGATGGCAAACAACAATACTTAGATGTAGACAATGTCATTGTGTGTGCAGGGCAAACGTCTAACAGCAAACTATATGATGAATTAAAAGAAAGTGGCGTGACCGTACATTTAATTGGCGGTGCAAGTATAGCGGCAGAGCTTGATGCTAAACGTGCAATTCGCCAAGGGGCAGACTTAGCGGCTATCATTTAAACGTTAGGCTATTGTCACTTAGTTGTTATTTATCCGATAATAAAATGTAATTACCGCTATCAATACTCAGACGATAATGTAAAAATTACCTATATTCGAAAGCCAAGCATCCGCTTGGCTTTTTACTGCTTTAACGTAAAAACAAAGAACAAACTATGACATCTGCAAATACTAATAAAGTGACAATTTGTTTAACCAATCCTAAAAGCCCAACTAATGTTGGCGCAGTACTTAGAGCCGCAGGTTGTTTTGGTGCTAATGAGATCCTTTATACCGGTAATCGTTATGACCGCGCTAAAAAATTCACTACCGATACTCAAAATATAAATAATGAGATAGGCATGGTTCATGTTGAAGATTTTTTAGCAGAGAAACCAGAAGGTGTCCCTCTAATATGCGTAGACTTGGTAGAAGGGGCAACGCCTTTACCTGAGTTTCAACATCCAGATAATGCATTTTATGTATTTGGCCCAGAAGATGGTTCAATAAAACAGCAGCTTATCGATAAAGCGGATCACGTGGTTTTTATGCCGACCAATGGCAGTTTGAATTTAGGTGCGTCTGTTAATGTGGTGTTATACGACAGAGTCGCTAAGTCGAGCTTGAATATTGAAAATGACAAACTTATTCGTGAAAGCCGCGATGCAAATAATCGACTGAAGGTAAAATAGATTTTATTAACTTAATTAATTTACAGTGAAGTTGAAAAAATTCATTATATGTTTTTATTATATTGAGTTAAATATTTTCGCATAGTTGGGGATGTTTATAAGTTTAATCGAAAATATTTTAAAAACAGATCTTGCCGTTGCTTATGACTGTGGAAAGAAAGTTAAAGATTGGTGTGAATAAGTGGATAAAATGGAAAATAAAACAACAGAATTACCAAAGAAACCGTTAGGGTTATTTGAATTCATGAAGGCTGATTTTAAAAAATTTTCTGTATTACTTAATGTGGTGTTACCTGTATTTTACGGTTTAGTTTGGGCACTAATCATATTTGTAACTAAAGCAGATGATATGCCTTCGCAAAGTAAGTATTACATGAATTACGTTAATTACATTAAATCTATTTTTGTAGATACTGATACTCTAATTTTATACGTTTCATGGGCTGTTCCTATTTTTTTGATTAGAGAGTTTTTAAAGCCAATTACTCGTTACGTTATAGAATGGCCTGTACAATATTTATTAGTCAAACATAGGAATAAAGAATTACGTTTTCAGTTTGATGAAAAATCAAATTATGGTGATCGTGACGGCAAATATCCATTACATAGATTTACGGCTAATTTTTTTGAAAGAATTACGCCTATTATTTTAGCGGTGTTGCAATTAAAACCGCTATTGCTAATTTATGAAATGGTAATGAATATTCCATATTTATTATTAATGACCGTTGCTTTTTTAATGGGTTTAATCGGTATTAAAGTGCCTACATTTTATAATCCGTTAGAGTTTGAATTTTCAACCAATCATCCAAGATATGATTACCTAACAGTTCAAGATCATAACACTCCTATATCACTAAGAAACATTAACAACCCTTCAAATGCGGCTTATGAAATACTAAACGACGATTACAAAGGACATTAATAGAAGGGGTTTCCCCCTTCTATTATTTATTATAAAGTGTATTTTTTGTTGTCTATTTCAGTTAAATCATCTAAAAACTCAGAGCTAATATCCCCTTTTTGTAATGATGTATAAATATTTGGACTTACAGGCGCTAATTTTAAAGGATTGGGCTCGTGTTTTCATTGTATAGTTTTTGACTGATATTAAAAATAAGACAATAAAAAACCACTTAAATAAGTGGTTTTTATTGAATACGATTTTATTTAAAGCGTATTATAAATCACGCAATGCAAACGTATACGCAGTATAAAAAGCGTCTTCTTGGAATTTACGTAATTCCAAATCTTTCATGTTGTAATCCAATGGATTTTTCTTCAACGTTTCTTTAATCTCAGTCGCTGGGATCACTTCAACAGAAACTGTGTCGATTAATTGAATCGCCGCTTCCATTTTAAAGCTGTTAGTACTGCCTGCAAACTTACCTTTAGCATGACGTTGTTTGATCACAACCTTGTCGATAGCGTAATCGTCAATCAATTTAATCATTTGAAATTGAAAGCCACGAACGCCTTCAGCTGTTTCTGCATCACGTAATTCGATGCCGCGAGTACGACATTCCATAACGTTAAATAATCCTGACTCTGATGCCATTAAACACAATACAGCTTCTTTTGCGTTTAATTCTATACCTAATATTTTCATGATAAACCTCATGTTCTTTTTCATTAAAAAGGGGCTTTAATTAGCCCCTATACCAATTTAATTAAAAACTGGTTGAATTATTAATCTCTAAGCTAAAACTACTATTTTAGTAGTTTGCTGTACCTGGTGCACGTGGGAAGGCGATAACGTCACGAACATTTTGCATACCAGTTACATAAGCAACCAAACGTTCAAAACCTAAGCCAAAACCAGCGTGAGGAACAGAGCCGTAGCGACGTAAGTCACGGTACCAGCTGTAATCTTCTTTATCTAATCCCATTTCTTCTAAACGAGCATCAAATACGTCTAATCTTTCTTCACGTTGAGAACCACCAATGATTTCACCAATACCTGGTGCAAGTACGTCCATTGCTGCAACGGTTTTACCATCGTCGTTTTGACGCATGTAGAATGCTTTAATATCACGAGGATAATTTTGCATAATAATTGGCGCACCAACATGTTCTTCTGCAAGATAACGTTCGTGTTCAGAAGATAAGTCAATTCCCCAAGCAACTGGGAATTCAAATTCTTTACCTGATTTTAACAAAATATCAATTGCATCAGTGTAGTCCATACGAACAAACGGTGAATTAATTACTTGCTCTAAACGAGAGATTGCTGTCTTTTCAACACGTTGTGCGAAAAAGTTCATGTCATCTGGTAATTCAGTTAGTACGGCTTTAAATACGTATTTTAATAAATCTTCAGATAACTGAGCAATATCAGCTAGATCAGCAAAAGCAACTTCTGGTTCAATCATCCAGAATTCAGCTAAGTGACGGCTAGTATTTGAATTTTCGGCACGGAAAGTAGGCCCGAACGTATAAATTTTGCTTAATGCACAAGCGTAAGTTTCACCATTTAATTGGCCAGAAACCGTTAAGTACGCTTCTTTACCAAAAAAGTCTTGGCTGTAATCAACTTCACCTTTGTCATTCATTGGTGTGTTAACCATGTCTAAGGTAGATACTCTAAACATTTCACCAGCACCTTCACAGTCAGATGCTGTGATGATAGGAGTACTTATCCAGTAATAACCTTGTTCATGGAAAAAACGATGAATAGCTTGAGCTAGGCAGTTACGTACACGAGCAACCGCACCAATAATATTGGTACGAGGGCGTAAGTGCGCATGTTCTCTTAAGTATTCAATTGAATGACGCTTAGCTGACATTGGATAAGTATCAGGGTTTTCAACCCAACCAACAATTTTCACGTCAGTTGCTTGAATTTCTAATGCTTGACCTTGGCCTTCTGATTGCACAAGTTCACCCGTTACTTCAACAGAACAGCTTGTTGTAAGCTTAGTAATGTCTTCGTAATTTGGAAGTGAATTAGGGGCAACTGCTTGAATAGGGTCAAAACATGAACCGTCATGAACGGCCAAAAATGAGATCCCAGCTTTTGAATCACGCTTAGTACGGATCCAACCTTTAACGGTTACTGTGTCGCCGGCAGAAAATTCGCCAGCTAATAATGATTTTACTGAATTATGAGCCATATTTTTTTCGGTCTAAATATCGTATTAAAAATTTAAATATATGTTGGCAATATTACTGGCTTGAGGGCTAGATACAAGCACTAATAGAGTGTAGGCTAAAGTTATTAAACAAAATACGCTTAATTGAACAAAATATGTTCAATATGAAAGGGTTGAAAACGAAATACAGAGGTTTATTTCATGTGGTACGGTAAAGAACAGCGACGCGGTAATTCAGATTGGGTCAGCGTTGCTATTAATCTGTTTAATATATTTTCTTGGGTAGTTTTTTTAATTGCGCTGGTTATTTTTCATTATGCGAGACCAGAAGTTGAGTATTTTGTTTATCAAATGGTAAACGAACAAGTCAATGTGAGAACCGATTGGCTAGTAGATTTGAAAGGTTGGTTGGAAATAACCTTATATTTTTGTTTGTCATTATCACTGTTAACAATAGTGTTAAATCAGTTTAGATTAAAACGACGCACAGACAGACAAAGATACAACATGTATATGTTATTTGTGATGAGTTTGGTATTTTTTACCTTTGTAACCGCGTCTTAAATTGCTTAACTAAATCTCGCCTCTTTTCATTAGAAGTAACTAACTAAAGATAAGAGTAAAAGAAGATGTTTACAGTACGTTAAAAGCATTTACAGTGCTTTTAACGTATTAACAATGCCAGAAGTTAAGCTAGTTAAGTCTTGTTTCGAGATCACGTATTGCGGCATAACATAGACTAACTTACCAAACGGTCTTATCCATAAACCATATTGCATAAATAGTTTTTGAATCTCTGCAACATTCACAGCTTTCTTCATTTCTACCACACCAATTGCCCCCAAAACACGTACATCCGCTACTGTTTCAAGTTCTAAACAAGCTTGTAATCCATCACGTAATCCTAGTTCAATTTGTTTTACTTGCTCAAACCATTCTCCAGTCATTAATAAACTTAAACTGGCGTTAGCAGCAGCGCAAGCAAGGGGATTAGCCATAAACGTAGGCCCATGCATTAATACGCCCGCTTCACATTGACTAATATCCAAAGCAACTTTATCAGTACAGAGTGTGGCCGCCAAAGTCATGTAACCACCGGTTATTGCTTTACCTAAACACAATATATCTGGTGTTATTTTAGCATGTTCGCAAGCGAACATTTTACCTGTACGGCCAAAGCCGGTAGCAATTTCATCGGCAATTAACAAAATATTATATTGCTCACAGATGGCTTTTGCTCCACTGATAAAATCTGGATGATAGAAACGCATACCGCCAGCGCCTTGCACCACAGGCTCAAGGATTAACGCCGCAATATGCTCATTGCTGTTTTGTAATAAGGCTTTTAATTCATCTAATTCTGCTAAGTTAAAAGTACCATTGGGTTTACTTTTGGGGGCGTCGATAAAATAGTTTTTCGGTAGGATGTCTGAGTACAAGGAATGCATAGAATTAACTGGGTCGCATACCGCCATAGCCCCAAAAGTATCGCCATGGTAACCATGTTTTATGGTGACAAATTTATTTCTATTTTTATAACCTCGGCCCAATTGGCATTGGATCGCCATTTTGAGCGCCACTTCAACACTGACAGAACCGCTGTCAGCTAAAAATACTTTCTCAAGTCCTTTCGGTGTTAACTCAACCAGTTTTTTACACAAATCTATTGCAGGGCGATGAGTTAAACCGCCAAACATAACATGGCTCATTTTACTTAACTGTTCAGTTATAGCCTGATTGATAACTGGGTGGTTATAACCATGTATAACGGACCACCAAGAAGACATCCCATCAATTAACTCAGTACCATTTTCTAATGTGATACGGACTCCATCTGCACTTTTTACAGGGTAAGAAGGCAAGGGGGATTGCATTGACGTGTATGGGTGCCAAATATGTTGTTCATCAAATTTAACGTCAATAGATTTGTTCATAAATTAATCCAATGTAAACTATGTTGTTATTTGTAAATTGACAATTGTTTGTCGGCCGCTAGACTAGCCAAAAAATGTCACAGGCTCAATACTTGTTTTTAAATACTTAGCTTTTAAATATATAGTTTTTAGATACATGGTCTTTTAAAACTTTTTAGCCTAGTTACCTCACATCGTCGGACATTGTTGGAATAAATATGAATACAGAAATCAGAAATAATTGGACGTTAGAGCAAGTAAGCGAACTATTTGCTATGCCATTTAACGACTTAATGTTTAAAGCTCAAGTGATACACAGAGAGCATTTTGATCCAAACCAAGTACAAGTCAGTACCTTGTTATCAATAAAAACAGGGGCTTGTCCTGAAGATTGTAAATATTGTCCACAAAGTGCTCGTTACTCTACAGGCCTTGAAAAAGAACGACTGATGGAAGTTGAAAAAGTACTGACCAGAGCCAAAGAAGCCAAAGAGATAGGCTCGACTCGTTTTTGCATGGGCGCTGCATGGCGTAATCCAAAAGACAGAGATATGCCTTATGTAATTGAAATGATCAAAGGCGTTAGAAAGTTAGGGTTAGAAACCTGCATGACCCTTGGCATGTTAAGCAAAGAACAAGCACTGGCACTTAATGAAGCGGGCTTGGATTATTACAATCACAACTTAGATACCTCACCTGAATATTATGGTGACATTATCACAACCCGTACTTATGAAGACCGTCTTGTGACGTTACAAAACGTGCGTGATGCAGGCATGAACGTATGTTCTGGTGGTATTGTTGGCTTAGGCGAAAGTGCCAAAGACCGCTCTGGGCTGCTAATTGCCCTAGCAAATTTACCGCGTCATCCTGAAAGTGTTCCAATTAACATGTTAGTTAAAGTTGAAGGTACGCCGCTTGATAATGTTGAAGATTTAGAGTCTTTTGAGTTTATACGTACCATCGCTATTGCTCGTATTATGATGCCTAAATCACACGTACGTTTGTCGGCAGGGCGTGAAGGCATGAATGAACAAATGCAGGCCATGTGTTTTTTGGCGGGTGCAAATTCAATATTTTACGGTTGTAAGTTATTAACAACAGGGAACCCTGATGAACACTTTGACCAAAAATTATTTAAGAAGTTAGGTATTAATTCCGAAAAAGGCCGTGACTATTCTGACGAAACCAAAGAAGCGGCGCTTCTTGAAAAAATTAGCGAACAGGCAAAACCTAAAGAAAAAGAACTGTTTTATCCAGCATAAAATAGAACATTACTTATGTTTGATTCAATAATTAAAGACAAGCTAGCGCAGCGAGATAATTTAGGTTTGTTACGCCGCCGTATTGTTGCCGATGAAATATCGGCGGCATATTTAACCGTAGATAATAAACAATATATTAACTTTGCTAGTAACGATTACCTTGGTATCGCGTCTGACAACACAGCTGAAACGCTTCTCGCTACTGAGAAATATAAAGATAAACATTTAACTGCTGGCGCTATGGCAAGTCCATTAGTGGTTGGGCGTCATAAAATCCATCAAGAATTAGAGCAGCTTTTACTGGACTGGGTCGGAGCTCCACAAACGTATGATTGTTTATTATTTGGTTCAGGTTACAGCGCCAATACGGGCGTAATAAGTGCTTTGTTTAATGACAAAAACAAAGACGCATTACTGGTGCAAGATAAGTTTAATCACGCGTCATTAATGGATGTTGGCAGAAATAGTCAAGCATTAGGTCACTGCCGTCAGCTACGATTTATGCATAACGACTTAACCAGTTTAGCTTCCATTTTAGCTAAAAGTGCTCACGACAAAAGCGCCCGTGATATACAGAATAAACTTGTGGTGACCGAAGGTGTATTTAGCATGGATGGCGACCAGCCAGACTTGCTGCAGTTAACTCAAATAAGCAAAGCCAATAACGCTTGGTTGATGTTGGATGACGCTCATGGAATTGGTATTCATGGCCAAAATGGCGCGGGCAGTTTATCGGCACAAAAAATGGCACTAACCGACTGCGACATTTTAGTGATCACTTTTGGTAAAGCCATCGGCGCTCAAGGTGCTGCGGTTATCGCTACAAAACAAACCATAGAATATCTAACTAACTTCAGCCGTGATTATATTTACTCTACCCATTTATCTCCATTGCAAAGTGCCGCGGCCATCGTCAATATAAAAAACATTCAAGCGGATGATTGGCGTAGAGAAAAATTGGCTGAAAATATCGAGTATTTTAAAACTCACATGAGCCAGTGCAAATTTACCTTAGCCAATAGTAACTCGCCAATTCAGCCGATAATCATTGGTGATGAAACAAAAGCCGTGCAATTGTCTGAGCAATTAAAAGCTAATGGTGTGTGGGCGTCGGCTATGCGTTATCCAACGGTAGCAAAACAACAAGCTAGATTGCGTATTACTATTTCAGCGGCACATTCAAAACAACAATTAGACCAGCTTATTCAACAGGTGTCAGCATGAGTGTATTAGTTGACTTGAAACAACCTTGTTTGCAACCAATCGCGTTTCAACAAATTCAAAAACATTTCTCAGATTCAGCCCAAACCTATGAACAAGGTGCGCAGTTACAGCATAAAGTTGGGCAAACGTTATTTACTAAGCTTATAGAAAGTTTGCCTTTGTGCTTTGCTAAAGAAGCTGTGATAAACCAAAGAGCGGATAATTCAAACTTATTCTCAATCTCACAGCACAATTTAACCTGTGTCGATTTGGGTTGCGGTCCTGGTTTATTTACTCAGCAACTTAGTCAACGTTTTAACAAAGTTATTGCATTAGACTTGGCTAATGACATGTTACAAGCGAATGTGTCGGCTCAAAATAAAGTACAAGCCAATTCCCATGCATTACCATTTTTACCCGCCAGTGTTGATGTATTTTATTCCAGTTTAATGGTGCAGTGGTGTGACTTAAACCAGGTCTTGCATCAAGTGCACAACGCATTAAAACCAAATGGTAGGGCAGTTATAGCCACTTTAGTTGATGGCACTTTATTTGAACTAGAGTATGCATGGCGCAATGTCGACTCGGATAAGCACATTCATGAGTACCTGACTATAGAGCAAATAACTTCTGTGGTTGCGGCTTTGCCTTGGAGCAAAGTCAGTTTGGATAAGCAAACGGAACAATTTTGGTTTAGTGATGCGAAAATGTTGGCCAAAGAACTTAAATTTTTGGGGGCTAACTTTGTGCAAAACAGGAAAAATAAAGGCTTAATGACAAAAAGTACCTGGCAAAAAATGGAAGCAGCTTATCACTGTGCTTTTCATAATGACCAAAAACAAGCTATTCCAGCCACGTATCAAGTTATGTATTTAAAGCTAAAAAAATAATGAATATTACCGAGTTGTTTACCCAACATAAAAAAGTATTTATTACTGGCACAGATACGGAAGTTGGTAAAACTTACTGCGCAAGTTTAATGGTAAAAACCTTGCTGAAAAGCGGACTCGATGTGTTTCCATTTAAGCCTATTTCTGCTGGAGTAAAGGATCATATTGATTTAGCTGTAAAAGGATCCAAATTAAATTCGACCCTCGGTCATAAATGCAATCGGACTTGTGGTCACTTTATAGTCAAAGCTAATGAAGATGCGGTTTCTTTATGGAGTGCAGTGCAAGGGCGTTATAGTTTGGAACAAATCAATCCAATCGTTTTTCAACAGCCGATTGCGCCTCATATCGCTGCAAAATCAGAAAATAAAGTGCTGGGTTTTGAGCGATTAAATAAGGCATTTTCAGACGTTGAAACATTAGGCGATGTACAGGTTATTGAAGGTGCGGGTGGGTGGTATTTACCACTTAATGACACTGAATTATTGAGTGACTGGGTTGCCCTGCAAAAGTTACCTGTGGTTTTAGTGGTTGGTATAAAATTAGGTTGTTTAAATCATGCTTTATTAACTGCACACGCTATTGAACAAAGTGGTTGTGAACTCATAGGTTGGATTGCCAATTTTATTGATGGCAGTAATGCCATCGCGGATGAAAATATGGCATTTTTACAACAGAAGTTAAACGCTCCTTTGATCAGTAAAGTTTATAAAAACCAAACGATCATGGCTGCTAGTTAGTCGTATTCCCCCCAAAGGTTAATTGGCTTTGACATCATAAATACATGTTTTGCCGTTATTATGTTGCAGGCTAGAGTGTTATCATAAGCTCAATTGATATTATTTATCATTTAACCAGATCTATTTAACCAGATCCATTTAACCAGATCCAATTAAACGACACCCAATACCATTTTCTAAACCTACATAATCCTAGGTTTAGACTAAATGTATTAATGAATTTATAAAAGAAGAGATCCAATGGCGCAAAAAGCGACAATATTTAAAGCCGAAATTTCCATATCTGATATGGATAGAAATTATTACCAAGATCATAATTTAACGGTCGCCAGACACCCGTCGGAAACTGACGAAAGAATGATGTTACGCATTGTTGCATTCATCCAAAATGCCCACGAATTTTTAACCTTTAGTAAAGGGTTGAGTGACGACGAAGAGCCTGATTTATGGCAAAAAGATTATTCAGATGTTATTGAGTTGTGGATTGAGCTAGGACAACCGTCAGAGCAACGCATTAAAAAGGGCTGTAACCAGTCACAAAAAATGATGATTTATTCTTACGCAGACAACAGTTTTAATCAATGGTGGAGCAAAGAGGGTAACAAATTATCTCAACGTTCAAATTTATCTGTAGTGACATTACCTGCAGAGCTTGCTGGTGAATTATCTGGCTTAACTGAACGTAACATGCAAATCCAAGTAACCATTCAAGACGGTCAAATGTGGTTGAATATTAATAATCATAATATTGAAGTTAGCTCAACCTTAGTGGCGTAGCCGTTTTAGTTCTTATTCCTCGAAAGTTTAGCTGTTATTGATGGCGGTTCTTGATGACTAGCGTTGATTGCTATTTATTATGGAACTGGGGAATAAGTAAAAGCCAGACTGGATTGTGTAAATAACAATTCAGTCTAGCTTCTTTAGCACTCACTCATTTAACAAAGTTAATCGTTTAACTTAAATTGAGAAACTTGAGTGTTAATGCTTTTTGATACATCGGTTAATTTGTTCGATGCTTGCTCATTCTCTACCGCTTTTTGTGCAACATCTTTTGATTGATGATCTATTAACGACATATTTTTATTTATCTCGCCAATCGTTTGGGTTTGTTCATCCGTTGCCGTGGCCACAGAGACAATCAACTGCTCCATTTGATGAATCCTATCGGTTAAGCCATCAATGGTCTCTTTTAAATCTAATACTCGTGTACTGCCTTTACTGGCAATGTTAGTGGCATTATCCATGCTGGCTAATGCACCATTTGTAGTTTTGTCGAGTATCTCTAATTTCTTCTGAATTTCAACGGTAGACTCTTGCGTTCTAGACGCTAGATTTCTAACTTCGTCAGCGACTACGCTAAATCCTCGGCCATGCTCACCGGCTCTTGCTGCTTCTATTGCTGCATTTAATGCAAGTAAGTTAGTTTGGTCGGCAATTGAAGTGATCAAGTCGAGTACCGAAGTGATCTCTTTTACTTCATTGTTCAATTCATTAACAACTTGAGATGTTTCCTGTAATGTTGTCATTAACAGTTGAATATCTTCAGAGGCGAGGGCGGCATTAGTACTACTGGTTTCACACTCTTTAACCACCTCTAAACTTATCGCCTGACAGTTATCACTTATCTGTGACACAGTGGCAATGGATGCTTCAAACTGTTCTAACGCTGCGACTGTATTTCTGGTTGCATCGGTTTGCGATAAAATAATACCTTGGCTTTGTTTCGCAACGTTTAACACTACGTCGGACTCAACCAAAATTTGCTTCGATGTGTTTCTAATATCGTAAATAATGCTGTGAAATTTACTGATGATCTCGTTAAATGCTCGGGATATATCACCAAATTCATTGATGCCGTCGTATTCAATTTTTGCGGTTAAGTCGCCATCACCTTTGGCGATATCATTCATAATGTCAGATAACTCATTAAGGTGTTCACTAATACTTCTTGCCACTAAGTAACCTAAAACACTGCCGACGATTAAAAATAAGATCACAGTAATAACTGACATATAAGAGAGTTCAGCCTTTAAATTATCAAAAGTAGAAAAGGCTTCTTCGTCTTCTATTTCCGCAATTAACGCCCAGGTTTCGCCGCCAGAATCAATATAGGTATAAGCCGATAACACAGGCGTGTTTTTATAACCTATGTATTTAGCAAAGCCAGTTTGTTTATTAAGTGCTGACTCTACTCCTTGCGATGTCACATTTTGAATACCCACTGAGCTGCCAAGCTTTTCAATTAAATCAATTTGTGCCGTTTGCTCCGTGCGTTTTAGCATTTCAAAATATTGCTCTGGCTGCTCTAGCAATAAACGGCTTTCGCTGCGTAGTGTTTTGTCTTCACCAACAAGATACGTCTCGCCGGTATTACCAAGACCAACGGACTTCCATTGCTTATCATTGGTCATGATATTAGTAATGCGGTCAACGGGAAGTTGAAATATTAAGACGCCTAAGTTTTGACCTTGGTCGTAAATAGGGCTGGCCATAAAGGTAGCTTGGGCATTATACGAAGGCTGATAAGCAGAAAAACTCGTTGTATAAATTTCACCTTCAGCCAAGTCTTTTGCGCCTTGGAATGCTTTACCTAAACCGCTTTGAGCAAAAACACCATTGTTTAAGTTGGTGGCAAAATCAATTTCTTTATAAACTGAATAAATGACATCGCCAGTCTCTTTACTGACAATAAAAATATCGTAAAACCCAAACTCCTGTAAATATTTACGGATACTGCCATGATAGGTTTGATGTACTTTACTGTACATTGTGCTGTCTTGACCAAGTTCTAGGGCATCTTTACTGCCAATAGGATGAGCGTTATGAGCAATATAAGATGTTTGTAGGCTGTAAGCGGTGCTGTCAGTACTTGGAATTAAACTGGATACATCTAAGTCAGTCTTGTTGATGCTTTTAAATTTTTGTTTGAAGTCGGTATTATAAAATTTGCTGAGATCATCATTAGGGGCTTTATATTCACTAAGGTAATCTTCAAATGAATATGAGAATTCATCCACAGCTGCAATGATCATTTCATTACCAGCGTAGGTCGATATCTGACCTTGCATATTTTCTAAGTAATTAGTGATCTGCTGTTTTTTATTTTCTCTAATCGATACCAATAAATTTTGGTTAGAGGTATTGAGGGATTGTTGGATTAGGCTTAAAGAGGTTTCTCCGGTAAACCAAACACCTAAAGATAATGGAATGAGAGACAAGCCAATAGATAAAGCTAATAACCGTTGTTTTACTGTAAAGTGAAGCGCCACTTAAAATACCCCGCTGTTTAAAGTCTTTAAATGTTTTTAACTTTGTTAAAAACTTGCAGTTCAGGCTGTTATTGTTGTTTATGCCAGATACTGTTTTAACTTTTAATATATAGGTTATTAGCGGCGAAAACTATCTTAACTTGAGTAATAAATCTTCATTAAGGTTAAATGCTAGTCATCTTTTGTGCTGTGATCCAAAGCCTGATTGGCTTTGACATTCTCTTTATTTATCAAATCTTTATTTATTGGCTCATGACTTATTTCATCATTTGCCGTCTTTGTTTTTTCCATGGGAAATTTTGCGGTTTGTTTCAGTAATATAATATTGGCAATGACAAAACCTAAAACGAATACAATAATGACAATAACAAATATGCTCATAGCTTAAATCATCCTATCTGCTGGCGTTATATTAAATACATAATGAGACAGTATCTGCTCTATATTGTCTATTATGGCTTGTTTACCGCCGATGTCTGATGCGCCTAAACAATCAATTAACCACTGAGGGTTTTGCTGAAGAGCATCTTGATATTGTGATGAAAGCGGTTGGTAAGACAAATGCCATGGCTCAGGTGCAACGCCAGCATTATCACTCTGATAAGGTAAATAAAATCCAAACTTATGGCTGTTGTCTATTATCCATTTTGATAGCTGAACAAAAGGGCCTTGAGTATATTCACTTGGTACTAATTGCAATTGGTAATCGGCTGGCACTGCATTTTTGTCGTAAATGTCGATGTCTGTGCCCCAATGGTGACGGCTTGTACCAGGTAAGGCTGAGTAAGTTAAAATCGCTTGTACTTTTTCCCAGTCAGTTAACTTTGTCATATCAATGGTTTGCTGTTGTCTATCTAATACCGGTCTAAGGTTATTAAACTTAGCATTCCATATTGCCAACTGGCGTTCAAAATTTCTAAACCCAGAGGCAATGCAAATATCAAAACCAGCTTGTTTCCCTTCTTGTTGTAATAACAAAAACGCATCTGCCATTTTTACGTTAACAAACGTACCTTGGCCTATATCGACAATGTGCTCGTCAGTGGTGCCTAGTGTTTGGTTTTTATTTGATTCAAATAGCATTTAAGTTCCGTAATTATTCCAATCTAGTTATAACCGTTATTTATAATAAAGTACGTTCTAGGATTTTTTCATACATGAGAGTTAAGTCATCAAGTTCTTGTACACCCACAGACTCATTAATTTTATGAATAGTGGCGTTACATGGACCTAATTCAATAACTTGTGCACCCGTTGGTGCAATAAAACGTCCGTCGGATGTGCCACCAGATGTTGAAAGTACAGGCTCTTTGCCAGTCACGTCTTTTATCGCGCTACTGACAGCGTCTATAAATGTACCAGTATCAGTTAAAAACGGTAAGCCGTTATAGGTCCAGTCGAGTTGGTAATTTAATTGGTGTTTGTTAAACAAGGTTTCAACGGTTTCAACAAGTTGAGCCGCGGTAACTTCTGTGGAATAACGGAAATTAAACATAATATCTAATTCACCAGGGATCACATTTCCTGCACCAGTTCCGCCATTTATATTAGAAACTTGAAAACTCGTTGGTGGGAAATAATCGTTGCCTTCATCCCACTTAATCTCAGTTAATTCAAATAACGCATGAGCAACATTATGCACTGGGTTATCAGCTAAATGAGGGTAGGCTACATGACCTTGAACGCCATTTACTTTTAAATCACCAGTTAACGAACCCCTACGACCATTTTTTACTATATCACCACAGTAATTGGTACTTGAAGGCTCACCAACTAAACACCAAGTGATCTTTTCGTTACGCTTTTCTAATGTATCTATCACTTTCATTGTGCCATTAATGAACGGACCTTCTTCATCGCTGGTAATTAAAAATGCAATAGAACCTTTGTGATCTGGATGCTTAGTAACAAAATTCTCAGTTGCCACCACCATCGCGGCTAAACTGCCTTTCATATCGGCCGCACCACGAGCATATAACATACCGTCAACTATGGTTGGCTCAAATGGTGGGTATGTCCATTTACTCACGTCACCAGTTGGGACAACGTCAGTGTGACCAGCAAAACAAAAAACGGGTTCTTGTTTTCCTTTACGTGCCCACATATTTAAGGTGTCGACGTAAAACAAAGACTCGATATCAAAACCTAACTTTTCTAAACGTGACGCCATAAGTTGTTGGCAGCCTGCATCTTCAGGAGTAACAGACGGCTTACTGAGTAAGTCTATGGCTAATTCGAGTGTGCTGGATAGCTTAGTCATACGAGCGTTTCCTATCGGTTAAAAATTTCAGCGTATTGAGCGTCTTTAAAACCAATATATAATTGATTACCAACACTTAAAATAGGGCGCTTTATCATAGCTGGGGAAAGTAACATCTGTTCTATTGCCATTGCTTCATCAATATTGTCTTTGATTGCGCTGTCTAATTGACGAAAGGTGGTGCCTCGTTTATTTAACACTAATTCCCAATCTAAGTTTTGACAGGTATTTATCAGCCATTGTTTATCAAGGCCGTCCACACGATAGTCATGAAAAGTATATTCAATCCCTTGATTGTCTAACCATTTTCTGGCTTTTTTTATCGTGTCGCAGTTTTTTATACCGTACATAGTGATCATAAAGTTACTTCTTTTTTATAGGTTTGGCTGTTGAAATATTGGGTGTTGTGGCTTTAGGTGTTCCAGCTTTAGGGGCTGCAGGTTTAGGAACTAATGAGAAAACAGGATCTGAGCCTATTTGCACATGTTTATGAAAAACTTCAATCGACTTAAATGCTTTAACGTCGAGTAAAATAAAATATAAATAAACAGGTTTCATGTGTTGATTCATTTTATACAAATCAACAACTAATAAAGGGTCGTTAATATTTACGGCTTGTCCAATAGTGACCAATGGCTTGATGCCTATGCCATTGAACTGGATATATTCAAAAGAGAACTGCAGTAAAAAACGTAACTTGTTTTTAGCTTGAATAATCACCTTGCCATGGCTCGGTGTTATGTCAATAACCGTACCGCTAATTGGCGAGTTCACCTGATGACCTTCCATTTTAATCGCCACGCCTTCGCCAGCGCGTTTATAAAATGATTGGTTACCAGCAAGTTTTGCAATGTTAAATACTTTACCTGATACAGGCGCACCTATCTTTATGCCTTTGGCTAAGTCTGGCGTGGTAAAATTAACAATGGAGTGAAATAACATAGTTTATGATTAAGCCTCGTCAGTTAGCACTCTATATTCATTATTACGCAGTTGTTTAATTGCTGTTGGTACGGCGTCTTTCTTCACTAAGATATAGTCGGTATCAAAAGTAGAGATAACAAAAATACTAATATCCGCCGCCGCAAGTACGCCAGAAATATTGGATAATATTCCGGTTAATGAGAAGCCTAATGGCCCCAACACTTCAAGTGCGACCCAATCATCTTCATGCTCTAAACTCTCGAGTTGAATATATGAAGGGCAGACGACGGAAAGCTCGTCGGGTGTTTTACTAATAAAATAAATAGGCGATGAAAATACCGCCGTAGGGACTGATTGATCATGATCAAAACTGTGAACAGAAAACGATTCGGCTAATACCTGCAAAGTTTGTTTTGGCATAAATAACAATCCTTTTAAAAATCTTAAACGCTATATTAACTGAATATACTATGTTTAATTAAAAAAAACAGTTATCTCTTATTAAATTTATCTATGTTAAATAGCTATAATTTATAGTTAATGGTGACTTTTTAAATTAACTTGAATGTTTTCCACAATATCTGTGGATAACTTTGTGGGGTTCCAATTCACAACTTTGTAACTTGTTGTAATTGTTGGTTATTTTAAAACGATCAAAAGGTGTCATATTTTGAACAGTCGTACAATTAACTCGCAGTTATAGCGAGTTAAACTAGCAATTAATAAACAAAAAGAGACGCTAACGTCTCTTTTTGTAAGTTTAACAGTTAAAAATACAAGTTTAATCCTTTGCTTGGATCGCAGTTAATGCAATTGTGTAAACAATGTCATCAACCAATGCGCCACGAGATAAGTCATTAACTGGTTTTCTCATTCCTTGTAACATAGGACCAATACTAACAACATGAGCACTACGCTGTACTGCTTTATATGTTGTGTTACCCGTGTTTAAGTCTGGGAATATAAACACTGTGGCTTGACCTGCAACTGGGCTATTTGGTGCTTTTTTCTTAGCAACATTTTCCATAACCGCAGCGTCGTATTGTAATGGACCATCAATAATAAGATCTGGACGTAGTTTTTTAGCAATTTCAGTCGCTTGTCTTACTTTATCAACATCGGCACCAACGCCTGAGGTTCCCGTTGAGTAACTTATCATCGCAACTTTAGGCTCAATACCAAACGACTTAGCTGAATCAGCAGATTGAATAGCAATATCAGCAAGCTGTTCTGCATTTGGGTCTGGATTAATAGCACAGTCACCGTAAACCAATACCTGGTCTGGCAATAACATAAAGAATATAGACGACACTAAGTTTGAACCCGGCGCTGTTTTAATTAACTGTAACGGCGGACGAATAGTATTCGCGGTGGTACTCACGGCACCAGATACTAAACCATCAACTTCATCTAGCGCTAGCATCATAGAAGCAAGCACCACGTTATCTTGTAATTGTTCTTCAGCGACAACGGCAGTTAAACCTTTGTGCTTTCTAAGCTCAACCATAGGGGCAATGTAACGATTACGAATTTTATCAGGGTTCTCAATGATCACATTTTGATTAAGCTCAACACCTTGTTGTGATGCAATCAGTTTGATCTCATCTGCATCACCAAGTAATACACATTTGGCTATACCTCTTTGACCACAAATAGCTGCTGCTTTGATGGTTCTTGGTTCATTACCTTCAGGCAGAACAATAGTGCGGTTAGCTTTCTTGGCTTTATCTACTAACAAGTATCTAAATGCAGCTGGAGACAGTTTACGTGACTTAGCTACATTTTGGATCATGTCGGTGATCCACTCTTTAGAGATATGATTTGCCATATGCTCTTTTACGCGTTCAATTCTTTGTTCGTCGTCGGTAGGGACTTCCATATTAAACTTTTGTAATAGCAAAGAGGTTTCCCACGTTGCTGTTTCTGTTAATAACACAGGGACGCCAGTTTCAAAGGCTTGTTTACAAAGGTTTAAGATAGTTGGTTCTGGCATAAAGCCACCCGTTAACAAAATAGCACCTAACTTAGTCCCATTCATTGCTGCAAGAGAAGCAGCGACCAATACATCTGAGCGGTCTCCTGGGGTCACTAATAAAACACCAGGTTGAACACTGCCTAAAATATTACCAACGGTGCGCGCACAGAATGTAATACTTCTTAAGCGCCTGAATTCCATGTCGCCTTGGTTTAATACTTTAGCACCTAAGTACTTTTGTAAGTCTTGCACCCTTGGCGCAATCAACTCAGGGTTCCAAGGAACACAACCAAGCATTTTGAACTTATGTCTAAAAATAGACATCTGCTGGTACTTATGTGCGGCATCTTCAATGGCTGAGTCCGCTAGTTGTTCGGTAAAGTCATTGGCCAGGTTGCCCTGGATATCCTTAGGCGCATTTATTTTATTGAAAATACAGCCTATAACTTGTTCTTTATCAAACCCACCGTAATTGTCTGCCGCAATTTCTAATTGATCTTCTAAAGAGTCAATGTGCTCGCCACCTGGAGCGATAACAAATACAACATCAGCACCTAGTGCCGAGGCAATTTGTCGGTTAATTTTGTTGGCATAAGCTTGGTGTTTGGTTGGCACTAAACCTTCAATGACTACGGCGTCATTGGAGTCTATTTTAGACTCAAAGCGGCCAACAATTTCTTCTAATAAAACATCAACATTACCATCACCAATTAAGGTTTCTGCATACGTTAAGTCAAAAGGCTCTGGTGGATTAAGGTGAGATAAGTTACGAAAAATCTCGGTGCTTTTTTCAGGGCCATTTTCGCCTAGTTTAGGCTGTGAAATAGGTTTGAAAAAGTTGACGTTTACCGCCTGGCGCTCCATGGCACGTACTAAACCCATGGTAATTGACGTTAAACCAACACCAAATCCAACGGGGACTAACATAATTCTATGGGACATATTATTTACTCTCAGATAGTCGAGCAGCGTCTTGAGCGATAACCCATTCTTCATTGGTTGGGATCACTAAAACTTTAAACTGCGAGTCAGGCGCTTGGATTTCACCAAAAGCACCAAAACGAGCTTTCTCATTTAGGTCTTTGGCTAACTTTATGTTTAATATAGATAATTGGCTGATAACTTGTGCACGAATATAATCTGAGTTTTCACCAATACCACCGGTAAACACAATCGCATCTAAGTGCGAAAGGGCGACTGTGTATGAAGCAATATATTTAGCAACACGGTAGCAGAAAACATCTAACGCTAATTTAGCTTGTTCTTTCAGCTTTTTATCATCACCAAAAACAGCCTCTTCAAGTGTGCGACAGTCGTTACTCATTTTAGATAAGCCTAATAAACCACTTTGCTTATTTAATAAGTCATCAATTTGTTGTCCGCTGTAGTTGAATTGATTCATTAAATAAATAATAAGGCCAGGGTCAACATCGCCACTGCGAGTGCCCATAACTAAACCTTCAGCTGGGGTTAAACCCATTGAAGTATCAACACTTTGACCATTTTCTATGGCACAAATAGAACAGCCATTACCTAAATGAACGGTAATAACGGAAGTTTCAGCTGGCGATTGTTTTAAATGTTTGGCGGCTTCTTGGCTAACAAAGTAATGACTAGTGCCATGAAAGCCATAACGGCGTAAGCCTTTGCCTGTGTACAAATCACGATCTATCGCATACATATAAGCGTGTTGCGGCATAGTTTGATGAAATGCAGTATCAAATACAACTACTTGTGGCAAGGTTGGAAAACTTTTTTGAGCGGCCTGAATGCCAACTAAATTGGCTGGATTGTGTAACGGTGCGAGGCCACTGGTTCTTATAATTTCATTAATTACATGTTCGGTAACAATTACAGATGATGTGAAAACTTCTCCACCATGAACCACTCTGTGTCCAACAGCAGTTAACGAGTTACTTAAATTTTTAGTATGTAAGTCACTAACTAAATATTCTATAGCACCTAAATGCTGGTTGTTTTCGGTTAATTTAACAACTTGTTTTTCACCATTGTATTTAATAGCTATTGTTGCTTTATTAGAGCCTAAACGTTCGGCTAAACCAGAGATCACGGTTTCAGCTGTCGTACTATTAATAACGGCAAACTTCAACGAAGAGCTACCACAGTTTAAAACTAGAATATTTTTTTCAGAACTCATAGTTACCTTAAGTTTTTGAACTTCATAATTAAAGTAAGTATTCTAGTACAAATATTTAGTTTAAGAAATTGTTATAACGTCCCTTGGTCGCATACTACTAAGTTACTGTTATACTGATGGCATATTCGTTGGATTAATTACACGTTAATAAAGGTGATTGTTATTTTAGTTACTACCTTAAATGCAGGTTATAAATTTAGCCAAACATGGCCTAAAAAAGAACCTTATTTACTTTCATTCCCTCAAACTGGTTACATTAAACTTGCCGACTTATCGTTAACGGTTGCTCCCGTTATTGCGTTTATTACCGCCTGGTTACAGCTGTCTTATATAGGCATGGAAAGTTTAAATACCGCATTGGCGATGTCACTATTAATTTTGTCGTTACCCGTTCATGGTTATTACTTACTGGGCAAACAAGCAGAAGCTCGTTTATCGAGTGGCTTAAAAAGCTGGTACAAAGAAATTGAAGAACAATTACAAAAAAGTAATAAATTAATAAAAGAGGGCGACGTTAAAAAGTCGAATTCACAGAAGTTAACGTATATGGACTTGGCTAAGCTGTTGAAAGTAAGATTTGAGCGGGGGTAGTTTTATTTGTAAGAAACACTGTTTATTAAAACAGTTCCATCACACTTTCCCCTATATTTATGTAAACGACCCATTGGGTCATTTATCATCTAAGACCAGCTAATCTAATTTCTATTAATTCCTGTTCTGGTAAGAAGTTAAATAATCTGATACTAATAAGCTATGTATGAAAATGAGAAAGTTTTCGGCAGAAAAACGGCCCATTGGGTCGATATTAAATTGTTATAACTCAAGGAGGATTTATGAGTACGAATCAAAGTAATCAGAATATATTTCGTTTTATTTTACTTAAAGGTGTTTTAGGTTGGGGTATTCCTACGGCTATTGTTTTTCAATTAATTATGCATTTAACGGGTGAACGAAACTTTTTCGATGGGCTAATTTCTTCTATAATAATATTTCCAATTACAGGGATATTTTTTGGTTATTTTCTGTGGAAGTCAAAAAGTAAAAAATCACTTAAACAATAGACTTGTGGTATTTGAGTTATAACAAGCCCCTGAACTCCGACAATGATTAGTTGTCACGGTTTTGGCAAACAACGCAAAAAGCCACGCCAACACATTGCGTGTTAGGCGGGCGTTAGTTTACAAATATAGGATTGTGCAATGTTCGAGGTGTTTAAGAAAAAGAAATCGAATGGTTATTCGAGCAACTGGATATAATTGAGGGAATTATGAGAAAGCACTTAGTTATTATGGCAACGTTATTTTTATTATCGGCTTGTGGAGGCACTTCAAGATTAGAAGACACCTCTAATCTTGGTTCAATTTCTGAACCGATAAATCCTTCCGAAAATTTGGCTATTCCTGACAATAGAAATAAACTTTCCTACCAAATATTAATTATAGGTAATAGTCATGTTAGTGGCATTCAGTCATTGCTAACTACAATTTTTGAAAACAATAATGAAGCTAAAAATGTAACTATTGAAACACGTAAAGGTCAATTCCTTGATACGATAGTTAATGATGGAAATATTACTGAGTTGATTAACAATCAAAAATGGACTCATGTTATATTGCAAGGGCAAAAGTACTCTCAAAGTCAAATGAGACTTTATCCAACTGATGCTACAATTCTTTGGATACAGCGTGCTAAAGCAGTTGGAGCAACACCTATATTGTTTCCAGAACACCCGCCTTTTGGCAAACTAAAAGAGGCAGAATATGTGCACAATATTCATAAAGAAATGGCGACTGAGCAATCAAGTTGTGTTGCACCTGTAGGATTAACGTGGAATAGCACGTTATCAATATTACCCAGTTTAAAACTTCATAGTCCAGATGGAAATCATGCTTCAACGTTAGGGGCAACACTTACCTCATTTGTATTGTATGAAACAATTACTGGTGAATCTGCTGATTTATTACCATTTATTGATACATTACAAGGTGACGAAACTACTCAGGCATTATTTGGCCAAATAGCCTCTGAAACTATTACTAACAATCTACCTTGTCAGTTTTAAATGAAGCTTGTTTGCAATAATTGATCTTACAGTCGTAGAGGTCGTTAGCAAATAAAAAGGCCACCCACCTTAATTTGACAGTTATTTAAAGTACACTAAACCCACACGGACCTATATTGGTACGTGGTTTTGCTTATGCTATCTGTAATAAAAGTGAAGGCGGAGGATGGTATCTTATAGGTGGGATTTTATACCTTGTTGTTAGCCTGCTTTTAATGTTTAATTATTTTATGACTATTGTCATTTCCCTTCTTATGTCGGATTTTGGGTTATTATTTAGAGGATTAATGGCTATTGGAATATCCATTCAATTAAAAATAATGAGCGTGCTTAATTAGGGTTCGACATTGATATCAGTAATTGGAACAATAGTTTTTCATTTTAATTCCCCCATTTATTGGGGGTTTAAGCATTGTTTATATAACAGCCTTAATATTTATAATGATAGTTTTCCTTAGAATATTGTTAGGCTTCAACTTAAAAAGTGAACTATAAAAATGAACTATAAAAATATTACCGTAGCTGGAAGTGGTGTTTTAGGATACCAAATTGCTTTTCAATCAGCATTTCATGGGTTTCATGTCACTGTTTATGATATAAATGATGAGGTTTTAGCGAAAGCGAAGACAAAGTTTACAGCCATGAGTGAAGCATTTAAACAAGATTTAAATGCTACGCAAGAACAATTGGATAAGACTTATAAGCAACTAAGTTATTCTTCAGATTTAGCAGAAGCTGTAAAAAATGCAGATTTATTAATAGAAGCAGTTCCTGAAAATCCCCAAATTAAAATTGATTTTTACCACAAGTTAACAAAAGTGGCCCCTGAGAAAACTATTTTTGTAACTAATTCGTCAACACTTTTACCTAGTCAATTTGCGGATGTTACTGGAAGACCTTCTAAGTTTTTAGCTCTGCACTTTGCTAATACTATTTGGATTCACAATACAGCAGAAATTATGGGGCATCCGACTACCGATCCAAAAGTTTTTGAAGATGTAGTGAGTTTTGCTAAAGCTATAGGAATGTTGGCTTTGCCGCTATATAAAGAACAAGCTGGTTACATTCTAAATTCTCTATTAGTGCCTTTGTTAAGTGCAGCAACCAATTTATTAGTAAATGAAGTGGCAGATGTAGAAACCATAGATAAAACATGGATGAAAGCAACTGGGGCGCCTTTGGGGCCTTTTGGGATTTTGGATGTTGTAGGGATTACAACAGCTTATAATATTAATAAAATGGCAGCTGATAAAACCAAGGATCCGTTAAAGATTAAAGCAGTAAAATATCTAAAAGATAATTATTTAGATAAAAATAAATTAGGTGTTTCAACAAGGGAAGGGTTCTATAAATATCCAGCTCCAACGTATGAAAAACCTGATTTTTTAAAAGAGTAATGAACGGTTTCTGTTTTAACCGAATGAGAATGAAAGTTAATTCTTAGTTGAAAAGTAGGTGTTAAAAATTCACTCGATACTGTATTGGCTATAAACAAGGCCATCCACTTAAATTTGACAGTTGTTTGAATGGAGTTATTTAAGTGCGTAATAAATTCAACGCGTTCAAGCAAAAAAACAGTTGGCTTTCACTTCTTCGTTGCTTATTTTAGCCAACTATTATTTACACCTTAAAAGCGTGGGGTAGCTGTTATGATTTCTTGGCCATGCATGTTGAAACTTGATGGTGATGATGAGCTTATTTACTTAGATTCTCTACAAAATTTGAATTCAGAATGTAGCGAACTTATTTTTAGTGACGATGATTATGTTATTGACTCATTAGGTCATTGTTATCTAATAGAGGTTATCTCAGGGAAGCTTGAATTGACTAAAGAAGATAGGGCGTTGTCTACTGATGAAGCCACTGACTTAATACGTGCTCATGAATTTAATAAAGCTTCAGTTTGTCTTACTAAAATCTATTTTTTAACCGTCTCTGAAGCTATTGGGTCGTTAGCTAGTTAAAAATAAAAGTGACACTGGTTTTTAAATCTAATAAAAAGCGAACTCTTAGTTCGCTTTCATTTTATATTTTATTGTTTTTACTTACCGCTTATAGCTTACGACTTACCGCTGTTTTTATCATCTAATAAACTCATTAATTCAGGCAGTGGCATTGGTTTACTGAAGTAAAAACCTTGGTAGTGATAACACCCTAAGGTTTTTAAACATTCCAGTTCTGCGGAGGTTTCTACGCCTTCAGCTAATACTTCCATATTAAGCATTTTCCCTAAGCTAATTATCATAGTCGCTATCGCAATGCTTTCATTACTTTGGTCTATGTTGGTCACAAATGAACGGTCTATTTTTAACACGTTAGCTGGGATGCGTTGTAGGTAGGTTAATGATGAATAACCTGTGCCAAAATCATCAATAGCGCAGCCAATATTTTCTGCCTTTAAGTTACGCAGTAGCTCAATTGAGGTATCTATATTTTCAATCAATAAACTTTCTGTTAGCTCTAAGGTGAGGTGGCTTGGGATAATATTGTGGCTTTTAATTGTCTTTAATATGAGTGACTGAAAGTCGTGTTGGATCAGTTGCTTGGCACTAATGTTAATGGCGATATTTCTAAAAGTAGTCGGTAAGTGTTTTTGTTCTAATTGATAGATATCTCGGCACGCTTGTTCAAGCACCCATTGGCCAATATCTAAAATTAAATCCGTTTCTTCTGCAATTGGAATGTAAATAGAAGGGGATTCCATTCCGAAAATAGGGTGTGCCCAACGGATCAGCGCTTCGGCTCCAATTATGTCGCCATTGTGATTGTATTGAGCCTGATAATATAACTTAAACTCATTATTGGTTAAGCCTTGCTTCATGGCATCGCTGTAAGCTAAACGCTTATTGATCTTGTCTGACATGTCGGTGTGATACTGCATACCTTGTAATGTATTGGCTTTTTTAGCTTCATACATGGCTATATCAGCAAACTTAATGATGTTGGTTACGTCACTACTTTGCTGTGGAAATATGGCGTAGCCAATACAGCACGTTAACTTGTATGAGTTACTTTCGAAAATGATAGGTACGGACAAAAGCTTATTGATTTTTTGTATCGTCTGTTCAATTACTCTTTGATGATCATCGGGTAACTTTTTGATAACTAAAATAAATTCATCGCCGCCAAAACGAGCTACGTCGATATTTTCATTCGCTAGACTTTGTAATCTTTGGGCAAAAGATAATAGTACTTGATCGCCAATGGTATGGCCCATAACGTCATTAATGGGTTTAAACTTATTTAAGTCTATGAAAATAACACTACCACTGTGTGAGTCAAAAACTGCGTTGGTAATGGCGTGGTCTAATAAATTATTTAGATGCTGGCGGTTGATTAATCCGGTTAATCCGTCGTGTTGTGCATGGTAAATAACTTGTTTTTCAGCGACTTCTCTTGAGTGTATTTCTTGAACCAAAGAGTCATGGACAATGGAGGAATAGCAGCTTGTTGCTAGCTTTTGCAAAATAGGGGTAAGGGCTTTTTGTATCGTATCTTCTAGAGGATAATGCGTTTCAAAAATCAATAAACCTTGCTGAGGGATAATAAAGCCAAACAAGTACTGTGAGTTATGACACTGGAATGAATGTGGCTGCTGTATCTCATCTAACTCTTTTACAAAAGAAGATAGCTCTCGGTCAGCACAGGACGCTTGCCCATCCTTCATTTTTGGTATGCTTAATAAATGTTGATGAGGGGCACTTTGCTGTGTCGCCAATTTGATGGGAAGGCCATTGTCGTCACAATACATATAAATATGGCCACTGGTTAAATTGAGACGATTGAAACACACCTTTAAAAAAACTTTTAACATGTCTTTAAGATCTAACTTGTTACCAATAGCCATGGCAATTTCATGTTGTAAAGAAATTATAAATAGTGCGTTGTTCATTGTGTTTTTGATCCTTAAGCTTACTTATCAAGCTATCCCTAAAGTTACCAAGAGCCCATAACCGTTGATTTGTTAAGTAGTTTTATGGCTCCACTTTCGCTATTTGTAATTTCACCAAAACACACCACACCAAATAATGTTTGCTCGGATGTGTGTTTAGATATTGAATCAAGCTCTAGATTAAACTTATCACCCAAATATAATGCACGGCTAATACAATCAAATACCATAGTCGCAGAAAAATCAATTTTATCGGCAGAAGCATCAAGATTAGTGGTGGCTTTTATCGCCGCATCTTGGGCTGCTGCAATTAAAGAATCTGAACTGCCTTTAAGCAAATACACCATAGAATTAACCGGAATACTTCCCACACATTGTAGATAACCGTCTTTGGTTAAAACAGGGTCTCGTACAATAAGTTGATTGTTAATGCCTTGTATTCCTAAAGGGTAATTTTTAGCAATCTCAAAGAAATTGCTCTCATCAAACCTAAGGCTACTAATGCTTTCAATTTCATCTTTATAAAGACTGAATGCTGGTTGGTAATCTAAACTCATGACCGTTTGTTTATCTACTTCAGAAACAAGGAAAGGGCCTTTTAGTATTTGCCAACCATGGGTTGCTGCTGTGGTTATTTTACTCTTTAAAGCCACGATTTGAATAGCGTCGTCAATTAAGCCGTCATTGGTAAATAAACAAGGTGTTTGCTTAAATTCTAAATTACCGGCTCCGCCGCCTATAATATTTGTTTGATAATCTAAACACTCAAATAAGCAGTCAAGAAAGTCTTCAGTGTTATTAACCAGCGAGTCGTAAAACATCAGCAAACTGCCATTGCTTGATACTTGAGCGTTCATAAGTGAAGTTTGTTCTATGGCTTCAACTAATTGTTCATCTGTGATTAGTTTGGATGCCTGGCGAATAAGGCTTATGTCAACTTCTTGCTCAAAACCTATGATAATGCAGCCTTGTTCCATCAGTTGATTTTTATAAATTAACTGAGGGTAAATACCACCGCAAATAGGTAGGGGGCAGGCAGAAAGTAAAGGATTGATTTGCGGTGCTGTAAACTGATTATCTTGGCATGCAAGAATTAATAGACTCGACGCATCACTAGATAAGGCTAGCTTTAAGCCTGATTCAAACTCAGAGATTGAGTGGCCATTGTTATGCCAAGTAAATAATACACTACTCATTAAGTACTAATTGAAAATTCCAGTTGAATAAGTCGCTAATATAACAAATTTATTACAGTAAAGACATAGTGGCTCTATGTTTGAGCATAGTTCTAATAAGTTATTTGTCATTAAATTCCTTTAATTAAGTAAATACGAATATTTTTTCATCTAAAATCTTCAACTTAGCTTTTTAGTTAGGTTTTATTCTTGTCTGTGATGTCAGGTTTCCTATGGGCTTTGAAATAAATTTCTTTTGTACATTTAACGTAACGCAAAGTACCCGATTAACTCAAAAGTACCCGATAAGCTTTGCCAAAGTCACTGTTTGGTAAATAGGTGTCTGGGTCGTGTTCTCTAATGCGCCATGCGTTGACGGTCATTTGTAATTTCCCGTTCACCTTCTTAAAGCCAACCGTCATAAAGTGCTCTCGTGTACGTTCCTTTGGATATGGTGAGAACAGGAAGCCTTTCTTGGTGCTTACTGAAAAGTCTTGGTAGTAAGAGACTGTTTGTTGTTGCCAACCTTTGGGTAAACTGTCTGAGTGAGGAAATTGTTCTGGAGTAAACTCAGGTTTAGCGGTTGCGATGCCGTTTAGGTAAGTTAAGTTGGACATAGGAGAAGATATGACTTCAGTTAATGTCGCTCCGTTATCACCAATTGGACAAGAGGCAATACGTCCATAATGAACATCACCAGATAGGATCACAATATTGTTGCCTGTACTGCCCAATGCCTCCAATAATTGTTTATATTGTGCGTTAAAGCTCAACAGATTTCTTTCTGTATTGTTCACGTTAACAATAAGCGGCTGAGGGATAACTAACACGCCAGGGCTGGTAAGTGACTCGGCCCAGTTGATTAATTGCTTAAATGCGGTTGGTGGTAAAAAGTTTCTTTTAGACCGGTAAGATCGTAAGTCAGCAAGGCAAAAGGATAGGTCGTTACCAATGTTAAAGGTTTCAACTTTGGGAGAACGTTGAATGTTTTTAACTGCATCTTTAGATGCTCGGGTCCAATGTTCACGTACACTTTGTAATTTTAATGCCAGTAATTGTGGAATGAGCGAGTCATGAAATGGATAGTCATTCCAATATTCATGATCGTCTGGCAACATCCAGGTACCGCCTCTGTTTAATATACCGCCTAATAGTTGCCAATTTTCCGCGTAATCACTACCAATTCGTTGTCTTATTTCATCGGGATCTCTGGAAAGAGAGTCAAAGCCGATATCTAAATAGACCTGATCACCAGTTAAGAAGGTGATGTCTGGTTTTATATCCTTATGGCCTCTTTCATAAAGTGCCTGGTAGGCTTCAGCCGCACGTCCACCGTCTCTATGAGGATAAAAACAACTCGCTAAACCAACAGTGAAAGAAGATTGCTCAGAAATTTGCTCAGGCAATGTTGATAAATACGCATTTCTTAAAGGGACCCAGCCAATTGGTAATGTTTGTTCATCAGGTGCAATATACCGTTCAAAACGAACGCTGTAACAGGTGTTGGGCTTTAAATTGTCAAAGGTTTGCAGTGAGAAAAAACGTTTTTTAGTGAAACTGAAAGGGCGTTTCCAATTGGATTTTTGAATGTATTTGGTTTGGACAATTTTGCCATCTTCAATAAGGTGTACACGAGCATGTTTAGGTTTTATAAGCGTAGTGAAAAGTGTTCCAACCCATACCTCGGCACTGGTAGTGGTTACTCTATGCACCGCAATAGCCCACTTACTTGTGTCGGTATTGTAGTTTTGCATTACATTGTTTGAGTTAGAGCTTTCTTGCGTGTGAGCCGTCAATTGGAAATCCTTCTCGTTTAATTACACCAGTTTAAATTTGCGCTTTAGTTTATTAGTTCTGAAATAGTTAAGGAATAGCTCAGGAATACTTCCGAGTAATGTATCTAGTAGCACATCTAGCATTACAGCTAATACAGCACCTAAAATAACTAAGTGTAATTGTTCGTAAAACCAACAGTAATGCGAACGACATGATTTGTAAAGGCAGTTCAATTTTACAACTGATATTCGTCAGCTTAAATTAATGTACTAAGTAACCGTGCCAAAAGTAATGCAATTTCAAAATAAAGTCTCAATATCAATAGCGCTTATGTTTTAAATGCGTTTAAATACCACCAAATCGCTTTGGCGGAGCCGTTTAAATAAGAATGCTGCGCTGAACAACACACATTCAACCTCTATTTAAGGAAATATAATGGTTATCGATAACATCACAAAATTTTTAAAATACGCAGTAATTCCTCTGTTACTTGGTTTTCCTGTTGCGATAATTGCTTATAGATTAGAGCTTTGGTCTATGGGGACTTCATTTCAAATCATTAAACTTACTGGGTTTATCAGTATGGCTGTGTTGTTGATTGCGATATTGGTCGCAATATTTGCGTTAGTGAAAAAACAAAAAGACCTAGCTAAAACGTGTGCGGTAGTTGCCGTATTAGTGGCATTACCGGTTGTTGGATTGTCAATGCAAGCGGCTAAAGCTAAGTCTTTGCCATTTATCCATCAGGTAAGCACAGACACGGTTGATTTACCTAAGTTTAAAGTTATTGTTGCATTACGTGGTGAAAACAGTAATCCGTTAGATTATGACAGTGAAAAATTAGCGCCTCTTCAACAGGCTGCATATCCGCAATTGCAAACTATCGTCAGTGAACTTAATGTAGATGCGGCCTTTGCTAAAGCTGTTGATGTAACTAACGACTTAGGTTGGGAAATTGTTGCTCAGAACAAAGACTCAGGCATGATTGAAGCGGTAGATACCACTTTACTTTGGGCGTTTAAAGACGACGTGGCGATTCGTGTTCAAATGACGGATTCTGGCAGTAAAATTGATTTACGTTCTATCTCTCGTGTTGGTATGAGTGATTTAGGCGCTAATGCGGCACGTATAACAAAATTCATTACTGCATTTAAGTTGAAAGACTGATAAGGCTTTAGGGCTGTAGGGCTGTAAGGTTAGAGCAAATTTGATTAAAAAAGGCTGTCGTTAGTAACAACAACAGCCTTTTTTATAACATGCAGATCAAACTCTAAAGCGCATAATACATTTCACAATACACCTAGAATAACCATTTAAAATATCCGTTTAAACCTTGTGTATTCACACAAGATATTTAGCAGATTATTTTGCATCAAACACTAAGTTAAATGTCACAGGAACTTGTGTTGTGATGGACGGTAAACCAGCGATGTCTCTTAGTGCGTTTATACCTTCTACCAATTTAAAATCAGCGGCGTTTAACACAATAGGTTTTACCGAACTTACGTTAATAACGTTAGCGGCTAATTTTGTTACTTGAATATCAGCAACAAATAGCTTTTTAACACCATGTAAATCTAAGGTTAGCGTTTGTTTGTCTTGAAACGATTGACCTGACTTTAATTGGTTTACTTTTTTAGCATCAACCTTAGCCATGATTATCGCTTTTGGATACATGTCAGTTTGAAACAACATAGACTGTAAACGGTCGTTACGAATAGGGATCATAGTTTCAGGACTTGTTAAATCAATCTCTATGCTCGTTTTTCCCGACTTATCTTCTACAGTACCGGTTAGTGTTTTAAAGTGATGTACTTCGACTACCGCTGATTTTTTAACTGAGATAAAGTTTAAGTTGGACTTGTCATTATTTAGTGTCCAGTCAGCAAAACTTGATGCCGATACAAACATTAATGGTAGTAATAAACTTGCTGATAATTTCATTGTCATTCCTATTTAAGATTGAATATAAAGTTAAATATCAAATACAGACCATATTGGCGCATGGTCAGATGGTTTTTCAATGCCGCGTAATTCGTAATCTATTCCAGTTTCAGAACACTTATCATTTAAGCCGTGTGTGGCCAAAACAACGTCAATTCTTAATCCACGGTTATCGTCAAAACCTTTTGAGCGATAATCAAACCATGAATATCTGTCATCGGTAGTAGGGTGTTGTTCTCTGAATGTATCTTTAAAACCCCAATCCAACAATGTTTTTAACCATTCACGTTCTTCTGGCTGAAATGAACATTTTCCAGTTTTCAACCAACGTTTTTTATTGGGCTCGCCAATACCAATATCTAGGTCAGTAGGGGAAATATTGATGTCGCCCATAACAACCACATTCTCGCTAGCATCTTCACTGGTATTTAAGTAATCCATTAAATCAGCATAGAACTGTCTTTTATATGGAAACTTAATTGGATGATCAATGGCTTCACCTTGTGGGAAATAACCATTTAGCACGGTGATTTTGTTACCTGATTCAGTTTCTACGGTAACCATCACCATACGCTTTTGATGTTCTTCAGTGTCAGTTGGAAAACCTTTTTGACTATGCGTCATACGAGCCGCAACATCGTTACGAACTAACATAGCCACACCGTAATGGGCTTTTTGACCGTGGACAATAGGTGTGTAACCTAAGGCTTCAACGTCTGCATACGGGAATACTTCGTCGTGCGCTTTGGTTTCTTGTAAACCAATAATATCTGGATTGTGTTTTTCAATTAAAGCTGCAAGTTGATGAATGCGGGCACGAATGCCATTTATATTAAATGAGATGATTTTCATGTTTAATTCTTTTTATCAGAAAGTGGACAGATATAACCTGATCATGCCTTTAACTAAATTTGATAGCAAAGGAAAATAGCCAAACTAACAAAATAAAATAGATAAACAATTTCAATATTCCACCTCAACAAGTAACATAGGCACATTGTGTTTTCTGTTTTGCAACAATCACTTATTGATTGGTAAAGCATTCGCTCTGGCGTGCTGGTAAATATAACAAGTTCAAATAAGGTATTAAGATAAATGACACAACAATCACCCATTGGGGTTTTTGACTCAGGGGTTGGCGGATTATCCATAGCCAAGACCATTCATACCTTAATGCCAAACGAAAACGTTATTTACATAGCCGATCACCTTTATTCGCCATACGGTAATAAATCAACAGAAACCTTACAGCAGCGTACGTCGCTTATAATCGATTACTTTGTTAACCGAGGTTGTAAAGCTATCGTTGTTGCATGTAACACTGCGACTGTACACACTATTTCTTATTTAAGGACGTTGACTAATATTCCTATTATTGGAGTAGAGCCAGCATTAAAGCCTGCATCTGAGTTAAGTCAAACCGGTGTTGTAGGTTTGCTTGCGACAGAGCAAACAATTAAAAGCCAATCCTTATTAGCATTAAAGTCACGTTTTGAAGATAAAGTATCTGTGGAGTTGGTTGCTTGTCCTTTGTTTGTAGAGTTAGTAGAGCAAGGTCAACTTAACAGTGACGTTACTCAACAAGCGATAAAAAACTATATACATCCGTTAATAGAAAAGGGCATAGATCACTTGGTATTAGGCTGTACTCATTATGCTTTTTTAATCCCAGGTATTAACCAATGTTTAGCTGAATTGAAAGTAAGCTCAGTTAACATCATAGAACCTTCTTATCCTGTGTGTTTGGAGTTAAAACGCCAATTAGAAACAAGAGCTTTATTGTCAGATAAAACAGCTGAGGATGATAACAGGGGACAAATAGAGTTTTATAGTTCAGGACAAATGTCAGCTCACAGCTCAGGGCAAGGTCAAAATTTCAGTCCAGATCAAAAGCCAACGTTAAATCAAAACGCGAAGCTAAGTTTAAATGAATTATTTAGCCTTTTGTGGCAACAAGCGGTAACCGTTAAAAATATTCAATTAAGCCATTAAACCGGCTCATTTATTTGCCCATATTAAATTTACTCTTTTTACTTTACTTTCGTCTTCCCTTTAGTTTTCAATGTCGATGCTTTATTTATAGTTAAAGTTATTAATACAAATATTACTTAATTAGCAGGGTAACGTAGAAGTTAATTAGTTTTGCAGGGGCGGTGATAAGTAGATTTAAAACGGTATAGAAAGACACTCAATAGTATAAGTATTGAATGTCTTATATTTTCTACCCGTTAAAATAAGCTTTTAATTGGCGTAATAAAGTCAGAGGCACTGCGAGTCATTCTATGACCTGATTCAATGGTGATGGTCGTTTCAGCAAAAGAAAATGCACTTTTTGAATCGTCAAATTTCGCTTTAGGTTTCACAATAATGTTTGTTACCTTAGCAAGCTCTTCTTTGTAATCCGCATCGGTTTTACAAATTTTAGACATAGCTTCTAATGCCGCAACTGTACGTTCACCAGTGTGACTAAGAACCCATACACCTTTATAGTTATCAGACTTTAATGCGTCTTTATTTGTTTTGATCATCCCTTTAACATCATCCCAGACAACATTAACTTCTAACGACGTATTACCACAATCTGATTTCATCACTGCAACTTGCTCTGCAATATTGGCATCTGCAGCGCGAATTGCTTTTTTATCAATAACGGCAGCCATAGCGGTTGTCGCCATTAAAAGTGATGTTGTTGCAATAACTAATATTGTCTTTTTCATTTCATATTCCTTGAACGTTATATATTGTTTAATTGATTAACTAATTTTTGTATCATATTTAAGCTTGTTAGTGTGCTTGATACTGTATCTACAGCTAATTTATTTTCTAGCGCCTTGTCTATGTCCGCTAGTAATTGTCTTGCATCGGATATTAAAACTTCTCCGTTTGTTGTAAAGATTATTTTCTTTTGCTTACCAATATCATCTACCTGATCTAAATAACCAGCTGAACAGAGTTCTTTTACCGTTTTAGCGACCATCTGACGAGAAACCCCAAGGTTTCTGGCTATGTCTGATGCGTAATTTACACCACATTCTAAGGTACTCAAAAAGCTTAACGCCGAAGGAGATGCAAATTTATAACCCTTGTCTTTCAATGTGTTGGCTAAATATTGAAATATAGAGTCATTAACTTGTCCAGCGCCAAGCACTAATTGTAGAGTTTGGCTTTCAGCCATTGGCAAATTGTTAGTTGTCAACTTTGTTGACATAATAAAATCCTTAAACTACTCTATGTCAACTAAGTATACATGAGGGTAAGAAAATGATCACATTAAAAAATGTTTTAAGAGCTAACGCAGTAAGCTGTATTATTTTTGGCTTGATGTTTTTATGGGCACCGCTGGAAATCGCTTTATTTTTATCAGCGGATGATCCGGCTCCAGAATTAGTGCTGTTTTTGTTGGGAGCGGTATTAGTGGTAAATGGCCTTCATTTAATTTGGGCTTCTGCTCAAACACCGCCAAATAAACTACTTGTTTTGTATTTTTCATTTGGCGATTTATTGTGGGCGCTAGGCTCTGCAATCTTGTTAATTGGAAGTATTTGGGTCACTTCAATACCGGGTGTTATAGCAACAATATTAGTTTCGACTGTGGTTGCTACATTGGGCGTGTTACAGGTACTAAAAAGTAAAGAGTTATAAATACAAAGAGCTAGTATAAATTAATAGATACAACACTGATTATTAGACGTAATAACTAAAAATGCCTAGATAATATTATCTAGGCATTTTTCTTAGCGATTATTAGCTTAGCTGTTAGCAGCTAAAGAATAAAGCTATGCAACTTTATTCTTTAGTTTTTGGCTTGCTTTATATTCATTGTAAGAGCCGTGGAAGATATCCATGCTGCTATCTTTAATTTCAATAACATGACTGGCCAATGACGATACAAATTGAGTGTCGTGGCTTACAAAGATTAATGTGCCATCAAACTCTTTTAACGCATGGTTAAGCGCTTCAATAGATTCCATATCCAAGTGATTGGTTGGTTCGTCCATGATAAGTACGTTTAAGTCCATCATCATTAATTTACCAAACAATAGTCTGTTTTTCTCACCACCAGAACATACTCTAACTTTCTTTTCAAAGTCGTCAGCGGTAAATAATAAACGACCTAACATAGCTTTTACTGCGATGTCGTCATGCTTTTTAGTACGCCATTGGCTTAACCAATCAAACAAACTTAAGTTGCAATCAAAGTCTGTGGTGCTGTCTTGTGGACAATAACCGATGGTTGCATTTTCAGACCATTTAACCACACCTGAATTTGCTTTTAATTCATCAACTAAACAACGTAAGAAAGTGGTTTTACCTGCGCCATTTTCACCAATGACCGCAAGTTTTGCACCGGCTTCTAAGATCAAATTACCATTTTGGAATAATGGACCTTCATCATAACCGTGACCTAACTCTTCTAAAATAAGAACTTGGCGATGTAATTTTCTTTCTTGTTTGATTGAGATAGAAGGAGTGCGTCGGCTTGACGACTTAACTTCTGATAATTCAATTTTATCTAGTTTTTTAGCACGAGAACTGGCTTGTTTTGCTTTAGATGCATTGGCACCAAAACGTGCCACAAAGGCGGTTAGTTCTGCAATTTCTGCACTTTTCTTGTCGTTCTCTGTTAATAGCTGTTCACGGATAAGTGAAGATGCTTCAACAAAATATTCGTAGTTACCAGGGTAAATGCGTAATTCACCGTAATCAATGTCCGCCATGTGCGTACAAACAGAGTTAAGGAAATGACGGTCATGCGAGATGATGATCATAGTGCATTTACGTTGGTTCAATACTTCAGCTAACCAGTTTATTGAATGGATATCCAAGTTATTGGTTGGCTCGTCTAGTAATAATATATCTGGGTTAGAGAATAGGGCTTGTGCTAATAACACACGCACTTTATAACCTGGAGCAACCTGGCTCATTAGGCCAAAATGGAATTCTTCGTCGATACCCGCTTCTAACAAAATGTCGCCTGCACGAGATTCTGCAGTGTAACCATCCATTTCTGCAAATTCAGTTTCAAGGTTAGCTACTTTCATGCCATCTTCTTCTGACATTTCAGCTAAAGAGTAAATGCGGTCACGTTCTTTCTTAACTTCCCACAATTTGGTGTCACCCATAATTACCGTATCAACTACTGAATATTCTTCAAACGCAAATTGATCTTGGCTTAGCACACCGAGTTTATTACCTGGAGTAATAGAATAATTACCTGATGAAGGCGATAACTCACCGCTCAAAATTTTCATGAAGGTTGATTTTCCACAACCATTGGCGCCAATTAAACCGTAACGGTTGCCATGCCCAAACTGAGCTGAGATGTTTTCAAACAATGGCACAGCGCCAAATTGCATGGTGATATTTGCGGTAGTGATCAAAGGGTATTTCCTGATATGTGGGGCTTGCAGAACGATAACTGATCTGAATGCCAGTTATTGCCAACTAGAGCGCGCGTATTATACAGAGTATTCACTCTAAAGTCGATGTTATCTGATGATTAAATAATCAAGATGTTATGGATTTTTTATTTACAAATGTATGTAGTTTATAGAGGATGAAGTACTAGGTTCACGTGACGTCATAATTTTCATTTGTTTAAAATTAAATCTTTTGCTATGTTGTTCTGGCTTTAGAGAACATGACGTTTTGAGCCGTAATATATGTGTTTACATTGAAAGTTAAAGTCGAAATGTAAGTAACGCATATAATTAAACAATTTTAATGACTCGTACTTAACCACCTAAAGGGTTAAGACGTCAAAGAAGTTAAGAATAAAAGGAATTTATATGAAACTATTCAAAAAATTACTCCTGTGCATATTTGTTATTTCCCACTTTTCTTACGCCCAAGAGCTCAAGATCACAGCTCAAAAAGAAGTAGTAACAAACAACAACAAAGTACATACCTATATTGGCAATGTACAAATCACACACTCAGAAAACGAACAGCCTCAAATAACATCAAACACAGTAAGTATGGCTAACGGTAAAACCGTAATGGAAGGGAATGTAAAAATGATATTTTCTCATGTCACAGCGGTAACTAACAAAGTCGTTTATGTGCAAACTAAAAGTGGGTTTGTGGCAAAAATGGATAAAGTGATTGTTACTTATCATTAGCATATAGGATTTACACTAATAAATAACAGTTAAAATAAGCTCGTTATAGCTAAGGGCTCTAACATTAGTAATACAGCTAATAATTAACACATTTACTGTGTTAATTATTAGCATTAAGTTGTGTTCTTTTAGCTTAACGGATACGCCAAGCTCTAAAACTACGGCCTTTTAATTTGCCTTTTTCTAACTTGTGTAATGCTTCTTTGGCAACAGATTGGTCTACCGCGACATAAGCACAGAACTCTAATACGTTAATTTTTCCAACGTCTTTTCCAGCAATACCATCTTTTCCAGTAAGTGCACCAAGAATGTCACCCGGACGTACTTTATGTTTCTTACCACCGTCAATACGAATCGTGCCCATTCTAGGCGCGAAAATTTCTCTTTCTAACACAGACGCATCTGGTAATTCAGATTCACTAATACGAATGCCTAGGTAGTCTTCAATCTCAACTACTTTGTAAGAATCTTTATTGGTAAATAAACTACAGGCAACACCTTTGCTGCCCGCACGACCTGTTCGGCCAATACGGTGAACGTGTGTGTCGGCATCATGAGCTAATTGATAGTTAATTACTGCGTCTAAGTTGTCTATATCTAGGCCACGAGAAGCAACATCGGTTGCCACTAAGATTGAAATGCTTTTATTAGCAAAACGAACCAATGTTTGATCTCGGTCTCTTTGTTCCAAGTCACCATTTAGTTCGATAGCACTGAAGCCTGCGTCTAATAAGAAGTCTGTAACTTCTACCGTTTCTACTTTTGTATTACAAAAGATAACGCAAGACTCTGGTTGGTATTCCATTAACAATAACTGTATCGCTTGTTTACGAGCGTTATTGTTATCAACATTAAAGAACTTTTGATCTATGCTGCTCTCAGAATGAGTAGACTCAACTTTAACCATAATCGGGTCTTTAAGTAGTTTGCTACTAATACCTTTAATTTGATCTGGGAAAGTGGCACTGAATAATAATGACTGTCTATCTTTAGGTGCTAAATCAATAATGGCATCAACGGCATCTTGAAAGCCCATTTCTAACATTTTGTCAGCTTCATCTAAAACTAAAGTATTTAAGTTATCTAAGTTTAAACGGCCACGGTCTAAGTGATCTAAAATACGACCCGGCGTACCAACAATAATATGTGCGCCATGTTCTAATGAACCAATTTGTGGTCCCATAGGAACGCCACCACAAAGTGTTAATACTTTAATGTTGTGAATGCCACGAGCTAGTTTTCTAATTTCTTTAGCAACTTGGTCGGCTAATTCACGGGTAGGGCATAACACTAATGACTGAACACGAAAACGTTTCACATCTAAGTTATGTAATAAACCCAAACCAAAAGCAGCTGTTTTACCTGAGCCAGTTTTACCTTGAGCAATTACGTCTTTACCTTCAATAATTAAAGGAAGACTTTGCGCTTGAATTGGCGTCATTTCGTTATAATCTAGCGTCGCTAAATTGCTAACAAGATCTGGATTAAGTGCCAATGATGAAAATGATGTTTGTGTCAAAGTTATACCTTGAAAAGTAGTAAATAATTAAATTAGCGGCATTATAACAGCTAACAACACAAGTAAGTATGCGAGTTTTCCTTATATGGTAATTTTTTTATAGGCGTAATTAAACCAATAGTACTAGCGTGATTAAATAGCGCAGTTTACTATGCGTAAGTTAATAAATTATTTAGATCTTATTTTATGTTCCATCTACTTTTACATTTTATTGTTCCCTTGTTGGTTGCCTTAATATTTTTCCGTGAACATTGGCAAAAAGCCTTAATCATTATGATGTTAACTATGGCTGTTGATATTGACCACTTATTAGCAACGCCAATTTATGACCCACTAAGATGTAGCATCGGATTTCATCCTCTGCATCAATTAGTTTTTATTCCGGCTTATTTAGCCTTGTGTTTTATTAAACCACTTAAGTTTGTTGGGCTAGGCTTAATGATACATATGGCGTTAGACAGCCTAGATTGTAAAATTAACCTAGGTGTTTGGTTTATGTAGTGATTTATCAAAGTAATAGATGGTAGTAAGTTCGCCGAATAGCCAAAAGTGTGCTTAGATAGTAATAGAATTTTTATGAGGTAACGCTCAATATGAGTCAAGATTTAGATTTAAAATTAATTGTTAGAGTTGAGCCGGGGTCATTAGGGCCTGATGGGTTAGATCACGTAGAAGCTTTTTGTGAAGTCGCAAATAAAGTGTTTTCAAAAGTAGATTATATTCAATTATCTTTCACCATAGTGCCACGTTATGACAAGGCCTTGCCAGAGCTAGAATTATTGATGAATGATGTAACTTTGCCAGAACAAAGGGCGACTTTGTTGCTAGATAAACTGCACGTAACCTTTGATCAAGTGGAAGAAGAAGTCATGGAACGTATCTCAAAACTAATAGACAGGTTCCTTGGTCATAAATATTAAGCAGACCGTTCGTTCTTATAAAAGTACTTCAATGAGGACATGCTTTGTTCTTTATAAAAAGACGTCCATTTTATTTTGCATATTCAGCAAGATAAAAAGGGTGTCTTTTTTTATTTTAAGTATGATGCGCACCACAGTACTGCATTTCCCATAATTGCTATTTTATAAAGAGTGAATAACTTGGTCACCGTAAAAAAAATCTCCCTGTTTCATGGTAATGGAACTGATAATAATGGAACAATAGATGAAAACCTTTTTGGCTTAATAGCACAAGATATTGAGCAACAAGGTTACAGCATTAGACCAGGTGCACTTCCTATAGAACTCACGGATTCATTGTTTATTCATCAACAAACCATGGAAGCTGAAAAATTCGCTAATGCAGGTATTGGCCGTGGTAATGAGTACCTAAAAAACGAGTTTGTCCGTACGGATGAAATTTGCTGGATTAATGGCGAAACCGACGCCAGTAAACAGTGGTTAGATTGGACTGCAAGTTTACAAAGTTTTTTAAATCGTAGATTGTTTTTAGGACTGTTCTCATTTGAAAGTCACTTTGCTCATTATGGCCCCGGTGATTATTATAAACGTCATTACGATGCATTTAGAGGCGATGCAAACCGAGTGTTGTCGATAGTGGCTTATTTTAACTCAGGTTGGACTAATACCGACGGTGGCGAGTTAGTAATATATAAAGACGATAACGATAAAGACGGAACCAAAGTTATTCCATTGATGGGAACTTTAGTGGCGTTTTTAAGTGAAGAATTCCCCCATGAAGTACTCAAAGCAAACCGAGACCGTTATTCTATAGCGGGTTGGTTTCGTGTTAATACCTCTATTGCGGATAAAATAGATCCACCTTTATAAACTCCATGTTTAAACTTTATGTATAAAGCTTATGACATAAGTATCAATGTTTAGGAATTTGAATGCTTAAATCAATCCATCATGTTGCGATTATTTGTTCTGATTATGAAAAATCAAAACACTTTTATACATCCATTTTGAAATTGGAAATAGTTGCTGAAAATTTTCGTGCTGCAAGAAACTCATTCAAGTTAGATATTAAATTGCCAGATGGAGGACAAATAGAATTGTTCTCCTTCCCTAATTCTCCAGCAAGACCAAGTTTTCCAGAAGCTCAAGGTTTACGGCATTTAGCATTTTGTGTTGATTCAGTCGAAGACGTTGCACAATACCTGACAAGTAAAGGCGTGGAAGTAGAGCCAATACGCGTTGATGAGTTTACCAATAAAAAGTTTACTTTTTTTAGTGACCCAGACGGTTTACCTTTGGAGTTATACCAAGGTTGAATTTAATGTGTACAAACATTAAATACATTTAACCTATAGATAACTTGTTTCATCGTATTTGTCTGTCATGTGCGTATTTATTGATCATTACCTATGCTAAAATCCCGCCACATCGAGTTCCTTGTTAGCTTCCTAACGTCGTTAGAATTCAATTCTAATTAGCCCAGTTAGGAAAAACAGAAGTAACCCTCTTTTTTATCCATTACTATTAAGAAACCAAATGAATTCTCAGTCAAAACCCGTCAGTAATTTTGAATTTATATGTTTGATGGCATTATTAATGTCGTTACTTGCTTTAGCCATTGATTCAGTTTTACCAGCTTTGTCACAACTTGGTTCTGATTTACAAGTTGCCGAAGGAAATGATATCCAATTGGTCCTGTCATCTATCTTTTTTGGTATGGCATTTGGTCTTATTTTTTACGGGCCTATATCAGATTCATTTGGTCGTAAGAAAACTATTTATCTTGGTGTTGGCGTCTTTATTTTAGGAGACTTAATCTCACTGTTTGCTGTTGATTTTAACATGATGATCATCGGTCGTGTTATTCAAGGCTTTGGCGCAGCGGCTTGTCGAGTAGTGAGTTTAGCTATGATCAGAGACAAGTTTGAAGGGCCTGAAATGGGTCGCGTTATGTCATTGATTGTGATGTTCTTCATCATAGTTCCAGCCATTGCTCCATCAATTGGGCAGGGCATATTATGGGTTGGTGATTGGCGCGCAATTTTTGCATTTGTATTTGTTGTTAGTTTATTGTCTATCGTGTGGTTGCACTTTAGGCAAGAAGAAACCTTAATAGTTGAAAAACGATTACCTTTTACAATCACTGTGATTGTACACGGTATTAAAGAGACCTTAAGTAATAAGACAAGCCGTAATTACATGTTGGCTTCAGGCTTTATATTTGGTTCTTTTATTGGTTATTTAAGTTCGTCACAGCAGTTATTACAGGTGCATTATCAATTAGGTGAGCAATTTGCGCTGTACTTTGGTGTATTAGCCTTGGCGGTTGGTTTATCATCTTTTGCTAATTCTAAATTAGTTATGCGCTATAAAATGGTTAACTTATGTTTAGTGTCGTTAACCGGTTTATTAGCCTTTAGTACCATGTTTTTAGTGTATTGCTTAGTCATCACAGGTGAACCCGCATTACTTGTTTTAATGATGTATTTGTCAGCCACATTTTTCTGTTTTGGTATCTTGTTTGGTAACTTAAATGCACTGGCCGTTCAGCCTTTAGGGCATATTGCAGGTGTTGCGACATCAGTAATTAGTTCTATACAAACCTTAATCTCTGTTTTCATCGGTGGTTATATAGGTTATTTGTATAACGGAAGTGTTATGCCACTGACGATTGGATTTCTAATTTGTGCCTTGTTATCAATAATACTAGTGTTAATGGCAAAGCAAAATAGCAAGCTAAGCGCAGCTTAAACGTCAAATACAAAACAAAACCTGCAAACCTTGCGGGTTTTATTTTGACTCCTGTGTCAGAATAATCGCAATAAAACCGTCAAAGCTGGTACAACCTTTAATTGATTAATCAATATGTTTAATACAATATAGGGTTATTAGGCTAGATTACACACCATAACTTTGTGCTTTACCGCATGTTTTAAGATGAAATTGTCTAAATCAAAAGTGTTGGATATCCAACATTTATTATAGTGTTCACTTCAATACGTTATAAATTTAATAGAAGCGTTATTATTTTCTGTGAAGTGGGCTAAACTTGAAACTCTTGAGTAATTTAGGAATATCTTTATGTCAAATATGCTGAATACAGTTGATCAGCGTACAAACTTAGTCGGTGAGAATCGTTTAGAGTTATTATTATTTCATCTATCTGGTCGACAACTTTTTGCACTTAATGTATTTAAAATCAAAGAAGTGGTTAAGTTACCTAAGTTAAGTATGTTACCTAGTTCTCATTCTAGTATTGAAGGCGTTGCTAATATTCGCGGTGACTCTATTCCTGTGATCAATTTAAGATCGGCCATTGGTATGCGTCCTATGGATGCTGACGAAGAATCTAATCTAATCATTACTGAGTATAACCGTAGTGTTCAAGGCTTCTTAGTGGGTAAAGTTGAGCATATTGTAAATATGACTTGGGGCGAAATTATGGAGCCTCCTGGCACGGTAGGCCGCCAGCATTACTTAACGGCTATCACTAAAATAATGGAAGACGACAAAGAAGTTTTAGTTGAAATCATTGATGTAGAGAAAGTATTAGCTGAAATAATTCATTACAAAGTTGAGATAACTCAAGGTGTTGTTGATGAAAATATTCTTTCAGAATTTGTCGGTAGAAAAATACTCCATGCTGACGACTCTCCAACGGCCAGAAATCAAGTGGCAAGTACTCTAGCTCAGTTAGGGATTGAAATTATCCCAGTGAAAAATGGTCAAGAAGCATTAACTCTTTTACAAGGGTGGGCAGACGAAGGTAAAAACGTTAAAGATGAAATTTTAATGTTAATAACCGATGCTGAAATGCCTGTAATGGACGGTTATAAGCTAACCAATGAAATTAGAAAAGATCCACGTATCTCAGACTTATTTATAGTGTTAAATACATCCTTAAGTGGTGACTTTAACAAAGCGATGGTGCAAAAAGTTGGTTGTGATGATTTCTTGTCTAAGTTCCAACCAGACCTTTTAGTGGAAGTGGTACAAAACCGCCTTAAAGCAAAACTTACCGAATAATATCTCCAACTTATTTGATGTTCTTTACAATGATTTGTTTAAGAACATCAAATAAGCTTTCAATTAATTCCCTCATTATTTTCAACATACAAAAGTTAAAGCCGGAGTATTATTTGTTCCAATACTGCGTGCATATATTTAAACAGCCAGCCAATTAATGACTCAGTTTACTTTTTTAATATTATTGTTAATCAAAAGTATAGTTGTTAAGTTATTGCCATTATAATAACAAGAAAATATTTGATATCAGGCAAAGGAAAGTAATCATGATAAAACGATTTATGCATGCAGTATTTGTTTTTAGTCTACTTGCAGTCAATAGTGCAATTGCTGATGTACGTTTACCAATCCACGATAAATTTCAATCTCAAATCCTCAGTGAAAAACGTTCTATCGTTATCCAATTACCGAGTAGTTATAACAAAGACTCAAAGCGTAAATACCCTGTAATGTACTTACTTGATGGTCCATCTAATCTTAGCCATACATCAGGTACATTAGATTTTTTAAGTTTGTCTGGTGAAGTGCCAGAATTGATCATCGTTGCTATTGCCAATACCAATAGGACTCGTGATTTAACACCGCCATTAAAAAACAATAAAGAAACAGAAGGTGGTGGCGCGAACAAGTTTCTGGATTTTCTAGAAAAAGAACTCATTCCTTATATCGACGGCTTGTACAGAACTGAAGACTATAAAATCATCACAGGCCATGCATTAGCTGGCCTTTTTGCAATACATTCTTTACATACGAGACCTCACTTATTTCAAGCGCATTTTGCCTTTAGTCCAAGCCTTAGCTGGGATGAAAAATCGACGGTTACCGATGCGATAAATTTTTTTGCTAAAACGCCGACCTTAAAAAACTTCCTTTATATGAATATTGGTGATCAAAAAGGGCAAGTGAGAACCGCATTTGATGAATTATCTGAAGCCTTATATAACAAAAAGCCAAATGAGTTCATTTTCAAACGTGAGTACTTTGAAAAGGAAACTCACATGACAACGCCTGTGATTGGTCAGTTTTATGCGTATAGAGAACTTTTTGCTAATTGGGCGTTTCCCACTGCAAATATGGGGCTAGGTATAAAGGCCGCAGAGGAACACTATATTAAGTTATCAGAGTACTTTGGATTCCATATTCCTATGAGTGAAAATACCTTAAATGCCATGGGGTACTATCACTTAGTACAAAAGAAAGACCCTAAAGCGGCAATTAAAATATTTGCACGCAATGTTATGGAGTTTCCAAAGTCGGCAAACACATACGATAGTTTGGCGGAAGCTTATGAAGCAGATGGTCAGATTGAAGAAGCAATAAAACAAATGGACTTAGCGGTCGGTATTGTAAAAAAAGACATAAGCTTATTTCGTGTAATTAGCGAACATAGAGAGCGACTTCTTAGAAAACAAAAAAGCTCTGTTGAAAACAATATAGAAGATAAAGTAATACCTACTGAGCAGTAATTTATTCAGTAAAAGTATAAAGTTATAAACATCATCAAAGGGGCAAAATAAAGTTAAAAATAGGTAAGTGATTTAACTTTCAGTTGTTAATAAGTAACCCCATTAAAAATACAGGTTAAATATGAGTGAAGAACAAAAGGGATCGGCAGTACGCGAATTTACCGTGAAGCTTAAGGGCAGGATCCAACGCGCGGCAAAGGCAGCAATTTCACATCCTTTACATATACTAAAAAACACCTTCATTATTACCGGTGGTTTGGTGTGGCTTGGCTTATTGTTATTAGCCATATATTTCTATAGTGTCTTTAGCAATGTACCTGATTTAGAAGACGTTAACTTTCAAACGGTCAGAGAAGTTGCGGTAGAAAGTGTTCATGAAAAAATTGACTCAAAAAGCAAAAAACAAGAATACAAATGGGTACGAATAGATAATATTAATCGTGATTTATTGTATTCAATTGTTATGAGTGAAGATGGTCAGTTTTTCACTCACAGCGGCGTTAACTGGGACGCATTAATGAATGCCATTGGTGAGAATATTAAGCGTCGTAAGTTTAGTTACGGTGCTTCAACGATCACTCAGCAAGTAGCAAAAAATGTGTACCTACGTTCTAATACAAAAAGCTTACATCGTAAGTTTACCGAGTTGTTTGTTACCCGAGAATTAGAGCAACATTTGTCTAAAAATGAAATATTAGAGATGTATTTAAATGTGGCTGAGTTTGGTCCAGATATATACGGCGTAGCTCACGCGTCCAAATATTACTTTGATAAAAAACCGTCAGAAATTAATGCCGCAGAGGGCGCTTTCTTAGCAGTCATGTTGCCATCACCTAGAAAATACCATTACAGTATTTTCAAAAATAAATATTTATCTAAACGACATAAGAAAAAGCTCAAGCGTATTTTGGCGGATATGTTGTATAAGGAATACATCAGTCCAAAGCAATATCGACGTTACCTTAACTGGAATTATTTTACGGACACAAAAAACTAATCATTATCTATAGGGCGTTATTTGAGCCTTTGCATATTATTTGCAGTCGTTGACCTTAAACTGAACTAAAGTGGTTTAACATTGGTTGTTAAGGTTACTAACCTTAATACCTTGAGATGATAAAAAAGTAGATTTCCTAATGTAAAAAAACCAATCAACAGCGTTGATTGGTTTTTTTAGTTTAAGGCTCTGGTTAAATTACTTTAGTAAGTTTAACACCTTCACACAACGACCAACTTCTTGGTGACTACGCTTAACGCCTTTTAGAACTTGCGGTTTCATGTCTTTATATTTTTCAACAAGCTCACCAAGTTCTTGATAACTTTCATTGGTACAACTGGTTGGCAACATAGAGCCAGCAAAAGCACCTAATAACTTAAGATTACCTTGTGTATTTAATGACTCAATATGTGCCAATATGCGATCTTTATAAGGCGCTTCAAGCGCTTTTTGATCTCCAGGGAACATACCAAACATTGCATAACGCAAGGTTGCTAGTTTCAGGTTGTCAGGGTTGTTAATAATAATGTCGAACCATTTAGCTTTAACCGCAGGATCAGGACGTAATACTTCCGCTAATATCGCATTTTTAGCACCAATATCAGAATTATCACGCTTGATCTCTTCAGCTAAACGTTCTTTATAATTACCAACTTCATGGTGGTTCAAAGTACGAACTATTCTCCAACGCTTATCTTGGTCTATTTGTAATCCTTCAAACGCTAACTTCCCATCTAAAATTGCCACTAACTTAGCTAATTGGGCAGGAGTTCTTGTGGTTGAAACAAAACGTCCATACCATAACTTTTGTAAATCACTGCCAGCTTCAGCATTTTCTAGTTGTTTAAAGTAAAAGTCATTCACTTGGTTACGCTTGTCGTTAAAGTCTTTAATTCCTAAGCGTGTTGCCGTTGTTAAATAACCTAACGCACCAGATAGTTGGCCTGAAATTGAACGGATAACACTCAAGTCTTTTTCACCGTCTAAATTCTTTAAAGCAAAATCGACAAAAGTCTCTGGTGATAATTTTGCATCACTAACGCTATCGAACAAGCTCTGCCATAACATTAAACGCAGAGAAGGGTTCTTAAAGTCATTAATATGTTTGTTTAATGACTCAAGTGAATTCTTATCTAGGTTAACTTGTACATAACCCCAATCGTCAAGGTTTGGATAAACTAATTCAGGACAGGCTTTACCAACAACTTCACTTACATCAGTACTTGCACCTTTGTAAGTTACCGCTACTTCGTTAGTTAATGACATAGCGTCATTACTGTAATTAAATAAACCAACATTCACTCTTTGTTGGCGAAGTGTTGGGTATTCTTCGGGCGCACTTTGCTTGATGGCAAACTCACTAATAACACCAGCATTACATTGATAACTAACTTCAATGGTATTCACACCGGCTTTATATAACCAATCTTGTGTCCACTGAGTTAAATCTGTATCAGACGCTTGTGCTAGAGAAGTGATGAAGTCGTTTAATGTAGTATTTTGGTAAGAATATTTTTTAAGGTAGTTACTAACCCCTTTACGGAAGTTTTCTTCACCTAAATATTTAGGAACTTGTTTAAGTACAGATGCGCCTTTACCATAAGTAATACCATCAAAGTTAGTCATGGCATCGCTTGTTGTTGCTACTGGTAATTCAATCGCATGGGTATTAACTGATTTATCGGTTCGGTAAGCCCACTGTTTAAATCCGGTATAGAAATCATCCCATACATTGTCAAAATCAGACCCTTTTTCAAGAGCTAAAACGGCCATGTAACTTGCAAAACTTTCGTTTAACCACAAGCCATTCCACCAGTCCATAGTCACTAAATCGCCAAACCACATGTGCGCCATTTCGTGAGCAATTGTGTCTGCTAGTGATAAACGTTGTGATGTGGTTTTCTCACCACGACTAATAAAGCTTTCGTTAAAAGTAACGGCGGCAACATTTTCCATCGCGCCAGAATTAAAATCCGGTGCCATAACCTGGTCATACTTGCCAAACGGGTAACTAATATCAAAGTAGTTATTAAAGAACTTAAAGCTCTGTTTTGTTGGTGTAAACCAATCGTCAATTTTTACGTATTTAGCTAAGCTTTGACGAGCAAACAAACGCAATGGAATATCGCCATCTTTACCGTGGAAAGTGTCTTCCCATACCGCATATTTACCGGCATGAAGTGCAAAAACATAAGACGATATTTTAGCTGACACTGGGAAGTCCCAATGTTTAACGCCTTCTTTTTCAACAATTGATGTTTCACGAGTTGTTGAGATGATCTGCCAATGACTTGGTGCATCAACTTCTACTTTGTAAGTTGACTTTAAGTTTGGTTGGTCAAAATGTGGAAACATCTTGTTTGCTGAGTAAGGTTCAAAGTCAGAGTATAAATAAACGTCACCGTTGGCAGGGTCTTTAAAACGATGTAAACCAGAACCATCATTTGAATAAGGGCGGTTATAAATGACTTCAATGGTATTTTTTCCACTAGTAAACGCCGTTGGCGCAATAGAGATAAACCACTTCTCATAATCAAACGATACTGTTTTACCGTTTACTTTAACAGACTCAACATTACCAGACTCAAAGTCGATAGTAATAGGTGACTTATTGCCTTCAGCCATAGTGAAGTCAATAACCGACTTACCATTATAAGAAGTTTCCGTATGACCTATGTTGAAATAAAGCGAGTAGCCAACATCACTAATTTGTTGTTTACGCATAGCGGCGTAATCGGCTGATAATGCTTCGTTAAAATCACGAATAACAGGAGCGGTTTGCTCCATTGAGGCTTTTGTTGATGTTTCATTGGTTGTGGTCATACAACCACTAAGTGCAACTGAACTCACTGTAATTGCAGTGATCAGTGCCAATTTAATAGGGCTAAATTTCATAATATAATTCTTCTATTATTTCGATTAACGAGATGGGTGAATTAAAACGTAATGTTATATCATAATTTTTTAGTTAAAATTTTGATTAAAAGTAATAAGGGGGATTATATTATGTATCTATTTGTAACAAAGAGCTTAGTAGTGACGTGTTTAAACCAGCATAATCTAAGCTCAGTTAATTAATAAAGCCCTTTATATAACCGTGATTGATGAATTATAACTAGCAAAGCGGTAGTGTATTTGTTACAAATATATAAAATAAAAAGAGGCGGTAATCTAGTAAGTATCTACGTTATTAGCCGGTTACTAAATTGTATATTTCAACAGGAGTTACACTTTGCCACATTGCATAATTGAACATTCAGAAAATTTTAATAAAAACATTGATGAGCTTATCAGTTCAGTATTCACAGGTGCTGCCGCGTCAGAATTGTTTAATGAAAATGACATAAAAACCAGAACATTGTCATACGCGAATTATCAAGTTGGTAAAACAAAAAGTCCGTTTATTCATATTGCGGCAAAAATACTTTCTGGACGTACTGACGAGCAAAAAGCAAAACTAAGCGGTTCAATACTATTACAGATGAAAAAATTAGACCTAGGCGATTACATTTTAACAATAGAAGTTATTGATATACATAGAGAGTCTCACGCAGGTAACTAACACTGCTGATTAATAAAACTTAGTGTATTTATCTAATACACTGAGTTTCATTTAACTTTTTTACAAAATTAGCCAACCTTAAGTAAGCACCCAATGAATATAGAATTAAAAACAGCCACTTTAGCCAATATTGAAGAAATATTAGCACTGCATTACCGCTATCAAGTTGACTCTATAAGTGAAGACGATAAAGCCGATGGCTTTATAACTACCGCCTTTACTAAAGAGCATTTAACTAATTTAATTCAGCATGAAAATGGGCTTTTTACTGCAAGCGTAGACAATAAAATAGTGGCTTACGCAATGGCTGCATCCTGGGATTATTGGTCTCAGTGGCCAATGTTTGAATTTATGATCAAACATTTAGACGACTCTACTTGTTTGGGGCAAAGCATTACTAAAGATAACTCTTACCAATACGGCCCAGTATGTGTAGATAAGTCAGTAAGAGGCCAAGGCGTATTTGAAAAAATCTTCAATTATTCTTTAAGTGAAATGTCCAAACGCTATCCAATTATGGTTACCTTTATTAATAAAATAAATCCACGTTCTTACGAAGCACACACCAGAAAAACCCCATTAACTGTGATAAAACACTTTGAATTCAATAATAATCATTACTACAAATTAGCCTGTAAAACCGCTGAATAAGTTGTATCAATTTTAGGTTGTAAAAGAACATGCGTACCGCGTTAACTCTCATTTTTGTATTAATAACACTGTTTGCATCAAATAGCGTGCTTGCTGAAAAACTTAAGCCGTTTACATCCGACGGTTGCAGTATTTTCCCCGACGGAACACTTGAACATAAAGACTTGTGGTTAGCTTGTTGCACCGCACACGATTACGCATATTGGCAAGGTGGTACAGCCGAACAAAAAGAAATAGCAGACAAAGAACTGAAAAACTGTGTTGCTAAAGTAGGGCAACCCAAAATAGCAGAGCTTATGCTCGCTGGTGTAATAGTAGGTGGTAATCCATATTTACCAACACCATTTAGATGGGGTTACGGCTGGCCTTATCCAAGAGATTACAAGATGTTAACCGAAGAAGAACTGCTACAAGTTAAAGCTGCAGACCCATTCAAAGATTCAAATAAAAACAATAATTAAACACACAGCGATTGTTTAAACGTAAATTAAACCAGCTAAGGTTTAAGCTTTTATGGATACACCTTGGAGTTATTTTATAAATGGAATCAAAGTTCGATAAATTATTAGCATTTAGCGCGGTTTTTATTCACATTTTCGCCTTCAGCGGATTAGTGTATCGATCTCAAATATATCCACATATACCTGTAGCACCAGAAGAGGCTTATGGATTAGGCGATGTAATAGATTTACTGTTTGCTTTTGTGATTGTTATTATCTGGTGTTGTGCCTTTATATCTGCAATTGCAGTTACTTTATTTAACATTAAGCACAATTGGCTAACGTCATTAAAAACACTTTTATATGCAAGCGTGGCTCTTATTGGCTATTTTTACGTTAAAAGTAGTAATTTACTATTTTAAAGTAAAAACCCCTCTAATAACATTAACATCAGGAAATTATGAAATATTTAATCTTACTATTTACACTCGTTTTATCACTAAACTCTTATAGTTTTGAGGATGTTCTAGCAAACAATACAAACAAAAGCATAGAACAACTTTACAAAGAAAATAACGTTACTGGCTCAATACTCATTGAGTCTTTAGACGGCAAAATAAAATATCAATATAACGTTAACAACGAGCGCTTTGTTCCAGCTTCAACATTTAAAATCCCTAATACATTGATCATATTACAAGAAGGTTTAATTAAAGACCTATCTGAGATCATTACTTGGGATGGCACTGAGCATGAATACGCAGCATGGAATCAAGACCAAACACTTAAAACCGCTTTTCAATATTCATGTGTTTGGTGTTATCAGCGTTATGCCAAAAAAGTAGGGCATGTAAAGTACCACAAATACCTTAAAGACTTTGATTACGGAAACTACTTAACGGGTGATGACATTACTCAATTTTGGTTAACCGGTGATTTAAAAATTACAGTGCAAGAGCAGATCAAATTTTTACGAAAGCTAGTTGCAGAAGACCTACCAATACAAACAAAGCACATACAAACATTAAAACGCATTATGTTGTCAAAAAGTGATAGCAAGATAAAAATTTGGTCAAAAACAGGGTGGTCAGGTAAAGACGGTTGGTATGTAGGCTACCTTGTAACAAATAATCAAACCTGGTTTTTTGCCAATCATCTAGAGATAAAACAAAACTCAGATTTACCTCTAAGAAAAAAACTAACGTTAGAGGCTTTTAAACAGCTGAATATTATTCAGTAGCACGGTTATGAATAATCAGAGCGGTTATTAATAAGCTGCACTGTTATAAAGAGTAAGTTTTGTGATCATTCCCAATAAATAGCCATAACTCAGCTAAATCAGCGGCTGTTAAATACGTTTAGCACAACATAAAAACATGGAGACAAAAATGAAGTTTGATGCCATCAACTTTAAAGAAAAATTCACTAAGTTTAACGATCATTGGTCTCCACGTGTTATCGCCGAAATGAATGATTATCAATTTAAATTAGCAAAAGTCGAAGGGGAGTTTGTTTGGCGTAACCATCCTGATACAGATGAAGTGTTTATTGTAATTGAAGGCTCCCTCAATATTGAATTCCGTGAAGGGGTTGTAACGCTTAATTCAGGAGAAATGTTTGTCATACCTAAAGGAATGGAGCACAAACCTTTAGCCGTTAATGAATGTAAAATCATGCTTGTTGAGCCAAAAGGCGTCGTCAATACAGGTGATTCTGATAGTGAACTTACAGCCCCAAATGATATGTGGGTGTAAATATTTAAAGTGGGTGGTAATGTTATTTATTAAGAAGAGTTCTATATGAAAAATATTTTAAAAGTTTCACTGATAACAATATTATCCATTTTTTTATTTTCCTGCACAGGTAAAAAAACTGACTTCGAGATAAATGGTGTTTGGACATTTTATGATTACGATAAAGTTTACAACGAAATTTTTAATGAAATGTCTAGTTATAGGGATAGTCATGATAAGGCTGATTTTCTTACCGATGATTTTATCAGAGAGCATTTAAATAAGGAGCTAGATATAACTTATTTTGATGCATTCGTTATTGAAAATAATTTTTATATTTCTGCTAGGGGCTCAGAAAACGAAAGTACAGAAACGGCAATATCTCCCATTATAATCGAGAAGGGTGACGGTTATTTCAGCTTTACTCCAGAAAATGAAAAACAGATGAAATTTAATATTATTGATAATAATACTATTCAACTCATAGGTTCTGATACTAAAGCGTTTAGAGTAAAAACCAAATCTAAATTAGGCTTTGATGTCGATCGAAAGTTTTTGACCGGTACTTGGGAAGGTGATTATAGGGTTATGTTTAATAATAATCTAATGTTTGGCGAAGACTTTGATGGTGTACATACTCATAAAGATCTTGTTGAGGGAGGAGCCCTTGGTATGCCATTTGATTTTTTCACATTCGATCTCAATGAATCAACCTATTTTTTGTCTTATAAAAAAGGTGAATATGAAAAACATGAGCTAATTAAGTTTATCGATTATGATAACTTTGTTCGCTTAAGTTCAATTAAAGCTTCTAATTACAGCCGGATGAAAGATAAATAAAAGGTAAAATAAGCGTTTTCGTAAATTTCACAGCATTGTAGTTGCCGAAAGAATTAAAAGAGGAACCCATATCAATTTTTGGAAGCATTTAAGCTTCTTAATATTATTCAGTTAATAGTTACTGAATAAAATAACGAGCTACCTAAATTTATAGTTTTAAAAGTGGGTGGCCTTAATATTTGCATTCGTTCTTTGGTCATCTAGTAAAGCATCCCTGTTTTGATGACATCTCATCATCCATGATGTGAAACACTATCCCTTACTCGACGTCCCCGACAACTGCGTCCTGCGTTGTTCTAATTACATCCATCCATGGATTAATGTCTCATATTTTTGAAAACTTAATTTATTTCGGGAATATTTAGATGGAGAGTTAAAAGCAAAAGCAGTGCGTCTTTTTGAATAATTTCGCTAAAATAAAAAGCAATCAATTAACTGTGTGCATATACAGGTTTAAGTGAAGGTTAGTGGATTATCATAGTCATGGCACGTTATGTAATTTTAAATATGGCTCGATTAAGTAGAGGTTTTTAGTAAGCTTCTGATTTTACGATAAATTATTTAAATAAAAATTTTACATAACGCTCCATTCACGGCGCGTTATGTAAATGGCTCGTTTTCCCCAAACAAAAAAGCGATTGTTTATACTCACATCACCTGCTAAGTTATTAACATTAATAAATAAAAAAGGTTATAAGCGTGATAAATCAGCCTGTGGATAACTTCCTTTAACAGGAATTCGCGCTAATAAGCTGTTATGTGTTTCTCTAGGAAGTAGATGAATTTACTATTTGTATGTAGCCAAAATAAGTTAAGAAGTCCTACAGCTGAATCAGTATTTTCAGATGTACCAAATGTTAATGTTCGCTCCGCAGGATTAAATAACAACGCAGAAATACCTTTAGGCATTGAAGATGTTGTTTGGGCTGATTGTATTTTTGTTATGGAGCAAGCGCAGAAAAAGAAGCTGCGTACACATTTTAAAGAACACTTAAAAGAACAACGTGTTATTTGTTTAGGTATTCCAGATAATTACGAATATATGGAACCAGCTCTAATTAAGTTATTTAAACAAAAAGTACCTCAATACATTGGTGCTTAAACACATAACAAGAAATTAAACAGGGACAAAAAACAGTTGGCTTTTTGTTCACTACGTTCACTTATTTTAGCCAACCATTTTTTGCCCGTTAATTGGGCGTTATACGTACAGGGACTTATGCGAAAATTAATACTCTCAATGTTTGTTATTTTAATGTGTGTACTTAGCTTCTTTATAGGAACGGCATTTAACACATACACTATAACGATAGACACAGTTAAAAGTTTAAACCAGCTAACTGAATTTGCACTAGATGAGGAGTTACAGACGTCTCGTCTGATTGATTTTTATGAAACTTCAATAGAACACCCCGAAAAAATACCAAATCATTTACGTTGGAGTATTTTGGTGAATTATGATTCTGGACAAATATGTCAGGGACAATACTGTGATCAAATGAATGTAAATTATCCAACGTTGCGTACAAATAAACTAATCATCGAATTCTTAAATAAATACCCAGTGGAAGGTTGCAGTGCATTAAATGGCAAACAAAGAGTTGAATGCAACTTGGATCTGTTGCCATAGTACGTATAACAAGCGCCTTAACTCCGACAATGTTAAGTTGTCATGGTTTTGGCAAACAACGCAAAAAGCCACGCCAACACATTGCGTGTTAGGCGGGCGTTATGAGTACTATGAGAAATTGGTTAATTTTAGCGTCATTGTTATTAGTTTCTTGTACTAGTACTAATATCAAGAAGCGAGATGCATTTGTAACGTGGGATGAGGCGATAGTAATATTGAACTCTGGAAATGTGGATTCTGCATTTCAAGCGCACAGTTTATATGTAGAATTGCATTTAAAAGATGGTTCGATTGTAAAAACCACATCGCCTAAGATTGATGAAATACTTAGAGAAATTCGAAGGTGTGGCAAAAAATGCACGGGCATTTCCATGATGCTAGAGTAGTACTCATAACAAGCGCCTTAACTCCGACAATGTAATGTTGTCATGGTTTTGGCAAACAACGCAAAAAGCCATGCCAACCATTGCGTGTTAGGCGGGCGTTAGGCATAAAGGAAAGGTTTTGAGCAGTATTAAATGGAATTATTTTCTAACCATCTTTCAAGTAACTATCGGAATAATATATTTTTCTGCCGGGTTAAGTAAATTAATTTCTGGCTTTCCAAATATTATTGGTCCTGTGTGGCTAATTGATGAATTATCAAAATATGGCTTAGGTCTATTCGGTTATTTCATAGCCATAATGCAAACAGTAATTGGTGGCTTATTGCTTATAAGTCGTTTCCGTTTAATTGCTAGTTTGATGCTACTACCCATGCATGTTTGTATTTTCATAATTCCAATATCACTTGGTTGGGAAGGTACACCATACATCAATGCTGTTTTCCTTTGTATGTTACTGGCTATTTTATTTGACGACCGCAAAAAATTATATTCTTTAATAAATTCAAACCCACTATCTTTCAGTTTAAACTCTAATAAAGTGTATGTTGCAACTTTTGTAGCCACTTGGGCTCTCGCTATCTTTCTTAAGTATGGGGTTGGGCATTAATTATGCCTAACAAGGCAATCAAACGGAAAATTTACAGTTGGCTGTTTTTCGTTCCTCAAACATTATAGCCAACTATAATTTTCCGCTTATTGCGGCGTTATATGCCATTAAGGACAGCCATGCGTGTAATTATAGTAATTTATACAATCATATCTCTTTTAGGTTGTACTTCCTTTAAATCTACAGCTCCTGACAACTTCAATACAGGGGAATATTTTTACATTCAGCCTGATTGGATAGAACGCAATAAAACCGAGTTAACTAATCGGTTGGTGCAATCAATTCGAGAAAAACATCCTAATACTGCTCATTGGTTTCCATTGGTTAAAATTTCGAATGTCGACATTGAAACCGAGCCTGCAAAATGGCGTAACGCTCCCGAGTTAAAAAATCAACTTAATGAACTGTTTAAAAATACTCTTGATCAAATATACGGTTCAAATGACGAGCGGACTCAAATTAGTCTTGACCTTAAAATACGTACAGCGTCGACTGAAATGAACTCTGCGCTTTATGCTTTAATGATTCCTTATGGCGTAGCTTGTTTTAGTACTCTAATGATGGTTTGCCCTGTCACAGGTAAACAAATAGTTGTAACTGAAGGTGCATTTTCGAAAAATAATACAAATGTATTAACCATATCCTCTGCAGGTGCGTCTAGATTAGTAGCAATTAGCCCATATGCCGGAGATGGCTCTGAGTGGGGAGATGAAGCAAAAACAAAGGCTTTAATAGCAGCATTATCTCAGCTAACTGACAAATTTGTTTTGCATGTGGAGAAACATGGCATATAACAAACAAATCAACGAAGGACTTGAAAAAACTTGGCTTAAGCTCCTTCGTCGCAAAACACAGCCAAGCTTTTTAAGCCCGTTATTTGGGCGTTATATGGATATGTAAACTATGAGTGTGGATGAAAAAATTAATATTTTGTTTTATTTGTTTGGTGTTTTTTTAGTATTTTTTATATTTGCTTTTGGATTAAATATAAAGCGTTCATTGTTTCCTAAGATCCTTGATAAATTTGCTACGAGAATTTCAGACTGGGATAGTTCCGGCGACCAAAGAGCAATTTTAGATAATGTTGATCGCTACATAGAAAAGTTTCCGGGGGAATCCAGTTTTCAATGGGCAAAAGCTCGTGCACTATATAAGACTGGAAAGTTGGAAGAAGCTAAAAGCACTTTTGAAGATATATCTAAATCTGAGCCAATGTGGAAAGAAGATTCTGATAAGTATATTCAAAGTATCAATGAGCAATTATCCATATAACAAGCGCCTAAACTCCGACAATGTTTTGTTGTCATGGTTTTGGCAAACAACGCAAAAAGCCAGGCCAACACATTGCGTGTTAGGCGGGCGTTATATGACTAAATGGAATTTGGTATATGAACTATAAAGCCCGTTTAATTCTTGCTATTGCAGTAGGCCTAAGTATTTATTTTACTTTTCTTGCTAGTAGCCAAATCGATCTTGCAACCGAAGCTGTTAACATACTGTATTCTTGTGAAAACAGTGAAATCCAAAGTTGTATTAGCTTACCCGAATACTCTCGTCTCACGAGTCGTTGGGATGGTAATGTAAAAATATATTTGCTACTTAGTTTATTGCTTTCACTGGTATGCGGTTACTTTTCCCATAAATTTAAGAAGCAATAAGTATAGTCATATAACAAGCGCCTAAACTCCGACAATGTAAAGTTGTCATGGTTTTGGCAAACAACGCAAAAAGCCACGCCAACACATTGCGTGTTAGGCGGGCGTTATATTTTAATGGAGAATTGATGAATACTGACGTCGATCTAAAAAGCGGTATTTGTAGACTTAAAGATTTTGGTCAAAACTTTTGTCAAAATACTTTGTCGGACGAAGATAAACAAGAAATGGAAGCTCTATTGTCAATTATTCGCAGCTATATCCTGAGCCAACAGAGCACACGTACTGTTCAAACCACGCAAATTGTTAATAATTATCAAGAGATTATTAGCTTGCTAAATAAACCTGCGAGTATAAGTCAAATAGCGATGCTATCCAGTCGTATTGATAATTTATGGCAATATTCAGGCGCATAAATATAACAAGCGCCTAAACTCCGACAATGTAAAGTTGTCATGGTTTTGGCAAACAACGCAAAAAGCCATGCCAACACATTGCGTGTTAGGCGGGCGTTATATAGCCTAAGAATATCTATGCGAATTTTTAACATCGGTGGAAGAACTCATGTTCAACCTCGAGAGACAATGCGATGTAACCGATGCGGATTGGAGTATTTGTTGGAAGACACAACATGTACTCATTGCAAAGGAATGAGTAACGGAGAAATAATCGAGAAGTTACATGTTCCGCATTCTGATCAACAAGATAGTAACCATAAGATTGGCTTATGGTTTTTAGTGATATTTATTGTCATTGTGGTTCTAATGGGGTTTGCGTTTTAATCTAGCAATCGGCTAGATAACAAGTCAATAAAGTCGGACGCGTCAAGCTTGGCTCGCGTTCGTTCCTCACGGATTATAGCCAAGCTTAACTTGGCCTCTTATTGAGGCGTTAGGTGTCATATGGAGTATGTTCAACTTTCCGGTTTATGTGAACTTCCAGATATTTCATGTTTTGGCAAGTTCAAATCTATCGTTGTAGTAGAGGAAGAAGTTTCTGAACTGCGCCAAAATCAAATTAGTAAGTGGTTGGTCGATTCTGGTTGTCTATATATGATGGCTTGGGGGGTTGAGGCAAGTTCATGGGATACATCAGTTGATTTGGCTAACATCGCACAATTCGAAAATGCTGAAATTCCAGATGAGTCACTTGTTCTCACCACTTGGCATGATGATGAATTGTTATTTGAGGTGTTTGAGTTTTCGAAATTCAGTGCATTCCATAGATACCATGAACTTAATCCCATTATTGTACATCTCAGTTCAATCAATAAGGAAAGTGAATTTAGGTCTGTGTATAATGCCACCTAACAAGCTAATTAATAAGGACAAAAAACAGTTGGCTGTTTTCGTTCCTCAACATTTTAGCCAACAATTTATTGCCCATTATTAGGGCGTTAGTTGGCTTAGGAGTCACAGTTGAATTTTGATGATTTGAAATCGATTATCGATACTGAAAATGACCAAGAATTAAAGCTTACTTCTAAATCTTGGGTAATCACTAAAAACTCCAATTCAGAATTGGAACCTTGGTTATCTGAAGAACAGTTTAATCAGGTTTTTTCAAAGTTATCAGAGTTTCAAAATAATGATACTGTGTTTGTATTTGAGTCTTTCGAACGCATATACAAAGACTCAGGTTTAACTAAAAGATTAACTGAACAGCTAGATTTAAACTGGGTTAACTTTAATGCTTTTCAAAGCTCTACCGAAATTCTTTACTTCTATATGGTACCAAAAAGTTTAAATTGGGTTTTATTCGCAAACAGAGACTTTTGGCAGTTTGCAAAAAGCAACTAACAAGCGCCTAAACTCCGAAAATGATTAGTTGTCACGGTTTTGGCAAACAACGCAAAAAGCCACGCCAACACATTGAGTGTTAGGCGGGCGTTATACAATTTATGGTGGGGTTATGGAAAATTTCGAAGAAAACGTAGTTTCATTTCTCAAACATGATGAGAAAAAGGTGTTAGTAATTAAGGGGAAATGGGGGGTAGGAAAGACTTTTAAATGGAACAAAATTGTAGAAAATCATTCAAATTCACTAGATTTCTCTAACTACTCTTATATATCTTTATTTGGTTTGGATGGTTTAAAAGAACTACAATCTGGCGTCTTCTATAATGCTAGACCAATGAAGTCTGACACTAACTCTTCTACGATCAAATCAAACTTAAAAAAAGTCGGAAATATCGCAAAAAATATTCCACAAGTTTCAAAGTATGCAAATGCTATGTCAGCCATTGAGAATTCATTGGTTAATGATTATCTGATTTGTATAGATGATTTAGAAAGAAAGTCTCAAAAATTATCAATGTCTACTTTACTTGGTTATGTCTCTAACCTAAGTGAATCAAGTAAATGTAAAATTGTATTGATATTCAACGATGATACTTTGAATGAAGAAGATAAGACAGAAATCGACCGATACAGGGAAAAAGTGATTGATTTGGAGTTAGAGTACTCACCTAAATCGGTTAATAATATAGATATAGAGTTTAATCATCATTCATGTAGAGACCTTATATGTAACACATTTAAATCTGAGAATTTAAACAATATAAGGATAATCAAACATATAAAGTGGAATCTTAATGGGTTAATGAAATTTATTAAGGATTCAGAAGATGCTGTTAAATTTGATCTTCTTAGTACAATTGCAATTCTTACATATGTTCACCATGAGCCAAGCATCAATATCAGAGCAAGTGAAATTGAACGTGTATTTAGTTACTTATCTGATAAAGAGGATAGTGACAAAAACCTACAGAAACGTATCTCTTCATTGGGCTATATCTATTATGCCGATCATGAAGCCGAGATTATTAATTATATTGAAGATGGCTGGATGGATGAGGATTTATTCAAGAAAAATGTACTTGCTCTTAATCAAAGGCAACTTGAGAATAATATCTCATCAAAATTAACAGAGGTTTGGGGTTTCTATAATAACAATTTCTTATCAACAAGCGATGATGTCATCCGAGGTTTGGAAGGCTTCCTTGAAGAACATTTAGTTTCAGTTTCCCTTAGAGAGTTGCACCCAATACTAGATACATTAAATGAACTTAAAGATAAGTTTAAGAAAAGTGAATGGATAGATAAATATGTCGTATTGAAAATGGATTGTGATGATCCTGCGCTAATAAAACAACTGAAGCACATCACAAATAACCAAGACTTAATTAAAAAAATTGAAGATAAGGAGAAAGATTTTAATCAACACCATTCAATTTATGCTGTTTTATCTAAAATAGTTAAAAATCGTGGGTGGAACCCTGAAGATGAAGAGTATTTAGGAAATCATAGTGTTGATGAAATATTTGAATTCCTAGTTAGTGATGATAACAGTGACCTTTTAGGGGTTGTTCGTGAAAGTATGGGGATATTTAACCCAACTGAGGGAGATAAACCTAGAGATGTATTTGGGAGGAGTTTACATGAAGCCTTACGTAGGGTGTCTGAAAGAAGTAAACTCGACCATTACAGAATCACTCATTTCTTTAACATGAAGCTTGACGATTAAATCGTATACCAAGGCGTTTAAACGGAACTAAAACAGTGGGTTACGTTTCGCTTCGCTACACATTATAACCCACAATTTTAGTCCGCTTAACGCGGCGTTATAAAGCATGGTAACTATGGCGTCATATAAAAGTTTTGTATGTAAAATTGATGATTTGCTTAATGAGCTTAAGTCAACTAATCCTGCCCAAGAGTCTAAGAGCTGGTATCTCGTAAACCACTTAAGTAAGTTATCTTATAATTGCCATTCATCAACGTCAGCAAAAGAGGTAAATAATAGTGTTAAGTCTTTACTTCGTTTTGCAGTTGATAGCCTAGATTGGAACTCAGAATTATCTAATAAAGTTAATAGTCTTGCTGAGTATCATGCTAGTTTAATTAAGGCTTGTGAGTAATTGCTTTATAACAAGCCAATCAAGAGGGAAAATTTACTGAATAACATGGCCAACCATCTTAATTTGACAGTTTTTTAGACTGCACTAAACTTAATTGTACCTATATTGATACATTGAGTGTTTTGCCATGCCAAGACCAAGAGAATTTCAAAATGGAAGTCCCAGATGAAATCTAGTATTCAATTAATCTTAAAAAATTTAGATTTATGCTTCAATGAAAAGGTGCATCCAAGAGAGCGATGGGAACCTGTTAATGAAATAATTGAAGCATTAACTCATATGCGTAAAAGCGATTGTGATCAACTTTTAGAACAGGTTTGTGCATCTAACCACAAAGAATTACTATTGAGTATTGCGAATAATAATAGCAATATATCGGCACAAATAAGGGAGTTAATTATCAATGCTTGTACATAGCAAACTCTCCCTAACAAGAACTTCAAACGGGCGCTAAACAGTTGGCTAGCGATCGTTCCTCGCAATTTTAGCCAACCATTATTTTCCGCTTAGCAAAGCCTAAGCTTTCAGGGATGTTATGAGTAAAATTTTAAATAGTGCAGTTATTATTACTCTCTTAGGATTTTGTCATCTAAGTTATGGCGAAGGGCTGAGAAAAGTAAAACTTGATAAAACTTTAATTTGTTATCCGGCAAGCTACTCTCCAGACACTTCATTTATAAGTGCTATTTTGGCACCTATATCTGATCAACTTGATAGTTCAGATGGGCAAGATTTAATTTACATTCCAGCTTCTGAGATAAAAAAGAAGGTACCTGATTACACGATAAGTCATGTAAATATTCACAATGTTAATTTTGAACATTCTTTAACCGGCTTGGCTTATGCAAAATCTCAAATAGGTAACCCGAAGGGCATGGCAAGTTCGGCTTGGAATATCTATTCTGAAAGCGAGAGTGTTTTTATTGAAAAAGACAATATTCTCCCATTAACTAGGGTTTACCAATATCATAAACCACTATTTATGTGGCACCTTGTAAAATACCCGCCAAAGCAGAAACCTGAAACAAAACTCCCTGACGATTGGTATATAGGTAGCTGTTTAGAGGCAGCTGGTAGTTATAGCTGTACTCAAACCGTTGAATATAAATCAATTTATTATGAGTATAAGGTTCAGGCGCAGGATATGCATTTGCGTGAGGATATATCAGAAGCTGTAACAGCACTTTTTACTGAGTGGGAAAATAGCTGCAATGGAAGCTAACAAACAAGTCATCGGAAAACCACTCACTGGCTCAAATAGGGATCTTTGCTAATTATCTGTTATCAAACCAATAAAACTTAAGCTCGATAAACCTAAGCTCAATAAACCAAACCCTTAGACTTTATTAAGGCTTTGCAAGTTATGCAGTAAGAGGTGATTTATAACTTCATTGTTTACTTTTTCCATCTGATTCCTTTTATAAAACACTCCCACATTGATAAAAGATCCCTTACTATACAAATCAGCGTTAAAATAATAACAAATGGATTTCTTAGCATTCAATGTTAAACCTATATCAATCAAATAGATTAGAAGCCTTAGTTACTCTACTGGCGACTCAAATTAAATTCCCAGCCAGTGACAATGCGTTAGCACCTGAGACAATTTTGGTGCACAGTCCAGGTATGTCTCAGTGGTTAAAACTGCAAATAGCCGAACAAAATGGCATTGCCGCTAATATCGACTTTCCATTACCGAGTAGCTTTATTTGGCGTTTGTATCAGCATTTATTGCCTGACGTTCCGGCTCAAAGTCCGTTTAATAAAGACCGCATGACGTGGAAGTTGTATCAACTTTTACCCCAGCATTTGGACAAGCCAGAATTTAAATCTATTTACGATTATTTGAATACAGAAAAACCAATATCGGTGGACTCTGAGCTTGAGACCAGATTAGCTAATTTATCAACACACTCAGCATCTACTGATACATATAAATCCAAAGCATATAATTCAAGCGAACTAACTAGCTACGAGCAACTTAGGTTATTCCAGTTAGCAGAAAAAGTGGCTGACGTATTCGACAATTATTTAATGTATCGCCCACATTGGCTAAAACACTGGCAACAAGGTCATACCGACTTACCCATTGAAGACACTAATATGGGGGATGATATAAAAGGCCAGCAATGGCAGCCAATTTTGTGGCAAGCCTTAGTAGAATTTACCGACCAACAACAGCAAAGTCCGTTGCACCGTGCCAGTATGCATAAGTTGTTGTTGCAAAAATTAGCAAAAATTAGCACAGAACAATTAAAAGATGCTTTACCAAAACCATTACATAGACTATTTATTTTTGGCATCTCAACGTTGCCGACCCACCAGCTTGAAGTATTAACGGCATTGTCAGAGCATATTGACGTGCAAATTTTATGGCTGAATCCGTGTAGTCAGTATTGGGGTGACATTTTAAGTGACAAAACTATTGCGCGCTTAAACAGCAAACAACAAGAATTAGCTCAGCTAAATATCAATCATAAAGAAGACTATTTTGTAACGGGTAATCCACTGCTTGCCAGTTGGGGTAAAGTTGGCCGTGATTATTTAGATGTATTAACCAATTCAGACATTCAAATACGTGACTTTTTTATTGATGTCTCACCATTAAACGCTGAATCTAAAGACTTTACTAGTTTAGAGAAAGTACAAAACGATATTTTAAATTTAGAATATCGTGGCGAACAAACACCTCTATCGCCAGAGCAAATCAACTCAAATTTTGGCAAAGTACTATTAGATAAAAACGACGACTCAATACTTATTCATAACTGCCACAGCAGAATTCGTGAGCTGGAAGTATTAAAAGACAAATTATTAGGTTGGATAGAGCAAGACCCAACATTATTACCAAAAGATATTTTGGTTATGGTGCCAGACGTCAATCAATACGCGCCTTTTATTGAGTCGGTTTTTAAGTCGGTGGATACAAAGTCTGCTGGTAAGTCTTTCGACAAACAGAAAAGCCAGCACAAACAAAACATACCTTTTACTATTTCTGACCGTGGTGGCTTAGAAGAAAATCCACTGTTAAACACTTTTGTAGACTTATTACTGCTGCCTTCGTCGCGCTTTACTGTTTCTGAGTTGTTTGATCACCTTGAAGTACCTGCAGTTATGGCCACTTTTAAGCTGAGCCAGGCGGATATTAATTTAATCAAGCAGTGGATTGAACAAAGCCAAATCAAATGGGCGAAAGACGCAAAACACAAAACCAAATGGCAATTACCTGAGATTGACTTAAACACTTGGGTGTACGGATTAAAACGTATGGTGCTTGGTGTGTCGTTGGGTGAGCAAGGTTTATGGAATAACATTTTGGCTTACCAAAAAATAGAAGGGCTTAATCAAGCCATTCTGGGTAAGTTATTAAACTACTTTAGTTTTATAAGCGAATTAGAACAGGTTCTATCAGGTGACAAATCCATTGAACAATGGACCGAGTTACTTGAACAGTTTGTTACGCATTTGTTTACGCTGGACGAGTTCACCTCAAGTGCCAATGGTCAAGACGGTGAGCATCAAACTGAATATCAGAAAAAGCTCGACGAGATCACCATTCAAAAAATTAGGAATGCTATTGCACAATTAACTGTGTATTTGGATGACCGAGATTTTACTGGCGAATTTAACTATCACTTAGTTCATCACTTTTTTGCACAGCATTTAAGTGAGAGTGGAGTAGCTCAACGATTTTTGGCAGGGCGCATGAATTTTTGTACTTTGATGCCAATGCGTTCAGTGCCATTTAAAGTGATTTGTATTTTGGGTTTAAACGACGGAGATTATCCTCGTCATGTTGACCCAATCAGTTTTGACTTAGTTGGCTTAAATAACGCGAGAAAAGGTGACCGTTCACCAAAATTAGATGAACGATATTTATTTTTAGAAGCGGTAAGTTCAGCCAGAAATAAACTTCATTTAAGTTTTATAGGGCAGTCGGTAAAAAATAATCAGAGCTTAATGCCGTCGGTGATTTTGTCGGAATTGATCGACTACATAGAGCAGTCGTTTATTGTCGACAATTCAAAGGATAAAGGATTAAACGCTACTCAAGTAACAGATCAAGTGGTTGATCGTGTGTTAATCAAGCATAAACTACAACCATTTAACAAAGAGTACTTTTTAACGGTCAATCAAAATAAGCCTTATAAATCATACTCTAAGCGTTGGTTTGACGTTTGTGAAACACAAAATAACGCAAAAGATAATAGTACAGTGAGTGACCACTACGGACACACACTAGACAATGCGGGAATAGGTGAGGATCACTTTGATCGTCCGCAAGATCGACAGGATCTGAAAAACGATCAGTTTGATCACAAAAACAGCCCTAAAGATCCAATTAAAGATCTCGGTGATCAAACTAGATCAGGCTTTGATCCTATAAAAATAAATAAAGATCAAAGTGTTCTTGGTGCTAGTTCACTTAATGAGAGCCCAGTTAATGAGAGCCCAGTTAATGAGATGCCAGTTAATGATGCGTCCTTTAATGAAGTTGTAGAGCTAAATGACTTAATCGAGTTCTGGCGTCATCCTATTAAGTATTTTTATCGTAGAGTGTTAGACATTAAACTCGACTTTAATAACGACGCCTTATCCGATCATGAAGTGTTTCAGCATGACGGTTTACAAAAATATACCAATCAGTCAGCTTTATTAGAGCAACTGCTTTTTTCTGATGCATCTGACACTGACCAAGATAATCACTTTGCTAACGACAAGTACTTACGCTCTGGTAATTACCCAGCTAAAAAGTGGGGCGAGTCGGTACTCAATGCTTATCAACAGCAAAGTGCAGACATAGTTAACTTAGTGAAAGACTTGCTTAACTTAGATCCTGATGAGTCATTAAAGCAACAAGCCAAACTCGTTAAAAAGCAAAGTATTATTGAGCTTGAATTACCAAGTACGAGTCAGGCAACTCAAAGCGTGATAGAGGTAAAAGTACAAGCGACCATAGAAAGGTTTGTGTTTGGTAATGGTTTGTCCACTATGTCGTCAAATAGGCAACAAGCCAGTTTGTTTGTTCGTAGCGGCAGAATAAGAAGTTCAGATAAGTTATCTGCCTGGTTAACGCATTTATGCAAATGTGCGGCCTTTGACGGCTCTACAACCGTATTAATTGGTAATGACAATACATTGGGCTGGTTTGAGCCAATAACGCCGCAGCAAGCTCAACAGGCGTTATCACTTTGGGTAAGCGTATTTGTACAATACAAACAACAAAACAAAATGTTGAAATGGCACAGTGACCCAGCATTTGATTGGTTTAAAGAAAAACTAGCAGGGGCGTCAGAGTTAAGTTTGCAAAATACAGTGACCAAACACATAACACCGAGTACCTTCAGCTTAAGTGCGAGAAACTTAACAGATGATGAGTACGCTGCTAAACACCTGAAAAAATTAGAAGACTTTGATGATAACTTTTATCAATTGTCTGAGCTTAACTTGGCTGAGCTATTTGAGCAGTACCAAGAAGGGAAAGCCAATAAAGTACTTAGCGATGTTAAAGGCGCGTTGGCTGCTGGTTCAGAAGTTAACTCAAGCCGAACAAGCCCTTTAATAGGCGTCTCAAAAGATCAAGGAGCGGAGTGAATATTATGAATATATTAAACCCATTAACTATACCGCTTGATCAAAATGCATTAATTGAAGCCAGTGCTGGTACGGGTAAAACCTACACCATCACCACTTTGTATCTACGTGCCTTGTTAGGTTTAGTGGATGGTCAGCCAAATTTACGACCTAAGTCGATAGAACAAATCTTAGTGGTCACCTTTACTGAAGCCGCTACGCAAGAGATCAGAGACCGAGTTAGAAAGAAGCTATTGGAAGCGCAGCAAGTTCTGTTATCTAAGGCGTTATATGAGCCAGAATCAGGCTCAAACGATTTTGATAGCAACTTTTATAGTAATTGGGATAGCAACCTGGTTGAGTTATTAAAAACCTTTGTTGTACGTTGGATTGACGCGTCTGCTTCTCTTTCTCCTTCAGTTAGTACTGAAAAAGACAAGGAGCAGGCAGATTCTGAGCTAGAGCAAAAACAACAAGCGATATTATACGCGTATCACAGACTGCAAAACGCTATTACGTTAATTGATGAAGCCTCTATTTTTACCATTCATGGTTTTTGCCACCGTTGTATTAAGCAATTTGCTTTTGAAACCAACTCTAGTTTTGAGCAAAAGTTTGAAATGGACAACAAGCCCGTTTTACAAGGGGCGTTGTACGACTTTTGGCGTAAGTTTGTCGTTGGGCTAAATGGCGCTGAATTCTCGTGGTTTCAGCAAAACTGGCGTACACCAGATGTCTTATACAAAGACATTGCTAGCGTATTAGGCAAAAGCATCGTATTAACACCACAGGTGAACGAACAAACTTACCGTGCCTTGATGGACGATTACCAATCGTTAATCGTGACATTAAAACAACAATGGCAAAAAGCCGACTTTTCTAAAATATTGTTAGACGCACAGCTAAAAAAGACGGGTAAAATCTACAAACGAATTCCTTTATTAACTGAGTTTATGCAGTCAGATGACTGGTTCCCGCCATTTTTAAAAGACGACGATTGGTCTTTGTGGGGCACAGACTCGCTTAATAACAGCAAAAACTACACTGCAAAGGCAGAGCCACTAAATCATCCTATTAGCCAGGTTATCGATAAATTGGCGCAAGTTGAACACGAACTTAAAAACGGTGGCTTTCAAAGTTATTGGTTAACATTAGCTAAAGGCTATATAGAACAACGTGCTCAGCAAATAAAAAATGAGCAACAGATCATTAATCCAGATGATTTACTTACTCAATTATTAAGCGCAATTAACCCAGATTCTGGTGCAGGCGATTCTGAGAAAAATAACAATGATCTATTGTTAAACGCTATTAGAACTAAGTATCCAATTGCATTTATTGATGAATTCCAAGATACCGACCCAGTTCAATACGGTATTTTTAACGCCATTTACAACTCAGATGTGGTTGAAAGTACGCCTGACAATGGCAGCTCGGAGTTGTTACAAGTGCCGTCCAATATGATTTTAATTGGCGATCCTAAACAAGCCATTTATAAATTCCGTGGTGCTGACATTTTCACGTATATCCAGGCTAAACAAGACTTGCCAGAGACACAGCATTACACGTTAGCCACCAATTGGCGTTCGCATCCAAATTTAATCAACGCCGTTAACCAAGTGTTTGTGCAAAGTGAAGAAGGTTTTAAACAAAAAGAGATCCCATTTGAAGTGGTATCAGCAGGGCAATCACCATCAAATAGATTGGTGAGTAATGGCGTAGATGATAATCAGCTGATGTTTTGCCATTTACTGCCAGACACTGCAACCTCAGATAAAATAGGCTTTAAAGGCCCAGAAGCTGAAGGTTTATTGGCAAAATGGTGTGCGGCTCAAATTCAAACAACCTTGTTAGAGGCGAGCGAGAACAAGACCTATATCGACAAATCAGGTAAAACCCGCGCTGTGCAAGCCAATGATATCTGTGTTCTGGTTAGAAACCGTAATCAAGCAGGCTTGATCAAAAGAACCTTAGCGCAATTGAATATCCGCTCTGTGTTTATTAGCCGAGACAACATATTTAAAACCGCATTAGCCAAAGACTTGTTACGTTTGTTAATGGCCATCAACTCACCATTTAACGAGCAAAAGGTCAGAGCCGCTTGTGCAACTCGCTTTTTTGGCTACGACGTAGAGCAGTTATTTGCCCTACAACACGATCCTATTTTATGGCAGCAACACCTAGAATGGTTTTACAATGCCCATCAAACATGGGCTTACGGCCAAATATCGAGTGCTATTGAATACATTATTTTACAAGCCGACACATTATCAAATTGGCAGTTATTGGAACCAACCGAATACGAAAGGTTAATCACCGACCAACGCCATTTGTCAGAGCTTATACAGCAGCAATCGGTTAAGCATGCAGGTGTTGAGAAGTTATTACATTGGTTTGAACAACAAGTTATCTCTGAGGATAACTGGAGTGACGCCACAGACGATCAACAACTAAGGTTGGAGTCTGACAGCAACTTAGTACAGATAGCCACGCTCCACGCTTCTAAAGGCCTGGAATATCCAATTGTATATTTGCCTTTTGTCTGCGAGTTTAAAGCGGCTAAGTCGGCCATTTATACCTCGAATAAAACAAATGAATTAACAAATAAACAGGGCTTAACGTATCGAGTTGATAACCGTAAACAAGAGCTACAACAAGCAGAGGGCGAACGTTTAGCCGAAGACTTACGTTTGTTGTACGTTGCCATGACCAGACCTATTTATAAATTGGTGATTGGTGTATTCAACTTGTTAGATGGTTATAAACGCCTAGTGCTTGATAACACAGGGATAGGGCAATTGCTGCTAGGCGAATTAGCCACAGATCAAAAACCAAGTAATGACTTAATACAGCAAACCTGTGAACGTTTTGTTAGCACTGAAAACAGCCAAGGAACTTGCTTTACTTACTCTTCATTGGCGGAAGACTTATTGGTCACGCAGTTTAACCAAGCTAAACACGCAGGTGTGAACTTACAGAATGACCATAACGCACAACTACAATTTATCCCGTTTACCGGTGACGTAAAGGACAACTGGAAAATGCTGAGTTACTCGTCATTAGTGGCCGGGGCACATCATTTAGACAATACAAAGGTTCTTGAAACGGACAAAATAGCTACTGTAAGTATTGCTCAAGAACAGCTTAACGATATATGGGTGGCTGGATTATCGGACGAACAAGCTTCTGTAGCTTTTGTAACATCAGCCACGTTAGCTAAATCTGAACCTGAATTAAAACCAGAACCAGAACTGAATCGATTCTCATTTCCCAAAGGAGCCAACGCTGGTACTTGTTTACATTGGATTTTAGAGAATGTTAATTTCCAACAACCAATAGCAGAACAAGCGGATGTTGTAGAGTCTGGATTAACCCGATACGGAATAGACACTTTATGGCTCTCTGTTGCGGTTGAATGGATGCAACAAGTTATAAATTGCAGTTTAACTGAGCAAATATCAAACGCGACAGTAACGCATAACCAAGTTGAGGTAGGTAACCAGATAAGTTGGTCATTAGCCGATATAAATCAAGCTAACTGTCTGGTTGAAATGGAGTTTTACTTTAATTTCAACCGTCTTAATTCAGAAGTTATTTGTAACGCGTTACGTATGATGGGCTTGAAATTTGTACACTTTGGTCACTTTTTAGAAAATGATGCAGAACCAGCTGGATTGTCTGGCATTGTTAAAGGTTTTATCGATTTAACGGTACATCATCAAGGTAAATATTATGTGGTGGATTATAAATCTAACTTTTTAGGTGATGATTTCGCCTCGTATACACAAGCTAATTTAGCCGTTTCCATGTCCGATCATCATTATGAAATTCAAGCGTTAATTTATACCTTGGCATTACATCGTTGGTTAAAAACCCGTTTACAAGATTACGATTACAATCTGCATGTTGGTGGTGCTATGTATTTATTTTTACGTGGCATGAATGACAAAGACACAGAGCAAGATCAAACAGGCGTTTACACAATGAACATCAAACAAGATGTGATTGAATATTTGGATTCTGCGTTAAATGATGAAGGTGAAAACTCAGTAAAAAGCATAACGGTGGATAGAGCAGCGAATACCGCAGGAAACATTTCCGCAGAAAACATTACCACAGCGAAGACTACTGAAGCAGTAGATGTGCAAATCGACTCTGCACCTAAAGAAAACGCACCTACAGAAACCGTACCTGCAGAAGCCGAAACAAAAGCAGTACCACAAATGGGGTTTGATTTTGACTGATAACAACAATACAAATACAAGCTCACAAAGCCAGGTTGCAGCAACGTCGACAACCAAGAAAGTTAAACAATGGTTTGCCGACACGTCTATTTTTGTACAGGGTCTGGATTTTGTACAAGGTAAAGCTAAAACCATAGATTTAAGTGATCTAGCAAGTGATTCAGGTAATAGCACACTCATAGACACAAACAGCGACACAAACAGCAATAAAACCGGCAACCATTTAGGCAACCGAGAATTACCAGAAACGTTACAATGGCTGCTGTTGTTAAAGCAACATCAAGTTATTCAGTCTATGGATTATCACTTTGCTTGTTTTATGTATGGCGAGCTGGTGATCATCTCTGAATCAGGCGCACAGACTCACGCTGCTTTAACAAGAGCCGAGATCAATTTGATTTTGCTACTGTCGGCCAAGTTAAGTTACGACATGAGTTTGCAAGATTCTTGTTTAAACTTAGAGCTTATTAATTTAGCGCAACCTTTTGGTTGGTTAGCACCAGAGCTGCAAAGTCACAGCTTAACTCAAAACGTGTTAGCCCAATGTGCAGTTACCAATACAGACATGCAAGATATTCTACTGCGCAGCGGTTTAGTTGAAGATCAAAGTGGTTTGATTGAAAGTAAAAGCGCTTTAGCTAAGGAGCCACAGCATACAGAGCCTCAGCATATAGAGCTATTACATGACGAAACACCATTAGTGTTATTTCAACAATGTTTGTACATGCGTCGTTATTTCAATTACGAGCATTCAGTGGTTAAGTTTATTAGCCAAAACCCGAGCTTAAATATAAGTACTAATGTAACGGCTAAAAGCCAGTTATATTGGTTTGATGCGCTTAGCAATGAGCAAGTTGAAAGTACTGTGGCCGAGTTATTTCCGCAAAGCCAACAGCTTGATACTACAAGTAACGAGATTGACTGGCAGAAACAAGCGGTTATCAATTCAATAACTAAGTCTTTTTCAGTGATCTCAGGCGGTCCAGGTACAGGCAAAACAACCACAGTGGTTAAGCTTTTAGCTGCGTTAGTGCAATTGTATAAACCTCATGACTCAAAAAGCGGATTAAACATTCAACTTACCGCACCAACAGGGAAAGCGGCACAACGTTTGGCAGAGTCTATTAGTAACTCACTGACAAATATAGACGTAGACCAAGAGACTAAACGCTCAATTCCCAACAAGGCAGTCACTATTCATAGATTACTTAAGCCGCAAGGTTTAAATGATTTTGCTTATAATGAAAACAATAAGCTGTTTTTAGATGTCTTGATTGTGGATGAAGCATCTATGGTCGACCTAAGCTTAATGAGTAAATTACTATCTGCCGTACCGGCACACGCTCAAGTTATTTTGTTAGGCGATAAACAACAGCTATCGTCGGTAGAAACGGGCAATGTTTTATCTGAACTGTGCAGGCCGGAAACTCAGTCGTTAAACTTAGTGGTAGAACTCAAAAAGAGTTATCGTTTTAACGCAGCAGGTTTAATAGGGCGTTTAGCCACTGAAATCAATTTAGGTAATAGCCATAAAGTCATTAGCTTGTTATCTGAGCACGCCAACACAGATACACAGAAGTTGGCGGCCAGTGAACTCAACTGGATAAAACCAGAGCTGGATAATTATCACTTATTAATAGAGCACAGTTTTAAACATCAATTAGCCTTAATTGAAAAAGCCAAAGCCTTTAGTGACCTTCAAACGGACATTAAAACAGATAGTGGACAAGCGCAAAACATTGCTACTAAAAGCCGAGGTGTATTAAACGAGTTATTTAATCACTTACAGCAATTTCAAATATTAACCTGTGTTAAAGATGGTGAACACGGTATAGAAGGAATTAATCGTCATATCAAAACTCGACTTGCTAGTCGTAGGTTGGTGAATCAATACGAGCAGCATTATCATTGCCGACCAATTATGATCTCAGAAAATGCCTATCACTTGGGCTTATACAATGGCGATATTGGTTTACAGTTAATTGATGGTATTACAAAACAGCTAATGACGTATTTCATCCAAGCCGACGGAGAAGTATTAACGGTAGCTTGCCAACGTTTGCCTAAGCACGAAACCGTATACGCGATGACAGTTCATAAAAGCCAAGGTTCAGAATTCAGTCATGTTGCTTTGGTGTTACCAGAGCCAAATCAAAACAATAAAATTTTATCCAAAGAAATTTTGTATACCGGCTTAACCCGAGCGAAAAAACAATTTACATTGTTTGGTCAGGCACAGGAAATACAGCAAGCAGTAAACAAGGCAACCGTAAGACAGTCAGGCTTGAGCTTGATGTTAAAAGCAAATCTAAAATAATCATCTATAAGCAAAGCGATAAATAACACTATAAAAAAGCCTGTTTACTAAAAAATAAACAGGCTTTTTCTTTACCTAAACTTTTACCTAAACTTTTACCTAAACTTTTACCTAAACTTTTACCTTACAACCTTACAGCCTTACAACCTTACAACCTTACAACCTTACAGCCTTACAGCCTTACAGCCTTACAGCCTTACAGCCTTACAACCTTTTAGCTTACTGTCTTTTAACGTGTGGTTTTTTGTACAAAAACGACCACGTATAAGGCCAGTGCAAAGCTACCAATAAAGGCTTCTATGGTGGCAATTAACCTTGAAAATCCAACTGGCGTAATATCGCCATAACCTAGAGTCGTGAAGGTCACTACGCTAAAGTAAATGGTTGAGAAAAAGTTATATAAGTTATCAATAAAGGAGTTTGATAATGACATTTTCACTATGGTATCTGCTTCTTTTATACCAAAGATAAAATACATAATTGCACAGAAAAATATCATACCCAACGAAAACACAATGACATTCATTGGACTTTCGCCATAACCGCAGAATAAGTCTACCGCTTTAGATACAAGTCTGTCTTTAGACAATGGTGCATATTGCTTGCGGCGCATCACCAACTCTTTATGTGCCAAACGGCCAGCTAATATATGTAATCCGTCAGACTCAGCCGTTTTTCTTAAATTACGATAAATTTCTTCCGACTGTTCATAATTATCAATCGCGGTTTCCCGGTCATTATTTTTATCCGCTAAGTGGGCAATAGATTCTTGCTGGATATATTTACCTATTTTTATATTATCTATCCGTGAATTCACAAGTTTGACACCCAGTAAATTGGTGTCTTGTAAATTGGCTTTGTGTAATTTGGAGTTATTTAACTTAGCTTTCATTAAAGAAGAGCCGGATAAATTAATATTGAACAGGTGAGCGTTATGCATATCTGCATGATATAAATCACAATTACGCATATCGTAGCCTGTGGAGCAACCACGGCGAACTAAGCGAATATCACGCAAGTTTGCTTGTTTTAATTGTAATCCTTGCAGCATGCCGCCATTTTTAGCGTAGGTTTCTAAACGTTCTCTTAAGTCCATTCCCGTTTTATCTATGGTTTTGTCATGCCAAAAGCAATAACCGTTTCCTAAATCTTCGCCTTCGCAGGATTTACCTTCTAAGTCATGATATGTACAAGAGTTGTGTTGTGACATTAAGCACCAATATATGAGTTAACAATTTGTTCTTGTTAACAAAAATAATAGAAGAATTGATATTTCGCCATTAAGTTTGTCACTTATTTATCTAATTTCTTTGATAACATAATGATTTGGTTAATATTACGTCTTTAGAATCGTAAGATTGGAGTGAAAAACTTGTTAGTTTTAATTACAGATATATTTGGTGAAACCAACTGGTGCCAATCGTTAATCCAATCTTGGCGCGCAAAAGGGCACAATGCTATGTGTCTCAGCCCTTATATCAACCCTTATATTGCAACATATGACTCATTAACGGATGCAACATTATTTGCTAACGAAGAACAAGCTTATCAGCAGTTTCAGCTCAGCGGCGGTATAGATAAATACGCTGAAAAAGTAGAACAAGCTTTACAACAAGTGACTGAAACAAATGAGCCTATAATTTGCGTTGGCTTTAGTGCTGGTGCATCGGCTTTATGGAAGGTGGCAGCAAAGTCTTTTGATAAAGTTGCGTTAACTCACTGTATTGGTTTTTATCCAGGCCAAATTAGGCATTCACTAGAATTAACGCCGTTATGTCCTTTTACCTTGGTATTCCCAGGATCAGAAGACCACTTTGATGTAGAAGCCGTTATTCAACATCTTGTTACAAAACAGAATGTAGGTGTTGTTCAAGTTGAGTTAAAACATGGTTATGCTAATCCCCAGTCAGACAACTTTAATGAGGTCGCCAGCAACGAATTAACCGAGTTGCTTGTTAAAGAGTTGGCTCAAACTAAAACGTTAAACCTTGATATTGTAAATGGCCAGCAAGATTTTATAACAGGTTTAAGTCAGCAGAGTCATGGATATAATGGAAGAACAAGATGTTTATAGCGTTAATATGGGGTGTTATTTTTGGAGCGATTTGTTTTGGTATAACCCAAAATCAACCTAGAAATAGCCTTACTTGGTTTATGTTAGGTTTCATTTTTGGCCCGTTTGCTATTTTGTTTTTACTATTTTCATCATTGAAAAACAAAATTAAATGATTCTAAAAAAACGTTACCTTTTAACTTACCAGATCTCCTAACATTAAGGAGATCTCGCAAGTTATGTAAGTCAGACTAAAACACCTGACAAACAAAGCCTTTCAGATAGAAACCTTCAGGGTAAGCACTGCCAACAATATGATCTTGTGCTTGGCTTAAGCGTTCTACAAATACCATATCGCGGTTAGCATCTAGTGCCGCATCTGCAACTATTTTTTGGAACAATGCAGTTTCCATTAAACCAGAACAAGAGAAGGTTAATAAATAACCACCTGGATTAAGTAGCTTCATTGCCAACATATTAATGTCTTTATAACCACGACATGCGTCGTTTAACTTAGCTTTAGACTCAGCAAATTTTGGCGGGTCCATAACAATAACGTCAAACTTGGTGCCGTTGTCGCGGTATTCACGTAATAACTTAAATACGTCTTTTTTAAGTAATGACATTTTGTTTATGTTGAGTTTGTTTAATTCAACGTTTTTAGCGGCTATGTCTAGTGCATCTTGTGAAGCATCAACTTGAACCACTGATTTAGCACCACCACGTAATGCGTATAAACCAAATGTACCTGTGTAACTAAAGCAGTTTAATACTGACTTACCTTTAACGTATTTTTCTAATGCAGCGCGGCTGTCGCGTTGGTCAACGTAATAACCAGTTTTGTGACCTTGAGCGATGTCGACATAAGCTTTAATGCCGTTTTCTTCAATGATCACTTGTTTTGGCATTTTACCATGCACTAAACCGGATACTTTTGGTAAACCTTCTTTACTACGAACGTCGACGTCTGAGCGTTCAAATATATTAAATTCTGGATAACAATGCTTAAGCGCATCAAAAATTAAATCACGTTTGTATTCTGCGCCCGCACTTAATAACTGAATAACAATCGTGTCATTGTAAACATCTGCGGTCACACCTGGTAAACCGTCAGACTCGGCACATAACAAACGATAACCCGTAAGGCCGCCGCGTTTAATGATAGGTTTACGTATGGTTCTGGCTCGTTCGATTTTTTCAATGAAGAACTGTTTGTTAATAGGTCGCTTTTCAAAGCTCCAAATACGGACTCTGATTTGAGAATGAGGAGAGTAGGCGCCTTTAGCTAACCAGTTACCACTTTCTGAGAATACATCGACTGTTTCGCCTGACTCTGGCTCGCCTTCAATTTTGGTGACGCCTTTAGAGAAGATCCAAGGATGTTTACGTTTGAGAGTTTTCTCGCGGTCAGCTTTTACGAATACAGAAGACATGTTATTAACTTAATTTTTAGAAGCGGAGCGCAATTTTAATCTAGCTGTTAGCGTAATACCAACACTATTATGCTTTGTATGAACTTGTATCTATTAAAAAATTTACGATTAATGATTTAATCTGGCTTGTTGGTATCAAATTGCACTTATCATACGCCTGTATTTACACGTCACTTAACTGTCATAAATGAGTCACCTAACCGTCATAACTCCTTGTTAATTTACAGCCAAATTAAATAAGGAGATGAAGATATGTTGAATACAAATATTACAACACATACTAGCAAGAAGTTTAATGCTAACAAGGTTTACGTACCTGCTACCAATCGTGAAAATCATTATTTAATTGTCGAACTTCCAATTACGTCTGAATTATTACAAACCGTTTCGGGCGAAACAGAAATCAATGAATTTGTCTTATCAGACTTTTATATGCAGCTTAAACAATCGTTTATCTCAATCAGCAAAAGAAACGGCATTAAAAGTGGATTATTTGTCGCCAATGATAAGTTGGTGCGTTTACGTTACGGTGAAGAGTCGCAGGTTATTGAAACCCAAGAACAATTAATAGTGTTTTACGATCCAAATAACCACAAAGGTTTTCAAAGTTATTACGACCGAACAAAAACCGCTAAGAAGGTTAGTTTACTTGTTCTTGCCAATGGTGATGAGATTAGGCAATCGGCTTTTGTGTTGCACCAAAAAGCAGTTGAGATGGCAGTAGAGCTAGCTGAGGCGATGGGATTTGCATCCAATTTAATTAAGATAAAAGATCATCAACACATAACCTATGATTTGTTTAGTGCTGAAAAAGGCGATAAAAAAACGTCCACCCATGAACTGCGTCAAGTTAAGCACAGATACAAACAGCAGTCGGTATTAATTCCACCATTAAATAACCAAATGGGTTACATAGTTGCAGAGCTGCCAATTAATGAAACTATGGTGGAGAAAATGAATAAAACCGCAACACACACTGCACCGTACAATGAGCTTTATAGCAAAATATCTCAGGTCGTTGGTCAGGTAACTGATGAGTTGAATATAAAAAATGCAGTGATGATTGCTAACGGTCGTCATCCCATTGTTAATTCAAGTAAACATGGTTTTGTGCATAACGACGGTGAGCTAATTTACTTAGGTTTTAATGGTGAGGTGGATCAGAACTGCATTGCTAAATGGAATAGCACTATTTTAACCAATACCTTTACCTTGGTTTTTGTTGCCAATGAAAATGACATTAATAACAAAGCATACGGCCGATTTGTAAATCGTATTCAAAGTGCGTTAAAACAAATTAGCAATAAGTTAGATATTGAACCACAATCAAATCAGTTGATGGTGAGATTTCACCAAAACATAGCGTATCAAATACCTAAACTGGATTAACGACTGGTATCTATCCACTTTTTAAGGATTTGTACTGTGACTTCTGGACGTTGAGAAGCCAGTTCTTGCACAAGAGCCAATAATTTATGCTTATTGGTTTTCTTATCGTTTAACTGGCGTCTAATAAGCTGAAATTTGTTTTTAGCTCGCTGCAAACGTTCTTTTTTTTCTAACTCAGTAAGAGGTGATTTCATTTTTTTTCTTTCTTTAAGTGAAATAAGAAACTATAAAGTTAGTTCTACTTGTTAACGGTTGTAACAATACAAACTTTTTAAAGGAAGTTCTATGACTCTATCTGCAATAACCAGCACTTATGAAAAAGCAATGACATTTATTTCCAAGCTAGACGGCATAGCACCTCTGTTTCTTCGATTATATTTAGCTCCCATATTTATTCAAGCGGGTTGGAATAAACTTTCTAACTTTGACTCCACCGTTCAATGGTTTGGTAATGCAGATTGGGGATTAGGTTTACCTTTTCCAGAACTGCTTGCTGCTCTAGCTTCTGGTGCTGAGTTTTTTGGTGGTTGGTTATTATTATTGGGATTGTTTACTCGCTTAATCTCTATTCCTTTAATGGTGACTATGTTGGTAGCTGCGTTTAGTGTCCATATCGAAAATGGTTGGCTTGCGCTTGCAGATGCAAGTAGTTGGTTAGCAGATGGCACTATATTTCATAATGAATCGATTATGGCTGCGGTTGAAAAGAAACAAATGGCAATCGAAATCTTACAAAAACATGGTAATTACGAATGGCTAACAAGCAGTGGTAATTTTACTATTTTGAATAATGGTATCGAGTTCTCAATTACTTACTTTATTATGCTGTTAGTCTTGTTTTTCTTTGGTGCAGGGCGTTATACCAGTGTTGATCATTATTTAGCTAAGCGCTTTTTTCCACAAAAATAAACGTTTTCCCACTTAATGTGTATTTATCTTTTTTGTATATCAATTGACTATTTATATCTACTTGACGGATATACGAAGGAAAGATAAATACACATCCTTTTTTGATGTGCCATTATTTTAAGGTAAGATTGAATTCTTACTTACCTTAGAAGCTTTATTATGAATGCATTAGACCTTTTATTAACTCGCTCGTCTTATAATAAACTTGTTGCGCCAGCACCAAGTGGCGAAGCGTTAGACAATATCTTATCAGCGGCACACCGAGTACCAGATCACGCAAACCTTTCACCATTTGAATTTATTGTTTGCCAAAACGATGGGTTAACAAAACTGGCGGATATTTATCATCAAGCGGCTATTAAGTCGGGCTTTGATGATGCAGCGATAGAAAAAGCGAAAATCTTACCGCTTCGTGCGCCTATGATCATTATTGGTATTTGCAAATACAAACACCATGACATGGTGCCAAGAGTAGAGCAGGTAGCGACAACGGCTTGTGCCTTACACAATATGCAGTTAGCGGCGTTTGCTCAAGGCTTTAACGGAATTTGGCGTACCGGTAATTACTCGCAAAACCACTATGTAAATGAAGCGCTTGGCTTAAGTGAACAAGATGAAGTTATTGGCTTTATGTACTTAGGAACACCTATGGAAGATACGCCGATTAAAAAAGCGAAAAAGCAGACTGACACGGTTTCATATTGGGATTAAGTTTAGTGCCCACATTTTTGCAAATAATTTACTTGTCGCAAACTAATTACTTGAATTTAAGAGCCTAAGTTAATAGCCATTTAAGATTAGTTTGCCTTATGTGAGCCTGAATTCCCTCTGTTCAAGGCTCAGAAACTTAGTCTACTAAATATTTTTTACCTTATAGCTAAATAGTCATAACTATTTGAAAATATAAGCTAATATCAATAAAGTTGGTTTGTATTTCGTTAAAATAGCGAAATAAAATCAACAATTTTTATACTAATAAATTTAGGGTTAAGCATTAGTTTTGTTTATAGTTGCGTTTCAAAATAATTGATTAGCAAAATGTTAAGTTGGTGGACTAGAATGCCCGCTAATATTACGCCCACACACCACTAATTATAAAGGTTTAAGCTTATGTTGTTTAATGGCAACTTGATGACAGATTGTCCAATTCGTCAGAAAATCCGTGATTACTATCGCATTAATGAAAAAACAGCGATTATACATCTATTACCGGAAGCTGAAATTAGCATGGCTGCTCGAAGTCGAGCGTGGGAACGTGCGCGTAAAATGGTACTGCAGATCAGATTTGAATCTGAAGGTTCAGGCGGTATTGACGCTCTATTAAATGAATATTCTTTGTCTTCAGAAGAAGGCATTGTACTTATGTGTCTTGCGGAAGCTTTATTACGAGTACCAGATAAAAAAACACAAGACGAATTAATCCGTGACAAGTTATCGCAAGGCCAGTGGAGTTCTCATTTAGGCTCAAGCGACTCTATGTTTGTTAACGCCTCGTCTTGGGGCTTGTTATTAACAGGTAGCATGGTTAAGTATTCTGATAGCAATCTAAAGAAAGACTTTGGATTAGTTAAACGTACCTTAGGTAAAGTTTCAGAGCCTGTAATACGTAAAGCAATGAACGTTGCCATGAAAATCATGGGTAAACAGTTTGTTATGGGTGAAACCATTGAAGCTGCCACGGAACGCGCAATAGAAAAAGAACGCAACGGTTATGTATATTCTTACGACATGTTAGGGGAAGGTGCCCGTAACATGGACGACGCTGACCGTTATTATGAAGCTTATGTACAAGCTATTCACGTTATTGGAAAAGCAGCTCAAGGCAAAGGGCCACGTACTAGTCCTGGTATTTCAATTAAGTTATCCGCTATCCATTCACGTTATGAATTTAGTCACCGTGACCGTGTAATGACTGAGTTAGTACCAAGATTAAAAGCCTTATGTTTATTAGCTAAACAATACAACATTGGTTTAACTGTAGATGCGGAAGAATCAGAGCGTTTAGATATATCATTAGACGTGATTGAAGTTGTATTTTCAGATAAAGACTTAAACGGTTGGAATGGTTTTGGTTTAGCGGTTCAGGCTTATCAAAAGCGTTCGTTTTTTGTTATCGAATGGTTACGTCAGCTTACATTAAGAGTTGGCCGTAAGATAATGGTGCGTTTAGTTAAAGGTGCGTATTGGGATACAGAGATTAAAAACGGTCAAAAAGATGGTTTAGAACATTATCCTGTGTTTACTCGTAAAGCCTCTACAGACGTGTCTTACCACGCATGTGCAAATAAGTTATTGGAGTATCGCGATACTATTTATCCGCAATTTGCTACGCATAACGGTTACACAGCCTCGGTGATTTTAGAGCTGGCGGGCAACGATAAAGAAGGGTTTGAATTCCAATGCTTACATGGCATGGGCGATACCTTATACGACCAAATTGTCAGTAAAGAAAAAATTCAATGTCGTGTTTATGCGCCAGTTGGTGTACACGAAGACTTGTTGGCTTATCTGGTAAGACGTTTATTAGAAAATGGGGCTAACTCATCATTTGTAAACGCGATTGTTGATGTTGATAAACCAGTTGAATCTTTACTAGAAGATCCAGTTGAGCGTACTCACAGAGTAGAGCAAATTTACAACGAGAAAATTGCCTTGCCGATTGCCTTGTTTGGTGACGAACGCGCTAATTCAAAAGGTTTAGATTTAACTGATATTACTAAAATCTCACCACTTAGAGATAACTTGAACAGCTGGTTTGAGAAAAACCAAATTGATATTACAACCTTGGCAGAAAATGAATTAGCGGTAATTAATCCGGCTAATTTAGATGAAGTGATAGGCCGAGTAAAAGTTGCTAATCAAGAAGATATGTTAGCCATGTTAGATAAAGGCCAAACCGCCTTTAATACTTGGTCTACAACACCAGTTAAGATACGTGCAGAGGTATTAAGAAAAACCGCTGATGCGTTAGAAGCAAACATGGATGAGTTAATTGCTTTTTGTATTAAAGAAGCAGGTAAAACACCTCAAGATGGTATTGATGAAGTTCGTGAAGCGGTTGATTTCTGTCGTTATTACGCCAATGAAGCTGAAGTATTAGCAAAAGATACGCGTTTAGAACCACGTGGCGTTATCTTATGTATCAGCCCTTGGAACTTCCCGTTAGCAATATTCCTAGGCCAAGTTGCTGCGGCGATTGTGACTGGAAATGCGGTTATTGCTAAACCTGCAGAGCAAACAAGTTTAATTGCATTACGTGCGATTGAATTATTGATTGAGTCAGGTTTACCAGAGAACGTTGTTCAGTCTGTTATTGCTCAAGGCTCTGATGTAGGTAAGGTATTATTACCAGACTCAAGAGTTGCAGCCGTTATGTTTACTGGTTCAACGCAAACAGGCACATTAATTTCTCAAATTTTAGCCCAACGTGGTGGTGAGCAAGTTCCATTTATTGGTGAAACTGGCGGCCAAAACTGCATGATCGTTGACTCTACAGCGTTACCAGAGCAAGTTATTGATGACGTGATAGCATCTGGTTTCCAAAGTGCAGGTCAACGTTGTTCGGCGTTACGTGTATTGTTTGTGCAAGATGATATTGCCGATAACGTTATTCGTATGATCAAAGGTGCTATGAAAGAGTTACATATTGGTAACCCAGCTATGTTATCTACCGATATTGGCCCTGTTATTGATACTAAAGCATTAAATGCATTAAACGAACACGCAGAATATATGCAGACTCACGGTGAGTTGTTATATCAATGTGAAATGGGTGAAGAAACGCAAAACGGCCATTTCTTTGCACCTCGTCTGTATGAAATTAGCGATATTAGCCAGTTACAAAAAGAAGTATTTGGCCCTTGTGTCCATGTCATTCGTTTCTCTGGTAAAGATATAGATAACGTTATTGAGCAAATTAACTCAACGGGCTTTGGTTTAACGATGGGGATTCATTCTCGTATTGAAAGCCGTGCCATAGCTTTAGCTAAAAAGTCTCGAGCGGGTAATGTATATATTAACCGTAATATGATTGGTGCTGTGGTTGGTGTTCAACCATTTGGTGGACGAGGATTATCTGGTACAGGTCCAAAAGCGGGCGGTCCAAACTATTTACCACGTTTGTTGCAAGAGAAATCAACACCAAGTGAAGATGAACTTGTTTTAGCCGATGACGCATTAGAGCCAACAACTAAGTCCATTAAAGAAGCAAACAAATTAATGGATAAAGCACAAGAAGGCGAAAAGTCATGGCGTTTAGCCGACTTAAACACTCGTACTTCTCATGTGCGTCAGTTATTGGCTGAAATGGCAACGGTTGAACATACAGTTGAGTTTGCGGACGACTTAGATAAAACCTTAGCGACGGCACGTTCTCAGTTAATCGACATAGAACGTAAGTTGAAAAAACCAACGGTATTACCTGGGCCAACAGGCGAGTCTAATATCTTGTATTTGGAGCCAAGAGGCACGTTAGTTTGTTTTGCCGATAAAGACGCAACATTCCATTACTGGGTTATGTCTATTGTAACGGCATTGTCTACGGGCAATACCGTTATCGCCGTGGTTTCTGATGTGTTTTATGAAGAAGCCATTGAGTTTATGAATAAATTCAATAAAACCGGAGCAGATAAAGGCGTATTACAAGTGGCTCGATTGGATCACTTACAGCCTTTGTTAGAGCATGAAGCATTAGCGGGTGTGGTTATTGACTCGGAATGTCGTCGTAGTGCGTACGTTGCACATAAATTAGCGCAACGTGTTGGAGCTATTTTACCAACGATCACCGCTGAATATAACGATAACTTAATCCAACGTCTAGTGACGGAGAAGACCATTAGTATTGATACTACAGCCTCTGGCGGTAATACATCATTAATGACCTTAACAGACGAATAACAACTTCTGTTTTATTGGTTTTTATCTAGATAAGATAAAAATCAGAAACTAAAAAGCAAAAAGGTGAACTTAGGTTCACCTTTTTTTATGCTTATTTTTAGCTTAAATATATTAAGTTTTTGAGTATTAAGCCGCCATATATTAAACAGGAGCAGTTAAGTCTAACTTTTTCATTGTGATCTTAAGCCATATAAGGAATAACACGGAAGCGGTGGATAAGCCGATAACCGTACCAACCCAGAATCCTTGCGGTCCCATAGCTGGCACTATGTAATCGGTTCTACCTAATAAATAACCTAAGGTAAATCCAATTGGCCAATAAGAGATAAAGGTAATGTAAAATAGCGGTTTAGTTATTTTTAATCCTTTAAATATACCCGCAGCCATTACCTGGATTGCATCTGGCAATTGATAAATCGCGGTGATAATTAAAATACTCGCAGCTAACGAAACAACTTCAGGGTTTGACGTGTAAATAAGGATGATTTGTTCACGGAATAAAAGGGTAGTCAACATCACTAAAATACCAAAACTACAGGCCATGAAAAAGCACGTTTTGATAGAGCGCTTTAGTTTACTTAAATCCCCGACACCTTTTAAATAGCCAATCCGTATAGTGGCAGCCATCGCCAAACTTAATGGGAACATAAACACCACGGCGCTATAACTAAAGGCAACCTGATGTCCGGCCACCGCAATGGAACCAAGCGGTGCGATAAACAGCGCCATAAAGGCAAAAAGACTCGACTCAAATAATAAAGACAAGGCGATAGGCGTTCCAAGTTTAGTCAGTGTTTTAATACTTTCTAAATTAGGTTTTTCAACATGTTTAAATATTTGATAGGGTTTTAATTTACGAGAAATTTTAAAGTAAATAAGCAAACTGATTAAGCTTATCCACTGTACGATTGCAGTAGCCAGTCCACACCCTGCGCCACCTAACTCAGGTGCGCCAAATTCACCAAATACAAATATATAATTAAGCGGAATATTGGCAAGTAACGCAATAACGCTAACGATTAATGCAGGTTTAGTGACACTAATACCCTCACAAAAAGCACGTAATGCAAAGAACAAACAGGTGGGTAATATCCCCCAAACAACATAATTCAAATAGCCTAATGACTTGTCGTGTAATTCAGATTCTAAATTAAGATTATCTAATGGGATATGAACAAACTGAAAGATAAATACAATGACGATGGTAATCGCTGCAGCAATATAAGCACCTTGGAATAAGGTAGAAACCATTTGAGCTTGGTTGTTATTGGCTCCTTTACTGGATCCAAATAGATGCGCAATAACTGGCGTAACCGCAATTAACAAACCTTGAGCAGAGAAGATCACTGGAGACCATAAACCGGTAGCAATAGACACTGACGCCATATCAACGTGTCCAGCTTTACTGGCCATTACTGTGTCAGTAAAGAACATTAAGCTGGCCGTTATTTGAGTTAACAACAATGGAATAGCCAACTTCAATATGTGTCTTACTTCAGTAAAATCAAATACTCTCATAAACGACTTTTTAATAATAATAACGATGTTGCATTATGGATTGTATACGCCAGTTACACCAGTTTCTTATTGTTTTAATTAGCGTTTATTTGTCAGTCGAAACCTTCATAGTAGGGGACGTTTTATTGAAGCGGTTAATGCGGTTTGTTATTTCGGCCAACTTAACCAACCAAATAGTACATAAACTCTAAAAAAGCCGATTTAGAGGTTTCTATATTAGCCTCTATATGGCAAAGTCTGGCATATAAGATAGTTTAATTAATTTTTGAATTATCAAGTTTATTGCTTCCTCTTCTGATAATGACAGTGGGGTCAAGCTTCTCATTAAAATGCGGTAAGTTATCATGGCGAAAAGCACATCTGTTTTATTTGTATGTTTGGGGAATATTTGTCGTTCACCCACAGCACATGCGGTGTTTCGTCAAAAGTTAAAAGCAACTAAGTTAGATGTGGTATTAGAAAGTGCCGGTACAGCAAGTTATCATATTGGCGCAACTCCAGATAAACGTTCAATTAAACATGGTCAAGCAAGGAATTATGATTTTTCTAATTTGTTTGCAAGAGCAGTAATTGATGACGATTTTGAATTTTACGATCACATTTTGGTAATGGATAACGCTAATTACCAAGACTTAATGGCCAGATGCCCAGAAATTTATCAGCATAAAATAAACTTGTTTTTAAACTACGCAACAAATCATCCAGATTACGATGAAGTGCCTGACCCTTATTATGGTGGTGATCAGGGCTTTGAAACCGTTTTGGATTTAATCGAAGATGCCAGCGATGGCTTAATTAATACACTCTCAAAATAAAAGGTAACGCTGTGAGTATTTGGACACCGGATGGCTGGAGAAATTTCCCTATCCAACAACAACCGACTTATAAAGATCAGGCATCATTATTAAATGTTGAACAGCAATTACAAAGTTTTCCTCCTCTTGTTTTTGCCGAGGAAACAAGAGAATTGCATCGCCAACTAGGCGAAGTTGCTGAAGGCCGTGGCTTTGTATTACAAGGTGGCGACTGTGCTGAGTCGTTTGCAGACTTTAACGCCGCTAATATCAGAGATACCTTTAAGGTTATGCTGCAAATGGCGGTTGTTCTTACCTTTGGTGGGAAAGTACCAGTAACTAAAATTGCACGTGTAGCTGGTCAGTATGCGAAACCTCGTTCATCTGACTTAGAAACTATCGACGGTGTATCGTTACCGAGTTACCGCGGTGACAATGTTAATAGCTTTGAATTTACACCAGAAGCACGCGAACCGGATCCAAGCCGTTTAATAACGGCTTATCACCATTCAGCGTCTACATTAAATCTATTAAGAGCCTTTGCTCAAGGTGGGTTGGCGGACTTACATCAAGTAAATCGTTGGAATATGAGCTTTGTTGAGTCTAATCCAAACCGTGAACGTTACCAGAACCTAGCTGACAGAATTGAAGAAACGTTAGCATTTATGGAAGTGATTGGCTTAACGTCAGAAACCACGCCTAGAATAAAAGAAACTCAGCTGTTCACGTCACATGAAGCATTATTGCTGAACTACGAACAAGCGTTAACACGTCGTGATCATTTATCTGGTAATTGGTACGACTGCTCTGCACATATGCTGTGGATTGGTGAACGTACACGTCAGTTAGATCATGCCCACATGGAATTCTTCAAAGGTATTCATAATCCTGTTGGGGTAAAAGTTGGCCCAGGTATGGACCCGGATGATCTCATTCGTATGATAGATGCGATTAACCCTAACAATGAAGCGGGTCGTTTGACCTTGATCACACGTATGGGCGCCGATGTTCTTGGTGATAAACTACCAGCGTTAGTACGTAAAGTTGAGTCTGAAGGTCGTAAGGTTGTATGGAGTTCAGATCCTATGCACGGTAATACAATTAAAGCGTCTAATGGTTACAAAACACGTAACTTTGATTCGGTATTACGTGAAATTCAGCAATTCTTTGCGGTTCATAAAGCCGAAGGCAGTTGGGCCGGCGGTGTTCACTTTGAAATGACAGGACAAAATGTCACTGAGTGTACTGGTGGCGCATACGGTTTAAGTGAAGCTGATTTATCACAACGCTATAAAACACAATGCGATCCAAGATTAAATGCAGACCAAGTGCAAGAGCTAGCATTTTTAATTACCGACGCGTTAAAAGATGCTAAAAAGCTGTAACCAACTATATAGATGTAATTGGGATCACAGGTTATAAAAATAAAAAGCCAACTATCAAATAGTTGGTTTTTTTTGTACAGTGATCAGATTAATTGAATTCAAGTTATTAAAGGTTATTTATTTTGTCTGAAACCACACCCGCAGTGCAGTCCATCACAGGTGAATCCATAACAATCAAACCAAACCGTTTGCCATTTATTGACTGGTTAAGAGGTTTCTTTATTCTGCTAATGGTGATTTACCATTTTTGTTACGACTTGGATTTATTTGGCTACATTGATACTGCGTTTGGCCGCGGAGCATGGATACCATTTCGATATATTATCGTGATTGGCTTTTTGGCTTTGGTCGGTATTAGTTTAGTCATAGTGCATCACAAAGGTATTAATTGGCAGAGTGTCAAAAAACGTTCTTTTCAATTGGTGATTGCCTGTTTATTTGTGTCGGGTTCTGGTTACTTTATCGCACCGCATAAAATAACCATATTTGGTATATTGCAATTTATCTTAGTTGCGAGCTTTCTTGTATTACCTTTTATTAATAAACCAAAACTAGCCTTAGTGTTAGGTATCGCAATTTTTGCTATTGGTCACAGTGTGACATTCCCATTGTTTAATTCTATTTGGTTACATTGGATAGGAATGGGCGAAACCATAAGACCGGCATTAGATTTCTTACCGTTAATACCTTGGATTGGTGTCGTACTAGTTGGCATTTATTGTGGACATTGGTTTATTGGTGAAACTGGAACTAAGGTAGGCTCGTTTACCTTGTCGGAACACCAGAATAAGCCGATAGGTAAATCGAACCGTTTCATAGAAACAATGGGGCAACACAGCTTAATTATATATTTGGTACATCAACCAATACTGTTTGGGATATTTTACGCTTTAGAATATTTAAACTAAAGCGTACAAACAGGTACGTAAAGATTAGGGCGACTAATACTTACGTCTTTCTAATCCCATTTCAGATATCACTTTGGCCGATATTTCTTCTACCGAGAAATGAGTGGTATTGATGAATGGGATTTTATACTTCTTATACATGCGTTCAACTTCCCTTAATTCCATTCTGCATTGACGTATAGATGCGTATTTACTATTTGCGTAACGTTCATGTCTTATTGCGGCGAGTCTTGCTGGGTCAATAGTTAAACCAAAAATTCGTTTTTTATTGTTGTTTAATTCCGCCGATAAGCTTAAGTGCTCCATATCATCTTCTACAAATGGGTAGTTTGCAGCTTTAATACCGTACTGCAAAGCCAGATATAAACTGGTTGGCGTTTTACCACTTCTTGATACGCCGACTAATATGACATCTGCATCATCATAATGTTTGGTCGTTTGTCCGTCATCATTGGCAAGTGCGTAGTTCATTGCGCCTATTCGATAGTCATAACTTTCTAAGTTAATTGAATGCGTTCTGTGCAACTTAGGTGTCGGTTTCATCTCAAGCACAGAACTAATGTCTTTGGTAAACGGGCTTAAAACATCAAAACAGATACACTCAGTTTGCTTAATTAACTTTTTAAACTCCTGTTCGACAAAAGTAAAAAATACAAAAGGGCGATTGCCTGTTGTTTTATAACAACGGTTTATATGATCGCACAGTTGTAATGCCAACTCCTTAGTTTCAATAAACGGGCTGGTTATATGCTCTATTTCAATAGGATATTGTGACAAAGTCGCGTGGCCAATGACTTCTGCTGTGATGGCTGTACCGTCTGATATATAAAAGGCAGTGTGGGGCATAACTCTTCTCTTGTAGTAATAAATCAACAAAAATAATTACATTTGTATCCGATTAAAAACTCGGTGTAGAATGCACTCATTATGAAAGTGCTTTTGTAATAGTACAAAATACAGAACACACATTTTAACGCAACTAAAATAACGCAACTAAAAATTTTGGAGATTGCATCGTGCAAGAATATGTACTTTGGTACCAGCAATTAGGAATGAATGACGTAAGCCAAGTTGGTGGTAAAAATGCGTCGTTAGGCGAAATGATCAGTAATTTAGCAAATGCAGGGGTTAAAGTTCCAGGCGGTTTTGCTACTACATCATATGCGTTTAATGAATTTCTAGAGCAAAGTGGCTTAGAAAAGCGCATTCACGATGTATTGGACTCGTTAGATGTAGAAGATATTAATGAGCTAGTTAAAGCGGGCGAACAAATTCGTAATTGGATTATAGAAACGCCATTCACCGCTAATTTAGAGCAAGCTATTGCCGAGTCTTACCAACAACTGGCTGGTGAATTAGGTGAACAAGCCTCATTTGCCGTACGTTCATCAGCAACAGCTGAAGACATGCCAGATGCTTCATTTGCCGGACAGCAAGAAACCTTCTTAAACGTTAAAGGTTTAGACGCCATTAAAGTTGCGGTAAAACACGTATTTGCATCTTTGTTTAACGACAGAGCAATCTCCTACCGTGTACACCAAGGTTATGACCATAAAGGCGTTGCTTTATCTGCTGGCGTACAACGTATGGTACGTTCAGACATATCATCCTCTGGTGTTATGTTCTCAATCGATACCGAATCAGGCTTTGAAGATGTTGTATTTATCACCTCGGCTTATGGTTTAGGTGAAATGGTAGTACAAGGTGCGGTAAACCCGGACGAGTTTTATGTGCACAAACCAACACTGGCAGCTAATAGACCAGCCGTTGTTCGTAAAACTATGGGCAGTAAAGCCATTCAGATGATCTATTCAGAAGATCAGGGCCACGGTAAACAAGTTAAGATTGAAGATGTTGATGCGGACAAATGTAACCAGTTCTCGTTGACCGAAGATGAAGTTATGGAGCTAGCCAAACAAGCCGTAACTATAGAGAAACATTACGGCCGAGCGATGGATATTGAATGGGCTAAAGATGGCTTAGATGGACAGTTATATATAGTTCAAGCTAGACCAGAAACCGTTCGTAGTAACGAAGAAGCCAACGTAATAGAAACGTTCCAGCTTGAAAAACGTGGAACTGTGGTTTGTGAAGGTCGTGCTATCGGTCACAAAGTTGGTTCTGGTACGGCTAAAGTACTAAGTTCAATCGCTGAAATGGATAAGATTTTACCAGGTGATGTACTGGTAACTGATATGACAGACCCTGACTGGGAACCTATCATGAAACGTGCATCGGCTATAGTCACAAACCGTGGTGGCAGAACGTGTCATGCAGCGATTATCGCACGTGAGCTTGGTATTCCTGCAGTAGTTGGTTGTGGTAATGCGACCGAGTTATTAACAACGGGTGATGAGATCACCGTATCTTGTGCTGAAGGTGACACTGGATTCATCTATGGTGAGATTTTACCCTTTGATGTGGTTACCTCAAAAGTTGATCAAATGCCTGACTTACCAATTAAGGTAATGATGAACGTGGGTAATCCTGATAGGGCGTTTGACTTTGCGCGTTTACCAAATGCGGGTGTTGGCCTTGCTCGGTTAGAATTTATTATTAACCGTATGATAGGTGTGCATCCAAAAGCATTAATTAACTACGAACAACAAGATGCCGACTTAAAAGAAGAAATTGACGAATTAATTGCAGGGTATGAATCGCCTGTTGAGTTCTATATCAATAAAATTAAAGAAGGTGTGGCTACGTTAGCGTCGGCTTTCTACCCTGAAAAAGTTATTGTTAGAATGTCTGACTTTAAATCTAATGAATATGCCAATCTTGTTGGCGGCGATCAATATGAGCCGGAAGAAGAAAACCCTATGATAGGTTATCGTGGTGCGGCTCGTTATATCTCTGAAGATTTTAGAGAGTGTTTTGCATTAGAGTGTGAAGCGTTAAAACGCGTTCGTGATGATATGGGCTTTACTAATGTTGAGGTAATGATCCCGTTTGTAAGAACGGTAGGCGAAGCGAAAAAAGTCAGTGAGTTATTAACTGAACATGGCTTAAAACGTGGTGAGAATGGTTTACGCGTGATCATGATGTGTGAATTACCATCAAATGCTTTATTAGCCGACCAATTCTTGCAGTACTTTGATGGATTCTCTATTGGTTCAAATGATTTAACTCAGTTGACACTTGGCCTAGATAGAGACTCTGGCTTAATTGCCCATTTGTTTGATGAGCGTGATGAGTCAATTAAAATGCTACTTTCTATGGCAATAAAAGCGTGTAAAGCGCAAGGTAAATACATAGGCATTTGTGGTCAAGGTCCATCAGATCATGAAGACTTTGCTGAATGGTTAGTTGAACAAGGGATTGATTCTGTCTCGTTAAATCCAGATACAGTATTAGAAACTTGGTTATACTTGGCTGAACAACAAAAAAGTTAATTTTAAGTTTTTACAATAGCTAGACAAAGCGCGGTGTATTTATACATCGCGTTTTTTTATGTTTGAAAGTCGCTATTCTTTTTATGGATTATGGCTTATGGATAGGGTTAAACTGAATGGCACTTTTTGAATTTTTTGCCTGACTGGCAAGGGCATGCATCGTTTCGACTAAGCTTTATAATTGGTGTGTCAGATAATTGGCCGGTATCGTATTTCCAATTACCGCTTTGTTTTATAAAGTGAGAGCGTTCATGAATTTGGTGGTGCTGATCACCCAATAATAAGTGAGCGATAAACTCAACCGTATCTTGTTGATGATTTAATACATCTAAATGCACAAAGCTAAATGTATCACAGGTTTCAATTAACTCTTGTTCAGTTAATGTTTTCGCTAGGTTGGTAGAACTAGTCGTTAATAAATAGGCTGCATTACCAACAGCAAATGCGCTGTATCGAGATCTCATTAATTGCTCACAAGTATCCGCTTGTGTTTTACCTGACAATAACGCTTCACAACAATTGGAGAAAGATTCTCCAGACTTACAAAAACACAGCATAATAGTTATTTCTAATGATGAACGACAGCTTGATCATCAGTGTTTTTATTTAGTAAGTAAAGCGCTGTATTGACGGTTTTTGCTTTTGCGTTCAATAATGCATATTCACTTTTTGAAATTAAACCATCCCAAATAACTAAAGCTGAGCAATTTTCATTTCTCAAACCTTGATACGCAGTAAATAAAACGTCGTTGCAGTGTTTTTTATGCACAATGAGTACCTTGTCTAAATTAACCGCATATTGCTTTAAAACATCTTTTTTAGGTAAATGATCTGGCGCTATTAACAAAGTCCAGCCACTGCAATATTCAAAACGCTTAATAATGTTAACTAATTCAAGGTGAGAACTTAATTCTGGCTTTGAAATAGAGTCAACACAAAGTAGCGGCTGAGTTAAAACTTTAAGGTTTCTATTGTTAGTATTCATTTTAGTCCTGTTACTTTATACAGTGGTTTTATATACAGTAGTTTATCCAGTATTAAAATTCAACACTTTTTTTATGCTTTAACGTTACAACCCTTAGAAAAGAGTTATAATAATCAACATCGATTTTCGTAATATTAATTGGAGTACCCATAACAAATGAGCAAACTTAATAAGTGGCTATTAATTATGTTCATTACATTTCCAATTTTATTTCTGTTAACGAAAATAACAACCTCTCTAACTGGCTTAAATAGCCTATCTCTTGGCCAAAACGATATCAGCATAGATATCAGATATAAGTACCTAATGGACAAGAATAACGATCTAACCTTAAATCAAGTTGTGGCTAAGTTAGATGAATTCGATGAAGTGCCTCTAAATAAAGCAAAAACAGACTTTGGTAATATTGGGTTTTGGTATCAAATTGATATTATCAATACGTTAGATCGACCTCGAGATCTAACGATGTTTTTAGATAATCCTATGATAGATATAATTAATATCTATCAACATGTAGGTGAGCAATACACATTCGTTCGTAGTTTAGGTGACAGTAACTTAGCAAACTCCAAAGAAAAAATAGGGTTTCCAAATAACAAAATAAACCTTCAGGCTAAACAAGAGTTATCTTTTTTAATCTACACCAGCACAACAGGGGCCGCTAACCTCCCAATTTCAATTTTCGATACAGTGAACTTTCATCGATTTAAAGATGCCGTGTATTTAATTTGGGGCGCATTTATCGGTATTGTTATCGTTATGAGTGTGTATAACTTAATCTTATTTGTTGGCACCCAAGAAAAAATATACGTACTATACATAGGTTACATTGCAACATTCTTAGTTGAACTCAGTATTGTGCATGGTTATGGTGCTTACATAATGCCATTACCTTTGTTTGATTTTATTTCTAAGAATGTAATATCTGTGAATTTCTTGTTGGCTTATTTTTCATTAATGTTTGCCTTACATTTTTTGAAGTTCAACGAAGAGCCCGAACGGAAAATTACACGTTATGTTAATTTACTGAGTAAATTAAACTTAGTATTTGCGGTAGTTGCATTATTTGTTATTGAATATATAGCTGCTCAATTCTTCTTTACTTTACAAATATTTTTATATGCATTCGGAATTATTATGATGTATGTAAAAGTTAAAGAAGGCGTTAGATGGGCTAATTTTTATATCATCTCTTGGTTACCATTATTCATTGGTGCAGCCGTTGGACCTCTATTATTAACAGGACATATTGAATATAGTTTTTGGACTCGCCATGCTTTGTTATTTGGCGTTATTTTTGAAATTACTTTTATGGCAATGGCTTTAGCTCACCGATTAAGAATCAGTGAACAAGAACGTTTATATCAAGCTTCACACGATCATGTATTTGGTTTTGCTAATAATAATTTATTAGAAATAGCGGTGGAGTCTATTGTTGAAAAGCAGAAACACGCCTCTTTTTCCGTAGTTATTGTATCAATAGCAAAATATGAATCTATCGTACCTTACCTACCAACCGAAAGTTTAAAGTCAATTATTTACCAATTTGTAACCGATGTAGAGCGTGAGTTGAGCAATGAATTATTGCTAATCGATATTGATAGAAAAAATGAATATCCAAAAACAGCCATGATAAGAGAAGGTGTGTTTGCTTTTCTAGTTTCAAGTAATGATGAACACTTATTGCAAAATATAATGAACAACTTTGCTTCTCAGCAACCGATTAGTTACAGCTCTGATGGGTTATCTATCAATATTAAATGTTTGATAGGGGCTTCAACCAATACGAAATTAGTTAAAAGTACCAACGAGTTGGTTAATAAAGCTCAACAGGCCATCGAGTTGGCTATTGAAAAGGGCAATTTATATGGTATTTATGATGACCAATTCAATAGTAATGATCAAAGAAAAATCCAACTGGCATCTGACTTACAAACAGCAATAGATGAAGATTCTTTACAGCTTTATCATCAACCACAAACCTCTATTGCTACCGGCGATATTATTGGTAGTGAAGTATTATTAAGATGGATACATCCAAGCTATGGCTTTATTCCGCCAGATGAGTTTGTACGTATTGCAGAAGACACTGGGATAATCAATAAGCTCAGTGAATGGGTATTCAATCAAAGCTGCGTACATTTAGTTGAGCTATTAAGGTTAGGCGTTAACAATCATCTTATTTCAGTCAATATGTCAGTGCACGATGTTATGCACAATGGCTTTATTACTTACCTAATAAGAACTATTAATAAATACAATTTACGCGCTGAAATGTTCGTATTAGAACTAACTGAAACGGTTTCGGTTACTGATACCAAAAAATTCACTCGTAATATGCTGGAATTAAAAGACATCGGCTTCAGTTTAGCGATTGATGACTTTGGTACCGGTTATTCATCATTAACTTATGTTAGTAAACATCCGTTTGATAAGTTGAAAATTGACCGTGAGTTTATTCAATTTTTAGATCAGTCAGAAAAAGATTTCACAATAGTGTCAGCAACCATCAATATGGCCAACAGTCTTGGTTTAGATGTAGTGGCTGAAGGCGTTGAAGACCAAAAAACCCTTAACCTATTAAAGTCGTTAGATTGTGAGATGGCACAGGGCTACCATATATCTAGACCATTACCATTTGACTCATATATTGAATGGCTAGATGAAGAGTCTAAGAAAAATATAAGTTAGTAAAATGGATATGGCTTCTATTTTGTGCCTGTTCTCACTCTGGTAAATAACCCGATTAATTAAAGTGTATGATCTAATTCGTTATTAAGTGGTAAGTCTCTAATTGTAAAGCGGTAACGAACTAGAGGGTAAGTAAGAAAAAAATAAGATACCACTGCAATAAAACAAAAAGCCTATCGATATAAAACCCAACGAGCTCTATACACAATAAACACACCACACCAAACTTAACCCTCAGCCCAGACTAAATCTAATTAATAAAATACAACATAGCTGACCTTGTGTAACGCTAGTGAAAATCAGCTTAAAAGTTGATTGTAACTCTGAGCTAAAAAGGTAAATGCAAAGCAAAAAAAAAGCGACTTGGTTATAAACCAAATCGCTGATTGTTATAAATTAAGTTGTTATAAACAATTAATTTACTTTAGCAACAAAGCCACTAATATTTAAATCTTTTAATCGAGCTAATTCTGAGTCAGCTTTAGACTGAGTATCAAATTTGCCAGTATACAATTTAATTAAATCACCAGATGGTTTAATAAACGTCTGACGATCTAACTCCTGTAGCTTATTAATAATCGGGTCGGCTGATCTTAAGGTACTAAAGCTACCTAATTGAATAGCGTAAACAGAACCAAGAACCGCAGGCTTAGTAGCGGCTTGCTTTGGTGTATTCACTACAAAGCCATTTACACCTTTCGCTTTTAAACTTGCTAACGACTGTTTAGCAGAAGTTACACTTTCAAAACCTTTATAATAGATTTTTTGTAAACCATTAATTTCTCTAGTGTATACATCTTCAGAGTTTATTGAGTTTTGTTGAAGGTATCTATTTACCGAAACCATACTTTGGTATGCGCCAATTTGAATAGTATATGGTAAATCTGCATAATTAGTTTCTTCAACAACAACTGGTTCAACTACTTCTTCTTCTATAGGCGCAGCCAATAGAGTGTCATCAACAACACCGGTAACTGAACTTGTTAATGTGGCATCTACAGGTGCTTGTACAGGAACAATAGGAACAACTGCTAAAGCTGTATTACTTGGTTCTACAGTGTCTTGGCTTTCAGGTTTTGCTAATGAAAGACTAGTTACCTTGTACTGAGGTGTATATTTAAAACCAATGCCAATTGAACCTGCGTCACCAAACAAAGTTGAACCAAAGTTATAATTACTTTCTGCAACAAAGCTTAATACATCAGTAACATCATAAGAAAGTTTTAAACCTGTATAACCTTGAGTCGCGCCATACTGTAAATTAATGTCATTCATCTCTTCAACATTAATGGCTAAACCTAAGCTCGGTGTAATACTAAAGTTGTCCGTCAAGTCAAACTGATAACCAGGTGCCAAACGTAAGTTGGTAAAGTCATGTTTAAAATCAGCACCGCCAGATACATAGTTAAAGTTAACGATGTGCTCTAAGCCGAAGTCCATAACAAGTCCGCTATCATCACTTGGTTTGTAACCAAAACCGATACGAGCAGCTGAGCTTTCATATTTTTCATATCTTAAAGTAGTAAAATTAAAGCTAAATTTACTTTTAGCCATATCATCTTCAGCAGCTATAGACGGTAAGCTTATTAAAAGTAGTGGTGCGGTAGACAGTATTGATAATAACGGTTTTATTCTAGCCATGATAATCCTTGGACTTAAATCTCTGTATAAATAAATAGCATATTGAATACTATCGACAAAATACGCATTTTCTTTAGTGTAATTGTTTTTTTATCCCTTTAAAAGCAAGGGTTCAATAATAACTTGTTTTATTGTAGATGACCTATTTATGCATCTTGGGTATTTAACAATTGATAACTGTAGTTAAAAACCAAAATTTTGTCCTATATATATGAAAAATAATTTTAATTTATAAAACAGTCATGAAATCTAACAGTTAGATTTGCCAATAAATGGAAAATTATAAAACGCAACCTATACTCTTAAAATTCAATTTACTTAACTTATGAATTTGAAGTTTGCATACGCGATAAATTTGACAATTGAAATATCTGTTTTTAATTAAGGAAGCTTTATGAGCAGTAAAGATGTAGTCTTTTTAATAGAAGATGATAAACAATACTTAGACATGTACCAGCAAATTCTAGACTCTGAATTCAACACGGTAGCTTTTACTAGCGCTAAAGATGCATTAAAAAAATTCAAGGAGCTAGCACCAAAAACAATACTACTTGATCTTAACTTGCCTGATATTAATGGCATAGAATTCTGCGAGATACTTTTTAGTGAATACTGCACAAATACTGACGTTGATATCATTATTGTGTCTGGTGAAACGGACCCATTATCAAAACTTACTGCTTTTGAGGCTGGTGTAGCCGATTACTTAACAAAACCCTTTGACCTTCAGGAGTTAGTTTTCAAAGTTAAAAGTAGTGTTCAACGCAAAGTTAAAGAGCAAAAGTTAATTTGTGACGCTGCTGAAAGTCAGCAACTAATCTACACAACCATGGAGCAAGCATCACAGTATAGCCAAGTGATGAGCTTTTTTAAAAACTTAAGTAAATGTAAAGATATTGAAGATGCATCAAAAGTATTCTTCGAAAGTATGCAGTATTTTGGACTAAATACATCAATTAAGTTTAAGTTGCCACAAGATACTTATTTTCGTAGCGATGGCATAGAAATATCTCCGATAGAAATCGATGTTTACGCTTTGTTGGAACCAAAAGGGCGGTTATATATGTTTACTAACCGTATGATAGTTAACGATGAACACGTTTCTTTCATTATCAAAAACCCTCCAAAAGACGAACATAGTTTAGGTCAAATTAGAGATTATACCGCCGCTATGATTGAGGGATTAGAAGCAAAAATATTGGAGTTACACTCTCAAGATGGTATGGGTAAAGCAATTCTTGAATTGGCTGAAAACATAGGTGAGCTCAAGTTAGGTGTTGGTCAACATAACAAAATCATTAACTCTGTTATGACAAATGTTATGTTAGAAATAGCTGGTAGTTATCATTCATTGGAAATGACAGAGCCTCAAGAGCTATTTTTGAATAAACTTATTGAAGCTGCCACAGAAGAGTTAAGTAATGCGGAAGAAATTTTAGTTGAAATAATGAATAGACTGGAAGGTTTGAAACTCCAAATGGAAAAAGTCCAAGACGCTAGTGTACATAAAGGATTAGAAATAGAAGACTCTGGTGATGTTGAGTTATTTTAACGATGGATAGTCGAATGTACGAAACCTTTTTTAATCACTCAAGTGACATTTTATTTATAACCGATGATAAAGGTAATTTATTAGACATTAATACCGCATTTGTCCATAACTTGGGTTACACCAAAGAAAAGGTGCTATTAACCAATATAAAAGATCTAATGCATCAAGATGATGTAACAAAAACATTAAAATTAATGTCTGAGCTGTCTAGAGACAAACCGTTAATAAACTTTGAACAGAACTATATACATTTAAATGGCAAGTCCCTCAGATTAAGCTGTACGGCTTTTATTGATGTTGAAGTTCGGAACATATTTATTGCAGCAAAATATGTATCAAAGAACAGTAATGAAGAAATTAACAAATTCGTTAACGCCACTGCACATGAAATAAATAACCCCTTAGGAATTATTTCAGGCTATACCGAGTTGATAAAGGCTCAACCTGGGATAGACGCAAATACAAATGAAAAATTAGATGTTATTTTAAAATCTAGCGAACGTATTGCCAATATAATTAAAGATTTGAAACAGGTTTATTGTCCCGACAATTCTCTCGAAAAATAATACTGCATTAAATGGAATATTTAAATTAGTTATATATGACATCGTTATTTAGACCAATAAATACGATTAGTGAGTCATGGGTTTACCAAGTAAAATAAGGATATAAAATGGCCACCATTGTTTATTTAGATGATGATATAGCATTAATAAAACTATTCGAATTAGTGTTTGAAAACACACAACATAAAATTGTAACCTTCACCAACGAACATGAGGGGATTGACTACTGTACCAACACGCCACCCGATGTTTTATTTGTAGATTACCGACTAACCGATTTGAAAGGTGACGAGGTAGCTTCACAGTTACCAAATACAATTTATAAGATATTAGTGACCGGCGACTTAAAAGTGACAGCTGACTGCTTTTTTGATGCAACAATCCATAAACCATTTCAGTTAATGGAGTTATTAAAAGCGGTTGAAAGCTTTAAATGATTTACGAGTGTTATAACTAAAACTAGTCGACACCAACAATTGCGGCTTGATGGGTAGTTTCAGAGATATAAGTCATTATAATTGTTCCACTAGAGCTAGTGACTGTTCATATAATTCAGGTGAGGTACGTTTAAAGTCTTCACATTTTTTAATTGCTGGTTCATAACCTAAACTTGCAGCTGTAATTAACCAGGATAAGCCAAGTAATTGATTTTCTTCTACACCTTCATTTAAAAAATAAGCTCTGGCTAAGGCTCCCATTGATTTAATATCACCTGACTTCGCGGCTTCTTCAAATAATATAAATGCACTTTCTTGATCACCATTAAGTCTTAACTCCATAGCCTGGGCGTACAAGTCGGCTCGCTCTTCTATACTTTCCTTAGCTGAAATATCACCCATAGTTATGTTTGTCTGACTTAACGGATTTTGGTCAAAAGAGACTTGATTAGAATGTTCTTGCTCGGCTGTGTCAGTATGGTTGGTTTCTGAGCTTGTTTGATTATGCTCGCTACTCACAACTTCTTTTAGATTTGATATTTGTTTTTTTTCTGACAGCAAGGTATGCATTACTGCATCGTAGCGACTATTTAATTGCTCAAGCATTTCTTGTTGTTTAAATACTTGTTGTTTATAAAAATCAATCTCACTATTTAGATATTCAACCGTCTGATTCTTATCATTTAATTGTTGTTTATAATTGATTTTTAACTCTTCGATGTGTGCTAGGTTTTGAGTATCTATCCTTAGATTTTGTTTATCTACATTTCGTTCAAAACGTTCCATCATAGTGGCTAAGTTTTTTTCATAATTCCCTTTCATTTTTTCAAACCATGCAAATATTTGACCTGGAACTTTTGAGTTGTCGCTTGGCATATTTTGTCTACATCCTTCTTATTCTAAATCTGAATTAGCGCATTTTTCAAAATGGGTAAACAGTTGTTATTTCCCTAGTGTTTTTGAGTATAGATATAAAAAAACATTTTGTTGTTAAGAGTTTTAAATTTTTATTGATTTAAGTAATTGTCTAAATTGAGATTTTATTGTTCTTTTTTTGAACTCAGTCTTGCGTTTGGGGGATCTGTTGTCTATAAATTTTAGGACTAGAATGTTTATTAGGGATGTATCAGTTTAATGGAAAAACAAGAATTTGAATTACCAAATGATCTAACCATATCTCATTTATCCGCGTTCAAAAGTAAGGTAACCGAGTTAATTGAAAACTCAGAGCATATTACTTTTACTGATAAATCGTTAAATAAAATAGATACCGTTGGCGTACAACTATTGCTAGTTGTAATGAACGAACTAATCACGCAAAAAAAGACCTTCACCTGGCAGATCAACTCTGAAATTTTACAAAAAAGCATTAAACAACTTGGTCTAGAAAATTCAGATTTTAAATTATATCTCCAAATTAATTAATACAAGGAATAAGAATGCCTAAATTCTTGATAGTAGATGACTCTAACTCTATTAGACAAATGGTTAGCTTCACTCTTAAAAGTGCAGGTTACGACGTGGTTGAAGCCTCCGACGGATTACAAGGCCTTCAAACAGCTAAAGGTGAAAACTTTGATCTCGTTATTTCCGATGTAAACATGCCAAATATGGATGGTATAGAGCTTTGCAAAGAGCTTAGGAAATTGTCATCGTTTGAATTTACACCTATTTTAATGTTAACAACTGAAAGCTCAGGTGATATGAAAGTACGTGGTAAAGAAGCTGGTGCCACTGGGTGGCTGGTTAAACCTTTTAATCCAGATAAGTTACTCGCAACAATAAAACGTGTTGTTAGGTAAGTTATATGAGTATTGATCTCGCACAGTTTCTTCCTACGTTTTTAGAAGAAAGCTATGAAGGTTTAGAAATAATGGAAACGGGCTTGTTAAATTTACAAAGCTCAGAAGACGACTCCATACATTCTATATTTAGGGCTGCTCACTCAATTAAAGGTGGAGCTGGAACATTTGGTTTTAATCAAGTGACTGAATTTACTCACTTAGTTGAAACCCTGTTAGATGAAATGCGCGACGGTAGAAGAGAAATACTGAAAAGTGATATTGAAATATTGCTTCAATCGGTCGACTGTATTCGTTTATTAATTGATGCCGATCATAATAAAGTCGTATGTGAAGATGAAAGTATAAGTAATGTAGAGGGCTTATTAAATGAGTCACTTAAATCATCTAGCACTGATACTCAGCCACAAAACGACAATAAATCTGAAAAAACTCAAAGTGCTACAGATGCACAATCATGGTTAATTGATTTTACTCCTCAACCTCATTTGGTCCAGACCGGTAATGACCCTCTATTTCTTTTTAATGCACTCGCTGATTTAGGAGAGCTTGAAATTGTATGTAATACCAGTGAATTACCCGCTTTTTCTGATGTAGAACCTAAAGAGCTTTATTTAAGTTGGCAAATAAAACTAACAAGCTCAGATGCTACAGAAGACGACATAAGAGAAGTCTTCGAATGGGTAGAAGATGAATGTACATTGGAAATCACTTTATTAACGAATGATGCTACTCCTAACGTTCAAGAAGATGAAGCTGTAAATAATGAGACTCAAGAACAAGACCCTGAAGTTCAAAGCACACAACCAGAATCTGAACAATCATCTAAACAAGAGCTAGCAGAGCCATTGTCACCAAACACAATCACCACAGATACAAACGTATTAACAACTAAACCGCAAAGTGCAATTGTGGGTAAAGATAAAGCGTCTCCAGCAAAAGCGAAACCTGATGTTGGCTCTATTCGTGTTGGCGTTGATAAAGTAGATATGCTAATTAATTTGGTCGGTGAGCTAGTTATAACGCAATCAATGTTATCCGAATTAGGCAATGACTTTGATTTATCTAAAGTTGAAAAACTAACATCAGGTTTAGATCAACTGCTCCAAAACACCAAAGAATTACAAGAAAGCGTTATGCGCATTCGTATGTTACCTATTAGTTTTGCTTTTAATCGTTTCCCAAGATTAATACATGATTTATCTATAAAAACAGGTAAACAAATAGAGCTAGTTATCAAAGGTGAACAAACTGAACTTGATAAAACGGTAATGGAGCAAATAGGCGACCCTTTGGTTCACCTTGTAAGAAACGCGGCAGATCATGGCATTGAGTCTACCGAAGTTAGATTAGCCAATGGGAAAAGTGCGAAAGGCACAATATCGCTCAACGCTTATCATGTGGGCGGTTCAATTGTTATAGAAGTGAACGACGACGGCGGTGGAATAAATCGAGAAGCCGTATTAAACAAAGCAATAGAAAAGGGCATTGTAGAGCCTAACAGCTCACTTACTGATGCTCAGGTATTCGACTTACTGTTTGAACCTGGTTTTTCAACCGCAAGTGAAGTGACTGATATTTCTGGCCGTGGTGTTGGTATGGATGTGGTTAAGAAAAACATCCAGTCTTTAGGTGGCAGAATACAAGTCGAATCTGAACCAGGTAAGGGCAGCTGCTTTAAAGTTAATTTACCTCTGACATTAGCTATTTTAGATGGGCAATTAGTACGTGTTGGCACAGAAGTGTACATCATACCGCTTATTACAATTGTTGAATCCTTACAAGCCAAAGCAGAATTAATTAACCGAGTATCAGGCAATATGGTTTTGTATCGCCTCAGAGAAGACAATGTTCCTGTGCTCCCTATCTATCAACTATTTAACTTGGAAGCTCAGTGTACAGAAATAGAAAATGCACTCTTGGTTGTCGTGGAATTTGATGGGCAAAAAGTAGGTTTGATGGTTGATGATTTATTAGCTCAACAGCAAGTCGTTATTAAAAGCCTACAGGATAACTATCAGCAAGTAGATGGTATTTCAGGAGCCACTATTTTAGGTGACGGTTCTGTTGCCATGATTCTAGATATTCCAGGGATGATCACTATGGCATTAAAACAAGCTCAAGTGGCTCAAAAAGCAACAGTAAATAATAACGTAGAGGTTGTTTAATGGATATTCAATCGCTCGCCAAAGATATTCCGTCCCAAGGTGAACAATCACTTGAAGGTATTGAATTCATTAACAACGCAGAACAATACCTAACCTTTGTTTTAGGTAATGAACAATTTGCTATTGATATTTTATGTGTTGAAGAAATTCGCAACTGGGAAAGACCAACGCAAATTCCCAACTCACCCAATTATGTCAAAGGCGTGATTAACATGCGTGGCATCATTGTGCCTATCATTGATTTGCGCATGAAGTTTGGTATTGGCCAATGTACTTACACAGTAACGACGGTCGTCGTTGTCTTAACAATTGAGGTTGAGCATAAATCAAAAGTTATTGGTTTTGTTGTTGATGCCGTTTCGGATGTATTAAATGCAGAAGCTGATGATATAAAAAAAGCCCCCGCATTTGGTGGCTCTATTCCTCCTGAATTTATCACCGGCTTAGTTAATCAAGATACTAACGTTGTTACATTATTAACCCCTGAAGCGTTATATAAAATTGAGAAACACCAAATTGATGGATGTAATCAATGATGAATGAAATTGAACAAGAGTATTTAACATTCCTACTAGACGGTGAAGAGTTTGGCGTTGATATTTTATGCGTCCAAGAGATTCGAGTGTTATCACCTATAACAACATTACCCAATAAACCTGACTATATAAAAGGGGTGATAAACCTCAGAGGTGTGATCATTCCTATTGTTGATCTCAGAGAGCGTTTTGCAAAACAGGCGCTTAAATATAATGACCAAACCGTCATTGTTATTCTTAGAGACCAGACTGCAATAAAACCTATGGTGGTTGGCTTAGTAGTAGATGCCGTGTCTGAAGTTTATAAATTCAGTGATAAATCAATAAGAGAAGCTCCTGACTTTGGCAATAAAATTGACCGCTGTTTTATACAGGGGTTAGCGTCACATGGCGAAAAGTTGATTATTTTATTAAACAGTCAAACGTTATTAAATCAGGATGAGTTGTATCACTTGTAGTGAATAATATTCTAAATCTAACGCATGATATCAAGATAGTAGTTGCACAATATTCTTAATAGAAAACTAACAAAAATTAAACGATGATATTCAATCGGAAGGAAATATCGATATGAGCACAGATGAGAACACGACAACAAGCGTAAATAATTCGGTTGAGCCACAAAGTAACAATGTTGAACTGAGAGAAATGCAGGCGCAAATGAAGGCCATTCATAAAGTCCAGGCTATCATTGAGTTCGAAATGGATGGCACTATTATCACCGCTAATGATAACTTTTTGAATGCGATGGGCTATAGCCTTGACGAAATTAAAGGTAAACATCACCGTATATTTGTCGAGCCTAATTTTGGAAATAGTTATGAATATAAAGAGTTCTGGGAAAGTTTAAATGCAGGTAAATTTGAACAAAAAGAATATAAACGTATAGCAAAAAGTGGTAAAGAAGTTTGGATTGCAGCCTCTTACAATCCTATTTTTGATGCGAATAATAAGCCTTATAAAGTGATTAAGTTTGCTACTGATGTCACGGAACAAAAATTAAAAAATGCGGATTTCGAAGGTCAAATACAAGCCATTAGTAAATCACAGGCTGTCATCGAATTTAATATGGATGGCACTATTATCACAGCTAATGATAACTTCTTAAATGCAATGGGCTATTCACTTGCTGAAGTACAAGGCCAGCACCATAGTATATTTGTAACACCTAGTTATAAAAGCACACTTGAATATCAGCAATTTTGGGAAAAGTTAAATCGTGGTGAATACGACAGCAATGAGTATTTACGCATAGGTAAAGCTGGAAAAGAGGTCTGGATACAAGCGTCATACAATCCAATTTTAGATTTAAGCGGCAATACGATGAAAGTTGTCAAATACGCAACTGATATTACGGCTCGTAAAAAAGCAATTTCTCAAATAAAAGAAACGCTAATGACCTTATCTGAAGGCGATTTAACCCAAAAAATTGAAGCCGAATTAATTGGCGAGTTTAATATTATTGGCATTTCAATTAATGAATTTATTGATGTATTAAATGGCATGGTTAGCAATATTCGTTATGCATCAAAACAAGTGTTTGATTCATCTAAAGAAATTGCCGCTGGTAATAACGAACTAAGCCACCGTACAGAAACTCAAGCGTCCAGCTTAGAAGAAACTGCATCGGCAATGGAAGAATTGACCAGTACCGTTCAGCAAAATGCAGAAAATGCGTCGGAAGCCACTAAGTTATCTGCTGGTGTTATGCAAAAAGCCACTGATGGCGGCGACGTCGTTAAAAATGCAATCACAGCAATGAGCGATATCAACAAATCCAGTAAAAAAATTGCAGATATTATTAGCGTAATCGATGAGATTGCCTTCCAAACCAACCTATTAGCGTTAAATGCAGCCGTTGAAGCCGCGAGAGCTGGAGAGCAAGGCCGTGGTTTTGCTGTTGTAGCGGCTGAGGTAAGAAATCTTGCTCAACGTTCAGCTGGTGCCGCAAAAGAAATAAAAGGGTTAATCAATGACAGTGTTGAAGCCGTAAGCCAGGGCACTAAATTAGTGGATGCGACAGGCCAAACGTTTACTGAATTAGTCTCTGCCATTGACGAAGTAAGTCGAATGCTTACCGACATTGATAACGCAGGGAAAGAACAATCTGCAGGCATTGGCGAAGTGAGTGCAGCCGTAAGCCAAATGGATGAAATGACTCAACAAAATGCAGCTTTAGTTGAAGAAGCAAGTGCGTCTAGTCAATCAATGGAAGATCAAGCACAATCCTTATTACAGCAAATTGCCTTTTTTAATAACGGAGAAGATGAGGAGGAAGAAGTTGTTACGCCTGTTAGAAGAACGCCTCAAGCTAGACCTACCCAAGCTCGGTCTGCTCAAGTAAGGCCAAGCACCGCACCTAAATCAAGACCATTAACATCTCACAAAGTACGCCCATCTACACCGTCAGATCAAGAGTGGGAAGAGTTTTAGAGGAGGTTATGAATAATACTCGTACAGCAGACTCAGTATTGTCAGAAAAAGACTTCAAATTCATTTGTGAGTTTGTGTATGAGAATACTGGGATTGTACTTAGTGAAGGTAAAAGAGAGATGGTTTATCGACGTTTATCTCAGATAGTGAGAGAACGAAAATTCGATAGCTTTACTCAATATTGCCAATTATTAAGAACAAACCCAAAAAGTGAAATGACGTACTTTGTTAATGCAATCACCACAAACTTAACTAGCTTTTTTAGGGAATCGCATCACTTTGAATTTTTAACACGAACTGAGTTACCTCAGCTGTTAAAAAACAATTCAAATAAGCGGATAAGAATATGGTCATCCGCAAGTTCAACAGGAGAAGAACCGTATTCTATCGCCATGACAGTGATGGACTTTATGGCGGACAAGCTATCTAGCTGGGATGTGAAAATTTTAGCAACAGATATCGATAGTAACGTATTAGCTAAGGCGAGTGACGGTATATATTTAGACAAAAATAATATTATGCCGATTGCCACTAAAAAACGATTTTTCAGTACAGGTACCGCTCAAAATAAAGAAAGAATTAGAGCAAAACAAAATATAAAAGACTTAATTACATTCAAGCAGTTAAATCTATTACACGAATGGCCAATGAAAGGGCCTTTTGATGTTATTTTTTGTCGTAATGTTGTTATTTATTTTGATAAAGAAACGCAAAATGATCTATTCAGTCGCTTTCATCAGCTTTTGAGCCCAGGTGGCCTGTTAATTTTAGGGCATAGTGAGAATTTAGGTAAATGCCAAGAGTATTTCGAAACAGTAGGCCGCACCGTCTTTAGAAAAGTCTAATATTGGAAGAATAATACATTGCATAGTCACGAAGCCATGGAAGAGTACATTTCAAACTGTTTTCCCGAGTTTGTACATATAAATCATTACTTTGATAAACAAAGGCAATGCCCCGTATCTAAGATATTGCCAGGGGAGTTTTTTATATCTAAATCTCATTCATTAATAGCAACTACATTAGGATCTTGTATATCCGCTTGCATTTGGGATGAACATGCAAAAATAGGCGGTATGAATCATTTTATGCTGCCAGTTACTGACCAAGAAGAGCATGAAGTGAATTGGGGGAGTAGAGGTAAGTCTTCTGACTCGACTCGATATGGTAATTTTGCAATGGAGCACCTTGTTAATACGATACTCAAATACGGCGGCCGAAAAGTTAATTTAAAGGCCAAAGTTTTTGGTGGTGGTAAAGTGTTGAAAAAATTGTCGGATGTTGGTCAACGTAACATCGAGTTTGTACTTGAGTACTTGGACAACGAAAATATAGAAATTGTTAAAACAGATGTTGGTTCAGTTCACCCAAGGAAAGTGCTATTTGATCCCACCACAGGTCAAGCCTTCGTTAAGAAATTATATAACTTACAAAACGACACTATCGTACGACGTGAAAATGATTATCGTAGCGTTATAGACAATAGTGAAGTAGGTGGGGAAGTAGAGTTGTTCTAATAATTGGATAATATGATGAAACAAATTAAGGTATTAATTGTTGATGATTCAGCAGTTATTAGAAAAGTTGTACGTGAGTTATTGTCGTCAGACTCCGAAATTAATGTTGTTGGAGAGGCTGAAAATCCACTTGTGGCAAGAGAATTAATAAAGAGTCTCAATCCAGATGTTATTACGTTAGATGTGGAAATGCCAAAAATGGATGGCATTACATTTTTGGCTAATTTAATGCGATTAAGGCCTATGCCTGTCGTTATGTTATCAACGTTAACAACCAAAGGCAGCGACATTACACTGCAAGCGCTAGAATTAGGCGCAATCGACTTTATAGCAAAACCTAGTTTTAATGAATTGCTCACTACTAAATCGTCATTCAAACAACTTATCATTGATAAAGTTAAACAAGCGGTAAGCGTTAATCAAAAGCAGCATCAATTAACGAGCAAGTTTATTCATGGCAAAAACAGCAAAATATTACCCTTTGCAGGCACGGCAAGAAAAGATCATATTATCGCAATAGGGGCTTCAACTGGTGGGACGGAAGCATTAAAAGTCGTATTGACCCAGTTACCTAAAAACTCACCTCCTGTAGTTGTTGCTCTACATATACCACCTACATTTAGCGAACGTTTTGCTAGTAGATTGAATGAGTTATGTGAAATGACAGTACAAGAAGCTAAACATGGCACCAAGATTAAAGAAGGTAATGTTTATATAGCTCAAGGGGCTGTTCATTTAATTGTAAAAGAGAAAAATGGAGCCTTGTTTTGTGTATTTGATGACTCCGAAAAAGTTAACCGCCATAAACCATCGGTAGATGTATTGTTTCGTTCTTTGTTACCTATGGCTGACAATGTCCAAGCTGTCTTGTTAACAGGCATGGGGAACGATGGTGCTCAAGGAATGTTAGAACTGAAACAACAAGACGCAAAAACTATAATTCAAGATGAAAATAGTAGCTTAATATGGGGGATGCCAGGTAGCGCTCATAAGTTATCAGCTCACGATGTAGAGTGTGATTTATTTGATATTAGTAAAACGCTCCTACAACACGCGTTATTAACAAGACATCAAATGGCGGCCGCTAAATGAAACTAAAAACCTATAATATTGAACCACTGGAGTTAACTCAAAATATAAAGTAGGAACTGCCACAAACAATAAATTAATCTACTCATATATTGTCAAATCAATCATTCTCATTTAATCACTCCAAGTAGCACAAAATATTGATATGTAAATTTAAACATAGATATATTAAAACTAACCTGTAATAGTGATTCTTATTAAGTATTTACTCTAATTTTATAGCTTATATAAAAAACTTTAATCAAATTAGTTAGTTAAATTATTACAGTTTCTTGTAAGACCGCCGATTAGTAATAGAACAAGTTGTAGAGTAATCACTCGTCAATGCATAATATTATGTTTAAATACGTTAATTTTTTCATAAAATATTGAAGTCGTTTAAGGCTATTGTAGTGTAAATAAAGGCTTTCTTTATTTAATCAGCTTAATAGTGTTAATAAGTGTATTAGTAGTGAAGTCAAAAGGAATGGATAATGTCTTGGTTTAACAAACAAAAAAGCAAACAACATCAAGTAAGTGAAACAGGAATAAAAATACTACAGTTAAGGGCATCTGAAATATCTTTAGACCGTCTAGCAAACTTAGATTTTCAAGAGTATAAAACTCAATTGATTCTTGCATTTATTTCACCAAACCTTGATTTCGAACAGACGGTAAAGTCCATTCAAAATGCGACACCATTTTGTTCCAAGGTAGTCGCTATGATGACCGCTGGTGAGTTGAACAGCCAAGAAAATAACTTTTACCAAACTACAGAGGGCAATTGGGACTCTATTGTTTTACAGAGCTTTAGTGACAGTGTATTTGCCGATATTGAAATTAAAACCATACCTTTACACTGTGAAGACTTAAAGCAGGGCAAAGCAACCAAATCAAAAACCGATAGAATTAAAGCGATTCAAAATGAAATTGAAAAAGTTTCTTTGAATATGTCGGTCAACTACCAAGATACGGTTGCCATGACGTTTATGGATGGATTGTCAGCCAGTGAAAACTTCTTCATGCAAGCCTTGTACGATAGCCAACGTTTTCCGTGTCACTTTATTGGTGGCTCTGCAGGTGGGAAACTGGACTTTCAAAAAGCGGCTGTATTTGATGGTAACAAAGTGGCAGACAATGCCAGTGTCGTTATCTTTACTAAACTTGCACCTAATATCCGCTACGGTATATTGAAAACGCATAACTTCCATAAAACAAACAAATCATTTTATATTGCTGAGTCTGACCCTCAAAAACGCACAGTAACAAGTGTTATCTCCAAAGACACGGGCAAGGTAGAGAACATAGTTGATCACCTTTGTCAGCATCTTCGTTGTACGCCTGATAAATTAGAAGCTAAATTAACTGGGTTTTCATTTGGCGTAGAGATCAAAGATGAATTATTTATACGTTCAATCTCCGGCATAGATGTTGAAAACAAAGTATTAAATTTCTTCTGTGATTTAGACTTTGGTGACGAACTTATTTTAGTTGAAGCTAAAGACTTCGCTAATAGCACCAAACAAGCCCTAGATGAGTATTTAAGAAACAAACCAGCTCCAATTGCCATGTTAGCCAATGACTGTATTCTACGACGTGTTAATAATAGTGATAAGTTAAATCAACTAACGGCATTTAAAAATATTAAAGCGGCAGGTTTTTCCACATTTGGTGAGCTTTTGGGCGTGCACATGAATCAAACGTTAACCGCGCTGTTCTTTTTCAATGTGGAAAATGGCGAACGGTTCTCAGATCCATTGGTTGATAACTTTCCAATTCATTACAGTAACTACAAACAGTTCTTTTTATTATCAAAAGTTAACAGCTTAATGCAAATAAACAGATTACAAAGTCACTTGATTGAATGTTTATCTGAATATCGTCCATTATTAGAAAGTGTATTAACAAGCTTCAACGGCATTACTAAAAACTCGCAACAAACCGAAGTCATTATTAATGATGCAAGTGGTGCGTTTTACGATCTAAAAGACGATATAACATTACAAGAAAGTAAAATGAGCATTTTAGGTAATGATGTACACGAACTAAAAGAAAGTTCAGATCAAGTATTAGCCATTTTAAAAGTTATCTCGGCTATCGCAGATCAAACCAATCTTTTAGCGTTAAATGCGGCTATAGAAGCGGCTCGAGCTGGTGAAGCTGGCAGAGGTTTCGCAGTTGTTGCCGATGAAGTACGCCAACTGTCTAAAAATACACAACATAGTCTAGACCAAACCAGTGACACTATCGCATCGGTTACTAAGTCAACCACGGCAATAGAACAAACGGTCGGTGTAATTGAAGACTTCATGTCTAGAATGAGCTCAAGTACGCTTAAATTAACAGAGCAAATTGAAAGCTTAAGAGATGCATCTGCAACAACAAGTAAAGATGTAGACGCTAATGTTACAGCAATCACTAATATGTCAGACCGTGTAGCGGCTATTGGTGAAGAAGTAGAACTCATTGAACGTCTAAAAATAGCCAATAACCTTTAGTTTTCATGTTTAATTTAAACAAAGGATAGAGCTATCACCTTAGCTAACTATGATTAACTGATGTTATTAATAGGCATAAAAAAAACGCGACATAAATCGCGTTTTTTATTTCTGTTTAACGTATTAAACAAGAACTAAATTATTAGTCCTTAGGGTTTCTATAACTCACTTTATAAAAGATACTATATAAAACAGGCACTGCAATGAGCGTTAACACAGTTGCAAACGTTAACCCGCCCATAATTGTCACCGACATATCTGCAAAGAATGCATCTGACAACAAAGGTGCCATGCCTAATATTGTAGTAATAGCAGCTAGAGCAACAGGGCGTAAACGGCTAGAACTAGCCGTTACAATCGCAATTCTAGGATGTTTACCTTCAACAATCTGCAAGTCAATCTCTTCAAGTAATACAATCGCATTCTTGATCAACATACCAAACAAGCTTAAGAAGCCTAACAAAGACATAAAGCCAAACGGCATATCAGTCAGTAATAAACCTGTTACAACACCCACAATAGCCATAGGTACGATTAACCAAATAATAAGCGGCTGTCTAACACGGCCAAACAAGAGTACCGAGATTAAAAACATAACTAAGAATCCCATAGGCAAGCCTTTACCTAGTGCTTGTTGTGCCTCAGCTGCGTTTTCGTATTCGCCTCCCCATTCAAGTTTATATCCATCTGGAATATCAATAGCTTCAATTTGAGGCTTTATTCTAGCGAATGCTTCACCTGCGGTTTCTGAGAAACCAGGGTCTGATTTAACCGTTATGGTACGGACTCGGTTTCTATGATGAATTTGAGTTTCTTCATTAATTAGCTCAACACCAGATGAAATTTGTTGAAAGGGCACATATTCCCTTTGTTCACTACTCCACACTTGGCTTTGTTCAATAGCTTCAACCTCAGATGTCTGAGAATTCGCCATTTTAGCTTTAATTTGATAACTATAATCGCCATCTTGCAGTCGAGCTAACTCTAATCCGCTAGATGCATATTGAACCGTTTGACTAAAGTCATTGCGTGACACCCCCGCAATACCAGCACTAAACGAGTCATAATTAGTATTTAACGCTAATCCTTTCTCGCGCCAGTCATGACGAATGTCTTTAATACTGCCATCTGCTCTCATAAGTGCTTCAGCTTTACCAGCTAGCTCTCTTAATACTGTTGCGTCTGGGCCTGAGAAACGTGCCGCTAACTTAGCGCCACCGCCAGGTCCAAACTGAACACGCTCAACATAAAATTCAGCATCTAAATCGGTTAACTTTAGTTTTTCCAATAGTTTAGGTATTAAGGTTGGGATCTGATCTTTAGTATGAGTCTCTATTAAAAACGTACCGTAACTTTCGTTAGGGGTTTGTGCTTGATAGGTTAAGGTAAATCTATCTGCGCCTCGGCCAATAAAGGTAGATACAATATTCACTTCTTCAAAACCAAGTGCAATCTTTTCAGCCGCAACCATAACGTCTGTGGTTTGTCTGATATCTCTATCTTGAGGTCCCCAATAATGCACATAAAATAAAGGGGTATTAGACGATGGGAAGAAACCTTGTTTAACCAGACCAAAACTACCAAATGCTGTCACAGTAATTGCCAATAATCCGCAAACCGTTATCCATCTGTGTTTTAAAGCAAAATGAAGAACTTTCAAATAGCCTTTATAAAAAGCACCGCTGTTTGCATCGTTTTCGTCATCGTTGCCCGTTTTATAAAGGTACTTACCAAGTAATGGCACTAAGGTAATTGCTAATACCCAACTTAACATTAACGATACTAATACCACGGCAAACAATGAGTACAGGAATTCACCGGTGGCATCATCGGACAAGCCAATACCAGAAAATGCAGCAATACCGATAACCGTGGCACCCAATAATGGCCATTGAGTACGTTTAACAATAAAAGAGGCGGCTTCAAGTGCTTTTTTACCTTGGCGCATCCTCAGCATCATGCCTTCAGCGACCACAATCGCATTATCAACTAACATCCCCATGGCAATAACCATTGCGCCTAACGATATGCGTTGTAGTTGCAGTCCCATTAACCACATGATCAACACTGTGCCCATTACGGTCACGATTAATACAGAGCCAACCACAACACCTGAACGCCAGCCCATAAAGAGCATTAATGTAATCGTTACAACGGCCACAGACAGTATTAAATTATCAATAAAGCCTTGTACAGATTCATCAACCAAAGCAGCTTGATCATAAATAGGGGTTAGGGTGATACCAGCTGGAAGTTTAGTTAAAATACTATTTACTTTGTTCGTAACAGCCTGTCCAACTTCAACAATATTCACGTCGTTTAATGCCGCAACGGCCAATGTAATTGCTTCATGGCCTTGATAACGAACTAATACAGGTTGAACATCGATTGGTTCAAACTTTAATTCAGCAAAATCACGGATTTTAATCGACTTATTTGAACCTGGTACAACTAAAGGTAAGTTATAAATTTCTTCAATATGATTAACCGAACTATCAACTAGCAGTCTTACTTTACGGCCTTCAACGTTTAACCGTCCGCCATTAAAGGGTTTTAAGTTTTCTTGTAATAAACCCATAAGATCAGGGAAAGAAATACCTAAACCAGCAATTTGATAAGGGTTTATATAAGCGACTAGTTGTTCTTGTTGAACACCACTAACTTGAACTTTAGCGACGCCGTCGGTTACTAATAATTCACGTCGAATAATTCGAGCAAATTCACGTAACTCATAAGTTGAAAAATCTGGAGCGCTTAACGCGTAGTACATACCATATACTTCACCAAAGTCGTCATAAACCGCAGGTTGTTGAGCGCCGGTTGGTAAATTTTTACCCGCATCATTTAAGCGTTTTCTAACTTCATCCCAAATTTGAGGCAGTAAGTCTGAGTCATAGTTAGACTTAACTTCAAGGGTTATCTCAGAAACACCAGGCTTAGAAATAGACTCTAATTTTTTCAGCTGTGCCATTTGTTGCAAAGCAATTTCTAATGGTTCTGTGACTTCTCGTTCTACTTTCTCAGCGCTAGCGCCAGGGAACTGGGTTACTATTTGTACGACTTTAATGGTAAACGCGGGATCTTCTAGTCGACCAATGTTACTTAATCCAATCAAGCCACCAAGTACAAATACAACAACCATTAGCCATGTATTGACTGGTTTTTTAAAGGTGTAATTTGCAATGCCCATAGTTTAGCGCTCCGCCGTATATGGTTTTACAACTAGACCTTCTTGCATCTTAGTTGTTCCTGCAGCAACAACAAAATTACCTTTTTGGATGTCACCGCTTATTATTGCATAGCCTTTTTCAACTTTAAGAACTTGAATCTGCTTATTGCTTACTTGTTTCGTTTTCTCATCAAATACCCACACATTAAAGCCTTTCGCTTTATTACCGTTGATAGCGGTAAAAGGGATGATTAATTCAGACATAGATCTTTGTTGATTAGCCACTAATTTAACAATTGCTCTAGCGCCAGGAGTCAGCCTTTGTTTTGGTGCTGAGTGAGCCGCAAATACCACTTTATAGGTTTGAGTTACTGGGTCTGGCATAGTGGAATGTTCAACATATTCTAATTCGTATTCTTTATCAGGTGCTGATAATGAATGGGCTGTAGCTTTGATAAGTGAACCTGTTTTATAAGCGCTTAACAATCTTTCTGGTATGTTGATATTAAAATATAACTGTGAGATATCTTGCAACTTAGCAATGGTATCGCCAGCTTTTACATAACTATCGTTTTCAACCAGTCGTTCTGAAACTTGAGCGTCAAAAGGCGCGGTTAAACGGGTGTAACTTAAGTTTTGCTTGGCGTTATTTAGCATGATTTCAGCCAATTCAAATGCAGTTTCAGCACTATCCAATTGGCTTTGCGATGCGACGCCTTTGCTCAGTGTTGACTTTATGCGTTTTAAATCTAACTCTGCTTGATTGAATCTGGCTTTAGCTTCTTTAACTTGACGCTGGAAAGGGATTGGATCTATTTGAGCTAATAATTGGCCTTTTTTAACTTGGCTGGCCGTCCGTAAATGAACCTCGCTCAAACGACCAGTTACTTCAAAGCTCATATTTATTGTTTTTACTGCGGTTACTTCGGCAGGAAAAGACATTTGGCTTTCTTCTGGAATATTAGAAACCACAGCTAATTTCACTGTTTGAATTGGTTTTACTTGTTGTGCATCGTCCTTGTTACCCCCACACGCTGATAGTATTGCCAAAGTGGCAACAAGAGCGGAAAGACGAAACGTATTAGTTGTCATCGACTTTATGGAGGCTTTTTTGTTATCTGTCATTTTATTAGTCCAGGTTATATAAAGCTTAGGAAAATAGGTAAACAATAATCCATATATTAAAACTGCAAGTAAACTGCTCGGTTTAGTTTAAGTGAATAATTTATAAAGTAAATTCTTTAGTTCAAGTTAAGCGTTGCAAAAAGCAACCAGCTTTAGCGTTAGGTTGAATACTAGCGTCTTTCTTAATTAACATCAGGTAACTGATATCGAGTATAAATTAATTAGCTAGCATAAAGCTGTCTCAGAACCGCCGGCAATAAATCCGGTAAATCTTCGGCTAGTAAGCCTGGGCCAAAAATATTGGCCGCCTCACCATGAAACCATACGGCAGCAGCGGTGGCCATAAAAGGCTCCATACCTTGTGTTAGGAGTCCAAGTATAATGCCAGCCAAAACATCACCTGAGCCTGCCGTTGCTAAAGTAGCAGGTGCGTTTTTGTTGCTAATCGTACGACCATCAGGTGCGGCAATGACAGTTTCACTGCCTTTAAGTACCACTATGGCACCGCTGATTTTAGCTGCGTTGCGAGCTCGACTTATTTTGTCATCACACGAGTCTATATTAGGGAATATACGAGCAAATTCACCTTGATGAGGTGTCAGCACACATACACCATCAATAGCTGCAAATAACAATTGCGGTTCTTCCTTAAAAGAAGAAAGGGCACCTGCATCTAATACGGTCGCTTTTTTCGATTTAAGCATTGCTAATACTCGAGCTCTTGTTTCCTCGCCAACACTTGCGCCTGGGCCAATAAGTAACCCAGTAATGCGTTTATCTGCAAGTATAGTATCAAGGTCTTGTAGTTTGGCTATAGGGGTTACCATGATACTAATTAGTGCGCTGGCATAAACCATTAAAGCCGTTTCATTTTGACTAACATCCACTGCAACTGTGGTTAATCCAGCCCCTATACGCGCAGCCGCTCTAGCCGACATACGTGCAGCTCCTGTGGCTGGCCATCCACCCCAAATTAAAGCGTGGCCTCGGGTAAACTTGTTACCATCTTGCTGTAACACAGGTAGTCTATCTGCCCACAACTCTGGACTATTTTGTTTAACTAGTTGGTTCATTACTTAGGCTCACTCGTGTATTGAAACGTTTGTTTTAATGTACTTAACGTCAAACTAATTGGGTAGTGATCTGAGGATTTTATATGGGTATGCACTTGCGCATCTAATACGGTTAAGCCTCGGCAGTAAACATGGTCCAGGTGTTGTAATAAATGGCTTAACCTTGGCTTACGCTTGATATTCACTTCATCTAACTGAAACGACTTTGCTAGTTGATTAAAGTAGCGCAGCCTTTTGCCATTCCATGTATTAAAATCTCCAGCTAATAGTATGGGTCCGTTATGATCGGCTAGAGATTGGAAAACTTGGTCTAAGTGCACACTGAATTTTTCAAACGTAACAAAGTTAATAACATGACAATTTACCACAAGTAATGATTGGCCTTTATTATCTAATGGGTAGACAGTTGCCAGCGACATTTTTTTGGTTTGTGATATTGGTTCATGGTGTTTTGATACGCAAAAGTAATGTTCTTGTGCTGCCACGTTAGAACCTGTTTTTACGCCAGTGTCTATATCGGTTTTTACCGTTTTAAAACTGCGCGCCATAATCCATTCGTGACGTAACGATTGGTTAAAGTGGATGTCAAAAGGGGTGTTTAATATCGCCTCTTGTAATAAAACTAAGTCTTTGTCCCACACTAAATTGATGAAATCGTCCTGCCATCCTTTTCTTTTACATTTAAAAACATTCCACAGCAGTACTTCTATATTAGGGCCAAGTACCAGCTTGGGCGCACGGCCCATAAGCTTTAGGGACTCAACTAATTTATACCTGTGTTTAATCATAATGTATTTCCGTTTAAAGGCCCTTATTTATAAGAGGTCTTAGCTAGCCGTTTTTGGCTATCAATTAGCATTTAGTCTTTGTAGATCTAATACCACTACATATATGGCGAGAACAAACGAAATAAATTGTTTCTGATCTTCTTATAAATCGATAATTTGTTCATTTGTGACTGCACAACAAGTGACGAGTTTAGTTTCTTCTTGGTAAAAAAATCGGTCAGTTGGCTATTCAGTTTTTTGTCGAAGCACTCTAAATTGATCTCAAAATTGAATTCCATACTTCTCGCATCCCAATTGGTCGAGCCAATGAATGACCAAACATCATCAATAATAACGATTTTACTGTGATCAAAAGGCCTGTTGTTTTTATATATTTGTATTCCGTGTGCCATTATTCTAGAAAAGTTAGCTTCCATTACCCAATCGACAAAAGGAATATCACTGTGCTCAGGCACAATAATCTGAACAGAGACACCTCGCATAGCTGCACTGTGCAGAGAATTCATCAAGGTTTGATCTGGTATGAAATAGGGCGTCATGATCTTTACGGTTTTTTGTGCGCACACTAAGGCATTAATTAACGTCCAACGTATTTTGTTATGATTTTCATCTGGGCCATCTTCAATGACTCGGGCAAAAACAGTTTGTTCAGTGGCTTCCAGTTGTTTATTTAACGCGGTCTGTTCTTTATAGCTTGGGAACTCAATTAACTCGTTGGTGGTGAAATACCAATCTTTGATAAATATCTGACTTATCTGGTCAATGACCGGACCGGTTATTTTAAACTGAATATCATCAATCGGGCTTGCTGATGATTCAACTAGATTATCTTCACTTATGTTCATCCCACCGACATACGCGACTTCACCGTCAACGCAGAGGATTTTCCTGTGGTTTCTTAAGTTAATAAAGCGAATACTACTGAGGGATATCGCGGGTAAAAAACTGGCTGTTTTTACCCCCATCTTTTTTAATGCCCGGTTTGATTTATGCCAGCTATAACCAATACCAATTCTGTCGAGTAATACGTTGACCGCAACGCCTCGTTTTTGTGCTTGTGCTAACGCATTGATAAATTGGCGTCCAAGCGAGTCGTAATCAAATATATAACTAGATAAAACAATACTGTGTTTTGCATCATCAATAGATTGAATCATAGCTGGGTAGGCCGCATCTCCATTAATAAGAGGTTCAACGGTATTACCTGCAAGATAATTGACCGGATGAATTTTATGTCCGGCAATAATGGCACTGTGCCAATTAGGAGGGATGGGGCAATTAACTAGAGTATTGTCAAAGTTAGCTTGTTTGTCTTTTTGTTCTTGTTTACAAAGAACTTGTTTATTAAGGGCGAGCTGCTCGATATCGTAGTTCAGCTTCTTAGGGTGATTTTTTTTCGCTGAACGCTGAATTCGGTTTATACCAAAAAGCCAATAAAACAAGCTTCCTATCACGGGTGACAGTATAACAAGGCCAATCCAAGCCAAAGACGTGCGTTCATTTTCTTTGTACAAAAGTACATGTACCGATGTCACCAGAGATAAGCTAATATGGAAAATAACGATGAGGGTTACCCAGTTAACATAAATCCAATTAACCAATACTTCAAATATTTGCATACCGCTCTACTTAATAATGCGTGTCTCGTAACAATTGTATAAATAATGGAGAACAAAAGTGATTAAAGAATATTACAACAGTATCTCAAACTATTTAATGGAGGTGTTAAACTCCGATTATATATTCTTAATTATTTTGCTCACCACATCCGCTTCAATCGTTTATTTTATCGTTATAACTTACATCATTACACAAATGGACACACGATACTTTATTAGTAAAAAAGTATCGGCTAATGACAGTAAGAAAAATCATCAATTAACCCTAATGCGACATGCCGTAAATCACACAGTATTTTACATGGTGAAGGCAGCCGAAATAATTCTTGGGGTAATATTGATCCTATGTGGACTTGCCATGTTAGTTTTACCGGGACAAGGCATAATTACCTTGTTAATTGGTCTGAGCCTAGTTCCATTTCCAGGCAAAGATAAGCTTGAACGTAACCTTCTTGGCCGTAAATCAGTACAGTCGACGCTGAACTGGATCAGAATTAAGGCCAACAAAGAACCGTTTGTTTTTGATTAACGAAGACTAAAGAATATCCATTAATACATAGATTTAACTTATCAGCGCGATTAAATATAGTGCAAGATTATTGGGATAAAATTGTTTATGCTAATTCCATCTATTTTGTTAAAAACAAAATCATACAATTTAATACAATTAGCGAGTTCTAAATATATTAATATGAGCCAACTATATGAATAACCGATGGAAAGTGTAATTTGAACACCTTAATCAAACAGCGTCCTATGTATTATTTAAGCTTATCCATCATGCTATTTTTTATTGTTAACGCCGTTGTTTTTACCGTTAACGCTAAAGAACAAATCAATAATAAGTTTTCTGATACTGAAGATGGTGGCTTTTTTGAAGTTACAGCAGGAGTCGTAGCATTAGATAGTCGGTATATTGATGCGCCTAAAGATATAGGGTTAGTGGCAGATTTACGCTTTCGTTATTACTGGAATAACTTTTTTTTAGAATACGAAGGTTTTAAAGGATTAGGTTTCCCAGGCATTGGTTACAATTTTTATAACCAGAACGCATGGATGTTCGATGTCTTTATTACAGAAACCCATCCTGCGATTTTATGGGACGATGAAGGTCATATAGAAAATGGTGTCATTAGCGAACAAGACGGTTTAATTGGTATAACACCTAGAGATTCAGACGATAGAATTTCATTACGCGCGACTCATTTTATTGACGATACTACGGTTGTGAGAATTGTTGTAGCGCCAATATCAGATCTAAAAGGAATGGCAGATGTTAGTCCTTATCTAGCAGGTTGGTACGGTAAAACATGGCAACATAAAAACATGAACTTTCATGCAACATTAAATGCTCAATATTATAATTCCAATATGCTTGATTATTATTATGGTATTGCAGGAGATGATATCAGTGATAAATTTGAATCTTACAAAGCCAGTAGCGGTATATCCGTCAGTGCAGAGTTTGGAGTCGCATATCCACTGGCCAAAGATTGGTTGCTTGAAAGTTCATTAAAATTCACTCGTTTACCCGATAGCATTTATAACAGTCCTCTTATTAACACGCGCTTAGAATCCCAAGCTCAAATATCTGTAACCTATGTCTTATTTTAACGGAATAACCTTGAGGCAATTAAACACGTATCCCTATTTAATTATCGGTTTATTGATAATGATAACGGGTATGAAAAATACCTTTGCTCAAGAACAATCAGAGAATGTTGTAATAATGCAAGTTAAGCCTCAAACCTGTGTTTCCTTACACGAAGGGCAGGAATGTTTTGCTCAAATAGTCGTTAATTGGCAAGCGGATTTGGTTAATGATTATTGTTTATATAGCACACAAACACCAGATCCCGTTTTTTGCTGGGAAAACGTAAGCCAAGGTACGGTTGAATATGAATTAAATACCAAGGAAAACGTTCGTTTTATGTTGACTCAAGTTCCTAAAACTCGTTTTATGTTGACTTATAAACCGTATGCCATCATTGCTGAAGCTAGGCTCAATGTATCCTGGGTGTATAAAAAGAAACAAAAATCTCGTTTGTCATGGCGGTTATTCTAATGGAAAAGAGCAAGGTAAATATACTATTAGTGGAAGATGATAAATCTTTATCTGATTGGATTTGTGATTATTTAAGCAACAAGGACTTTAATGTAACCCAATGCTACAGAGGCGATGATGCGGTTAATTTAATCTTAAATACACAACCTGAAATTGTCATACTTGACGGCATGTTACCAGGCTTAGATGGCTTTGACGTATGTAAAACAGTACGCAAAAGTTATAACGGCAGCATCTTAATGCTAACCGCAAGAGATGAAGAAATTGACGAGGTATTAGGCTTAGAACTTGGTGCTGATGAGTACATGCTCAAACCTGTTCGTGCACGTGCGCTGTTAACTCGTATAAACAAATGCCTTGCTCGTAATACTGACAATCAAACCAGTGACACGGAGTTACCAACGCCAGATAAAACCCTATCTTTTAATGGCTTACACATTGATCCTATCTCACAAGAAGTCAGTTTAAATAATCAAGCCATAAAACTAACCTCAAAAGAGTTTGAAGTGTTATGGATCATAGCGTCTAATGCAGGAACAATTTTCTCAAGAGACATGCTGATTAGCCAAGTTCGTGGATTAGAATACGATGGCATGGACCGCACCATAGACATACACATTTCTAAATTACGTAAAAAATTGGGCGATGAGTCCAAAGATCCTAAAAAAATAAAAACCATTTGGGCTAAGGGGTACTTGTTTGTTCCAGATGCTTGGTAAATCTATGCGCCTATTAACCTTATCTTTAATCACTGGGGTGCTCGTTGCCACCATAGGTTTAGGGTGGGCGTTGGATAATTTGTTTTATTATTTTTCGCCCGATACAGACAACAACATACACAACATAACTACGCTGGAAACCATAGGGCAAGATCTATCCACAACCCTTAATGATTTAGAACAACCAAAAGCATTCATTAATAATTGGCCTAAACAAGGTCACTTTAACCTGGTTTATTTTGAAAGTAGCGACATCCAATTACCACAAGCCCTCATGACACAAGTCAGAGAAGGGCAACCGTTACTGTTAACAGATGATAATGAAATAAGCCTTTATTACTTTTTATCCAAACATAATAGTTGGTTAGTTGTTAAATCAACCTTGATTGATGATGGCTCAAATAATGCCAGTATTAAGCTTATATTAACCTTAGTTTTTTATGCCTTTCTTATCTTCTTTATTTGGATGTGGACTCACCCTTTAATCGCACGATTAATTAATTTACGCAACACAGCTCAAGCCTTTGGTAAAGGGCAGTTAGAGCAAAGAATAGAAGTAGGCGCGGTATCTTACGTTAAAGACTTAGAGTTGGAATTTAATCAAATGGCACAACGTATCACTAACTTAGTGAATGACGTGAAATTAATTGGCAGCGCGGTCTCTCACGATATGCGAACGCCATTAGCCAGAATGCGCTTTGGTATAGACACCATAGCTGAAGAAGAAGACCCAGCTCAACAAAAACGGTATTTACAGCGCTTAGGGCAAGACGTTGATGAGATGACAAAGTTAGTTGAAGTGTTGCTAGATTATTCGCGTTTAGAACAAGTTATGATCAATCTAGATAAAACATCCGTGAATATCTCTAAGTTAGTTGAAGGTTGTATTCACAATAAACAATCAGACAAGACTCAGATATTATTCGATTCACAAAAGCAATTAGACTTCCCTGATGAAGATGTAATGGTGACAGGTGATAGTAAATACCTAAGTATTTTGATTAACAACCTATTACAAAACGCCATCAATTATGGAAAAAGTACCGTCCATGTAAAACTGTACCAAGACAAAGATAATATATGTTTAACCATAGCGGATGATGGTGCAGGATTTAATGACAACCATCAAGATATGTTAAAACCCTTTGTACGTGGCAATGCCGCAACTGACATTACAAAAGGTTACGGTATGGGTCTAGCCATTGTGAACAGAATTACTGAATGGCATAACGGTCAACTTAAGATAACTCGTTGTGAAACATTACTAGGCGCTAGAGTTGAAGTAAGACTGCCACGTTAATACCTAAATACCTAGTACGCCAATACCTAGACCGCTAAGCACTTAACCTGCAAGTACGTAACCTTCAAACGCTTAGCCCGTAAGTACATATCCCGTAAACAATTAGCCTCTAATAAAAAAGGGTTACATAGAGATTGTTTAAATTTCTATGTAACCCTTTTGTGTGTTTTGACCTTATAACTAAAACTGTGTAAAGCATTTAACAATAGAAACTAGAAGGTAATACTAAATCCTACAGATGGTCTAATAACAAAGTCATCGGTGTTTTCGACAATAATCAAATCGTCTGTGGAGTTAACCTCTTGATAATCTAAATCAATAGATGCGGTATTTTCTTGTCCATACGCATTCATTATTTCAAACACCCACATAGCGTCAAATCCCCAAACGGTTGTTTTACGTTCCACTCTCACATCTAAACGGTGTGCCAAGTCAAAACGTTCAGTGAAGGCCTCGCCATAAATTGGTTGATAGCGGTCATCGTAATCTGGGTTTTCTTTAACGCCAATAATAGGGGTGTAAGGTTGGCCACTTCTGCCAGTAAAGTTGAAACCCGCAGTCCAATCGTCGTTAATTTTGTAGTTAAATACCATGTTAATAACCACAGGTGTATCTGCGTAATAGTTAATGTCCGTATTAGTACGTAGATTAGTGCGTTCACTTTTAGAATAACTCACTGACAACCAGCCATACCAATTGTCGGTAATGTTCTTATTAATCAATAAATCAAGGCCATATGCAGTACCAGACACATCATTACTGTATAACAAGTCAGCATCAGCTTGGCTGTCATCAAGGGCTAAAGGCAAGTCATTCATTTCCTTGTAATAGCCTTCAATAGACCATATCCAGTCATTGTCTAAGTCTTGTTCAAAACCAAGCGTAAAATGCTCAGCCGTTTGTGACAACAAATTTGGATTACCCACCTTAGGCACTATTTCATCGGTATTCTGTTGGCGACTGTAAAGTCCATACTTAGCTTTAATGATGCTGTTGTCGCTAATAAAGTAATTAACCGCAACCTTAGGCTGTACAAAGTCTTCATCGGTATAATTATAATGTTGCCACTGCACACCAAGCTCTAACTGCCAAAAGTCATTAACGGTAAACACATCAGACAAACCAATAAAGTGACTACTTGTATCTATTGATATCTCATCACTGACTCTGTCACCGTTATCACCACAATTAGGATCGATTTCCGTACAAATCTGTAAGAAAATATCATACTCATATTCTGTTGTTTGATCGTAATAAGCCGCGTCGGCTAATAGTTTATGGCTATCGTTTAAACGGTAACTTAAACGTGATTTATAGGTTAACTGCTCTTTGCTTTCGTCAACATAAATACCATTTGGTGACTCTGCATTTTTACCTATGCTCAGCACTTGGCTGTTATTTAATGAGCCAACACCTAATTTAAACTGCAGGTCTTTACCATAATGATCCCAAATAACGCTCTGACTGGTAAATTTCTTATTAAAGTCTGCATCGCCTGCAAACTCAGGAGAACGCAATGAAATATCCGATCTCTCTGTTAGGTTAATACCCGCTTTATCTTCTGCACCCGTTACTGACACAGACAAGACATCGTTAGATGTCATATCCCATACCCATTTACCTTGATAATCATTGTCATCAAAAGGCTCGTTAACTGTGATGGTTTCCTCATCGTCTAATGTATCTCCGGCACCAAAGAACACAGGCAACATACTTTTACGGGCGGAGAAGTAAAAAGCACTATTTTCAGTTACTTCACCTTCCATAAAAACACCAAAATTAAACAGACTAAAATCAACAATGGTTTTTAATTCTTGCTGCTTAGGAGTACGTAAATTAACGTCAAATACTGCACCGGTAGCATTGTTATAACTGGTGCCGTAACCCGCAGACAGTAATTGAAAGTCCTGTATTAAGTGCTTATTAAAAATAGACTGACCAAAGTCATGAAAAATATAGCCCGCAGGCATAAAGTCCACTTCAAATAAATTATCATCTGGCGATGACCCTCTAACTGCAGGTGAAGAGCTAGAACCTCCAGCTGCAACAATTCCAGGTAAAGCAAACGCAGCCTGTAATGGATCGCCACCCGCACCAGGCATAACAACTAATTTGTCAGCACTTTCTGTTATTTCAGACATAACACTGGTGCGCCTACGAACAACACCAATGCGTTCGATTTCTTGCTCTTGTTTAGGATCAAGTTTAGATTCTTGTTCAGGCTCAGCTTGTTCAAAAGCCATAGCGTAAGACTCTGTGTTTTCGACAGGCTCTGCCTTCACACCAAAAGAGTCAGCAAAAACGGTAGGGCTCAAAATACTTGCGATAAGCAAAGATAGCGGGGTGAGTGAAGTTGTTATTCTCATTAAATAAACCTAGTCATAGTTGATATTGCAGGCAAGATTACTCGGTTTAGTTATCTAAAGTTGTAAGGGTTATATATGAAAATGTAAGGAAGTGTAGGGAGACGACTGACTATTACTTAAAAAGCATGACCTAGGTCATGTTTTAGTTAAATTGTGTACATATTATTCTAGTGTCGTTGGAGAAAAGTTTTATAGTATTGGTGCATAAGATAAGTACGCAAAGGCCATTGCCCCCAAGTAAGTGCCAAAAACCTAAAGCAGCTTATTGTTACATTTTACTGATGGTACTGAACTTTACATAAATAGTGCGTTTTTAATATTTAAAATGCACTGAGTTGGAGATATCTGTGGATTTTAAAGATTATTATCAAATAATGGGCCTTGCCCCAGACGCCAGTTTGGCGGAAATTAAACGCACCTATAAAAAGCTCGCTCGCAAATACCATCCAGACGTAAGTAAAGAACCCGACGCAGAAGTTCGTTTTAAAGAAGTGGGTGAAGCTTACGCTGTACTAAAAGATCCTGAGAAACGCGCAGCTTATGATAAATACGGTAAAAACTGGGAGTCAGGACAATCTAGTCCACCACCAGATTGGGATTCAGGCTTTGAATATCGAGGCGGTCAAACTGGAGGGCAATCAGGCGGACAAAACCAAGAAGATTACAGTGATTTCTTTGAGTCCATGTTTGGCGATCGCTTTGGCCAAGAGTTTGGTTCCAATCAATCTGGCCAACAACGCAGACCTAACAATAACCGTGGTGAAGACAGTCATGCCAAAGTAACCATTGAACTGGAAGACGCTTATAACGGTGCAGCACGTAGCATAACCTTGCAATCACCTGAGGTTGACCAACAAGGACGCGTCGTTAATAAACAACGTACGTTAAAAATAAAAATCCCTAAAGGTGTTAAACAAGGGCAAAAAATTAGGTTATCTGGTCAAGGCAGTCCAGGCTTTAATGGTGGGAAAGCGGGAGATCTTTACCTTGAGTTGGCGTTTAACAGCCATGCAATTTATCGGGTAGTACAGCACGACGTTTATCTCGATTTACCAATCACGCCTTGGGAAGCTGCATTAGGCGCAACGGTCAAAGTGCCAACACCAGCAGGCTCAGTCGATTTAAAAATTGCCCCAGGAACTAAAACGGGTCAAAAGCTTAGATTAAAATCTCGCGGCATTCCGGCTAAAACACCTGGCGACTTGTATGTGGTCACACAAATTGTTTTACCTGCGGCCGACACAGATGAAGCCAAAGCTCTCTATAAAAAAATGCATGACGAGTTAGACTTTAATCCACGCAAAGCACTAGGAGTATAGACTGATGAACGACATTATATTACAGGGTGTACTACTAGATGAAGATACTGAATTTTCTCTCGAGGAGTTTTGTTACGCCTGCTCCAGTCCAACAACCTGGGTGGTTACTTTAGTTGAAGTAGGGGTGTTAGACCCAGTTAACTATCAACAAATATCGTTAGAGGAACAAACCCAATGGAAGTTTTCAGCTGATAGCCTAAAACGAGCACGCACAGCAATGAGACTGCAGCGAGACTTAGGAATAAATGAAGCTGGGATCGCTCTGGTTTTGGACTTACTTGAAGAGATTGAAGTACTTGAGTCTAAAGTTGAAAAGCTGAGCAAAACTAAATAGCTCAACAATAACGAAGCGAAAGCTAAACACATAAAATGGATTAAAAATGGCAAAGCCACAATTGTTTTTCAACCCGCTAAAAAACCTAACCAATCAGTTTGATAAATTGGTTAATGGTCGACTCTGGCTTAAGGTGTTATTTGCCTTAGCGCTGGGAGTTATTTTAGGCGTTTTACTGGGGCCTGATCTCAACTTAGTGTCTGCGGGAACAGTAAAGATCATCACGGCTTGGTTAGCTCTGCCGGGTCAGGTGTTCTTAGCGGTTATCCAAATGATAGTTGTGCCGCTTGTTGTTGCGTCGATTGTTAGAGGTTTAGCGGCTAATAACAATCCAGCCGCCATGAAACAAAATGGTCTTATCGCATTAGTGTTTATTGCTATCTCTACAGCATTAGCCGCAGCTATTGGTATTTTATTGGCTCTGAATATTCAACCCGGAAACTTTGTTGATGCCACAGCGTTAATTGATGCCAATATTACCCCTGCGGTAAATGCCGTTGCTACTGGTTTCCCTGATGCGTCTGAATTTCCAGATAAAGTCTCTGCATTAATTCCTAAAAACCCACTTGCCTCCATGGCTTCTGGTGAAATGCTGCAAGTTATACTATTTGCTGCTGTATTAGGTGCTGCATTGTTATCCATTCCAGCGTCGCAGTCTAAGCCATTATTTGATTTATTAGGTGCATTACAAGAAGTGAGTTTACGGATTGTTTCCTGGGCAATGTTGTTAGCACCTTTAGCTGTTTTTGGTTTAATAACCAAACTCGTGGCCAACCTTGGTTTAGATGTGTTAACCGGAATGGCCATATATATGGCAACGGTAATACTAGGACTTTTTATCATTTCCATTGGTTACATTATTGTTGCCAAATTCACCTTAGCCCAGCGCTCTCGTGAGTTCTTTGGCAACGTAAGAGAGTTACTGTTATTAGCATTTTCAACCAGCAGCTCAGCGGCGGTTATGCCAATAACCTTACAAGTAGTAGAAGATAAGTTACATGTAAGACCGGATGTTTCTCGATTTTTAGTGCCATTAGGCGCCACAATCAACATGACAGGTACCGCACTTTATCAAGGCGTTGCCACTGTATTTTTAGCTCAAGTGTTTCACGTAGATTTAAGCTTAACTAGCTATGTATTTATTGTCACTATGTCAGTTGCTGCCTCAATTGGTTCACCGGCAACACCAGGAGCAGGGATCATCATATTAAGCATGGTACTTGAAGGCGTTGGTATTCCAGCGGCGGGAATCGCGTTAATACTTGGTGTTGATAGAATATTAGATATGTGCAGAACGTCGGTTAATGTTTTAGGTGATGTGGTTACTTGTACCACAGTTCAATACTTCACTAAGGACGCTAACAAAGGTGACGTTATCTCGCCTCTGGAAAAAGAGAATGAATGAGTTCACTTTTTAAATTCAAAGGTTAATGTTAGTTTACCCATATAAGCAAAGTTTAAAAAAGTTAACATGAAATTATTACTAACCGCGACTAATGCACTTAATAAATGGTTAAACACAGACTTACCTCGCTTGCCCCTTGAAGAGGGTAAGCAAGCTGGGGTGAATACATTAATGTCCGATGTTAAAACCTTCAGCTGGCAAGTGCATATTATTGATAATCAACATCTGTCATATCAAAAAACAATTATTGCTTGTGAAGCCAATAGCCGTTTTTTGTTTTTCATTCCAGTCACAACAAGATCATCACAGCAAGAATTAACAGAGGCTCTACAACGTAATTGGCAACTGACGCTTGCAGCAACACTAGAAAACTATCAATTGATGCCTAATAGTGACATTGCTTATTTGTTAAGTGTTTTGTCTCAAATTAGCTTTACACCTGAGTGGGTGAAAAATAACGATTTGAGCATTAATGGCCATATTTGTGATGCCGCTCTTTGGATAAGCCAAACACTTGAAGAGAATGAACTTGATAGCTTAACGCCAGAACTGGCATTAGAGTTAACCTGCTATTTAAATACCCAAACTAAGCGTGTCACTAACAAACAAACCAGACATAAAGAAAAATTCATCCCCATTGAACAGTTATTAATTTATTGCAAAGAAATAATAAGCAGTAACTCAACACCTGCAACGGATAGCAAAACCTATAGCGAGCTTGATGCTAATACCGACGCTAAGACAAGTGCTGATAGCGGTGTTGATACAAGTGATGATACCGACGCTAAGACAAGTGCTGATATTGATAAAAAGAGCAATGTTATTTACATGAGCGAATACAAGCATTAACTTATGGATTAAAAGCATAAAATAAGTGTTTTGGGCTTTGGAGGCAAGGGCAGTTTCTACCATATTCAAGTAAACGGCACATTAGGTCATTTATCATCTAAGACCCGTTAGCGCCATTATTATAAAACGGAAGTCTAGTAAGAGATTGATGGATCTGATATTAATAGATTAAGTATAAAATGAGAACATTTTGGGTAGGAAATGACCCAATCGCTCACTATTAAATTGTTAGGCACCAAAAAAAAGATTGAGAGCTTTGCATATTTTTACCAAGCAAGGCCTGGTGACTCCCTTAAGGATATCGGCGTTTAAGTGTTGTTATTTGACTACTAAAGAGCAGAGGCTTGGAACGAATCACCCACAGAAAACATCAAAACTAAAGAAAATTCGCGAAGAAAAAATAGCCAGTTAAAAATAGGGATATTTATGAAATACACGTTATCGATATGGAAAGGTTTAGCGGAGGTGAACAATGATAGAGAGCTATGAACTGAAAAGTGTTGCTAGTTATGATGCTGTAGGGATAAAAGTTACAGGCCTTAAGCCCATTAATTTTTTTTATGGCGCTAATGGTTGTGGTAAAACCACTTCTTCTAATTATCTTGCTCAGCCTTTTAATGAAAAATTCACTCAATGTTCAGTACGTTGGGTGGCCGATCAAGCATTAAAGACCCTTGTTTATAATAAAGAATTTAGAGAAGCGAATTTTGTAGGCTCTAATGATATTGCTGGTGTATTTAGTTTAGGTCAGGCTTCAGCAGAAGAAATAGCTTTAATTCAATCTAAAAAAGAAGAATTAGATAATTTTAATCAGCAACAAAAACAGCAGAAAACAACCTTAGATGGGAAAGAGTCGGAACTGGAAAAGCAAACAGCTAACTTCCAAAACGTCTGTTGGGCTGTTTATAAACAGTATCAGGATGACTTCAATCAAGTTTTAAAAGGCTCTATTGGTAGTAAGAAAGCCTTCATGAATAAAGTTATAACTGAAAGTAATGCAGATAGATCTTTAGTAGAGCTTAAAGAACACGCAAGCCTATTAAATAAAGCAGAAACCCTATTAGGTGAAAGGCCATCGACTTTTCCAAGAATCCCTCTTGTAACATCTACAAATATTAGTGGTTATGAACAAAATGATATTTGGGAAAAAGTCATTGTAGGTAAAAGTAATGTTGATATTGCGGCTTTGATCACACATCTCAATAGCAACGACTGGGTAAGTATGGGACAACAATTCATTGAAGATGAGACCTGCCCATTTTGTCAAAAAGAAACAATTGATAATGATTTTAAAGCACAATTAGGGGCATTTTTTGATGAAACGTTTGTTGAAAATAGTCAAAGGGTATCGTTATTTGAACAAAGCTACAAAAAAGAAGTAGACCGATTATTAAATCACTTTGAACAGATTCAACAAACGGAAAAGTCTAACCCTGACAGTAAACTTGATATAGATGGGTATGATAACTTCTTGTCGATACTTCAAAGTAAATTTAAATCTAATCATTTAATTATGTGTTCTAAAGTAGAAAAAGTCAGCATGCAGATAGATATTGATGATACTCACATTGAAATAGAAGAGCTAATAGCGCTAATTGCCACAGCCAATATAACAATAAATTCACACAATCAACTTGCTACAAATTACGACTCTGAAATATCAACATTTACAGCAGAGGTTTGGCGGTTTTTAGTGGTTCAGGTTAAAACCGAGATTGCGGAGTATAAGAAAAAAAGTAAAGGAACGAGTAAGGCTATTGCTGGTATCAGCAAGCTAGTTAAAAAAAGACAATTAGGTATAGTTGCTCTAGATGCTGAAATTAAAGAGCTAAGCAAAAATATGACCAGTGTTCAGCCTGCTGTTGACGAGATAAATCGAATGCTTAAAGCTTATGGCTTTACTAATTTTAGTATTGTTCCATCAACGGTACTACCCAACCATTACAGCATAGAGCGAGAAAATGGTGACTTAGCATTAGCTACCTTGAGTGAAGGTGAGGTTACTTTCATTACTTTTCTTTATTTTATTCAATTAGCCAATGGTGCCTTAACCCAAGAGAGTGTAACTGAAGATCGGGTATTAGTTATTGATGATCCAATATCTAGTTTAGATAGTAATGTGCTTTATATTGTCAGTGCAATTATCAAAAAGTTAACCCGCGAGATCAAAGAGGGTTCAAGTATTAAGCAGCTTTTACTATTTACTCATAATGTATATTTTCACAAAGAAGCTTCATATCAAGGTGGTCGTTCAAACGGTTGTAATAAAACCCACTTTTGGATTCTAAGAAAAGCAAATAATATAACGAGTATTCAACCGTATAACGACAAAAACCCCATATCCTCATCTTATGAGTTGTTATGGAGAGAAATTAAAGACCGCAAACCAGGTTCATCAATAACTATTCAAAACACTATGCGAAGAATACTGGAAAATTACTTTAAGATACTAGGTGATTTTAGTGATGAAGATATTGTTGAGAAATTTGAAAGTGTTGAAGAACAACAGATTTGTAGATCACTACTGTATTGGATAAATGATGGCTCTCATTGCTTACCCGATGATCTATTTATTCAGGAGGTTGGTGATTCTACAGAGCAATTTGTTGGTGTTTTCAAGAATGTATTTAATTACTCAGGTCACTTAGCACATTATCAAATGATGATGGGAGAGGAAGTGACTATTCAAACATCAAACGTAATAACTATTGAGAACGCTACTGAAGTTGCTTAGTCGTAGTTAATACAATTTAATAAATTATTATAATAACAATTAAGAAGTAAAATATGGATATCAAATATTGGCAAGGCGGCCTTGAACGCCATGAAGTAGACGCAATCGAAAAAATTAAAAATGTTCTATCAGATCCTAAAGATAAGCCAAGTAAAGCTAAGACTCACGGCCAAGGATTTGATGCTCTTAAAGTATTAAAAAAACCTTTTAATAGTGGCTGGAAAGGTTATGCAGGTTTTCGCTTTGTTAATAAAAATAAGCAAGGTGAGATTGATTTACTGATTGTTACACATTGCAATATTTTAATTATAGAGTTGAAAGATTGGAATGGGCTACCGATAACTTCAAATCAAGGGAAATGGTTCTTTGGAAATAACGACAGAGGTAAGTCGCCGCTTGAAGTAACCCGGAATAAAAAACACCTATTAGAACAGTTACTAAATCAAAAACCTTTAAAGGGAAAGTTTAGTAATGTCGGATATGCTCCGCGTGTATATTTTTTAGTGGTAATGACAGGCACAAGTGATTTTTCAAAATTACCAAAAAAGGAACTTGCAGACACTATTAGTTTAAATGACTTTTGTAAGCTATGTGTCAATGAGCATGACTTTGATAAACGCTTTACTCCTCACTCTAATTCGAAAGTCTTACTGAACGATGTTCATTTAATAGAGAAACAGTTATTAAATGATAACAAGGTTGAGTCAAAACCCTTATCGGTAGATGGTTGGGTAGGCCAAGAAGAAATATTTAAGCACCCAACTGAAATCTATTCTGAGTTTTATGCACAGAGTGAATCGGATAAAAACGATCGCGCTATTATCCGTCGTTGGGACTTTGACAAACTTTCGAATATTGAAGCAAAAACGCCCGGTGGACGTTTTAAAATAGTCTCACGAGAACGTGAAGTACTAACCAAAATTAAACGAGAGAACCGTGATTTATATGATCATTGTGTTTCTTCGTTAACCATTCCATCAAAAGACAAAATAACTTCTCAGTACAATGAGGTTGTTGAGCTTCCACTAGGGCAAGAACGTCTTAATGACTTTATTACTGCCTACGGAGAGAACCTGTCAATTGATGAACGAGTAAACTTAGTAAAGGTATTAGTTGCACGTTTTGCTGATTTACATGAACTGCACTTAGCTCACAGAGATATTGGTAGTCATAGTGTTTGGCTAAGCACTGGGCAACGTGTAGCGCTTTCTAATTTTATTTCTGCTTTTGAACGTAAGAAAGAAACCGTTGGTACAATTCGTGATGAATTATCGGTTTACGACCAAAAAGGTAACTTCCAAAGTCATTATCAATACGATGTATCACGCTTAGCGATAATTGCGTGGGCCATAATTAACGCTGAAAGATTAACACCTAAATTTGAACAAAATATTGCGAAGCAACTTATCGATAGTGACGAGTGGTTCACTTCTGTTCTTATAAATGCAGTTGAGGGCAAAGGATATGCTAACGCGGGAGAGTTGTTAGATGCCTTAGTTAAAAGTGAACCAAACCAAGAAGAACAATTTTCGTTTTCAAGTAAACAACTGGAACGATTTATTCAACATAGCAAAATTAGTCGTTTACACCCAGAAGTTGAGTTTATTTCTGAGACTGACTGTAAAGAAGTTTACAAGGCAGATACCGGTTTAGTAAAGGTATGGAATAACATTAACCCTTCAGAAATTAGTCCTGGACTTGGCCAACGAACATTGTTCTTTTTAGAGCGTGTCGAGAAACTACAGAGCCTTGACTTAAGTTTTGTACCAAAAGTTATCGACGTTGGTATAACTTCTCGTGATAGTGCTATGTACTTGGTGTCAGAGTGGATAGCGGGTTCTCCAATAGATCCTACTATAAGGCGAAGAGGTACTGAAGATGTTGTTAAAGCCTTAATCTCAAATGTAATGCATATGCATTCACTTGGCTTTTCACACGGAGACTTAAAGCTTGAAAATATTATTTTGGCAGACACTGGCGACGTTTTTATTATTGACGTTTTAGATTTTCATCATGATGCTGAAGATGTTTATAATTCTGAATATAGCCCTGTAAATATTGAAAATAGCTCAGCATTTGAACGTGATAATTATGCCGTAATGAAAATATGTGCAGAACTATTACACATTGAATGGAACCAAGAAAATACTAACCATCCAGCGATTAGCGCTGCAATTATTGAAGAATTAAAAGATGCTGATTATGGCTTTAAAGAGTTAACACGCTTTAAAGACGCGGTTGATAACCCCGCACAAAGTATAGAAGCGACTATCGAAACGATAAGTATTGAAATTGGTAGCCGGGATGATTTTGAGCCATTAACAATATATCCAGATAACGGTAAGTTGTATGTGTCGATAGAAGAGAGCCGAAATAAACCCTCAGGATTAGTTATTAGCTTTTGTGGAATAGGTGGTATTCAAAAGCTATTTTTCGATAAAGTAGGCTTTGAGTTTGATCATGGTATGAGCCCACTTATTAGGGACAGTGTTTCGAGACGGGAAGTTGACAATGCCGACTTTGAAGTGCCTTTTGCAATTCATATTAAACAAGGACGGGCGAGTCAATTAGGGAGTTTAAATCGCCGGATTAAACAACTTTACAGCTTTGAAAATGCTATTAAACAATTTGAGCTTAAACGTAAAGAAGCGAATAAATCTTTATTTGAAAATGTTGAAAGCAGTGAAAACTCTGAGCGTAATGTTGTTACCGAATTACTATCACCTGCTGAAATTAACACCCCTGAAACTACTGTTGAACCTATTTCTACGCGAGATCTGTGGCAAGCCATTATCCAAACAGAATCTGAATCACATCCCTATGTAGAGCTTACCGGTGAAGCAATGCAACATAAGGATAACAAAGACGTAATTGTCCTTCCTTATGAAGCTGATAAAGATCCACTTGATGCCTTTACCGCAAAGGATGAGGTTGAGGCTATTATTGTCGATGGAGAAAATGAGTTTCTTATTGGACAAGTAAATCTAGCAAGATCTGGACTGAATAAAGTAACCTTTTCACGTTATGCTAGTCGTGTTCATAGACTTAAAGAAGAGGATATTATTTACTTTAGAAGTAAAGCTGATAAATCTTCATTTAATAAGCGTAAAAATGCATTAACTCGACTTATTGAGAAAGACTCTGTTATCGAAAACTTAGTTGATTACTTTGATCCTGATTGCCTGCACGATCCTATTGACTATGGTCATACAGTCACCGAAGAAGATTTTGACCGTTATAATCGAAAAGATGATAATGGTAATATTATTAAACTTAATGACAAACAACGAATAGCGTTTCAAAAATTACTGAACTTTGGGCCACTTTCAATGCTACAAGGTCCTCCAGGAACGGGTAAAACAGAATTTATTGCCGCTTTTGTTCATTACTTAGTCGAAAAATTAGGTACTCAGCGGATATTATTGGTAAGTCAGTCACACGAAGCGGTAAATACGGCTGCAGAGAGAATTCGTAAGCATTGTAGTCGTCACAAAACCCCTCTTGATGTCGTTAGATTTAGTAGTCGCGATTCAGCCGTATCAAACTCACTACAAGATGTACTTTCAAGTAATATTGTCAGCCAAAAAGCGGAGCAATTTTCTACACAACTAAAATTTAGAGTGATGGCATTAGCTAAGTCATTAAAAGCGCCTAAGGATTATTTAGAAGCTTTTCTTGAATTAGATAAGCGAGTGTTATCGACTATTGACGAGCAGCTTAACGCATTAACTAAACTGGATGATAAAGAATTAGAAGGTAAACAAAAAAAAGAGCTTAAAAAACGAATTGGTGAACGAAAGTCATTACTGAATGGTCGCTTACCAATGGAAGCTCAAACAAATAAAGATTGGCATGATGATTTAAGTGCTGTTGGTGACACTTTAATAAAAAATTTAAACCATGAATACGCAATAGAACCTCATATTGCTAACAGTGTAAAGCGTCTAATTGAACTATCGAAAGATATGCTAAGAGTCATGAATTCAGGCAATGCAAATCTCGATGAATTTTTAGCTCGATCTCGCCAATTGGTCGCAGGTACTTGCGTAGGTATTGGCAATTGGCATATTGATATAGCGAGTAACCAATATGACTGGGTCATTATTGATGAAGCTGCGCGATCAATTGCCAGTGAATTAGCAATAGCAATGCAGGTAGGTAAAAGAGTTTTACTGGTTGGTGATCACAAGCAACTTCCGCCTTTGTATTCAGAGCCACATAAAAAGGCACTTGCCAGAAAATTAGGAATTAAATCGAGTAGTGATATAGATGAGCTTATTGAAAGTGATTTTGCTCGGGCTTTTAATTCTCATTATGGTGAGCAAATAGGAGCGAAGTTATTAGTGCAATATCGTATGGCTCCACCAATAGGCACTTTGGTTTCACAATGTTTTTATCAAGGTGAACTAGAAAACGGCGAGCGTATCATTCCTGATATTTATACCAATATTCCTAAGCAATTAGTAGCCCCTGCAACTTGGTTAGATACCTCCTCATTAGGCAAAAAGGCACATCATCAGAAAGGCTCGGGTACCAGTATCTTTAACGATGCAGAAGCTGATGCCATTATAGATTTACTTCTGAGTATTGATGAAGATGCTGATTTGGTTAATTCACTATACAAACAAGTTAAAGAGGGAGAAGCCGCTATAGGCGTTATTTGTATGTACGGTGAACAGAAAAAACGTATTCGACAAAAAGTTAAAAAGGCTGGGATTTCAGAGGCACTTACTGCTTTGTTAAAAATTGATACGGTGGATAGTTACCAAGGTAAAGAAAACCGTATTATCATTTTATCGGTTACTCGTTCTGAACATAAACAAAGCCCTGGTTTTTTACGGTTACCCAATCGAATTAATGTAGCACTGTCACGCGCTATGGACCGTCTTGTTATTGTTGGAGATAAACGGATGTGGCAGGGGAAAAATAGTAATTTACCGTTTGGTAATGTTATTAAGTTTATGGAAGAAAATAACAATACAGGCCAATACGCCTTCCTGAACGTATTGACTAATAACCATAAAAAGGCGGTTTAATTATTATGAAAAATCATTACATTGAATTTAATGAAGTGGATTATATTATTCCTGCTGAAACATATAGCATTGAATATTCATATTTGAGTAAGCAGGGTTTTCCTTTTACAAAAGAATTTCTACTTCGTGCTTTGTATATATCGCCACTATCTAAGTTTGAATTGGCTTCTTTTTTTGGTTTTAACCAAAGGGAGCTTAATGTTGCAATAGAAGAGCCCATTAATAAAAGTGAAGTGTCGTACCTAGAAGATGGTAGGTTATGCCTCACGGCTTTAGCAAAAGGGTATTTTTCATCTTTAGAAGATAAACCCATGGTAGAGAAACCTCAATCGAGAACGTCGCAAGTAACTTTTGAGTTAGCAGGGTTTAATAAAGTCACTAATCAACATAGTGGCTGGAACATGGGGTTAAGACTCGACGTTAATCATGAAGTCCAAAGCATGAGTGAACAGCATGCTAGAAAAATGTTTGCAAAGCATTTTCAACGTTTTGTTGAGTCAGGGGAGTTAGGGAAATTAAAAACACATGATAACTCGTTACCAAGCCTTTATTCTGTAGATGCAGTTACACGAAAGCGAACTATTGCGCATAGGATAAAGAGAAAATTTGAAATAGATTTTGATAATAAGATTAAACCTTTCTATGTAAATAAAACATATGAGAATGACGACGAGATTAGTCAGGCTATCTCTAAAGATACAGATAGCCTTCGATTAGGGAATAATACCGGAAACATTAAACAAGCTTGGGATGCTTTTGAAGATATGTCGGTTGCTCGTTTTATAAAGACTGACGATATTGATTTTCGGGGAATGATTGCTGAAATGGGAACAACTACGGGCAATAAGCCTTATGAACTTCTCATAGGTCCTCTTTATGGTAATCAACCGTGGACGAAAATAGAGCAATTATTGAAGCAGTTAAAACCGACAAAGCAACAAGCTAAAATAAAAGAGCTAAGTTGGGTAGGCGCTAATACGCGATATTGGGGCATAAGTGAAAGCTTCAATAAATCAAAAGAAAGTCTGTTGGCATATCAAAAAAGTGCTAAAGGTAATAACTACCAATTGGCTATGTATTTACCATGCGATGATCAATATAAAGCTAAAGAAAAAGCTATTCGGGAATGGAAGCAAAAGCTTGGTAATTTATCTTCATGCGAAGGTGTTTTAAATGGATTGTTTGACGGTAGTGTTGAAGTGATTTTATTGGAAAATGAGTTTGCTGCGGTTAGTTACCATATTTCAATGCCAGACTTAAGCCCAGTGCATATCCCTTTAGGATTTTTCACTAAAGATAAACAGTTAGTGCAACGTATTTCAAATGTAGTTACTAACTTTCTTAAAGGCTCTGTTGCGCACGATAAACCTAACTTAATTGGTTCTTTAAACACTAATAGATAATTAGCAGAGACTGTAATATGAAATTCACTGAGGCTAAATTAGAACAAGCGATTATTGAGCTGTCTGGCGAACAAGGTTATCCGCACTTAAATGGCGGACAAGTTGTTAAAGAAAGTTTATTTGCTAAGGAATCAGAACCGCAGCTTCAACCTGAATTAGCGATTGTGGCAGAGGGTAACATTGAGTACGCTATTAGCTCAACTGGTCAAAATATTTAACGCATTAATCGAATGGCTACGGGCGCTAAGCTTATTCCATACGGTATTTTCTATGTTAATGGGTTGCCGCTAGTCGTATTTGAATTTAAAAGCGCTATGCACGACAAAGCTCCAATATTTGAAGCCTTTTAACAATTAACGATTCGTTATCGTCCTGATATTCATCAGTTATTTGTATTTAACACCTTGTGTATGATCAGCTATGGCGTTAATAATAAAATGGACAAACCATTGCTCAGTTGAATTTGTACTGATTACTGAAAAACAACAAAAGTGTTTTATTGATTTAGTGAAACGTTTAAAAGCAACTTATGACGTCTGCTGAGGAAGTGAGCATATTAATAATGATGAACGTAATCTTAGCTATTCGCTCTATTGTTTATAAACTCACTAAAGATGTAGCACCTGTTACTTAAAATATGAATGCTATAAAGTACGTAAAATGATTCCAGATGCATTTATAATTGGTGGTATCAATTGATTTTTGCTTGGTGTTTTTTGAATTTAGGATAACGTAAGTGCTTGAGGAAATTGGTACAACCGAGTGGATTCGAACCACCGACCCCTACCATGTCAAGGTAGTGCTCTAACCAACTGAGCTACGGTTGTATTGTTTTGTAGAGTTAAAGCACTGGATGTGTTTTAACGGCGGCTATCTTATGTATCAGGCCGTTAAAATGCAAGGCGTTTTTTGACAGAATTCACTGATTGAATAATTAGTGTACGTTTATCACAATCCTTTTGAAATGATAATTGTATTTAACGGTTATGTTTATTAGTCTTAAACAATCGTTTAAAACAGAACCCTCACTTTATATGACCAACAAGAGTAGTACCAAAGATAAAATCTTAGATGCGGCTGAACATTTATTTGCAATAACCGGTTTTGCCGAAACCTCTATGCGTCAAATAACCAGTAAGGCAAATGTTAATTTAGCGTCGGTTAATTACCACTTTGGTTCTAAAAAAGATTTGATACAAGCGGTAATGGACAGATACCTGTCTCAGTTTTTACCTCAGTTGTTAACTGAGATTAAACAGCTAAGTCAAACCCAGCCGGATTACTCAATTACTCAACTGTGCAGCTGCTTTAAACAACCTTTGTTAGACTTGGAAAAAATCAATACTCACGGCTCAGTGTACTTTTTACAAATGTTAGGAAGAGGGTATGTGGATTACCAAGGACATTTACGCGTTTTCATTACGGACAAATATGGTTCTGCGTTAACGCAAGTTCAACAAGCGTTTCATAAAACCAAACCTGAACTCACACCTGCGGATTTATTCTGGCGTTTACATTTTATTTTAGGTACTTCGGTTTTTACTTTGGCGGCTTCGCATGCCTTGTCAGATATATCCAACAAAGACTTTCATCAGAAAATGAACACTGAACAGATCATTGATGAACTATTACCATTTTTAGCAGCAGGATTTATAAACTCATGATCAACCAATCTAGCGTTATGATGGACTTAGAAGGCACAGTGTTAGCTGAAGACGAAAAAGTCATGTTAGCAAGTCCACTCGTGGGCGGCTTAATTCTATTTAGTCGTAACTTTGACAACTCGAAACAACTAACTCAATTAATCAAAGATGTACGCCAAGCAGCAAAACAACCAATTGTTATTGCCGTTGATAACGAGGGCGGCCGAGTTCAACGTTTTAAAACTGACGGTTTTACCCCAATTCCAGCAATGGGAAAACTGGCTCCTTTTTTTGAAAAAGCGGTTGCAGCAAAAGGTGAAGTCGCTGTTGATAAAACTGAAACCGTGAGCGAGTTAGCTTGGTTGTTAGCCTCTGAATGTTTTGCTCATGGTATTGATGTGTCGTTTTCACCCGTATTAGATTTAGAACGTGGTTCAGATGTTATTGGTGATCGGTCATTTAATTCTGATATTAAGCTGGCAACTGAGTTAGCTACCTATTGGTGTGATGGATTAGCCGATGCAGGCATGGCTTGTATTGGTAAACATTTCCCAGGACACGGCAGCACCAAAGAAGATACTCACGTAGCGGCGCCTGTTGATACGCGTTCGTTTGCTGAGTTGGAACAAAACGACATGGCGATTTTCAAAACTATGATCGCCAACAATAAACTACAAGGCATGATGCCAGCACATATTCGTTTTAGTGCGGTCGACGACAATCCGGTTGGTTACAGTGAGTATTGGTTACAAACGGTTCTTAAGCAAAAACTGGGCTTTAACGGCGTTATTTTTAGTGACGACTTATCTATGGTTGGTGCCGGCGAACATTTGTCTTATGCAGAAAAAGCGTTAAAGGCGGTGACGGCAGGTTGTGACATGGTACTCATATGTAACGACAAGAATGCCGTTAAACAGGTATTAAGCGAACTGCAACACAAAGTCACTGACAAGCAATCTAACGCGTTAAGTTTATTATCTAACACACATATTGATTTAGATGAATTACAAGCCTCCAAGCGTTGGAGAAACGCCGTAAATTTAGCTCAAGCCATTAATCAACCGCGATAAAAAGTAAATAACAACCTATCTAAAGCCATCACCGCCATTAACGGTTAAGAATTGTGATGGCGTTAAATGCTATTAGGGCGTTTGTACAACCTCAATCTTGGCTAGTATTTAGACTAATTGTCGACAATATAGCCAAAGGTCTAATATAAGCTTGGTAATAATTTCTTTATCCTTAAACCATAAAAAGTGTAAGGATAAAACCATGAGTTATAAAACCCAGTACAGTCACTCCAAAACCAACCCAATGGAATATTGGCAAGAAAAATCCAAGCTAATCGACTGGTATCAAGCACCTAATAATATTCTTAGCCAAGATAAAGACGACTTTTATCACTGGTATGCCGATGGTTCACTTAACACTTCTTACTTGGCTCTAGATCTTCATGTCAATGAAGGCCGTGGTGATCAAATTGCATTGATTTATGACTCTCCAGTGACTAACACCAAAGAACAATACACTTATTCAGAATTGAAAATACTGGTTGCTAAGTTTGCCGATGTATTAGCTTCACAGGGCGTAACCAAAGGCGATAGGGTATTAATTTATATGCCGATGATCCCACAAGCCGCTATAGCTATGTTAGCTACAGCAAGGCTTGGTGCTATTCATTCTGTGGTTTTTGGTGGTTTTGCTCCCCATGAGCTGGCCGTTAGAATTGACGATGCCACACCAAAGGTTGTGGTTACCGCCAGTTGCGGTGTTGAAATCGAAAAAGTAATTCCATACAAACCTATGATTGATAAAGCATTTGAAGATGCTAATTATAAACCTGACACCTGTATTGTTTTTCAAAGAGACGTACTTAACGCTGATTTAATCCCGCAAAGAGATGTTGACTGGCAAACTGCGATGGCAACCGCCGAAGAACACGCGCCGGTTCCGGTACTTGGCACTGACCCGTTATACATACTTTATACATCTGGCACTACTGGAAAACCTAAAGGTGTGGTTAGAGAAAACGGCGGACATGCGGTTGCGATGAAATACTCCATGGATGTTATTTATGGCATGAAACCCGGTGACGTATTTTGGGCTGCATCGGATGTGGGTTGGGTAGTAGGGCATTCTTATATTGTTTATGGGCCATTAATTAGCGGCTGCACAACCATTTTATATGAAGGTAAACCCATTAAAACACCAGACGCTGGCACTTTTTGGCGTGTGTGTGAAGAGTATAAAGTTAATGCTTTGTTTTCTGCGCCAACGGCTTTTAGGGCTATCTGTAAAGAAGATCCTAATGGGGCTGAAATATCCAAGTATGACTTGTCGGCGTTAAAGCGTTTATATCTTGCTGGAGAACGTTTAGACCCAGCTACATACCACTGGCTAAAAGACATTACCCATTTACCTGTAATTGATCATTGGTGGCAAACTGAGACTGGTTGGGCGATTGCTGGAATTCCAGTCGGCATAGAAATGCTTGAGCCAAAAGAAGGTGCTGCTGGTGTTGCTATACCTGGTTTCCAGGTAGAAATATTAGATCATGATGGCAATGCCGTAAAACAAGGTGAGTCTGGTTATATTGCAATAAAGCTGCCTTTACCTCCGGGTTGTTTGCCCACTATTTGGAACAATCCAGAACGCTTTAAAACTGGTTATTTAACCAGTTTCCCTGGTTATTATGTTACGGGGGATGGCGGCTTTATCGATAAAGACGATTATCTGTTTATTATGGGTCGTACGGACGATGTTATAAATGTGGCAGGTCACCGATTATCTACGGGGGAAATGGAGGAAGTTATCTCTAATCATAAAGATGTGGCTGAATGTGCGGTTATTGGTATTAAGTGCGAATTAAAAGGGCAAGTACCTTTGGCGCTTATTGTATTGAAAAATGGTGTTGATGAAACATCACATATCCATAACAATCTTAAAGAATTAATTCGTGAGCAAATAGGCGCGATTGCCTCATTAAAAGAAGTGTTAACGGTGGATAGATTGCCAAAAACTCGTTCAGGCAAAATACTAAGGAAAGTAATGCGCCAAATGGTGGATGGTGAAGAGGTTCAAGTTCCATCAACAATAGATGATATGAGTATTTTGGATGAACTAAAAGTTGGATTTGGCTCACTCATATCTTAATTATTATCTTTTAATAGGCCGTTTTAAACAGGCACAAAAAAGGGCAGTTAAAAACTGCCCTTATCTATTACTGATTAAATCTTAGTGAAATAAGCCGCTGTTAATAAGCGGTTATATCTGGATGTTTTAGCTTACGCTAATTCAGCCAAACACATTTCTTCAGAGATTTGATCACACCATTGTTTAACACGTTTTTCTGTTAACTCTGGTTGTCTGTCTTCGTCGATACCTAAACCAACAAAGTGATTTTCGTCAGCTAAACCTTTAGAAGCAACAAAGTCGTAACCTTCTGTAGACCATTGGCCCATAACAATTGCGCCTTTAGCTTCAGCGATATCTCTTACCATGCCCATAGCATCTAAGAAATATTCAGCGTAATCTTCCTGGTCTCCACAACCGAAAATAGCAACTAACTTACCGTCAAAGTCGATTTCTTCTAGTTCAGGAAAAAAGTCATCCCAATCACATTGCGCTTCGCCGTAGTACCAAGTTGGAATACCGAATAACAATAAGTCATATTCAGCAATTTCTTCTTTTGTGCTTTTAGCTATGTCATGAACATCAACTAAACTTTTACCTAGTTGTTTCTGGATTAGTTTTGCAACATGTTCAGTGTTTCCAGTATCGCTACCGAAATAAATGCCTACACTAGCCATTTGGATAACCTTCTATAAATTTTCTAATGAATTGTTGATTAATTCTGCTAAAAGTTCACTACGGCTTAAGCCTTTTTCAGCAGCGAGCACAGAGGCTTTATCGTACATTTCTCTGTGTAACTTAATTTCTACTCGTTTTAGACCATTTTGCTTGTCGCGTATTAACTGATTTTTTTTGTTAATTCGCATTTGTTGTTCACGACTATAAGGTGAACTCTTTGGTCTGCCACGTTGTTTGTCTGTAGCAAATAAATCTATGGTTGCTCTATCGACAGTTACTTTTGCCATTATGCTAACCCGTTCATTTCCCAGTACACTTGAATAAGGCCTTTAGCCACAAATCCAAAACAGCCCAAAAATAAAACCAGCCAAACAAATACTTTTCCGTACATAGGCACGTCGCCTTTATTAAGTACGTCTTTAATTGCCATACCGATGAAAAAAAAGATACCAGCAAAAAATAAATTCAAGCCAATAATTTCAACTATATCGTATTGCTCTGGCGTCATAGAGATTCTCTATCTATTGTTTTTCGTTTTCTATAATACTAATAACTAAATAGTATTACCTTGATCTGGATCTGAATATTAAATAAAAATTAATTATCTTACCCAAACGGCGCAGGAGTGTAGCAAATCTATCCTTGCAATTCAGCAACTATGCTAAAAAATCTCGACATATTTTCACAAAAGCGGTGGCTTTTTCAGCATGTAGCCAATGACCTGCATTTTGTATTACTTTTACATTCACATTTGCAAAGCGCGAAACTATCTGGGGTTTATGCTCTGGCAATACATAATTGGAGTTTCCACCGACAATAAATAACGTAGGACCTGGGAAACTAAGCTCTGAATTACCTTTTATTAAATTGTCGTAATTTTGTTGTAATACTTGTAAGTCAAAACGCCAGCGCCAACCTGTTGCTGGTTTTTCGGCTCGAGTTAAACTCTTTAACAAAAATCCTCTTACGCCTGCATCATCAATATATTGAGTTAAGGTTTCATTTGCTTGCTGACGATTTTCTAATGTAACTAGATTAATCTCATTTAAACCTTGGATAATATTATCGTGTCTACGTGTGTATTGAACGGGTGCTATGTCGGCAACAATTAAACGGTCAACTCTTGAATTGTCTAACAAAGCAATTTCCATGGCTATTTTTCCGCCAAGGGAATGACCCAGTAAACTAAACTGGTTTAAACCTTGTTCATCTGCAAATTGAAGAACCGCTTGCGCCATTGTCGTTAAGGTTAAAGGGCTTGGAGTGGTAGAGTCACCGTGAGCTGGTGCGTCTATCAGATATACTTTACATTGATCAGACAGTGCTTTAGCTATTTGTTTTAGGTTGTCAGATGTACCAAATAAACCGTGAATGATGATTAAAGGCTTACCTTGACCTAAGACTTGATACGATATTGTCATGTGTATTCCTGCAGTAAACTAAATTAAGTGACGAAAAGTGTGACGAAAGATCACGGAAATTCAAATTAACTATTCTATCTAGACCCGAAGTAAGGTATTTTCTTATAGTGTGTAACAATATGCAATTGAACACTGATATAATAACCGAATATACCAATGATTTTGTTATATTTAGTTATTAAAATTCAATCTCCATTTTCTCAAACTTTTAGATCCAAACTGTGTAAATCCAAATTATGAAAAATATTCAAATCGAAGAAGACTTATACCATTACATAGCATCACAAACTCAGAATATCGGCGAAAGTGCCTCTGAGATCCTTAGGCGTTTATTATTAGGTGATGCTAATGCACCTACGCCTGAAGTACCTGACGCTATTATTCTACCAGCGGTACAGCAAACATCAGAACGTGTTCAGGAACAAGCTCCTGAAGTCGTTACTAAATCAACGCCTGAGCGAGTAACAGAGCCAGAAGTTGAAGAAGGTTCTGTGTTTAACTTTATTAATCAAGAAGAAGTCACCACACAAAAAGGTGCAGTTGGCCGATTCTTATTTTTATTATCTGCATTACATCGTGCTCACCCAGCAAGCTTCACTAAAGTATTAGAAGTGAAAGGGCGTGAACGTGATTACTTTGCAACAAGTTCACAAGAGCTTGAAGCACATGGCAGCAGTATTAAGCCTAAAGAAATTCCAGATAGTTCGTTTTGGGTTGTAACTAATAACAATACCCCTAGAAAGAAACTAATTATTAATGGCGCAGCCTTGGCTCTTGGTTATACACCAGAACAAGCTGAGAAATTAAGAGACTATATTTAATCTAAAATATTTAGTGAATATATTTTTAAGGAAGATAACGTGGCAAATCATCCAAATGCTGGCAAACCAGCACAAAAATCAGATTTAATAAACGTACCTAGATTAATGTCTAGTTATTATCTAAACGAGCCTGACATTGTAAAATACCCAGAGCAAAAAGTTGCTTTTGGTACGTCAGGTCACAGAGGTAGTGCATTAAAAACCACTTTCAATGAATCACATATTTTAGCCGTGACTCAAGCTATCTGTGATTATCGTAAAAAGATGCATTATGAAGGTCCGTTATTTCTAGGTTTTGATACCCATGCGTTATCGGAAGCAGCGTATAGTTCTGCGATAGAAGTATTAGTGGCAAATGAAGTAGAAACAATAGTGCAAACGGGCAGAGGGTTTACCCCAACGCCGGTTATTTCACATTTGATCATTCAATATAATCAAGAACATCCATCGTTTTTATCGGATGGGATCATTATTACGCCGTCACATAATCCACCGGAAGATGGCGGGATTAAATACAATCCGCCTCATGGTGGACCGGCAGACAGTGATGTAACCAATTGGATCCAAGACAGAGCCAATAAACTACTTATTGAAGACTTAGCCGACGTACAAATTTATCCATTTTCACAAGCATTGAAAACGGGCTACGTAAAAGAACAAAACTTTATTGAGCAATACGTTAACGCGCTTAATACCGTTATTGATTTTGATGCTATCAAAAATGCGGGCGTTAAATTAGGTGTCGACCCATTAGGCGGTGCTGGTATTGAATACTGGCCTGTGATCAAAGAAACCTATGGAATTGACCTAACACTCGTTAATGACAATCTTGATCCAACCTTTGGTTTTATGACCTTAGATAAAGACGGAAAAATCCGCATGGATTGTTCTTCTGAATCTGCCATGGCAAGTTTAATCAGCATAAAAGATGATTTTGATATTTCTGTTGCCAACGACCCAGATTACGATCGTCACGGCATAGTGACTAAAACTCACGGTTTAATGAATCCAAATCACTATTTAGCAGTTTGTATTGATTATTTAAGCAAACATAGACCAGATTGGGATCCAACGTTAAAAATTGGTAAAACCCTTGTTAGTACCTCATTGATTGACCGTGTTGCAGCGGCAAACAATAAAGACGTATTAGAGGTTCCCGTTGGCTTTAAATGGTTTGTGGACGGTTTAACCAATCATCATATTATGTTTGGTGGCGAAGAAAGTGCAGGCGCGAGTTTCTTAACCAAATCAGGCGATGTATGGACCACAGATAAAGACGGTATTATTTTGGCCTTGTTAGCCGCCGAAATATTAGCAGTGACAGGTAAGAATCCATCACAGTATTACGATGAATTAACTGAGTTACATGGCAAGCCAATTTATAAACGTATTGATGCACCGGCAAATCCTGAGCAAAAGTCAGTATTAAGTAATTTAGAACCGGCTGATATTACCTCGACTGAACTTGCTGGTGAAAAAATAGAAGCTATTTTGACTGAAGCACCTGGTAATGGCGCGTCAATCGGTGGCCTGAAAGTGGTTACTAAAAATGGTTGGTTTGCAGCAAGACCATCGGGTACTGAGAATATCTATAAAATATATATGGAAAGTTTCTCTGGCGAAAAACATCTTGCGGCGATCGAAAAAGAAGCACAAGCAATTGTGTCTCAAGCGTTTACCTCTGCAGGGTTATAGTAGTACCTGCAAGGATTAGTGCTTTTCAGTGCTAACTGTAAACAAAGAAAGCCATCTATAATATGATGGCTTTTTTTTATTCTGCGTTTGTAACATATTTAAAATATAAATATGGCAAAATGCAGTACTCGTAGCAAACTTAGTTAATAGCAGTAGAGTTTATGAACACAATACCAAACAATGACTTTTTATCCTTAACTCGTGAAAATGAACACCAGTTAACGCCTTTTACCCTAGATCATGAACAGTGTGTCGTTGAAATATGGGACACAGGAGTGATCTACTTTTGCCCAAAAAATATAAACAGTTCTCGTAAAAAAGCCATTGTGCTATCCAGCGCTATTCATGGTAACGAAACCGCTCCAATTGAAATATGTAATGACATCATTACTGGTTTGTTAACCAATACAATCAACTTAATCCATCCAACCTTATTTATATACGGTAATCCAGCGTCGATTAATATTGGTGAGCGTTTTGTTGAAGAGAATTTAAACCGTTTATTCAGCGGTATGCAAAAAGGCAAAACACCTTTAGCACGCAATGAAAATAAAGAACAAATAAGAGCAGCAAAGCTAGAAGACTTTGTGAGCCAGTTTTACCAAAAGCATATCAATGCAGAACGTACTCATTATGACTTGCATACGGCCATTAGAGACTCAGCACACGAGAAGTTTGCGGTATATCCATTTATCCACGGTAAGCCGTGGAGTAAAGAACAGTTTGAAATAGTAAAAAGTATGGGCGTAACGACATTTTTGCTAATGCAAAAACCAGCGACCACATTCAGTTATTACTCTTCCAATGTACATGACGCTAGTTCATTTACTATCGAGCTTGGCAAAGTAAGACCATTTGGCGAAAACGACCAAACTAAATTTGCAGCAACTAAAGCAACATTGATTAACTTAATTGGTGGTGTTGAAGTGGATACCGCCAAGTTTGACTCAAGCGCGTATCAATTTATGTCGGTACACAAAGAGGTGGTTAAGCATAACGAGTCGTTCAAATTAACCTTTGCTGATGACGTTGCTAACTTCACCGCGTTTAACCAAGGTGATGTGTTTGCTACAGAAGATAGTAATGATATTAAGGCCGATCAAAACGGAGAAGCAATCGTATTCCCTAATGCACATGTTGCCAATGGACAAAGAGCGTTACTCACCGTTGTTCCTACTAATATTGAAGATAATCTGATTTAACTGCGCTTGTAAAAACCAGTAACTTACGCAGTAATGTAAAGCCCCTAATTTATTTAAATTAGGGGCTTTTTTATTTAAATTGTAAACATCTAGCTTTATGAATTAATACCTTTAAAACCAAAGTGGCAATTATTCTGAACACTTTCCATTTCTAAACTATTTACTCTAAATTTCTACTAAATTGAAATGCCTGTTACCTAAGGGTAGAGTCGGGCTCAGTATGGTTTATAACCATGATATACAATAAAAAAATACGATAACAATAATAAAAATCACAATAATAATATTCAGCACATGGACCTTATCTTGTCGGTCGAATATCAAAACATGCTGCCTGAAAATAGGAGTACTTTATCAATGGGTAAACTGAACAATATAGATAATCCCAACAACATAAATTCAAGCGATACACTGTCGCTTGAGTTTGTTTCCGAACATGCATTATCTATCCCTTCGTTTAAGATGTTGGATGCAAGCGGTAAAATGTACAAAGGCGCGATGAAATCCACCATGGATAAAAAAACGGCTCTTCGTATTTATGCAACCATGCGCTTTGTAAGAGTACTCGATGAACGTATGTTAGCGGCACAACGTCAAGGTCGTATTAGTTTTTATATGCAGTGCCTTGGTGAAGAAGCCGCCGTTACAGCAAGTGCAGCAGCGCTTGAAGACAAAGACATGATTTTTGCTCAATACCGTGAACAAGCTGCTTTAGCGTATCGTGGCTTTTCCCTTGAAAATTTTATGAACCAAAATTTCTCAAATGAAAAAGACTTAGGTAAAGGCCGTCAAATGCCTATTCACTATGGTTCTAAAGAATTAAATTATATGACCATATCTTCTCCGCTTGGCACTCAGATACCACAAGCTACAGGTTACGCTTACGGACAAAAGTTAGACGGTGAGGGCGCCTGCTCTATTTGTTACTTTGGTGAAGGTGCCGCATCAGAAGGCGACTTCCATGCAGGACTGAATATGGCGGCAGTACATAAAGCGCCAGTTTTGTTTTTTGCTCGTAACAACGGCTATGCAATCTCAACTCCGGCAAGTGAACAGTTTAAAGGCGACGGTATTGCTTGTCGTGGTGTTGGTTACGGCATGAAAGCAATTCGTGTCGACGGTGTTGATGCTTTAGCCGTTTATGAAGCGGTAAAAATGGCTCGTGATTATGCGGTTACTAATAATGAACCTGTGTTAATAGAATCTATCGCTTATAGATTAGCAGCCCATTCGAGCTCAGATGATCCAAGCGGTTATCGTTCTAAAGATGAAGAAGAAAATTTCCGTGAAAACTGTCCAATCGCGCGTTTTAAATCTTACTTATTGAAACAAGGTTGGTTAGACGAAGCTCAAGACGAAAAAGCCAAAGATGAAATACGCCAACAAGTATTAGATGCGCTTAAAACATCTGAGAAAATAGAAGTTCCAGCACTGGAAGAACTTGTTACCGATGTTTATGAACAAGTGCCACCGCACTTACAGCGTCAATACGAGCAACTTAAGCAACATATAATTAAATACCCAGAAGCCTATCCTGCGACGGCTGCAAGAATAGTATCAAATACACAGGAGGCTAAATAATGGCTAAAATGAATATGTTACAAGCCATCAACTCTGCGCTTAGCATTGCCATGGAAGAGAACAAACGTTCTTGTGTATTTGGAGAAGACGTTGGTCATTTTGGTGGTGTGTTTAGAGCAACAAGTGGTTTACAGGAAAAGTTTGGTAAGGAACGTGTATTCAATACACCTTTGGTAGAGCAAGGCATTATGGGATTTGCTAATGGTTTAGCGGCCTTAGGTTATACCACTATTGCGGAAATTCAATTTGCCGATTATATCTTTCCGGCGTTTGACCAAATAGTTAATGAAACCGCTAAATTCCGCTATCGTTCAGGTAACGAATTTAACGTAGGAAATTTAGTTATTCGTACGCCTTATGGCGGCGGTATTGCTGGAGGTTTATACCATTCACAATCTCCCGAAGCTTACTTTGCTCACACTCCAGGTTTACAGCTGGTATTTCCACGTAATGCCTATCAGGCAAAAGGGCTGTTAACCTCATGTATTGAGTCTAACGACCCAGTGATTTTCTTTGAACCCAAACGACTTTACCGTGCTTCTGTTGGCGAAGTACCAGAAGAAAAGTATTCAATTCCGTTGGGCAAAGCTGAAGTGGTAAAACAAGGTTCAGACATCTCCTTATTAGCCTGGGGTGCACAGGTTGAGATAATAGAAAAAGCAGCAGCTATGGCAGAACAAGAAGGTATTTCTTGTGAAATCATTGACTTACGAACGGTGTTACCTTGGGATGTAGAAACGGTCGTTAATTCAGTACTGAAAACAGGTCGTTTGATCGTGTCACAAGAAGCGCCAGTGACCGCTGGTTTTGCGTCTGAAATTAGTGCAACTATCCAGCAAGAATGCTTTTTACATCTTGAGTCTCCAATCGACCGAGTGTGTGGATTAGACACGCCGTATCCGTTAGCCCATGAAAAAGAATATATGGCCGATCACCTAAAAGTTTACGAAGCCATCAAGCGCTCTGTTAATTACTAGCCAAGAGGAATTTATAATGAGTAAAGATTTTATATTGCCTGATATTGGCGAAGGTATTGTTGAATGTGAAGTGGTTGAATGGCTTGTTGCTGAAGGTGACGAGATTAAAGAGGATCAACCGGTTTGTGATGTAATGACAGACAAAGCTTTAGTACAAATTCCGGCGATGAGTGATGGCGTGATCACTAAGTTATATTATAAAAAAGGTGACATTGCGCAAGTACACGCGCCTTTGTTTGCGGTGTCTTCAGCTCAAGAAGCACAACAAGAATCAACACCATCACAAGGTGTTGTTGAACAGATCATGGACAAAACACCGATTTCACCAACTAATTTAGTTATCCATGAAGACTTTCTATTACCGGATATTGGTGAGGGAATTGTTGAATGTGAAGTGGTTGAGTGGTTGGTTGTTGAAGGTGAAAAAGTAAAAGAAGACCAGGCTATTTGTGATGTGATGACAGATAAGGCATTGGTACAAATACCGTCTAAATCTGACGGTATTATTCATAAACTTTATTATAAAAAAGGCGATGTCGCCGAAGTTCACAAACCACTATTTGCTATAGCACTTGATAGCTCATCATCAAGTAATACAGCGGCTTTAGATAATATAACCAACGGTCAGTTAACTGACAAGACAAGTGGTCACTTAGAAAGTGTTGAGATGAAACAGGATCCTAGTAAGGTTTCTCAAAACACCGACAAGGATCATTCAGATCCTGCCATTAGCAATGTTGTACAAATTGCTACAGCGACAAATAAAGCGGTGGCGTCACCTGCGGTTAGACGATTAGCTCGTGAAATGAATTTAGATATTCGTACAGTCAATGGTTCGGGGGTGAAAGGCAGAGTATATAAGCAAGACTTGATAGCCCATACAAAATCTCAACCGGCATTTGTTGCAGCGTCTGTTATACATTCACAGGGCGAGACGGAAATACAAGTTAAACCAAATACTCAACAGGTTCACGGTTCATCTTATGTTGAGCCAATTAAAGGCATTAAAGCGGTCATGGCAAAAGCCATGCAAAATTCAGTTTCAACGATTCCGCACTTTACCTTTTCAGATGAAATAGATTTAACCGAGCTGGTAAAACTGCGTAAACAGTTAAAACCTGATTATGAACAGCAAGGCATTAAATTAACTATGATGCCGTTTTTCATGAAGGCCATGTCAATGGCGCTAAAACAATTCCCAGTCTTAAATTCGCAACCAAATGAAGACTGTACCGAGTTAACCTATTTTAACGATCATAATATAGGGATGGCCGTTGACTCTAAAATTGGCTTATTGGTGCCTAATATCAAATCCTGTCAAAACAAGAGTATTAAAGACATTGCCATTGCCGTAATGGAAATGACTGAATTAGCCAGAGAAGGTCGTTTACCACCAGATAAATTAAAAGGTGGGACTATCTCAATTTCTAATATTGGTGCATTAGGCGGAACAACAGCGACGCCTATTATTAATAAACCAGAAGTGGCGATTGTCGCATTAGGAAAAATGCAGACCTTACCGAGGTTTGACGACAAAGGTGAAGTACAAGCTCGTCAGTTAATGCAAGTAAGTTGGTCTGGCGATCATCGTGTTATTGATGGTGGCACAATTGCCCGATTTAATAACCTTTGGACCCAATATTTACAAAACCCAAGCTCAATGTTTATGGATATGATTTAAAACAATTCTGAGCTTTGTTTTGCTTGGCCGTGCTTAAATTGGATAAACCTTAATGAGCTTTTGTAATTAAACGTGTTGATGTTGAAATGCCCAGTTGTGTAAAAATAGCTGGGCATTTTTTTTCTAAGTAATTCAAGACAAAGAAAAACAATTAATGCCATACTTAAAATCTAGATTATTAAGGTAATACATAGCGTTGGAATCAAATTTAAAAAACTTTTACATCGCCGATGAACAATCTATTTACTTGTTGTCAGCCAATGACGCCAAGAAACTAAGAGATTGGGTTGAGCTATGTAAAACTCAGCTGCAAAAGATGGGGTATTCTCAAGTAGAAATGCTAGGAAAAGGCGCTTATGGTTTTGTCTTTGTTGGTACAGACAAAAACCAAACTGAACGGGTATTTAAATTTTCTCGTATTACCTTACCGCAAAACGTTAGAGAGCGGTTAGAAGAAGAAGGTTACATGTTGAACCTACTTTCCCACCCTAATATTCCTGGTTTTATCGCATTTGAGAATATTAAAAAACAAGGCATTTTGGTCATGCAGCGTGGCCAGGGAATTGACCTACACGAATTATCTAAACTACGAGGTCGTTTACCAGTAAATACAGTGGTGAAAATTGCCATTCAGTTAGCCAACATTATTAAATATTTACGACAGTTCACTATGTTAAGTGTCAATGGCCAGTATGAAACTAAACCTATCGTACATGGTGATATCAAACCGTCTAACTTAATGTGGGATGAGCAAAGCGAAGTGTTATCGTTAATAGACTGGGGCTCTTGCGTATTTGCCCAGTTAGATGAAAATGCCCAACCGATAGCCAATAACGTAATGGAATTGATGTCGGCCGACATGCAAAACACCAATGCACGTTTAGGGGATGTTTATTTTATTGGAGATGATCAGCTTAACGGCGGTTTATCGAATTCACGATTTGATGAGCAAGGCGCAGCAGCGACTTTATATGCGATAGCATCAAACCAGAACTGTCGGTACGGCTACAATGCAATACCTCCATCATCGTTAGGATTACCAAAAGCCTTTGCTCAAACACTGACTCATTTACTGAGTGACGATACAAAAGCTAATGTAGAAGACAATATAAAAAACGTACAAGCAAAACAAAAAGCTGGCGACCAGTTTATTCAACATGTTCAGCAAATGGAAAGTTGGTTTTTACCTGAACTCAAACTACAACCTGAGTCAGCTTATATCCCAATATGGAATAAACGTTCTGAGAGTAAGTTAGATACTGTTGTGTACTCGTCACGTAAATCATTTTTACGCCAGCAGGGTATTCATAGTGACTTGCACAGTATTAAAGATGCTCAGCTAGATAAGTATTACAAAAACTACTTACAAGGCATGGGAGACAATGAGAAGGCGTTTGTTGCTGCGGTAAGTCGGTTAAGCGAATTTCCAATCGTTGGGGGCTTTGCTATTCATTGGTTGCCAGATGGTATGTACGTCGACTCCAACCTTAATTTATTTGATGATGTGTATCGTAAAAGCGTAACCGAAACCGTAAATAACATTATTGATATTGCACGGGCATTAGATTTACGCGATGGCACGTTTAAAAGCTGTTTGTTTGATGCTAAAAATACCATTCATGTGGAGCGTAAAAATGAACAAGAGCATTTTGAGCTAAAACAAATACCGTCTATTCCCTTTGAAGTGACACATGTTCCGCAGATGGAAGAAGGTAAACACCATTCCTACTTTGAAGATGGTGACGACCCAGATGAACGTTTGCAATTGCCGAAACAAATCATGACTCACATAGTCGCGTTAAACGAAATTCGTCATACCGGCTGCATTATTTTTGAAGTATTACCTAAGCACCTTAAAATCCACAATTACTATAACTTGTTAGATAAAACTAAAGTGACTGAGTTTGAATTTCATCTTAAAGGGATTTTAACTAACCTAAAATACATCAATGGCATTGGTGTCTCTGGTTTTATGAAGTTGCCATACAAAGACGCTAAAATGTTTGCCTACCAAGACTGCCGAGCTGAGTTATTTTATCCACAAAACCCAAAGTTATTTATTCAAAATGACTAAAGCGGGGCAATTATTTGTCTAATGATAATACGCCGTTAAACTGATCTTTTAAGTCGACTGCGCGCTTTTGGTGGGCTTTACCTATTGGCATTCCGTCGATGATTTTAAATACGCCTTTACAACGGTCTATATAAGTCCATTTTAGCTTAGTATTCATTTTCATAAGCTCAATCAGTACTTGGGCTAAGTTTAACGCGCTGCCTGTATTCATAGGTGCGATAACCAATGATTTTTCAAACAAGCTACAGGCTTCTTGATAATCACCATCGGTGAAAGCTTCAATGCCTTTTTCATTTAATAGTTTGACGCTTTTTATTTGATCTTTAGCCATCTCTTGTGCGTCAGCTATCATCGCCTTAGTAAAGTCGTCTAATTCGATTTGTAATTCTTTTATCTGGTTTACATATTCCAGTGCATTATCAAATTCACCAATTTTTAACATTAATGAAATGCTATCGGCTAATAAGTCCGTTGGCAGTTGATAATCTGTGGTGTTGAACTTACTGGTGAGCTGAGAAAAGGACTTTTTGGCTTTTAGGTTTAATCCGTTAACTGAGTCCAGTCGGGCTAAACACATTTGCTCAAAATCTTCTTGTTCTAGGTCGGTAAACGAAGCGCTGTCACGTTTTGATTGTTGTAATACATGTAAAGCATGTTGATTAAACTTACGCTTTTTCTTGTCATCATCTTCTAGGTCAACAATATCAATGATATTTCTAATGTGATTTAGCAAATGGCGATAATCTTTCTTAAAAGAATGAGAGGTTAAGTCAACTACTTGATTACAGGCTTTGATTGAAGATTCAAAGTCATTGTTTAATTTGGCAACGGCACTTAATTTATATTGGCGCGGAACAGAAAAAGGGGACTTTTCGATACCAGAGCGAACCCAATCATAAGCTTGCTCAATATCGCCTTTAGCCAGATAACAGTCGGTGATCACGTCATAAGCTTCAAGATTCATCTTACTTTGTAATACCGCTTCTTTGGCAAACTTAATGGCGGCTAAGTACTTTTTCTCTTGTTTGAGTATTTTAGATTTAAAGATCAACGCCCAATTCAAACGCTTCTTCTCTAAAAATTCATCTAGGTATTCGCTTAATTGAGTGTATTGTTCCAACTCAAATAGAACCTGAGCCTTATATTTGTTAGACGTTGCTTTGTATCTTGGGTAGTTTTCTAAAATGTCGTCGATAACAACAAGGGCATTTTCATAATCGTTCGCGTTCATACTGATGTAAAAGGGCACAAACACTTGTTTTTTCAACCAGGACTTAGCGACTCGTTGTAACAATAGGTTTTGAGAAAATGGTTTAACAATATAATCGTCTGGTAATACTTCTAAGGCACCAACCACTGTAGTTGCTTGGCTTTCACCTGTCACTAACAGACATATACTGGTGTCGGGGATTAATTTACGATCTTTAATTTCTTCAAACAATTGTCGGCCATTTCTACCGTCACCTAGATTGTAATCAATAAACAAGATGTCATATCGGTTTTGCCCACACTCAACAATTGCAGCTTCACCCGATTGGGCAACTGAAATTTTATCCACACCAAGATCTTTTAACATTCCACGAAGCATTATTTGAAATGGTTTCTGGTCGTCAATTATGAGTATGTTTTTACCGCTAAAAATACTTTTTGAACGCAAAGTCTACTACTTAAATATAAGTTATCTATGACCATTCTTGTAATATTACAGATAAATACAAGTGTTATTTTAAATTAATTATTTATAACGAGTCAGTTTAAATAAATTGAACGCTGTTTTTGAGGTAGTGATGCCCGTATATAAAGCTTAAGCGAGCAACTCCAAAATATTAGAGCCTAAGATCAAAAAAGCCGATGTTAATTGCTTAACATCGGCTTATCGAATAAGTGGTGGAGGGAGATGGATTCGAACCATCGAAGGCTGAGCCGTCAGATTTACAGTCTGATCCCTTTGGCCACTCGGGAACCCCTCCACTTGAGGTTGGGCATATTACCTATTTATTTTTTTCTGTAAACAAAAAAATCACATTTTTTGTTTAACTGCTGATTTTATATCCAGAAGGCATAAAAAATGATTAAAACAGCTAAATATTAGATCACAACTTACTAAAGTTTTTTGCTTAACAGCCGATTATGTATTCAGACACATAAAAAAGACGTTGTAATGCAAACCGAATTTAATGAAACAGTTATAAAACCAATTAATGCCATACGGGAATCTTCTGTATATTCTGGCATTCAAAATTCGGTTCAAACTAAAGACGCGTCTACCTTTAGTTTACTTTTAGCTATGGTCACTAAGGATGCATTAGAGTTAGATGAATTTCATTTACCCCGCAATAAACCGTTAAAAACGGTATCTGACTTAGAAAAAACATTTCACGTGGTACCGCAAAAATTAATTGAGAAACCCAACAACGAACAAGATTTATTACTGAACGAATTAGTAAAAACAGGTAATAGAGAAAGTCTTACGTTGTTTCTTAATTTACATCCTCAAGCTTTTATCACCACCAATGATGATATTAAGACAACGGGTAACTTACCTCAGCAAGTTTATAATAATTTAGATATCAACCAGCAAGCTAAGTTATATCAAGATATTCAAAGACAAACGCATATCAATGAAGAACCTATTAAAGACAATGCAAAAAATATCACAACTGCAAAGCCTACTGAAATAGAGAAAGGATATGTAGAGATGGATATCGATTCTTGGTTTAGCGCTTTAGAGCAATCAAGAACTTTCAATAAAGTCGCTTAGTCCTTATTTGTTGTTAACGTCATTCGACTCTGCGCTTATTTATACACAAACATTCCACTATAAATTAGGTTTTTCATATTAACGCTCATATAAATGAGTAAATGTGATAACAAACTAGTTAGATCAATTTCATTTATTTTAATTCTCGTTATAATCAATCGCCTAATAACTCAATTATTTAGCTATTTATCTATGATACGTCGTATTACAAAACAAGAAATAGTATCGGTTACGGTTTCAAACTTCTGCAACGAACTAAAAACGTATACCGCAGCCAATGGTTCTCGCTTTACTGGCGAGATGGATACGTCTTATTCTGCCCGTATTTCTCAAGCGACCGACAACAGTATTTATCAGTCGTTACCTCAGGGTATTTTATTTCCGCGTAATACTGACGATATTTTAGTGCTTACTGAGTTAGCCAACCAGGATAAATACCTGTCATTACGTTTCTCGCCAAAAGGCGGTGGTACTGGCACAAATGGACAATCGTTAACGGATCATTTGATTGTTGATATGTCGCGCCACATGCGTGAAATATTAGAGATTAACGTAGAGCAGAAATGGGTTAGGGTACAGACTGGTGTTATTAAAGATCAATTAAACGACTTTTTACGCCCTTATGGTTTTTTCTTTGCACCAGATTTATCAACGTCTAACCGCGCAACCATAGGGGGCATGGTAAATACCGATGCGTCAGGCCAAGGTTCTTTGGTTTACGGCAAAACCAGTGACCATGTTCTTGAATTAGAAGCGGTAACAATTTCAGGCGAAAAACTATTCACCACAGACATGCCAGTGGCTGATGCTCAAGCATTAGCAAATGGTAACAGCGCATTAAGTGGTATCTACAAACAAGTACTGGATACTTGTACAAATCAAAGAGAGAGCATTTTAAGCACTTTCCCACGGCTTAATCGCTTCTTAACCGGTTACGACCTTGAACACGTGTTTAACAACGACATGAGTCGTTTTAATTTATCACGTATTCTTACAGGTTCAGAAGGTACATTAGCCTTTATCACAGAAGCTAAATTAAACATTACGCCCATAGCTAAATTCAAAACAATGGTGAATGTTAAATACGACAATTTTGACTCTGCCCTTAGAAACTCACCATTTTTGGTAGAAGCTAATGCGACTTCGGTAGAAACCGTAGACTCCAAGGTTTTAAACTTAGCCAAACAAGATGTGGTTTGGGATTCAGTATCAGATTTGATCACAGATGTGCCAAATCAAACTATGGATGGTCTTAATATTGTTGAATACAACGATGAAGATCCAGATAATCAAAAACTCAAAATAACCAGCTTATGCCAACGTTTAGATGCGCTGATAGCAAACAACAATCAAGATGGTGTGATCGGGTATCAAATAATTGAAGACTTAAGTGCCATTAATAAAATTTATGGTATGCGCAAGAAAGCCGTGGGGTTATTAGGTAATGCAAAATCCACTAAAAAACCAATTGCCTTTGTGGAAGACACCGCAGTACCACCTGAACATTTGGCCGACTTTATTGCCGAATTTAGAGCGTTATTAGATAGCCACCAACTTGATTACGGCATGTTTGGTCATGTTGATGCTGGCGTATTGCATGTCAGACCGGCACTTGATTTAAGCGACCCAAAACAAGAACAGTTATTACGCGTGGTTTCCGATCAAGTTGTAAAGCTTACCGCCAAATATGGCGGGTTAATGTGGGGCGAACATGGCCGTGGTTACAGAAGTGAATATGGCCCAGAGTTTTTTGGTGAAACCTTATTTAACGAACTGAGAAAAGTTAAAACCAGCTTTGACCCAGGCAACCGATTAAACCCTGGTAAAATTTGTACGCCTATCGACTCCACGGAAAAACTAGTGTCTGTTGATGGCATTAAACGAGCGCATTTTGATAAACAAATTCCATTATCTGTAGTCGAAAACTTTGAAACCACGGTAAATTGTAATGGTAACGGGCTTTGTTTTAATTACGACGTAAACAGTCCTATGTGTCCGTCTTATAAACATTCTAAAGACCGTTCTTTCTCGCCAAAAGGTAGAGCGAACCTGATGCGTGAGTGGATTAGGTTACAAGGTGAAAGCATTACCAATGAACAGCTGGTTCGGTCACGCGATACTATTTTTCAGTTAATGACCTTGCCATATAAAGCATTTAGAAGCTTAGGTGCAAAAATGGGCGTGTACGATTACAGCCATGAAGTTAAACACTCAATGGATAACTGTTTAGCGTGTAAAGCGTGTAGTACTGCTTGTCCAATTAAAGTGGATGTACCAAGTTTTAGAGCTAAGTTTTTAGACATGTATCACCAACGTTACTTTAGACCGCTGAGTGATTATATGGTGGCTAATATTGAGCACTTATTACCAACCTTAGCAAAGACACCAAAGCTAAGTAACTTGATAATGAACAATCCAGTATCAACTTGGGTTACTCGTAATATTGTTGGCTATTTGGACGCACCTTTGTTTAGCAAATACCTAGGTTCAAACTTAAAAGAAGAGTTTAAGTTTAGTAAAAATAAAATAGAAGCCTTGTCTGAATCTGAACAAGCAAAAGCGGTTTTCATTGTACAAGACCCGTTCACTAGCTTTTATGAGTCTCAGTTATTGCTTGATACGGTAACCGCATTAAAAGGGCTAGGCTTTATGCCTTTTGTCTTACCCTTTAAAGAAAACGGTAAACCTGCACACGTAAAAGGCTTTTTAGCTAATTTTAAACGTACAGCTTCAAAAGCTAGCGCGTTTTACAACACCATAGCCAAGTATAATATCCCTATGGTGGGAATGGACGCGTCTTTGGTATTTGCTTACCGAGATGAATACATTGAAGCTTTAGGCGCTGACAAGGTGAACTACAAGGTGAGTTTGTTAAGTGAATGGTTATGGCAACAAGACTTTGCTTTGTCATCAGATACTCTAGCAACTATTACTGACAATCAAACGCTGCAGTTTAACTTAATGACCCACTGTACTGAAAAGTCAGTATTACCCAATATAAACACTCAATGGCAAACTATTTTCAGCAAGCTAAATATGACCATTAAACCTATTAACACAGGTTGTTGTGGTATGGCGGGGACCTTTGGTCACGAAGCTAAGAACCAACAGGCTTCTAGTGACATTTACCAACTAAGCTGGAAGCCTGCGTTACAGCAAGCGGATGAAAATCCAGTATTGGTAACCGGTTTCTCTTGTCGTAGTCAGGTTAAACGTTATGAAAGCCAGAAACTAAAACACCCAATACAAGTTGTAGCAGGGCTGTTTGAATAAAAGCCTTGTTGAATAACCAAGCATTTAAATGTTCTGTTTTATATAAACCTAATTGAGCAAAGTTGGAGAATATTTTGGATTACAGTCAATATGCGGCTGAGTTTATTACCATTGCATTTGCACACTTAATTGCGGTAACAAGCCCAGGTCCTGATTTTGCTATCGTGATGAAATACTCGATTAGTTACGGTAAAAAAATCGCATTAATTACCAGTCTCGGTGTTGGTATGGCGATATTTTTACACGTCACTTATGCGTTAGCGGGTATCGGTTTGGTGATCAGCACAACGCCTTGGCTTTATAATGCACTAATTATAGTGGCATCTGGTTTCTTGCTATACCTTGGTTTTGGCGCAATACGCTCACAGCCTGTAACTGAGCAGGAGATTAAAGAGAATGCGCAAGTTAAAACCATTTCATCTAAAAAAGCATTTTTAATGGGCTTTTTTACTAACGGCATTAACCCTAAAGCGACTTTGTTCTTTTTAGCGTTGTTTACTGTGGTTGTCGATATAAATACGCCTTTGGTTATTAAAGGTTTGTATGGGCTTTATATGGCGGTTGCTACCGCAGTCTGGTTTTGTTTTTTGTCGTTAATTTTAACCCATAAAAGCGTACAAGAGTTCTTCCAAACTAATGCTCATATTTTCGATAGGGTAATGGGAGTGGTAATGATAGGTTTAGCTTCAAATATTTTAATTGGCGAGTTTTTGTTATAAAAAAGGGGACTTTAATGTCCCCTAATGTATCTCTTTATATTAGAGAATTTATATTAAACAGCATGCGTAACTAAAAATAAGCTTAATGTTCAATCTCTAACAAGTCTAAATCTTTAAAGTCAGAATTACTGTTTATAAGTTTCTGCTCTAGTTTATCAAGGCTTTTCATTTGGTTACAAAAGGCGTCAGCTCTTATCTCAATCAATTCCGCTTTAGCTTCTATTTCGCGCTCAACCTTTTCACCTATATCATCAAGCTCTATATCTATGTCGTTACCCGATGCGATAGCTTGACCTATCCCTGATATTAAACCACCAATAAGGCTCGGAACGATACCTTCCACAAGATCTTCAACTAAAACGTCAATTTCTTCGTCATCTATTTCAATATTAAAATCACCTTTGGTAACAGAATAACTGCCTTCATTATCTTGATATTTATCGTTGATTTTTTGTTGCAGTTGTTTAAATTTTTCCTCGTGTTCATCCATATCAACAAGTTCACCTAAACCTATGTTCAATCCTTCAAATGCCAAACCTACAGCGTCTACCGCAATTTTAGTCACTTCTGGCAGAGCTTTACGGATAGACGTTGAATATTCAACGATCATTTTTTGTTGTTCATCGTTAAGATTCATTTGCTCCCCCTTAATGAACAAAATATTGTCCTGGTAGATATCAACCAAAGTTTCATCATCTTCAATAATACGAATGTGTTCTGGAGTCACTGACAAGTCGTTATTTAATGATAAGTTGCACTGATTTTCTTCGTCATGGGCCATGACCGCTGAACTATTAAATACCAATAGGCCAGAAAGAAGGATAGAAAGGGCGGTTGTATTTTTTGATGTATTCATTAAATATTCTCCAACAATATTTTTTTAGGTAAAAGTTAAATGGTTATAAATCTATTGATATCAGTTTTGTTGCTAACTGTTACATTGATCTTCTCTTATTACTGCTATTGCCATTGCTTATTACACATTTAATGCCAGTTATTTTTCCCATTAAATACAGTGGGTTACAAACCAAACATCGCATCATCTTATTGAATTGATTATCATTTTGGTTAATTTAACCAATGTTTAGCTTAACTATGCAGTCATAACTAACAAACCCAGTTTTAATATTAGATGTTGGAATTAAGTTCAGCCCTAATTAAATCAATAATTTATCTATTTAAACTTGGAAAAATCCTAAATGTAAATGATATACTCGCGCCAATTAAATTGTTTAAAAGGTTTTATAAATGGCGGATGCAGAGAATCGTCCATCTAATTTTATTAGAAATATCATCGACGCCGATTTAGCGGCAGGAAAATACCCTACAACTCATACTCGTTTTCCTCCTGAGCCTAATGGTTATCTTCATATAGGGCATGCAAAATCAATCGTATTAAATTTTGGTATTGCTAGAGATTACAATGGTTTATGTAATCTTCGTTTTGATGATACCAATCCAGAAAAAGAAGACATTGATTATGTTAACGCCATTAAAAATGACGTTAGCTGGTTAGGTTTTAAATGGAGTGGTGAAGTTTGTTATTCATCAAACTATTTTGACCAACTATTTGCTTATGCAGAAGAGCTGATCAACAAAGGGTTAGCTTATGTTGAGTTTTCAAATCAAGAAACCATGCGCGAAATGCGTGGTACTTTGACATCTGCAGGAACAAATAGTCCTTATAGAGATACAACGCCAGCTGAAAACTTACAGTTATTCCATGACATGCGTGATGGTAAATACAAAGACGGCGAGTGCTGCTTAAGAGCTAAAATCGATATGTCTTCTAGTTTCATGTGTATGCGTGATCCAGTAATTTATCGTGTTCGTTTTGCTCACCATCACCAAACTGGTGACAAATGGTGTATTTACCCTATGTATGACTTCACTCATTGTATTTCTGATGCGATTGAAGGTATTACACATTCGTTATGTACATTAGAATTCCAAGACAACCGTCGTTTATACGATTGGGTATTGGATAATATCTCGATTGAAACGCGTCCACATCAATATGAGTTTTCAAGATTAAACCTTGAATACACTATGATGAGCAAGCGTAAGTTAAACGCTCTTGTAACTGAAAATCACGTACAAGGTTGGGATGATCCTAGAATGCCAACTATTGCGGGTTTAAGACGCAGAGGTTACACCCCAGGCGCTATTCAAGAGTTTTGTAAGCGCATTGGTGTTACTAAAATGGAAAACACCATTGAAATGGGCGTGTTAGAAGCCTGTATCCGCGAAGACTTAAACGAAAGTGCTCCACGTGCGATGGCAGTTGTTGATCCAATTAAATTGGTTATCGAGAACTTACCAGATGATCATATTGAATGGTTAGACGCGCCAAATCACCCAAGTGATGAAAGCATGGGAACGCGTAAGTTACCATTTAGCAAAGTCGTTTATATTGAGCGTGAAGATTTCCGTGAAGAAGCCAATAAAAAATACAAACGTTTAGTTATCGGTAAAGAAGTACGTTTACGTAACGCTTACTTTATTAAAGCTGAACGTTGTGACAAAGACGAGCAAGGTAATATTACTACTATCTACTGTACTTATGATGAAACTACTTTAGGTAAGTTACCGGCTGATGGTCGTAAAGCGAAAGGCGTTATTCATTGGGTTTCTGCATCACACGGTGTTGAAGCTGAGATCAGAAATTACGATCGTATGTTTACCGTTGCTAATCCGGCTGCAGTTGAAGACTTCACTACAGTATTAAATCCTGACTCTTTAGTGATCACAAAAGGGTACATTGAACCTAGTTTGGTTGATGCAAAAGCTCAACAAGGCTTCCAGTTTGAACGTTTGGGTTATTTTTGCTTTGACGGCAATAAAAATGCAGATGGTAAGTTGATATTTAATAAAACGGTAGGTCTTAGAGATACATGGACTAATAACGAGTCTAAATAAGCACTCGTTAATATCCATTCTCAAGCAGTAAATGCTTAGCTCTACTAGCTTAGACAATAAAAAACCTAAACGAATGTTTAGGTTTTTTTATGAGTGCTTTTTGTTAATAGCATTTTACTTAAACTATTTACTTACGTTAATTAGAGCCAGATTAAACTAACTCAATAACATTTACGGTTGTTTCATTAGTTTCTGTTTCAGCGGCTACATCGGCATCAACAAACTTAGCAATTTCTGGCGCGTCAAAGGCCACATCGCCTTCTTCAACATCTTGGCTTAACGTTTTAAAGTCAAATAACTCAGTGTCGGCCAAATGACTTGGAACCACATTTTTTATCGCACTAAACATACTTTCAATACGACCTGGGAATTGTTGATCCCAGTCGTTTAACATTTTCTTAATGTTTTGGCGTTCAAGGTTTTCTTGTGAGCCGCATAAATTGCACGGAATAATAGGGAAGCCTTTTAGTTGTGAAAATTCTTCAATTTCTTTTTCTTTGGCATAAGCAAGAGGGCGAATGATCACATGTTCATTATTATCACTTTTTAACTTAGGCGGCATAGATTTAAGTTTGCCACCGTGAAACATGTTCAAGAATAGCGTTTCAATAATATCGTCTCTATGGTGACCTAAGGCAATTTTAGTGGCACCCAACTCTTTAGCGGTACGATACAGAATACCTCGGCGTAACCTTGAACATAACGAACAAGTGGTTTTACCTTCTGGGGTTTTCTCTTTTACAATCGAATAAGTGTCTTCGGTAACAATTTGGTATGAAACCCCGAGCTCTTCAAGGTATTGAGGCAATATATGATCCGGGAAACCAGGCTGTTTTTGGTCCAAATTAACCGCAATTAATTCAAAGCTAATTGGCGCAGCTTTTTGTAAGCTCATCAAAATATCTAACATGGTGTAACTGTCTTTACCACCAGATAAACAAACCATCACACGATCGCCATCTTCTATCATGTTGTAGTCACCAATAGCTTGGCCAACTTGACGTCGAATTCGTTTTTCTAGTTTATTAAAGTTATGTTTTTGTTTTGCTTCTAAAGATGTTGCCATACTGCCTCTCAAATTACACATCAATAGCAATTAGCTAATTGATATAAGGCGCGCATTATAATGTCGTTACAGACACAAAGAAACCGCTAATTTACATTGCTAGATTAATTTCAACGTAAACAAACAGCGGTTTCTACTTATTTAACAGTTTGACGATTATGCTTTTATTGGGCTTACAAAGTCAGGTGGCTTTAACGCTAATAAGTCACAATTTAAGTTATCGATAACGTGCTCAGCCGTATTACCAATTAGTGCAGCACTTATTCCTGTACGTCCAACGGTGCCAATAACCACTAGCTCTGCATCTAACAACAGTGCCGCTTCTGGAATAACATCTTCAGGTAAACCTTCAATTACATGAGTTTGATCATCGTCAATATCAAAGTCTAACGCCAACTTAGCTAATGATTCTTTATGATGACGTTTCATATTTTCATTGTATTGCACAGTATCAAACTCAGGAATTTCTACCGCTATATTCATTGGTGTAGGTGGATACGCGTTAACCAGGTGGATTTCAGATTGCAATATGTTGGACATAAAGCAGCCGTAGTTGATTATTTCGTAATTTAGTAGCTCATGACTACTATCATCCGTTACAGCACTCACGGCGGCTAAGACTTTACTACTTTTAGGCCAAGCATGATCTTTAACTAATAAAACTGGGCTAGGGCACTTTCTTAGTAAATGCCAATCGGTAGGCGTGAAAATAACAGATTTCAACGTATCGTGTTTATGAGTACTTTTCATTACAAGATCAAACTGACCTTCAATGACTGCTCGGATTATGCTTTCGTATGGTCGATTATGCCAAACGACTTCCGTTGTAACACGGCTACAATCTTTACCAGTTTGTTTAACTAACTCATTCAGCCATTGTTTTTTGTCTTCTAATACGGCATTTTGCATCAGTTCACGTTCTTCAGGAGATAACATGGTTGTCATCTCATACGAAAAATCATAAATAGTTAAAAATACGGTTATATCACAAGGGTGTTTGGCAGACATTTCTAGCGCACGAGACAGTGCTTTGTGATTATCTTCAGTGGGGTCGATTACGACTAATACTTTATTAAAGTGACTCATATCATTCACCTTCCATTATTTTGTATGTACATGATAAGTGTAGCTAATATAATAAATCCTGCTGTGTAAAACTGCTTTTTAGTTAATTATTAATAGTTTTAATTACTCTTCTAATCGTCTAAATTTTTCTACATCTTTAATCTCTATTAACTTACCGTCAACTTGGATAAATCCAGACTTTTGAAATTTACTAAATATACGACTAACGGTTTCTACGGTTAAGCCTAAGTAATTACCAATTTCGCCACGGGTCATGGTTAATCTAAATGAATTTTTAGATAATCCTCGTTCAGCAAATCTATCGGAAAGGGTTGTTAAAAAGGAGGCGATACGTTGCTCAGCTGTTTTTTTATTTAGCAGCATAAACATATTTTGATCTGACGATATTTCACTGCTCATTAAACGAGTGAACTGACTGCGTAGTTTGGGCATTTTCTCAACAAGCTCATCCATAGTGGTATACGGAATTTCACACACCATAGACGTTTCTAATGCCTGGCAGTACGTTTGGTGTTTTAGTTTTGCTAAACCATCAAAGCCAATAACGTCACCAGGTAAATGGAACCCTGTTATTTGTTCAACACCCTGGTCATCAACCAAATAAGACTTAAAGCTACCTGAGCGTATCGCATATAACGAGGTAAACGTTTGGCCAGCTTCAACCATGCAGTCACTTTTATGAAATGGTTTTTTACGTTCAATAACATCGTCTAACCTACGTAACTCGGTTTCATCTAAAGAAAACGGAATACAAAGTTGATTTAAACTACAGTTAGCGCAATTTAAACTAAAACTCTTGTTGCTACATTGACTTGACGACATAAGGTGACTCGCTATAAAACTAGAAAAAAGAGATACGGTTAATGGCGAAATAAAATTGCCACACGGCCATTAAAATTACGCTACTGCCTAACACAAACCTAACATAACTATGATTTAAAATGCTATTTAATTTAGCATTTATTAGAGTCATTCCAACCAATGTTGGCAATGTACCCAACCCAAACGCTAACATAACGGAAAAACCAGTTAATGGTGTTGGTGATGTTAACGCTAGGCTTAGCGCGGTGTAAACTAAACCACAAGGTAAAAAGCCCCAAAATAAACCGTATAACAAGCATTTAAGTACTGAGTCTATTGGCAAGATTTTAGATTTAATTGGGTCGATAAATGGCTGGAACCACTTACCAATAAATTCAGTTTTAAGCACAAAGCTATTGATATTAGCGATATGTAAACCGATGCCAAACATTAATATGGAAGAGAACAGCGTCAGATATAACACGCCACCTTGGGTAATACTGACAACCGACTGAGCAAAAAAATTAACAATAAAGCCAATTAAGCCATAACCAAACACTCGGCCGATACTGATCAAAATGGAGTAGAGTAAAAACGACTTTTCTTTTGGTACCGAAAACCCAAGTGCCATCGATAACGATCCGCACATAGCAACGCAATGACCGCTACCAAGAAAGCCCATTAAAAATGCCGGAATAAGATACTCAAATGGGAATGTCATTATTATTTAGTTTCTTGCTTAGATTCTTGTTTCGTTGGTAGTTCGTCGTCATCCATTAAAATAGATAACCCGTGTTTTTCTAAGTCATCAAATTGTTCTGTTTTTGTTGCCCAGAAGAAAGCAATAACACCAACAATTACGAACAAAATAGCCACTGGAATTAAGTAATAAATAACATTCATATAAATCTATTTAACCTTTAGTAAGCGTAACGAATTCGTCACCACTAATATGGAACTTGCAGACATGCCAATCACGGCAATATAAGGCGCTACTAAACCAAACATAGCGACAGGTAATATAACTAAGTTGTAAATTAACGACCAATATAAGTTCGACTTAATCGTTTTTCTGGTTTGTTTTGCGGCATTAACCAAAGAGGTTATTGCATTTAAATTACCTTTTAAAATAATAATATCGGCAGCGTATTTAGTCACATCGGCGCCATCGCCCATCGCTATGCTGATATCAGCAGCGGCAAAAACCGGTGAGTCATTAATGCCGTCGCCAACCATTAGCACTAAGTTGGTTTTTGACTCTTGCTGAATATCTTTAACGTATTGTGCTTTTTGGTCAGGTGAAAACCCCGTTTTGTAACTCTCAAGCTCTAATTTTGTCGCTAAACTGCTTGCCTGCTCAGAAGAGTCACCGGTGAGCATAGTTAAATGCATTTGGTTTTGCTTAAGGTGCTGTAGTACTTGAATAGACTCAGGTTTTAACTGATCGGAAACATAATATTCTGCCAGAACAATACCTTGATAACTAACAAATACATTAGCATTACTAAGCTGCTGCTTGCGACTGATGTTACTACTGGTCTTATTGATGGTATTAGCTGTGTTGTCAGTTAAAGCGCCGTTTTGACAAAATTCAGCACTACCAATTTTAATGGTATGGCCTAAATATTGGCCTTGAATACCAGAACCAATAACCGCAGAAATCTCAGTTAAATCAGCAGGGTTAAATAATACATCCACATTTTCAGCTGCATTTTCTGCTGACATTTCACTTTGACTGGAAACAGCATCATCATCTGACGATTTCAGTTCAAACAGCTTGTTGTCAAATGCATGAGCAATAGGGTGCTCAGAATGTTTTTGTAATTGAATAATAATAGATTTTAACAAGTCGGAATTCATCGCAAGGCCAAGCTTGGCAATGTCAGCTTGATAATAAAATGCTTGCTGAATTTCAAACTTACCTTTGGTTAACGTACCTGTTTTATCAAAACACACATGAGTTAAGTGATTTAACTTATCAAAGGCTTGTGGGTCTTTAATTAAGATCCCTTGTTTGTTTAATGCAGAAATAACACAAGTGTAAGCCGTTGGCGTAGCTAAGCTTAATGCACAAGGACAGGTAGCTACTAATACAGATAAACTTACCCAAAGTGCATCAGTAGGCTCAACAAACATCCAAATCACATACGTAAGCACCGCCAGTATTAATTGGCTGAATACAAACCAGTGCGCGATTTTGTCGGCAAATTGAGTATAGATAGGTTTATGACGCGAAAACTCTTCTTGTAAGTGACCAATTTTAGATAGGGTGGTTTGCTCACCGATGGCATTTACTTCAACGGTAATAACACCGTCGGTATTTATACTGCCAGCTAATACGCTGTCGCCAAGGCCTTTACGAATAGGTTCAAACTCACCATTTAAGACTGACTCGTTAACGCTGGTAATACCGTCAACAATAACCCCATCAATCGCTATGTTTTGTCCCGGTTTTATTAATACTAAGTCGCCCAGGTTTATATTCTTAACTAACTCAACAACTGGCTCGCCATTAACTAGCTTATTAACCGTGATTGGAATGTTTTTATTTAAGTTTGCGTTGGATAATATGGCTTTGCTTTTAGCTTTAAATTCCAGGTATTTACCAATCAACAGCAAAAAGGTGAACATGGAAATACTTTCAAAAAATACTTCGCCTTTGTCACCGTCCAATCCATTAATTAACAACTGATAAAAGCTGACAAAAAAAGCACCGTAAATGGCAAATGCCACCGGCACATCCATATTAAGTCTTTTGGCTTTTAACGAATAATAACAACCAAATAAAAATGGTAAGGCAGAATAAAATACAACAGGGACAGACAACAACAAACTCAGCCATTTAAAGTATCCTACCTGATAAGACTCCATATTAGTGAATGCGCCAAAATACATAGCAAAAGCCAGCATCATCACTTGCATGGTAAACAAACCGGCCACGCCTAAACGTTTTATATATTGTTTTTCTTGGCGTTTAATTTTGTTCTCTGTGTCTGTCACGTTAAATGGTGACGACGGATAACCAATAGCGCTTAATCTAGTTAAAATAGCGGATAAGGTTAATTGAGAATTATCCCAATATATTTCGGCTCTTTGGTTAATCGTGTTGACGTTAACTTTTTCAATACCGGTTAACACTAATAAAGATTGCTCAATAAGCCAGGCACAAGCCGCACAGTGAATATTATCCACCGACAATATGACTTTTCTTAAATTGGGAGTATTTGGATCTTTGGAAGGCACTTCAGAAGATATTTGTTCAAGAAAACCAATGTCATCAAAAACTAAATAACGTTCGTCAGTGATATCGTCTTCTGGTTTGGAGGCCATATCAGAACGAAACTGATAATAAGTACCTAAACCATTATTATATATATGTTCGGTAACCGACTTGCAGCCTAAACAACATACCTCATAATGTGCTTCATCCTTATTAGGTTGATATACATCAGCAATGATAGGTGTCTGATTTAACGGTAAATCGTTACCACAATGGTAACAGGCTGCAGTCTTAGACATTTATTTAGAATGCCATCCAATTTGTATTTGGTAACGCCACGGTTTTTCTAACTTTCCATGAATTATCCATCGGCATAACAACAATTTGCCATTTACCCGGCATGATTGTCTCGATAGATGAGGACAGTGTGCCTATCGCATTAGGCGTCAATACTAAATCAAAATCTTGATCAGCCAGAGTAGAGTGGATGACCTTCACTTTTAATGCACTGAATTCGGTTGGCGATTTCACTTCAATTCTGTGTTCATTAACTTTTACTTCTAATGTAATGCCTAGCTTTTGGGCATTATCGTACAAAGTTAATTCTTGGTTAATGGCTTTGCCTTTTTTGTAATAGTCGTCAACCACCATATCTGGTTGGTGTTTATTGGTTATGATGATGGTGGCAATACCACCGATAACTGCTGACATAGGTAAAGCGATGACCAGCCAAACCCAAGGATTACGATACCAACTTTCCGATTTCATATATTCCACCTAATAATTATTACTGCTAGACATCAGCTAAATGATACAACTGACACCACCGACTCATAAAGAAAAAAACTTAACAAATTACTTTTTTTATAAAACGATAATGAATAACTAAAATACATTATGGAAACTAAGAGCTTACGCTCATTACGAGAATTGAAAACCTTTGTCATTCATGAAAATACATTGGAAATAAAAAAAGCCTCCGAAGAGGCTTTTTTCTGATGTTACCTATTCTTTTGGATGGGAGATCCGATAAACGTAACTTGAAATCACGTGTACCTTATCTTCACCTAATACATCCTTCCAAGCTGGCATTACACCATTTCGGCCTGCGCGTATCGTTTCTTCAACAGCCTTTTTAGAACCACCGTACAACCAAACATTATCTGTTAAGTTAGGGGCACCAAATGGTAGACCGTGGGCTAAAGAACCTTTACCGTCAGCACCGTGACAAGCTGCACACATTCCAAACTTAGCCTTACCAGCGTCAGCTAACTTATCGTTAACTTTACGCCCAGCTAATTTTAAAACATACGCTGTCATTTCTTGAACGCCGTCTTCACCAAGGGCAGGACCCCAAGCTGGCATTGCTGCTTTACGACCGTGTAAAAGTGTTTCTTTAATTTTTTCCGGTGTTCCGCCGTATAACCAATCAGTATCAGTCAAGTTAGGGAACTTGTTAGAACCACGAGCATCAGAGCCATGACATAAAGCACAGTTTTGTAAGAACAAACGTTGTCCTACTTTATAGGCATCGTCGTCATAAGCTAATTCAGCAATAGGTTTAGCTGCGAAAGCTTGAAATACAGGACCGTACACTTCGTCAGCATGTTTAACTTCTTGGTCAAACTGAACCAATAAGCCTTCATCTATTGCTTTAGCTGATAATGTTCTAGATTCTTCTAGAGAAACAATACCTTGGTTAGAACTTTTCCAACCTAGTAAACCTTCCCAATTACCCATACCAGGCATTAAGATTAAGTAACCAATTGCCCATACTAAGATGAAGTAGAACATATATGTCCACCACTTAGGCAACGGGTTGTTAAGCTCTTCTATGCCATCAAACTCATGACCCATAGATTCGCCTTCAGGGACACCAGCATAGTTCTTAAGATTAACTGTAATAATCCAGAAACAACCGACTAGGGAAATACTAGTTAGTAGTATTATCCACCAATGCCAAAATTCAGTCATTACCATTTTTTTGCTCCTTTACATTAGGATCATCGTTTAAGTCATCATCATTTAAGATAGATTGGGCAATGTCGTCAAACTTACTTTTACGACTTTTACTGTATGCCCAGTAAACGATCACGAAAAACAAAACCATTAATATTAGCGTATGAACGCCTTGATACGTACCGTAATCCATATTCATTACTTACTTAAGGTGAGTGCCAAGTTGTTGTAAATAAGCGATTAAAGCCTGCATTTCAGTTTTACCTGCAACAGCCTCTTGAGCGCCCGCTATTTCTTCAGCTGTATACAATGGAATATAGTTTCCAGCTTCATCTTTATGGGTTTTACCTTTAGTTAGCCAGTTAAATGTTTCTAGTTTCTTACCGATGATTTCACCGTCTAAAACTGCTTCATCTAACCATTTAAAAGATGGCATGTTTGATTGTGGAACAACCGAACGTGGATCTAATAAATGTGCGTAATGCCAGTCGTCACTATAGCGTTGACCAACACGGGCTAAATCAGGCCCAGTTCGTTTTGATCCCCAAAGGAAAGGGTGATCCCAAACAGATTCACCAGCAACAGAATAATGACCGTAACGTTCAACTTCAGCACGGAATGGACGGATCATTTGGCTGTGACAGTTATTACAACCTTCACGTATATAAATGTCACGACCTTCCATTTCTAAAGCTGTTAAGGCACGCATGCCTTTAACAGGTTCTGTTGTATCTTTTTGGAACATCAATGGTGTAATTTCTACTAGCGCACCAAAACTAATCGCAACAACCGTAAGGATGGCCATTAGGGTAACGCTTTTTTCAATCTTCTCGTGATGATTAGCCATATCTTTAGCTCTCCTTACGCTGCTGCAGTAACTTGTTTGCTTTCGCGAACAGTTTTAACGACGTTGTATACCATTACTAACATACCAGCAACAACGAATAGACCACCTAGGAAACGTACAAAGTAGAACGGGTAAGAAGCTTCTAAACTTTGAACAAAACTATAAGTTAATGTCCCGTCTGAGTTAACCGCTCTCCACATAAGACCCTGCATAACACCAGAAATCCACATAGCAACAATGTAAAGAACAACACCAACTGTGTGTAACCAGAAATGCGTGTTAATTAGCTTAGTGCTTGCCATATCAACTTTGCCATATAAACGTGGGATCAAGTGGTATAAAGCACCGATAGAAACCATAGCAACCCAACCAAGTGCACCTGAATGTACGTGGCCAATTGTCCAGTCTGTATAATGAGACAAAGCGTTTACAGATTTGATTGCCATCATTGGGCCTTCAAACGTAGACATACCGTAGAAAGATAAAGAAACGATTAAGAAACGTAAGATAGGGTCAGTTCTTAGCTTATGCCAAGCACCCGATAACGTCATAATACCGTTGATCATACCGCCCCAAGAAGGGATGAATAAAATCATAGACATAACCATACCTAAAGACTGAGTCCAGTCAGGTAAAGCTGTGTAATGTAAGTGATGTGGACCAGCCCAAATATACAAAGATATTAGAGCCCAGAAGTGAACAACCGACAAACGGTAAGAGTAAACCGGACGTTCTGCTTGTTTAGGAACAAAGTAGTACATCATCCCCAAGAAGCCAGCCGTCAGTAAGAAACCCACTGCATTATGTCCGTACCACCACTGAACCATGGCATCAACTGCGCCAGAGTATATAGAGTAAGACTTAAACAAGGTAACCGGAATAGCTGCACTGTTAACTAAGTGCAATACCGCAACGGTAATGATGAAACCAGCATAGAACCAGTTTGCTACATAAATATGACTTGTTTTACGAATCGCGATTGTGCCTAAAAAGACATACGCATAAGCTAACCAAACAATCGTAATTAAAATATCGATTGGCCACTCTAATTCTGCATACTCTTTAGAAGTCGTAAGACCCATAGGTAAAGTAATTACCGCAGCAATAATAACCGCCTGCCATCCCCAAAAGGTGAAAGCAGCGACTTTGTCACTGATGAGTTTAACTTTACAAGTACGTTGTACAACGTAATACGAGGTAGCGAATAGGGCACTTGTACCAAATGCAAAAATTACAGCATTTGTGTGAAGTGGGCGTAAACGCGAAAATGTTAGCCATGGAGTTTCAAAGTTTAACGCAGGCCATATCAATTGCGCAGCAATTAATACACCAACTGTCATACCGATTAAACCCCAGAAAACAGTCGTTAAAGCAAATTGCTTAACAACTTTATAGTTGTACTCTGGATGAGCGATGGTCGTTGTTGTCATATTTATGATTCCACTTACATGTGAAAATTATTGTAATCAAGATTAAAAGTTTAGACTCTTTTTAGTTATTTTGTGAAAAATAACCAAAATCAAACAGATAAGCTTATGGGCAGATGCATAATAAAGACTTTAAGGATAAAATAATAGCTGCTATCCATAAAATATTGTCATAGATCAAGAGAGTTAATAACATATGGTTAAAAAAACACCGACTATTATTCAATTAATAACCAGTGCATTTATTATTAGCTTAATTTCAGCCTGTAGTGCTGAACAAGGCGTCAATCAACAAACCTGTGACGAGCTATGTATTACAATGCAAAACCCACAGCTGAAAATAACATTAAACACCGACGTTATTTTAGTTGAACAGCAATACCAAATGCACATCACCTCAACACAGCCCATTGAGTCTATGTATATAGAAGGCTCCAATATGAACATGGGAACCTTGCCACTTATCTATAAATTAATAGAAAGCGACAACGGTAACTTTATTTACCAATCTTCATTTATGTTAGGTTTATGTTCGCAGCCAGAAATGACCTGGATATTAAAAGTAGAAATGGCCAACGATAAAACAGCCGAGTTTGACTTTGTTTCATATTGGCAAAAACCAGTACAATATTAGTCAGTTGCAGACATCATTTTTAAATGATAAAAATTAGATCGATTTATAATTAAAAGGAATTTATATGAAGTGGATAATAGTTATATTAACACTGTTAATAACAACACCTTCGGTAGCCGCACAATACACGCACGGTATAGCAATAAATCCCTTTAGATTATTTATTAATCCAACATCCTTAAGTGGTGGTGGAGAAACTTATACAGGTACATATTCTATCTTTAATAAAGAACAAGGTATTGAACATGCACTACCAGTACTTTACGCCAGCCAAAAGAACGACAATAATCCGCTAGATTTGTTTACAGCTGAATATCAATGGCGCAAATACGTCCAACCTATGAATGACGGTATTAATGTTTATTGGGGAGGCTTTACAAAAGTAGCTTATATTGAGGCCATCACGCGTAATAATTATGAATTGGATTCAACAGTTAAGCTAGGTGTTGGCGCTGTATTAGGTTGGACTTACTTTAAAAACAACGCCTACTTATCTGGCAATATACAATTTGGTAGGTACATAAGTGGTGAAAATAGTCATTTTTCGCATCCGTCAGTAAACTTTACGGATAAGAACGACAGAGCATTAATCGTATCAATTGAATTATTTAAGTTTGGCTATAATTTTTAAATAGTACAATTAAAGAATATCAACAACATCATCCTAGTAAATACTGTTAACCAGGATGTTACATTAATATTCTATTTAACATAATATACATTATGCGCATTTGCGTATGTAGTTAGCTAAGAGGGATATACGCTATCTTAAATTAATAGCTATCCTATATTGAATGCTTAACACAGCTTCTTTTTAAAAATCAACTTTGACTGTAACTAGACAGTCAACTAACTTAAACTCGGATAATTAATATTATATGGAATTGTATATATGGATGAACAAATAAAGCCTAAACAAGAGCTATGGTTCTTTATAAAAACCTTACAACTTTATAATCTAAATAGTTTAGCTCCTTGGTTTCGAATTCTATTTTTCAACTCATTTTTATTTACAGTCGTTGTTATTGCTTATTCACAAGTATTTTCTTATTACGAAGATACACCAAGCATTTGGTTTCAACGCAGCGGTTCAATAATTGTTATTACTGCAATAATACTTGAATTGAAGCATAAGAATAAAATGAACCTCTTATATTCATTCACCCAAAAACTAATTATAGACAACTTAAAAGTAGATTTAGAACCTAGTAATAAGCCTTATTACTCACTATCAGCTGATAATGAAATGCGTGAAATTATTAAACCGTATGATACTTTGGTAGAAATAAATCTAATTGTTTGGGCTATCATTGGAACTATGATTTGGGGATACGGAGATATCATTTATAAACTGTTTAATTCTATCTAAAAACCCACAATTTATTGCTTAGTCCAGTTTACTTAACTTCTTCCTCACCACAATAAGAAGCTAGTTCCTTTTGTTTCAAAGGTAATCAACTTTAGTAATATTAGAGTAATTAATTTCATATTTTCTCTTGTTGATTATACGGCTAAATAACAAATCTGGAGCTTTAAATCCTAAGTATCTTGATTAACTTCGCACTAAACCTTAAACGTTAACACTAGTTTTTCTAGTTCATAAAACTGCGCTTTTAAGTTGGTGCATTCGTTTAGCGCGTCGGATAAGTTTTGTTGCCCTTTGGTGGCAATGTCTCTTATATGGTGAACATCGTTATCAATTGACTGAGTTACATTGTTTTGCTCTGTGGTGGCATTTGCTACGCTGTGATTAACTTCATCTATAGCACCTATCACTTTACTCACGTTTTCCATTTGCTCACCAGCATGTGTTGCTTGTTCAACGGATGCTTGGGTGTCGGCTAAGCTGGACTTCATTGAACTTACGGCTGACGCGGCACTTAATTGTAATTGACCAACCGTTTCTTCAATTTCGCGAGTCGACTCTTGCGTCCTAAATGCCAATTGACGAACCTCGTCGGCAACAACCGCAAAACCTCGGCCAGCTTCGCCAGCTCTAGCGGCTTCAATTGCAGCATTCAGTGCTAATAAGTTAGTTTGATCACTTACGCCTTTAATAACTTCTAATACCTGGCCAATACTAATTGTGTGCTGTTCAAGACTTTCAATTTCTTGTTCAGCTTCTGTCATTTTATTTGCTAAGTTTTTAATTACGGCAATGTTTTTATCTAACGAGTCATGGCTAGAGTTAGCTTCAGCATTAGCGTTAGAAGCAAGTTCAGATGCGTTGGTTGCATTGGAAGATATATCACGAGCGCTAGCTGAAAGGTTTTCTATGGCTAAGGTTAAACCGTCGGTCAATTTAGTTTGATCCGAGTACATTTCCTGTGTGGCTGTAGTGGACTCCACTAAGTTCTCTACGCTGCGCTCTAATTGTATGGTGCTGGTTCTAACTTGTTCTATAGAGCCATGTATTTTTTCTATAAACATATTAAAGTGATGAGAAAGCTCGCCAAATTCATCGTTGTTCTCAACTACTAAACGTTTAGTTAAGTCCCCTTCTCCTTGTGATATATCTTTGATGGCGTCACTTAAACGTTGCATAGGCTGCATTAAATATTTCAATAAGGTTTGCAGCATAATGACGATAACAATAACGCCTAATATCATATAAAGCGCCGCCATATTCCTAAAGCTAGAAACTGACGAATATGCTATTTCTTCTCCGATAACCACACCTAAGTACCAATCTACATTTTTAATTCCGCTGATCTTTATAAACGACACTAAATGGTCAGTTTCATCTAATTTGACTGAGGCAAATTCAGCGTTTAACGCTAGGTCCTGGTTAAACAACTTAGACATAGGCAGGCTGTTATATTTTTGTTCTGGGTGACTTAAGATCTGTTTATTACTGTCGACTAAAAACGCATAACCAAAACCTAAAAAGTCGATACTGTTGACGATCTCAGTAATAGTAGTCATGTCGATATCGCCACCGGCAACACCTGAAAATTCGGCATCTTCAAATATAGGTACAACGGCTGAAATGATTAATTCGTTGTTGGTTGCGTCAATATAAGGTGCGGTAAAGGTGGTGGTTTCTTGGTTTTTAGCCAATTGATACCAAGGTCGCTCACGGGCGTCGTAACCGTCTGGTAATTGAATCGTTTGGTCGTCTAATATAAAGGTGCCATCTACTCGCCCTATATATACGTTTTTAAAGCCCCCTGCTTCATCAGCAAGATCTAGACGTTCCAATATTTGGGTTTTGGTTAAGTCGTTGTTATAGACATTGGCAACACCTGAGACAATAGCAAGTTTACCGTTAAGCCAGTTAGAGATGTTTTGTGAGACCGACTCTGATATTTCATGCAGTACTTGAGATAACTGCTCTTGAGTCTGATTTTGCATTACAACAAAGTTATTTACGGTAAATAAACCCAATACAAACACTAAAACTAAAGACGCAGCCAGCGTAACTTTGGTGGTGAACTTTAATGATTTGAGCATAGTTCTCTCATTTTTTGTTAGGTTTGATTTGGCGATTTTTGGTTGATTATCCAGCTAACTTGTATCTGTATTTTTATACGCTTTTAAACGACATAAAGTTTTATCGGCCAAAATCAAAATTCTTTTATTATTATTTTCATTGTTAAACAAGAACATAAGCTTTAGGTACTGTTATAAGAAATAGTATAGAGGGAAACAATACTCGCCGACAAACCTATATTATTTGTTTGTTTTTTATCCAAAGGTTGAGTATGACAGGTTTGCTTGATATTTAAACAATCTTTGCTGGCTGTTTTATCCAGATGGTTTTGTTAAGCTTTTGGTGTGTGCTTTTTGTTAATATTCTTAACGATAGGAATAACTTAGCTTTCTTTACATCCAAATAACCCTAAGGCAATATGAATAGCATACATTAAGGATTAGAGAACTATACATGCTTGTACGTAGAGTATTAATTTTGGGTGGTTACGGTAACTTTGGTAAACGTATCGCCGAAAATTTATCTGAAGTAAAAGACATTACTATTATTATCGCAGGAAGAAACCGTAACAAGGCAAAAAAACTATGTCAGGCATTATCTTTAAACGGCGCTAATGCAGTACTAGAATCTGCGGTTATCGATATTTATCAAGCAACATTTGTTGATGAACTTAAATCATTATCCCCTGATCTTGTTATACATACCGGTGGGCCTTTTCAGGGACAAAACTACCACGTCCCACAAGCGTGTATTTCTATAGGCAGCCATTACATTGATTTAGCAGATGATCGTCGTTTCGTTTGTGATATTACGTCACTTAATGACGCTGCCAAAAACAAAGATTTATTAGTTGTTTCAGGCGCTAGTTCAGTACCAGGGTTATCATCTACGGTTATAGATAGTTTCATCGGTGAGTTTTCAAGTCTTAGTGAAATTGACTTTGCAATTGCCCCAGGAAATAAAGCGGAACGAGGCGAAGCGACAGTTAAAGGCATACTTTCCTATACCGGCCACCCTTTCTCTGCATTTCACAATGGTGAATGGATTAACCAATATGGTTGGATGTCTCCTAGAAAATTAAACTTTGGCTCAGGCCTTGGTAAACGTTGGCTGGCTAATATCGACATTCCCGATCTTGAGTTGTTTCCTGAACGTTATAAACCAGTTAACACGGTTAAATTCCAAGCTGGATTAGAACTACCTTTATTACATTTTGGTATGGTTTTCATGGCGGCTTTAGCCAAAGTTGGATTAATAAAAGACTGGTCTAAATTTACTAAACCTATTTTTAAATCTAGTGAGTTATTTAAACGATTGGGCACTGACAAAGGTGCGATGCAAATAAACTTATCCGGCTTAGACGATACAAACCAAGTAAAACATATTAAGTGGACGCTAAATGCCAACGACAATATTGGTCCTTACATCCCTACGATTTCAACCATAATTATTGCAAAGAAATTAATAACAGGAAGTATACAGACCAGAGGTGCAACACCTTGTTTAGGTCTTTATACATTGGAAGAATTTGATCAAGAAGCAATGCCTCTAGGTATTTTCCACCAAACGGAGAAAAACGTTGGATAACTATCTTTTATTAAAAATGATACATATTTTAAGCGCGATGATCATAGCGGGTACTGGTATGGGCATCGCTTTCTTTATGTTTATGGCCAACCGTTCTTCCAATGTAGAAGCCTTGGCTATAACTGCACGTCACGTGGTTCTAGCCGATTGGCTATTCACAACGCCTGCCGTAATAGTCCAGTTTGTCAGCGGTATACTTCTTATGCTTAAGCTAGGTTATACATTTACTTCAACCTGGTTTTTATGGGTGATTACATTGTTTATATTTATAGGTGTATGTTGGGTTCCCGTTGTATTAATCCAGTATAAACTTAGAGCACTTGCAGACTCGTCGTTAAAAATCGGAACCATAGACCCAAACTTTAAAAAAATGATGCGGTTATGGACGGCGTTAGGTATTCCGGCTTTCATTTCAATATTAGTGATCTTCTGGTTAATGGTGTACAAACCATTTTCAGTTATATAGGAGCTTATACAGTGAATTCTAGGCTTTATTTAGTGGCGAGACTTAGTTTGAGTTTTTTGTGGTTGTTTACGGGGATCACATCACAGTTTTTTTCCAAACAGATTGGTTACGATGTCTTAGCTAATATTGGAATTACAGATAGTTTTGCAGATTTGATTATTTTATCTGGCAGTCTTTTAGATATGTTCATTGGTGTATGGTTGCTGATAGGCAAAAAATTGAAGCTTTGTTATCTTATTCAGTTGGTTACTATCATATCTTATAGCTTACTACTGACGATTATTGAGCCTGAGTTCTGGCTACACCCGTTTGGCCCTCTTACCAAAAACATTCCATTGTTAGTCATGATTTATTATTTATACAGCAAAGAATAAAGGCTTTTAAACAATAACGCAGATACGTTATTCAAGCGTATTTGCGTTATTGTGTATATACAGTCTTTAAGACAGTGCAATTAGCTATTAAGTGAGCTGTATATTTCTTTCATGGTATTAATTGGATCAGCTGACTTGGTGATTGCTCGGCCGATAACTAAATAATCAGAACCTGCATTAACTGCTTTTTCTGGTGTCATTATACGTTTTTGATCATCTACTGAAGCGTCTGCTGTTCTAATACCTGGCGTGATAAGTTTAAAGTCTACGCCATAGTTCAGTTTTAGCATTTGTGCTTCTTGTGCTGAGCATACAACGCCGTCCATTCCTGCTTTATGTGCTAAACCAGCTAAAAAGTTTACTTGCTGCTCTGGTGATTTGGTGATGCCTAAATCTAACAAGTCTTCTTCTGACATTGACGTTAATACCGTTACAGCAATTAACAAAGGTGCTTTGTCGCCATAAGGTTTTAATATGTCACGCGCAGCTTGCATCATTTTACTGCCACCAGATGCATGAACGTTAACCATCCATACGCCTAAGTCGGCTGCCGCTTTAACGGCTTTTGCTACTGTGTTTGGGATGTCGTGGAATTTTAAATCTAAAAATACATCAAAACCTTTGTTTTGTACTTCTGTCACAAACTCAGGGCCAAAATGAGTAAACATTTCTTTGCCTATTTTTAGGCGGCAAAGGCTTGGATCTAATCTATCAATTAAGGCTAATGCTTCTGACTTGTTTTCAAAGTCTAATGCTACAACAATATTTTTCTTATCCACGTTTTCTTATCTCACTAACTATTTGTTAAATGCCATCTAATCCGGTTAACGGTTTCATTGTTTGCCAACTGTTACAGGCTGGGCATCGCCATGTAAAGTAGTTGGACGAAAAACCACAACTTTTACATTCGTAGTTGGGTTTTAATTCTATATAACGGTTGAGTAACTTGAGCAGTTGGTCAAAGTGAGAATTAGACATAAACTCGCGTTCTAGTTCAATTAACTTTGCAAAGCCACGTACACTTGGTACTTGCTGCAAATGCTCAATGATATATTCTCTGCCTGACTCCAAGCCGTTTTCTTTTACTATGTAATCCGCCATTTGGTTATGGGCGGTTACGCTGGTAATGTTTTTGTCTTTAATTAACCAATATAACCATGCAGTTTGTTCAAACTCGTCAACAAAACATTCAGGCGCTATATTAAACAACGCAGGAGCAAAGCTCGGCTCGTTGTCTAAAATTGTAATAATGAATTCACGCGATTTTTGTTTTTGATTGGTGTCCATATACAACTTAGCCAAGGACACTAAACTACGAGTACAACCTGAGTTTACTTTAAGTGCCCTTTTGTATAATTGTTTTTGGGTTTTAATGTTTTCGGTCTTGTCCGCTATTTCACAATAAAAGTGACTCACTAATTGGCGGTTCTCTGAGCTTACCTGGCCATTTGGCACATCTAAAAATACCTTAACGCCTTCATCCCATTCACGAGTTTGCTCGTAGATATGTAAAGCTAATGTTAACGCGTCGTCAGCTCGGTCACTTAGCATCATAGGTTCTAGGGCGTATAGTGCCCTTTCTAACATTCCCGCCGATAAAAAGTCCTGAGCTAACTCTAACTGGATGGTTTCTTTTTGCTGAAGGGGTAATTCTAAATGCTCGGTTTTTAATAAACCTTCATGGATGGAAATGGCTTTGTCTATTTCACCTTTTTTGCGAAATAACTGTGCCATGGTCAAATAATTATTAATACTGGAAGGTGTATCGTCGAGGTATTTGATCAATTGATCAAAAGCTTGTTCTTCTTTGTTATTCAATAAAAGGCTAACACTGGATGTTAGCGCACGATTCATTGAAGCTTGTTGTTGCTTTAACTCTTTTTTAGCACTGTGCTTTCCCATTACCCAACCATACGCGACGGAAACAGGTAACAATAAAAATAGCAACTCAAGCATTAGGTTTTAATTTCTTTAATAGGAAGATTAATAACGCAGAAAGTAAGCCAAACACAAATGCACTGTAAATTACTGCAGCTAAGCTCATTTCTACTCTTACAAATAATAAATTTACCGACACAAGCTGGCCGTTTTCACTGCCTAAAGCTAATGCGATTATGATAAGAATAATTAAAAAAATGTATGATAAAACTTTCAATAGCGAATACTCCGTTTATCCAAGAGTATTAGGCTATTGTAACTAGCAATTAGAGTCAATCTAGGATTGCGGAAAATCCACTCTTTCTCGCAATTCTTTACCCGGTTTAAAGTGAGGAACATACTTCGCCTCTAAATTAACTGACTCACCTGTTTTTGGATTACGGCCAACTCGTGGGGCACGGTAATGCAATGAAAAGCTGCCAAAGCCACGTATTTCAATACGTTCACCGGCTGCCAGGGTTTCTGCCATGTTATCAATTATGCTTTTAACGCCTAACTCTACGTCTTTAATTGGTAGATTTGGGTATTTTTCTGCTAATGCTTCTATTAGTTCAGACTTTGTCATTTTTTCACCTAAGTAAAATAGTAATTGTCCGTTCATAACGAACCAAGTGTTTTATATGGAATTCGAATTAGTGTAGCACCAAAATATATTTATGCACTTCAATAAGTTACATTTTATTTATTAAAGACCATAAAAATGATTTTGTAAAATTTTTGTATAAAAAAAGGGAGCTATTAAGCTCCCTTCTCACAAACTAATTAATATTAGTCTTTTTGTGCATTTTTGAATGCTGCAGCCATTGCGTTTTCAAACTCAGGAGTTTGACTTTGCAAGTTATCAAGTGCATTTTTCTCGTCAGCAGCGTGGATAGCTTTAATAGATAAGCTAATAACACGATTCTTACGGTCAACACCAACAAACTTAGCTTCAACTTCTTCACCAGCTTTTAATACTGTAGAAGCGTCTTCAACACGTTCTGCTGAAAGTTCAGATACACGAATGTAACCTTCAACTTCAGTACCTAGAACAATAGTAGCGCCTTTAGCGTCAACGTCTTTAACTTGACCTTTAACTAAAGAACCTTTCTTGTTCGCTTCTAGGTATTCACTGAACGGGTCAGAATCCATTTGTTTAACACCTAGAGAGATACGTTCGCGCTCTGGGTCAACTTGTAAAACAACAGCTTCGATTTCGTCGCCTTTCTTGAATTCACGTACTGCGTCTTCACCAGAAACATTCCAAGAAATGTCAGATAAGTGAACAAGACCGTCAATACCGCCGTCAAGACCAATAAAGATACCGAAGTCAGTGATAGATTTGATGCTACCAGAAACACGATCGCCTTTATTATGAGTTTTAGCGAATACTTCCCAAGGATTGTCTTTACATTGTTTAAGACCAAGAGAAATACGACGACGTTCTTCGTCTATCTCAAGAACCATAACTTCAACTTCGTCACCTAAGTTAACAACTTTTGAAGGATGGATGTTCTTGTTTGTCCAGTCCATTTCTGAAACGTGAACAAGACCTTCGATACCGTCTTCGATTTCAACGAAACAACCGTAGTCTGTAAGATTAGTAACACGACCTTTAAGACGTGAACTTTCTGGGTAACGACCAGCAATATCACCCCAAGGATCTGAACCTAATTGCTTAAGACCTAGAGAAACACGGTTTTTCTCTTTATCAAATTTAAGTACTTTAACGTCTATTTCGTCACCAACTGCTACGATTTCACTTGGGTGCTTAACACGTTTCCAAGCCATATCAGTGATGTGTAATAAACCGTCTAAGCCACCAAGGTCAACAAACGCGCCGTAGTCAGTAAGGTTCTTAACGATACCTTTAACTTCTGAACCTTCTTCAAGGTTAGCAAGAAGCTCTTCACGTTCTGCAGAGTTTTCTGTTTCGATAACTGCGCGACGAGAAACAACAACGTTGTTACGTTTTTGATCAAGCTTGATAACTTTAAATTCTAATTCTTTGCCTTCTAGATGAGACGTGTCACGAATTGGACGAACATCTACTAGAGAACCTGGTAAGAAAGCTCTGATGCTTTCAACTTCAACAGTGAAACCGCCTTTAACTTTACCAGAGATAACACCTTTAACGATTTCTTGTTCTTCACAAGCTTTTTCAAGGCGTACCCAAGACTCATAACGTTTCGCTTTTTCGCGAGATAAGATAGTTTCACCGAAACCGTCTTCGATTGACTCTAACGCTACGTCTACTACATCGCCTACAGCAACTTCAAGCTCACCAGCGTGGTTTTTAAACTGAGCTGCAGGAATTGCAGATTCAGATTTAAGACCAGCGTCTACTAATACTAAGTCACGGTCAATTGAGATAATTGTACCTTTAACAATTGAACCAGGGCGTGTTTCTATCGTTTGAAGGCTTTCTTCAAATAATGCTGCAAAATTTTCTGTCATTTTTTATCTTCTAATGGCCAAAGAGGCGTTCCTGCGACTAAGGGTTGATTTTTAACTTGTTACGTCCATGCTAACAAGGCTGTTAATTATGTTAAAAACCTTTTAAAACAAAAGGTCGCCAACTGCTATTTACAAAATTTAGCTTCTACAACTGAAATTAGCTGTTGAAACACTTCTTGCGCTGATATATGTGTCGAATCAACTTCGATAGCATCCTCTGCAGGCACCATAGGCGCTACTGCTCGGTTAGTATCTCGGTCATCTCGAGCTTGTATCTCGCTCAAAAGGTCGCCGATTTTAACATCGTGACCCTTTTCTTTCAACTCCAAATAACGTCTATTCGCCCTTTCTTCGGCGCTTGCCGTAAGAAAAACTTTAATTTCCGCATCAGGAAAAACAACCGTTCCCATATCTCTGCCATCGGCAATAAGACCAGGTAGTTGTCTAAAAGCACGTTGACGGCGTAATAATGCTTCACGAACACGCGGCAATGCTGCGATTTGTGAGGCTATACCACCAACTTCTTCGTTTCGAATCGCTTGCGTAACTTCTTCGCCTTCTAACACAATCTTAGAACTTGTTTCAGTCGACAAAAATTGAACGTCTAAGTGCGCAGCAAGAGGCATTAAGCTCTCTTCATCTGACGGTTCAATTTGATGATGGATGGAAGCCAATGCTAATACTCGGTAAATTGCGCCACTGTCTAATATTTCCCAACCCAATTTCTGAGCGAGTAAACGACAGACTGTGCCTTTACCTGCTCCGCTCGGGCCATCGATAGTGATAACCGGAATTGTTTGCTCCATAAATACTCCATAAGGTGAATTTGCGGGCGAGATTATACTTGAAATACAATAAAATGAAATTGATTTAACAGTAATTTATTTAACGCATAAAAGCCCAGTTAAGGGCCTTTGCATAAATATGAGAAAATAACGAGTAAATATCTAGTCGTTATTTGACCAAAGAGTTGAATCGAGCAAAATAATCCGGGAAGGTTTTGCTGGTTACTTTAGGGTCATTGATGGTTACGCTTTGTTTATCAAACGCCAATAATGAGAAACACATTGCGATACGGTGATCGTCATACGTGTCTATTGCCGCGTGATTTATCTCATTTGGGGTTACGATAATATAATCGTGCCCTTCTTCTACCGTGGCACCAACTTTTTTAAGTTCAGTTGCCATTGCATGTAAACGGTCTGTTTCTTTTACACGCCAGTTATATATATTTCTAATCGCTGTGGTGCCTTTAGCAAATAATGCAGTTGTCGCGATTGTCATTGCCGCGTCTGGAATATGATTCATATCCATATCAACAGCGGTTAACTGACCATTTGAAGTGACCGATATATGATCGTCATAATAGGTGATTGTTGCCCCCATTTTGGCTAATACGTCGGCAAACTGAATATCACCCTGCACACTATTTTTTCCAACACCATATACATTAACCGGTCCGCCACTAATCGCGCCAGCCGCTAAAAAGTAAGAGGCCGATGATGCATCACCTTCCACCATAAAATCGCCTGGTGAAACGTAAGCTTGGCCACCATCAATAACAAACGATTGATAATTGTTGTTGGTAATATTTACGCCAAACTGTTTAATGATATCTAACGTTAAATCTATGTAAGGTTTAGACACTAATTCACCCACCATGTTTATGGTGATCGTGCGTCCCAATAAAGGCGCAGCCATTAATAATGCAGATAAAAACTGACTCGATACACTGCCATCTATATTAACTTCTGAACAAGTCACTTGTTCAAACGGGCTCAATTGTAGAGGTGGATAATTTGTATCACCTAGATAATCTATTTTTGCACCTAGTGGTAATAACGCATCGACTAAATGACCAATTGGTCTTTCAAACATACGCGCTTCGCCAGTTAATTCGGCATTAATACCAGAAAAAGCAAGCACAGCAGCCAATGGACGCATAGCTGTTCCAGCGTTACCGAGAAATAGAGGTTCGGTTGGTGTATTAAATTGACCACCCTTGCCATTAACGACGCAAACGGTTTTGTCATCGTTTAATTCAGTATTAATACCTAACGATTTTAACGCCGTTAACATATGACGAATGTCGTCACTGTCTAATAAGTTACGTATTGTTGTTTTTGTCTCACATAATGCCGCTAATAATAAGGCGCGGTTAGAAAGACTTTTTGAGCCTGGAACCGTTACATCGCCACTAAATGCCGTAATATGTTTTAACGTTAATGAGTCATGTTTGTTTAAATTAACCACTTCTTTATTAAGCATGAGTACGTTCAAACTCCTGCATAAATTCAACTAGCGCTTTAACACCTTCAAATGGTAAGGCGTTATAAATACTCGCGCGCATTCCGCCAACGATACGATGACCTTTAAGTGCCAATAAGCCATTATCTTCAGCTTGGCTTAAAAATTGTTTATCTAACTCATCATTTGCTAAGAAAAATGGAATATTCATGCGTGAACGATTACTCGCGGCAATATGGTTTGAGTAAAAGTCAGACTTATCTATCGCGCTATATAAGTATTCTGCTTTTTTGATATTAATTTTTTCTTGCGCTTCTACGCCACCACGTTCAATTAACCAATCAAACACTAACTTTGCTAAGTAGATTGCATAAGTCGGTGGAGTGTTAAACATGCTGCCGTTTTCTGCGGTTAACTTGTAGTTAAGTATTGATGGAATTGAATCACTGCTACGAGATAGTAGTTCGTTTTTTATAACCACAATACTGACGCCAGACGGACCTATGTTCTTTTGTGCGCCTGCGTATATTAAACCGTAATCGTTGACGTTAATCTGGTGCGATAAAATAGTGGAGGACATATCAGCAACCACTGGAACGTCAAATTTGGGTGCATCAAAAATCTCAATACCATCTACCGTTTCATTTGGACAATAATGTAAAAATCCGCTTTGTGGATCAACTTGCCACTTATCAAAGTCTTGTACGAACTTATTGCCCTGCTCGTCGGTACTAACATAATCGGCTGCTGTGATATCAGCAAACTTTTCAGCTTCTGCAACTGCAGACTTAGACCAAGAACCGGTAACCGCATAATGCGCTTTTTTATTTTCAGTGATCAAGTTCAATGGAACTGCTGAAAACTGCCCTCTACCGCCACCATGCATAAATAAAATACTGTAGTCGTCGCTGATGTTTAATAATTTTTTAATCCCAGCTACGGCTTGGTCGTATACTTCAATATAAGACTTACTTCTGTGGCTTAACTCCATAACCGAACAACCAGTATTATTCCAATCTCTAAATTCAGCTTGGGCTTTGATCATTACTTCATCAGGTAGTTTGGCAGGGCCAGCGCAAAAGTTATATACAGTCATCTTGTTCTCATTTTGGATGCAATTTGTGGTGGATATTTGAAAATATTGATAAGGGACATTTCAAATTGAGTATTGACTCTAACGCGTTATAAAATTTCACTCAATTGATATTTTTGCAACTTTGTCATTAATTTGGGTAAAGGTTAAATTTTGTCGCCTATTTGATTGTTTTTCAGCCTTTTATGACTAATTTTACAATTAACATTCAGGCACAAAAAAAGGCTCGTAATGAGCCTTTTTATCTTAATCAAGGATTAACTATTCGTCATCAGCTTTATCTACATTTTCATCAGTAGATTCTGCGTCTGAAGCTTCAGGTGTTTGTTCACCTTCAACTGCCGCTTCTGAGACTTCAGGTTCAATCACATTACCGTCTTCATCTAACAATAATGTATCGTCTTCTTCAATCTCTTCTATACGAGCTAGAGCAACAACGTTTTCACCTTCTATTGTTCTGATCAAACGCACACCTTGTGTGTTACGACCAACAACAGAAACTTCATTTACTTTAGTACGAACTAAAGTGCCCTTGTCACTAATGATCATGATTTCATGGGTATCTGCAACTTGTGTTGCACCAACAACCAATCCATTTCTGTCACTAACTTTAATAGATACAACACCTTGTGTTGCACGACTCTTAGCTGGGTAATCGGCTTGAGGAGTACGCTTACCAAAACCATTTTCAGTTACGGTTAAGATATTGCCGTCTTCATCTGGCACGATTAACGAAACAACTTTAGCGTCTTGCGTTAATTTAATACCACGAACACCCGTTGCGGTACGTCCCATAGAACGAACTTGTTCTTCATGGAAACGAACTACTTTACCGTTTTGAGAGAACAACATGATTTCATTCTTACCATTAGTAAGAGATGCACCAATTAGTTTGTCTCCGTCATTCAAGCCAAGTGCGATAATACCGTTTGCTCTTGGACGAGAGTATTCTGTTAATGCTGTTTTCTTAACTGTACCGTTAGCCGTTGCCATAAATACAAACTTATCAGCTTCGTATTCTTGTACAGGTAAGATAGTTGTGATCTTCTCGTCTGCATCCAATGGTAATAAATTGATAATTGGACGCCCACGAGATTGACGACTAGCTAGAGGTAATTGATATACTTTCAACCAGTACAAACGACCTTTATCAGAGAAACATAAGATAGTGTCATGTGTGTTTGCCACTAAAAGCTTCTCGATGAAGTCTTCATCTTTCATCTTAGTTGCTGACTTACCACGACCACCACGACGTTGTGCTTGATAATCTGTTAATGGTTGATATTTACAGTAACCTTCGTGTGAAAGTGTTACGACAACATCTTCTTCATTAATAAGATCTTCAAGGTTGATATCGTGTGACGCATCACGAATTTCAGTACAACGTTCATCACCGTAAGTTTCACGGATGATAGCTAATTCTTCACGAATAACTTCCATTAGACGCTCAGGGCTACCAAGAATTTCTAGTAACTCAGCAATTAGCTCTAAGATTTCACTGTATTCAGCAAGAATTTTTTCATGTTCTAAGCCAGTTAATCTGTGTAAACGTAATTCCAATATGGCTTGAGCTTGTTGCTCTGTCATATGGTAAAGACCATCACGTAAACCAAACTCAGGTTCTAACCATTCTGGGCGTGCTGCATCTTCACCTGCTTTTTCAAGCATTTGAGATACATGGCCTAGTTCCCAACCTTGCGCCACTAATTTTACTTTAGCTTCTGCAGGTGTTGGTGAGTCTTTGATCATGGCAATAATTGGATCAATATTAGCAAGTGCAATCGCAAGCGCTTCTAATATATGAGCACGGTCACGAGCTTTACGTAAATCAAATACAGTACGACGCGTAACAACTTCACGACGGTGAGATAGGAATGCTTCAAGCATTTCTTTTAACGTATGTATTTTTGGTTGACCGTGAGTCAATGCAACCATATTCATACCAAACACAGTTTGTAACTGAGTTAGTGAATATAATTGATTAAGGATAACTTCTGTTGGTTCACCGCGTTTGATCTCAATAACAATACGCATACCGTCTTTATCAGACTCGTCACGTAATGCAGTGATACCTTCCACTTTTTTCTCTTTAACTAACTCAGCAATTTTTTCAATTAATCTTGCTTTGTTAACTTGATATGGAATTTCGGTAACGATAATAGTGTCTTTACCGTTTGACTCGTCCGTTTCAATATTGGCCAACGCACGAATATAAACTTTACCGCGACCCGTATTATAAGCTTCTACAATACCTTTTCTGCCGTTAATGATAGCGCCAGTTGGGAAGTCAGGACCAGGGATATGTTCCATTAGCTCTTCAACAGTAATATCTTCGTTGAAAGATAAGGCTAATGTACCGTCAATAACTTCACGTAATGAATGTGGCGGAATATTTGTCGCCATACCAACAGCGATACCAGAAGAACCATTAACTAATAAGTTAGGAACTTTAGTTGGTAATACAACTGGGATATGTTCTTGACCATCGTAGTTTGGTACGAAGTCTACCGTTTCTTTTTCTAAATCAGCTAAAAGTTCGTGTGCCATTTTCTGCATACGAATTTCGGTATAACGCATTGCTGCCGCTGAGTCACCATCGACCGAACCAAAGTTACCTTGGCCGTCAACAAGTGTATAACGTAAAGAGAAAGGCTGAGCCATACGAACGATTGTGTCGTATACCGCACTATCACCATGTGGGTGATATTTACCGATAACGTCGCCGACAACACGTGCAGATTTTTTGTACGGTTTGTTCCAGTCATTTTTTAATTCATTCATCGCGAATAATACACGACGGTGAACCGGTTTTAATCCATCACGTACATCTGGTAATGCACGACCTACGATAACGCTCATGGCGTAATCTAGGTAACTGGTTTTTAATTCTTCTTCAATATTAATAGGACTAATATTATCAGTATGATCTGTCATAAACGTATGATTCCCTGCAACTACTTAATAGTAAGTTTTTATTAGTATTATGTTACTCGCGATTGTAACACAATCTTATCGTCACGCTAGTCCAATTTCAGCGTCTTTATGGCCTACCCTATGCAAAATGTATAAAAATTGATTGTTCGGCGTTTGAGTACACTCTATTTGCGTTTTAATTGAACAATTACGATTATTTCATCTATCTTTATTTTTTTGTGACTCATATAATCACAATTAATTACCTTATATATAGTGGCACAAATTTTATGAGTTCAAATCCTGTTGAAAATACCAATGTAGATTCCAACGAAATCGAGAAATTTAATTCCATTGCCGAGTCTTGGTGGGATATCGAAGGCAACTTTAAGCCTCTGCATAAGTTAAACCCAGTGCGAGTGTCGTATATCCAAGAGATGACAGAGTCGGTTGCTCATAAAGAATTATTAGACATTGGTTGTGGCGGCGGCATATTAGCCGAAAGTTTGGCTAAACTGTCGGCTAACGTGGTTGGTATCGATTTAGCGCAAGATTCATTAAATGTAGCTAAGTTACATGCATTAGAAGCTGGTATTAAAAATGTGTCTTACCAAAACATCAGTGCTGAAAGCTTTAGCCAACAAAACTACCAACACTTTGATGTCGTCACTTGTATGGAGATGCTAGAGCATGTCCCTGACCCAGAATCTATTATTTGTGCCGCAGCAAATGCATGTAAACCTGGTGGTAAGGTATTTTTCTCCACGTTAAATAAAACAGCGAAGAGTTATTTGTTGTCTATTGTTGCTGCAGAGAAAATATTAAAACTGGTACCTAATGGCACTCATGAATTTGAAAAATTCATAAAACCAGCCCAACTTATAAAATGGGCAGAACAATACGGTTTAAAAATAAGAGATGCTATTGGCCTACATTACAATCCGTTAAATGAACAATTTACGTTAAAGCCGAATATCGATGTTAATTACATTTTATATTTTGAAAAACTCGATCAATAAGAAATTAGACCTATTTCGAAAAAAGTTTAATAAATACCCTGTAAACGATCATTTTAAAACCAATTAAGTACATTGTTTAACTTGTTCAAGACAGAAGTCTATTTGTAGCCAATTTTTAGTTTTAAATTGGCTACGTAAGAAAAAATCTAATTTATAAATTAGGTTTTTTTTGTTATTTGACCTAGACTTTTTCAAGCTCTTATTCGCGGTTTATTGTGTAGCGTTAGGAGCTACTTACAAGACGATTTATTGCACACAAAGCCAAACAAATTTCAGCTTGCATTCCCACCCAAGACACACTATCTTGTGCCTATAATACAAGTTAGGCACTACATGATGTGTTTTTAAACAAAATCACTACTACATTTAGTTGTCAACAAAAAAACAATTTCAGCATTGCTAGAACAAATAATATAAAGGATGAATTCGTAAGATGAATCAGCAGCTATCCGTTAGTAAAAGAGATGGAGTTAAAGAGCCTCTTGATCTAGATAAAATTCATAGAGTTATCACTTGGGCCGCCAAAGGTTTAGACAACGTTTCTGTCTCTGAAGTGGAAATAAAATCTCATATTCAATTCTATGATGGCATTAAAACTGAAGACATCCACGAAACGATCATTAAAGCTGCGGCTGATTTGATATCTGAGCAAACGCCAGATTATCAATATTTATCAGCGCGTTTAGCTGTATTCCATTTACGTAAAAAAGCGTATGGCCAATTTGAGCCACCTCGTTTATATGATCATGTAAAATCTATGGTTGAAGATAAGCGTTATGATGAACACTTATTAGAAGACTACACCGCTGCTGACTTTGACGAAATGGATAAATTCATTGTTCATTCGCGCGATTTAGATTTTAGTTACGCTGCGGTAAAACAGTTAGAGGGCAAATATTTAGTCCAAAACCGTGTTACTGGCAAAATATATGAAAGCGCTCAGTTCTTATATGTATTAGTTGCTGCTTGTTTATTTGCTAAATACCCAAAAGAAACCAGATTAGATTTCATTAAGCGTTTTTACGACGCGACATCAAAATTCAAGATTTCATTACCAACGCCAATTATGGCTGGTGTTCGTACACCTACTCGCCAATTTAGCTCTTGTGTATTAATAGAAGCCGGTGACAACCTTGACTCTATAAATGCCACTACATCAGCAATTGTTAAATACGTAAGCCAACGTGCTGGTATCGGTATAAACGCGGGTCGTATTCGTGCACTTGGTAGCCCTATCCGTAACGGTGAAGCTTTCCATACAGGTTGTATTCCATTTTATAAACACTTCCAAACAGCGGTTAAAAGTTGTTCTCAAGGTGGTGTTCGTGGCGGCGCAGCAACTTTGTTCTACCCGTTATGGCATTTGGAAGTTGAGTCATTATTAGTTCTTAAAAATAACCGTGGTGTTGAAGAAAATCGCGTTCGTCATTTAGACTATGGTGTTCAGTTCAACAGAACTATGTACCAACGTCTTATTAAAGATGAATACATTACTTTGTTCAGCCCTTCTGACGTACCTGGTTTGTACGATGCTTATTTTGCAGACCAAGACTTGTTTGACGAGTTATACGTTAAATATGAACAAGACGAAAATATTCGTAAAAAACGCATTAAAGCGGTTGAGTTATTTGCTCTGTTTTTAAATGAACGTGCGAGTACAGGTCGTATTTATCTACAAAACGTAGATCACTGTAATACTCACAGTCCATTTAACCCTGAATTTGCGCCAATTAGACAAAGTAACTTATGTCTAGAAATCGCCTTGCCAACGAAACCTTTACAGAATGTAAATGATGAAGAAGGTGAAATCGCACTTTGTACATTATCAGCCTTCAACTTAGGTGCCATTGATTCGTTAGATGAACTAGATGAACTTGCTCAATTAGCAGTAAGAGCATTAGATAACTTATTAGATTACCAAGACTACCCTGTTCCAGCTGCACTTAATGCAACTATGGGTCGTAGAACGTTAGGTGTTGGTGTTATCAACTTTGCTTATTACCTAGCTAAAAATGGTGCTAAGTATTCAGATGGTAGCGGTAATGGATTAATTCACCGTACTTTTGAAGCTATCCAGTTCTACTTATTAAAAGCGTCTAACGATTTAGCGCAAGAACGTGGTGCATGTCCTAAGTTTAATGAAACGACGTACTCTCAAGGTCTATTACCAATAGATACTTATAAGAAGTCGGTAGACTCTTATTGTGATGAGCCTCTTCATTTAGATTGGGAATCATTACGTACTAATATTGTTAAGCATGGCTTACGTAACTCTACATTGTCGGCACTTATGCCTTCTGAAACGTCATCGCAAATCTCCAACGCGACTAACGGTATTGAGCCACCACGTGGTTTGATTTCTGTTAAATCAAGTAAAGATGGCGTGTTAAAACAAGTGGTTCCAGAACTGAACCGTTTACGTAACCAATATGAATTATTGTGGGATATTCCAAATAACGAAGGTTATTTGCAATTATGCGGAATTATGCAGAAGTTTATCGACCAAACTATCTCGGCTAATACCAATTATGACCCAACTAAATACCCAGATAACAAAGTGCCTATGCAACAATTGTTGAAAGACTTATTAACTGCATATAAATACGGAATGAAAACGTTGTACTATCATAACACCCGTGATGGTGCTGGTATTACTACAGGTAAGCAAAAGTCAGCATCTGAAGCTAACCCAACGACGGTTGTTATTGAAGATGATGACGATTGTGAAGGCGGCGCTTGTAAGATTTAACTCCTGTTTTAAACAAGAGTTAAATACAGGGAATATATGTCCACCACTTAATCCTGGTGGACAGTTAAAGAATAAGAGATAAAAACCAATATGAAATACACCACGTTTAATCAAAATATCGTCGACGCGTTAAAAGAACCTATGTTTTTTGGCCAGCCAGTTAACGTTGCTCGTTATGACCAACAACGTCATGCTATTTTTGAAAAGTTAATTGAAAAACAACTTTCATTCTTTTGGCGTCCAGAAGAAATTGATGTGAGTAAAGATCGTGCCGACTTCCAAGCGATGACGGACAGTGAAAAACATATTTTTATCTCAAATTTAAAATATCAAACTCTGTTAGATTCAATTCAAGGCCGTAGCCCTAACGTTGCCCTACTTCCAATTACGTCTCTACCTGAGTTAGAAACTTGGATTGAGACTTGGTCGTTCAGTGAAACTATTCACTCTCGTTCTTACACACATATCTTAAGAAATTTATTTACTGATCCAAGTGAAGTGTTTGACGATATCGTAAGAAATGAAGAGATTTTAAGACGTGCGTCTGATATTTCTAAATACTACGACGATTTAATATTCTGTACTCAGTTATATCAAACCGTTGGAATAGGCGAACATGTTGTTGATGGTGTTACTTACAACATCACTCTTAGAGAACTTAAAAAGAAACTTTATTTAGCGGTTAACTCTATTAATGCGTTAGAAGCGATTCGTTTTTATGTGAGTTTTGCTTGTACTTTTGCCTTTGCAGAACGTGAAATTATGGAAGGTAATTCTAAGATCATTCGTTTGATTGCCCGTGATGAAAACTTACATTTAACCTCTACCCAACACATCTTAAACTTGTGGGCAGATGGTCAGGACGATCCTGAAATGCAAGAGATCAGCATTGAGTGTTTCCAAGAAGCCAAAGAGATTTTTGTAAATGCAGTAAACCAAGAAAAAGAATGGGCTAAATACCTGTTTAAAGATGGTTCTATGATAGGTCTAAATGAAGAGATCTTATGTCAATATGTTGAATATATTGCCAATCACCGTCTATCTGCCATTGGTATTCCAGCAATGTACGACATTAAGAGCAACCCTCTTCCTTGGATGAACAAATACTTAGAGTCTGACAATGTGCAAGTTGCGCCTCAAGAGTCTGAGATCAGCTCTTACCTTGTTGGTCAGATTGATTCTGACGTTGATGCAAGTGCGTTTGATGATTTTGAGCTTTAGGCTATAAGTTTCGAGCTGCGAGAGACGAGTTCTGAGCTAAGAGTTCTGAGCTAAGAGCTAAAAATACATAAACAAAAAAGGTGATTTCATTTCTGAAATCACCTTTTTTGTTTCTAGCTCTTGGCTAAAATAATTTACTTTTAAATAGCAAAGCCAATTAACGACTAATCCATCGGTTTCGTCTTTCTTTATCATCCGTTAAATAAGTATAACTACTCAAACAGTTCTCATAGAAGTCAGTCAGTTGTACGCCGACTCTAGGTTTTATCTGTCCTTTTGATACTCGTTTATCGATTTCTTTTTTAATGTTATTAGCTAATATTTCAGAGCTGTATTGCATGGTTGATAATACATCTCCCATTGCTGAGCCTTTTACCACTTCTTCAATGTAATAATCTTTTGGATCGTCGTCATAACTATAAATATGCACTTCGTTTAAGCGGCCAAACAAATTATGCATGTCGCCCATTACGTCTTGATACGCACCGGTTAAGAATATACCTATGTGATAATCCTCACCGTCTTTAAGTTCATGTAATGGCAACGTATTAGAGCTGCCGTTAGCTTCAATAAAATGGTCTATTTTACCGTCACTATCACAGGTTATATCAACTAAGCTGGCGATTTTGGTTGGTTTTTCCGACAAACGATTAATTGGCACAATAGGTAATACTTGTTTAATTGCCCAGGAATCTATGGTTGATTGAAACACAGAAAAGTTAACTAGGTATTGAGACGATAACAGCGATGGGATCTTCATTAATTGCTCAGGTACAAACTCTTCACCAATTAAGTGCTGATTAATTTGCTCTAACGTTTGCCAATAAAGCGTTTCCATTTTAGCCATGTCTTTTAAGCTAAGCACGCCTAAGTTAAACGCACTAACGGTTTGTTCTTTTATCGATACTAAGTCGTTGTACATTTCCTGATAGTTTTCTGATGTCAGCTCTTGCGTGATCTCACGCATATTAGTAATTAATATGTGTTCGTCTGCGGCAACACTGGTGTCGTATTGAGTGGTGTTTGGTTTTATTTCACCAATCACTTTGGCTACAACACAAGAGTGATGAGCGGTAATCGCTCGGCCACTTTCACTGACAATATTAGGATGTGGAATATCGTTTAAGTCGCATGTCTGTTTAATGCCATAAACAATATCCAGTATGTATTCTTCTGTAGAATAGTTACACGATGAATTGTTAGTCGACTGGCTACCGTCGTAATCAACCGCTAAACCACCACCAACATCAATATACTGTAGTGGGACGCCATACTTAACTAAGTTCATGTAGACCATTGACGCTTCTTGAATCGCATCTTTAATCGAACGTATGTCGGTTAATTGGCTGCCAATATGAAAATGTAATAATTGAATGCTGCTTGCAAAACCTTCTTGTTTTAAGTAATCGACAGCATGGAGCATCTCAACGTAACTTAAACCAAATTTAGCGCGTTCACCGCTGGAGTTTTTCCACTTACCTTTGCCTTTAACCATAAGCTTACTGCGTAAGCCAATCACTGGCGTCACGCCCATTTCTTTGGCAATTTGAACTAAGGTTTTTAATTCGTTAAATTTTTCGATAACAATGATGATGTTGCGACCAATTTGTTGGCCTAACAAAGCTAACCTAAAGTACTCTTCATCTTTATAACCATTAAGTATGGTTAAAGAGTCTTTATTAGTGTTATAGGCTAAAGCGGCCATTAGTTCAGGTTTTGAACCGGCTTCTAAGCCGTAATTGAATTTTTCACCGGCGTTAACAATCTCTTCAACCACTTCACGCATTTGGTTAACTTTAATTGGAAATACACCAAAATATTGTCCGGTGTATTCAGCATCGGCGATAACACGGCGAAATGTGGTATTTAACATTTCTACTTGTGAGCGCAGAATATCGTGGAATCGAATAACCGCTGGGAATTTAATGCCAGTTTCAGTCATTTCTTCCACAATTTCTTGAATGTTCAGCGTTAGGTTCGGCTGATGATGATCCGGCGTTGCTAATAAGTCGCCTTTACTGCCTATCGAAAAGTACCCTTTGCTCCAACGGCTTACACCATATAGCTTTTCTGAGTCTTCGTGATCCCAATCTTTCGCATCTGTTGTATTATTCGGCATTGTTTACGGCACCACCATTGTTATTGCTACTACTATTATTACCGCTGCGATTTAAACATAGGATAAGTTCGCGTACTACTTTTGCTGCAAATACATCACTGTTTCCTGATGCATCAATATTGGGTGCAAGTTCAACGACATCACAACCGACAAAGTTTTTTGTTGTTAAAATTTTGCAAAGACTAATAAAAGAATGAAAATCCTCACCGCCCGGCTCTGGTGTGCCGGTTCCTGGGAAAAAGCTTGGATCAAAGTAGTCTAAATCTAACGTTAAGTAAATTGGTCTGTCATTTGGAATACTTTCTATTTTCTTAAGAAACGAGGTTCTGTCCTTAATTAGGCTGTTATTTTCATTCATCCAAACGTATTCATCTTTGGTGCCAGAGCGAATTCCATATTGGATAAGCTCATGCTTTGGTCCAAAATGGTCGACTACTCGACGGATAATAGAGGCGTGAGAGTAGTGATAACCTAAATAACCGTCTCTTAAATCAGCATGAGCGTCTAAATGCACTAGGGCTAAATCATCATATTGCTCTAAATAGGTTTTAATCGGCGCATAAGAGATTGAATGTTCACCACCTAAGGTGATCACTTTCACTTGGTCTTGTTCTAACTTTACATCAGAAAATAGCTTAATAAAGTCATCAGTGCCCTTTTGCCATAATGCTTGAATGAATTCAGGCGATGCTGATTTCAAATCATCTGCAGACATAGGCGCTGAATCTGGCGAAAATAATGAGAAGTTACCAAGATCAACAAACGACACGCCATCGATGTCGTCGTCAAGATACGGAGAATAAGACTCTATACCATCTGAAACCGCTCTTAATGCGTTAGGGCCATCTTTAGTGCCTTTACGGAAACACGCGGTTCCATCAAACTCAAATCCAACAATATGAATGGTGTTTTTAAAAATGCCGGTGTGTTCTAAGGCACATTCAAAAACCACATCAGATGGTGTGAGATCAAGGTTAATTGCTTTTATTAGATCCATTACTACGCCTAAATAAAATTTGTAACTAATTACTCTATATAGAGAGGATTGCGGCATTATAATTTTTTTTACTAAAAACTCGATCATTTATTGTGAAATAAGCTAATTTTTGTAAAATACGCCCTCTTATGCCAATCGGTATTAAATAGCTTATAAGCTTTAAACTTGCGGAGATTCTATTCTTGTTTTTTGAAGGCGCTGAAAAAAAAGCCGAAATCCAAGTTGATAGTGAAAAACTATCGCTACTAAACGACATTCCAAACGAATATTGGCATGACTTAGTGCATAAATGCGAAGCAAAAATATTATCATCAATTGAGAATAAATATTGTAAAGCTTTTCTGTTATCTGAATCTAGCCTGTTTGTTTGGGATGATAGATTTTTAATTTTAACCTGTGGCGAAACTAAACTGATCAACTCAATTGAATTTTTTATTCAAACCTATGATGTTGCCATTTTAAAGCAAGTTACCTATCAACGTAAAAATGAATACTTTTCCCATGCTCAACCTAGCTGTTTTGGCGATGACTTAAAAATACTTGCCAAGTACGTAGACGGACAAGCCTATCGATTTGGCGCACTTGATGGTCACCATAATTACATTTTCCATTACGAAAATGATTTTGAGGCGGATCAACAAGACAAAACTTATGAGCTTTTGGCTTATCAAATAAGTGAACGAGCATCAAAATTATTATCTACAGAAGGTTTATCTAAACAACAAATTAGAACCTTGTTTAATTTTGACCAGCTTATTCCTGAATTTGTAATAGATGACTTTGTATTTGACCCTTATGGTTACTCGTTAAATGCGATTAAAGATGACAAGTACTTAACTATTCATGTGACTCCACAAGAGTCGAGCAGTTATGTTAGTTTTGAGTCCAACATCGACTTAATCTCGTTAACGCCACAGATAATGAAAGTGTTAGAGCCAGAGTCGTTTGATATTTTGACTTACAATGAATTTGATTACGTAGAAAAAGTAAATCAATTTATCCCAAGCGAATATCAAGCTACCTGTAAAATTCAACAAACATTAACCAATGGTTATGAAGTCAAATTCAGTAACTACTTAAAACCATCAGCTGAATTTACTTCACCTGCAAAAATTAATATCAATGGAGATAACCATGCACTCTGATTTATGGGTAGAAGAAAAATTTGAAGACTTTTTAGGACTTCGTTTAAAAGTAGAAAAAGTTTTATTCTCAGGTAAAAGTGAATTTCAAACTGTCGACGTGGTTGAAACCAAAGGTCATGGCAAAATGTTACTTAACGATGGTTTGATCATGGTTACTGAACGTGATGAATTTGCTTATCACGATATGATCTCACACGTTCCTTTGTTTATTCACCCTAGCCCAAAGAAAGTATTAGTTATTGGTGGCGGTGACGGCGGCAGTGCACGAGAAGTTATTCGTCATAAAGGCGTTGAAAAATGCACTATGGTAGAAATTGACGCTATGGTGGTTGATGCCTGTAAAGAGTTTATCCCACTGACAGCCAGTGCATTAGATGACGACAGAATAGAGTTGATTATTGGTGACGGTGTTCAGTTTGTAAAAGACACCACGGAAAAATTTGACGTAATTATTATCGATAGCACAGACCCAATTGGTCCTGCGACACCATTATTTGGCGAAGAGTTTTACCAGGACGTAAACAAATGTTTGTCTGACGACGGTATTGTTGTCTCTCAAGGTGAAACGCCTTGGTACGGTAAAGAAATTCAACACTCTTTGCTTAGCGTATTAAATAACGTTTTTGATAATACTTATATGTATAGCTTCAGTAACTTAACTTACCCAGGCGGTTTATGGTGCTTTACTTTGGCATCTAAAAAATATCATCCAATCAGCGACTTTAACGCTGATGCAGTTGATGCAAGTGGTTTAAGCTTTAAGTACTACAACAAAGGCGTTCATACAGCAGCCTTCGCCCTACCTAACTTTATTAGAGACGGTTTACAGCACTTACTTAAAAACTAAGTATTAGGCGGTTTGGCTTTCACTGAAAAACTTGAACGTTAAATCGCCCATAAACACACTGCAATTAAAGGCGTTATTTTATCGAATAACGCCTTACTCTTCAGGTGAATTAATCTGACTATTACGTTATAATCCTTTTCTTCAAACTGCATCAATACGCTGACAAAAATAATAACAAAGGCTGATCAATCAAATTATGTTCAATAACACAATTAAACATATCGCTTCCATTATTTCGGCGTCCGCTCATCAATATTTCAACCAAGCTTCTAGTTATATTCTTGCATCAAAAGTGAGAGTTTAATTTATAACTATGAGTAAAGTGACAGTTCACCGCAACGGCATTATAGAAACGGAAATTGAATTCGTTAATACCGACGCGACTTTGTTAGGCTCATTACAAAAGAACGCGGTAGACATGCTGTATCACTGCAAAGAAGGGTTTTGTGGTGCGTGCCGCTGTAAGCTGAAGTCTGGCTCTATATCCTATATCAACGAGCCGCTCGCCTTTGTTAGAAAAGGTGAAATACTTACCTGTTGTAGCATACCAAATGAAGATATTGAGATTGAAATCCTTTAATCAATAAAATAAAACAGAGACACATGTATGCCTCTGTTACTTTTGTTATTTTATATGCGGTAGTGCTTTTACAATTGAATGGGAAAAACTGACTTTATCTTGGTACAAATCTAAGTCAGCTAAACTCAAGGTGCAGCTATTTAACTTACATTCGCCCGCTATCATATTATTAATAGTTAGAGTTTCATCCGCTGCCGTTTTAAAGCTAATACCGACTACATCAGGTAACGTAAACGACATCATTCCAGCTAAATCATTTAACGCTAAATCAAATGTGCTTATTAATGACTTTGCTTTTGTAACATCAACGTCTTTATCTAATAAAATGACACTTTCCAAACGCATGTTTAATCCGCAAATTTGATCATCTGCTTTTTCAATCACAATCGCCGCTTTATCAGCGTCAAGTTGATGATCAAATGGCAATAAGATCTCACCACTTGGCAAATAATACACTTCCATTTTATTCAACTGAGTTTGCAATCTAACCGACTTTACAGGGCAAGCATCGCCTTGTTGATTCATAAAATAAAACGCTAATTTTATATCTTGGTATTCAGACTCATTAAGATCTTCTAGTCGATCAAAAAAGCCATCATAGTTAAGAACTAATTGATTTTCTTCAGACGCTGCATGCGCTGCCATAGGCAATAAACTGCTGGTCATTAATACCAACAACCCAGTTAATACACCGTATTTTATTGTTTGCATTTTATTTAGCTCTCTATTTTAGTACCCGTTGTAACACTCTATTTTAGTACCCGTTGTAACACTCTATGTTAGTACTCGTTGTGACACTCTATTTAGTACTCGGTTTATCAGCCGGTTGATTTTTAATGTATTTTTTATTAATTCTAATCATGTGCTTTAACTCAGCAATATAAGCTTCTCTACGAGTAGAATAAGATATTAAACCATCTGCAATTATCGTTGCATCTAGTTTCTTATTATCTTTACGCAATTGCGCACGTAAAGAACGTAATTTTTTATATGCAAAACCTGTGTTTAAGTTATGAAAGTAACTACGTATCGAGTTGATTGGGTATTTAAACTTTCTTACTTCATAGGTTTTACCTACAGGGCGTCCACTTGGTATTAGACCGCAGCCCTTTTTAAAACACCATTGGCCAAATAAGTTATTTGCTTCAAGGGCAAAACGTGATGTTCCCCATGCACTTTCATTGGCAGCTTGCATTAATACGAGTACAAGAGGCAAACCATCTACTTTGGATAATAGGCGACGTTTTAGTTCTACAAATTCAACATCTGTATCAACATCGTAGCTATCTGCTATTTTCATTAACTTCTTAAGGACTTTAGCATTCTCAGGAAGTTTATTTATCCCTTGGATAAAGTCACGTTTAAGCGAAATCTCACGATTAATTTGTTCAACATAAGGCGTTAAATAACTAAAAAAAGCGACTTTCTTTTCTTTCACATCGGTATACGTGGTGAAATCCGGCAAAGTTGTATTTTTTACAACCGTGTATGATTCTTTATCCGTGGATGTTTCAGTTGGAGACTTCGGTGGATTCAAGACAGGATATACCGCAGCTAATACAACAAGAGCGATGATTAAGATTTTACTAACTAATTTGACAAACATTATATACCTCAAAAAATTAAGGCGGTCATACTAACATTGTTATGATCAAACCTTAACTTTATCCCAATATATATTTTGCTCTACCATAGTAATTAATAATTCATTTAACCGAGCAAAACGAGAAACCTTAACGTCTTTGTTTGATAGACAATAGTAGGCAAACCGATGGCAGTTGTTTTCTAGTACATCGTACTCGCGATAAGTAAATACACTATTTACCGCTCTATCTTCACAACCTTCAACAATTATTGGTTGATGTTTAGCGTTACAGGCTACAAAAATATTCTCACCTGATCGGTCTGCTAAAAATCGATTTGCGGATACGGCTTTAACTAATCCATTACTGCTCAATTCAATAATAGTATCTTGATCAATCCAGATGCCGCTATGATCAAATAAGTTAAAAACCTCACAACATACAAGACTGCCAGGCAGAGGCTCAGCATAACTATCGGAAGAATAATTATCTGACGGACTTTTAACCACGGTTAAGTTTTTCGAGTTAGTCGCTTTGCTTAAACGTAATTGTTCCAAATTTTTATATTTTGTTTTTCTCGACTCATGTGCCACACCAGCCCCAATAACACTAGCGATTGCGATTAAAGGTAACGCCATATCCACCTCGGTAGAATCTCTTAGACAAAATTATTATTTGACATAAATTAGTCTTTGTCTGTAAATATGTGCAACAAGATGTGTTTGATACCAATTCATTAGTAGTAGTCAATTAGTAGAAGCCACTGTGATATTCAATAATCTGTAAACCATAAGTAGCCGGTAAGTAAATGAAACCCATTAAAAAGTCTTCAAAATTAAATAACGTTTGTTACGACATTCGTGGCCCTGTACTCGATTATGCAAAACAGTTAGAAGCCGCAGGACATAAAATTTTAAACTTAAACGTTGGCAACCCAGCTACTTTTGGTTTTGAAGCCCCTGATGACATGCTAAAAGATGTCATTAAGCAATTACCTAAAGCACAAGGTTATAGTGACTCGCAAGGCTTGTACTCTGCTCGTGTGGCTATCATGCAGTATTATCAGCAAAAAAGTCTTAAAGACGTTCGAGTTGAAGATATTTACATCGGTAATGGCGTAAGTGAATTAATTGCTATGTCTATGCAAGCACTGTTAGATAATGGTGACGAAGTATTGATCCCATCACCAGATTATCCATTGTGGACGGCAACCGTGTATTTAAGTGGTGGGAAACCAGTACATTACTTATGTGATGAAGAAAAGAATTGGGCGCCATCCATTGACGACATTAAGTCTAAGATCACAAAAAACACCAAAGCCATTGTTTTAATTAACCCGAACAACCCAACAGGTGCTGTTTACAGTAAACAATGTTTGTTGGAAATTGCAGAGCTGGCTGAGCAGCATGGTTTGATCATTTTCAGTGACGAGATTTATGACAAAGTTTTATACGACAAAACCATTCACCACAGCATAGCGGTATTAAGACCTGATTTATTCGTCGTTACTTTTAGTGGTTTGTCTAAAAATTACCGAGCGGCTGGGTTTAGAATTGGTTGGATGTTGTTATCTGGTAATCGCACACACGTAAGTGATTACATTGAAGGCTTGAACATGTTGGCATCCATGAGACTTTGTCCAAATGTGCCTTGTCAGTATGCCATTCAGCAAGCATTAGGCGGATACCAAAGTATTGATGACTTGGTAGAGCCTGGTGGCCGCTTGTACAAACAAATGGAATTTGCCTATAAAGCACTCAATGACATTGACGGAATAAGTTGTACTCGCCCGCAAGGCGCTATGTATTTATTCCCTAAAATTGATTTAGAAAAATTTAACATTAAAGACGATGAATTAATGGTGTTAGACTTGTTAAAACAAAAACACATTTTGTTAGTTCATGGTCGAGGCTTTAACTGGGATAAACCAGATCACTTTAGATTGGTATTTTTACCACACCTAGAAGAGTTAAAACCAGCGCTTGCCGACCTAGCTGACTTTTTTAAGCATTATAAACAATAACGCTATTCACAACCTAAGGCTGTATTTTATAAATGAAGAGTAGTCATTTTTTTGCCAACTTAGCACGACTAAAATTAATTCATCGTTGGCCTTTAATGCGAACCGTAACAGAAGAAAATGTTCAAGAACATAGTTATCAAGTCGCAATCGTAAGTCACATATTAGCACTAATAAAAAACAAAAAGTTCAACGGCAATATAGTCCCAGAGCGCGCGGCTTTAGTGGCGCTTTACCATGACAGTTCTGAAGTATTAACCGGTGACTTACCTAGCCCAATTAAATACTTTAATGAAGACATCGCCAAAGAATATAAAAAGATAGAATCTATTGCTGAGAAAAGCTTAGTCAATATGTTGCCAGAGGAATTCCAACAGGACTTTATTCCGCTTATTCAACATGAAAAAATTGATAAAGATATCGCCTTTTTAGTAAAGTCGGCCGATGTTATTTGTGGTTACTTAAAAGCGCTTGAAGAAATTTCAGCGGGTAATCATGAATTTGAAAAAGCCAAAAACAATATTGAAAAAACACTAGAGAAATATCGTACTCCTGAAGTTAATTATTTTATGGACGTATTTGTCCCTAGTTTCAGCCTCAGTTTAGATGAGATATCCGCAGACTTATGAGCATTTGGCACGAGCGACTTTCCGGTGAGAACAACTTAAGACCTAATGATCATAGGGATGCTTACCAAAGAGACAAAGGCAGAATTTTACATTCTGCTGCGTTTCGTCGCTTACAATCCAAAACTCAAATTCTAAGTGTTGGCAAAAATGACTTTTACCGAACACGTTTAACCCATTCGTTAGAAGTTGCACAAATCGGCACAGGATTAACGGCTCAGCTAAGACAAAGCAAACAAGTATTAGCTAATGAAGCCTTAAACGCCTTACTGCCAAGCGATGCCTTAATTGAATCATTGGGGTTAGCTCATGATTTAGGCCATACACCTTTTGGTCACGGTGGCGAAGTCGCCTTACATTATATGATGCGCGACTCTGGTGGATTTGAAGCAAATGGTCAAACCTTTAGAATTGTTACTGAGTTAGAACCTTATACCAAATCATTTGGCATGGACTTAACTCGCAGAACCATATTAGGTTTAATTAAATATCCGCGTTTACTTGATGGGCCAACGCCATCAAACATTGTCGAAAATGGTATGTATTTAATTAAAGCGTCTGATTGGAAGCCAACCAAAGGCATATTCGTTGATGATAAAGAAAGCTTTGAATGGGTTATTAAACACTTAACTAAACAAGATGCCGCACTACTGTTAACACTTAACAACAATCTCACTCAATATAAATCACTTGATGCTTCTATTATGGAGTTGGCGGACGATATTGCTTATGGCGTGCATGACTTAGAAGATGCCATCGTATTAAAAAATGTGACTAAAGCCATGTGGTTAGAACAAGCCTTGCCTGTTTTATTAAAGATTGATAACCCTTGGTCTAAAAAATACAGCGAAAACTTAACTGAAATGTTATTCAGTAATGAACATCATTTACGCAAAAATGCGATTGGCGCTTTGGTTAATCACTTAATAACCAATATTATCCTGATAAAAACGAATGACGCCTTTGAAGAGCCTTTGCTAAAGTACAATGCAACACTCGTCGACTCAGCTCTAGCTTTACTTAGCGTACTAAAAAAGTTCGTATTTAATAACGTGATCATGGCAACTCAAATTCAGCAATTAGAATTTAAGGGACAACGCATGTTGATGTCGATGTTTGATGCGTTTAAAAGCGATCCCGTCAGGTTGTTGCCTAATAGCATTAAACAAGACTGGATAAATGCAGAGCAGAATAAACAAAACCCTAATCGTATCTTATCTGATCATTTAGCAAGTATGTCTGATCAACACGCTACAAGGGTGTACCAAAACCTATTTGGCACAACCTAGCTGAACACCACACCTGAATGCAACCAAATTGAACGCGAGCGAGAAACATTACAAAAAAAACAACACAAAACAATCGCATAACAACATCCACTTCCTAGCTCCTAGTACTATCAACCGATATAAAACCTCGAAATAAAGCATTACCGAACCCTATTATCGAGTAAAAAACGTCTATTTTCATACAAACTCACATATCCCTTATTTTTTCACAAACAAAACACGTAACCGATTATGTAATATTACAAAATGACTTACATAATGTTTTTTATTCAAGTACAATCAGCCAAACAAGTCCCAACCTTGTTTATATTAATAACAGAGCAGGCCTATAATGATTGTTGAACAATATGAAGAAAACAGCTGGTTGCCTTATTATTTATTAAATAATTAACGCGCCTACCTTTTATCGATAAAAAGCCATCTTAATAGATGGCTTTTTTTTGTTATACCTTTATAGTTAATGACATTACGGGGATTTATTTATCAAACTCTTCTCTTTTTAAATCTTTAAATGCGGACATAAAATTGAACGATAACGTTGACGAAAAAAAACTTGAGCAAGCATTAAAAAACGCAGCTTATAAAGCGTCGTTTGGCTTAGTAGACAAATTAAGTAATGTCACAAAAGGCAGTCATCCAGAATTAGACAGCCAACTCACTAAGTTGAGAAAGTTAGTGACCAAAGACAATGACTTTAAATCGGTACTTAGTGCCATCGAATCTGCAAATGTTAAAGTTAACGCGTTAGAGCAAACCAATAAAGCGTCTCAAATAGCCCTTAAAGATGCATTAATTGAAGCTGGAGAATCCTTACAAAGCACAACAGGATTGCCTGATACGTTAAGACGCCAACTTAGAATGGTGGTTAATAAGTTAAAATCAGGGACTGCAAATATTTTCATCGAATTGCAACCGCAAATCATCCAACTACTTGAGATCTATAGTGCTTTAAATAGTACGTTAAAAAATACAGACTCCCCAAGTGACAGCAAAAAAGACGCAACTCTTTATAACATTACCGAGTTGTTGGTTAAAAATTTAGATAATCTAGCCAAAAGCGATGTATTGGTGCCCTCTTTGGATAAACGCTTAATCCAAATAAAAAACAGCACAGAAGAAAAAAACAAATTAGATCTTTGCATTAAAACCTTCTCAGATGTGATTGAGCAATTTGGCGAAGAGTTTAAACAAACACAAACCTTAGTGTTGAATATAAATTCAGCTCTTGAAGAAGTTCAGCATGTTTTAGTCGAGTCATTGGCTAACTCAAAACATTATGATTTAGAGCTGGGTAAACTCAATGTTCAAATTGAAAAGCAAATTAACGACTTATCCAATAAGTCTGGCAAAGCAAGTAATGTTGAACAGTTACAAGTACTTATTAATAGTAAACTCAACTCAATTACAGACTCTATTAATCAGAAAGAAAATATAGAAAAGCAAAGAACCTCGGAGTTAAATTCAACTCTAACCAAAATGGAATCGAAGCTTTCAACAATGGAAGAAAGAACCTCATTTTATAGAACTAAATGGTTAGAGGAAAAATCTCGCAGCGAAACCGATGCATTAACCGGTTTGCCCAATAGAGGCGCGTATGATAAGAGATTTGATGAAGAATTCCACCGTTGGGTTCGTCATCCAGAGCCTTTATGCTTAGCGATTATCGACATAGATCACTTTAAAAAAATCAATGATAAATATGGTCATAGTGTCGGTGATAAAACCTTACAAATTGTTGCCAAAACACTTAGAAAATATTTTAGAGTTTCTGATTATGTTGCCCGTTATGGTGGTGAAGAATTTACTTGTATTTTGATGGATACAGATCTGAAAAACACTAAGTCACCATTGGAAAAAGTGAGAAAAGCAATAGAAGCTATTCCCTTTGCAATTAAAAACGATCGACTCAATATCACCATTTCTATTGGTGTTTCTATGCTTAACGACACGGACAATACCCATACTCTGTTTGAGCGTGCTGATAAGGCACTTTATGAAGCGAAACAGACTGGCCGAAATAAGACTTGTTACAGATAACAAGTCTCCACGATTTTACCGCCTTATGTCCAATTAAGTCATACCACCTTTATATGATCAAACAGGAGTTTGAATGAGAATACTACTTAACCCGCTTGATGGAATGAATTTACTGTCTCAAAACGAAGTGGCCAAACTACAAAAGTCGTCAAATAGTCCTTTATATACCCTTTTTAGAAGTTGTGCTTTAGCCGTATTAAATGTTGGTCATGAAAGTGATGATTTGTATAACGAGTTCGATGACTTTGATATAAATTTATTAAGCCGCGAACGTGGTCTAAAAATAGAGCTAATCAATCCACCGGAGGCAGCTCTTGTCGATGGAGAAATAATCACAGGGACTCAAGAACATTTACAGTCGGTTATTCGTGACATCTTATTTAATTCATCAAAGTATGAAACAACTGACTTTACCAATAGCGTCGAAGTCACCAATGCCATCTTTGATATTCTTCGTCACGCTAACGTTATCTTACCGACTGACTTACCAAACTTAGTCGTTTGTTGGGGTGGCCACTCGATAAAAGAAAATGAATATAGATACACCAAAGAAATTGGTTATCAATTAGGTTTACGTGGTTTAAATATTTGTACCGGTTGCGGCCCAGGTGCCATGAAAGGTCCAATGAAAGGTGCAGCGCTTGGTCATGCAAAACAACGTATTAAAAACGGTCGCTATTTAGGCCTAACCGAACCAAGTATTATTGCAGCTGAAGCCCCTAACCCAATAGTCAATGAACTGGTGATTTTACCCGATATTGAAAAACGCTTAGAGGCTTTTGTCAGAGTTGCACACGCTATTATTATCTTCCCAGGAGGCGCTGGCACCGCTGAAGAATTGCTATACCTTTTAGGTATCATGCTGAATCCGAACAATAAATCTCAAGTATTACCTATTGTACTGACGGGCCCTGAAGAGTCTATTGCTTACTTTGAAGAGATTGCCGAGTTTGTTGAGTCTACCTTAGGTAAAGAAGCCCGCGATTTATTAAAAATAATGCCTAACGATCCAGTGCGAGTGGCTCAATTTATAAAAGCCAAAATGGTTGAGGTTCGTGACTTTAGACGTTCTGTTGGTGATGCTTATCAATACAACTGGACATTATCTATCGATGCTGACTTCCAGCATAGTTTTGACCCGAGCCACGAAAATATGGCAGCGCTTAATCTCAACCTTGACCAACCAAAGACGCTACTAGCGGCAAGCTTAAGAAAAGCATTTTCTGGTATCGTTGCTGGTAATATAAAAGAACAAGGCGTGTTAGCGGTTAAACAGAAAGGTCCATTTATCCTTACCGGCGATCCTTCTTTGATGCAGAAAATGGATAAATTATTAATGGCATTTGTTGAGCAAGGAAGAATGAAAATGCCTGGAAGTAAATATGAGCCTTGTTATCAAATTAATATAGTTTCATAACAAAAGATAAACTTCTTTTGACAGATAACAAAGTAATCACGTTATAATAAAACCTTATAATAAAAAGAACCTAGTATTAGAGAGCGCATGATGGATAAAAAGGTCGTTAAATTTGTTGTTATTGGATTTGGGTTATATGCAGTATTTGCAGCTTTAGTATTAACGTTTTATGAAGATGATACTGACAATATGGGCTGGGAAGACAGGCAAGCATTCAATAAACGATATATTAGTGCCCTTTCTCTCGATGAAAATATTGAGCGCTCTAACGTGATCCAAACATTAGGTTCGCCAGACCTTACCGAAGCAAAACGTAAAGATGACACAAGCTTTCAAGTAATGTTTTATCGAACTCAGCATTTACAATCAGATGGTATTACAACCAAAGATGAGTGCACACCTATGTTGTTCAAAAATGGATATTTAATTGCTTGGGGCGACAGTGCCTATCAACAATTTAATAACATCTAACTTTGCAAACTGAGCGATTAGCCCCCTATAACCAACTTTGTTTATTGGCATCTGACTGTCATAAGATATTTGTTTCTCGTGCAGAAAGTGATTTAGAAACAAGTATCGATTTATTATTAAATCAAATTGATACTTTATTAGATGTTAGTCCAAACCTTGCTGGGGTCATTTTAAATACCACCAATAAAAGCATGCACTTTGTTGCATCATTTATTTTAAAACAAGCCTGTTTTAGTCGTTCACTTTGTATAAAGTCAAAATTAGACCCAGAGCAAATACATTCATTAATTAAAGCCAGCTTGTTATTGTTATATCTCGTCTTGCCTGAATTAATAGCAGCCAAAAAAGACCACAAACAATTACCTTACTTAAAAAGAGCATTAAACAGCTGCCTGACTAGCAGTTTTCAACTGGCTAAAAAGCTTAAACTGACTGATAACATTACGTTAAAACTGCTGAGCCAAATAGCAGGTGCTAATACCTACTCAAACGCCAATATCTACATGCAATCTTTAGTTGTCGTCTCTTTAAACTGTACGCTAAGCGCATTTGCAGGCTTTAACGACAAACTTACCTTTGGTACCGCGTTAAATCGCTTATTAGCCGCTCAGAGCCCTTTGCAAATAAAGCAGAAACAATTAACGCCTTACAAAGTTGAATTGAGTAAATTGTGTAATTCTTTGTCAGACTTTAATGGCGTACTGGTAAGGTTACGGAGTAAGAACTTAGCTTTGTTGGTCGAACAAAACCCGTCAACACTCCAGCTTGGTATTTTCGAATTTAGCCAAACTTCAATTGATGACGCTACGGAATATGAAGAAGTAGACGCTGAACAGGTTAGAATAATATTACCTCAACAAATCATAGATCAAGCTGTATTAATTGGGTTACTTGCCAGCCATAAATTAGATGCGGATATCGATGCTCAAAATGAATATACCAAGTTAACGTCTATTAATGGCGTTAATCGCTACCGTGCAGATAACGACTGGCGAAATATATCTAGGAGCTTTTTAAGCAACAATAATAAAACCTTATGTAAAGTATTAGCTGATTATCCCGAACAGTCCCAGTTACTGTTAGATTACGCCACGAACAAAAACCGACAACAACAAACGGTGACCGACATTAGTCACGCCATCGCCATGTTAGGCAAAGAGCAGCTATTTCCAACGTTATGTAACGACAACATTAAAGTGAAGCAATACCAGGTAAGAAAAATGGGAGCGGATGTTGTTAATTATAAAATTGATCTGTTTAGCCATATTGCGTCTGAGCTTCATCGTCACACTAATATAGGTTTGCCTAAATATCACGAATTGATTGGCCGTATTTTGATGATAGCGCTAATGACCATTCCAAAGGTATCTTATGCAGCAAGCTCACCTGCGCGTTTAGCCGCGCCAAATGCGGATAAAACCGTTTGTTTATCCGAGTTGTTTGGATTAGCGGCGTTAGATAATTGGAAAAAAATAAGTCTGTTGTTAAGTAAAAGTTGGTTATTGCCAAAAGTGTATACCGATATAATTGAGCAGTACTTTTATTTCTTAGAAAGGGGTAAACGAGTCGAGCAAGACGACAAGCCAATAAACGATAATATTCTATTAATTATAGTGGCAACCTATTTTTTCCAGCACCTAATAAATGGTAAGGCTCAGATCACAGAACACCAAGTTATCGACACTATGCTTAAAAACAGTAAACGAGTCAGAACAACCTTAGACTTTTTATACAAAGCAATCCGTCAATCGGTAACGATTAACACCCCTCTTTCATAACCTATAAAAAAATATAGCAATATGTTGATAGGTTTTGCTTAGTCATTCTTAGCTAGTGCGTTTGGCTAAAAATCATTGGCTAATCCTGCTTAATAATATTTACAATCAAATACAGCCAACACACACCACCTACTGGTGTAAGCATGCCTAATTTTGTTATCCCAGTTAACGCTAATACATAAAGTGAACCACAAAATAATATAATTCCCAAAGCAAACCAGGTTTGGCTACGTATTAATAAACGAGATGACACTAAGTGACTTAACTGTAATATCACTAAGGTATGTACAAACTGATAAAATACAGCCGTTTGCCAAATACCCAATGAGTAACTTGATAAAGAGCCCTTTAAACCATGAGCGGCAAACGCCCCTAAGCCAACCGCTAACAGCCCACTTATAGCGGCAAATAATTTAAATGATTTTGCGTTTAAATGTAATTTCATAAGTCTTTTAAATCGGTATTTTAAGCTAAGATCTTAAATTAGCTTCTTAAATTAGAAGTTCAAATTAACTGATTAATAAAGCCCAATGTATTAGTCACTGCAGTCTTTATATTATCGTCCAATGTAAAACCCGAGGATTTTAATGGTTTAAAACTATGATCGCCCGATGCTATCCACGACAACTGCACCATTTTGTTATCCAACACACTTTTATGTTGTTCCGTACTAAGACTGTTCAAATCGCCAAAGCTATCTCGCTCACCTTGGTTAATTAACAAAGGTACGGTTAATTGTTTAAAGTGCTGAGTTCTATCGGTAAACTTTTCAGGCTTTCCCGGTGGCATAAATGGATAACCTAGGGCAATGCAACCGCGTAGTTTTGCGGTTACATCTGAATTTGGAGTAAAGCTAAGCTTAGGTCCTAATCCAGTTGAGGCACATATTTGCGAAGCAACACGTCCCCCCATACTTTTTCCAGCAATAAACACAGGCAAAGATGAATCTACCGCTAAGATCTCTTGTTCAAACTGTTGTAATAATTGCTTGTTAGGATTTGGCGGTCGGCGTTTACCTGTTTCATACATGGTTTGCATATACAAAAAGTTAAAACTAATCACTTGTATATTTTGCTCTGCAAGCTTAGTACAAAATGAGTCCATAAAATCATTTTGATTTCCCGCACCCGCTCCGTGAGCAATTAGAACGACGGCTTTATCCGACAAATCACTATTTTGGTAAACCGTTCTAACTAGCCCTTGAGCCGTTTTTTGGATAACTGACTTAGGGTTTTGCTTACTGCTTTTTTTAGTTATTTGATCAGACATCTTCTTGTTCCAATCGAACCGCATCTAATAACCAATTTCTAAACGCAACAATTTTAGGTGAGTCTACTTGGCCTTCTCGACACACAAGATAAAACGCATTTTTACTGATTAATACTTCATTAAACGGTGTGACTAAACGGCCAGATTCAATTTCAGGTTTAGCTAATACACTGTTTCCTAATGCGACACCTTGTCCGTGAATTGCAGCTTGTAGCACCATAGAAGAGTGAGAAAAAATAGGCCCTTGATTCACGTTGATATCTTGAACACCAACGACTTTGATCCATTCTTTCCAGTTATTTCTTGAAGTATCGTGTAATAACGTATGATTGACTAAATCAGCAGGAGACGTTAACGCCTTTTCACCACTAAGCAGTAAAGGAGAACAAACCGGAGTTAAGTATTCAGTATATAATTTGTCGGTAAATACGCCCTGCCAATTACCTAAACCATAATAAATAGCGACATCAACATCGTCGGTTAGTGAGTTATCATCATAATCAACGGCTTTAATTTTTACGTCTATGTCTGGGTGTAAGCTAGAAAATTCACTGAGTCTTGGTATCAACCACTGAATGGCAAAACTTGGAGTAAGTGCGATGCTGATAGAACCTTTGGCACCACGAGTTAATAGTCGTTCTGTCGCTTCATATAAATGGACAAAGATATCTTTAATATCTAAATAGTAACTTTGCCCTTCTTCCGTTAATAACAAAGAACGATTACGACGCATAAATAACTTCATGCTTAAATGTTCTTCTAATAACTTAATTTGATGGCTAATAGCAGCTTGAGTTACAAAAAGTTCTTCTGCAGCTTTAGTGAAACTGAGGTTTCTAGCCGCGGCTTCAAAAGCTTTAAGCGAATTTAAAGGGGGTAATCGTCTCGCCATAATTAGTCACTGTCGGATTATTAAATTTAATGAAATCAATTGTAACACCGTATCTTTAGATTGCTAATAACAAAATACCACTACTGTCTATAACTAAAAAAACACGCATTTACATTTTCAAGACCATTAGGTTATAAACAATTTGAATATAATAGTTAAAAATGGAACTTCAGTTAAGCTCACGCTTAGTATTAACTAGCAGCAATTATTAATTCCAGTTAGGAAATAACATGTCAAAAATATTAGCCGATAACACATTATCAATTGGTAACTCGCCACTTGTAAAATTAAACCGCGTTACTGGCGGTAATGTATTTGCAAAAATTGAATCTAGAAACCCGTCGTTCAGTGTAAAAGACAGAATTGGCGCAAACATGGTTTGGGATGCTGAAAAATCAGGTCGTTTAACTAAAGGTAAAGAATTAATTGAAGCGACATCTGGTAATACAGGGATTGCATTAGCATTTGTAGCTGCATCTAAAGGTTACAAATTAACGCTTACTATGCCATCTACGATGAGCCTAGAGCGACGTCAGTTGTTAAAAGCTCTAGGTGCTAACTTAGTGTTGACTGAAGGTCCAAAAGGCATGGGCGGCGCTATCGCTAAAGCACAAGAAATTGTCGCTTCTGACCCTGACAAATATGTTTTACTGCAACAATTTGAAAATCCAGCTAATCCACAAATTCACTTTGAGACTACAGGTCCTGAAATTTGGGAAGCAACGGACGGAAACATTGATGTATTTATCGCAGGTGTTGGTACTGGCGGTACAATTACAGGTGTTAGTCGTTATATCAAACAAGAAAAAGGCAAAAACATTGAGTCAATCGCAGTAGAGCCTGTCGATTCTCCAGTGATCAGCCAAAAACTTAAAGGCGACGAACTTAAACCTGGTCCTCATAAAATACAAGGGATTGGCGCAGGCTTCATTCCAGGTAACTTAGACTTAAGTGTTATCGACCGTGCTGAGTCAGTTTCTAATGAAGAAGCGATTGCTATGTCACATCGTTTAATGAAAGAAGAAGGTATTTTAGCGGGTATTTCTTCTGGCGCTGCGGTTGTTGTAGCTAAACGTTTAGCTGAAACACCTGAGTACGCAGATAAAAACATTGTTGTTATCTTACCTAGCTCAGCAGAAAGATACCTATCTACTGCTTTATTCTCTGATGTATTCAGTGACGACGAACTAGTACAGTAATAAGCTCGTCTATAAATTATTAGTATAATTAAAACGCCGTTGAATAGTAATTCAACGGCGTTTTTTGTGTCTAGTGACGCTAATTACTGCTGCATAAATATAAGATTTTCACTCTTTATTTTGTTTTTATAAAATATTTCCTTATATATGCCTGATTTTTGGTTACAATATAACTAACTTAGATAAAAAGTGAGTAGAACATTGAAGTTCTTTAAACTAGTAACATTAATATTGTCGTTGAATTTAATCACGGCTTGTAGTGAATCAAATGACGACCTTCCAGCGTTTGCAAATCCAGATGCTCCTGAATATAGAGCCTTAGCATTTTTTGGTGCCATTTATAATGAACGAGATGTAGTTAAAGCTCAGGAGCATGCGACGCCAAAGTTATCACGTATCATTACTTCTTATGGAACAGCTCGTAGCTACGCCCGTTATGTATTAAACCTACAAATGGATCCAGGTGTAGAGTTGAAAATTGACCGTTCATTAAATCAAGTGACTACAGGTAAAGCGAATGAGTCATCGGTTAACATTCTTTTTACTGGAATGTTAAATGACAACAGAATTAACGATGTAAGAAAAGTTAACTTTCTAAAAATAGATGGCGATTGGTTAATTGACAGCATTGATGATGACCCTTACGCAAAAAAATAGTCATATAAAATATTTTTTCATGTAACAAACATCCACGAAAAAAGCTCAGTTCAATTTGAACTGAGCTTTTTATTATCTGTAACCATTTTACTGTATAACGATTAGCTTATTAAAGCCCTACTGAAGTCCCTTCTCGTCTTGGGTCTGCAGCTCCTTGCCAACCTTTATTCGTTTTTAATATGCCATGAACACCCGACGTCATCTGGATCATATTAACCGTATGACCAAGTTGTTCTAAATCAGCTTTTATTTTATCCAGAGGTGTATTTATTTCTAACGAAGTTGCACCATTACGATTTGAAACTCTAGGTAAATTAGCTGCAGCTTGCATATCTAAACCATAATCTAACAAACCAATTAATGCATATGCCACATAGTTGATAATTCGACTACCACCTGGAGATCCCAGAACAGCAAATACTTCACCATCCTTTAATACAATAACTGGCGACATTGAGCTACGTGGACGTTTACCACTTTCAACTCGATTAGCAACCAACTTGCCATCCTTAACAGGGTCCAATGAAAAGTCAGTTAACTGGTTGTTTAAGATAAACCCATCAACCATAACAGTTGAGCCAAAAGCCATTTCAATGGTTGTTGTCATAGATAAAGCATTACCAAAACTATCAACTATAGACATATGGCTAGTATTTGGCTGAGCGATTGAGGTATTGGAAGCCAACTCTTGTGTACCAATAGTGCCAGCTTGTGCGGTTCCTAAATCTTTTTTACTGGATATCAACAAACGTCTGCTTGCCAAATAGTCTTTATTTAAAAAACCATCAACTGGCACAGCGATAAAGTCGCTGTCGGCTAAGTATTTATTTCTATCTGCAAATGCTAATTTTGCCGCTTGGGTATAAAGATGAACTGTTTCAGCGCTGTCTATTGGATGAGACGGAAGATCAAAAGGTTCTAGTAGTTTCAGCATTTGCAAGACGGTTAATCCACCAGAGCTTGGTGGTCCCATACTACAGATTTCGTAGTTACCCGTTGCAGCTTTATAATCTGTACAAACCGCTGGACGTTCTTTTGATGTGTAATTTTTAAGATCAGATAAAGACAATTTCCCAGGCGCTATTGATGCTGTTTGCACAGCAGCAACTATGTGTTTTGCCGTTTCACCTTGGTAAAATTCTTCAACACCTTTGTTTGCAATACGTTTGAGGGTATTTGCATACGGTTTATTCACCAGCAACTGCCCTTCTTGAATGGCTTGACCATTTGGATAAAAGTAGTCATTAATGGTTTGTAATTTTTTCATCCCAGGATTTGAAACGATAGCAACCAGCTTAGCTAATCTAGGGCTTACTAAAAAACCTTGGTCAGCCAATTCAATTGCGGGCTGGAATAATACTTTCCATGGTAACTTCCCTTGTTCTTGATGTAACTGCCATAACATTTTTAAAACACCTGGCGTACCAACAGAGCGCCCACCTACAACGGCATCAATCCAGCTTACTGGCTTGCCGTTATCATCTAGAAATAATTCTGGTGTCGCATCAGCTGGGGCAGTTTCACGTCCGTCATAACTTTTAACCTGCTTACTTTTACCGTCATACCACATTAAAAATGCACCACCTCCGATACCCGATGATTGTGGTTCAACTAAATTTAATACCAGTTGTACGGCTATAGCAGCATCAACTGCACTACCACCTTGTTTTAACATTTGCACACCTGCGTTAACCGCATGTGGGTTGGCAGCGCTGACCATTGCCTTGTCTGAATAACTGGCTTTTGTATAATTAAGGCCGGTAAAAGCTTCTGGTGTTGCCCTTGATGGCTCATTACTGAACACTGGAGTTGCAAATAACACTAAAATAAGACTAAATACGCGCATTATAGATTGACCTCATGACTAATCGATTGGGTTAATATTAACAATATAAAAGTTAAAACACAGTTTAATTTTTATAATTACCTAGGGATAACAATGTTAGGTTTTCCAACACAAAAACAATACCTTACAGCCCCACTTTGTTTTATAGCTATTCTATTTCTGCTAGAGGTCACTAAACCTGTGAGTATGCAATGGTTTGGCTTTATCCCCGGCGATATTTTAAACGGTGAAGTTTGGCGCTTAATGACCGGACAAATGTTACACACGAATTTTAATCACGTACTGTTGAATGTCAGTGGCGTCGCCCTAGTTTGGGCATTACATGGCGAATATTACAATACTAAGCACTATGTTGTAGCCATCTGTATTAGCTTGATATTGGTAGGTATTGGTATTTTGTTATTTGGTGGTAACACTAACTATGCTGGCGTGTCGGGTATTTTGCATACCCTGATTGTTTACGGCGCTATCATCGATATTAAAAAGCATGAAAAAACTGGCTGGTTATTATTAATTGGGATCACAGCTAAAGTTTTATATGAATTAATTGTAGGGCCTGCTCAATCTACTAAAGATCTTATTCAAGCTGATGTTGCCGTGGAAGCACACTTAATCGGCTGTATTGTTGGTATTTTGATGGGATTAGGTTACTTGTTTTTTAATAAAGCAGAGCCCAATAAAGTAGATCCAAATAAAGTAAGTTTAAATAAATAACCCCTTAGCCTGACAAAATAACATTAAGAAAACAAAAAGGCCTGTATTAACAGGCCTTCTCTATTTTTGCTAACGACTAGTCGTGACTAGCGTTCTCTGAAAGCAAATGTAAAAGTAAGTAATATTATAAATTAGTTTCGAACAATTTATAAATACGACGGTATTCATCTAACCAACTTGATGGTTGTTGAAAGCCGTGCGCTTCAACCGGATAAATAGCCGTTTCAAAATTCTCTTTTTCTAATTCAATCATGCGCTGCACCAATCGAACGGTATCAACAAAAAATACATTGTTATCAACCATAGGCGCGTTGATCAATAATGGTTTTTGTAAACCTTCTGCAAAATAAATCGGCGAGCTTTTACGATAAGCAATCATATCGTCTTCAGGTCGGTTTAGTATATTAGATGTATAACCGTCATTATAATGCGCCCAGTCAGATACTGGTCTTAATGCGGCTCCAGCTTGAAATAACTCAGGTTCGTTAAATAGTGCCATGTACGTCATAAAGCCACCGTATGAACCACCATAAGTCCCAATACGACCTCTATCAACATTCGCATTTTGAACCAACCAGTTAACCCCGTCTTTTAAATCTTGAATTTCTGGTGTTCCCATTTGACGATAAATTGCAGTACGCCAATCACGCCCGTAACCTTTTGAGGCTCTGTAATCCATGTCCATTACCACATAACCTTGCTGCGCTAACATGCTATGGAACATAAATTCTCTAAAGTAGCCAGACCAACCAAAGTGACTATTTTGTAAGTAGCCAGCACCGTGATTAAAAATCACCGCTTTGCGTTTTTCACCCGCTTTATAATCTGCCGGATAATACACTTTCGCGTATATAGGTTGATCAGTATAAGAAGAGGCAACTTCAACTACTTCAGGCTTAGTCCAAGGCATAGCTTTAAATTCTTCAGACACTGTGTTGGTTAATCTAACAGCATCACCTGAACCATCAGCATTAACTAAATAAAGCTCTTCTGGCGTCAATAAGTTTGAGTGAGTTACTAACAAATGACTTTCATCTGGACTCATTTCAAATGAGTTGTTACCTTTTAAATTAGTTATTGCTGTAGGCTTTTTAACTTTACTTTCGTCACTGTCTACACGATAAACTTGATAATTACCTGGGTGATTAACATTAGCTCTAAAGTAAAACGAGCTATCGTCTTTAGTTAACAGGATTTCTGAAGATTCGTATTTACCAGCCGTTATCTGATTTACACTTCTAGAGTCAACCGACTTAGTATAAATATGAGAGTAACCGGTTTGTTCAGATAAAAAGTACAAGGTTTCTGAGTTATTAAACCAACCAAAGTCATTAAAGGTATAGTTAATCCAAGCGTCATCATGTAATTGATGTTGAGGTACAAATTTCTTACGTTTAAAGTCTACAGTAGCAATCCAGCGATCTTTGTTATCCCAAGCTTCTAACATAACCGCGACTTGTTCGCCGGATTTATGCCATTGAACAGCACCTTGCGACCAACTCCAATCAACAATTAAGTTAATGGTTCTTGGCTCTTTTCTACTTTTATATTTCTCGCCTCTTTCACGATAGTTTTCGATTTTCACAGACTTAAGCACATCTTTATCAAAGTCTGGCAAAGTATCTATCGATAATTTATCAACCTGTTTGCTCGCAATATCAACCAACCAATAATTCTGTTGATTTGGTGTTGCATCTGCAACTCGAGGTCTTACTTGGTCAAACTGTATGCGACCATCATTTCCAATGTAGTTAGGCATTAAATCGCCTTTTGAACGCCACGGTACATCTTTACTTGTCACAACAAATAGTCGGTCACCTTTAGGTGATATTTCTGCGCTAACCAAACGTTGGCCTTCGCCAAAATAAACTGAGCTGTTGGTCACGCGTAAATCATTTTCTTTTATCGCTTTTTTCTGATTAAAGCGTTCTAGCGTTTTGTTTTGTTTATTCACTACATAGTCAATTAACTCGTGCTGCTCTTGCGCTATGATATCGTCTGATACTTCTGGTGCTTTTGGTGGCTCAGCCATTTCTAGCTTAATAAGCTCTGAAGTTAAATTGGTGGTTAAGTCTATCGAGAAAACCGTTTCGCCTGCCCAATAAATTAATGAGTCGTTATTTAAAAACTGAGGCGATGACTCTCTTGCTGAGGTGTTGGTCAATTGTATAATTTGAGCACTGTCGTCTGATACTTCATCGATAAGTTCATCTAAAATAGTATCTTTTACATCTGCACCATCAGAAACCTCAGCTAGTTCGGCTGAAACGTCTTCTAAACTAGCTTCGGTTGTCTCGTCTGAATTAGAAATAGCATCTAATAAATATATATCACCTTCATATACATAAGCTGCTTGTTTTCCATCTTGGCTATAAACCAACTCATCCAGTTTCACTTGGTAAAAGTCAGCTAATGCCGTTTGTTGGATCTCTTTAGTATCTAGGTTTAGGACAAATGTATCTTTTAATGTGGTTTCTAGTGCGCCTTGCTCTTTATTTTTTTCAAAAACAATCGTGTTAGAACCGGGTAGCCAGTGCGCATTTTGTGGTGAATTACTAATCCATTTAGGATCAGACATTATTTTCTTAAGTTCAATTGGCTGAACTAAAACAGGTTCTTTAGTTTGTTCATTAATTGCTTCTTTTGATGAAACCCAAGAACTAAAGCCTAACGTAATAATACAAGCATAAACAATGTGCTTTGACGCCATAATAATTTTCCTTACATTTAGATGATCATATTAAAGCATGCACAACTAAAAATACGCAACCGTTCAACGACATATAACTGATATTAACCGTTAAATGTCCATGAATAATTCTCATCAAAGAGAAAAAGTAGGCAGAAATAGTTGTAAAAACACTAAGTTTTAAATGAAAAAATAAAAAAGCACCAAACAAATGGTGCTTTTTATTCAAATCAAGTAATCGTAAAACTACGAATTTACGGTTTCTTTTAAATCAGCGTTACTGAAACGCAATCCAACTTTACTATTTATTGTTTTTCGCGAGTCAAAATCCACTCAGTTAATAATCTTACACCGTAGCCAGTTGCACCTTTGGGTGATTCGTCTTTTGCAGATTTAATTAAAGCATTACCTGCTATATCTAAATGAGCCCACTTAGTATCACCGGCAAAGTGCTGTAAAAAAGTGGCGGCTGTTGTAGCGCCTGGTCCACCAGTACCTGTATTTCTTAAATCGGCTATATCGCTTTTCAATTTCCCTTTATAACCTAAAGGCAAACGCCACAAATGTTCGTTAACTTGTTTACCCGCAAAAGTTAACTCTTGCACTAATTGATCGTCAGCTGAAAAAATAGCACCATATTCAGTACCTACGGCTCCAATTTTAGAACCCGTTAATGTTGCAATATCAATCATAATTTCAGGGTTGTAATTCTTACGGGCGTACCACATTGCATCAGAAAGTGCTAAACGCCCTTCTGCATCAGTGCTAATAACCTCAACCGATATACCTTCTGCGGTTAATAGTACATCGCCTGGGAGAATTGCTTTCTCTGACACCATATTCGCAGCCATTCCCATTACAGCAACAACGTTTACTTTAGCTTTCATCATAGCTAAGGCTTTAACTGTACCTAAAGCCGTTGCAGCCCCCCCCATGTCTTTTTTCTGTAATACCATATTCTTCGTTTTGATATTGTATCCACCCGTATCAAAGGTAATACCTTTGCCCGCCAATACAATCGGAGTGTCATTATTACCTTCATAATGGGCAATAATTAATCGTGCACCATGAAGACTGCCTCGACCTACACCTTCAAGGGCGTTCATGTTAAGCTTTTTAAGCTCTTTAGGTGTTAATACTTTTATTTTTACGCCGTACTTTTTCAACGTTTTTGCCGCCTCAACAAACTCAACCGGTGTCATTGCCGTCCCAGTTTCGTTTGTTAAGTCACGCGCTAAGAACACACCGCTTTCTATATAACTTAATGGTAGATAAGCTTTAGTTGCTGCTTTGCCATCACTTACGTCAAAGTAGTAGTTTTTTTCTTGACGCTTTTCTTTAAGGTATTTATCAAAGCTATAAGCACGTAAGCTAATACCATGCGCTAATAACGCACTGGTTTCTGCATTACTGCCATCTAGATCATCAGCAGCAATGGTAATATTAGAAATTGATTTTTTCTCAAGTTTTGCAGATAAATTAGCGCCTAATTTTGTTAGCTTGTCTTTAGAAAGCGTTTTTTCACCCGTACCAACAATCACGACACGTTGATAAGCTAAGTTGTTTGGCGCTAAGATTTCAATAAATTTACCGTAATTACCTTTAAAGTTAATCGCGGCAATCGCTTTATCAAGCTGTCCATTCGCTTTTTTATTATATTTTTCATATATCATATTCGATTGGTTTTTACCGTGAAACACAACCAATGTATCAGTCGTTTTGCTGACACTGGTTTCAAATGTTATTTTTTCGGCAGCTGCAATTGATGAGCAAGTTAGTGCTGTAAGTCCAATAACAAGTCTGGATAATTTGAATAGCATTTTAATGGCCTTCCTTAATAAGTAGAAAAACAGAACGTAAGCTATTGTAAATAAGAATAAAAGTCGAACGTTTAAATTTCATGCGTTCAATTATGTTTTATTACGATGTATGACATGACAGTTACATCTTATTATTTCTATTGTCTTGTCGCCGATTTGCACGTTCTGATTTTAGAGCCGTCGTTTTCAATAGCAAGAGTTGTGCTAACCGTAGTGATGACTAATCGTATTATGATTAGTTTTTGGACTTTAAACTGTCATTTACCAAACCTCAATTAACTAATAATTTTCAACAATCTATAACCGTTAGATAAACCGGACATTGTGATTTAATTGTGATGTTTTGGTATTTAATATCCACTTTAGGATATCTACTCATACCACCTAAGTTATGTTTGCTATATAATACGCGCAATTTTAACGCCTTATTTTTTTAGAGACAAAATGACAGTAAACAAATTCGACCCTGCGAAAGCAAAACAAACCACTACTTTAGAAACACCGGTTAAGGTGATTGAACAACAGCACGAACAAGCTGCTAAAGATGGTCAGTCTTTTGATATTGGAAGTCGTATAGGATTTATTAGTCTTGGTTGTCCAAAAAACCTTGTGGATTCAGAGCGTATTCTTACTCAGTTACGTACTGAAGGTTATGAAGTGGTCAACACTTATAACGACTCTGACTTAGTTATTGTTAACACTTGTGGCTTTATTGATACTGCAGTACAAGAATCATTAGATACCATTGGTGAAGCACTAAAAGAAAACGGACGCGTTATCGTAACCGGCTGTTTAGGTGTTAAAGACGATGAAATTCGCGAAATCCACCCAAATGTTCTTGCGGTTACTGGTCCTCACGCTTACGAAGAAGTGTTAAATCAAGTTCACCAACATTTACCAAAACCAGAACATAACCCGTTTGAACATTTAGTGCCGGACCATGGCGTTAAATTAACACCAAAACATTTTGCTTATTTAAAGATATCTGAAGGTTGTAACCACAGATGTACTTTCTGCATCATTCCGTCAATGCGGGGTGATTTAGTTTCTCGTCCAATCGGTGAAGTGCTATCAGAAGCCGAGCGCTTAAAAGCCGCTGGCGTAAAAGAACTATTAGTTATTTCGCAAGACACTAGCGCATACGGTGTTGATGTAAAACACAAGATGGATTTTTGGAACGGCGCGCCAGTAAAAACAGATATGAAAACCTTGTGTGAAAAACTAGGTGAAATGGGCATGTGGGTTCGTCTACATTATGTTTACCCTTACCCGTCAGTTGATAAAGTAATACCACTTATGAGCCAAGGTAAATTACTACCTTACTTAGATATACCTTTTCAGCATGCCAGTCCTAAAATACTTAAAGCGATGAAACGCCCAGGCCAAGCAGAAAAAGTACTTGAACGCATTCAAAAATGGCGTGATATTTGTCCTGAAATTGTCATTCGTTCTACCTTCATTGTTGGTTTCCCTGGTGAAACTGAAGAAGACTTCCAAATGTTATTAGATTGGTTGGAAGACGCTCAGTTAGACCGTGTTGGGTGTTTCAAGTACAGCGCAGTTGAAGGTGCAAAAGCCAATGAAATTGAAGGCCAAGTTGATGAAGATGTGAAAGAACAGCGTTATGCTCGTTTCATGGAAAAACAACAAGTTATTAGCACCAATAAATTAAAAGCTAAAATTGGTAAAACCATGTCCGTTTTAATTGACGAAGTTGATGAAGAAGGCGCGATTGGCAGAACCTTTGCTGATGCACCGGAAATTGATGGTATGGTGTACCTAAATGGCGAAACTAATCTAGAAGCTGGGCAGTTAGTAGACGTTAAAATCGACCATTCCGATGAATACGATTTATGGGCAAGCACGATATAACCAATTATTAGGCAGTAAATAACAGTAAAAAATAACCTTAATTTACTTATGGTTTAATTACTTGCTTTTATTGCCTATAATCACAATCAAATTAATAAGAAGAAAAATTACAAATGATTGAAAACGATCTTCAACTAAAAAACGCCGGACTAAAAGTTACCTCTCCAAGACTTAAAGTGTTAGAGATACTTAAATCTATTCCTGACGAACATATAAGTGCTGAAGACCTTTATAAGTTGATGTTAGAGCAGGATGCTGAAATTGGATTAGCCACTATTTATCGAGTGCTTAATCAATTTGACGATGCCGGTATTGTGACACGCCATCATTTTGAAGGTGGTAAATCTGTATTTGAATTAAGTGATAAACATCATCACGATCATTTAGTTTGTTTAAAATGTGGCAAAGTTATCGAATTTGAAGATGATGTTATTGAACAACATCAACTTATGGTAGCAGAACGTTACAATGTAAAACTAACACACCACAGCTTATATCTTTACGGTGAATGTAATGACACGAAAGCTTGTGACGAATACAAAAAAGCTAATTAATCTCGCTTAAAAAACAAGCTTGCAAATTATAAAAAAGTCCTATTATGAGTAAATCATAATAGGACTTTTTTATGCTCTTAAATCTCACGTAAAACGTTTTCTCCCCCTATCCATACAACAATATGCTAATACTGATACATGGCTTCTAACGCTTCAAATATAAGTTAGGTTGTTTGCGGGCCATCTCGTAGTTTTTCTTATGCAACAACTTCATTACCAATTGTATATAACAGTGTCACCCACTTTAAATGGGTGAAGTTTAAATACTTTGTAAATTGGGGTACATGCTAAAAAATGTATTTCATATTTTAAATACCGTCTAATAATTAGCTAACGCACTTACTCAATGTTATTACTGTTATTGGAATAACCTCAAAAGATAATTCATTATGTGGCTATGATGTATAAGGTAACAATGACTAAAGAACTTGTTACATCAGAGATATAAGCTGGAACTAATAAAGTTTGTGCCGGATAGCTATACCAATCTCTATAGTAATGAACCAATTTTAAACTGTTGGAGCTCTTATTAACCTGAAACTCTTTTAAATCGCCATCAATCACTATGCTAATAGTTCCGTTCTTTTCATCATCCCACACTATATCGTTTATATTTATTTTTACTGTTATCACTTCATAGTCAAAACGGTTTTGTTTGACCATTTTATTCAAACTCTGTAGTGGTTGAGTATCACCGCCACTGACCAATTCGGCTTCTGATAATCTAACTAAGCTCTCACCATTTTCTAAGGTCTTACTTTGGTTTGCGTATCCTTCAATTGAATGTGCTCCTATTGCCCAAACTCTCGAAGATAGGGAGCAAGCAGTTAACATATAAGTACTTGATAAAATTATTATTATTTTTATTAAACCACTTGATGTCTCGGAGCATATCTTGTGTAACATAACGTAAAATTGATGTTTTAGTCTTTCTGTTTCTTTCACTCTAGTACGTCCAATTAAATGAGTGCGATGCTCAAAAGCTTAATTATTGATAATATATGGATTTGTTGTTCTTTCATGGCCAATATTAGACACTGGACCATGGCCGGACAGAAACTGATAATCATCTGGTAGAGTTAATAAACTTGCATGGATAGAGTCAATTAGTGTTTGGTGATCGCCTCTAGGGAAGTCTGTGCGCCCCATACTGCCTTTAAACAATACATCACCTACCCAGATAAACTTAAACTGGTGATTAATGAAAATCACATGCCCTGGCGTGTGCCCTGGACAATGTTTAACTTCAAACGATAAATTACCAACCGTGACGGTATCGTCATGTTTTAACCAGCGAGTTGGCACAAAGGGTTTAGCTTCAGGGAATTGAAACATACGAGATTGGTCATCTAATTTATCTATCCAAAATTGGTCCTCTTTTTCAGGCCCTTCAATGGGTAAATCTAGTGCGTCAGCTAAATCTTTGGTACCGCCAGCATGATCGATGTGAGCATGAGTGATCAGTATTTTTTCAGGCTCCACGTTTAGCTCAATTAACCTTGCTTTAATTCTGTCTACTTCCCCGCCTGGGTCAACAATTGCGGCCTTATTTGTATGAGTACATACAATTATGCTGCAGTTTTGTTGGAACGCTGTGACAGGGATAACATCAATTTTCATTTATTTTTCTTCTTACTTAATTTTGTGAGTAAACGGCTAAGCGCAATAGCAAATAGACAATGCAATTATATGGTTTATATAATGAATGCCAATTCATATAACTCTGCCAGTATTTAACAATACTGACTTTTAATTTCATTTGGGCTTTATAACAATTCAAAATACTTTTAACAAATAACTTAACACTGAGTTCAGTTGTTACTGACTGTCATAAATTAAGGCTAAATAAGCTATAAATAACTTTATTGAATATCAAATTCGAATAAAAACGGCTATTTTAACCCTAATATGACAATTAAATGAAAATTATAGCAATCTACAATTGAATCCATCTCATTAGTTTCTTATCCTTGTCGCAGGTTAATCTATCAAGTAATGCTATGTCTATTATTCAACCATCACATTCAGTTCCAAAGTTAATTATTCGTGCATTACGTGCAAAAAAAACTAATTTAGAAGATTTTAAGCCCTTCTCTATCACCATAAAAAACAACTATGCCTCAGAAAAACAAATAACCTCATTTACTAAGGTATTTGGTCAACCTGATGACATAAAAAGTTATTCTTTTTTAGCTGGTTTTAAGTCGATGATACAGTGCGTAACACAAGCACCTATTCCTTCGTCGTTAATGGGCTTAATTCATTTAAGCTGTGAAATATCCCAACATGCTAAGCACAATTGGTTTTTACCTTACGATATCCAGGTAACGATTAAAGAATGTAAATCTAGCAACAAAGGACTTACTTATAAAATAGAGTCCGAGTTTTACCAACAAGATGAACTCACAATCCGTAATACCAATGTGATGTTAGATAAAAAAGCAGGATATAAAGCCAACCAAAGAGAAACGACTGAAAAGTCTGAACTCGCTCAGTTAAACAACTGCTTTTGTAGCTACGCAATAAACCTAAAAACCTCATGGAAATATGCTTTATTGTCAGGCGATTTGAACCCAATTCACTTACACCCTTACCTAGCCAAAAAATTAGGCTTAAAGTCAGTGTTAATTCATGGAATGTTTAACGCTCATCAATGCTTGTCGAGTGTATTTAAAAAGACAGGTGAAGATTTAGGCAATGTTTATATTGAATTTAACAAACCTTGTTTTATGCCAAACCAAGTCTTTGTTAGACAGTATGGGGATTCAAATGAATATGGTGTGTTTTCTAAAGATAAAAAAGATAGATATATAAAAGTAGAAATAAAAAAGGAAGCCTAGGCTTCCTTTTTTAATAATCAAACTATGTGCTTAATTTAAGCAGCTAAAGCTTCATTAGCTTTAACAACCAAAACAGCAAATGTTGCTTGGTCGTATACAGCGATATCAGCTAAGATCTTACGATCAACTTCAATAGATGCCTTTTTCAAGCCATTCATGAATTTGCTGTAAGACAAACCGTTTTGACGAGCTGCCGCATTGATACGAGCTATCCATAATTGACGGAAAACACGTTTCTTTTGACGACGGTCACGGTAAGCATATTGACCAGCTTTTGTTACTGCTTGAAACGCTACGCGATAAACACGTGAACGTGCTCCGTAATAACCTTTAGCAGCCTTTAGTACTTTTTTGTGACTCTTGCGAGCTTGTACACCACGTTTTACTCTTGCCATAATTCAGTCTCCTCTCTTAAGCTACACGCAACATACGATCAATTAACGGTTTATCAACCTTCGATACCATTTCTTTGTTACGTAAGTGACGTTTACGCTTAGAGCTCTTTTTAGTCAAAATATGACGTAAGTGAGACTGTTTACGTTTGTAACCGCCAGAGGCAGTTTTTTTGAAGCGTTTAGCCGCTCCACTATGGGTCTTCATTTTAGGCATTGCCTGGACTCCGCATTGGTCAGTGTTAATAAAATGGTAATAAGGCGAGTTACTTGTTCTTAAAAAGAATAGTTAGCTACTTTTAAGGCCCTAGTTACCGACATTTTAAGAGCAATTACTTGCTCTTGGTTGGCGCGAGTACCATCACCATTTGTCTTCCTTCTGCACGAGAAGGGAAAGACTCACAATTTGATATATCATCTAAATCAGCTTTAACACGATTTAATAACTCAATACCTATGCCTTGGTGTGCCATCTCACGGCCTCGGAAGCGGATCGTAACTTTCGTTTTGTCACCACTTTCGATGAAGCGACGCAGGTTGCGTAGTTTTACCTGGTAGTCACCTTCATCAGTCCCAGGTCGAAATTTAATTTCTTTAACCTGGATCTGTTTTTGCTTCTTCTTTTGTTCTTTTTGAGCTTTGCTATTTTCGTATAGAAATTTGCCATAGTCCATCACTTTACAAACAGGTGGCTCTGCATTTGGACTAATTTCTACCAAATCAACACCAGCTTCGGCCGCAGCCGCTAGTGCTTCTTCAATTGTAGCAACACCTAATGCCTCACCTTCAAGTCCAACTAATCGAACTTCAGTAAGTGTAATCTCTTCATTTAACCTGTTTTGAGCAGCCTTTTGGCCTCTCTTGTTTTGCGCTCTAATGGCAAAATCCTCCAATAATAGAATCTTAAAAGTCGAACATCACTATTACTTAATGTTTGTTCAACTCACCTTGAATTTTTTAATGCAATTTAGTCTTATAATGTTGTAAAACTAAATTGCAGTTTCTTACTTATATTCTTACTTGTAGTTTTTCACTACTTCATCAAATTGGGCTATAAATTCGTCCAAAGTAACAGAACCTAAATCGTCACCCTTGCGAGTTCGGACTGCAACTTGTCCTGTTTCTTTCTCTTTTTCGCCAACAACTAACATGTAAGGAATACGTTTAAGAGTATGCTCACGGATCTTAAAGCCTATCTTCTCATTTCTCAAGTCCGAAATGACTCTAATTCCATGTTCTTTTAACTTTTTTTGCACTTTTTGCACATATTCGGCCTGAGAATCAGTAATATTCATAATTACTACCTGTTTTGGTGCTAACCAAGTTGGTAACAATCCAGCATATTCTTCAATCACAATTCCGATAAAACGTTCCATTGAGCCCAAAATTGCTCTGTGGATCATCACTGGTGTTTTACGATCATTATCTTCAGCAACATAAGTTGCACCTAAACGACCTGGCATTGAAAAGTCGACCTGAATTGTGCCACATTGCCAAGCTCGACCTAAACAATCGTGTAATGTGAACTCAATTTTAGGACCATAAAACGCCCCTTCACCCGGAAGGAAATCAAAATCAAGATTATTAGCATTTAAGGCATCTTCTAATGATTTTTCAGCTTTATCCCAACTTTCTTCACTACCAACACGTTGATCTGGACGTGTAGACAATTTAATACTGATATCTTCAAAACCAAATGTCTTATAACAATCAAATACCATTTCAATACAAGAGATAACTTCTTGCTGAATTTGCTCTTCTGTACAGAAGATATGGGCATCATCTTGCGTAAAGCCACGTACACGCATTAAACCATGTAAAGACCCTGATGGTTCATTACGGTGACAACAACCAAACTCAGCCATACGTAATGGTAAATCACGGTAAGACTTTAAACCTTGGTTAAATATCTGAACGTGACCTGGGCAGTTCATCGGCTTAATTGCATATTCACGGTGCTCAGAGTGCGTAGTGAACATGTTTTCTGCGTATTTATCCCAGTGACCTGATTTTTCCCACAAAGAGCGGTCCATCATTAATGGCCCTTTCACTTCATCGTAATCATATTCAGCTAATTTGCGACGGATAAACTTTTCTAGTTCGTTATAAATTGCATAACCATCATTGTGCCAAAACACCATTCCTGGCGCTTCTTCTTGCCAATGGAATAAATCTAATGCTTTACCGATTTTACGGTGATCGCGCTTTTCAGCTTCTTCAAGACGTTTTAAATATGCTTTTAATTGTTTTTTGTCAGCCCATGCTGTGCCGTAAATACGCTGCAACATTTTGTTGTCAGAGTTACCACGCCAGTATGCACCAGCCACTTTCATTAATTTAAAGTGTTGGCAAAACTTCATGTTTGGAACGTGAGGACCACGACACATGTCGATGTATTCTTCGTGGTGGTATAAACCTGGACGATCATCTTTTTCAATATTTTCGTCAAGGATTTGAATTTTGTACATTTCGCCACGTTCTTCAAATACATCACGCGCTTCTTGCCAGCTAACCGTTTTCTTAACAACCTGGTAATCGGTTTTAGCCAATTCCATCATGCGCTTTTCAATCGCTAGAATGTCATCTTGTGAAATTGTATGTTCCATATCGATGTCATAATAAAAGCCATTATCAATCGTTGGACCAATTGCCATTTTACAATCTGGATACAATTGTTTTATTGCATGACCTAATAAATGCGCACAAGAGTGACGAATAATTTCAACACCTTCGTCATCTTTGGCTGTGGTAATTTGTAAAGTCGCGTCTTTATCCATGATTTCACAGGCATCAACTTGAACACCGTTGATTTTACCGGCGATTGTCGCTTTAGCTAAACCTGGACCAATATCATTGGCAACATCTAAAACTGAAACTGGATTTTCGAATGAACGCTGACTTCCATCAGGTAATGTAATAACTGGCATGAGGTTTCCTTGGTACAGTGGCGGCGCCTACAATGCGTCGCATATACTTAATTTTGTTAAGATTTATGACATATTTGAATGGTTACAGTCCAATCAGTATTTATATCAATAAATTTAAGAATTTTGTGAGTCACGGATTTTATTTTATCTAGAGCATTAACGCAAGAGCTGCAGGTGTATTGAGTAATATTCAATTTGCAGTTTTGTATTAGCAAGACATACAATGACACTATTACACATCTGTTATTAATTCGGCGAGCAATACCCAATATGACTCAATTTCAAAAAGTAGCCTTTGTCACCGGCTCAGCCAAACGAATTGGCAAGCAAACTGTGCGCAGTTTGCACGCCAAAGGCTATAGAACCATAGTTCACTGCAATCACTCTACTGATGCAGCACAAGCCTTAGTGGATGAGTTAAACCAGATATCACCAAACACTGCACAACTGGTTAGCGGAGATTTAACGCAATTTGAGCAATATCAGCAGATTGCAGATCAAGTAATCGCCGTATTTGGCCGCTTAGATGTATTAGTAAATAATGCCAGTAGCTTTTACCCGACTAATGTTGGCGAAACGGCATTAAGTGAATGGGACGATTTAATGTCGACTAATTTAAAAGCCCCCTTCTTTTTAATCCAGGCCTTTAAGCAGCAGCTAGAGCAAACAAAAGGCTGTGTTATTAATATGATAGACATTCATGCTGAACGTCCGCTTAAAGGTTACTCGGTTTACTGCATGGCAAAAGCCGGATTAGCTATGTTAACAAAGTCGCTTTCCCGTGAATTAGCACCTAATATAAGAGTTAATGGAATCGCACCTGGTGCAATTTTATGGCATGAAAATGACTTAAATGATCAGGACAAACAACAAGTGATAAGTGAAATTTCTTTACAAAGGCTAGGTTCACCTGAGGATATAGCACAAGCAATTTTATATCTAATTGAGGCAAGCTACGTTACCGGTCAAATTATTGCAGTAGACGGTGGTAGAAGTAATCATGGAGGTGAGAAAGCCTAACCGAGTCGAAACATAGGCAAAAAGGTAGGCAAACATGAATACATTTAACAAAACCATTTCATGTCCGCATTGTGGACATAAAGTTAATTTTGAATTTGATGCCAGTAATGGTGATCAAAACTATTACGAAGACTGCCCTGATTGCTGCAATGCAATTCATATGGGAATGCATCTTAACGATGCACTACAAAAAGTTGAATTGACCATAGATGCTGATGACGAGCAGTTTTATTGAGACGTGAGCGGGCGAGTTTAGAGCTTCGAGTTGCGAGCAACGAGCTGCGAGTTTATTTGTCTTAAGCTTTTACTTACAGCTTATAGCTTTGGATGTTTTTTACATTTCCATCTTTCAAACCTTCGAGCTTTCGAGCCTTCCAGCGTTTTTAACCATGATGCTGTTTTAAGTAACGCTCTACGGTTTCTACCGTAGTGTAGGTTTGCTGATCAACTTCAATATTCAAATAATCCCCTACTTCAGCACTCCCTAAATTAGTTAGTTTTAACGTCTCTGGTATCAGGTGTAAATTAAAGCTATTTTCTGTGGTATTACCTACCGTGAGACTTGAACCATTAACCGATACAAACCCTTTGTATAAAATGTACTTCATCCATTGGCTATCTACAGCTAGTGACACTTTACAATTATCAGTACTGGTTTGAATATCTGTGATCTTAGCTGTGGTTTGAATATGGCCAGACACGATATGGCCACCAAGTTCAGTCCCAAAAGTAACCGAACGCTCAAAATTAACCTTATGGCCGATATCTAACTTGAGTAAATTGGTTTGTTTTAATGTTTCATCAATAATATCAAACTGGACCATCCCTATTGAATGGCCTTGCCCAGTTGAATGACCTTCATTGACTGAGGACGCTTGCTCAAAATGAGTTACCGTCAAGCACACACCATTAATGGCGATACTTGCGCCTATGGTTAAGTTATTCAAATATTCACTGGCAACCGCTAACGTAAGCGTTCTAAATTTATCATTACCAACAAATGCAGAAACTACGGCTTTGGTTTGTACTATTCCAGTGAACATATCTTTACCTTTATTTATAACTATTTTTAGCTTCTGTGAGTCTAGGTTATTTATTAGCTGTGAAAGACCAAGAAGTCATTTTACTAACCATGCTAGATACACCAGCGGCGGCGGCAACGCCTAGCTTCTCTGCTAGTTTTTGCTTTATCTTATATTCAACTTTATAGAGTGTATGCTCTTTAACTGCATTTAACACAAAGTCATCACTTGTTGATAATTCATCAACCAGTTTTAAATCAAGTGCTTGTTTGCCATACCAATGCTCGCCAGTTGCTACTTTCTCAATATCTAACTGCGGACGGTATTCACTAACAAAGTCTTTAAATAAGATATGCGTATCAGCTAATTCTTGTTTGAATTTTTCACGAGCTTCGTCAGTGTTTTCACCCAACATAGTTAACGTACGTTTAAAATTGCCTGCTGTATGCTGTTCAATTTCAACGTCGTGTTTCTTTAATAACTTATTAAAGTTTGGTAACTGAGCCACTACACCAATTGAGCCGATTATAGCAAATGGTGCCGAAATGATTTTATTCGCCACACAAGCCATCATGTAACCACCACTGGCCGCTACTTTATCAACCGAAGCTATCACTTCAATATCGGCATTACGCAAACGTGCGATTTGTGATGACGCTAAACCATAACCGTGCACCACACCACCTGGACTTTCTAATTTAATTAATACTTTATCGCCCGGCTGCGCAATTGAAATAATTGCAGAAATCTCTTCACGCAAAGATTCAACTTCATTGGCGTATACACCTCCATCAAACGACACAACAAACATATTAGGACGTTTTTTATCTTTATTTTTACTGTCTTTTTTAACTTCTTGTTTAAGCTCTTTCTTAAGGTTTTTATCAAACGCTTTTAGCTCGTCTTTATTTAATAACGAACGTTTTAAATCAACTATTGTGTCTTCAATCTCTTCAGAGATGTTATCAACGTATAACTCGCCCTTGTTACTTGCTTTACCTTTTACAGCGGCACTTACAATAAGTCCCATAATCGCAGCAATGGCAATAACAATAGTTATGGCTTTAGCCACAAACAATCCGTACTGGTATAAAAATTCCAAGGTAACATCCTTACGTTTTAAGTTTTATTTTCAATTCAATTGGTTTGTATATATGGCTTAAAAGGTAAATTTAAACCACTAACGGTAAAAAAGCTTTAGTAACAAACCTAGCTAAAAACCCACCGTTCAGAATATGTGCATACAAAAAAAACCAGCCGAAGCTGGTTTTTTTTATTTTTTAATTCAAGCATTTAACTTAAATATGAACGATTAACGTAGTTAATTATTCAGAACAAGAGGCATCATTTACATCTTTAACAACACATTTACCCGCTGTAGGTGAGTATGTTTTGCCGTCAGAGTTAAAGAATTGATACATTATAGTCTGCATTTCTGTATGAACAGTAGCATCCGTATCAGCATCATCCGTTGGATCTGCAAAAGTAGAATGACTACCACTTGTAAATCTAACAATACCACTAGTTGCTTCAGTGTCATCTATACTACCAACAATCTGAGATAACCCTAATTGATTAGCTAATCCAGTAGTGCCCGCAATACCTTTAAGGGGATCGGTAGATAAAGAATTAGGGATGGTTTGGTCTGGTAAGTTATCAGACGTTCCATCACCAGCAATTTCATATACTAACACTGGAGTACCAAGTGTTTTTAACAGTTGGGTGTAGTTTGACGGATCACCCGCTTCTAACGCACCTTGAGCAGCAAAAGCAAATTGGCTAATAGCTGAGTTTATTGCTGCAGTGTAAGTTCCTTCAGCTTCTAATGCGGTATAAGCACAAATTAATTCAGCACTTGTTGGAGCTGCAGTAGCCGTAAAACCACAACCTGCTAATTCAGCAGTAGCAAGATCTGTTAATTCATTACCTAAACCAAATATAACTGATGCTTTAACTAATGGACCAAAAGAGCCTGACTCAACTAAGAAATTAGCAACTGATGCACCAGGATTAGCAAATACAGCCGCTTTAATTTTATATAAATTATTTAGCGCTGTCGCCGTAGCTTCAGCTGTTGTAGCTCTAACCGTTTCATCTTCAATTGTGCTATCAGCAACTGTATCTGCACTTATAGGGGTATTGGCTACAGCAACTGCGTTAACGCCAGTTAATGCACCCAGAGAGTGCCCCATAAAATATACATTAGCTGGGTCAACAGAGACATCACCTGACGTAACATCATATAATACATTAATCGCAAGCCTAAGTTGTAAAATGTCAGCAGCAGATTGACGTAAGTTATCACGAGCCGTTAACAAGCTAGATAAATTAAGATAAGTCGTTGCCGCATTTCCTGGGTATACAGGAGCTGATGTATCATCAGACGGATCAGTGAGCGAACTAGTTGCACTTATAAATGTACCATCTCCAACAGGAATACTACGTTCGCCATGTAAAGGATGATCAATAGCAACAGTTGCGTAACCATTTGCCGATAACCAACCAGTTGTGGCTAACATATCTTCTTTTTTAGACGTAATACCATGCTGGATGATCACTACTGGCCAACCTGCTTCTGGTTTTTCAATATCAGGATACTGTCCACCAGAAATAAGGTCTCTAAATGAATTAGCTGCTGCTACATTTGGCAATGTAGCTTGAACATCAATAATTTTTGTACTTTTAGTTTTTGGTAATGGGTTGTATTTAGTTAAATGACGTTGCGTGTCTAATCCTAAATCCGCTAAACCTAAAGCTACACAAGTATCATTAGAATCTCCTACTGTACCAGCCGCTTTTTGTGCGTCAGTCGCTGCAGCAAGAACAATACCGCTATCACAAGCAGCTTCCCATCTACCGGTAAGTGGGTCGCCAGTTTCTGGTGTATCAAGGTAATAAGGAACGGGTATAGCCCCACTATATACATCTGCACTGCTATACAAAGCCGTTGCAATAGGCGTTAATGTTTGCCCAGCTCCAGCAAATGCCTCTGCTACGTTGTAACCTTCAGATGTAAGAATGGTAGCAAGTGGTCTTGTTGCAAATTCTTTAGCACTTAGTAGCTTAGTTATTTGTAGAGGATCTGTACCTGCTACACCTGCAGATTGAGTTGTAAATACTTGTGTATAAACAATATCATCTCGGTCAGCATCAAGGTCTCTGGCTAATACACTTTCAAAGCTATTAACTAAAGTTTGTAGTGTACGAATACCAGCTTGCGTCGCATTTAATTCACTGTCAGCTAATGATGGCAATACTAATGGAGTCGTTGTTATATCTTGCTCTACTGAACCATAAGTAGAAGAAGGCATTAAAGAATTACCATTGGTATCTTTAATACCTTTAGTTAACGTTAATGCATAACTTGTTTGTGCAGTTAATGGTTTTAACGGAACAATAACAATACTGTTACCTGAAGTACTTGCTATATAATCTTCATTGTAATTAAGTTTTGAAACCGCTTTACACATTAACGTTGCTTTAGATGTATCAGCACAATCTGCATCTCTAAAATCTGGATAACTTACGACTTTATAAAGAACAACAGATGTTCCATTAATAGTCGTTGCGTCAATAGCAACGCTTTCATCGTCAGCTTCAATTGAAACCACAAATGGGTTTTGTGTTCCCCAACCATCTAATGCACCAAGTATATTTGATGGATTTGTGAAGTCTACAGCGTCGCCTGCGGCTTTAGCTGCCACTTCGCCTGGCATTTCCAATGTAAAATCAGACGTACCACTAAATAATAAGTCAGTTGGTGCTGAGACGTTGCCATTGGCAGGGTCCCATACCACTCTAAGACGTGTGCTTAATTCTTTTATCTCTTGTTGTGCTTCTACAGATTCCTGTTGAACATCTTTTAATGATTTATCATCACAGGCTGACAATCCCAGTACACTGGTGATTGCGATACTTATTGCTAATTTATTCATATTGCTCCCCTGGGTCCTAATTATTTTTACCAATTAATTTGGCTTTTTTTTATGGACGCTTTTTTAACAGTTTAGACCAGTCAAAGTTACCTCACTTATTTGCAATAAGCTAGTCAAAATTATTAATTAATAAGGTTTTTATGCACTTTGGCTGCACTTTTAATGATCTTTTGAATACTCAGTAGTGAATTATTCTTTACAGCAATGTAACATTGCAGGGATTTTAAACATTTTGCTAAGTATTTATGAAACATATAGATTTTCAAACATCAAAAAATGAACTAAACAACAAAGTTATACTCGTTACTGGAGCCGGGTCTGGTATCGGCAGACAAGCTGCAATAACTTATGCTCAACATGGTGCTGAAGTTATTTTACTTGGTAAAACAACGAAGAAGCTGGAAGCGGTTTACGATGAAATCGTTGAAGCGGGTTACAAAGAACCTTCTATAATTCCATTGGACTTAAAAGGCGCAACCGTTAAAAATTATCAAGATATGGCATCAACCATAATATCTGAATATGGCAAACTCGATGGTTTATTAAATAATGCATCCATTTTAGGCGCGTTAAGTCCTTTACAACATGTTGATGAAGGTACTTTTGATGATGTAATGAAAGTGAATTTTAAAGGTACATTCTTTTTAACACAGGCGTTAATCCCAGCCCTTAAATTAGCACCAAACGCTTCCGTTGTTTTTACATCTAGTGGCGTTGGTAAAAAAGGCCGTGCGTTTTGGGGAGCTTATGCGTTTTCTAAGTTTGCCACTGAAGGCTTAATGCAAACCATGGCAGATGAGTTTGAGAATACCAATATTCGTACAAATTGTGTGAACCCAGGTGCAACAAAAACCAATATGCGTGCAAGAGCATACCCTTCTGAAGATGTTAGAAAACTTAAATTACCTGAGCAATTAATGCCAAGTTATCTCTATTTAATGTCGGATGAAAGTAAAGATGTGAATGGTCAATCTTTGGATGTACAACCAAAGTAACCTGATTGACTAAATACTTAATCAAATTAGTATAAATTCTTTTGACATAAAAAAACCTCAATTTACTTTAAATTGAGGCTTTTTTTGTATTGTTTGTTGTATGCTAATTACTTAGTAATGCGGCGTTGTTTGTGTTTTCGCACCGCACGTTTTATACGAGCATGCTCAACACGTCTATTTTGTGCATTATCTACAGTAACACTGGTATTGAACTCTCTTAATTCTCTATCTAGGCCTACTTTTTTACGTAGTGCATTTAAGTCTTCAAGTCCAAGTTCTTTCCAGCCACCTTGCATCAAACGTTTCTCTAGCGTTACATCAGCATAACGAATTCGAATAAGTCGGCTTACTGTTAATTCTTGTGATGCCCATAAGCGTCTAACTTCACGATTACGGCCTTCTTTTAACGATACGTTAAACCAACTATTAGAGTTTTCATCATGATTAGATTTGTCGGCTTTGATCTTATCAAATTTAGCCAAACCATCTTCAAGCTCAACCCCTTTGATTAGGTTTTGCAAATGTTCAGGTTGCACGTCACCAAATACTCGCGCTGAATACTCACGCTCAATTTGATAGCTTGGGTGCATTAAACGGTTGGCAAGTTCACCATCGTTGGTAAATAACAATAAACCACTGGTATTAATATCTAGTCGGCCAATGCCAATCCAGCGGCTATTTTTAAGCTTAGGTAATCTGTCATATACCGTTGGACGTCCTTTTGGATCTTTACGTGTACACATTTCACCTTCCGGCTTGTTGTACATGATCACTCGGCATATTTCTTCTGTTTCAGAACGGGCTTCAATAATATGACCATCAACACGGATGGTTTCTGTTCCTTCAACCCTGTCGCCTAACTTAGCAACGTTACCGTTAATACTAACTCGGTTACTTGAAATATAGGTTTCCATCTCGCGGCGAGAGCCTACACCAGAACGGGCTAACACTTTTTGTAATTTTTCACTCATTAATTCTTTACTCTGTCTCTACGCTTAATTTGTCTGGGTTTGCTGAGTCTTCTTCACTATCCACTTCTTGGTTAGCAGGTTCTTCAGCTTGCCCCATAAATTCATTTTCAATTCTTTGGGCGATTATATCTAACGACTCTGGCTCAATTAATTCAGGTAACTGAGACAAACTGGTTAATGAAAAATAATCTAAAAATTCGTTTGTTGTGCCATATAACGAAGGTCTTCCAGGCACTTCTTTGTGACCTACCACTTTAATCCAGTTTCTTTCTACTAATGTTCTCACTATGTTAGAGCTAACCGATACACCCCTAACATTTTCTATTTCACCACGGGTAATTGGTTGTTTATAAGCAATTAACGCTAATGTTTCCAATAACGCTCGGCTGTACTTAGCTGGTTTTTCATATAACAGATTGGTTAACCACTGGCCTAAATTTTCAGCTGCTTGAAAACGATAACCGCTTGCCAATTTAACCAAGTTCACTCCTCTAGAGGAATAGTCACTTTTTATGTCACTTAAAATAGAGTTTAGTAAACTGTTGCTCACTTTAACATTAATCAATACAGTTTGTTTTAATTTATCCAAAGTTAATGGAGTTTCTGATGTAAAAATAGCAGCTTCAACTATTTGCTTTAGTTTAAGTTCTGTTACTTCATGTTTTTCATCAATAATCATATTTATGCTCAATTTGCTTCGGACTGTTTATAACGAACGTGGAGTTGTCCGTAAGCCGCTGACTGAATAACCTCTAACAAACTTTCTTTTACTAGCTCTAACACAGCTAAAAAAGTAACCACAACGCCTGAACGCCCTTCTGTAACGTCAAATAAGTCGTGGAATAATACAAACTTATCACTTTGACTTAACCTATCTAGCAATTGTGTCATTCTTTCTCTGGTGGATAATACTTCGGCAGAAATTTCATGATGACTAAAGGCTGATGCTCGTTTTAATACCGACTGAAATGCCATCACTAACTCTTGCATATCTATTTCTGGTTCTAACATCTCTGGATGCATAGTCTCTGGCATAACAGCACGAGAAATAAAGGTGTCTCGTTCCATGCGAGGGAGTTGGTCGATATCTTGTGCCGCTTGTTTAAATATCTCGTATTCTTGTAAACGTCTTATCAGTTCGGCTCTTGGGTCTTCTTCATTTTCATCGTCAAATACATTTTTTGGCAGTAATAATCTAGATTTTATTTCCGCCAACATAGCCGCCATCACTAAGTACTCAGCGGCTAATTCCATTTTAACCTCACGCATAAGATCAACATATTCCATATACTGTAAGGTGATCTCTTGGATCGGTAAGTCAACAATATCGAACTTTTGCTTTTTGATCAGATACAACAGAAAATCCAGCGGCCCTTCAAATGCGTCTAAAAAAACCTCAAGCGCATCTGGCGGAATAAATAGGTCTTCCGGCTTATTAATAACAATTTCACCACGGACAAGCGCTAATGGCAGCGCTTGCTGCACCATTTGCGTTGTGTCATGTTCTGGTTTAACCAAAGGTGGGTTTTGAGGATCTGTCATCGTTTTATTATTCAAACTGGCTGGTATCGCCTTCGCCATATCTTAATATTTTGGGTTCATCGTCTGATAAGTCGATAACACTGGTTGGTTTTTCACCTAAATAGCCACCGTGAATAATTAAATCCACATGCTTTTCTAGCTTTTGGCGTATTTCGTCAGGATCTGACTCGGCAAATTCATCGCCTGGTAATAACAAACTAGAAGACATTAATGGCTCGCCTAGTTCCGCTAATAAATCAAGAGCAATTTTATTATTGGGAACGCGTATACCTATCGTTTTACGTTTGTCATTTAACACACGTTTTGGCACTTCTTTTGTGCCTTTAAATATAAAGGTATATGGACCCGGCGTTGCAGCTCTTATGGCTCTAAATGCGGCGTTATCGACTCGTGCAAACGTGGCAATTTCAGATAAGTCACTACAGACCAAAGTAAAATTATGATTTTTATCGACATTTCTAATGGCGATAATTCTGTCCATGGCTTTTTTATCACCAATAGCACAACCAATGGCGTAACCAGAGTCCGTTGGATAAACCACAACGCCACCATTTTTAACAATAGTAGCAGCTTGAGATATCAATCTTCCTTGCGGATTATCCGGATGAATGTGAAAAAATTGGCTCATGTTTTTACTTCTTATTTTTTACATATTAGGGACGAATTAACTATAACTTAAACATAATTAATAAGTTAACTATACGCCCATATTAAGCAAATCGCCATTTAGGATGTTCCCAAACGGGTTTACATTGTTCTGTTAGGTATAAACTTTTTCCTAAATCCGTCCAACGAGCTGGAGCATGAAAGTCAGAACCTTGTGAACTATATAAATCATGTTGATTAGCCAGACCTGCAATATGCGTTCTCTGATTTGGTGATAGTTGGGTTAATCCAACTTCTAATGCATCACCACCGTGTTCAGAAAATTCAGCCACCAGCTTAGCTAACCACTTGTTAGACATATCGTATCTGATTGGATGCGCGATAACGGCTATTCCACCAGCTTGATGAATTATGTTAACTGCCGTTTCAATATCCATCCAATTAGCTGAAACATAAGCAGGTTTGCCCTTGCCTATGTATTTTTTAAACGCAGCATCAAAATTTGGTATCACACCACGTTGTAATAATACTTTGGCAAAATGAGTACGACTAACACATTTACCTAATGCCATGGCTCGAGCATCTTGGTAAACGTTTTCAAATCCTTTTTTGGCTAACTTCTCTGACATAGAAATAGCTCGAGCTTCTCTATGTTCTAACTGAGTATCCAGATGAGATAGTAATTCAGCATTGTGAGGGTCAATACATAAACCGACAATATGAATTTCAAAGCCGTGCCACTTAGTTGAAATCTCAACACCGTTAACCAATTTTAACGTTAATTTTTTCTCTGCTATTTCTGCCTGAGCAAGCGCTAATGCATCAACCGTATCGTGATCTGTCACCGCCAATACACCCACTTGACGAACATCGGCTCGAGTAATAAGTTCAACAGGCGTTAAACTACCGTCCGACGCTGTGGTGTGGCTATGTAAATCGTAAATCAAAGTAGGCTCAAAATGGGTAGAAATATTATGGTCGTATTATGTCATATAGCATTTAGTTCTACTATCACTGAAATAGTAATTGACAGAAGTAGTAAAAAACGTTTTTATACACACACTTAATAAATATTACGTCTTTAGGATTTAACTAAATGAACACTTCAACATTCACATGGCATTGGTGGCTTTCCAAATCAGCGGGTGAATAAGTGGTGCGCGTAATATTACGACATTATAAAAGAAACCCGCTTATTGAGCGGGTTTTTTTATGGCTTACGTTTAGCTATTTAATCACAAGCTTAACCAGTTTTCAGAGTATGAATTTCAGATTAACAAAATATAAGAAAAGTAATTAAAATGGTATTTAGTCAAATAACGACAACAATTGGTGAAGTAAACAGCATCAGTATTAAAGCAAATTATTTAAATGACCCGCTTGATATATTCTCACTTTTTAGTAAAGACAAACAAAACTCACTCTTGTTAGAGTCTGCCGAGATTGACAGTAAAGATAACTTAAAAAGTTTAATGTTAATTGATACCGCAGTTAAGTTTGAATGTAACGGTCAGATAGTCACAGTTACCGCTCTGGTTGATAACGGTTTACCGGTTGTCCATCATTTAGCTGGTATTTTTAAACAAGAATACGCAGACAGTACAAACCTCCAATTAAACGACAATACGTTAGTTATCACCTTCCTAGATAACGACACTAATGTTGACGAAGACACCCGCTTGAAACAAGCCAATGCATTTGAAGTATTACGCTCTGCGGTTAACTCTATAGTGGCACCAGAGGATTCACCGTTTGCTTTATTCTTAGGCGGTGTATTCGCTTATGACATGTTAGCTAACTTTGAATCATTACCCGATGTTGGTGAAGGCTTAAATACCTGCCCTGACTATCTGTTTTATCTCGCTGAAACTATGGTGATTGTTGATCATCAAAAACAACAAACTGAACTCATTGGTAATGTATTTAGTGGCGAAAACGCTTTTGCTAATTGTTTCTCTGTTGGTAAACGCCTAGAAGAACTTAAACAGCTGCTAGATTCCGCTATTAAAAACAAAGCCATTAAAGACGCGGCTAATAGTAATGACCACAAACAGAACTTTGGCTTTAGTCAATTAGCCCCTAGGTCGGTACTTAATAACAAGGCTATTTCAGTTAATGTTGCCGACGACTCGTTTCAGCAACAAGTTATTCAATTAAAAAATAATATTGTGCAAGGTGATGTGTTTCAAGTTGTACCGTCACGTTGTTTTAGCTTGCCTTGTTCTGACGCCTTAGATGCGTACCGTCATCTTAAGCAAGATAATCCAAGCCCTTATATGTTTTACCTTAAAGCTGACGACTTTACCTTGTTTGGTGCCTCTCCTGAGTCAGCACTGAAATACTCTTCTACTACTAAGCAAGTTGAAGTGTATCCAATTGCAGGCACTCGTATTCGCGGCTTTAGAGCTGACGGTAGTATTAATGCAGATTTAGACTCCCGTATAGAGCTAGACCTAAGAAATGACAAAAAAGAAGTGGCTGAGCATTTAATGTTAGTCGACCTAGCCCGTAACGATGTTGCCCGTATCAGTGAGCCGGGAACTCGTTATGTAAAAGAGTTATTAAAAGTAGACCGTTACTCTTACGTTATGCATTTAGTCTCACGCGTCATTGGTACATTAAGAAACGACTTAGACGCCCTACACGCTTATCAAGCTTGTATGAATATGGGCACACTTGTAGGTGCACCAAAGATCAGAGCCGCTACGTTAATTAGAAATGTTGAACAAGCAAGACGAGGCAGTTATGGCGGCGCAGTGGGTTATATAAATGGCTCTGGTGATATGGATACTTGTATTGTTATTCGTAGTGCCTTTGTAAAAGATGGGTTGGCGCATGTACAAGCTGGCGCTGGCGTTGTTTACGACTCAGACCCTATTGCAGAATGTGAAGAAACCCAAAACAAAGCTCAAGCGGTATTAAAAGCAATTCAAGCAAGTCAATTACATTTAGGCTCTAGCGAGTCCCCAGCCTCAGGCTTATCTACTAAGGGAGTTAACTAACATGAGCAAAATATTCTTTTTAGATAATCAAGACTCATTTACCTATAACTTGGTAGACGAACTACGTTGCTTACATTACGACATAGAGATATTTCGTAATACGGTGAACCCAGAGTTGATCATTGAACAAATTAAACAAAGCCTAACTGCAGGTGAAAAACCTTTGTTATTTTTATCCCCTGGTCCAGGTAAACCATCTGAGTCAGTTTGTATGACCGAGCTTATTAAATATGCCGTCAGTAATATTCCTATTATCGGAGTATGTTTGGGTCATCAAGCTATTGCAGAACATTATGGCGCAACCGTAACGTTAGCTGGTGAAACCGTACACGGAAAGTCATCTGTTATTACTTGCCAAAATCACGAAATATTTGACGGCTTAGGTGACACTATGTCTGTTGCTCGTTACCATTCTTTAATTGTAAAAGACTTACCTGACAGCATTGAAGTTATTGGCCAGCTAGATGATATCCCTATGGTGTTTATTGACGAAACACACAAAACATTAGGTTTTCAGTTTCACCCAGAATCTATCTTAACCACCAATGGCTCACGTTTATTAGAACAAGCCATTAACTATTTAACCAAATAGCGCTGACTATTAAATTAAATAACGGAACAATTACGATGACAATGATCATGACCAACTTAGAATTAATACATAACGTTATTGGCGGTGCGGACTTAACGTCTGAGCAAACGCATCAACTATTCACTCATATTGTCACTGGTGAATTAGATCCTATTTTATTATCGTCATATTTAACGGCGTTAAAAATAAAAGGTGAAACGGTATTTGAGATTGCAGGTGCAGCAAAAGCATTGAGTGATAACGCCCTTGCCTTTCCGTCTCATGATTTTGATACTGCCGACAACTGCGGTACTGGCGGCGACGGTACAAAAACCATAAACATCAGTACCATGTGTGCCATTTTAGCGGCATCTTGTGGTGTTAAAATGGCAAAGCATGGGAACCGTGCGGTGTCGTCTAAATCTGGCTCTGCCGATGTACTGTCAGAGTTAGGCATTAAACTAGACATGACACCAGAACAAGCCAAAACATGTTTGGAACAAACCAATCTTACCTTTTTAATGGCGCCGGTTTATCACTCGGGTATTCGTCACGCTATGCCGGTAAGACAAATGTTACAAACTAGAACCATCTTTAATATATTAGGGCCATTAATTAACCCTGCAAGTGCAGCGGTTCAAGTTCTTGGTGTATACGACCCTGAGCTTTGTCGTCCAATTGCTGAGTCTCTTAAGTTACTAGGCAAGAAAGCCGCTTGGGTTGTTCATGGTTCTGGTATGGATGAAATTGCACTGCACGGTAAAACAAAAATTGTTCAGTTGCTTAATGGTGAAATAACCGAATTTGAAATGACACCAGAAGATGTTGGTCTTAAGTCATTCCCTCTTGAGGCGTTAACCGGTGGCACACCAAAACAGAATGCCGAAAACATTCATCAGGTACTATCAGGCAATGGCACACAAGCGCATACTTTTGCCGTTGCATTAAACACAGCACCTGTATTATTCCTGTATGGTTTGTGTGACTCGTTTGAACAAGCGTTAGAGACTGCTTTGGCCGCAATTAAATCAGGCCAAGCCATTCAAACATTGGAAAACTTTGTAGCGCTTAGTAATAGGACTTAAGTTTCGAGTTACGAGCTTCGAGTTGCGAGTTGCGAGTTGCGAGTTTTTAGTAAAAAACAAACAGTTTAAATAAGAAAAGAATAATAAAATGAATGTATTAGAAAAAATTGTTGTAGATAAAAGACTGGAAGTTGAGCAACGTAAGCTTGATTTTCCGCTAACTGAATTTATTGAAAAATTAACGCCTAACGACAGAGACTTCAAACTGGCGTTGCAAAACGATCACAAAAATAAAGGCGCTGCGTTTATATTAGAATGTAAAAAAGCTAGCCCATCTAAAGGCCTAATCCGTCCTGTGTTTGACTTAGATGAGATTTGCCAAGCTTACGATGAATACGCAAGCTGTGTGTCGGTATTAACCGACGAAAAATACTTTCAAGGTGAATTTGAACGCTTGCCTTTGGTTAAGGCTAAATTAAGACAGCCTGTATTATGTAAAGACTTCTTTATTGATGAATACCAAGTGTATTTAGCCCGCTATTTTGGCGCAAACGCCATCTTGTTAATGCTTTCTGTATTAGACGACGAGCAATACACTGCCCTTAATCAATTAGCCAGCAAGCTTAATATGTCGGTATTGACCGAAGTCAGTAACGATGAAGAAATGCACCGCGCTGTGAATTTAAAAGCTGACATCTTAGGTATTAACAATCGTAACTTGCGTGATCTGTCTACCGACTTACACAAAACGCCAGAGTTAGTCAGCTTATTTAACACCTTAGCGTCTGCACAACAAATTGAAAACACAGTACTTATTTCTGAGTCTGGTATTAACAATCATCAGCAAGTGAATTTGTTAAAACAAGATGTACAAGGCTTCTTAGTAGGTAGTTCGTTAATGGCACAGAAAAATCTTAGCCAAGCTTGCCATGACTTAATAATTGGTGAGCATAAAGTGTGTGGGTTAACTCAAGCAAGCGCCGTTAAAACGCTAATTGAAAACAAGGTAAAACATGCAGGTTTAATATTTGTTAGCAAAAGCCCACGTTGCGTAAACATTGATACCGCCAAAGAGATAATTGAGCAAGACTCAAATGGCCAATTAAAATTTGTTGCGGTTACTCAAAATATGCCTCTAAAAGACCTAGATAAACTGATCTTGGAGCTAAACATTAGCGTATTACAATTACACGGTGATGAAGACGACAGTTATATTGATGCTGTGAGAGAGCTACCTGGTTATATTAATAAAACAGACGCCAATAAAAACATAAGTATTTGGAAAGCGGTAGCTATTAGTGAAGAAGGCTCATTACCAGAGCGATGGCCAAGTGCAGACAGAATATTGCTCGACACCAAAAACACAGCTACAGGTCAATCAGGTGGTACAGGCCAAGCCTTTAACTGGGATGTGTTAAAAGACATTAACTTAACCAGTCCACAAATTATGTTAGCTGGTGGCTTAAACCTAGAAAACATAGAATCCACTAAAGGTTTACCGGTTTGTGGGATGGATGTGAATTCAGGGGTAGAAACAAGCCCAGGTGTTAAGTCGGAACAACAAATTAACCAGTTATTTTCGTTAGTGAATCAAAGAAAACCTCACTAACAGATTAAATTTAATTAAAGAATTAGAAAGTCTAAAGATTAGGAAAACCCATGAGCAGTTATGAAACAGACCGTGATAAAACCCCAAATGGCAAAGAAAGAAAAACATTAGATGCCTACTTTGGTGAATACGGTGGCATGTTTGTCCCTGAGCTATTTGTTCCAGCGTTAGAAGAATTAGAACAAGCTTATATTGAAGCTATTGAAGATCCTGCCTTTGTTGAAGAGTTTGAAGGTTTATTAACAAACTATGCAGGTCGTCCTACGCCATTAACCTTGTGTAAAAATATAGTCGCGGGTACCAAAACCAAGCTTTACTTAAAACGTGAAGATTTGTTGCACGGTGGCGCACACAAAACCAACCAAGTATTAGGCCAGGCGTTATTAACCAAACGTATGGGTAAAAAGCGCGTTATTGCAGAAACTGGCGCTGGCCAGCATGGTGTTGCTACGGCTCTCGCTTGTGCATTGATGGGCTTAGAAGCGCGCATTTACATGGGCGCGAAAGACATAGACAGACAACAGCCGAACGTATTTAGAATGAAATTAATGGGCGCTGAAGTTATTCCAGTAACCTCAGGCTCTGGCACATTAAAAGATGCGGTTAACGAAGCTATGCGTGACTGGGCTTCTACTTATGAAGACAGCCATTACTTATTAGGTACGGCTGCGGGTCCTCATCCGTTCCCTACTATTGTTCGTGACTTCCAAAAAATGATCGGTGAAGAAGCTAAACAACAAGTGTTAAAGGCTGAAGGTCGTTTACCAGATAAAGTGATTGCCTGTGTTGGTGGTGGTTCTAACGCCATTGGTATGTTTAACGACTTTATTAAAGAACAAGGTGTTGAACTTATTGGTGTTGAGCCTGGCGGTCACGGTTTAGAAACTGGTGAGCACGGCGCAGCATTAGCGGTTATTGATCAAGGTATCGATTCAAAAGGTATATTACACGGTGCTTACACCCATATAATGCAAAACAAAGATGGCCAGATAGAAGAGTCTTACTCTATTTCAGCTGGTTTAGATTACCCTGCCGTTGGTCCACAACACGCACATTTAAAAGCGATTGGTCGTGCTGATTATGTTGCTATTAATGACGATGAAGCCATTGATGCTTTCCAAATACTAGCTAAGCAAGAAGGTATTATTCCAGCACTTGAGTCATCTCATGCTCTAGCCCATGCGTTAAAACTGGCAAAACAATCGCCAGACAAAGAACAGATTATTTTGGTTAATCTTTCTGGTCGTGGCGATAAAGACTTAACTCACGTTCACCAAATATTAGGCGAAAAGTTTGCTAGCAGCGATGTAAAGTCAGCACCAAAGGAGAAAAAATAATGAGCCGCTATAACGCATTGTTTCAAAAATTAGATGAGAAAAACCAAGGCGCGTTTATTCCTTTTGTGACGGTTGGCGATCCAGATTTAGAAACCAGTTATCAGATCATTAAAACCTTAATTGAATCTGGTGCCGACGCCCTTGAATTAGGTATACCATTTTCAGATCCGGTTGCCGATGGCCCTACTATTCAAGCCGCTAATATCAGAGCATTAAACCAAGATATTTCAACTCAAGCTTGTTTGGATCTTGTTGCAAAAATCAGACAAGAATTTCCAAACACACCAATTGGCTTATTACTTTATAGCAACTTAGTGATGGCTCACGGTATCGACACGTTTTATGGTTTATGCGCCAAAGCAGGCATTGACTCTGTGCTTATTGCTGATGTACCAGTAAGAGAAAGCGCACGATTTAGACAAGCCGCTAAACAAGCCAATGTTGATGCGGTATTTATCGTACCACCTACGATTGACGACAGCATGATGAAAAAGATTGCTGATTACAGTGAAGGTTATACTTATTTATTAAGCCGAGCTGGCGTTACAGGCGCAGAAACAAAAGCCAACATGCCTGCTGACATCCTAATTAATAAATTAAAAAGTTTTAATGCCGCACCTGCAATATTAGGTTTTGGTATCTCTAGTCCTGAACAAGTTAAAGCAGCCATTAAATCTGGTGCAGCCGGAGCAATATCAGGGTCTGCAGTGGTGAATATTATTGAACGTAACTTGTTAGACAAAGAGCTAATGTTAGAAGAGTTAAGCAACTTTATTGCATCAATGAAAGTCGCGACATTAAAAGCCTAACTTAGTGATGGTTACTTGTTCACTCACTCTTAAACCTATTTAAGAGTATTTGAGGACATAGGACAGGTCACAGACAAAATAAAAGCCATTTTAATTAATTAAAATGGCTTTTTACTTTTCAAAATTAGGTTTTCAAAATTATTGCCAGACCTTACTGTCAGCAACTTTCTTTGTAAGGCGTTCAGAAAGTGAATACCGTCCTTAAAGTAGTTTTAAATAAGTATCGTTTTCATCATCAATGATCACAGTGATAACTTTAATAGTATCTTCTAAAATGCTCAGCATATAAGACGTGTTGTAGCTTAACTGTATCTCGCCTTGTTCATTTTTAAACGTCCAATTCACGTTAGCAAAATGTATGTCATTGGATAAACGAATCGCTTTTTTTACTTCGACCTCAATATTCGTTATTGCTCGTTGGTCAAATGACTCTAATACTTTTTTTAAATTTGTTTCCAATTCTGCATCAAAAGACACCACCCTTTCAGGTTCATCATGAACAATTATAAAAGGTAATCGATAAATTGACTTTAACAGCTTTAATTCTCTGTCTTGCATTGCAACAGCGTACTTCTGAAAAAACTCACTGACTCTTTGGCGCATTTTATATTCCTCTCTGAGCTTTTATCATCGTTAACTTATACCAATGTATTTGTGCACTTGCACAGACAAACGCCAGTTCTTTTCTTTGCAGGTTTCAATGGCAAGTTCAGTCGACGAAATTTTTTGACTAATTGGCTGTAAATAAATCAACGTATTTTCTTTAATCGGCGCTTCAATTAATAATTGTTCCAACTCATCAACGTGAACTTGTCTTGCAATTGGGTGTTTAATTTCATTTGCTCTTTGCATACAAGATGCGAGAATTTTATAACCACCTTTCATATTAATCTTTGGTGAAACCGTTACCCATGTTTGCTCTGGTGCTTGTATTTCAAAAGTACCGCTGGTTTCTATTTGAGTTGAATAACCTTTGCTGTGTAATAATTCACACAAAGGGTTTAAGTCAAACATACAAGGCTCTCCGCCCGTAATTACCACATGTTTAGCTCGGTAAGCTTGCTCAACAAAAGTGTTTAATATTGTCGAATCATCAACATCACACCAAGTTGGATCGTCTGATGTTTTAACAATGATAGTTGATAATGGTTGTTTATCACTTTCTAATTGATCCCACGTTTGTTTGGTGTCGCACCAAGAGCAACCAACTGGGCAACCTTGCAATCGAACAAATATCGATGCGGTACCTGTGTACTGACCTTCCCCTTGGATGGTCTCAAATATTTCATTTATTTTATATTTACTCATGGCTTGGTTATCGGTACCTGATAAAAAGTTAACTTTCTTCTAGACTCATATTGAATTAACATTCGTTAATTCTGTGTAGATATGAACACCACTGTTTTTGTGTTCATCAATTTGGGCGATTGTAACAAATATTTTTGTACAATTTCGCAATTAATTTATAGGTATTTTTAAATGTTTGAGAAAGTTGTCGTTATATTTTCTGGTGGTATGGATTCATACACAGTATTAAACCACGCGTTAAAACAAGGTTACGACGTGCATGCATTAACGTTTGATTATGGCCAACGTCATGTTAAAGAAATTGAATATGCCAAAAACGCATGTGAAGAATTAAACGTACACCATAAAATTGTCGATATTAGCGCAATAAATTCAATTATAGCCGGCTCTTCACTGACCGATAACATTGATATTCCTGAAGGTCATTACGAAGCAGAAACCATGCAAAGCACCGTAGTGCCAAATCGAAATATGATCTTATTAAGTTTAGCGGTTGGTTATGCGGTTAGTTTAAAAGCCACGAAAGTATTTTACGGCGCGCATTCTGGCGACCATGCTATTTACCCAGACTGTCGTCCTGAATTTGTCAAACGTATGCAAGATGTTTGTGCCATTGCCAATTACGATGCCGTTGATATCGTTGTGCCTTATCTGCATAGCGATAAGATTGAAATATTAGCCGATGGCCTTAACATGAAGTTAGATTACAACAAGACCTGGACTTGTTATAACGGCCGTGAAAAAGCATGTGGTAAATGTGGCGCTTGCCAAGAACGGTTAGAAGCGTTTGAAAAAAACAACATGACTGACCCATTAGAGTATGAAGCATAACGTCTTCCCGTAATGGCTTTTAAATAAGGAAGAAGCATTGGAAAACTTAGAATTAGATCAAGCGTTAATGGAACTGATAAGCCAAGAGGCTGTTAACGGTGGCATTAGTGAATACGAGATAATTTCTAAGTTTAAATCTGCGCCGTACCATTTATTTAATGCTGAGGTTATGTCCAATAATCTCAGCTTATTTCAAACTCACTTTGTTATTTTTAATGCCTTATATCGCCTGAGAGATTTAGGCTTAGAACTTAATCAATTTGATATTGATATCATCTCATCCAATATACGATTAATGCCCTTGTCTCAGTCTAATTCTACCTCGACACAAGACGGCGCTTCAGTAGCTGGAACTGGTGTACAAAATAGAGAAGAACGACAAGCTATTGAGAAATTAAGGACGTATTACTTAAATTGGGATAACTTTGAAAAAACCACTGAGACAAGTGTGAATAACTTACTCGACTCTTTTTGGAACAATATGTCTTCGCGCTCTCCAGTTCAACGCAGTCAAGATAACTTAACTCAATCGCTCACTATCCTTGAGTTAACTGATTTACCCTCTGAGCTCTCACTTAAACGTCAATATAAGAAACTCTGTAACATTCATCATCCCGACAAAGGTGGTTGTCAGTCTACTTTCCAAAAAGTGCATTTGGCCTATCAATATATTAAGCAACGGGTTTAACCGTTGCGAATAATAAAACAGATACAAAAAAGGCCTTAATTAAAAGGCCTTTTGTTTAGAAGTTCGTTATTGAAGTGACTGTCTGCTTTAGCAGCTATTTGTTTTTAGCGGCTATTTTAGAGGCTACTTATTTTTTAGAAGCTAATAGCTCAGTTAGCTCTTCAACTTGTTCAGCGGTTAACTCAGACTTGTTAATGATTTTGGTTAATACTTTTACTGCATTACCATCTTTCATGTGCTCTTTCTTTCCTTTGTGTTCACGTTTATGATCACCTTTGTGTTTGCCTTTATGCATTTTTTTACCGTCGGCTAACAACATTTTCATTAAACGTTTGTCATTAACTTTAGCGTCGCCTACAACATCAATTTCTATGTGTTTTGTACCGTTTTTATCGTTAGTTTTTAACATAAAAATACTTGATGTTTTATCGCCATGAGTAATGTCAGTGTCATTTAACACAACAACTTTAGTGTTATAACCTTCAAGTTTAGATAATAAGGTGACTATTTTATCTGATGTTTCTTTGTCTAAGTCACCCAATTTTGCAGTAACGTTATCCATATTTTCTAGTTCTTCAGCACTGAAAGTATATTTAGTTTTTTCACCGCTTTTAACAACAAAAACTTTAATATCTTTGCCTTCTACGGCTTTTACTTTAACCATTTCACGAACTGGCTTTTCTTTAACGTCTTTTGTTTTTTCAGCTAAAGCATTACCACTTACTAATGTTGTAGCTAATACCGTACTTAATATTAAAGATGCTGCGAATACACTATGTTTTGAGTTTTTCATTTTGACTCTCCGATTTTAAAGGATAATTTACAATTCGGACTAAGTAACTCAACTAACGTGCCACTTTAAAATAGCTCTAATTTTCATACAGTTAAAATAAAACACCAATAGTTTTAATTAAATACCCAAATAAAGTCCCCATATAAGGATTAATATTCCTCATTACAGTATTAATGGTTTACACTTAACTTAGAAAAATAACTACACCTCTGATTTATATAGCTTTTTAAGTGTGGAATGAAGATTGCGTAATTAAGTGATCACAGACGAATTTAAGCTAACACTCTTAATATGATCACATATATTAGAGTAAAGCTATCCAGTTAGACCCAAACAAAATTAATGAGTTACTTTATATGAGTATAAGACGCCACCTATTTCTATTGATCACCGGATTAGTGCTAATCATCGCACTTGCCCAAGTTGCCCTACTGTCTCATTTTAAGAGTAACGTAGAATCTGAGATAGAACGCAGAGGTAAAGACTTTGCCGACAGGATCTTACGATACACAATAGATAGTATTGAAGACGAAGATCAAATCTTAGACTCGGAAACAAAGGTCGACTTTGTTGCTTTAATGCCAGCCCCACCAATTATCGGGTTTGAAGATTTACTAAGAATTCAGGTAAGTAAAAAGAAAGACTTTAACTTTAAAATTGAATTACCAGCCGAGATCTTAAATTCAGCCAACCAATTAATGGAAGTCATCGGCGAGTTACCTGAGCAAGTAAAACCAACAGTAATGTCTTTGGCTCAGCAGCTAAACAGCAAAAAAATCAACACCATTGAAATGTCAGAAGATGGTTACCGAGTTAAGCTCAGTATTAAGCGCCCTCGCCCTAATAAGATGATCAAACGTCATTTAACCAAACAAATCGAAAATATGAAAAACATTGGTTTAGAAAATGACAGTATAAAAATAGAAACCATTCTGGATGACGGAACAACAAAAGTATTTCACGCTAAAAGTGTAAAAGATCAAGACCCTAATGTAGTTATTAACAAACGAAAATCTCAAGTTTCAGAACTGTTTAATTATGTGATCTTAATGATAGTGCTCACCACACTACTCTCAATTTTCTTGGTTTTTTGGTTAAGTAAACGTTTTAGCAAACCGTTGCAAGAGTTGATCAATGGCTTTAAGCAATTAGAAAACGGTCAATTTGGTATCCAAGTAACACCTCAAGGTGTGAGTGAAATCAATCAAACCATTCAACGTTTTAATACCATGAGTATCCAATTAGCTAAATTGGCCGACGCTGAATCTAAGCTACAAGAGCAACATCATTTAACTGAAATTAGTGACGTAAGCAAAGGTATCGCCCACGCACTTAGAAACCCAATGCACACCATTGGACTGGCAATAGAACAGCTACAATCCAACACCCTTTCTGAGCCGGTAAAACAAAAACTGTTTGCTAAAATTCAAAGTAAAATTGTGCAGTTAGACAAGAATATTAACGCTCTATTAACCATCACATCTGACGGATTAGAAAGAGTACAAACGCTATCGTTAAGTGGCTTAATTAACGACGTGGTTTTAGAGTTAAAACAAACACACGACAATAGCAAAGGCAAACTTAAGATTGATCTTGTACTGGATGACACTATTAAAATATTGGGTGCGGAAAGTGAATTCAGATCTATTCTACATACCCTAGTATTTAATGCTTATGAAGCAAGTGTGATAGCAGATCAGGATCTAATGCCAAATCCAAAAGCGGATCTAAATGCAACAAAAAAAGATCCTAATGATGGTTTAATACACTTAATAATAAAGACTCACAGCAAAAATGAACTAACGGTCATTTCAATAACTGACTTTGGGTCAGGTTTAAACCCAAACATAGAAAACAGATTATTTACAGCACATTGCTCTACCAAAGCAGAAGGTGCTGGCATGGGTCTTTACATCAGTAAGAAATTAATTGAATTACATTATGAAGGATCGTTGACGGTTCAAAATAATACCGACAACGATCATATTACTGGAGTAACCGCTTTGTGCACTATTCCACAAACAAGCAAAAAAAATACGCCAGAAAATGACAGTGAAAGTGGCTTTGAAAGTGGCTTTGAAAGTGACAGTGAAAGCACGACTAAAAACAAGAATACAGGAAGCAACTGATGCATATTTTATTAGTAGAAGATGAGCAAGATCAGCGCGAATTAGTTGCTGGAATATTAGAAGCAAACGAGATGAAAGTGACTCAAGCCGATAGCGTTGAGTCTGCCATTGTGACACTAAAAAACCTAGTGGATAAAAACACCCTGCCCGACGTTATTTTCTCAGATTGGAAGCTAGGAACGTTAACCGGTATTTCACTATTGGAATACGTGAGAAACAATTCACTTAATGTAGGCTTTGTGGTTGCCACGGCTTATGGCTCAGTTAAACATGCGATAGAAGCCATTGAAAAAGGCGCAGACGATTACTTAAGTAAACCGTTTCAATCGCAAGAGTTGTTATTAGCGATTTCAAAAGCCAATACGGCTAAGTCATTAAAAGCTCAAAATCAGTCATTAGAAAAACAATTAACCGAACAACAGAACATGGTTGATTTAGTGGGTAACGCACCTTGTATGCAGCAAGTGTATGAGCGTATTAAACGTGTTTCCAATACCAATGCTACCGTAATGATAAGTGGCGAAAGTGGCACAGGTAAAGAGCTTGCAGCAAGAGCATTACACCAACTGTCTGGCCGTAAAAACAATAGCTTTATCGCCATTAACTGTGGCGCTATTCCAGAGTCATTAGCGGAAGCCGAGCTATTTGGTGCTGAAAAAGGCGCGTTCACCGGCGCTATCACTCAAAAGATTGGCAAAATTGAAGCCGCTCATCAAGGTACATTATTCCTCGATGAAATTGGTGAGCTCCCTATTTTATTACAAGCTAAGTTACTGCGCTTTTTACAAGAAGGTGTTATTACTCGTTTGGGCTCTAACGACGAAATCCAAGTTGATGCACGTGTTATCGCCGCCACTCACCGAGACATTCCAAGCCAAATAAGCAAACAAGAATTTAGAGAAGATTTATATTATCGTCTTAATGTGGTTCCTCTAAGAATGCCCTCTTTAAAAGAGCGCCCTGAAGATATTCCCAAACTCATACTGCACTTTACCAAAAAGTTTGAAAATGAATACGGGAGTCAGTCGGCCAAGTTATCCGCATCAACCAAAAAGCTTCTGCTTGACCATAACTGGCCTGGTAACGTAAGAGAGTTAAGTAACAAATTAGAACGCTTTGTACTGCTTGGTGACGAACAAGAACTGATAAAAGACCTAACGGCTCCTGCAATGACAGAACAAGCCAATGAAGACTTTGAGGGCTTTAATATTCCAGATGAAGGGATGAACTGGGATGACTTTGAAAAACAAGTGCTGCAACAAGCCTTACTGAAAACCAAAAATAATAAAACCAAAGCAGCAAAATTATTAGGGATGGGATACAAACAATTTCTATATCGGATTGAAAAATTTGAACTTTAAAACTAAAGTATTAATTCATAACTAGTTTACTTAAATAACCAATGCTTTTGAGACTATGTATATTAGTCGATTAACTGTTACGTTATTTAGCTTGTAGCTAATTTTTTACTTTAAGGAAATGTATGCCGGCATCGCTGTTTTTAAAACAAATTCTTGGATTAACAAGTGAAGAATCTAATTTACTGAATAAAACAGTTAAGCAAACTAAATGGAATTCGTTTGAAGAGTTACTCGCACTATTTCCTGAAGAAGATCCAGAACTTGCAACAATAAGAACCAAAATAAAAGATTATATAAATCCGCCTGCATAAAGGCGTGCGTGGTGGTTTTTTTTAAGATCAAAGGCGCGGGGTTCGTTTATTGCTTAAAAGCTAAAGCAATACCTAGAAGATTAAAAGCAAAAGACTGTTTCACCTTCGGCGGTCATCAATAATACATCCCTGTATTGATGACATCCTTTCATCCATGAAGTGGCAGGTTGTCAGTTTTAGCTTTTACGAATAGACAGACAACTTAAGCGAGTACATCCATGGCGGCCATCAATAATACATCCCTGTATTGATGGCATCCCTTCATCCATGAAGTGGCAGATTGTCAGTTCCCGACACAACCTAAGCGAGTACATCCATGTACTCGACAATACCTTTTTCAACAGCCCAAAAAGGCACTATCTATTTTTTTGTTATAAAGATAAAAAGACTGTTTCACCTCCGGCGAGTTACCTTTTTGCAACAGCCCAAAAAGGCACTATCTATTTTTTTGTTATAAAGATAAAAAGACTATTTCACCTGCGGCGACCATACCTTTTTCAACAGCCAAAAAGGTAGGCCAAAAAGCCGCCCGTAACCAAATATCTATTTGTATTAAATACTAACTTTAATCATCAAATACGGAAAAACATTCGTCCCTGAACATTTTCCTCAATCGGGCATCCATGCCCTATCGATTTGAGAAAAGTTATATTTAACACAGATATTTAAATCGGAGGTGAGATCAAAAGCAAAAAGCAGAGCGAACTTAACTGGTCGTGTAACAAATTGACTTATCTATTTTTACTATTTCGGTATTCCATTCCCTCTATATTCAAGTAAATAACCCATTAAGTCATTTATCACCTAAGACCAGTTAATCCAATTTCTATTAATTCAAGAACTAGTAAGACGTTAAATAATTTGATACTAATAAAGCTATATATGGAAGTGAGAAAGTTTTGGTAGAAAAATGACCAAGTTGTTCATTATTAGATTGTTATAAATTACATGGAGTCATATGAAGTCTGAACGTTTTTTTAAATGGATGTGGAATTTTAATGGATTGGTCTTATTTTTAGGCATTTCTGTTGGCATTTTATTTTTTGGGTATCAAATTACGAAACACCTTCTTAAAGAAGATTATGTTCCACCGCAAACTCTTAACCTTGCGGATGATAAAGAAGATGAAGAAAAATGGAGCCTTGGATACCCTAATAGAATTGGGAAAAGTGACTTCTATTATATCCCTTTAGAGTCAGAAAAATTATCAGTAGAGTCAAGAGGAACTGTTGTTGATAGCTTTGGTGGAAGTGGAAGTTATTATACAGAAACAAGATCAAAAAATGCCTTATTCCTAAACAGTAAAACAAACACTTCTAACTGGCTTTTCAAATCCGTTAATCAGTTGATCACCAATATTAGTACTATTTCAGGATCAGAATATTCTAATAACACCAAAGCGGTTGCCATGACTTACGAGGTTATCAATAGTGATACAAATTTAGATGGTAAATTTAATAATTTTGACAAACGTACTTTTGCAATCAGTAAAATAGATGGCTCCGATTATGTAGAAATAATCGAAGGCTACAGTAGAATTGTAAAGTCCGTTATTAATACCGAAGGCGAGCTATTTGTTATTTTTATTAACAATAACGACGTTTTTTCTATGCTAGTTAATTTAGATACATTCAAAGTTGTTAGTAAAAAGACTTTGCCTAAGGTCGGAAATTGATAAAAATTCACGTAAACAGTCATCTTGAATACTCAATAAATTTAGATGAGATACTTTTATTAGTGCGTTGATTTCACAGGAACGTCCGTATATCAAAGTTATTATTACAGGTAAACTAGAAGTTTAATGGCTTGAAAATAGATTAATGCATGGGAGTGGGAATGATTAAAAATGTCGTTATATGTTTCTGCTTTTCTTTATGCAGTGTTTTCGTCATGGCAAACAAAAATACAAATACGCTATTTTGCAATTATGATAAAGCATGCCTGCAAGGAAAGCTTGATAGTCTTTTAATTAATAAAGATAAAAACTTTGATGTTGTTGATCAGATGATTGAAGAATTCAATCATCTATCTGAAGATAAATCAGGCTGGAAAGAAAATTCATTGGGTTTGTTATATATGATGAAAGAAAATAAAGAAAATATTCATATTGCAGAACAATTATTCTTAAATTCATTTTCAAAAGGCAATATGATCGCAGCTCAAAATGCTGCGGAGCTTTACTTTTATCAAGATAATTTTAATTCAAGTATTGATTTTCTAAAGAAGATAGAAAAATCAAAACCTATCTTTAAATCTGAAGCCTATATTAATTGGGCTAGGTTATACGCTCAAATATTATATTTGGACAAAGGAGAATTTAGGAATGTAAATCATTCCCTGGAACTGATCTTAGATATTATTGATGATGATAAATCAGGCGTTTCTCATTATTTATTAGGACATTATTTTTTTACTCAAAACGATGCTGAGAATGCTATAAAATACTTGAAAGTATCCGTGGAGTTACAAACTACTGATGCGGCATTGTTGTTAGGAGATATTTATCATGTTGGTCTGTTAGGAGTTGGTGTTGATTTAGACTTAGCTATAGCTTTTTACAATATTGGGGCTGACAATGATATAAGTAGAGCACATTACAATCTAGCTATTATTTATCATGCTAAAAAAGATATAAAAAAAATGAAATATCATTTAAATCAAGCGAGTGAACTAGGTCATACTAAAGCTATTGCTTTATTACAAAAGCTAGAATAAATTCTACAACCTCGTTATAAGCCACAAGGGAATTCATGCGCTTACTGCTCGTAATACTTACTTTTATATCGTTTAACTCTTTAGCTGATGGCTTTGTTTTCGACTCTTGGAGTTCAAAAGGTAAATCGTGCATGTTTCAATTTATTGCTCCTCCTAATTTAAATTGGAATGGTGATTCAGACTTGCCGTTAACTATCAAAGAAGTCGATACTATTTTTCAAAAATGGGCACTTGGTAATCTTAAAGGAAATGAAAAAGCACATGTTGTAAGTTTTAACTTATCTTCTGTGGCACCAGAAGGCTTAAAAAACAACTATTGGATATTTAAAGTCGGTTATGTGGTATTCAACGGCAACGTTCCTTCTAAGCAATTTAATCGGAAGTTAGTTATCGATTTAACTGGCAAAGTAATTGAGCCTATATGTCGCTTATAATAAGAAAGACAGCCACCTTAATTTGACATGAATTCCAGAGCTGGCGAGAAGTAAAAAATTTAGAAAAATAAAAACAGGGACAATTATGCGTTTATGGACTTTTAAAAGACCTTTTCAATATGACGGTAACGATTATGAAGTGAAATACTTTTTTTCATTTACAACCTATACGTCACAGCTATTTTGTAATGGCACACTGGTAGACGAATCCACACATTTATTTGATGGTGACTTCAAAGTGGTTGAGCATAAGTTTCAACCTAACAGCCAGACAACCGAACCAGATAATCAAACTAAAGAAATAAGCGTATCCGTAGGTTACTTTAGTTGGTTCACTGTCGGTATCCAAGTTAGGGAAAGTAATCAAAGCAGTAACACTAGCGAGTTAATTTATGAAAGTCACCCAGGTAAAGACATCCACTTTGCCACGACAAAACTTGAGAAGTTTAACACCAAGTTAAATTTGCCAGAGCTAGATAATAAAAGAAAACTTCAAAGTGAAAATTGGAAAAAAAACAAACCGTCTATTATTGCTGACATCGTTATTGGCCTAGCATTTTTTGCAGTGGCAAAAATAACCGGAGACTTAACTACTGCAGCATTTACCGGGGTATCGTTAGGATTAGCACTGGTTGTTGTCCAGCGCTTTGTTAAAGTGGACTTGCTAGGTGGATTTGCCGTATTCGGAACCATAATGCTGTTAATATCAGCACTATTCTCCATTGCCTTTCAAAGTGAGTATTTAGTGCAACTCAAGGGCACATTTATGGGGTTAATCAGTGCATCAGCTCTTATAATAGATGGAGTGTTTAATAAAGGTGGTTACTTTGGAGCCCGTTTTGAACGGTACTTAAACTCCCCTATTCAACATAAATATTTTGTTTTAGGTTTAGCATTTATCAGTTTATGTAAGGCAGGCCTAAATTATAGTGTTGCGAGTCAATTAACCGAAGACCAGTGGCTCACCTATGACACCTTTATTGAAACACCGCTTTATCTCTTAATGTTTTTTATCCTCATTTGGCGTGCAGGAAAAAACTAGCCTAGATAAGAACGAAGGTGACGTACGCAATTAACATACGGAATCACGTAGACAGCCTTCTTCAAAATTCCAATATTTAATACCCAATAAAAAAGCGAACCATTTGGTTCGCTCTGCCTGATCTTGCTTTTACTTACCGCTTAAAAGATTTCTGAGCAGCTATTCAAATCACAAAAAATTGTAGCTAGAGTCGAGTCGAGATATGTAAAAGTAGTAATAGAGTCGTCAGTGCCATCAGCATCACTATCAAAGGCTTCTGTTAAAAGGTTATTTTGACTATCGTAAGTATACCTATTAACTCTATTTGCTACACTGTCAGCATCATAATCAAGAGTATCTGTTAAAAGATTACCACTACTATCGTAAGTAAAACTATTAAGATAATCTACTATACCGTCTGCGTCATAATCCTCTGCATAGGTTAATTTATTACCGTCACTATCGTATGTGTAAGTTTCAATGTAATTTACTGTACCATCACTGCTATAATCTTTACTTTTAGTTAACAGATTACCGTCAGAGTCATAAGTGTAAGTCTCTGTCACCTCTTTTGTACCAGTCCCGTAATACTTAGTAATGAAAGTTAGTATGAGGTCATCACTATTGTAAGTGGAAGTTGCAATATAAATTGCCGAACCATCACCATTATAATCAGAGCTATAAGTTAACTGGTTTCCACGAGTATCATATACATAACTATCTGCATAATTTAACGTACCATCTCCCTTAGAATCATTGCTATAAGTTAAGAGGTTTCCACGACTATCGTATGTGTAGGTTTGAACATAAACTGGTGTACTGTCGGAATCAGTGTAATAAGTCTCGGTTAACTGATTACCGTCTGTGTCATAAGTATAAGTAGAGAGCCTTTCTGCTGTACCATCAGCGTCAAAATCTTCACTTATTGTTAACTGATTACCGTCAGTATCGTAAGTATAACTTTCCAGTTCATCTGCTATGCCATCAACATCTTTGTCATAACTGTTCGTTAGCTGATTACCATCAGAATCATAAGTATAAGTTCTTATATTATTTACTGTTCCATTAGCACTAGAATCATAGCTAAAGGTTAACAGATTGCCGTTACTGTCATAAGTATAACTTCCAGTACGATTCACTGTACTATCACCATCATCGTCAGAATCATGACTAAAAGTTAACGGGTTACCATTTTCATCATAAGAATAGCTGATCATTTCATCTATGACATCATCCTTCTTTCTTATATCCGTCAACACATTTCCAGCTGAATCATAAGTGTAAGAGTGGGTAAAAACTTCATCACCATAATCATTACTGGTTATAGAATTTACAACAAAGTTATGACTTATATTTAATACACTATAAAAATAATCTAATACTGAACCAAAAGGTTTAATCGCGCCTGAATTAATTAAGCCTTGATTTGCTGCTCGATTCGAAAAGTGGCGAAGAGTAAGTTTAAAAGCATCATAGTCGTCTTCTTCAAAATCAATTTTTGAATTCATCAATAGCTCCCCAACACCGGCTGAGATATTAATGCCATTTTCGAGGTCAGAATCGTCATCAAAACTCTGCAATAACCAAAGCGTATTACTCAATTTAAAAAACGCAATACGCTCATCATCCGACACAGATTTTTGGCTATAATACATAGCCTCAATTTCAGCGGTTGTCGTATAAATCACTGATTTTGGCACCAAGTCAAACATCGTCATATCAGACTGAACAATAACGTCCTCACCTAATACAACATCACCAAGGGAAAAGGTTATTGTTTCGTTATCTTTATATTGAAACGCCCCTAATTCGCCTGTAACTCCAGATTGTGTTTCTGTTGTATAAGTAACACCTGAAATATTAGTTAAGAAACCTGTTTTTACTGTTTCATCAGATATGACTTCTGCCGTCTCTTCAACTGAGACAACATCCTCTTTACTACCACTTGAACCACAAGCAACTACTAAAGTAGAACAAAGTAATAAAACACAATAACGTAATGATAAAATAAAAATCTTCATAATTTCACTCCTTGACGAGATTAGGTGCATAGCACTTATGCTAACCTCATAATTAACCACAAATTTTTATGATTTTTTATCATAGCAGTTAATAAATATAAAATAGAGTAAAAAATAACGCCCCCCCCATCTTTAATATTTCCCCCCATAAGAAGTAAGTTGACGGTTTTAGAACGGGACACATATTGATCTAGGTCAAGGTGCGGTATTTAATATACCCCCATACTCTGCCACAGGTACTCGTTATTATTGATAACGTTAATTTTGGAGCTAAAAAGTAAAGTAATGAAAAAATTTAAAAACGTAGTAATAACACTCACTATTTCACTAATATCATTTTCATCACTGTCATTCGCGGATGAAACATTTGATATTGAAAATGTTGGCATTGAATCTAAAGCTGCAGGGCTTGAGCGTGTCACTCAAACTTTAGTGGCTCCACCATTTTTACCAAAACATGATCAGGTTGCTAAAGGTAATCCTAAGATTATTGAAATGACAATGAATATCATTGAAAAGGAAATGGAAATTGCACCAAATGTTTTTGTGCAAGCTATGACCTTTGAAGGTTCAAATCCAGGACCTATGATGGTTGCTCATGTAGATGACTATATTGAGTTAACACTGAAAAACCCTAAAACTAATACTATGGTTCACAATATTGACTTTCATGCATCAACTGGTGCTTTGGGTGGCGGCGCCCTAACCAATGTTGCTCCAGGTGAACAAGTGATCCTTCGCTTTAAAGCAATTAAAGCGGGTGTGTTTGTTTATCATTGTGCTCCAGGTGGCGTGATGATCCCTTTTCATGTTGTATCAGGTATGAATGGTGCAATTATGATCCTTCCTCGTGATGGTCTAAAAGACAATAAAGGAGAATTAGTCACATACGACAAAGCTTATTATATTGGTGAACAAGACTGGTACGTGCCTAAAGATGAAAAAGGTAACTTCAAACGTTACGATTCTCCGGTAATGGGTATGATGGATACGATGGAGGTTATGAGAACGCTTACGCCAACGCATTTAACATTTAATGGCAAAGTAGGCGCATTAACAGGTGAAAATGCCATGACTGCAAAAGTGGGCGAAACCGTATTATTTCTTCATTCTCAAGCCAATCGTGATACACGCATTCACTTAATTGGTGGCCACGGTGACCTTGTTTGGACCGGTGGTTCATTTGATGATGTTCCAACAACTAACCGCGAAACATGGGCTATCTCTGGTGGTGAAGCGGCAGCTGCTCTTTATACCTTTAAGCAACCAGGCCTTTATGCTTACGTTAACCACAATTTAATTGAAGCGGTTATGTTAGGTGCTACCGCGCATGTTTCTGTTGAAGGTAAGTGGAATAATGACTTGATGGAACAAGTTCAAAAGCCTAGTCCTATTAAATAATTATGAATAACAAAGACAGCCTTCTTTAAAATTACAATCTTTAATATCAGCTAAAAGCGAACCATTTGGTTCGCTTTTTTTTGTTCTTACTTTCACTTACCGCTTAAAGCTTGCGACTTTTAACTGCTTTTACTTTCAATGATCTGCTTGCACTTTAAATGATATGTTATATCATTTTAAAAACATTCATCTTAACGGTATTACTATGCAGCAGTTATTCGCGGTCTTTCTTATTGGAATTATTACATTACAGTTATTAAGTTGTGGTAACTCTGAAAAAGAACTTAATAAAACGGCACAAACAGCTGAAGAAAAGACTGAATTCATTGGTAAAGACGTCTTACAAAAACGTGACAATGACTATATTCATAAGCCCGTTAAGCACACTCCAGATATCAATTTTAAAAGCATAGAGTGGATAGACTTAATTCCTAAAAACGATTTAGATGCTTTGCTAAACCCTCCTGATTACATTGCTGAAATAAAAGATGGCTCTATTGAAGATCAAATGGAGAGCCAGATTCAAAATGCAATTAGTGCGGCCAATGATGACCGTTACCAACAAGCGCTTGTGTCTATTAATGTTATCCCAGAAATGGATAAACAAGCTGTGAAAATTCCCGGTTTTATTGTGCCATTAGAATTTAATGAAGACGAAACCGTTACCCAATTTTTTTTAGTGCCCTATTTTGGAGCTTGTATTCATCAGCCACCACCGCCGCCAAATCAAATTATTTTTGTTAATTACCCAAAAGGCTTACTACTGGAGTCTCTTTATAACCCTTTTGGGATCTCTGGAGTATTGAGTACGTCGGTTATACAAAATGATATGGCCACCGCAGCTTATACAATGGAGGTACTGCATTATGAAATTTACACAGAGTAAGCTTATACCTAGCGGCTATCTAAAGACTTTGAATTTAAAAGTGATGACTCTTTGATCTAAAAATGTTGCATAAACGTATATTTATTTTATTTACAGATAAAAGTATTCAATGAGATTATCCCAAGAAAGTGAGTCAAGAATTATTGAAATGGCGTGGGAAGATAGAACTACGTTTGAAGCGATAGAGCAACAATTTGGTCTAAATGAATCTGACGTCATTCGCTTCATGCGCTGTCGCCTAAAATCAGGCAGTTTTAAACTTTGGCGCTCTCGTGTCACAGGGCGTTCAACAAAACATGCAAAACTTCGTCGCTCTGATGTGTCCAGAGGTTATTGCCCGACTCAGTATAAACACCGCTGAAATAGTACACATCCAATAAATATCCATTTTAAATTATCAATTAGGGAGCGAACCTCCCTGTTCGCCCTGCTCTTGTTCTTGCTTTTACTTGCGGCTTACCGCTTATGACTTCCTGATGCTTTTCCCAAACTGCTTTTTATAACTTACAACTTTCCCCATAACAGCGTAAGCTTGTCACCTATTAATATTTACAATTAGGCTTGCGCTGTTTATTTTCTACAATTCAAATAAACGGGGCACGAATAAAAATCTTTTATGCAGCTAACAGCAAAACCATCACTTAATAACGCTTTACTTATTTCCGTTCGTACACCTGAGTTTAGAGGCGCAGAGGCTGAAGAGTCACTGGCTGAACTTGCACGTTTGGTGACAACGCTAGGATTTAAGGTTGTCGGTACCCAGTCGCAAAATCAGAGTTCCACTAAACGAGTAAATGTACTTGGTTTAGGCAAACTTGCTGAAATAGCGCAACTTACCGGTAATAAAGGCATTATTGAAGCTGCTGAAGAGGAAGAAGAGTTAGATTACGATCAAGACTTTAGCACTATCCCATCGGATGATTTGCCATTAGCCTGTGCTGACATTGTTGTATTTGACTGTGACTTAAGCCCTTCTCAATTACGTAATGTTGAAAACCAACTAGGTGTTGAAGTCTTTGACCGCACTGGCGTTATTATTGAAATATTTAGCCGTCACGCCCGTACTAAAACCGCTAAGTTACAGGTTGAAATTGCGCGTCTTAATTATGTAGCACCAAGACTGCGTGAAACTTCTACTGGTGATAAAGAACATCAAATGGGTAAAGGCGCTGGTGAAACAACGCTAGAGCTTAACCGCCGTAATGTACGAGACCAACTTGCCGAACTAAAACGTCAATTGGTAAGCGTACAAGAAGAAATGAAAGGCAGACGTACGCAACGTTCTGAGCATTTTTGTGTTGCTTTGGTAGGTTATACCAATGCTGGTAAGTCATCTATGATGCGTGCCATTACCGGAAGTGAAGTTGAAGGTGAAAACAAACTTTTCGCCACACTTGATACAACGGTACGAGCTTTATTTCCAGTGACTCACCCAAGAATATTAGTGTCTGATACGGTAGGTTTCATTAAGAAATTACCACATGATTTAGTTGCGTCATTCCATTCAACGTTAGCAGAAGCACACGATGCCTCGTTATTGTTATATGTGGTTGACGCCTCAGACCCATCATTCCGTAAACAGCTTGATGTGGTAAACGAAGTATTAGAAGAAGTTGGTGTTGAAGGCAGTAAAAAGTTACTGATATTAAACAAGTCAGATCAACTAACTGCTGAGCAGCAAGCTGAGCTGATGGTTGAGTTTCCAGATGCGATGTTAACATCTGCGCGTGACCCTAAAGATGTAGCTAAACTGCACGAATATATTGTTGGTATTGCCGAACAAGAGATGATTGAAGAAGAAATCATTATCCCTTATACCGCCAAAGGTATTGTCGGTGAAATTCGCAATAGTATGAGCGTAACAAAAGAGGAATATGAATTTGATCATATTAAGCTGACAGTACGTTCAAGTGCGATTGACCTAGCGCGTTTGAAAAAACGAATGCTTGAGAAATAGAAAGATTCTTTTGAATTAAAATAAACCTTCTAAACACTATTTTATAAAATTAAATAAAAAACCGATTAATCTTATTTAATCGGCTTTTTATTAACTAAAAATAATGAGTATATGTACAATTGACCTAGGTTTAATATTTAAATTTAATACCAAAACTTAAAACATCTGTACCATCATATTGCTCATACATAAATTCAGCAGAAGTAGACTCGTTAATTTTGTAACCAGCACCACCACCTACGCCAAACTCCCATGAGTCATTACTCTCTGAAGCATTTATACCAGCATAAAAAACCGCCGTAGTGAACTCAACATTTGTGTAAGATGGTGAAGCAAAAATATAAGCTTTGTCATTTAACTCATATTGTCCACGAACAGATAACGCTATAAAGCTATTCATTTCTATATCTACATTAATACCAAGCAAAGTCGTAGAGTCATCTGTGATCCCAGTTCCTATACGAACTTCAGGCATAAAATAAAACTTCTCATTGGAGTCAATTTTGTAACCAAGAGAGCCTGTAATACCATCTAAACTAACGTCTAATCCGTCACTAACGTCTGATAAGTTGATGTAACTCACTCCAGCTACCCAGTTTGCAGATGAAGAAAATGATGTTCCAGCTATTAACATAGCCAATATAGTATTTTTAAACATTTTAAATCCTTTATGTTTATATGATAATTTAAATTACTTGTCTAAATTATCGTTAGTTAATAGATCCGTATTTAAAATCAAAATAACGAATACCATACTCTAAAATAAAACATCTAAATTTGTAAATTTGTAAATTTGTAAATTTGTAAATTTGTAAATTTGTAAATTTGTAAATTTGTAAATTTGTAAATAATATTTAATTATTAAATTAAGTACTTATTTCACATTTAATCGTATGTTGATTCCCATATAAATATTTCCATATGTGATTTCAATTATATACGCCCCATAAAAAAGCCGATTAACATAAGGTTAATCGGCTTTTTTGTTTTTTTAGTTCTTTAATCTAAGCTTAAATTAAGACTGCTTCATGCTTCCTTGAGTTTCAAGGCGTGTATGCCAGCTAAATGCTTCTTCAAGAATATGAGGCGTGTGTCCACCACGTTCACAAGCTCGTTCAAAATAATCGAGCATTGCTGGGCGATAATCTGGGTGTACACAGTTATTAATAACTTCTACCGCTCTTTCACGTGGTGCTAAACCCCGTAAGTCAGCTAAACCTTGGTCTGTCACCAAAATATCAACGTCGTGTTCTGTATGATCAACATGACTCACCATAGGAACAACACTTGATATAGCGCCGTCTTTGGCGATTGATTTAGTTACGAATACCGAAATGTGCGCGTTACGAGCAAAGTCACCTGAGCCTCCAATACCATTCATCATTTTTGTACCACAAACGTGAGTCGAGTTTACGTTACCGTAAATATCAAACTCCAGTGCAGTATTAACCGCAATAATACCTAAACGACGTACAATCTCAGGATGGTTAGACATTTCTTGAGGACGTAATACCAGCTTGTCTCTGTATTTATCTAAGTTATTAAATACTTGAGTATTCCAACGTTCAGATAAAATAATTGAGCAACCAGAAGCAAAACTTAATTTTCCTGCATCAATTAAATCAAAGGTAGAGTCTTGTAATACTTCTGAGTACATAGTCAGATCTTTAAAATCAGAGTCCAACAAGCCCATCATTACTGCATTTGCAATATTACCAATTCCCGCTTGAAGAGGCCCTAAATTAGCCGGCATACGATCTTCTGCCACTTCTTGTTCAAAGAAATTAACAAGATGTTTTGCAATCATGGCAGTTTCATCATCGGGTTCTGACACAGTAGAGAATGAGTCACTTTTATTAGTGAAAACAATGCCTACTATTTTTTCAGGGTCAATTGGGATTGCTGTACTACCAATACGATCATCCACTTTAACCAATGGAATTGGTGTTCTTGTTGGACGATATGATGGAATATAAATATCGTGCAAGCCTTCCAATTCAGGCTGATGTAGCATGTTAATTTCTACAATGATTTTTTTCGCAAAAATAGCAAAGCTTGCTGAATTCCCCACTGAAGTGGTTGGAACTATGTGTCCTTCCTCTGTAATTGCAACTGCTTCTATAACAGCTACGTCTGGTAAAGGTAATTGCTTGTTACGCAGTTGTTCAACCGTTTCAGATAAATGTTGATCAATAAACATTACCTCGCCATTATTAATCGCTTTGCGTAATGTATTGTCTACTTGGAAAGGCATACGACGAGCTAAAGCCCCAGCTTCAGTAAGAATTTTATCTAGATCGTTACCTAATGACGCGCCTGTCATTAAGTTTATTTTCATAGGGTTTAACTTTGCTTTTTCAGCTAATGCTTTGGGAACCGCTTTCGCTTCACCAGCACGAGTAAATCCACTCATGCCAACTGTCATTCCATCTTCAATGAAATCACAAGCTTGCTCAGCTGACATTATTTTTTGATGTAAATCACTATTTCGAATGCGTTCTAATTTCATATTCAACCACTTGTTTTATTTATGATTATAGGTTTCTTATAACTAATTGTGATTAATCATATCTTATTTCGTATAAGATATAAAACTACAATAATGTAACAAGATACCTAGTTGAATTTTACAATACGAACGCTCTTCAATTGTTTTAAAGGTGTAGTTAAAAGTTTATAAATTCTTTTAAATTTGAATCAAAATTATTAGCTAAAAATTCATTTTTGCGTTAGATAATAATCAGATACTGAATAGATTCATTGATTACTGTATTATTACGCCCATAGATTTAACCTAGACTTAAGATCCTTAATGGCGACTCAACAATTCGATAACCAACTCACTATTATGCGGACCGATGTAAATGTAGATAACACTGGTGTTATCAATACCTTACATACTGACAAAATATTACTAACCACGCTTAATTCAAAGTATATTCATGCGAGTTTAGGTTTACGATATCTGTACGCTAATTTAAAAGACTTACAATCATGCTGTGAGGTAAAAGAGTTTGTTATTCAAACCCGCCCACTTGATATTGTTGAACAAATATTGGCATCAAACCCGACCATTGTGGGCTTTGGGGTTTATATTTGGAATATTGTTGAAACCACTAATGTGGTTAGTCTGTTAAAGGTTATCGCACCAGAAGTTACCGTGGTATTGGGTGGCCCTGAAGTAAGTTATGAGTCAGAAAATCAAACCATAGTTCAAGCGTCTGATTATGTTCTAACGGGTGAAGCTGACATCAGCTTTTATGAGCTTTGTAGAGACATTATTAATAATAATGCCCCTGATACTAAAATCATGAAGTCTAAGCCGGTTGACCTAAAAGATCTTGAAATGCCCTACCAGTATTACAGCGATGAAGACTTAAAAAATCGATTGCTCTATGTAGAAGCGTCTCGTGGCTGCCCGTTCAAATGTGAGTTTTGTTTGTCGTCTTTAGACACAAAATCAAACCCGTATGAGTTAACGGTTTTCTTGCAAGAAATGGAAGTGCTGTATCAACGTGGCGCGCGTAATTTTAAGTTTATTGATAGAACCTTTAATTTAGACATAAATACTTCTATTCAAATTATGCAGTTCTTCTTAGACAGAATGACTGACGATCTGTACCTGCATTTTGAAGTTGTGCCTGATCATCTTCCTAGAAAATTAAAAGAGATGTTGGCCCAGTTCCCTGTAAATACTTTGCAGTTTGAAATTGGCATTCAAACCTTCAATCAGGAAGTACAAGCCAATATTAGTCGTAAGCAAAATAATCCAAAATCAAAAGATAATCTGATCTGGCTAAAAGAAAATACGGCGGCGCATCTTCATGCCGATTTAATCTTTGGGTTACCGGGTGAAACCTTTGATAGCTTTAAAGATAGCTTTGATCAGCTTTACGCCTGTCATCCACATGAAATTCAAATGGGTATTTTAAAGCGCCTTAAAGGTAGCCCGATTATCAGGCACACAGAAAACTTTGATCTGCGTTTTAACCCACTGCCGCCATTTAATATATTAAGTACCGACAGAATTGATTTTGCCACTATGCAGTTGGTCAATCGGTTTGCCCGCTATTGGGACATGATAGGTAATTCAGGCCGTTTTAAACACACATTAACTCACCTGTTAACGGATAAGCCCTTTGACGACTTTATGGCCATCACAGATTGGTTATTTAATGCAACGGGCCAAACTCATAAGATTAACCTTAAACGCTTATATGAATTGATGTCGCAGGCAATTGAAGCCTTGTTCCCTGAAAAACACCAAGATGTGTTACCTAAAATTGAATTGGATTACACCGCATCACAATTAAAAGGTGCGTTTAGTACTCTTAATCTTTATGCCCATGAGAAAAAACAAACAACCAGTTCTGGTAAATTATTACAGCGTCAAAAACAACATATGCAGTAGTCGTTTAAGCTATTTATTCGACTTATAAAAACACCTATGACCATATAAAAGGACATTTCATGAAAATATTCACATTACCTTTATTACTATTAATTCTTTCGTCTTGTACTCATAGAAGTATTTCCAACCCAGAATTATTAAAACAACCTAATACACCTCAAGTTAAGTATGCAAAGGAAGATTTACAAGCATTTCCATTAAGCATAGATGCAAGCCAAAATTGTTACACCAGCAGAGCTGCCGGAAATATGATGAAAACATCATGTTCTAACAAGGGGCGTATAGGCACGGTGGTTAGTCTATTTAAAGAACGTGGTTTAAAAGCTATACCAGCAGTAAAAGGCAAAGAAACAATCTCTCCATTTATTTCAGTACAAATTGAGACTATTAGTAGTGGGTTAGAGAAAACAACTGGTTTCTTTAATATTATCTCTCTTGGGTTAGTACCTAGATATCATTACGACGATTATATTGTTACTTATAAAGATCCTACCACTAATGTTGATATTACTGAGGAAGTTACTATTACCTCAACCACCTCTTGGTTTTCACTATTTAGAACCATGCCAAAAGAATTAGAACAAGGCAGTGCTAAACATAATGTGGAAGAAAACCTTATCCGTAAGGTATTAGATGACGCTAAAGTAGGTAAATAAAACCTTACATCTTTACCGAACATAAGATTTTGTGCTTGTTTTAACCGCAAACCTTAAAAATAAAAAAGACCGATAATTCGGTCTTTTTATTTATCTGCTACTTAGGTGAATAAACAAATTTACAAGTTACTAATTTTACAAGTAGCTAATTTCACAAGTAGCTGAGATTTAGCGATTACTCTTTAAGTTCAATAATCGCGCTTATTTCAACCGACATATTACCCGGTAATCCACTCATACCAACCGCTTCTCTTGCCGCTTTACCATCGTCACCAAAGGCGGTAACAAATAAGTCTGAAAATCCATTGATCACTTTTGAATGATCGGTAAATGTCGGTGTTGCGTTGACCATGCCAGTAATTTTTAATACTTGTTTTACTTTAGATAAATCACCAACCGCCAACTTAATAGTAGATAACGCACATAAGCCCACTAACTGAGCCGCCTGGTAACCTTGTTCAACATTAAGATCATCACCTAGTTTGCCTAATACGCTTTTTCCTTCACAAGCACCATGCCCAGACAAATACAAGGTATTGCCCGAGCGTCTCCATGTTACATAGTTGGCAATTGGATTTACCGGCTCAGGCAATTCCAAACCAGCTTCTTTAATAAGGTCTTCTGGACTTGTGGTTTTAGCACATGCAGACAAAGAGATGATTAGGCCGAGCGATAAAGCCGTTGTTAAAATATATTTATTCATGTTCTTCCTATTTATCAGTTTTTATACGTCTTTTAGTTATTAATTATTGTACTTTTTAGTTTCAATTAGCGTTAATCTCACGCAAGCGCTTTCATTGCCGTCACTAACTGGCCTATTTCATCTGCAGTCACAAATACTTGAGGCGTAATGCGTATACAACAGCCGCTGGCAAGCCCAACACGTACAACAGTGAAAATACCAAAGTCTGTTTCTAAACGTAGCTGTAGGCTTTTGGCGTCCTCTAATGTGGTTTTACCTACTAACCTAAACGAACACATGCCCGTTGAAGATGCGTCATCTAAACCACCAAGGACTTCTATGTGTGGCATGTTTTCAGCTTCACTCACCCATAAAGAACGCAAGTAACGTAATCGAGCTTCTTTATTGGCTGGGCCAATCGCTTGATGGAAATCAATGGCAGCAGGAATTGTTAATATTGACGCAAAGTTAGATGTGGCAGTATGCACACGTGTTCTAGCATTGGTATTGTCTGGGTCAAGCTCGCCAGGGTACGGCGATATCTTAGCCAATGAGCCTTTTTTCATGTACAGCGCACCAACACCAACGGGGGCACCAATCCATTTATGTAAATTAAAGCCTGCCCAATCTACATTTAAGTCGGTGATTTTATAATCTAACAATCCCCAAGACTGAGCACTGTCACAAATAACATCTATACCGCGTTGTTTGGCCGCTTCCGCTATTTTAGTCACAGGTAAAACTAAACCATGTTGATTACTAACATGGGTGAGTAACATAAGTTTCAAATTCGGGTTTTTATCAAAAGCCTCAACGTATAGGTCGAGTATTTGTTTTTGGTTTGCTCTCGGTGGTAATACAACTTGTACCGCTTTTACATTACGGGATTTGGCTAGCCACTCCATTGTATGCTTAAAGCTAGGGTAATCAGTGTCTGTGTAAAGCACAGTATCTTTGCTAGAGAAGTCGTTATATTGTCTTATTAGATTGTGTATTGACTCAGTTGCATTACGTGTGAGTACAATTTCATCATCACTAACACCTAATGCCTGAGCAACTTTATGCACACTTAACTTCTCGTCATCGCTGTAACTTTTACGGGCGTAGTAGGATAACTGAGTATTAACCATCTCTGTTTTTTTGACAAAAGCATCCTGCACCGGCCGAGCCATTTTTCCCCAATAGCCATGTTCAAGATTAACGATACCTTTTGCTTTATCATAAAACTTGGCAATTTTAGCCCAAAACGCTTCATTACTGGCTAATGACTCAGGACTGGTACGCAATGGAATACTTGGTAACTCAATAGAATTTCCTAGAGACTTGGCTTGACCTAAACTTGGAACCGCTAAAGTAAGCGCCGCCCCTGCCGTTAAGGTTTTTAACATTTTCCTACGGTCAAAACTTGCTAACTCTGAACTCATTATTACACCTTATCCAAATCAAATTAGCCATGCATTAGCTAAAGGAATACAACTAGACATCCAATGTAAATTAAAACGATTAGCTGTGTAAAATGAATAAAATTGTCTTGTTATTTATTTGTTTTATAAGGTAATTATTTAATAGTAATAAGAAGTGAAAATATAAAGGTGGAATAAAAAAAGACCAGCAAGCTGATCTTTTTCATTGTTACTATCTCTTATGAAATAGATTAAGAAACAAAAATAGGTTTAATCCTTGCCAACAACTCAATGTCTTTGTCGGTAAACATGCCTGCTGACAACCAAGTTTCTAGTAAGTCTTGAACGTTATATTCAACGCCCTGCTCCATTTTGGCTGTTAACATCTCCATTTGTGCCTGATTACGTTTGGCTTTATCAGACTCTGGAGATTCTAATCCAGCGGTGATTTCCATTAGTAAAGTCACATGATGGCGATCTTCTTTTGAATTCATGTTAAACGCACTTTGCCAAGACGATTTAAATGAACTTAAGTCGGCAGATTTACCTTCCACAATCGCTTCTACAGCGGCAAATAAGTCAACGTATATCTGTTGTTCTTGTTTCGCTCTTAACAAAGTAATTGCTTCGTCTGCTTGCTTAGTGATAGATAAAACGATTCGTCTTAATTTTTCAAATTGCGGTTTAGCAACGCCTTTTACTTGCGTTAAGCTTTGCTCTGCCTGGTCAATGATTGAACGTAACGCATTGATTTCAGAAGCTTCTTCAATTGAATATTTTAAGTCAGACAACATAACCATGTGTGTATCAAACAGTTCGTTTGCGGCACTCATTTCTTGTTTTTTGTCGTTGTCTCTTTGTTCAAATACTGGATTATTTACCGCTCTAAACTCATTCCAAAGTTTTTGATCTGTGCCTTTGCCTGCAAAGCCAATGGTTTTCCATTTTGCTTGTAAGCGTTTTAGCTTGTCAGATTTTTGGCCTAAGTCCATTTCTTGGCTTACCAATTCTTGAGCTTGTTGAATTAGCGTTAGCTTATCTTGCTCGTTAGTAGAATGGTGTTTGGTAATGGCTTGTTTAATTGGTTTTAATGCAGCTTGATAACGGTTATTTATTTCCGTTACTTTTTCACGGTCTATTAACCCTGTTTCACGCCACAAGCGCGTCAATTTAACAAAAACAGACTCTAAGTCTTTCCAGCTTGATACTTCTGAATTTTTTAAGTTATTCGCTAACGTTTCTAGCTGAGTAATAATTAATAACTTAGCATCCAAATGCGTTTGACGTTCGTCTTCAAGCTCTTTGTAATACTCACGACACGGTATAAATGCAGTTTCACAGTACTGGTTAAACTCGTCGTTTAACGCCACTTCTTGTTCATCACCTGCATGACCTAAAGATTGCCAATTTGAACGCAATAAGCGAACTCTATGCGCTTGCTCCGTTGGATCAACCAGTGGCGTTTCAGCCAGCTTTTTAGCATCAGCCAATAACTCTTGTTTTTTAGGATTAGAAAACGACATTTGTAATTCTTGAAGATTAGCAATTTCGGATTCTAGTACTTCCCACTTACGTGCGATTTGGCCTTGTTGGTACTCATTTAAGTCTGCATACCAAAAGGTCATTTTTCTGTATAAACCAAAGGCGTTATTAAATTTCCCCTGCTGAATCAACTCTTCAAGTTCTGGGATTTTACGACGTATTTGATTAAACGTTTGACGTTGTTGTTTTTCAAACTCAGTGACTTTACCGTCTCTTTGTTTTAATAACTTAGTGTATTCAGTTGCAATATCCGTTGGTAAAGAAATACCCACGTCTTTAAGGTTTTGTTGCCACTGCTTTTTAAGATCTTTAAGTTCAGGCGTGATCTCATTTAACTGGGCTAAGTCTTGTGGAATTGGTAATTGCTGTAATTTTTCCAATAACGATTTAGCCAGTAAAATAGCTTGCTGAATTTTAGGGATTTGGTTCGCACGATTAAATATACTTTCTGCGCGCTTTAGCAATTCAACACGGTTTGACTCTTTTAACTGCAACTCAGCACATTTGTGAGTTACGGCGTTAATGTCATTACTTAATTGTGTTTGCTCTATTTCACTGTCATCTGCAATAGATTGTGTGATTTTAGATTCAACAGCGGTTAATTGTGCAGAGATTGTTTTAAAATTCTCTTGCTGTTGTTGTTGTAATAATTCGTTTTGTTGCTGCTCTTGCCACTGCGCTTTTAAAGGCGATTGAATACGTTCTAGTGTGGCACTGATTTTTTCGTGTTTTTCCAACAACTCTGCTTTCACATCGTCTGCTAACACATTGAATTGACTAACGGCTTGCTGCCATTGGCTTTCCATTTCAGCTTGCTTGTCAGCAATAAGGGCAAAATCACTTTTGTCTTTTAATGCGTTTAATTGCGCTAATAACAAACGAACTTGTTTTTCTAATTTTACTGGTTTTTCTGCGTCGAGTCTTAATTGCTCTAGCTTGCTTTCAACTGCAGCCAATAACTCGCCGTCTAGTTTTTTAGCGACACGCTTAAGTTGATTAACATCGTTTAAGTTATCTAACAGAGCTAGTTTTGACTCATTAGGTAAAGCGCTATCAGTAATCGCTTTAAAGTTTAAGCTGTCTTTGTTTAAACGTTTAATAGTGTTTAACGTTAACGTTAAGTCATTTAGGTCAAATACAACGCGCTCTAATAGCTGAGTTTTATTACACTGCTCTATAAATTCAACTTTAAGTCGTGGATCTAAATTGGTATCTCGTTCGCCAATAAGTGACTCTATAATAATGCGTTCAGCGTACTTTTTAATATTGTCTGAAAAGTCATGTTTAAAGGCTTGCCACCATAAAGCAAAGTCGTTTAACTTTTCTAACGTCGCTCGGCGTACTTTTTCATCGCCGTCATTAAAAGCGAGTTCATGCAGTATCGATTTATTGGCAAAGTCATCTTTGTCTAATTCGGCTACCGCAGCTAGACGTTCACTAACTTTTTTACTTTGCCATTTTTTCTTTTTAAATAATTTACTAAATATCATCTTGGTTAAACCTTGCGATGTCAGTTTCAGGTAAAAATTCGCGCTGTAATTCACGCTTAGATTTCATCACCATTTCACCATCTTCGCCGATAGTGAACTGCTGATTAGATTTTTCGACTTTGGCTTGATAAGCCAAAACCAGTTGTAATGAGTTTTCTCTTTGTTCCGTCGTTAAACGCTGGCCATTTTGCCACTTTCCAGTTTCAACTGCATATTTTAGGTTTTCGAAAACCTCAGGCGTAACAGTCGCCAACATTTGTTCTAAATTCATTTACTTATACCTATTAACGACGCCAATTATAATTTTTTACGTTTAGCCAAAATAAGTCGAACTCGGTTTACTAAATACCAAATAAAACCAACGAGAATACAAACTTGCGATAATAAATACTGAGGAGCCGTTTTGTCTTCGCTGTTGTAAAAGGTAAAAACACCAACTAAAAACAATAACATAGCTATCGCTTGATGCGTCATTAAAGTTTGGCTGTTTTTCAATGTTTTGATCTTGCTCAATGAATGAAGTTTTTCTTCAGTTAAATCTTTCATATCTAGATCACAATGAGGGCAGATAACTTGTTTATCTGAAATAGATTTTGCACATTGGGGACATTTGATTATTGCCATATAACACTCTCTCAAAAGGATATTTACTTTCCGTCATCCCAAAAATCAAGTAGGGATTAAACGCAGAAAAAGCACCCCGATATAATCAGGATGCTTTTTTATATTAAACGATGAAACTCATTAAGTTAGTTAATGAGGACTATTTTTATAAAAACAACTTATTTGTCTTTATTTTCGCCATGTTCTTTATCGAACTTAACCCAATAATCGTTAACCGTTTCTTTCATTTCTTTACGCAGTAACATGATACCAAGTAAATTTGGTAACGTCATAACAACAATAGCAACCGCAGCTAAAGTCCAGATAAACGAAGTATCTGCAACTGCAGCCCAGGCAAAGCCTGCACAATAAATAACACGGTATGGCATTACAGAACGCGCACCTAATAAATAGGTCATTGCTCTGTCACCATAATATGACCATGCGATTGCGGTAGAGAATGCAAATAATAATAAACCAATCGTTACTATGTATTTACCATACTCGCCAAAGTAACCTTTAGTAAAGGCTTCTGTTGTTAAGGCCGCAGAGTGAATTAATGAATCACCACGAACAATAATCTCATCATTTTTCAATGCGCCATTAATTACTTTTAACTTACCGTTATATAAATGTTCACCCGGTAATAAGAATGTAACGTTTTCAGCAATTGAACGTGAGTTAATAATGGTGAAATCTGGATCAGCAGCGGTTGCTTTACCTTCAACAATATGTAATTCGCCGTCGAATTTAGAAACTTCACTTTTCTCACCGTTTAGGTATAAGTATAGAGAATTCATATTCTCTTCTGAACTTTCAAGATACTGTCCATCAAGAATAGACATATCTGAACGTTGGAAGTCATTTTCAAACTTATCGTGCCAAGCACCAGAAGACAAAATAACCATACCAGTTAGGGTACAAATAATAATAGTGTCGATAAATGGTTCTAAGATTGAAACCATACCTTCAGAAACTGGTTCGTCGGCTTTTGCTGCAGCGTGAGCAATTGGAGCAGAACCTTGACCCGCTTCGTTCGAGAATAAACCACGGTTTACACCTTTGGTAAATGCATACGCAAATGCGGCACCAATGAATCCGCCTGTTGCTGCAGAACCTGTGAAGGCATCAGCAAATACAGAAACAAATGAAGGAAGTAAGTTTTCAATGTTATACGTAATAACACCAAGCGCACCAACAACATAGATAATAGACATTGCAGGTACAATACGAGACGTAACATAAGCGATACGTTTAATACCACCTAGAATAACTAACGCTAGTGCAACCGCTAATACGCCACCAGTAACAATACGTTCGATACCAAATGAGCTTTCCATACTCACTGCGATGTTATTGATTTGCGGTAAGCTACCCGTACCAAATGAGCTGATAACCGTTGCAATGGCAAACGCAACCGCTAACCATTTCATGTTTAAGCGACGGTCCATGTAATACATTGGGCCACCGGCCATAGTGCCATCTTCTACTTTCACACGATATTTGTGTGACATAGTTACTTCAACAAACTTAGTTGTCATACCAAAAAAGGCGGTCATCCACATCCAAAACAAAGCAGCTGGACCACCAATTGATAATGCTAAAGCAACACCACCAATATTACCTGTACCAACGGTACCCGATAACGCAGTAGAAAGAGCTTGGAAGTGACTTGTATCACCTTCAGCGCCTTTTTTATCGTATTTGCCAGTTACCACAAGCCAAGCATGTTTAAAGTAGCGAATTTGTGGAAATTTAAGATAAATGGTGAAGAAAACACCAACACCTAATAGTACATAGGGAAACCACCATGAGCTTCCTAATAGACCATCAAGAAAAACGAGTAAATCATTTAATGCGTTCACTGTTTGTTCCTTTTTATTATAGTTATAGTTATTGTTAGATAAAAATAATGGGCTAGTTTCCTAGCCCATTTCGAATTTGTTATTGTTGGATTTAACGTAGTTTCTTAACAACGGCTAATACCGCGGTCAGTACGTCGGCACCAAACTTGGCAGAACGCACATCGTTCCAACCGTAAAATGCATCAGGTGCATCGTTGTGATCTTTAAACGGCATTTCTACCGTGTAAGATAAACACTTAAACTGCTCACCAACCCAAGACGCGCCTACCGTTGGTAGAGCCGTACCTGGTTCGTCTTTGTCATAACCGTGTACATCTTGAAACTCAGGAGTTACTGCCGCGTAGGCCGCTTTAAATGCTTCTTCTAATGCTTGATGACGAGCATCATAGCTTTTAATGCCTTCACAACCGGCAACAAAGTTATATGGGATGGCTTCATCACCATGAATATCTAAAAACATGTCTACGCCAGTTTCTAGCATTTTTTCACGCACGTAATAAACTTCTGGGCTTTTATCTAAAGACGGTTCTAACCATTCACGGTTTAAGTTACTGCCTACGGCATTTGTTCTTAAGTGACCACGAGCTGATCCGTCTGGATTCATATTTGGTACGATATAAAAAACAGCTTCGTCCATTAATAAACGAGACACAGCATCGTCATGGTCGAATAAGCGCTGCAATAAACCTTCTACATACCACTGCGCCATTGACTCACCTGGATGCTGACGTGCCGTGATCCATACTTTCTTTTTACCTTCAACTTCCTGCCCTATTTGTAACAAAGACATGTCTCTGCCATCTAAGGTTTGGCCTAAAGTAATAAGTTGAGTATCTGGAGAAAGTTGAGATTTGTGAATAAGGTCTAGATGACGTTCATAAGAATAAGGAACAAAGTAAGCGTAAAATACGTGGTCGAACTCTGGGATATGATTAAAGATTAATTCGCCGTCTTGATAGTCGGTATCGATACGGAACCAAGTCTCACGGTCGTAAGAAGCCATGGTTTTATAATCTTGCCACCCTTGTGGGTAAGAAGCTTGAGCCGCATTTAAAATTCTGAACTTGTGTTCTTCGCCAGCGGTAGATTCAATTTTGAAATGAAACCACTGATAAAAATCTGATTCATTGTCTTTGGAGATGTTTAATTGGATATCTGAAGATGACTCTAAGCTAACAACTTCTATGTTGCCGCTATCAAAATTGCTGGTAATTCTCATGGTTTGGTCTCGTCGAATTTTATCCTACTGAGGATATCACATAAAATAAAATAGAAACCAGTCGTAATCTATTTTAAAACGTTACTTGCTTATAAAATAGTCGACCTTAATAACATTCCAATTTCAGTGCTATACCCCATCGACTTACTTACCACAACACCCTTGGTATCTATGACGTAATAGGTAGGATAGCCTTGAATTTTATACTCTTTTGCTAACGCATCATTACCCAATAAAGTTGGAAATTGGTAATCATTCTCGTGGATGAAATTTATTATCTCATCCGGATTTTGGAAACTTAACGCAACAGAAACCACATTAAATTGGTCAGAATGCGTTTCATGAAAATCTTGTAGGTTGGGCATGGTGAATTTACAAACCGAACACCAAGGTGCCCAAAAGAACAATAATGTAGGTTTATCTGACAATGACGCCAGGCTTGTTTGATTGCCATTAGTATCAAGTAATTCAAAGTCAGGTGCTTTAGTATCGCCTGACGTTGATAATAAACTAGACTCTTGGAACCAAGTGATCGCCATAAATATTGCGACAAACACCAGTGCTTGGGTGGTTAAATTTTTTAACATAAATACAACTGCTGCCCTTGGTATAATTAAAGTGCACTCTTACGTTATAAAAGTGCATTGTCTTTAGTAGACCTGAAAAGCCTGAGATTACTTTCCAACTTCTGTTTATTAAGCAGGATTAAAATTCATAACTTAAACTGAACGACGCAAATTGTTTTTGCTGAGCTACATAGTATTGATTTAACGTTTGGCTAGAGTCGTAAACCTTATGATCTCGTTCAAAGGCATTTTCAATTTTAAATGAGAATAAAATACTTCGCCCTAGTTTATAGTTAATTATCGCATTAACTAATACCGTTGGGTTTTCATCAAAGACCACTTGCTCATTACTGCTAGTCTCCCCTGATAAATCAACTTCAACGCCAGAGCGCAATATAGTATTAAACCCCACATTTAAACGGCCAAGTTCACCAAGTAAACTCAAAGAACCAAACGTCGTAAACTCGTTGTTTTCAGTGTCGGTTAAATAATGCGTTAACGTACCAGCGAGTTTCCAATTTTGATTCATTTTATAATCGGCTTGAGTTTCTATTCCAAACATTTCTTGGTCTTCAAGGTTACTGTATAAACGTCTAAAACCAGTGTCAAAGTCAGTTAATGCAATGATATCGGTTTGTTCTTGGTAAAATGACGTTACATCCACATTCCAAGTTTGAGCAATATAAGAGTAACCTACTTCAAATGAACGAATTTTTTCTGGTGTTAAAGAAGGATTACCATAATAGGAAAGTTCTTTAGAGAATAACTCAGTAAATGTTGGGGAACGGAAACCTTCTGAATACTCAACCGTAAAAGAGCTGTTGGTATTTAAGCTGCGTTTATAATTAAACTGCATTGAAATATCATCAGAAAAACTATGATTGCGTTCTAATCTTACACCTGCAGATAAGGTATCTACACCCGTCATCTTCCAATTCACATTGGAAAATAAACCATGGCTTTCTATCTCTTGTAATAGACTAGAGGATTGACCAAAATCAGATACTGATTGTAATTCGTCAAAGTGATATCTATCTAAGGGTAAACTATTTTGCAAGTCTGGGCTTAAATGCGATGTAATCACCCCCGCTTTATCTTGTTCTTGTCGTTGCCACTGTCCGCCAAACTCAAAACTTAACCATTCAGACCAGGCATAAAGTGTAGATATGTTGAATTCAAGTTTATTTGAAGCCCAATTAGGTCCAAACCAATAATCTTCTGAGAAAGGACGGATCCCCCCTTCTCTTACTAAACCAACATATTTAACTTCTTGATCGGTATAGGATAAGTCAGTTTTATAGCTGATCTTTTTATGAGGTTGACCATGTAGTTGATTCGATAAAAATCGAGTTCTTGATTCAAAATGATTATCTGGATGATAATTTTGATTACTTAAAAAGCCATTTTGTTCATGTTGCTCTTCGTAATAACTCAGCGCATAGTTACCAAGCTGCCAACTGGCACTAAGCTGGTCGTGTACATAAGGTTGATTAATATGATCTTTGTCGTCCAAATAACTAGACGTTGGAATATTGCTTGCTGAATATTTCCCACCATCGCCTTGACTCTCGGCAATGAAAAATGAGAACTGACCAAATCGAGTTTTTCTGAATAAACTAGCTATGCCTTTTTTATGTTCACTTTGTCCGGCTTCCAACAACACGTAATTCGATTTTTTGGTGATCACATTAATAACGGCTAATGCTGCATTATTACCAAATTTAACCGCATTAGGCCCTGTATAGACATCAACGCGTTCGGCCAAAGATAAGTTGAAATATGGTGATGACATTTGTACATCATTAAACAGTAAGCTATTGATTTGAATACCATCAATCATTAATACCAGATAACCGTCCTCTGCATTGACGCCTCTTACTTGCAACTGACTATGAGCAGACACGTTTTCGCCAATCACATTCTGAAAACCTGGGAGATAATTCAATAAACTATAAAGATTAGATGCACCGTAACTTTGTATTTTTTGTTGATCAAAAACATAATCAGGCTGTTGGAAAATTGATTCTGAAGCGGTTTCTATTTTTGCTTTTTTAGTTTCAGCTTGAGCTTTAGTTGCAGCCTGAGCGATGAAAGAAGACTGACTAATAAGTAGTGAGAATAAGATTATAGAATTGGGCTTTACTGAGCTAAATACTGAACTAAACATTTAATCTAACGATCCATTTTGAGTGATTTTTTTGATTAGGTGTTAACGGTATCTTAATTGCCGTTTCAATTCATTAAAATTAACCCAATCTGTTAAAAAATTTTAGCGAAAACACATTCTAGAACCAGACAGGATAATTAAAATGAAAATAAAAAAAGCCACTAAAACGTGGCTTTATTGTGACGGATAAATATTTACGCCTTTATCTATAGATATCAGCGATATAAATTAGTTAAGCCGTTGGTAATGATGGGTATTTAATCCCAGCCATTTCTTGCATAACACGAACAACCTGACAGCTATAGCCAAATTCATTGTCATACCATACATACAATACAGCGCGGTTGTCTTGTACTATGGTTGCTCTTGAATCAACAATACCTGCATATCGGTTGCCCACTAAATCCGTAGATACAATCTCGGTTGAACTGGTGTAATCAACTTGGTCTCTAAGTTCTGAGTGCAAAGCAACGTCTAGTAAAAACTTATTCAACTCATCTTCTGACGTGGCTTTTTCTAAGTTTAAATTCATAATCGCCATTGATACATTTGGCGTAGGAACACGAATAGCGTTACCCGTTAATTTACCTTCGAGCTCAGGCAATGCTTTAGATACCGCTTTTGCTGCGCCGGTTGAGGTTAATACTAAGTTAAGTGCCGCAGCACGGCCTCGGCGTTCACCTTTGTGGAAATTATCAATTAAGTTTTGGTCGTTGGTATAAGAGTGAACCGTTTCAACATGACCATTATCAATGCCATATTCATCATTAATGGCTTTTAATATTGGTGTAATGGCATTTGTAGTACAACTTGCCGCACACACAATTTTGTCGTCTTGTTTGATATCTGAGTGATTAACACCATAAACAATATTTTTAATTTTTCCGCCAGCAGGTGCCGTTAACAACACTTTGGCTGCGCCTTTAGATTTTAAGTGTAATCCAAGGCCTTCTTCATCTTTCCAAATACCAGTGTTATCAACAATTAATGCGTTGTTAATACCGTAATCTGTGTAATCAATACTATCTGGTGAGTCAGCGTAAATTACTTGAATGTATGAACCGTTGGCTTTTATAACATTGGCTTTTTTATCGACAGTGATACTGCCGTTAAATGGCCCATGAACTGAATCACGGCGTAATAAACTGGCGCGTTTTTCTAAGTCACCGTCTTTACCGCCACGAACCACAATTGCGCGTAAGCGTAATGTTGCATTGGGTCCGTTACGTTCAATTAATAAACGCGCTAATAAACGCCCTATTCGGCCAAAACCATATAGCACAACATCTTGCGGCTCGGGGTGTCCGTCTTGGTCTAAGATGTCGGCTAGCTCCTGTTTTAAATAGTCTTCTTTTGAAAGTCCTTTGCCTTTATCTTTATAAATGTAACCAAAGGCTAATTTTCCTAAATCTATTTTTGCTGGGTTTAAATTTAAACCAGAAAGGATCTCTAAGAATTCGTAACTTTCGCGTACTCTAAGTTTGGTTTTTTCATACTTAGTGACGGTTTTATGGGCTTTGATGATTTCAATAGCAGATGCGGAAACTAATGGACGGCCATAAATACAAATTTCAATACCGCGGCCACGGTACAACATACCGATTAATGGTTGCATGCGGTCTGCAAATTCTTGTCTTTCTAACCAACTTTTCTGATAAGCCTGTTCAGGAGTTAACGTCATTACATCTGCCTTTATAATAATTTAATTCACAAAAATGATTCACTAAAGAAGGCTAACGACCATGCGTAAGCCTCAAGTGCGGATGCATTGTAAATTATTATTTCGTAAGTTTAAATGTAATATTACAAGTTTAGTTACATAAATTAATTATAGTTAAAAATAACTAGCGTCATAAGTCATTTCTTACGAACAAGAAAAGTAACATCAAAAACCATACAGAAAAGACCTTTAACGCTTAAAGCCGTTTAAAAACAGGTGGTTATTTATTTTTTAGCATTAACACCAAAAGCTAAGGCATTTGTTATTTCTCGCCGCCAAATGTAAGTGACACTGAATTAACACAGTAACGATTACCAGTTTCTGTTGGTCCATCTTCAAATATGTGACCTAAATGTGCATCACAGTTAGCACAAGTGATCTCAACTCTAATCATCCCTAGTGTTGAATCTTTATGATAATCGACAGCACCTTCTATGCTTTGATCAAATGAAGGCCAACCGCAATGAGAATCAAATTTTTGTTCTGAGTTAAATAATTCAGAACCACAACAAACACAGGCATATTTACCTTGTTCGTTATGTTCTAAATACTTACCTGTGTATGGATGTTCAGTGCCTTTGAGTCTGGTTACTCTGTAAGTTTCATCATCAAGTAATGACTGCCACTGCGCTTCTGTTTTCACTATTTTGTCTATTGATTTTGTCATTCGCTTTAGCTCTCGGTTTAATTATTTTATTTGGATATCGATGTGCTGAAAATATTGAGGCAATTTAATTGCTTGGTATTTCTATTAAGTTAGCCACTTTATATCAATATCCGTTTGTACTTAATACAATTGATCTACATTAACATTACAAACGTGTGTTTTATAAGAGACTTTGATAAACCACAGACATAAAAAAACCATATCTATTGATATGGTTTTCCTCAGCAAGTTACTACTAATTCAATAATAATAACCAGACTGTGTTTAGCTTATACCTTAACGATCGGACGGTTCGGTTGACTCCACTCAACGTGGTACATCTTACCGTCGGCTTTGTCAGTACGAGCAAATGTATGTGCACCAAAGAAGTCGCGCTGACCTTGTAATAGGTTAGCTGGCAGTATTTCGCTACGGTATGAATCGTAGTACGCCAAAGCTGACGAGAACGCACCAATAGGAATTCCTATTAATGACGAATTAGCGATAGTACGACGCCAGTTTGTTTGGTATTTAGCAATTTGCTCGGCAAAGAATGGGTCAACTAATAAGTTAGATAACTCTTCGTCACGCTCATACGCTTTGGTAATTGACTGTAAAAATACAGCGCGGATGATACAACCTGCACGCCAAATTTTAGCAATGCCAGCAAAATCTAAGTTCCAACCGTGTTCTTTGCCAGCCATACTCATTAGCTGAAAGCCTTGAGCATAAGCACAGATTTTTGAACAATATAAAGCATCGTGTAACTGTGCGATAACTTCGTCTTTATCTAAATTAAATTCAGAGATATCTGGACCAGCAAGCACCTTAGATGCAGCGATACGCTCGTCTTTTAATGTTGATAATGCTCTTGAGTACACGGCAGATGAAATCGTTGGTGATGGAGCGCCAATTTGCAATGAGCTAACTGCTGTCCATAAACCAGTCCCTTTTTGGCCTGCTTTATCTAAGATAATATCAACTAAAGGTAGGTTTGTTTCTGGATCGATATGCTCCAATACTTCAGCACTGATCTCAATTAAATATGAATGTAACTCACCTTCATTCCATTTTCTAAAAATCACGGCAATTTCTGCAGGGCTCATATTAAGGCCAGAGCGCATAATATTGTAAGCTTCACAAATTAATTGCATATCGGCATATTCAATACCGTTGTGAACCATCTTAACGTAATGACCTGAACCGGTTTCACCAATATAAGTGGCACAAGGTTCGCCTTCTGTTACTGGGTTACCAGGCTCATGACGTTCGATTGGTTTACCTGTTGCATCGTCAACTTTTGCTGCGATTGCTTTAAACATAGGAGCAATACGAGTCCAAGCATAACGGTCACCACTTGGCATTAATGAAGCACCAAAACGAGCACCAACTTCGCCACCAGAAACAGCGGTTGAGAAGAATAAGAAGTTACCTTCAAAGTTCTTTTCACGTTCTACTGTGTCAGTCCACAGGCTGTTACCTGTATCAACAATAATATCGTCAGCTTCTATGCCTGCATCAATCAGTTTATGACAAACATCATCAACTGGACGCCCTGCTGGAACGGATAAGATAACTAAGTGAGGAGATTTTAATTTGGCGAGTAATTCTGTATAGGATGTACATGGAAAAATGCGTTGTGGTTTGTCGCCTCTTTCCAGCTTGTCTTGATTAATTGCACTGGCTACCTTTTCCGTATCCAAGTCAAAAGCAGCAATGGTATAACCATTGTCAGCCAAATTAAGAGCTAGGTTTTTACCCATGACTCCTAAACCGATAAAACCGATATCACATAAAATAGCGTTGTCTGACATAGAATTAGCTTCTCTTAGTTTCAATAATAATGGTTATTGCACAGTGCAATTTTGGCGCGGATTATATAGAATTACCGCCTAATTTCATACCAGTTAACTGAAATTAAACGGTAATAATTTTATATTATGTGGCTAATTGGATGAACAAGGGCGCAGATTTATTAATCTAATTAGCACAAGGCAGCGCGATAACGCCTTTATTGTTATGTATTCCGCCTTGGAATATGCTGATTAACAGCTTGTCGTTTTAGTTAAAAATTTATATGTAAAAGCCAACAACTTAAGCTTCAATTGCCATTTGTTGTAATTGCTGAGCAATTTCTTCTGGCAAACGAGCTAAGTCCCCACCAAGGATAACCGTTTGGTTTAACTGACTTTCAAGCGCTAATATTGCCAATAAGTCGTCAAATGGGTAATACACATAAGCGCCTTCATTAGCTACACGGTTTACTTCACTAGCTTTGGGTACCCACCACTGCCTTAATAAGCTTAAGACATCATTTATTTTTAATCGGTTGTTAGCTGACATGTTAGAGCGGAATAAGTCGATAATCGGCTGATAACCCTGCTGATAAAGTTCAGCTGGGTTCATTGGGCTTTGAGCAGCTGTATTATTTACGGTATTAGCCTGTACATTCGTTGTAGTATATTCATCGGGAGCCTGCCCAATAATAACGTCAGTACAGTATAAGGCTTTGTTTAGCGGCGCTTTGATTGCATTTATTTCTTCAGCATTCGCAAGTGTTAGGCTTTTGGTTTCCACCTTGTCGTTTTGCTCTAAAGTTGGATGTTTATAACAAGATTCAGGCGTAATGATCAAAGTACCACTTCCTAGAGGTTCTTCAATCCCAGGCTCAAAAAGTGCTAATTGGTAATAACCAATAGGTAAGTCTAATTCAACGGGTAAAGCATAATGTTGAATTTCCATATCGCGCACATCAAAATAACCCAATAACTCTTGGTCTATAGGAACAAATTTTATCTTCTTACAAATTTGATTATCTTTGCTGATGGTTAAATCTAGTTCGTCATTAGCAAAATCTATCGGTAGTTTAAAATGCAAAACATTACCCTGCCCCTGACGGACAATGGACGCGGGTTCAACAATAGTGAACCAAGCTCTTTCAGTTTCTTGATTGGCAGTATTAATTAACGCTTCTTGATCATCCACTGGATATCCCATCGCCGCTAAAAGCTGTTTTATAATCTGTGGGCTGACGACTTGTTCATGCCCCAAAGCATCTATGTATTGAGATTCTATTCCACGGGATTGAACCAGATGTTCAATTAAAGAAGCGTTCATTTAATTCCTATTTACAGCGACAGATTTGGCTAAGATTATTGTAAACGTAGCCAATGATGATTTATTAATTAGCGCAATTGTATTGGCTTTAACAGCAACAGTAAAAGGACTTTATCAAGCTTTGCCTCTACATGGCCTTTTATAGGCATAAATCATGTTAATTTTTTGCCATTTTGCTTTACTTTACGGTTCAATGGATGTAATTTTATTACCAATTTGAAATTACACAACATCATTAACAGGTAAAAGTATGACTATTCGCGTAGCAATTAACGGCTTTGGTAGAATTGGTAGAAATATATTACGAGCTTTGTATGAATCAGAAAAAAACTACGATTTAAAAATTGTAGCAATTAATGACTTAGGCGATGCAAATATAAATGCTCACCTTTTAAAATACGATACAGCACATGGTCGTTTTAATGCAAAAGTAGAAAACACCGACGATACAATTACTGTTAATGGTGATTTAATCAAAGTAACGTCTGAAAGAAATCCAGCAGACTTACCTTGGAAAGACCTTAAGGTTGATGTTGTTTTTGAATGTACTGGTATGTTCCAGTCTAAAGACACAGCAAGTGCACATATTGATGCTGGCGCAAAGAAAGTAATTATATCAGCTCCTGCTAAAGGCGTTGATGCCACTATTGTTTATGGTGTTAACCATGAAACAATCACACCAGATATGACAGTAATATCAAATGCATCTTGTACGACTAACTGTCTTGCACCATTTGCTAAAGTATTAAATGACGAGATTGGTATTGAGTCTGGTTTAATGAATACAATTCACGCTTACACAAATGACCAACGTTTGAGTGATGTATATCACACTGACTTACGTCGTGCCCGTGCCGCTGCAATGTCTATGATCCCAACTAAAACCGGTGCAGCAGCTGCTGTTGGTTTAGTGGTTCCAGAACTTGCTGGTAAAGTAGACGGACTTTCTGTACGTGTTCCAGTGTTAAACGTTTCTTTAGTTGATTTAACTTTCATTGCGAAAAAAGATACAACCGTTGATGAAGTTAACGACGTTATCCGTAAAGCAGTTGCTGCTGGCGGTCCTTTAGCTGAAGTGTTATCGGTAAATGATGAACCTTTAGTTTCTATCGATTTCAACCACATCCCTTACTCTTCTAACTTTGATGCCACAGAAACACGTGTTATCGGACGTTTAGTTAAAGTAATGAGCTGGTATGACAATGAATGGGCTTTCTCAAACCGCATGCTAGACAACGCTATGTTGCTAATGAAATAATTTGTTATTAAAATAAATATTATTTCGATTCTATTAAAGGTGACTTAAATGTCACCTTTTTTGTTTACGCCTTTTTAAATTACGTTGTAACACTATAGCCCTGTAAAGCTTTAGTATTTTGGAGTAATTACATGAACAGCCAATATATTACCAAAGCCACCATTGACGATGGCGTTAGTTATCAAATAAATCACCCTAAGTTCTCAGCGCGTATCACTGAGTTAGGTGGGCAATTAATTAGTTTTACGCCTCAAGGCAAAGCCGATGTATTATGGTTGTCAGATTCATGCCCACTAGATGGCAGTAAACCAATTAGAGGTGGCGCACCAATTTGCTGGCCTTGGTTTGGCCCTGCATCAGGTTTATACGCGGGTGAGCCGCAACACGGTTATGCTCGTTCTGTTAACTGGAAGCTTGAACACTTTGAAGAAAGCGAACACGCGGTTGAATTAGTGCTATCTCCTCAATTACCAAAAACGCTTGCCGACTCATTAGGTTTAAGTCTAAAGATGCGTTATGTTTTCACTGATAATGTTGAAATAGAATTAATCACTAAAAACACATCCACAACACCACAAAAACTATCTCAAGCTATCCATACATATTTCGCAGTAGATAATATTGATGACTCTCAAATCATAGGGTTAGATGAAATCAGTTATATTGATAAATTATCCCATGATAGAAAAACCAAACAAAACGGCCCTGTAATAATAAACAAGCATACCGACCGTATTTATTTAACCGCTCAAGATAAAGTCAGTTTACTCAATTCAAACCGTAAATTAGATATTGTAGGTGAAGGACACGACTCAGTTGTGATCTGGAATCCGTGGCAACAAAACGCTAAAAACATGACAGATTTTGATGACCTAGGTTATAAAAAAATGGTTTGCGTTGAAATGGCCAATACACAAGGTCTTGTTTTAGAAGTAAATAGTTGTCATAGTCTAAAACAAAAAATAACGCTTGTTTCTTTATAGCTGCTTTATGTATAGCTGCGTTATTTCGCACATTTTAAATTAATTACGGGATCATTTTATGCTAGTCAATCGTGTTGTAAGTTCAACTGTCGCAGGATTAGTTGCCGTAATTGTTGGCTTTACCAGTTCAGTTGCTTTGATTTACCAAACCGTGATTAATTTAGGTGGTGATGTAAATCTAGCCGCAAGTTGGATATTGGCTTTAGGTTTGTCGATGGGGATCACCTCCATCAGCCTTTCTCTGTATTACCGTATTCCTATCCTCATCGCGTGGTCGACACCAGGCGCGGCTTTACTTATGGCGAACACTCAAGGCTTTACCTTAAATGAAGCCGTTGGTGGCTTTATCTTTTCTGGTGCCTTTATTTTCTTATGTGGTGTGACTGGCTTATTTGAAAGACTGATCAGTAAATTACCCTTTCAACTGGCCTCCGCCATGTTGGCCGGCATTTTAATTAAGTTTGGTATTGATGTTTTTAACCAAATGAATGCACAACCAATTTTAGTTATTTCTATGTTTGTTACTTACTTAATATGTAAGCAGTTAACGCCCAAATTCACTATGTTATTTGTATTATTAATCAGTGGCTTGCTAGCGTGGCAATTTAACTTAGTGAAAGCGGTTGAACTGTCGTGGCAATTTAGTGAGTTCCAGTACATTTCTCCAGTCTTTAGTATCGAAGTTTTACTTGGTATAGGCATCCCATTATTTATCGTTACTATGGCCGCACAGAACCTACCAGGCATTGCCGTATTAAAAGCCCATAACTATAAAGCGCCAGTCTCTTCTGTATTAAGTGTCACTGGTGGCGTTACGTTACTGGCAGCACCTTTTGGTAGCTATGCGATAAACTTAGCTGCGATAACCGCCGCGATATGTATGACTGACGAAGTGAGTGATAAACCACAACAACGTTACTGGGCCACCGTCGCAGGCGGAATATTCTATATCGTTATGGCTATCTTTGCCGGATATTTAATGTTGTTATTTTCATCGTTACCTGGCGCACTAATATATGCACTAGCGGGCATAGCCCTCTTCTCAACAATCACCAACAGCATTAAACAATCATTAACTGATACTAAGATATCCGAAGCCGCAATCATCACCTTATTGGTTACAGCGTCAGACTTATCGTTATTGGGGATCAGTTCAGTATTATGGGGAATAGTTGCAGGCAGCTTAACCTTATTTTTACAGCGACTTCTAAGAAGAAACGCAGTAAAAAATGACGGCATTTAAAGCTAAAGCTTTAAATGCAGAGCTGTAGGTGAATATTAGCTAACAGCGAGTAACGAGAAAAGGACTCTTCCTTCTAAGTAATTAACTAGAGCCCGTGTTTTTGTTATTTTTGTTATTTTTGTTTAAAAAAAACTATCAGCGGTTAGTCGATGCTGGAATCCAAAAAGATCGCTATCATTACCTGCATTAGAAAGATGATTGTGATACTAAATTCGATGTTAATAGATGGGGAATTATGTGGAGCGCCATTAGTTAAAAATTAACTATTGACGCCATAGTGTCTTGTTATATGCCATAGTTTGCGTCGACTAATTGACCCATAACAACTTTTGAGACGTAAGAATTAGATTGGAGCCAATTGCTAATAGCATCATGGTCTTCTGTTGTTACTGAACCATAACGATGATCTGAACAAATGAAAGCACTAAATGATTTAGTATCTCCACCGCCCCCCATGTAAAGTTCACGTTCTACAATAAACTCAAGAAATAGATCTAAGAATGAATTAAAACCACCATCATCATTAATAGCTAAATCGCAGGAAAACTCAAAACCTAAAATAGCAAATTCACCTAGGTATAGCTTCTTACGTAATCTTCGTGATTTAGTGCTAGCCATGATACTCCTTTGGTATATAACGCCTCGTTAAGAGGAAAATAATATGTTGGTTAAAATAAGCGACGAAGGAGCAAAAAACAACGGTTTTTTATCCTTGTTGAATTGCCTTGTTATATTTACCTCACTCTAACACTTGGTTTAAATACGGTTCTACATTTATGCTTTCATCATTTGCTACTTTAACCTCAAGGATAAAGATAGATAACGCAAACCAACCAACAGCAAAACTAAGATTGAAGAGTAAGAATAAAACCAAAGCGGGAATACCACACAAAGTTATTATTGATAATATTCGGCTGGTTACATTCAATGGCATATCTTTTCGATATAGCTTTACAGCATTATTTACGATCTCAACTTTCTTACTGTGCTTGAGATCTTTTAATCTTTTGTCATCATATAGTTTAAAATAAAACACTGAATCACCTTTAAATTTGAAACATTAATTATTAATTATTAATTATAATAAAAGTCATATCTTATTCGCTTTCAGGCGCTTGTTATATTTTATTTACGCTGGACATTTAGCTTGTTGCATCTCATTGTTTATATAATCTTTATAAGATTTAAAGCCACCTAAGTTTAATTTTGCATCTGGATTTTTATCCATGAAGAGTTTATTCATGTCCAAGCTTTTCATATACATATCACAAACTTTTGGAATATTATTGTTCGCGAGATAGGTAAAACCCATGTGAAGATAGGTGTTTGTTAGATTGTCATATTCTTGCTTTTCTTCATAAATAGCACTAGATTTTTCGAGGTATTCAATAGACGCATCGAATCTATCTTTAAAAGTTATATTGCCGCTATTAAAGCCTGTTTCTTCGTAATGTTCACTATATCTGTTAACCGCATACGATCTTAGAAAAACAGCATAAGCAACATACGCTTGAGCAAGCCCTGATTTATCGTTGTTCTTTTTATAAATTTCAATGGCTTCTAATATAAGCTTTTGAGCTGGCAGTGCTCTTTGATTTTGATCAAAAAGCCAGTAGGCATCCGATATTTTTTGTTTAGGATCACTCGTATACGGAACTAATGCAGCTGCGCAGCCTGCCAGTGAAATAAAAGTAAGAATAATTATGATGTGACGCAATGCCAATCCTCCTTGAAAATATAACGCCCAAATAAAGGGCTGATTAATAGTTGGCTAAAATGTGAAGCGGAGCGAAACCTAACCAACTGTTAACAGTCCCGCTTAATATTCTTGTTAGGTTTCTTTGAAGAAATCACAGTCTAAGCATTTTTTACCATGTTTATAAAAAAACAAAGGAAATCCCAAAAATATAAACAATAGGAATGCAGGCTTTTTTCCTTTAGTGAAGTTGATAATATTACCGCTACTACACTTAGAGCATTGTTCAGGCTTTTCATCAAAAGCTGATTCGACATCCTCAGAAAAATTGATGTCTAATATAGCCTTTGCTTCAGTTTCAAATTCCTCTGGAACAAATAATCTAACACCCCCCATAGCGTTGGAATAAAGCCATTGCATATTAACAGTGTGTTCATCAGCAATGAGGGCAGGAATCCCTTCACTATCTAAACTAGCTTTAGCAATATTTGCATCTAAAGGGAATGAATATTTAGACACTACTACAAATTTACTCATACCTCTCCTAGAAACATAACGCCTAAATAATGTGTAAGCTATTTTGGCAGTTTTATTGCGGTGTTTGCAACTAAAAGTGACAAATTAGCGGAGTCGTAAATAACGTGGACATCCATTTTAAATGAAACTTATCCAACCTCTAAACTTAAAATAATGTGTAGATTTTGAATCAAATTAAGATAGGTGGCCTTGTTAAATACTTGTTAGCAATACGGTTACATGCCAACAGCGGTTGCATACAACCCCAAAATAACCAAGAACCCAAATACAACAGCTAATGCAAGCCAAAAATAATTTAAGCCCGTTAGTTTGCTATTTGATTCACCGTTTACATCTTCACTAGCATAGTTTGCTAAAGATTGTGCTTTATACAAAACCCAACACGATATAGGGAGTATTAATAAACCAAGATACAATGTTATTGGATTACCGTAGCCATTATCAGAAAACATACTACAAATTTGGCAACCAATAGCAAATACTACATATATGGTAGCGAGATAATTAATACTTTTAGGATTTTCTCCAGTTTTGTTTTTGTATTTCATTTCGAATAAGGCAAACAAAGAATGAGTAAAAAATATTGAAAAGATTCCCCTCATAATTGGCCACATATCTTCATTTGTACTTTTTTTGTATTGACTCCAATGTTTAAAAAACCAATAAACGGTATACATACCAAATGTACCGAGAAATAAAATTAAGAATTTTTTTGGGGATACTACATAGAATTCCATTTCATTTGATTGAACTTGAGATTCAACTTCCGAACTTTCAATACTTGCTTCCATTGCTACTCCTTGTTGATGTATTGCTAACGAGGCTGTAGAATTACTCCAACAGCCAAAATTGATGAAAAATCGAGTTCCTAGAACAAATGCTAAGCGCTTTTCTCGCACTAGGCAATGCATTTGGAACCCATAAAAACGGCCGTTTTTCTTAAAAAAGAGTTATTCTACGGCCTCAACGCCCCACTAAGAGGCAAATAATAGTTAGTTTAAATAAGCGACACAGGAGCAAAAACCAACTGTAAACTTTCCTGCTTGATTGCCTTGCTATAAGGCTATGACGCTACCCAGTTATAAAATTCATTTGATGATTTACAACCTAAATATTTATCCTCTGGAACACCACTAACTTTAAACTTATATTCATTACTATCATTATGGTAAGTTGCATTTGTTGTCTTAATCCAACAATCAAGCCATTCATCATGATGAGGTATTTTGCACTTATCTTTACTAAGAGCAATTGAGTTTATAATAATATTGCTCGACTTAGGAACATAAACCCACTTAGAAATAGAATCCCATTTATTGGGCTTTTTTATAAAGCGAACCGAATAACTATCATCAGTAGGTGCACCATCATTTTTATCCAAGATAATGATCATATCTTTAATTGTTTTAAATTGCTGGTCAATAGCTTGTTGCTGATCTTCGCAAACTTGTTCAGATGCATTAGCTAACGTACAGATAAAAAATATTGAACACAAATACCGAACCATTCTCTAGCCTTATAACGCCCGCCTAACACGCAATGTGTTGGCGTGGCTTTTTGCGTTGTTTGCCAAAACCATGACAACTTTACATTGTCGGAGTTCAGGCGTTTGTTATGTTTGAGATTAACTCAAACGGCTGATTATTTTTGCAGCCCATTTATCAAGAAGTTTGGCTGGCGCAAAAGATAAAAACAAACCTGCTATTGGAAATAAAGCACTAAAAATGGCGGCCATAATTTTATCTGCTTGATCTTTAGTTGGAGCTCCATTAATTTCTATTACAGCATTTGGGTCTAGCGCAGCTTGTGTAAATACGAACAACAAAATACTACCAACAAGAATCAATGTGCCACCTGCAAGACGGCTCAATCCAACTACTACATCTACTTTTTTCTTTAAATCTTCATCCATACCTGACTCAAACATAACGCCGTTTTAAGCGGAAAATTGCAGTTGGCTAAAATAAGTGAGGCACGAACAAAAAGCCAACTGTAATTTGTCCGACTTGAAAACCCTTGTTAGGGGGCTATTCTGGTTGCTTGCCGTGATAAAAATATACTAGCTTTTCAGTTTTATGAATTCCTGTTCCCCAAAGTGGTGAGTTTAAGGAAGCAACACTACCGTCTTTTGCTATTTTTGTTCTAGCTCGTGCGAAGGTAACAAAATTTAAAACAGAGGTGTTTTCAATATTTTTTAATTGATTTAAAAACGTTTCAGCAGAATATACATTCTCTTCAAGATTGTAATATTTAGCGATACCTGTTGGTACTAGGAAAAACTCTTCATCCTCATCCCAATTAAAGGCTTCAATACTTTTAAATTCTATTTGCTCAAAGTCATCATCAATGTAACTGGCGAATGCCACCTCAAAACTCGAGGCCTCAGGTGTTGAAGTCAACACTGATTCTAAATCTTCAATAATATGCTGAACGATCATGATAACTCTTGCCCCCTAACGCCCGCCTAACACGCAATGTGTTGGCGTGGCTTTTTGCGTTGTTTGCCAAAACCATGACAACTTTACATTGTCGGAGTTTAGGCGCTTGTTAGAGTTTCATTGCTCTGATTTTAAAAACCTTTGATAATGCTTTTCTACCTCATCTTTAGATAACACTTTACCCTCAGATTCTCTATCTAGCAAAGTTCCCATGTAAGAGAGTATATTTTCGTGAGTTAACTCTTTTTGATTAGGAAAAAATTCATTAGGTGCTATTTTAAAATCCAACCAACTACCGTCGTCGTCAAATGCAATATGGGAACCCCATTTTGAAATGAATAATTCACCATCACGATCATCAAGAACGATACTTACTTCGTAATAATAAGAGTCCTCATCAAATGATTCTGAATATGGAAACTCTTCGCCATTTTCACTGACTATGATTTTATCGTATGACATTGAAGAAACTCTAACGCCTGAATAATGTGTGAACTAGTTTGGCAGTTTTATTGCGTCGTTTGCAACTAAAAATGACAAACTAAAGTGAATCACTATTCATTCTCTTGTTATGTATCGCCTCTCTATAGATGGTTATATAAGGCATTAAAAATACTAAAAACAATACTATATATAAATATGGGATGCTACCACTGAATAACAGCAATAGGATTAATGCAAGGTGGCAAAACACTGAAACAAAATTATGCCTGTACGTTAGATATGTAAAGGTGAGGAAAGCAATAATATAGAATAAAGGCCAACTCCCTAAATTAGAACCTAGCATAATTGCAGTAACAACTAGTGCAACTGGCGGCACGATAAAAGCCAATAGTGCCACTATAATCGAAACAACTAGAATTCCGCCAGATACAGAATCGGATACTTTGAATAATTTTGAGCAGAGTTTAGACATATTCACTTAGAAACATAACGCCTTGCTCAGTTGCGCAGCGGTTGTAGTGGATTTTTGTGCGACAATGAGCACCGCGAATGCACAAAAAGGAGCGTAGACCGATGCGTCAACTGGAGCAATTTGTTAGGGCTTACCATTCTGGTTTCTCTTGAAAGCTTGGCTGAAGGTCCCTAAATTCTTCATCAGCATCCTCAGCCCAAGGCCAGACACCCGAAATATTGGGGTATACAAGTTGTAACGCAGGATAATTAGTACCTTTATACAGCCAATTACAAGAAAGCATAAATTCTTTTTTGTATTCTTCGGCGACCTCTCGAAAACTGACCTGAAACCCTTCTAGGAAGCCATTATAGTATTCGCCCTCTAAGAATTTTTCCCCACCCTTAACTCTTCGATTATATTCATTTGCAATCCACGAGCCTAGCTCGTGACGTAGGCCGAGAACAATTAGTTCAGGTGCTTTTTCTTCCTGATTAATTCCGATCGTATAAGTGAAATCTGGGTCTTCTTTTTTTCGATCAACTACAGATGTGATATGACATCCATACTCGTCTATATTACCGATAATTTTTTTCTCGGATTCGTTCATAGCTGTCCTTGAGCCCTAACAATTTAATCAGAGGACGATTGCCTAAGTTTCTGACAACGCGGTTCCTCTTATTTATTTTCAATATTAATACCAAACCTCTACAACATTTACCACACCTTTGTTACGTACCAACTCGGTTTTTTGTGATCCCCCAAGGATGGGCATTTTTCCTGTTTTCTTGACTTGGTAGGAAACTCATCAATGCTGTATATAAATACAGTTACAAAATAAGAGTGTAATGAAAACAAGATCGCCATTTTTAAACAGCATTGTAGAATATATGTACCGTAAACATTACGCCAAATCATCTATCGAAACATATTTGGGTTGGATTTCCGCTTATATTCATTTTCATGATAAACGTCACCCTGCTAGCATGGGTGATAGAGAGGTTGAGTTATTTTTGGATGACCTAATATTAACTAAAAATGTCGCTGCTAGAACTCAAGCTACGGCGTTAAATGCGCTGTCGTTTTTATACAAACATATCCTTGATAATGAACTGACACTAAATTTAAACTTTATTAAAAGTAACCGTCAGCAAAAGTTACCTGTTGTTATAACACCGGATGAGGTAAGTCTACTGCTGTCTAATCTACATAAACGGCATCATTTGGTCGCAAGTTTGTTATATGGTAGTGGTTTGCGGGTTATGGAAGCGGTTAAACTACGTGTCCAAGACATCGACTTTGACTACAAATGCATTCGAATATGGAATGGAAAAGGCAATAAACATAGAATAGTCACTCTAGCTCAAGAGTTAATTCCTATGCTTAAAAACCAAAAAACCAGCTTAGGCTGGTTTTTGAATAATTAAATTAGAAATCTAAACTTTGACAGCCTAAGAGCCTGCTGTTGCCTTTTTAGCTAACTCGGTGATCTCTGACCAGCGTTTGCCTTTAATAACGTCATCTGGACATAACCAAGAGCCGCCACAACACATAACGTTAGACAGTGATAAATAGTCTTTATAGTTACCTGGGTTAATGCCGCCTGTTGGGCAAAAACGAACATTTGGGAATGGGCCACCAATAGATTTTAATGATTGCACACCACCAGAGGCTTCTGCTGGGAAAAATTTAAAGTGTGAGTAACCTTTATCTAATCCAGTCATAAGCTCAGAAATAGACGCAATACCTGGGATTAATGCAATAGAACCTGCATTACCCGCATCTAATAAGTCAGGTGTTAAACCAGGGCTAATTGCAAACTTAGCCCCCGCTTCTGTTACTTGTCTTAATTGTTCTGCGTTTGTCACTGTTCCAGCACCAATGATGGCATCTGGGCAATGCGTAGCAATTTCACGTATTACGTCAAGTGCTGCGGCTGTGCGCAAAGTCACTTCTAATACTTTAATGCCACCGGCCATTAATGCTTCAGCGATTGGAACCGCATCTTCAACATGCTCAATAACTAATACAGGCACTACAGGACCTGCTGCAAATACTTCTGCTGAGTCGATTAACCAATTACGTTCTGCCATTTTAAACCCTTTTAAACTTTTCTAACTTGAGGTTGTTCCGGTGTGGAAGCCTAATTAAATTTCTTGTTGTAAATATGCCGCGCAACCAATTAATCCAGGTTGTTCTTCTGTTACAACGTATACAGGAACTGTTTTTATTATTTTTCCAAAACGTCCTTTTGCATCAAAACGAGCTCTAAATTCACTTGTCTTAACATATTCAATAAATCTTGGTACTACGCCGCCAGCAATGAATACACCGCCGTAGGTCATTAACGTCAGTGCTAAATTACCACCAAAGCTACCTAAAATACGACAAAAAACATCGAGTGTTTTAACCGCTAATGGGTCGGTTCCGTCAATTGCATGCTTAGTAATGTCGGCTGGTTCATAATCTTTTGCTGTTTCATTATTCATGGCACACAAAGATTGATAAATTTGTACTAAACCTAAACCAGACAATACTTGCTCTGCAGAAACTCGAGCGTATTTCTTTTGTAATTCTTGTAAAATCCCAATTTCATCGCTGTCGATTGGAGAAAAGTCGACATGTCCGCCCTCGCCTCCAACTGGGATCCATTTATTTTCGGCATGGATTAAATTGGCAACGCCAAGTCCTGTTCCTGCACCAAAAATCGCAATTGGCGCATTAGGTATAGCATCTTGTCCACCAATTTGTACTAGCTTATCTTTTGCTATATTTGGCACTGACATAGCTATGGCTGTAAAGTCATTGATAACAATTAATTTTTTCAAACCAAATTGTTTAGCAACTGCCGCTTGTGAAAAACACCAGTGGTTGTTGGTTAAATTAACTTCATCGCTAACAACAGGGCAAGCAACATCAAGACATGCATACTCAAACTCTTGTTTTGAATCTTGTTTGTATTGGCTAATTGCACCATCTACATTATCAAAATCTTTACACTGGTAAGACAAAATATTGGATATGGAAAGTGTTTCCATATCCGCAATACCAAGTCGAATATTAGTGCCGCCAATATCGGCAACTAATGCTTTAATAGTCATACTTTAAATCCACGATTAAATCGAATTATGCTTCATGAAAAACGCAAGATGCGCCTTCTTCTGGCGTTGTCATTGCTTGACGTAATCCGTTAAACAATTCACGCCCCATGCCTTCACGATCTTCTGTTAAGTCTTTAACAGTAACGATACGTTTTGCCAATTCTTCTTCACTTACATGAAGGTGGACAATATTTTTCTCTGCACAAATTTCGATAATGTCGCCATTTTGTACTTTTGCGATCAAACCGCCATCCAACGCTTCTGGATATAAATGGATAGCCGCAGGTACTTTACCTGATGCACCAGACATACGACCGTCTGTAACCAAAGCAACACTAAAGCCTTTATCTTGTAATACACTTAGAGGTGGCGTTAGTTTATGCAATTCAGGCATACCAACAGCTCTTGGCCCTTGGTAACGAACAACAACAACACAATCTTTATCTAAGTCGCCAGCATTAAATGCAGCGTCTATGTCATGTTGACTTTCAAATACAACTGCTGGTGCTTTAACCGTTGCCTTACCTGGACGTAGAGACGATGTTTTAATAACAGCGCGACCTAAGTTACCCGATAATGCAGAAAGACCACCGTCAGCTTTAAACGGTTTTTCAATCGTTGCTAATACTTCTGAATCTAGTGCTTTATCAGGACCGTCAACCCACATTAGTTTACCGTCACGAACAATTGGCTCTTGTGTATATTTATCTAAACCTTCACCACAGATAGTCGTTACATCGTTGTGTAAGAAACCACCGCGTAATAATTCTTTGATTAGGTATGCCATGCCGCCAGCTGCTTGGAAGTGATTAATATCAGCTTCACCATTTGGATAAATCTTAGCAATTAAAGGCGTAACCGACGATAACGCATCAAAGTCATCCCAGTTAACTAAAATCCCTGCAGCTTTGGCCATAGCCACTAAATGCATTGTATGGTTAGTTGAGCCGCCCGTAGCTAATAGTGCAACTATGCCGTTAACCACTGATTTTTCATCAACGATATGACCAACAGGTCGGTACTCAGTACCTAAATCTGTAATTCTGGTTGCTTGGACTGACGCCGCATCTGTTAATGCATCACGTAACTCTGTACCTGGATTAACGAATGACGCACCCGGTAAATGTAATCCCATTACTTCAACAACAAGTTGATTTGAGTTAGCCGTTCCGTAGAACGTGCAAGTACCCGCTGAGTGATAAGACTTAGACTCAGACTCTAATAACTCATCACGCCCTACTTTACCTTGTGCGTATAACTGACGAATACGTGCTTTTTCTTTATTTGGAATGCCAGATTCCATAGGACCTGCTGGAATAAAGATAAATGGTAAGTGACCAAATGTTAATGCTGACATCACCAAACCTGGGACGATTTTGTCACAAATACCTAGCATGATACCGCTATCAAACATGTTATGAGATAAACCAACAGCCGCACTCATCGCAATAACATCACGACTCATTAAGCTCAAATCCATACCTGGTTGACCTTGTGTAACACCGTCACACATGGCAGGAACACCGCCAGCAAACTGGGCAACAGAACCAACATTCTCAATCGCTGCTTTTATTTTAGCTGGATAAACTTCATAAGGTTGGTGTGCTGATAACATGTCGTTATAAGAAGAGATAATACCAACATTTGCTTTGGTCAATTGAGTAAGGTCGGTTTTTTCTTGAGGAGAGCAAGCTGCAAAACCATGAGCTAAGTTACCACAAGAAAGAATGCCACGATGTGGCCCTTTTAAACGTGCTTTTTCAATTTTGGCTAAATACGCAGCTCTTGTTACTTTGCTACGCTCAATGATTGTGTTTGTTACTTCTTGAATGACTGAATTCATAATTCTCTCCAAAGCTAAGTCAGGTTATTTTGTCGTTGCTAACATCACAGACATAGGTACAACTGACTGATTTAGGAATGCACGTATAGGTGCTTGTTTTTCGTCGCTACCTGCGGCAACGTCTAATAATACGGTTTCTTTACTTTCACCAACTAAGTGTAAATAAAGTTGTTTTGAATTTAACAACGCAGATTTAGTGAAGGTCATACGTTGATGTGGTGCCGTTGTTGGTTCGGTTGCCATAATGTCTTTGCTGGTTGTTAACGCTTCATCTAACTGAGCGCAACATGGGAAAATTGAAGCTGTGTGTCCATCTTCTCCCATTCCTAAAATAACAACATCAAATGGACGTTTAAACGCATCAAACTTAGCACTGACCGTTGCTTGAGCATCGAACGCATCTTTATGTTCGGTTTTCATTCCAACAAAGTTGGCAACACTGGCTTTATTTATTAATAACGCGCTATTTACCATGGCTTCATTAGATGCTGAGTCTGATAGTTCAACCCAACGATCGTCTACCAATGCAATATTAACCTTGTTCCACTCAATGTCTTTGTTACTCAACATTAAGAACATAGGTTTAGGCGTATTTCCGCCTGATACTAATAAAGTGGCGCTGCCATTTTCATTAATACCCGCTTGTAATTTATCTGCAATTTCTTGTGAAAACGCTTCATTGAGAAGTGTAGAGTTTTCAAACTTTCTAATTTTTGCTTTCATTTTTTGTCCGTAGCTTCTATTTGGCTAATCTTTATTTTGAACAAAAAGTGAGATTATTCATCCCACTCACGTTCATCTCTTGCCAACATAGCAATAGACGCAACAGGCCCCCAAGAGCCAGCTGAATATGGTTTAGGTAATTCGTTAGAACGGTCCCATGAGTCTAAAATGCCATCGACCCAAGTCCATGCAGTTTCAACTTCATCACGACGAACAAACAGAGATTGATTACCTAACATAGCTTCTAGGATAAGACGTTCGTAAGCATCGGCAATACGATCGTTTTTAAAGGTTTCTGAGAAACTTAAATCAAGCTTAGTTTGTTGTAATTCCATTTGCTCACCTAGGCCAGGTACTTTATTCAACAGGTGAATTTCAATGCCTTCATCTGGTTGCAAACGAATAATTAATTTATTAGCCGGTAAGTCTTTGTACGTATCTTTAAAGATATTATGCGGTAACTTTTTAAAGTGAATCGCAATTTCAGTACCTTTAACTGGCAAACGTTTACCAGTACGTAAATAGAATGGAACACCAGCCCAACGCCAGTTATCGATATCAACACGAATAGACGCAAACGTTTCCGTTTTACTTTGAGTATTAGCGCCTTCTTCTTCTAAGTAACCTGGTACCGCTTGACCACTTACAAAGCCAGACGTGTATTGACCACGTACTGTTTTCTGTTGGTAGTTTTGTTCTGTAATTGGACGTAATGCTTTTAATACTTTTAACTTCTCATCACGAATACTGTCTGCGCTTACATCAACAGGAGGTTCCATCGCTAATAACGATAGGATTTGTAATAAATGGTTTTGTACCATGTCACGCATTTGACCTGCGTCATCGTAATAACCCCAACGCCCTTCTACACCCACTTCTTCTGCAACTGTAATTTGCACATGATCAATACACTCATGATCCCAGTTGTTGGTGAATATGGCATTGGCAAAACGCAGTACTAAAAGGTTAAGTACGGTTTCTTTACCTAGGTAATGGTCAATTCGATAAATTTGGTTTTCGTTAAAATACTCAGCGATTTTATCGTTGATAACTTTTGAAGACTCTAAACAGTGTCCAATTGGTTTTTCAACAACGACTCGAGTTTCATCAACCACAAGGCCAGCAGAATGTAAGCCACTACAAATATCACCAAATACCGAAGGCGGTGTAGAGAAGTAATTTACTAATGTTCTGTTTTCTAAGTCGACTAACGCTTTTATCCCTTGGTAATCTTTAGGGTTGGTCATGTCAGCTTTGCAATAACTTAGTCTTGCGATGAATTTAGTTTTAGCCGCTTCGTTTAAGTCTTCTTTCACAAAACGTTCTAAACTTTCAATAACAGCCGCTTTATATTCTTCGTGACTAAAGTCTTGGCGAGCAACACCGATAATTTTAGTGTCATCAGCAAGTAACCCTGCTAATTCCAATTGATATAACGAAGGTAATAACTTGCGGCGTGCTAAATCACCACTAGTGCCGAATAACACTAAATCACATGGCTTATGATTTAAATTTGTGGCCATCAGATTCTCCAATAAACAAATTTGTATGATTAATTTGTAATTTAACTACATGTTTCCAATGCTAACTAACTATATCGGTGCATGTAAACCTAAATTATGTAATTTTTTTACATTTTGAGTAAATTTTTAACTTATATTGTTGTTTTTAACTCGTAATTACATTCTAATGCTGAATATAACTTATTCAAAACTCGTTATTCGTTAATCCATCTTCAATTTAATAAAAAGTTGATATCTCGAGAAAACTTAAATGATAGCCTTTTTTGATTAAAGACTACCACACAAAAAACAACTATATTAATGAGTTAGCTTAGTAAAGTTAAGGACAAAGAATGAATATTCTTGAAAAAATAAATTCTCAAATTACCACCTTCAGTAAATCTGAAAGAAAAGTAGCAGAAGTCATCATTGCTAACCCAGAACAAGCTATTCATTCGAGCATAGCTACATTAGCAAAAGTTGCCGATGTGAGTGAACCTACTGTTAACCGATTTTGTCGTCGTTTAGACACCAAAGGCTTCCCTGATTTTAAATTACATTTGGCTCAAGGCTTAGCCAATGGTACGCCTTACGTTAACCGTCACGTTGATGAAACCGACGGGCCTGATGAATATTGCGCTAAGATTTTTGAATCAACCATGGCGGCGTTAGACATAGCTCACCGCAACTTAGATATTGGTCAGATTAATCGCGCTGTCGATATTTTAACTCAAGCTAAAAAAATCTCTTTCTTTGGTCTTGGTGCATCCGCTTCAGTGGCACAAGATGCCCTAAACAAATTTTTCCGTTTTAATGTACCGGTAAACTGTTTCGAAGATATTGTTATGCAACGTATGAGTTGTATTAATAGTACAGATGGTGATGTTGTAGTGATCTTCTCACATACAGGTCGTACTAAACCGTTAGTAGAAATCGCTCAAATTGCACGTCAAAACGATGCAACCGTTATTGGCTTAACAGCCAAAGACAGCCCGCTAGGTAGAGAGTGTAATATGTGTATCAGCTCTGATGTCCCTGAAGACACAGACTTATATATGCCAATGGCGTCACGTATTGCTCAGCTAGTACTGGTGGATATACTCGCGACTGGATTTACCTTAAGACGCGGTCCTAAATTCAGAGATAATCTGAAAAAAGTGAAAGACTCGTTAAGACCGTCCCGCTTTGAAAAGAAAGAAAATTTCAGTTAATGTAATAAAAAAAGCAGCCTAGGCTGCTTTTTTGTTTTATTGTGTTATTTTTTAATCAGTTTAAGTAGTTTTTCCTTGTAATTTTATTAAATTGTCTCAAAATGTAATTAAATTACAAAAGCAAAAATATCAACGGAGTTTATAGTCGTCATGTCGAATGTATTGAGAAGAACAAAAATAGTATCCACATTAGGTCCAGCAACGGACAAAGATGACATTTTAGAGCAAATAATAAAAAGTGGCGTAAATGTCGTTCGTATGAACTTTTCTCATGGCTCAGCCGAAGATCATATTGAAAGAGCAAGAAAAGTACGCGAAACAGCAAAAAAATTAAATACTTACGTTGCTATCTTAGGTGACTTACAAGGTCCTAAAATTCGTGTTGCAAGATTTAAAGACACAAAAATCCATTTAGCGATTGGCGACAAATTCATTTTAGACGCTGAGCTAGGTCGTGATGAAGGTGATCAAAACCAAGTTGGTATCGATTACAAAGAATTACCAAATGATGTAAATAACGGAGATCTTCTATTACTAGATGATGGTCGTGTTCAATTATTAGTGTTGTCTGTGTCTGGTAGTAAAATATTCACAGAAGTAACCGTAGCCGGTCCACTTTCAAATAACAAAGGTATCAACCGTAAAGGCGGCGGCTTAACAGCTCCAGCTCTTACAGACAAAGATAAAGCTGACATTCTTACTGCAGCAAAAATTGATGTTGAGTACCTTGCTATTTCTTTCCCTCGCTCTGGTGCTGACTTAGATTATGCTCGTTCACTAGCACACGAAGCTGGTTTTAAACCTCTTATTGTTGCAAAAGTAGAGCGTGCTGAAACAGTAGCGACTGATGCAGCGATTGACGATATTGTACATGCGTCTGACGTTATCATGGTTGCCCGTGGTGACTTAGGTGTTGAAATTGGCGATGCAGAGTTAGTTGGTGTTCAGAAGAAACTAATTGCTCGTTCACGTCAACTTAATAAAGCGGTTATCACAGCAACACAAATGATGGAGTCGATGATAACTAGTCCGATGCCAACTCGTGCTGAAGTAATGGACGTTTCAAATGCCGTATTAGATGGTACAGATGCGGTTATGTTGTCTGCAGAAACTGCCGCTGGTGATTTCCCAGTTGAAACAGTACAAGCAATGGCAAACGTATGTCTTGGTGCTGAAAAACACCCTACTGCACAAATTTCAAAACACCGTATGGAAAAAGTGTTTGATGATGTATCTGAAGCAATTGCCATGTCTGCTATGTATGCAGCTAACCACATGCAAGGTATCAAAGCGATTGTGGCGTTAACTGAGTCTGGTGGTAGCGCTAAGTTATTATCACGCATCAGTTCATCTCTACCTATTTTTGCGTTATCTCGTCACGAGAAAACATTAAATAAAAGTGCAATGTACCGTGGTGTATACCCAGTATTCTTTGACTCTACATTGTTTGATAATGAAGATACTCGTGAAGCGCTTAACACCTTAGTTCGTCAAGAACGATTACAAAAAGGTGACTTAGTTATCGTTACTCATGGCGATACTATGGAAACAATTGGTGCTACTAACACAGTGAAAATAATGACAGCGTAATGCCATTCTTTTCATTCAACTGTCTTGTTTAAATTAAACTCATTTCAGGACGGGACAGTTAAAACAAAAAAGCCTATTTATTAAATAGGCTTTTTTATTGGCTGTTTCATAATGAATGACTGCACTATCACTTAAATTTAATTAACGAATAATTAGTTAATGGATAGAAATACGGCAGAGCATTGCAGATGCGCAGACTATCCCCAATGGTGGATATGCTCTACTTTGCCATTGTGCAAAATAATTTCACCTTTTTTGGCGCTTAGACCGTCGCCACTATAATTTAATATAAAGCTAGCCTTGATAATTAACTTCTTGTTAAATCCTACTTTCCAGCTTTGCATAGGCACAGAAAGTAATTGAAGATGATAACGTTCACAATAACCTTTAGCTGCTGACTCAGCAATTTCTGCAAGTTTTCTAAACTGTAAAAATACAACAACAATACAAGCAAAAAACATAATCAGCCATACAGTGGTTAAATCAAACATGTGTTATTTCCAATTTAGGGTTTATATAAACAAAAAGCGACTAACACTATATGCAGTCGCTTTTTATATTTTCAACTAAGCTTTTATACGATTAAGCTTTATTTGATTAAGCTTTATTTGATTAAGCTTTATTTGATTAAGCTTTATTTGATTAGCCTATTTTTGTTAGGCCATTCATATATGGAACTAAGATAGTTGGAACGTCTATTGTGCCATCTTCATTTTGGTAATTTTCTAATACGGCCACCAATGTACGACCAACCGCTAAACCAGAACCATTTAATGTATGTAACAATTCAGGTTTTTTCGCGCCTTTAGCTCTAAAGCGAGCTTGCATACGACGCGCTTGGAAATCTCCCATGTTGCTACATGAAGAGATCTCACGGTAAGTATCTTGCGCTGGTAACCAAACATCTAAGTCGTAAGTTTTAGTGGCTCCAAAGCCCATATCACCAGTACATAAAATCACTTTACGGTATGGCAACTCAAGTTGTTGTAATACAGTTTCAGCATGATTAGTAAGTTGCTCAAGCGCTTCATTTGAATCTTCAGGTTTCACCATTTGCACTAATTCAACTTTATCAAATTGGTGCTGACGAATAAGACCTTTAGTATCACGACCATAAGAACCCGCTTCAGAGCGGAAACATGGAGTATGGGCTGTTAATTTAACAGGAAGCTCTGATTCATCAAAAATCACATCACGTGCGAAGTTAGTCAACGGAACTTCCGCTGTAGGGATCAAAGAAAGCTTACGGCTATCTTGCTCACCTTCCTTGTCTGTTTGGCCTGAAATAGGTTTAGTATGAAATAAGTCTTCTTCAAACTTAGGTAATTGACCGGTACCCAGTAAACTTTCCGGGTTAACTAAATATGGAACAGACGCTTCTATATAACTGTGTTGTTCAGTATGTAAGTCCAACATAAATTGCGCTAGCGCACGATTTAATCTTGCTACTTGTCCACGCATAACAACAAAACGAGCACCGCTTAATTTAGCGCCCATTTCAAAATCTAAGCCTTTGCTTAAGCTTTCGCCTAACTCAACGTGATCTTTTACCTCAAAGCTAAATTGCTTAGGTGTGCCCCACTTTAAGATCTCAACATTGTCATCTTCATTTTTACCAACTGGCACATCAAGCTGAGGCAAGTTAGGTACTTGTAATGCAATCGTATCTATTTCAGCTAGTAACTCTGATAATTCAGCTTTAGCAGCATCTAACTTGTCACCTAAGTCTGCAACACTTGCTAGTAAAGGTTGAATGTCTTCACCTTTAGCTTTGGCTTGGCCAATAGATTTTGATTTTGTATTACGTTCGTTTTGTAAATCTTGTGTGGCTGATTGTAGGTCTTTACGGCGTGTTTCTAACTCATTGAGTTTTGCAACATCCAATTCAAAGCCTCGAGTGGCTAAACGACTTGCAGCTTCATTAATGTCGTTACGAAAGAACTTTGGATCTAACATTTTTTAATAACCCTATAACTGATTTTTTTAATTAAACTCGACAATTTGAGTTCAGATTCAACTGTGTTTAAATCCCATCATTTGCATTCCAAGCCAAGCGGCAAAAACACAAACAACGACATTTAACGAAATATTTAATATGGCCTTAAACCAATCACCGTCCTGTAACAACAACAAGGTGTCTAATGAAAACGTAGAAAAGGTCGTAAACGCACCTAATAAACCTATTCCAAATAGCGATCGCCAAGGCAAGTCGGACATCATACCATGTTCAATTACGCTAAATAAGATCCCCATGAAAAATGAACCAATAACATTTACTAACAAAGTTGCGTAAGGAAAGCCTTTACCTAACAAGCTAACCATCAACATAGTTACGCCATAACGCATACTCGCACCTAACGCACCGCCAATAGCGACAAATATTAGATTGTTCATAGCACTGCCTTTTGAATATTTACTGCAGATAAACGCGTTTGTTTGATATTAAGCATTATCATCTAAGCCTTTTAGATAACGTAGCTTCTCAGCAATTTTTTTCTCTAAGCCCCGTTCGACTGGGTGATAGTATTCAGTGCCATTCATTTGCTCTGGTAAGTATTTTTCACCAGCAGCATACGCATTAGGTTCATCATGAGCATAACGATACTCAGCGCCCTTGCCCATGGTTTTCATTAATTCTGTTGGCGCATTAGTTAAATGAATTGGAACATCGTAACTCGGTAAACTTGCAGCATCTTGTTTAGCTTGATTAAAGGCTTTATAAACCGCATTACTCTTTGGAGCGGCGGCCATATATAAGGTTGCTTGTGCAATGGCTCTTTCGCCTTCAGACGGTCCAACTCGATGGAATATATCCCATGCATTCAAGCCTATTTCCATTGCTCTTGGGTCAGCATTACCTATGTCTTCTGTCGCTATGGCTAATAACCTACGAGCAACATATAAAGGGTCGCCTCCGCCAGCTAAAATTCGACAATACCAATACAAAGCAGCATCTGGTGCTGAACCTCTTACCGACTTATGAAAGGCTGATATTAAATCGTAGAAATGATCGCCACCTTTATCAAAGGTTGCCATTTGGTTGCCAGTGGCTTGCTCAATAATTTCATCGGTAATGACATTATCATCTGCAACTAAGTCGCCACAGAGTTCGAGGTAGTTTAGTAATTTACGCCCATCACCATTCGCTAGGCTAATAATAAGATCTTTATTTTGCGCAGATAACTTAAGCTGTAACTTTCCTAAGCCTAACTCAGTGTCGGATAAAGCTCGGTCGACAAGTTCAACAAGATCGCTAGGTTCTATCGCTTTAAGGATATAAACCCGAGCTCGGGATAAAATAGCGTTGTTTAACTCAAAGGATGGATTTTCTGTGGTTGCACCAATAAAACTGACCGTACCATCTTCTATAAATGGTAAAAAAGCATCTTGCTGGCCTTTATTAAAACGATGAACTTCATCAACAAACAACACTGTTTTTTTGCCCGTTTGCTGTAATCGTTCTTTGGCACGTTCAACCGTGGCTCTAATTTCTTTTACGCCTGCACTAATAGCCGAAAGCTTTTCAACTTCGGCATCACAATATTGTGCAATAAGTTCGGCAAGTGTGGTTTTTCCGGTACCAGGAGGCCCCCATAAAATCATTGAATGGCAACGTTTACCTTCAATCATTTTACGGATTGCTTTGCCTTCACCGACCAAATGCTTTTGTCCAACATATTGGTCTAAGGTTAAAGGCCGCATTCTGGCGGCTAACGGTTTTGTATCCGTTGGAGAAAAATCAAAACCTATATTGGTGTGGTGAGACAAAATAAGTCCTATTGCCCCTGCTTTTCTTGTACCTGGCGTTGATCATCTATTTCAATGTCATCCGGTATTTCAAAGTCAAAACTAACATTAAGGGATTTATCAAATGCTTGTTTTTTTAATACATAAGAACTGGTTTGTTGTGTTCTGTCGGTAATAACGATTTCGTTTAATAAGAATTCATCAAAATACACAGCCAGTTGACTTACTTGCGAGTCGTTTTCATCTTTAGGTTTGATCATAAAACCAGACTCTAACTCGGTAATTGTAAATTTATTCCAAACTTCATCGTTTTGCGAAACCAATAGTGCAAATGGTGTCGTTGATACGGCATCGGCTGCATCAAAGATAGAAACTTGTTCTAAAAACGGATTAAACCACCATAAGGTGGCGCCGTTAGACAATAACAGTTCTTCTTCTGGTTCATTGATTTGCCAGATAAACTTACCTGGTTGTTTAAATACCAATTGGCCTGACGCACTGTGAAGTAAATTGTTTTTTGTGTCTTTTACTTCCTGATTAAAATCAGCAGTAAAACCATCATAATCAGCTAATAACTTTCTAAGTTCAGTTTCAGCAGGTTCTGCTAACAGCGAAAAGCTGCTGGCGAAGCTAACTATTAAAGTCAGCAGTGTAACTATTTTTGTTATTTTCATTTATTAAAATTCTTCTTCAATGTTTTTAACTGGAGGCGGCGCTAATACTTCACGACCACCATTGTTTGCAGCTTTAGTTACAATTCCCATTACTTCCATTTGCTCAACAATACGAGCCGAACGGTTGTAACCGATACGAAGTTTGCGTTGAATACTTGAAATTGAAACTTTACGAGTTTCAGTAATAAAGGCAACCGCTTCGTCGAATACTGGGTCAATCTCTTCCCCTTCCGCGGCTTCTGCTGCTTCGCCAGGCAACATATTTTCGTCTGTCATTTCACCTTGCAGGATTTCTGCAATGTAATTTGGTTTAGCTTTCGATTTCCAATCATTAACAACCGCATGAACTTCATGATCATCTACAAATGCACCATGTACACGTGTTGGTACACCAGAACCTGGTGGTAGATACAACATGTCACCCATACCAAGTAAGTTTTCTGCACCTTGTTGATCTAAGATAGTTCTTGAGTCTATTTTAGATGACACTTGGAATGCCATTCTTGTTGGAATATTGGCTTTTATTAATCCGGTAATAACGTCTACTGACGGACGTTGAGTCGCAAGCACTAAATGAATACCTGCAGCACGAGCTTTTTGTGCGATACGCGCAATAAGTTCTTCTACTTTTTTACCAACAATCATCATCATGTCAGCAAACTCGTCGATAACAACCACAATTGCTGGAAGTTTTTCTAACGCTGGTTGACGGTCTGACATTTGGTCTGACTTAACCCAAAGCGGATCTAAAATTGGATTTCCTTCGGCAATAGCTTTTGCCACTTTAGCGTTATAACCTTTTAAGTTACGAACCCCTAAAGACGACATTAACTTATAACGACGTTCCATTTCACCAACACACCAGCGCAAGGCGTTTGCCGCTTCTTTCATGTCAGTTACGACTTCTGAAAGTAAATGTGGGATACCTTCGTACACAGATAGTTCCAACATTTTAGGATCTATCATTATTAAACGTACATCTTCAGGTGTCGATTTATACAACAAGCTTAAAATCATGGTATTTACACCAACTGATTTACCAGAACCTGTGGTGCCTGCAACCAATAAATGTGGCATTTTTGCCAAATCAACCGTAACGGCTTTACCTGCTATATCTTTACCTAAAACCATAGTTAAAGGTGACTCTGAATTTTGGAAGCTTGGGCTATCCATCACCTCAGATAAACGAACAATTTGGCGATGTTTATTTGGTAATTCTAAACCAATAAACGACTTACCCGGTATAACCTCAACAACTCGCACACTTAATGCTGAAAGTGAACGTGCTAAATCTTTAGATAACGTAGTGATTTTGCTTACTTTAATACCAGGAGCTAAGTCTAATTCAAAACGAGTGATAACTGGACCTGGGAATACACCAACCACTTTAGCCTGGATGTTAAAGTCTAATAACTTAGCTTCAACTAATCTTGAAACCACATCCAACTCTTCTTGTGAGACTGGGTTTTCTACCTTGTCTGGACGGTCTAGTAAGTCTATTGACGGTAAAACAATAGGTTGTACTTCTCTTACTAATGGCGTTTTATTTTCTACTGCTGACGTATCTCGTTGTGGTGCACGTTGATGTGCCGCCTGCAAACCGTCTAATGCGCCTTTGATGTCATCATCGTGTAACTCGTCGTCCACACCAGAATACGTTGGTTGTTGCTCGTATTCTTCAAATGAGATTGGCATGTCGTCATCAAGAGAAACTTGGTTTATTGCTTTTGAAATATTATGAGTCGGTTTTGCAACCTCTGGATGAGAGTCAACCATGCCTGCTGCTTGTGAGTTCTCAATAGAAATCTCATCATCTTCAATTAACTCTGCACCAGTTGAACCTGAATTGTTAGGTGAGGTTGATATTGAAGGTGCGGTTGATATTGATGGAGCTATACGATTATCAACGCTTTCATCTTTAGGCTCTGCAGCACCAAAGAATTGATTTAAGAATGACTGAGAATTATTTGAGTCAAGTTTCTCTGGAATTGTACTTATGTTCTCAAGGGCTGCATTTTCAGTTGATTCCACTGTTGGCGTTGCCACTAAAGCAACATCAGCAACATCACTGCCCTTTTGCTTATTCTTTTGTTTTGCATTTTGCACAAACGTGCGCAGATTAGAATACAGTAAGCCACATAACACTAATGAATATTTACCTAAGTCATCAACCAAACGTATCCACGACATTCCCGTCATTAACGTAATACCAATCATTAAAAACGCTAATAATAATAACGTGGTTCCGGTAAAACCAATTATAGGTAATAACAAGTAAGCAAAAACATCGCCTATTATGCCGCCAGAAGAAAAGTAGTAGATGTCATCAAAATTAATACTGCTTAATGTGGATGCGCCAATGATAAATAGAAAAATACCGATTAAACGCAAACCTAATGCTAGGTAATCGATTTCAATTAAATTATGAAATTTGCGAAATAACAACCAACCAATTAAAGAAACCGCCACTGGGACAAAAAAAGCTAGCCAACCAAAAGTAAATAACAGGATGTCCGATAGCCAAGCACCAAAAGCACCACCACCATTATTAATTAATTCATAGTTGCCAGTTTTACTCCAACTAGGATCCGCTGGGTCAAAAGTAAATAGCGTGATTAAAATGAATATTGCGATAAGCCCGGCAATAAATAATCCGGCTTCTAACAATCGTTGAAATCCATTTAACATATTCGGTTGGTTCTCTGTCAAAATATACTCCGCACTCAATTTTTTGTTTTATATGAAATATTCATTTGAGGCTGTAAAACTGTAGCAAATTTAATGATAAGAATCATTGCGTTTGTGCTCTTTTACACAATTATTTGTAGATTATCTACTTGAATGGATTCAATATTTAAATATTAATTGGAATTGCCGTATTTGTCTTCACTTCTTCCATCACTACATACGTTCTACTAGCACTAACAGAAGGCAGTCTTAACAAGGTGTCACCTAATAATTTACGATACGACGCCATATTTTTAACTCGAGTTTTCAACAAATAATCAAAACTACCCGAGACTAAGTGACATTCTAATATTTCATCAAAAGTACTTACCGACTTTGAAAAATCAGAAAATACATCCTGCGCCGTTTTTTCTAAGGTGATTTCAACAAACACTAATAATGACGCACCGACTTTTTCAGCATTTACAACCGCTTTATAGCCTTCAATAATGCCCTGCTTCTCTAATCGCTTCACTCGCTCCAGGCAAGGTGTTGGGCTTAAACCAACCAACTTAGATAAATCTACATTAGAAACTCGGCCATTTTTTTGCAATTCAATTAAAATGTTCTTATCAATACGATCTAGCGTTTTATTCATTTAACCACTCAGTAAGCAATAGGTAACAGAATAATATCCTGTAAAAGCTAAAAATACAGTATTTAATATTTATTACTTACACATATACTCGCACAAAATAAAATGCACACAACACTATGTTTGTGCCTCGCAAATACAAATAACTATAAAAGGCAGACTTAAAATGATCGTTGGCGTACCTAAAGAAATTAAAAACCATGAATATCGTGTAGGTCTTACTCCTGCCTCTGCAAAAGAATTTGTTGCTCATGGTCATCAGGTTATTGTTGAAACAAATGCTGGTACTGCAATTGGTTTCACTGACGCACAATATGAAGAAGCTGGCGCAACTATCCTTGCAACTGCTGCTGACATATTTGCTCAAGCTGAAATGATCGTTAAAGTAAAAGAGCCACAACCTAACGAATGTAAAATGTTACGTGAAGGTCAAACTTTATATACTTACCTTCATTTGGCACCAGATCCTACGCAAACTGAATTGTTAGTTGCTTCAGGCTCTACCTGTATCGCTTACGAAACCGTAACTGATCACACTGGTGGATTACCTCTTCTTGCTCCTATGAGTGAAGTTGCAGGCCGTATGTCTATTCAAGCTGGTGCGCATAACTTAGAAAAAGCACAAGGCGGAAGCGGTACTTTATTAGGTGGCGTACCGGGTGTAGCTCCAGCTAAAGTCTTAGTGTTAGGTGGTGGTGTTGTTGGTACAAACGCAGCTAAAATGGCGGTTGGTATGGGCGCAGACGTGACTATCTTAGATCGTTCTCTACCTCGTTTACGTCAATTAGACGATATCTTTAACGGTCGTGTTAAAACAGTATTTTCTACTGTTGATGCAATTGAAGAATACAGTGCAAACGCTGACTTAGTTATTGGTGCGGTATTAATTCCAGGTGCAGCAGCGCCTAAATTAATCAACAAAGCTCACATTGCAGCAATGAAACCAGGTTCTGTTGTTGTTGACGTTGCAATTGACCAAGGCGGTTGTTTTGAAACTGCAAAAGCAACGACTCATCAAGACCCTACTTATGTTATAGATGACGTTGTACATTACTGTGTTGCTAATATGCCAGGTGGTGTTGCTCGTACTTCAACTATCGCATTAAACAATGCAACATTGCCATTTGGTTTAGCACTCGCTAACAAAGGTCCTAAACGTGCAATGTTAGAAGACAAACATTTATTAAATGGTCTTAACGTTCATAAAGGTAAAGTAACGTATAAAGCCGTTGTTGATGCGTTAGGCGATACATTAAAATTAGAATATATGGATGCAGCTGCAGCACTAGAGCTGTAAGCTGTAAGCTGTAAGTAGTATTGAAATCCCGTTTGTTTATGCAAACGGGATTTTTTTATGTTTATAACTTTGGATATGTTTTCAAGTAAGAGAGCACATTCCCTGTTTATGTGTTTCCATGAAAAATGGACATAAAAAAACAGGTTATATAAACCTGTTCTTTTTTTACTGCTTGAATACTGTTGTTTTTAAATCAACAGTTAATCTTCATCATTAACAAATTCTGGTTCGATATCGTCTTCATCAAACTCTGGCTCTTGAATAATGCGAATACCAGGTTTAGCAATAATCTCAATATAAAAAGAGGTAGCGCCACCTTCAACTGCAGTATCAATAGATTTATTGATTTCGCTTAAACGGATAACTTCAGCTGTTTCTTGAGTTAAACCAAACTTAACATCAAAATCCCAAAAATCTGCATCTTTAGGTATTTGTTTATTACGTTCTCTTCTTAAGTATTTTTTTACATCATGTTTAACTGAGTCAACCATACGTGCTGGTTGGATTTTTGGGTGTACAAGTTCAAATGTTTTTTTCATGATATTCCTAAAAAGATAACGTTCAGACTGAGATCTGAGTAATGGCGTGCATGATACGCGAATAAATTGTAAAAGACATGAATTTACATGCCTTAAATACAATCAATGGAACAATAGATTAAATTATTATTATTCCATTTATAGTACGAGCTAAGGTTAGATGCTTTATTTTACACCTAACTCACGTAAGCGCTCTTGCAAGTATTCATCTGCAGTATAACGCTCTGATAAAACCACATCAGCATTTGGATGTAAAAACAAAGGTAAAGAAATACGAGATTTCGTTTTGTCTTGCCCTTCTGGATTGATCACTCGGTGAATGGTTGACGGATAATATCCACCAGACGCTTCTTGCAACATGTCACCAATATTAACAATTAAACAGCCAAAGTCACCAGGTACGTCATACCAAGTCCCGTCTTTTAACTGAACTTGTAAACCGCTCGCGTTTGCCGCAGGCAAAATCGTTAATAAATTTATATCGCCATGAGCTGCGGCTCTAATAGCACCTAGTTCTTCATCTCCAGTAATTGGAGGATAATGTAAAATACGTAATAATGTTCTTTCACTTTGCGCAATCATTTCTGATAAGGCAATTGAGAACTTTGCTGATACGTCCGCTGGTGAATGTTTTTCAACCCAATCTAACAAGGTAGCCGCTAACGTATTAGCCTGTTGATAATAATCAGCAAGCTCTTGCTTTAATTCTGCAGGAACTTGACCCCAAGGATAATAGTGAAAGTATTCTTTGATGTCTTTTAAACTGTTACCTTTGGCTGTTTCAGATACTGTAATAGGGAAAAAACCATCTTGAGTTTCAACGTTAAATTGATAATCAAATTTTTCATCTGATGCGAAGAAGCCAGCCCAATTTTTATAAATAGACTCAAGTAATTCTTTTTGAATAGGATGATTTTTTAATACGCCAAAACCCGTTTCGTGTAACGAGGTAACAAATTCAAGAGCTGCGTTTTCAGCAGTATAATCGACAACAGATAACATAATATATTCCAAGCTTAATTAACGGGCGAATTATAGAGGTTAATTAAGTAAAAGTAACTTTTATTATGCCAATCTCGGCTAGGACAATAAAAACGTTAATCGGCAAATAAAAAAGCAGAATATAAATGTTATATTCTGCTTTCATAATCAAAGAGCTGTTTATCTAATGCGTTAACTTTATACGCTAATTAACTTTGCTCTACTTTATCTTGAGTTTTTAACTCAAAATCAGACGCGTCGTGACGTTCATGTAATTGCTCGTCTAGTTCGCCCCAACTTTTATTTACTTTTATACCGCGCTTAACCGCTGGTCGCTCAGCAATTTGATCCGCCCATCTCACTAAGTTTTTATAAGACTTAACATCTAAGAACTCAGCCGCTTCATACAAACCGCCTTGGACTAACACGCCATACCAAGGCCAAATAGCCATATCCGCGATAGTGTAATCATCACCACACATAAATTGATTGTTGGCTAAGTGTTTGTCTAATACGTCAAGCTGGCGTTTTACTTCCATGGTGAAACGCTCTATTGGGTATTCAAACTTCTCTGGTGCGTAAGCATAAAAGTGTCCAAAACCACCACCTAAGAACGGTCCACTGCCAACTTGCCAGAATAACCAAGATAAACACTTAGCTCTAGCAATTGACTCTGTTGGTAAAAAGGCATCAAACTTTTCAGCCAAGTGCATTAAAATTGCGCCTGATTCAAAGATAGGTGTGTTGTCGCCAGTGCTGTTATCAACTAACGCTGGAATTTTAGAGTTTGGATTAACGTCAACAAAACCAGAACCAAACTGATCCCCTTCCATAATATTCACTAAATACGCGTCATATTCAGCGCCTTTAATACCACGTTCCAATAACTCTTCTAACATTATGGTGACTTTGACACCGTTTGGCGTAGCTAAAGAATATAACTGAAATGGATGTTTGCCATGGGCTAATGGTTTTTCACTCGTTGCACCTGATATAGGACGATTAATATTGGCAAACTTACCGCCGTTTTCACTATTCCATTGCCATACTTTTGCTGGTGTATATGTTTTATCTGTCATTATTAATTTCCTAATGCGTTTTATCGTGGTGAATTAAACAAACTATTTATACCTGTATAGATGAGGATAGTCGCAGTAAAAACAAGAGGGGTATAAAGAACTAAATAAACATTAATTAATATTAACTATGCAAAAATAATTTGAAAGTTTTCCCCGCTATCGTCGTTCGTTCTCTAATATATTCAGAGGGTTAACTTAATTAGTAAAACGCTATGTATTATTAATAAGGTTCACGCTTTAACCAAGTCGTTGGTATATTCAACAAAACAGCCAGAGCTTGTTCAATAAAAAAACGCATCGCGTATGTTAAAAATACTGGTGACCGAGCATGGAAAAATGTGGAATGAATTAGTGACGATTAAGGATTTACAACTTTGTTGGATAATACAGCCAAGCGGCAAATGCTAATAGCATATCTATAACGATGAAAAATAAAACAATAAAGACAAAGCCAGTTAATGAGTCTGCTAAAAATATAGAAAAAAGCATGCTGACAATTAACATAAAAGGAAAGTGATTTTTAAAATAGCTTTCACCTTTAAAACGACGATGGCGGTACAATAAAAGGTCTAGGATGTTCTTCATTGGTGTTCTTCTGCTCTACTTCTACTTTATTTAAGGTGCCTACTTTGTGAGCGGTGCTGCTCGACTAGATCTAGATGGTACTGAGCTTTTCATTTTCAGCGCTTTGATTTTCTAAGCTGTTATTTTCAGTACTTTGATTTTAAGAGAACTGATTTTAAAAGCGTTGTATCTCTAGTTGATCAAAAATCACATATGCGAGTTATCAAAAACATTAACCATAATAACCTAACGATAAAATCATTGTAAAACAAACAGCTCAGCCTACTAAGTTTATTGCTTACAACTTTGCACCCAAAGCACCTTGAATTCTGTAGCAAGCAGAGCCATATATGGGAGTATCTAGTTATGCTAACGCATAATATGTATTTAATTAAGAGGTGCTATTTTGTTATCAAACATTCCTTTTTCATTATTAGAACTTGCCCCAATGCAAAAAGGGTCAACCGTATCTGAAACCATAAACAAAAGTACCGAATACGCGCAAAAAGCCGATAAACTTGGCTTTAATCGCTTTTGGTTGGCCGAACACCATAATATGCTAGGCATTATATGCGCAGCCACATCAATATTAATTGGTCATATAGCCGGTAAAACAAAACGCATACGTGTCGGTTCCGGCGGAGTCATGCTGCCAAATCATTCAACTTTAGTGGTGGCGGAGCAGTTTGGAACATTAGAAAGCTTATACCCAAACCGAATCGACCTAGGTCTTGGCCGAGCGCCTGGCAGCGATCAGGTTACAAGTCATGCGTTAAATAGTGATATGCGCCGTGCTGAGCGGTTTCCAGAAGAAGTAGAAGAGTTACAAAAGCTGTTAGGTCCTTACGATGGTACACATCCAGTAAGAGCGATACCGGGTGAAAATACCAATGTGCCTATCTGGTTATTAGGATCAAGTCTGTTTAGCGCGAGGCTTGCCGCTGAAAAAGGGTTACCTTATGTATTTGCTGGACACTTTGCACCACACTTTTTACAAGAAGCCGTTGCATTATACCGACGAGAATTTAAACCATCAGCCAAACTGAATAAACCTTACTTTATGTTGGCATTACCTGTAGTTGCGGCTGATACCGACGAAGAAGCTCAATATTTGTCGAGTACCTCAAAACAACGTGTACTTGCGCTTATGCGAGGTCAAGAGTTGTGGTTACAAGCGCCCGTAGAAAGTATGGATGGAAAATGGAGCGCACAAGAAAAAGCGCAAGTAGATAGCTTTTTAGCGCTAAGCGTTATTGGCAGCCCTGCTAGTATAAAAAGTAAATTAGAAACTATCGTTGAGGATTTGGGGGTGGATGAGTTTATATTCACCAATGATTTGTACGACAGTGAGAAGCGCCATCACGCTCTTGAAATTTTAATGGCAATAAAAGACTAAACTGAGATTAAGCATTTACTCTTTATAATACTCGTAAGGTTATTTAGCGTTCTTGCTGATTAGTTTTATTTCGGATTTTTATTTCGGATTTATGTTATTACCGTTTAATGAGCATACATCCAGAACGTCAGCTCTGGATGTATATCAATAAACTCAAGCAACTAAGTAAGCTAAATACTTTGATGCCCTCTTTGAGAAATTAAGAGGTTTTAAAGAAACCAATTTCTTTGTTTAATCTCTCCGCTAATTTATCCAGTGCAATAGTCGCCGTATTATTTTGCTCTAACGAATCAACCGTCTTTTTGTTGATATCATCAATTTGCGCCATAACCTCAGTTATTGAGCCGATAATTACAACTTGCTCAGTTGCCGTATCGGAAACTATTCCTGCATTTTTAAACGAGTTATTCGCATTGTCACCAATCTCTTGTAATAAGGTCATCGCATCTTGAGTTTTGGTTTGACCGTCTTGTACTTTAGGTAACGTATTTTGCATCACAGCGACGGCGACCGATGTTTCTTTTTGAACTTCGTCAATGGTAGATTGAATTTGACTTGTAGCTTCTCCGGTACGTAAAGCAAGTTGTCTTACTTCATCAGCAACAACAGCAAAACCACGACCAGTTTCACCCGCACGAGCCGCTTCAATAGCCGCATTCAAAGCCAAAAGGTTGGTTTGGTCAGAAATACTGATGATCACATTGGTAATTCCACCAATCTGTTCTGTTAACGCCTCCAATTTACTAATTTGCTCTACTGCTTGAGTAACAATGTTCGCCACGTTCTGCATCGCTTCTACACTTAAGGACATCGACTCAAGTCCAGTGCTTGCCCTTTCTACCATACGTTTGGCATTTACTTTATTTTGAGAAGCTGTTTCCGCTACTCCAGTAATATTGGCTTTAATATCATTAAGATTATCCCCCGTACTTACGGTTAATTTATCTTGTTCATGAGCCAGTAAGATTATGTCTTGAGAACCTTGGGTCACTATCGTAGATTGAACTTTTAAGTCGCTTGATGCCCCTGCAATTTCAAGTACAGTGTGTCTCAAACGTTCCTGCATTTTTGCCATTGTAGCCATCATACTAAGTTTATGTTCAGTACTAAGTGATTGAACTAAATTCCCTTGAGCTATTTGCGATAAAGACTCGGCAGCAACCATAGGCTCTGCTCCCAGAGAAGCTTTAAAGCTATTCGCAATAATGTAGGCAATTAAAATTGAAAGTACCAATGCACTAAAGGTTAACACCAACATAGTGGTTTTAAAGGTACCTGCATTTTTCAAAATTTCATCGGTTGCGATAATATTTTTATTTTCTTCTAAATCAATAAACGAATTGATACTACTCAGCCATTGCACAAACAGTTGGCTGCCCCCATTTTTTAACAACATCAAACCATCGTTATTGGGCATATTCACTTGGCTGTTGATCACATTTTGTATAAGACGTTCTGTTTTTTGTTGGATGTTATCGAGTTTTTGTAAAATTGATGTTTCTTCAGCACTAAAATATATTCCCGACGACTTCATTGCTTGCATATTTCTTTGTGATTTTTGGTAGAAATCAGCTAATTCATTGATGTTATCAATATGCACTTTAGCTTCAGCTGGCGTGCTAGACGTTGCTAAATCACGAATGGCGATGGCTCGGTCATGGACGCTGCCACGAAAGTTAATCGCATTACGCTGTTTAACTAAGTTGATGTCGGTCATAGTGGTTAAAGAGCTACCGATCATATTAACTCGATATATTCCCACCATAGTGAGTATGATCATTAGCAAAGTAGTAATACTAAAACCAATCAGTAATCGTCTGTTAATACTGATGTCATTTAAAAAATTCATTCTGTTTCCAATTTAATGTGGGCGGATTAAGCCATCCAATAGGTAAGGTGTTTGTAACTAGTCTTGTTTAGTATCCATTTTTGCCACGATACTTGAATACAGCGACACGCAAAAAGGCACAATATAAGTAAGAACTACCTTGTACCAATTTAATGCTGAGCCATCTATAAATGCCTCACCTTGGTTTATTAAGGTCAATATTGTTCCAACAAGAATACTAATAAAAATTGCAGTCTTAATTTGTTTTTTGGTAATAATCATACTTGCTTTCACATACTTACTTTTTATAGTTATTTGAGAGGGTTAGGTGATTTGTATACCCACTTACTTTAGGCCAAAACTCTCACTTTTGTAAACTGACTATTCATTCTTTTATATTCTGTTTTAAAAGATAAGTCTTTAGTTAAATTACTTTCACTTCAATAGCTCAGCTAATTCGCTTCAATAGTTCAGCTAATTTCCATCCTTAAATCAACAAGACTACACGTTTAGCTATTTTGAACAGATTAAATTCATGTCTAGTCTTGTTATCGACCAGATCAGTCATTACGCCAATTATTTTTTATTTAATAAAATTGATATAACAAGCTAGCAGTTGATTTAATCATAAATACGCTACTGAGTTTGGGAATATGGGTTGGTATTTAATTAAAGTAAAATGAGTGTTTTATTAGTGTAGTGCTTATTAGCTGCCACAATTTAAATATTGTTAGAGTTATTTTCCGTAGAATATCGGCAGCACCTTTATTTCAAACCCTTCAGCATAGACCCACCATACCGTGCCCGAGTCATCTTTAAGCGTGTATAAGTGACAATCATCCTCTTGATCTTGCGGGCTAATAAAACGGTCAACTTCAACGTCATTTTGGCCAAACTCACAAGTCGGCATTAATCTAAAAGGCAAATACATTACAGTGACGCCATAAAACGTTAACTCTATTTCACCTTTGTCTATGGAGCCTGTATCACCGGTAAATTTAATCCTAATTTTACCAGATACATCATGTGACTCTCGCTCAATAAATTCAATATCGGCGAAACCTTCTAATACCTGAAGATAACTATTTAGCTCTGAATTTTCCACTAATACACACTGCCTACTTAACACTAACGTTCGATTTCAAGACTAGATACGCCCCAATAATCATTACTTTTACAATTTAACGACCAACCTCGTTTGATTAATACTCGCCTAATATGCAAATTCATATACCCATGACCAAACAAAACAACAGTACCTTTATCTTGCGCCAAAGCCATTAATTGTTCGGAGGCTAATTCAGAACGTTGTTTGGCTAACTGATAAGACTCAAATGGCCCTTTTAAACCAAACATCCAGAGTACACGACACAAATACACCCAGGTCATAGCTTTAAGCTTAAAAGGTAGTTTATAACGAGGTATTTCCATTTCTTTATATATTGGAGAAATTAAATCAGGAACTCGTCCGGTATAAATTTCAGTGGAATGAATTGCTCGACGAAAGTCACTAGAAACAAGGTAATGCCCACTGAACGCCTTATTAATAGTATCAGGGCGGCTTTGATTGGAAACATCAGAGAAGTTATAGCGACGAACCCATTTGGTATATTCAGAAGCACTTAATACAAGATTTTCAGCTGACGTTGGTTTTCCGTGTCTAATTAAAACTATTTTCATTAAAAATCTAACACCTTGTTAATTGTCATTTACATAAGCTTTTTGTGCGGGCTCAAAAAAAACATTTTCTTCCAACCTTGTCGTTCCGTAGTTGCCAGCCAAGGTATAGGAATAATAGATAAGATTGAATAATGTACATGTGGTTGTTTACCAGCTGCGTTTCCCGTATCACCAAGTGTGCCTATTTGTTCATTGATAGTAACAAAGTCGCCAAACGCTACGCTATTTTTAGCTAAATGAGCAAAGTAATGTATTCGCCATTTTGGCCCTAATATAGCAATAGCATTCCCCCCTTTTTCCAATTGACCAGAAAAAATAACAACACCACTTGTCGCAGCAACAACAGAAGTACCTTTTGTCCCAAAGATATCGATTCCTTTGTGTACGCCTGATGATCCCCAAGGCTCATACCAAAACGTATCTGAGTTCCAATCTTTATTAGTAGCGCCTTTAACCGGAATAATAATTTGTTCTGGTATAAGAAAGCCAATGAGCAATAACGCCCCAACACCAATAGCACCGAATTTAAAAACTTTCGAAAATGTGATCATTGCATACAAGGTTGTAGTCTCTTTGTTGTTATAAGTCGTTTCATATTGAGGCGTATTTTTAACTTAACGTTATATTATATAAAGGAAATAGCAATGCTGTAATTAAGTTACCAGCGAAAAACTTTAGTAAGTCCCATCGTCAAAGTTAAAGGAATATACGCTTTGATTTTTGCTTATCCAGGAGTTGGAATGACATGTGTAGTAGAAGAACATATAGCGATGAATAGTTAGATTAACTTTCCTTCTAAAAGTAAAACATTCGATTACTCTATTTTAATAAGTATTTTACATATTTATTAAAATAAACCTGAACGCAATAAATGCGTTCAGGCTCGTTAACACTTAATAAAATTAAAGCCAATCTACGCTAATCACGTTCAAGCACAAATGGATAACTAAAATGATGAGGGATTCTGCCCACACTACTTCTACCCCAACATGCTAACGCCCCATCTTCATAGAGGCTGCAAATATGCTGTCTACCAAGACTAATCTGTTTAGTGTCTATTAAACCTTTAATATCAACAGGAATGAGCGAGTCGGTCAACGTGCCAGCACCTAACTGTCCATTACTATTTTCGCCCCAACATTGGCCAGTACTATCGGCTTTTAACGCACAACTATAACGGTAGCCTAAACTAACTTCTACCGCATCAGACAGGTTAACTACGTTCACTGGTGTAGTTGACAAAGTGTTGTTTATACCATCGCCCAACTGGCCACTATAATCATATCCCCAACATTGAACCGAGCCATCAATTTTAACCGCACAGCTGTGTAAATCACCTGCGTCAATTGCCATCACATCTGTAAGGCCAACGACCGCGACCGGAACAGAATAATTAGATAAATCACCAGTACCTAACGCACCATTTCCATTACGGCCCCAACAAACTACGGAAGCATCACTTTTTATTGCACAGCTATGTTCATCACCTAGCTTGATATCCACAGCATCAGTTAAGTTTGATACGGCAACAGGTGTTGACGAGTTTATTTCTGTACCATTGCCTAATTGACCATACTGGTTATGCCCCCAACAAACTACGGTTCCATTATCTTTCAGCGCACAATTATGGTTACTTCCAACCTCTACGCTCACAGGGTTATTAAGGTTTAATACTTGAACCGGTGTACTTGAATCGTTTTCACTACTGTCACCTAGTTGTCCATATAAATTATATCCCCAACAAAGAACGCTTCCAGTATTCTGTAATGCACAACTATGTGATGCCCCCAAACCGAGACTGGCCACATCATCTAAACCGGAAACAACCTTCACCTCATAAGTTGAATTAACGGTATCACCGTTACCCAACTGACCATATTGGTTACGTCCCCAACAAACGACTGAGTCGTCATCTTTTATGGCGCAACTATGGTTATCACCTAAATCATATGAAGTAATATTAACAAGCGATGGTATTGAAACTGGGCTTGAAGCATATGAAATTGTGTCATTATAACCCAATTGATTTTCGCCATTGTCACCCCAACAAGCAATTGAGTTATCTTCTTTTAGGCCACAAGTATGATCAGAACCAACGTGTATTGAATTAAAGTCTGCGCTTTGAGTTACCAGAATAGGAGTTGCCATATAAAGTTCTGAGTCATCACCAAGCTGACCATCCTCATTATTTCCCCAGCAATAGCCGTCGCCATCATAAGTCGTTGCACAAGAGTGATTATCCCTCATACTTAATGTTGCTACATTTGTTAAAGCCGCTGTATTTGTAACATTTGTTACAGCAACAGGTGTAACACTAGAATCTAAACTGCCATTACCGAGCTTTCCATCACTATTATCACCCCAGCAATCAACGGTATCATCAAGCTTAATTATACAGCTACTATCACCGCCTAATTCAATGGTTTTTACACTACTCACTGCTGAGGGTACAAAAGCTAACGCATCCGTTGTTGTGCCATCACCTAATTGTCCGTAAGTGTTAGAGCCCCAACATACCATAGTGTTGTCATCTTTAAGTGCGCATGTGTGGTTATCCCCAGCACTAATGGCACTTACATTGGTTAGACCTTGCACAACAACCGGAACCAAAGCGTCGACAGTGGTTCCATCCCCAAGTTGGCCTGAATAATTTCGTCCCCAACAAGCTACTGTGCGGTCTGTTTTTAAAGCACAATTATGATGATTTCCGGTAGTCAAAGCGATAACCGTACTTAAACTAGAAACAGTAACGGGGCTTTCCCTTTCAGTTGTTGAATTATCTCCAAGCATCCCAAATGCATTACGTCCCCAACAACTAACAGTGCCATCACCCTTTAGAGCACAGCTGTGATCTTGCCCTAAACCTAAAGCCATTATTTCAGTTAAACCAACTACACTAACTGGTATCGCTGAAGCACCATCTCTTTTGTTATTATTACCTAGCTCACCATTGCCATTTGATCCCCAACAAACAACCGTTTTATCTGACTTAATAGCACAATTATGTTTTTGGCCTACGCTGATAGAATTTACCAGTTGTTTGTTTGCGTACTCTAGAGTTTGAGTGTGCAGTTGATTTGTCTGTTGATGTGAGAATTCTAATTCATAATCTCCCGCAGCCATCGCAGGAACAGTGAAATATAATTCGTGAGAGTTTTGAGAAGTAATATCAAGCGGAATGTTATTTAACGTAACACTTATCGCATCGTCTAATTCACTGCCAGAAACTTGTACTTTAGCACCATCAAAAAATATATTTTGAGTGATAGATGTAATTGAGAAAGGTTTTATTTCTTCTTCGACTTGTTCTTCCGTTTCTTCCTCGGCTTCTTCTTCAACTTCTTCCTCAGTTGCTTCTTCGGCTTCTTCCTCAGTTGCTTCTTCGGCTTCTTCAGTTTCGCCTACTACAACTTCTTCTATCTCATCAATAATTTGTTCAGAATCGTTAGACTTACTGCAACCTGTAACAAACACACTTATAAATAATAAAGTTACTAAATACTTCATTAGTAGAACAACCCCTTTAATTAACTGACAAAAATTGCTTCTGTTATATATTTGAGGGTGAGTATACCAGTAAGTACAGCTTAGGGTATACCAATAAGTAAAGTTTAAAAGAGCTATCAATAAGAAGTTAAAAAAACAAGTAATGCGTTTTAATTTTTTACCGTCAGGCTCTCTAGAGTCATCGGGAGCATTAGGAAAGTGTTGGTTATCAATATCTTCAGTTAGAAATGATAATAATGCTCTAAGTCCTCTTTAGATGCACTGGGGATTTGCGTATTAATAATGGCTAGATGATACTGTTTAACAAAATTATCGTAATCAAATTGATCATCATTTGCTAATACCGAGGTTGAAGTAAAACTAATTAATATAGCTAAATTTGATAAACATATTTTGATGATAACGCCCTAGTTAATATCCACACACACCAGTTTAAAGGCTTTAAATTTTTGTCTACAATAAGTGACATTAAAGCAACAGACAAGTGTTTGCTGCAATGTTTTAACGGCTTATTAGATTGATATTCGTTGCTTATTGCATACCTGCCATTTTATATAAAAAATACACAAACCCAGAAAATGCCAACACACCAACAACTACAATAATTGTTAGCGTTTTTTATTTTGTCATTGAATCAGCAAGTGCCAATCCGGTTTGCATTCTAAGAGGATCTAAATTGTCATTTGATTCTTTTATTTGAGGTTTACCTTTTGTCTCAGACATAAAAATACTCCGTATTAGTTGATATAAATTTTTGTACTATTGACGTCTCGCAAAGAGGTAATAAAATAATTAGTTATAGTGTGGAGCGAAGCGTTGGAAGACTTGTGCCCTGTTAATAGCGCCTCACTAAGAGGAAAATAATAGTTGGTTAAAATAAGCGACGAATGAGCAAAAACCAACTGTTATTTGTCCATTTGAGTGACTTGTTATATTCTTTATACCATAATATATTATATATAGGTACCTATGAGGTTTACAGCATGGCTAAAAATACAAGCGTTACACTAGGCGATCATTTTGATCAGTTTATAAACCAACAACTTAACACTGGTCGTTATGGCTCAGCAAGTGAAATTGTTAGAGCTGGATTAAGGGTCTTGGAAGATCAAGAAACTAAGCTTTTAAATTTACGTAATATGTTAATCCAAGGCGAGCAAAGCGGTGTTGCTGAGTACAGCTATGAAAGCTTATTGATTGAATTAGATGAAGATAACCATTAATGATTAAGTTTGTATTATCTTCTAAAGCCAAAACAGACTTAATTAAAATAGCTAAATATACCCAAATAACTTGGGGACCCTCTCAACGGAATGATTACCTAAAAGTATTAGATAGCACGTTCCATTTATTAGCTGGTGAACCCGAGTTAGGTATTAAGTGCGATTACATTAGAGAAGGTTACAGCAAATACCCACAAGCTAGTCATGTGATTTATTACAAAGAGCACAAAGACAATCAAATCCTCATAGTGCGTATATTACATAAAAGTATGGATGTTAACTCCGCACTCTAGAAAAATATAACGCCCATTTAAGGGGCTGATAATAGCTGGCTAAAATGTGTGAGGCACGAACAACAGCCAGCTGTTTTTAGTCCTTTGGAATGCCTTGTTAGCATTCAACTACACACACCTTGATTTAAACACCTTTGCCTTGCTTTATTATTTCTTTCAGTAATAAAGTTAAAATCTGATTCTTTGAGTTCAATTTTTAATATTTTATTTTCATGTGGGGCTTTAATCACTTCCACACCAAATAATTTATCATCGTTTTTGGTGATGTTATTAATAAAAGTATGCGTGTATGTAATTCTCACATTTAAATTATTGAATAGGCCACACTTAGGGTACTTACAATCTCTAAACGGGCTAAACGTTTCAAATTTTTCAGAAGCTACAAAAAAGGAAGAAAAACCAATTTCTTTTTTTAATTCGGTATATTTTGAGATCTTACCTTCGATTGTCTTTATCTCTAGGTTATTCGAAAAAGAATTTTTATTTTCTATTTTTGAATTTATTAAGCCATAAAGTGAAGTTACAACCATAAAGAGAGCCGCTATTGCCCAAACCTTACCAAATTTCAATTTGGTAATAGTTTCTGAGTCGGAACCAGAATAGTTCTTTTTGCTTATGAGTAACCCGACAGCAATAGAAATAAAAAAGAACATTAAAATGAATGGAAAAAGCACTCCATCAAAAAAGCCTTCTGTTGAAATATCATAATATGAAACGTACTTCACTATATCCCTTGAATGCTAACGCCTTGCTCACCGGCGAGTAAGTTGGTGCTGTTTTTGCTGTCTTTTCTTTTAGCAAAAACCGCGACAACTGTATCGAGTCCGAGTGTAGCAACTTGTTATGTTTTTATAAGCTTAACAACCAGTATTTACACCATGCAGCTACTTCTCGTAAATATGCATAAACATCACGAAACTCAGTGTAATCAGGAGAGAAGCCATAGATTTCTTTAAAACCAATATTACTCAATGACATTTTAGCTCGCGATATATGATATTGTTGAGAAATAGCGACAACTGATGATTCTACGCCAACTAATTTAAAAGCGTTGATTGACGTCATATTGGTATTATAACCATTACTGTCAATTAATATATCACCTCTATTAACACCGTTATTTAGAAGGTAACGAGCCATAATTTTAGCTTCATCGAATCCTTCTTTTCCAATGCCACCACTTACTATCAATTTACCTATTAATTTTTTTTCATAAAGGTGTGCACCGGCTTTTAATCGAGCTTCCAATCTAGATGACGGCTTTCCTGTTAGCTCAACTTTATTCCCATACACTATGCCTACATCTGCTTTGAAATCAGTGCTATTTCTAGAATCGACAACTATATAAAAAACAAAAATAAAATACAGAAAAACACTCAGTAATATTGATTTTAAAAACATTTAACCACCCTCCTTAATCAGTGGATATAATTTTGGAAATAATACCCAAAAGACTTGGACAACTATTCGCCTGATACCCGATACTAGAAATTGTATCTGATTTCATAGGTACCTCAAAAAAACATATGACTATCATTACTTGTACTACAAATGTAGTTATAAGAATTTTTTATTTAATAAATCTACTTTATTAAGAATAAATGCAACCAAACCAAACAACATTAGCTGTAGCAATGTAATCAAGACATGATCTCAATACATTTCATTATACAACTGGCAAATATCTTCCTGCATTTTTCCAACTACGCCTGAAAGGATTGAGTATAAAAAACTAATTAATAGTGAAGCAATTACATATAATACGTATCAAAACACTTTCATTGTGCAGAACCATTTCTAGTGAAACATAACGAGGCTGTAGAATTACTCCAACAGCCAAAATTGATGAAAAATCGAGCTCCTATAACAAATGCTAAGCGCTTTTCTCGCACTAGCCAATGCATTTTGAACCCATAAAAACGGCCATTTTTCTTAAAAAAGAGTTATTCTACGGCCTCAACGCCTCGTTAAGAGGTAAGGAACAGTTGGCTAAACTTTCTGAGCGAAGCGAATTCGAGCCAACTGTTACGAATCCGACTTCAACGACTTGTTATGTTTACCTGATTCGAGTTTTGTTAGGGCCCTTTACAACATAAGAATTTTGTAACTCTTGGTTCCACTTAGTAATAACTTCCTGAGATAAACGTGCTGATTTTTCCGCATAAGATAGACGATGCAAACCATCATTACCTTGGAACATTCGAGTTATTTCTGACTGTGCCTCTTGGCCAGCACAAGATGGAAAATTAATTATGTAAGTTCGGCTAAAGTCAGTTTCCTTTAATATCTTGTATTTAGTTCCTGAACACTGCTCTTGTCTTTTCTTCAAAAAGTTATTTGAATACTTATGTATTGGCGTTTTTTCATTTTCCAAAAACTCTATTGAAAATAATTTTGTCCAAGACTTAATATTTTCACCTTTTGGAACCCATTCTCTTATATAGCCGTTACCTACTCCGAAATCTTTTTGATACCCAATGGTCCAAGGGGTAGGATCAAGTTCTGTATATATTGCCTCTATTGGAGTGGATTTACATCCTGAAAGTAATAATGCAAATGAAAGTATATAAATTTTTGAGGTCATAACCGATCCTTATGGTAAACATAACGCCCTCGTTAAGGGGCTAATTTAGTTGGCTAAAATGTTGAGGGACGAAAACAGCCAACTGTATTTTGTCCTGCTTTAACAGCTTGTTATAAGTTTATTGCGCAACAGGTCCAACATCCATTCCATCGTATGAATCTAAGCCGTTTTGATATGCAAAAATGTAGAACTCATCGTTTCTTTTATCGAGGGATTTACTATTGTGAATTTCTGGCTTTTCAACATGAAGATAGAATAAGTCTGGTTCATTTTCTTCTTCTTTTTCAGCCTGAAATATTCCAACGACTGAGTAACCCATTGCCTGTATTTTAGGCATAGCTAATTCTAATTTATTCGGATCATTATCGGTGAAGAAGTAACCCCAAAGTAATGGCTGGGATAAATCCCATTGACCTTGTTCGGTGATACTACTGAACATCTCATCAAGCTGTTCAATCGTGATATTTTTATTTGGTATGTTATCCATAACTTTCTCTTGAGCACTCAAACTAAAACTTAATAAGAAAAGTACAATAATGAATTTAGACACTGAACTCTCCTAAACTTATAACGCCGCATTAAGCGGAAAATTATAGTTGGCTATAATGTTTGAGGAACGAAAAACAGCCAACTGTAAATTTTCCGTTTAAATGCCTTGTTATAAGCCACTTATATACAATCTAAACCCGTATAACAACTTGTAAACAATGCTATTAATGGGAATGCAGCTGTAAGTAAAATTGCAACAACAATAGATATTATATGTAAAGTCATAGGTTTAACAGCTCTGCTTATCCAAGCTAGCCAGACAATAACAACTGACGGTATTAGAAAAATAATAAAATTAACAACAATTAATTTAATTGTTTGGGACTCTCTAGCGTATGAAGAAGACTCAGTAAAAAATGCATAAATACACAACAAGACTATAACAACAGAAGTAAACACTATTGATACAAGTAATCCTCTTTTTCGTTGAATAAACGCATTCAGTTGAAATCCAATAAAGAGCACTGAGAAAGCTATGATGAAGAAGAATTGCACGCCGAACTCCTGTGGCTTATAACGCCCGCCTAACACGCAATGTGTTGGCGTGGCTTTTTGCGTTGTTTGCCAAAACCATGACAACTTTACATTGTCGTTGTTTAGGCGCTTGTTAAGTAGCCGATTTCCACATAGCTACAATATTTTCATATTTTTCGTCGACCAGTTCATCATCATCTGGGCACGAAAATAAGACAACTTGAAGCGCATTATAGGATTTTGGAAACGGTGAAAGTCTTTCCATTATATCTAGTGCTTCGGAATCTGTTATCTCAGTTTTGTTGATGTATGAAAGAGAAGCTGGCTCAACGATGTCCTGCACTGGGCTGGCAAACGATTGCTTCCAATATTTATACATTTCCATATGCTTTACTTGATCCAGCTTCTCCGAGGCTGGCACTCTGCATATTTCGTGAAGTACGAGAAAAGGCGCGTTTTCACCTATTTCAATTGATTGCTCAATGATTCGCTTCCACTCACTTTCTTGATGGTAAGGAAACTTGCAATCAATGCTGTAATAAAATTCTTCGTAGGTCATTTTAAACGCCGTAATTTCCTTGGCTACTTAACGCCTCAATAAGGGGCTAAAAATTGTTTGCTAAAATGTTGAGGAACGAAACAGCAAACTGTTTTTAGTCCCTCTTGATTGCCTTGTTATGCATTGCCTGCACCACTACCTTCTTCAAGGTATTCAAGTAGTTCATCTAAATTTTCAGTCTGTGTAGAAATATAAACTTTACCATGAACTCCTGCATCTGCGACTATTGCTTCAATGCCATTATTACTAAAAGGGTAAAACTGTGAAATAGCATGAATAGGTATCGTTTTTTTAAAATACCAATAGTTACGACCAATTAGATTTCCATCTTGTATTTCAACAGCAGCAAGCCGAATCAAAATAGCAATAAGAAACGAAAAGAAAGCGGAAAAAGCAATTATGCCTAAGAAAAATAAAGGTAATTGAATTAAGGTAATGTGCTCAAAAGTTTTCTCTACACTCATATCATTCTTAAAAAAACGAATAACAAATACAAAAGAAACCGGAATTGAAATCGCTAAACTCATAAACTTGGTAAGTTTTTTCCAAATATTTATCCATAAAACATTATATTTCACCGAAACTCCTAAAATGCATAACGCCTGAATAATGTGTGAACTAGTTTGGCAGTTTTATTGCGTCGTTTGCAACTAAAAATGACAAACTAAAGTGAATCACTATTCATTCTCTTGTTATGTATCGCCTCTCTATAGATGGTTATATAAGGCATTAAAAATACTAAAAACAATACTATATATAAATATGGGATGCTACCACTGAATAACAGCAATAGGATTAATGCAAGGTGGCAAAACACTGAAACAAAATTATGCCTGTACGTTAGATATGTAAAGGTGAGGAAAGCAATAATATAGAATAAAGGCCAACTCCCTAAATTAGAACCTAGCATAATTGCAGTAACAACTAGTGCAACTGGCGGCACGATAAAAGCCAATAGTGCCACTATAATCGAAACAACTAGAATTCCGCCAGATACAGAATCGGATACTTTGAATAATTTTGAGCAGAGTTTAGACATATTCACTTAGAAACATAACGCCCGCCTAACACGCAATGGTTGGCATGGCTTTTTGCGTTGTTTGCCAAAACCATGACAACATTACATTGTCGGAGTTAAGGCGCTTGTTATGAGTACTACTCTAGCATCATGGAAATGCCCGTGCATTTTTTGCCACACCTTCGAATTTCTCTAAGTATTTCATCAATCTTAGGCGATGTGGTTTTTACAATCGAACCATCTTTTAAATGCAATTCTACATATAAACTGTGCGCTTGAAATGCAGAATCCACATTTCCAGAGTTCAATATTACTATCGCCTCATCCCACGTTACAAATGCATCTCGCTTCTTGATATTAGTACTAGTACAAGAAACTAATAACAATGACGCTAAAATTAACCAATTTCTCATAGTACTCATAACGCCCGCCTAACACGCAATGTGTTGGCGTGGCTTTTTGCGTTGTTTGCCAAAACCATGACAACATTACATTGTCGGAGTTTAGGCGTTTGTTATACGCTAAATCAATGAGATCTATCGTCAACTAATTTACACTCCGTTGTTAAACCTGAATCGTAAGTAGTTTTGACTGCTCCATTATCTAATGACTCTTGAGTCCCATATAAAGTTGAACCAATGCTAGGAAGAAGGTTACTAGCTCTTCCTTCAGAAAATACATTTAACTCATCATTAATAATTTCCCAGTCTGCTGTAATTAATGTTTGTTCCACGGAGTTACCATCTTTATGAAAGTCAAAAGTTACTTTTGATTTCAATAATGACTCTTTATTGGTAGATATTTCCCTGACAATGACTGTAGAGTTCGTTTCACCATATACACCATCACGAATTTCTGATGTGCTCTCGCTTATCCCAATCCAATCCTCGTTTATTTTAGTTTCTTGAAAGCAATTCCAGACTTCCACACTTGTATTTGGCTTACAACCGAATAACACTATCACGATTAATGCACTAACAAGAAAAACTCTGTTCATAAACATATTAAGTTCCTAAAGGCTCAAAATTATCGAAGCGTATAACGCCCGCCTAACACGCAATGTGTTGGCGTGGCTTTTTGCGTTGTTTGCCAAAAACATGACAACTAAACATTGTCGGAGTTAAGGAGCTTGTTATGTTTTTTAATACGTTTGTACTTTTACAATGTTAAAAAATACTTTATTTCCAGTGCATTCTGCCCCAGTTGTTTGATGTAAAGTAATTGTGTATTTGTTTGCTAAAGCCGTATTTAAAAGCATTAAATTATTTTGTAATCCTATTTCATCTTCTACGCTCAGATAAAACCGATCACCTTGGCAATCATCTTTATGTGGTTGATGTGAGATTTCAACCATAACGTTACGCCCTTCAACTAAAGTTATTTCCTGGATTTTACCTTTCGCAACAAAAGAATTGGCCAGAGCATTTAAACTACAAAATAAAAATAAAGAGAGTAAAATTTTCACTGTAAGTCCTATAAAACATAACGCCCCACTAAGAGGCAAAAAATAGTTGGTTAAAATAAGCGACGAAGGAGCAAAAACCAACTGTTTTTTGTCCTTTTGAGTGACTTGTTATGTTTATACCTGCAAATCATCTTTAGCTGCATCTTTAAATAGAGATATACATTTATCAATATTCAGTAAATTTTCATCCGCTTCATATACCTCTATATCTGTTTCTAAGTCCGACGTTACTATTTGATGGCTGTCGGCGCTAACTTCTAAATTCACTATTAACCATACTAAAGATTCTTCTGCCTCATCAGATATAAGTAAATAGCCAAGGTCGCGATACTTATGTAAGTCGTGTTTCTGATTGTTAAAATTTTTTATTAGGGCTGCAACCTCTTCACTACTCTTCTTGGTCGTATCATCTAAAATCTGATGACTCACCTTCTTCAATTCGTGAAGGCAGGATAGTGTAGATGTATAAACTTCTAGTTTCTTATTCCAGAACTGCGTTTTACGGTGCCTTCTTAACGCAATTGACCAAGCAACAAACGCGGAAAACACTGATGCAATAAAGGCGATTAATATTTTTTCAGCCATCTGAGGACTCTCATGTAAACATAACGCCCGCCTAACAAGCAATGTGTTGGCGTGGCTTTTTGCGTTGTTTGCCAAAACCGTGACAACTAATCATTGTCGGAGTTCAGGCGCTTGTTATAACTCAAATACCACAAGTCTATTGTTTAAGTGATTTTTTACTTTTTGACTTCCACAGAAAATAACCAAAAAATATCCCTGTAATTGGAAATATTATTATAGAAGAAATTAGCCCATCGAAAAAGTTTCGTTCACCCGTTAAATGCATAATTAATTGAAAAACAATAGCCGTAGGAATACCCCAACCTAAAACACCTTTAAGTAAAATAAAACGAAATATATTCTGATTACTTTGATTCGTACTCATAAATCCTCCTTGAGTTATAACGCCTGAATAATGTGTGAACTAGTTTGGCAGTTTTATTGCGGTGTTTGCAACTAAAAATGACAAACTAAAGTGAATCACTATTTATTCTCTTGTTAGATTTATTGTGCAGATAAAGGTCTATTCTTGATATAAACCCAGCCTTCTCGACCATCAGAAAGTGTAAATCCTCTTGCTTTGATACCGATTAAAAGCCTTCTGCATTCATCTAGTTGCGAACCAGTAACCTTTGATAAAGTTTCTAACGATCTGCCTTCTGAAAATCTTGAATCACTTAACATTTTATTAAGAAGCTCTTTCCTAGCCTCATCAATAGTTACTTGCTGCTTATTTTGCATTTTATAAATAATAACATTACCAATGATAGCAATTAAAGCACCGATAACAACGCCACCTAATCCAATTAAAGCAGTCCAAAAGCTAACATCACTTACAACTTTGTCTACAAGTAATGTAATTAATTGTTCATCCATGTGCGGGTAACTCCAATATAAATCTAACGCCCGCCTAACACGCAATGTGTTGGCGTGGCTTTTTGCGTTGTTTGCCAAAACCGTGACAACTAATCATTGTCGGAGTTCAGGCGTTTGTTATACGCTAAGTCAATGAGATCTATCGTCAACTAATTTACACTCCGTTGTTAAACCTGATATGACTCCACAAAAGTAGACACCTATTTTTAGGAATAAGGTGTCATGAAAATCGAATTCAGACGTAAGCACTCCATAGAGTTTAAAATAAAAGCCGTTCAACAATCGCTAGACTCTCCAGATACCGTTAATATGACGGCATTAAAGCTAGGAATACATCCAGCAACCCTATCAAGGTGGAGAAACCAAATGACCTCTAAAAAACACACAAACAAGCCAATTAAGAATGCAGGTCCAGATAAGTCTTATACTGATTTAGAGCGCCAAGTACGTAAACTCGAAAAGCAACTTGAGGAGGCTCAATTGGAGAATGATGTGTTAAAAAAGGCGAAGGCCTACTTCGACAAGCTAAAAGAATAAGGTTCGCGTATATAAATAAACACGCGAATACAAAACAGCCCGTTAATAAAATGTGTAAATGGCTGGGTGTTTCCAGAGCTGGATATTATAAATGGTGCCAACAAACACCCAGTAAACATGCAGATAAAAACACATTACTGAGGGACTTTCTAAAGCGCGTTAGTGATAAAGAGCATTGCATTCCAGGTTATAGAAAACTATGGGATGCAGCTGTATCTCATGGTTTTGATTGCAGTCAAGGCAAAGTACAACGCTTGCTACAGTGTATGGGTTATCGCTCAGTCGCGGGAAAACACAGAATGAATAAGGCAGCTAAAGAGTCAACATTTATTCCGACGACTCATATACTACAACGCCAGTTTGATGTGAAAGAAGCAAACAAGGTGTGGGCTTCAGACATCACTCAAGTTCGTTGTAATGAAGGCTGGCAGTACTTGTGTGTCATTCTCGACTTGTACTCACGTAAAGTGGTAGGTTGGGCAACGAGTAGAATAAACAATGCCTCTTTAGTTATTAAGACGTTAAAGAAAGCATGGGAAGCTCGTAAGCCAGATGGCGATAATTTATTGTTTCATTCAGACCAAGGATGTCAGTACAGGGCAAAAGATACAATCCGCTGGCTGAATAAGAGAGGCGTGACAATTAGCATGTCTAGAAAAGGAAATTGTTGGGATAATGCATGCTCAGAAAGCTTCTTTGCCCAATATAAAAAAGAATGGATGCATAACTTAACTCAATTGAGTCGAAATGAAATGACTGTACAAAGTCGTTTTTATATTGAAAAATATTACAACTCAGTAAGAAGGCATGGCACTCTAGGGTATATGAGTCCCATGCAATATGAAGAATTAAATTAACCCCGTGTCTACTTTTACGAGGTCACATCACACATCACACTTACGACTTATAGCTTACAACTTAAGACTTAAGACTGCTTTTACTCCTCATAAAAATACCCCACCTCTTCTTCTGTTAAATAACGCCATTGCCCTACTGGGATATCTAAGTTTAACGGCCCTACTTTTTCGCGGTGTAATGCCACGACTTTATTACGGACTGCACCAAACATACGTTTTACTTGATGGTATTTGCCTTCGGTTATGGTGAGTAATACTTCTTTTTCTGTCACGACGGTTAGTTTGGCGGGTAAGGTTAACTCTTCTCGGCCTCTGAGCAATACGCCGTTAACCAGTTGGTTTATGGCATCGTCTGTGATTGGATCTCGTAGGCTTACTCGGTAGACTTTTTCACATTCACTTTTGGGTGAAATAACGTTAAAAGACCAACGACCATCGTCGGTGATCAAAACTAACCCTGTGGTGTCTGCATCTAAACGCCCTGCTATATGTAGGTTTTCTACATCCGCTAAATCTAAATTATTAGCATCATCAGAAATTAAGTTATCAATAGTTAAATTATTAAATAGCGATGGATAACGACCACTTACGTTAGAACTGACAAAGCCGGCTGGTTTATGCAGCATTAAATAACGAGATGGACGCGCTTGTAGGATTTCGCCGTCTAAAGTCATCACATTATTTTCATGCACTTGGGTGGCTTCATGGCAGTCGTACCAACCGTTTATTTTCACTCGGCCAGAGCTTATTGCCTCACGCGCCTCTGCTCGTGTGAAGTGGGTACTTTTACAAATGAATTTATCTAGGCGCATGCTAAGCTCGTAAATCGGCAGTTCATAAATTGACAGTTTTAAATTGGGGAACGATAAGGTTGACTGCCGCTGACAATCACATGCCAACGGCTGAGGCTAAAGCCCAACTATCTATAAGTTCGGTTATCTACAACGAAACTAATAGCTCGAAACTCAAACCTCGTAACTCAAACCTCGTAACTCGAACCTCGTAACTCAAACCTCGAAACTCAAACCTCGTAACTCAAACCTCGTAACTCGAATCTCAAACCTCGAATCTCAAACCTCGTAACTCGAATCTCAAACCTCGAACCTCGTAACTCAAACCTCGTAGCTCTTACCTCTTATCTCGAAACTCGCGGCTCGAAACTCTTATCTACTGCCCGTTCTTTAACGTTTCTTTGGCTTGTTCTACTTTTGAGAAGTCTAAGCCCAATTCTTCAACCGCTTCTTTAATTAAACCAGGATTTGTCATTACCAAGCCCATTAATGACTGTAATTTTTCTGGCGGAATACCCAAGGTTTGAATGGTCATCATAGCGGCCATTGGATTTTCTGTTAATGTTTTAAATAAGTCGTTAATTTGCTCTTGGCTAACGTTGTGTTCTTTTAATATTTGGATAATTGGGTTCATTTTTGATCCTATTTTCTTAATGATTTTATCTGTTAACCACTATAGTCGAGACAATGGCTAACCTGTTATTTATTACGGACTATACAAGTATTAGCGTAACCCTAATTCAATATCTTGAATGATAAAGTTTCCAGTATAAATTTCATCTTCTATACCGGCTAAATCTATATCAAAGAAGTCACGTTCACTGTCTGGTAAACCTTGAAATGCACCAAGAACTTGGTATATCCATACTTCTTGATCAAAGTCTAAGTTGTGTTGGTTAAAATAATCGAGCGCACGTGTGTTTTTGCCCGAGTCAATCACCTGACAGAAATAGCGTTCCACTTCGTCTTTTAACAAGTCTTCATTTAATTCTATTGAGGTTTCTTGTTCTAATATTAATGCCGTTGCAACTACCCGATTTTTCTTACCTTGCCATAATCTATTTATGCTGCGTAAGTTATCGACCAGTGAAGTTAATTCAAACTCATGCTCCACGTTATAAACATCTGGCGCAGCACCTTTAATGATACAAGCTGCGTGGTTAAACAAGTTTGGAACTTGTGATAAAGAGGAATAATTAACTGGAGTAAAGTCTGGCTTTTGCTCCATGTGTAACATAAAGCCCTTAAGCAAACGGGTTCTGCCTTTAAATTCTCTGAATCTGCCTAACAACTCAAGTAATTTACTCTGCACTAAACTGAGTTCTTGCGTGCTGGTAGCAAATGCAGATTGCAGCGTGATCACCAATAAATGACGCAACTCTCTATGGCTTCCCGCTAACTGACTTAAAATATCAAAATGGAACATAGATAACTGATTTAACATGTCGGTTACTTGAGTTTGCGCTAATTCGTTTTCACGAATTTTGGCATCAACCGAACTCACATAACCAAACTCATTACTAATACGCGACCATAATAAACGCACATTGGTTGATAAAGTTTCCGTTAAGGTATAAACATGTTCAGTTAAGTCTGACAAATACGCTTGCGACTCATGATACTTTTGTTGCGCTAATGCTTCTTTATAATGCTCAGCTTGAGTGGTTAACGTCGTTAATAAGTTACCAATATTGGCATCTATCTGACGATTACTCTCATCTTGTAAGCTTTCCTCTAACAAAGTTCTTAACGACGGACGCAAACGTAATTCTACATCTGACTCTGGTCGCCACAGCACTTTAAGGTCGATTAGATTTTGAATAATGTTTGGTGAATGCTCAGCTTCATTAACACTACCGCTAAAGTAGGTTTGCATGATCAACTCTGAGTGATTACTTAACGCGTTAAGTAAGCTCAAGCCTGATTTATTTAAGTTAATATTCATTAATTAAACCTACAGCAAACTTGGTTGACTAATTGAGTCTTCGGCACGTTCTGACAACGACAAGTTTTCAGTTTCATCAACAAACTTAAGTACGTCAAATAGGTAATCAATTTTGCCTGTGGCACAGTAAATTTGTTTATCCATATTTGGGCGAACCAAATAACCTAGTTCAACTAATCGCTTAAAGATAAGTTTAAGCTGCGAGTCGAGCTCGTTAGCTTTTGAACCAAACATTGAATAGCGCGATATTTTACCCAGTTGCTCTGCATACGCAGGCGTATCTTCAACGACCGTTTGCACTTCTTGTAGTCGAATTAATGCACCTTGAGTCAATGGTACGTCTGTCCCCATGGCTTCTTGTACTAACAATAACCATTCAATTAAAGGCAGAAGATGGCTAGACACATCGTTGAAGTGGGTTGCCAATACTTTACGTTCGGCTTCACCAATTGAGCTATAAGAACAAAAATACACTTCTCCGTCGGCTGCACTAGATAAGTGACGATTAAGTACGTTTAGTTGTTGCTCCACCAGCTCTCTGTTAGCGCTAGATTGTAAATAACGGAAAGCATCTTCGTCTATTGTTGTACAAACAAATTGACCGGATAACAATAATTCTAATACGCGACCTTGTTCTGTGATCATGCGCCTGCTCCTTCTTGAATATCAGAGTGTCCAGTATCGGATTTGTTCTCATCCGTTTTTTTTGTTTGTAACTTTTGCGTAATAGCGCTGACTTTAGGTTGAACAACCTGTAGTTGTTTTTTGTCTTTGTCTATCAAGTAACGGTTTTCAAATAAGGCCAATACTTCTGACTCTGGATTTGGAAACGCACCAACAACGTGGATATTGTTGTTCTGACAAGCATCAAATATCTTTTTAATATTACTTTGATGCAAAGTCCCTAACTCATCTATTGGCCAGTGAATAATGGTTTTACTGTTGCCTCTTAATAAGCGAGTAAAGGCTAATAAGAATTTACATAAGATTAAGTACGCCATACCGTGACTTGACGATTCGTTTAACTGGCGGTCAGTTCTAATGATTAAGTCGCTGTTACCTTCTTTAATATGCAGCTCAATATCTAATAATTTGCTAATGCCACCGGTTAACGCAGAACGACCTAAAATATCCATAACACGACGCATGCTGTAAGCATAATCGTCGCCAGGTAAGTCGTGCGCGCCTTCGCTGATCCAGTCCGTGTACAATTTATTAAACTGTTGCAGTTCTGGCCAAAATTCAAGTTCGCTGATTTTAGAACGAATTTTAACAGCAGACTCAGACACGCCATCCAAAAATAGCTCTTCATCCACTTCTTTACTGATACGTTTGCTTTGTCCGCCTATGTGCCCTTCTATGTCTTTTAGAAGTTTGTAGTATTCAGACAAGGCTAAACCGAATATACGGCCTTGTTCACGAATACCGTTGATACGTTGCGGTACTAATTCATTAATAAATTGATCTAAATGGCCAACCAAACGAATGTGATCTAGTGAACGAATACCTTGTTCGTTAACCACTGAACATTCCGCTCGGCTGTGTTCCCATGTATCGTAAAATCCAGTACCTGATTGGGCTGCAATTTTTTGGTCAAAGTGTTCTACGTAAGCTTTAATGTCGGCGGCTAAGTCTTCACGTTTAACTAAACGAGTTTGCCCGTCGTTAATACGTTGAGAGATTGAACTGCTTTCTTTGTTAACGTCTGCAACTGGCAGTTTTAATTTAGCCAATTGTTTGCTGATGTTGCCTAGCTCAAACTCTTGCTCGTTAGCTTCTTTTAAGTTTTTCTCAAACTCTAGTTGTTTTGCTTTGGCTTGTTCAACATTTTGTTTATAAGTGGTTTGTTGTTTCTCAAGTTCACGCGATGTATCGCTCACCTGTTTACGAACATCAGCAAGTTGCTCTTGCCATTTAACTTTATGACCCATGTAATAGGTGTTATACCAATGTTTGTATTCCGCTACTAAGTGGCTGTTTTTCTCGGTTAACTGAATGTCTTGTTTTAACTTGGTAATATCACGTTTTAACTGACCAATCACGTCAACGTCTACACCACGGTTGGCTAATTCATCTTTTAACCAGCTATCTAGCTTAGACAACTCTTGTTTTAACGAGCTACGGCATTGGCTGATATGCGTTTCTATTTGCGCAAGCTGCTGCTCTATATCGGTAATAACAAGCTGCCAATGTGAACTTAGTTCCATTTCAGCTTCACGTTGTTGATCTTGTAGCTCTTCTATCGCTTCTTGCTGTAATAGGTTTAGCTTTTGACTGTCTGACTTTAGCTTGGCAAGTTTACTGGTGTAGCTTTGTTTACGCTCTTGCAATGCTTGATGGAACTCTTGTAAAGCATCGTCTTTGTCTTGTTGCGCACGTTTACGACTTAACTCAGCGTTGTTTAACTCTGTGCTAATTTTAGTTTGTTGCATTTCTGCATTACGTACCGCTTTATTTGCTTCTACCAGTTTGGCTTCTACCGCATCTTGGTTGGTCACGATTTGACTAAGCAGCTCTTGTTCTTGCTCTAAACGCGATTTTAATTCGTTTTCCGACTCTGCATAATCTGGATGTGGAACATTACCTAACTCCAATAACATACCGTATAAGGCTTTACTTGAGTCACTGTCTAAACTTGGGTGTAAGTCGGTTCTTTTTAATAAGTCTGGGTGAATGACTTTACCTAATTCAAATTCCCAACCGGATTTTTCTCGACGTAAAAATTCTAATAAGGTGTTTTGACCTGGATACAGTAATTGCTCTGTGTGTTCCACTCGAGTTTGCTGTTCAGAGAACTGCTTACGGGTTTGTTCTAATTCTTTATTGGTTTTATCACGTGCCGCTTTCGCTTTGCTTAACTCAACGTTGGTTTGATTGAGTCTATCGCGACAACTGTCTTCAATGCTTGAGGCTTCTTTGATGGTATGTTCAAAGATATCTATTTGATTTTGCTCTTGGTTGGTAAAACCAACATTGTTAACTAAAGTACTTATTTCTGTGATCTGATTTTTTAACTCATGTTGCTGATTCTGATAATCGGTTTGAGCAGCAGAGATCTGATCTTTGTATTTTTGTTCAGTATTTAGTAACTGTGTTTGTTGCTCTGCATTTTTACTGGCAAGTAGATCACGGCCTTTGTCTTTTTGCTCGTTATACCCTTCCAGTTCTTGATTATGTTGCTCTTGCACTTCACTTTTACGTTTGTGGAATGTGGCTTCAATATCTTGATGTTTCTCGGTTATTAAGGTGTAACGAGACTCGCCACTTTCTAATTCGTTTTTCCAACGCGGCAGACTCTCTAAGTTTTGGCTTAGCTCTTCTATGTTTTTGTCTTGCCACTCGTCAAACTGTTGTTCAACGGCGTCTAATTCAGACTCTAGCTTACGGCTGTCGGCTTTGGCACCTGATAAGGTTTGATTTAAGCTGTCTCTTTGTTCAGACCAAATGGACTCGGACTGTTTAATGGTTAATACCACTTCATCTAACAAGGCATCATTTTCAGCTATGGTTTGGGCGATTTTTGATAAATCTAAAGTGTATTGTTGTTTTAACTGGGACAATCTTTGATTGTTTTCGCCGTATTCAAAATGCGCTTGTTCTAATTTGCCAAACTCAGGTCGAATATCTTCAAACCCTTTGATTAGTTTACATTCACGTATCCACTCTTCCACTTTGTTGTGGCTAAGTTTGGTTTCCCCCGGCTGTACGCCGTCTTCTTCCAAAATAGCGGCAACCATGGCTTTAATGGTTTCCATTTTACCTTCTTTGGAATGTACGGCTTTGGCGAGTTTTTCGATATGGCGTAAATTGGCATTTTGTTCACACAAGCTGAACAAACGAGCAAGACCAGGAAGGTCGCGGTTGGTAGACAACACACTACGATCGTTTTGAATAATGGCTTTATATTCTTTGGTATTTAATATGCGGCTACAAATAATACCTTGGCGTTTGATGTCTCGGCTTAATTCTTTTGGCGGAATAACATAACGTTCTTCGGTTAATGAGCTTTTTGCATAGTCTTCAATGTCGAACCCTTTGGCAATTAACCTAAAGTCGACACCCGTTCCATTTGAGCTTAATACCACCTGACACGTTTCGTCATTGTCTCTGTGGTATTCATAAATTATATAACTACATTCAGTTGGCAAATACCAACGTTCAAAGCTATCACGAGTAGCAGGAACAACACGGCTTGGATACTCACCATAGAAAACAGGAATTAAGCGCTGTAAGGTAGTTTTACCCGACGCGTTAGTACCACAAATATTAGTGTGACCATTGAGTTTTAATTCTACGATGCCACTCATGTGGGTATTGATTAAAATAATTCGATGTAAAGCTGGCATAGGATCTCTGAATGTATTCGTGATTCATATCAATAAGATTACGACTTCTTATTGCGATGATTATAGTTATTAAGCTGTTTATAAGGGCTAAAGTGTTCAAATTCAAGCAAAAGATCCGATTAAGATCCCATTTCGCTATAAATGTACAATTTGTCGGCACTCTTATAATAATCTGATCTGAAAACAAAAAAGGCGCTCAATTGAGCGCCTTTGTTTATTGTCTAACTTTCAAGCTAATGCCGATAAATTAGTGGTTAAAGATTAAAGCTCGGCTTCATCTTCTTTTACTATTTGCATCATTATTTCGAACAGTTTTTCCATGCTTGCTTGGTCTAAGAATGAACCTTTCTTAGAGCGGAAGCTAATATGAATACCTGTAGTGCTTGAGCTTAATACAACTTCATACTTACCAGGTTCAATATCTAATTTACCTGAGTGATCTGAATTGAATAAGCGATTCCAAAATGAGTCATTTGATTTGCTATATGTCACATCAAATATATGTAAATCTTCGTCTGAGTCGTCAATATCAAAGCCCATGTCTTCAATAATGCTATCAATTTGTGACCATACATATTTCATATCTTGCTGCGTGCTAATAACATAATTACCCGATACGTTTTTCACTAGTGAAAGTGTGATATCTAAAGACGCACGCTCTTTTAATAATTTAACACGGTAAATATAGTCTAGCTCTAACATTACGTCGTTTAATGACTGTACCGCTAACGCTTCTTTTCTATAGCTAGCAACATGATTTGGTGCTAAATCTGAACTCAGTTTTTCATAATTTAACATGTCGATGTAAATTTCACCGCTACGTCCGTGTGGCTTCATGTTAACCACTAGGTTGTAAGCAAAGCTTTCAACATCCACTAAGTCTTCAAAAAACCAATAACCGTCATCTTCTTGAATAAGATGCTCAATTCGATAACCCGTACTGTTTTTTGTTAAGGTTAAATTGTTTTGTTCTGCATATGATTGTATGCCTTGGTCAATGAAAGTAGGAAAATCTTCAACTAATTCAGGTTTTTCTACTTTTATTTTTGCTGGATGTTTATCTTCTAAATCTATCCAACTGCCTTCAAATATAACGAGTACGGTTGTAGGTGAAGTAACTTCCCCTTCTACATCAGCAGAAGCTTTAACCTTTGGTAAGTCATACTCTCTGCTTTTCTTAGGGTCACTAAATCCAGCTGGAATAACTAAACCTGACTTTCTATTTTCAGCGTTGTCTTTTTGATCATCAAAAGAAGATGAACAAGCCGTGGTAACCGATAATACAACTGATACAGCTGCCAATTTGATAAAATTCACTTAGTACTCCGAATGACTAATTTACGTGTTGTAAAGCTAGTTTGATGGTCTTATGGTTATTTGGTTCCATTGTAACCAAAGGTAATCTAACCATATCACTAGAAATCAAGCCTTTTTCTTTTAATGCCCACTTAGTAGGTACTGGATTTGGCTCTATAAATAAATCGCGATGCAATAAACAAAGCTTTTCATCGTATAATTCTGCATCTTTCTGGTTATCGGCAATACTTTCCTTAACCATTTTCTGCATTAATTCTGGTTCAACATTCGCAGTTACCGAAATAACACCGTCACCACCTAAAGATAAATAATGCTGAGATGTTAAGTCATCACCACCAAATAACAAAAATGATGAGTCCTGTTGTTTCATCGCGCTAACACGTGATAAATCACCAGTGGCGTCTTTAATACCAACAATATTATCAATTTCCATTAACTCAAATACAGCCTGATTACTTAAATCAACACCGGTACGAGAAGGCACATTGTATAAAATAATCGGTTTACGTGTTGCCGCAGCAACCGCTTTAAAATGTTCAACCATGCCTTTTTGGCTTGGTTTATTATAATAAGGTGTCACGGTTAAATAACCGTCTATCGCTAAGTTGTCTAATTTTTTGGTTTTCTCGACTGTCGAACGGGTGCAATTTAAACCATTACCAACAATAAGTGGTAAACGACCTTGGTTTTGTGCAATTGCAACGTCTAATACCTGAGCTTGTTCTTGCTCAGTTAATGTGGCAGTTTCCGCTGTAGTACCTAGTATGACCAAGCCATCAGTACCACTTTCTATATGCCAATCTACCAATTTCTTTAAGCCAGTATAATCAACATCACCATTTTCAAACATAGGTGTGATTAATGCGACAAAACAACCTGAAAAATTATTAGTTCCTGTGGATGACATGATCCCTCCTGATATTAAGCGGGCTATGTTACTCACGCATAGATAACAAAACAAGCGTCTTTCAACCTTCTGGTGTGTTTTTATCCTTATATGTTAAACTTGCCCGACATAAAACAATAGATACTGTGATTTTTATACAATGAGCTCGTCGCTTTCTACTACACCAACCAAACATTTAGTACTTACCGTTATCGGTAAAGATAGAACCGGCTTAGTAAGCCAATTAACTGGCTTAATCACACAATGTAAATGTAATATTTTAGACAGTAAAATGGCTATATTTGGTAGTGAATTTACTATGATCATGTTATTAGCTGGCGACAATGCCTCATTAGCCCAGTTGGAAGTACAACTTCCTCCGCTAGCGATGTCGCTTAACTTATTAACTATGATGAAAAGAACCACGACTCATAAAGGTCTGGAACGAGCTCGATATCAAGTTATTTTTGATGGACCAGATAGCTCAGGTACTATCCGTTTACTAACCAACTTTTTTGCTAAACATAAAGTAAGTGTTAGTAGCTTAAAGTCAAAAGCCACCAATAAAGATGGTAAAGAATGGCAAATCGCTGAAATCAACATAGGTTTAACCGACGAAATCGAACTTGATACCATCATATCTGGTTGTGAAGCTTTATGTCAGACTCTAAGTATGACTTGTACATTTAGCCCAATTACTATTGAGCAGTAATATTTATATCTTGCTGTGTAAGCACTTTATCTTATGCCAATCATGTTAATTATTGGCTTAAGCGCGGAACAGATAACTATAATTTAAATAACTAATTAGCAGAATAAAACCATGAATACACTTAATGTAGGCGACAAAGCTCCAATGTTTAAACTTGAAGATCAAAATGGCGACATATTTGATTTAGCAGAAACATTAAAAACCAAACAGGTTTTAGTTTATTTTTACCCAAAAGCGATGACACCAGGCTGTACGGTGCAAGCACAAAACTTAAGAGACGTTAAACAGCAGTTAGACCAATTAAATACGGTTGCTGTTGGTATTAGCCCAGATGCCGTTAAACGCTTAACTAAGTTTACTGAAAGAGATGAATTGAACTTCCCATTATTATCTGACGAAGACCACGGTGTTGCTGATGATTTTGGTGTATGGGGCTTAAAAAAATTCATGGGTAAAGAATACGACGGAATTCATCGTTTAAGCTTTTTGGTTGGCCAAGACGGCACTATCAAACATTTCTTTAATAAGTTTAAAACTAAAGACCATCATCAGGTTGTATTAGATGTGTTGGCGGATTTAGCTAAGTAATTAGTTTAAATAAACTGTATTACATACAAAAAAGGCTTCTATTAAATAATAGAAGCCTTTTTTATTTATATTATCTTATCTTACCTAAATGTCTCAGCGGTATAGCTGTGTAAATAACAGGTGTGTAAATAACAATACTATTATTTACAATCACTTGCTTCTAAAGCATCAGGTTCGCTTTTCCCTGCCCAAGCATTTATAACCGCTTTCACTAACGATGCTAAAGGTATAGCAAAAAACACGCCCCAAAATCCCCACAAACCACCAAAGAATAGAACGGCGACTATGATATAAACAGGATTTAAGTCAACAGCTTCTGAAAATAATAAAGGAACTAATAAGTTACCGTCGAGTGTTTGAATAACGCCGTAAGCGATCATGACCGCATAAAAGTCTGGTGTTAGACCAAACTGAAATAACGCAACAATGGTTACAGGTACCGTTACCGCAGCGGCTCCAATATAAGGAATTAACACTGACAGTCCAACCAACAAACCTAATACAGCAGCGTAACGTAAGTCCATAATTGCAAATGCAATATAAGTGGCGGTACCAACAATCACTAACTCAATCATTTTACCGCGAATATAGTTAATGATTTGCTCATTCATCTCTGTTGTTACTTGAGTGATCAAACGTCGTTTAACCGGCATTATTCTATCAAAGCCGGCTAATAATTTAACTTTGTCTTTTAGAATGAAGAACACCATCATAGGCACTAAAATTACATAAACGAGTATGGCGACGACATTAGTTAAAGAAGACACCACAGCTTGTACCGAACTCTCTAACACCGAGACTAGTTTAGTATCAAAATTATTAACTAAATTAGTAATAAGTGCAGGGTCAAGACTTGGATATAAATCTGGTAAGGTATAAATATAACGTTTTATGTACACCATCATGTCTGGCAATTCTTTAACTAAACCAATACTTTGTTTCCAAATAACTGGAATAGCCAAAACAAAGACCATGGTCATCACACCAATAAATATGGCAATAACAATGGTTGTGCTTAGGTTTCGATTTAAACCTAACTTAGTTACCTTTTTGACCGGCCATTCCAACAAAAATGCAACGACTAACGCTACAAATACCGGGATCAATAATTGACCAAATAAAGTGATCACTAATGCGGTTAATACAATAACCAACATTAAAGTTACGGCATTTGGATCTGAGAAGTTTTTCTTGTACCACTGGATCAATACGTCGAACATGTCTTATTGGGTCCTTTACTTTATGCTGCTATCGTCAGCCAACTTTACTTTCACACAGTCACATAAAGATTGAGACTGATAAATTATGTTTTGATTATCTAGGTAAGATGTAAAATTGTATAGGCTAATTTCATCATCAAACATAAATTCTTTAGAGTTATTTTTAATTAAGTATTGTTTGGCTTTTACGAATGCCAAAGGACATTTAAGCCCTTTTCCATTAAATATCATAAATTAAAGCTAATATAATTATTTTTTACTTCATTAATTTACCACAATACTGAATACTTGTAGTTAAAGTAATTTAAAGAGTAGTATTTTTATTATGGCTAATTATCCTGACACACCGCTATTGCCTGTCAATCCAACGATTAAGGATATTAACGCCTATAAAAAGAAAATAAACTGGGGTGAAACGCCTGCTTTTTTTCATCTTATCGCCAATGCTGTAGCGGAATCTGAAGGCTTTATCAGTCATGGTTTTGAAAATGCCTATAAAAAAATCGTTGATCGCAGTAATTGGAATTACGATAATTTAGGTATAGACCCATCCATTGATATTAATAAAATAGGCCATATTGAGTTAACACAGCCTTTAAAAAAGCCGCGTATTTGTCTTTACCATGTATTTAATAGACAAGGTTATGAACTAATTGCCCTGCCTTACATCAAAGACATACTGATTGATGAATACCGTAGTGGCGATCCAAACATGGAATTTGATGTTTGGGACCCGTCTCACATGAAAGTATTGGTACGGATATCTCAATTGCATAAGTTCATCGCATTTAATAATAAAAATGGTGATGAAGCCGATATGGCACTTATCGTCCATGCTTTTAATGTAGTGAATAATATAATTACCACGTTAAAACAAGAAGTTGATGTATACGCAGTTAAAGGTATGTCGATAAAAGATGCATTCAATGTACAAAGCTCTAATCCAAATTTGGCACCTGATGATGTCATTAAGAGCCAAACTCTAGATGGTGATTTGTAATATCTTACTGAATCAGTATCCTACAAAAATCAAATGAGAAAATAAAAGTAGTTTATGTATAAAAAAATTACCTCAACCGTTACCGCCTTTGCCATTTCCGTAGGTTTATTTTCAGCGGCATCCTCTTTTGCCGCTAATAATGAACTTCCAGATTTGGGCGCTTCAGCATTAACGGTATTAAGTATTGAAAAAGAGAAGCAGCTTGGAGAGGTTATATTTAACCAATTACAAGGCCGTGCGTCATTACTCTACGACCCACTCGTGAAAGAGTACATTAACTCTGTCGGCAATAAGTTGGTGGCACACTCTAAAGATGTAAACTTCCCTTTTACTTTCTTTGTGGTAAACAGTCCTGATATTAATGCTTTTGCATTCTATGGTGGATATGTTGGTGTACATACAGGCTTAATTGCTAACGCAGAAACTGAAAGCCAACTAGCCTCAGTACTAGGCCATGAAATTGCTCACGTTACTCAACGTCATTTAGCACGTAGAAAAGAAGCTTCCGCACAAACTTCAAATATGACCTTAGCCGGTATTGTCGGCTCTATATTACTGGCGGCAATTAGCCCACAAGCTATGATGGCCTCAATGATGGCGACTACGGCTGGGGCACAGCAGGCTATGATAAATTACACCCGAAGTAATGAACAAGAAGCCGATAATATTGGCATGAATGTGTTAGCAACAGCGGGGTTTGACCCTTATGCGGCAGCAGAGTTTTTTGGTAAATTACAAGAACAACAAAGGTATCAAACTAAGTTAGCGCCTTTTTTAGTTACTCACCCATTAGCTGACTCTCGAGTCACTGACGCTAAGCTTAGAGCTCAGCAATATACTAAAAAGTTTTATGCTGATTCTTTAGATTTTTTACTAATGCGCGCTCGTGTGATGGCTCGTTATATCTATGATAAAGATCATGTTGTCGAAATATTCAAAGACCTAGTAAAAAAGCAACAAGGAAATAAACAATTTGCAGCTCAATATGGGTTAGCCTTAGCGTATTTAGATACCGAGAAATTAGACTTAGCCGAAGAGTTACTCGCTCAGCTAGAAGAGTTAACAACAAATAACTTATACATATTAGATGCTCAATCAGATTTATATATTGCACAAAATAAGCCGGAGAAAATTCTAGAAAAATTAGCTTATGCTTATCAATTAAGACCCAATAATTCTGTAGTTACGTTAAACTACGCTAATGTTTTGCTAAAAAGTAATAAACAAAAACAAGCGATTCGTATTTTAGAATATTATTTATTAACGAAACCAAACGATTTTTTAGCGACACAACTGTTACGAGATGCATATAAAGCCGATGAAAACATGGCTAGATACCATATAACCAGTGCTGAGTTATTCGCATTACGCTCTGATTACCGCAACGCGGTTAAGTCAGCCGATATAGCATTAACTGTGTTGACGGAAGATCAGAAGTCAGAAGTTAAACGTATTGAAGCACTTAAAATTAAATACCGTGACCGTGACAAGTACATCAAAAACATTAAAGGATTTTAATCTATGAGTATCACTATTTTCCATAACCCTAGATGTTCTAAAAGCCGACAAACCCTGGCTTTGTTAGAAGAAAATGGCGTTACGCCTGACGTTTTTGAGTATTTAAAATCACCTGTAACTGTCGAGCTATTAACGTCTATAGTGACAAAGTTAGGTGTTAACGTTCGGGATATCATACGTAAAAAAGAAGCTGAATTTAAAGAGACAGGATTGGATAACCAATCGTTAACCGATGCTGAGATTTACACTATTTTAGTCAACACACCTAAATTGATAGAACGCCCTATTGTGATCAATGGTGACAAAGCGGCTATTGGCCGACCTCCAGAAAACGTACTAGCTATATTATAAATTGAATATGACAAACTCATCCCCTTTTGTTTTAGTCCTATATTATTCACGTCATGGCTCTGTGCTGAACTTAGCAAAGCAAATTGCTAAAGGTATTGAGTCACAGGGTGTAGAAGCCAAGATCAGAACCGTGAGTGATGATCACAATGAAGATGCTGACTACCCTTATGTCACTGAGCAAGAATTAGTATCTTGTTCTGCAATTGCTCTGGGCAGTCCTTGTCGATTTGGCACTATGGCCGCGCCATTAAAAGCCTTTTGGGAAAGCACTTCAATTAACTGGCTAAACGGTGATTTAATTGACAAGCCTGCGTGCGTATTCACCTCTAGTTCAAGCTTGCATGGTGGCAACGAAGCAACCCTACTCTCTATGTCGTTACCTCTGTTACACCACGGTATGTTATTAATGGGTGTGCCATACTCTGAACCAGAATTACATAATACAACAAGTGGTGGAACGCCTTACGGCGCAAGTCACGTGTCGGGTTTAAACTCGAACAATGAATTAACCAAAAGTGAAATTACTATCTGTAAAACTCTTGGTCAACGCTTAGCGATAACCGCTAAAAAACTTTCTCAGTAATTTAACTCTTTAAAGAATAAACATGCAAAAATTTGAAAATGTACAAGATGCTTTTAAAAATGCACCTATGGCTCAATTTGTAAAAAAGCTCAAACTATTAGGTTTAACTAGTTACTTATTATTAGTTGCTTATTACCCAATACTGTTTGTAATTTTAGAGCCAAATCCAGATGCTGCACCATATATACCAATGACCTTGTTTTGGGTACCTATGTTGTTCGCAGTAAGAGGCCTAATTCAAGGTAATCCTTATACCTATGCCTGGAGCAACTTTGTTTTGATGTGGTGTTATATCCATGGTTTAACATCGTTATGGACTTACACAGGTAACATTGGATTCATCATTATTGAAGTTGTATTACTCACGGGCGCATTTATTGGTAATACTTATTTTGCTAGATTCAGAGGCAGAGAACTTGGTCTTGCTTTACCAAAAATAAAAGAAATTAAAGAGCAAGAAAAAGCTTTTTTTGAAAAACGTTTAAATGATACCGACGTTTAATTGATTTCAGTTAAATTGACAGGGTTGAGTCTAAGTTAACAAACCCGAAACGTTCAGAGATGCACTAAAGTTAAAAACACATTTCAGGACGGGTCAGAACACACGAACAAACAAACAAAAAAGCCAGAGGAATTCCTCTGGCTTTTTTTATGCTACAAATACTAAGTGGTTACTTAACTAAAGCTAACCCTTCGTTAAATGTAATACTTGGACGCATAGCTGCAAAGCCTTTAGCATCGTCTGGCTTGTAGTAACCGCCAATGTTCATTGGTGAACCTTGAACTGCTGCTAATTCAGCAACAACTTTGGTTTCATTAGCCGCAAAGAAGTCAGCAACGTCACTAAACTTAGCTTTTAACTCAGCATCGGTAGTTTGTGCAACTAACTCTTGTGCCCAGTACATAGATAAGTAGAAGTGTGAACCACGGTTATCAAGCTCGTTTACTTTACGAGATGGAGATTTGTTGTTCTCTAAAAATTTAGCTGTCGCTTTATCTAACGTATCCGCTAGAACTTGCGCTTTAGCATTGTTAGTTGTGTTAGCTAAATGCTCGTAAGAAGCTGCTAGCGCTAAAAACTCACCTAGAGAATCCCAACGTAAATGGTTTTCTTTTTCAAACTGTTGAACATGTTTAGGCGCTGAACCACCTGCACCCGTTTCAAACAAACCGCCGCCGTTCATAAGAGGAACAATTGACAACATCTTAGCCGACGTACCTAACTCTAAAATTGGGAATAAATCAGTTAAGTAATCACGTAATACATTACCTGTTACAGAAATCGTATCTTCACCTTTTTTCAAACGCGCTAGTGTAAAACGAGCTGCTGCTTCAGGAGTAAGAATACGTAAGTCTAAACCGTCTGTGTCATGATCTTTTAAATACTTATTAACTTTCTTGATGATTTCAGCATCATGTCCGCGTTCTTCAGTTAACCAGAATACCGCAGGCATCCCAGATAAACGTGAACGGTTAACCGCTAATTTTACCCAATCTTGGATTGGTGCATCTTTCGCCTGACACATACGGTAAATATCACCCGCTTCAACAGCGTGTTCAAATACAACATTACCATCTTGGTCAGTTACTTTTACTGTACCGGCAGCTGGGATTTCAAATGTTTTATCATGTGAACCATATTCTTCTGCTTTTTGAGCCATCAAACCAACATTAGGTACTGTACCCATAGTTGATGGATTAAACGCACCGTTTTCACGACAGAATGAAATTGTTTCTTGGTAAATACCAGCATAACAACGATCAGGAATAACCGCTTTCATATCTTGCAACTTACCAGCTGCATTCCACATTTGACCAGAGCTACGGATAGCGGCAGGCATAGATGCGTCGATGATCACATCAGAAGGTACGTGTAAGTTAGTGATACCTTTATCAGAATCAACCATAGCGATATCTGGTGCAGTTGTATAAACAGCTTCAATGTCAGCTTTGATTTCAGCTTGTTTAGCTGCGTCTAACGTAGCAATTTTTGCGTAAACATCACCAAGACCATTTTTAACGTCAACACCAAGCGCTTCAAATGTTGCTCCGTGTTTAGCAAATACGTCTTTGTAGAAAGCTTTAACGACATGACCAAAGATAATTGGGTCAGAAACTTTCATCATAGTTGCTTTTAAATGAACAGAGAATAAAACACCTTTTGCTTTTGCATCGGCAATTTCAACTGCTAAAAAGTCTTGTAGTTTTGCAACGCTTAAAAATGATGCGTCAATGATTTCGCCAGCTAAAACATCAAATGCATTTTTAAGCACTTGAACTGAACCGTCTTCTTTAACCAATTCAATTTTCACTGAACCTGCTTTTTCAACGGTTACTGATTTTTCACTACCGAAGAAATCACCGTCAGTCATATGAGCAACATGTGATTTAGAATCTTTAGCCCAAGCACCCATTGAGTGAGGGTTTTTTCTTGCATAAGCTTTTACAGCACCTGGAGCACGACGGTCAGAGTTACCTTCACGTAATACAGGGTTTACTGCAGAACCTAATACTTTTGCATAACTTGCTTTGATTGCTTTTTCTTCGTCAGTTTTGGCTTCTTCTGGAAATTCAGGAAGTGCGTAACCTTGAGCTTGCAATTCAACGATAGCTGCTTTTAATTGTGGGATTGATGCACTAACGTTAGGAAGTTTAATGATGTTAGCATCTGGCTGTTTAGCTACTTTTCCTAAGTATGCTAATTCATCACTTATCTTTTGGTTGTCAGGTAAAAAATCCGACAAGTTTGCGATAATACGTGCAGATAATGAAATATCACTTGTTGTAACTTCAATACCAGCTGTAGCGCTATACGCTTCAACTACTGGTAAAAATGAATACGTCGCCAGAGCTGGCGCTTCATCTGTTTTGGTATAGATGATTTTAGATGTCATTGCTTTTCCCTACATTGTGCAGTGTGAATGTCTGACCAACTAGTTTTAATGGATAAAAAAACAACACTTGTTGTCTAATTACAACATTTAGCCAATTTAATCAGTTAAACCCCATATAATTGTTCGAAATTTAAACAATACCAAACAAACTATAATAAAGTCTGAATTTTGGGTATGAATACTATAAAATACGGGGCATTAATGAAAGCATTTTATCCAATTAGCCGATATGAATTTTTCAAATAAGACTAACCTTAAAAGTAATAAAAACAAATCTATGCCTCGTAAACAGACTAAAAGCACTAATAAATTAGGCCGCACATCAGGTAACCCGAAGAGTAAATTTAACTCAGGCAATTACCAACCCAAAAAAGCGCCTGAACAAACTCAAGTGGTATTGTTCAATAAACCATTTCAAGTTCTTACTCAGTTTACCGATGCTGACGGCAGAAAAACATTGAAAGATTATATTCCAATCTCTGGTGTTTACCCGGCAGGCCGTTTAGACAGAGACAGTGAAGGCTTGTTAGTGTTGACGAATAATGGGCAATTACAAAATAAAATAGCTAGCCCTCAACACAAAACAACTAAGTGTTATTGGGTTCAAGTTGAAAACATACCAAATGATGAAAAATTACAACAATTACGTGATGGCGTTGAACTCAATGATGGCATGACTAAACCCGCACAGGTTAAGATTATTGAGCAACCTAAACTTGTTTGGGACAGAGAGCCGCCAATTCGTCAACGTAAAAACATTCCAGATTGTTGGTTGGAGATTGTTATTTCTGAGGGGCGCAACCGTCAAGTTCGTAGAATGACCGCACATATTGGTCACCCTACTCTCAGATTAATTCGTTATCGCGTTGGTGAATGGACAATTGACGATATTGTTAATGGCCAATACAAGGTGTTAACCCTGTAATAAATAAAAACTTATGTGTCGCTTATTAAATAACGATACCAGTACAAAAGTTAAAATTTGGTATTTAATTGAAAGTAATTTAATATCAAATATAAATCCTATATTTAAATCTAACAGAGCATAACTTATATGAGCCAACCGCAACGTGATATCACCCTACGTTTTCTTGCCGAACCACAAGACGTTAATTTTGGCGGTAAAGTTCATGGTGGAGCTGTAATGAAATGGATAGATTTAGCAGCTTATGCATGTGCTGCTGGCTGGAGTGGACGCTATTGTGTTACCGCTTACGCTGGCGGAATACGTTTTATTGCTCCAATTCATGTAGGCAGCTTAGTGGAAGTAGAAGCTAAAGTGATTTACACAGGAAATTCATCAATGCACATTGCATTAGAAGTTAACGCTTGTGATCCTAAATCATTAAATCGTCGCCTTACCACACATTGTATTGTGATCATGGTGGCCGTTGATCAAAATGGTCAGCCTGAAAAAATCCCAGAGTGGATACCGAAAACAGAAGCCGATATAAAACAACATGCTACTGCTAAAAAGTTAATGGAAATACGTAAAAAAATAGGCGAAGAAATGGAAATATTTGTCGAGTAACCTAACTCACCAATCGTTTCATCTGTTCACTAATTTACCTACCAATATGCTTTCACTCGTTATTGCGTATTACAAGACACTAAAAGTAATTTAATCATTTATTTTTAGTGTCTTAACTTTATCCAGTTCCTCTCCTCCCTTGTGTTTTACTGACTATTAAAAAACTTATATTTACCGACCAATTCCAATACTTTTCATCCGACTTATATGATAGAATGCGCGCCAATTTTATACGGTTTAATTTTTAAGTTTTTATGTCAGATTCAAATTCAGTTAATGCAAATAAAAAAGTCGTTGTTGGTATGTCAGGCGGCGTAGATTCTTCAGTTTCGGCTTACTTGTTACTACAGCAAGGCTATCAGGTCGAAGGCCTGTTTATGAAAAACTGGGAAGAAGACGATAACGACGAATATTGTTCGGCGGCTGAAGACTTAAAAGATGCAGAATCTGTGTGCGAAAAGCTTGGCATTGAATTACACACAGTCAACTTTGCATCGGAATATTGGGATAATGTCTTTGAACACTTTTTAGAAGAGTACAAAGCTGGCCGTACGCCAAATCCAGACATCATGTGTAACAAAGAAATTAAGTTTAAAGCGTTTTTGCAATTCTCTGCTGAAATTCTTGGCGCTGATTATATTGCTACCGGTCATTATGTGCGTAGAACTGGAGATGACAATAACACCAAAATGTTACGTGGTTTAGACCAAAATAAAGACCAAAGTTATTTCCTTTATGCGGTTGGTCAAGAACAAGTAGGACAAACCTTGTTCCCTGTTGGCGAATTAGAAAAACCAGAAGTGCGTAAAATTGCTGAGCAACAAGGTTTAATCACCGCAGATAAAAAAGACTCTACTGGTATTTGTTTTATTGGTGAGCGTAAATTTAAAGACTTCTTACAAAAATATTTACCGGCTCAACCAGGCAAAATCGAAACACCTGAAGGTGAAGTGATTGGTGAGCATGAAGGTTTGATGTATCACACCTTAGGCCAGCGTAAGGGGTTATTGATTGGTGGCTTAAAAGAATATAAAGACCAGCCTTGGTTTGTGGTAGATAAAGACGTAGCACGTAATGTGTTAATTGTTGGTCAAGGTAAAAACCACCCTCTTCTTTTTTCAAATGGTTTGATTGCTAATCAGTTAAATTGGGTAGATCATAAAGGTCCGTCACAAGGCAGATACACAGTTAAAACAAGATATCGTCAAGAAGATGTAGCTTGTGAAGTGTTCCCTGATGATGAAGGCAATATAAAAGTTATTTTTGATACACCACAACGTGCCGTTACACCAGGCCAATCCGCTGTATTTTATGACGGTGAAATTTGTTTAGGTGGCGGGATCATAGAGCAGTACATTCGATAATATGGATATTAATAATTCGATGACTTCACGACGTTCACAAACAATAGCATTAGCGGCCATGTGCCAGTCTGCTCTGATGATACAACAAGTATCTAAAGGCGTTATCTTAAATAAAGACAGTTTACTCTGTTTATTTAATGGCATTACAACCACAGATCCTAAATCAGTGTTGGATGTCTACGGCTCAGTTGAGGTGTTAGCTGATGGCGCAAAATTAGTGCAACTGCAACTATCTGGCAACGCGACTAAGAAAGACGTCGAAGTTACTCGTTATTTAGCCGGTATTATGTCTATTTCTAAAAAGTTGCTAAAAAACGGTTCAGCCTTGTCGGCATTAACCGATAAGCTAACAGATGTGCAACGTCGCCTAGGTCATTTTGAAATTGATGATCCAAGTATTATTCAAAACTTTGCTGAGTGTTATAGCGAAGTATTAAGTCCACTAAGTCAAAAAATCCAGGTTATTGGTAACCCAGCCCTATTACAGCAAAAGAGCGTCCAACATAAAGTACGAGCTTTATTATTATCTGGCGTAAGAGCTGCGGTATTATGGCGTCAAATGGGTGGGAAACGACGCGACTTTATATTTAATCGTAAAACGGTATTACAAGATGTCATATCGTTTAATCAAGAATTAACATCTATTCATTAACTTTAAACACGTATAGGAAAGTAAAGTCATGCAATTATCTGCACTTACTGCAATATCTCCAGTAGACGGCCGTTATGGCAGCAAAACTGAAGAATTACGTCCAATATTCAGTGAATTCGGTTTAGTAAAATACCGTGTCATTGTTGAAGTTCGCTGGTTACAAAAATTAGCCGCAACTGACGCGATTAAAGAAGTGCCAAACTTCTCTGCTCAAGCAAATGCATTATTAGATTCAATTGTTGATAATTTTTGTGAAGCTGATGCACAACGTGTAAAAGACATTGAAGCGACAACCAATCACGATGTAAAAGCAGTTGAGTACTTTTTAAAAGAAAAAGTAGCAGATAATGCAGAACTAACCGCTATTAATGAATTCATTCATTTTGCTTGTACGTCTGAAGATATTAACAACCTATCTCATGGTTTAATGTTATCAGCTGCACGTGAAGACGTTATTTTACCTTATTGCGATAAGATATTGTCTGAACTTAAACGTTTAGCTAATGAATACAAAGCATTACCTATGATGTGTCGTACGCATGGTCAGCCAGCTACGCCATCAACTATGGGTAAAGAAATGGCAAACGTTTATGTGCGTTTACAACGTCAACGTAAGCAAATAGCTAGCGTTGAAATGTTAGGTAAGATCAATGGTGCTGTAGGTAACTACAACGCTCATATATCGGCTTACCCTGAACATGACTGGCATAAACATGCTGAAGAATTTGTTACGTCTTTAGGATTAACTTTTAATCCATTTACAACCCAAATTGAACCGCATGACTACATTGCTGAAATCTTTGATGCTATGGCACGTTTTAACACTATATTAATCGACTTTGATCGTGATATCTGGGGTTACATCGCTATGGGGCATTTCAAGCAAAAAACTATCGCTGGTGAAATTGGTTCTTCAACTATGCCGCATAAAGTTAACCCTATCGACTTTGAAAACTCGGAAGGTAACTTAGGTATCGCCAATGCAATCTACGGTCACTTAGCCACTAAATTACCTATTTCTCGCTGGCAGCGTGACTTAACTGACTCTACTGTATTACGTACATTAGGCGTTGGTGTTGCTCACTCTATTATTGCTTACCAAGCTACATTAAAAGGGATTAGCAAATTAGAAGTGAATGCTCAAAATTTATTAGACGAGTTAGACAATAACTGGGAATTATTGGCTGAGCCAATTCAAACCGTTATGCGTCGTTACGGTATTGAAAAGCCGTATGAAAAATTAAAAGACTTAACTCGTGGTAAAAAAGTTAATCAACAAGTTATGGCTGAGTTTATTGATGGTTTAGAACTTTCTGATACCGTTAAAGCAGAACTTAAATTGTTAACACCGGCTAACTATATTGGTCGAGCTATCGCCTTTATTGACGAGTTAGTTTAACCACTAAACGTCACTTGTCAGATTAAGAATGCCAGTCGTTGACTGGCATTTTTTATGACATACGTTTTAATGACCTTGTAATTAGCCTTACTCAATATTTAAATCTAATCCAATTCAACATGTTGGTTTGGATTAAAAAAATCACACATAGAGCACTTATGAACATAAATTGGCAAACCATCTCTAAGCAAGAGTTCATCACTGAATATTGGCAAAAAAAGCCAATCGTATTAAAAAATGCGCTAGTCAACTTTCAGGATCCAATTGCCCCTGACGAAGTTGCAGGTTTGGCAATGGAGTCTTTTATCGACTCGCGTTTAGTCACCAATAAAAACGATGATTGGAAAGTGACTCATGGTCCAATTGAAAGTTTTGATCAACTTGGTGAAAGCAATTGGAGTTTATTAGTGCAAGGTGTTGACCGCTGGTTTGAGTCTGTATTCGACTTAAGGGAAGCGGTTAATTTCATTCCTAAGTGGCGGATTGATGATGTGATGGTGTCTTATTCAACGCCTAATGCTGGGGTTGGTAGCCACTTAGATCAATACGATGTGTTTATAGTACAAGGCCAAGGAAAACGACGTTGGAGAGCGGGTGCGGTTAACACTCAATTACAACAAACTGAAAAAACTAAAGACTTATTACAAGTTGATGAATTTGATCCCATTGTTGATCAAGTATTGGAAGCTGGCGATATTATTTATATCCCACCTTTTAGCCCACATAATGGTGAGACAATTGAGACAGCTATTAATTACTCCATTGGTTTTAGAGCACCGAGCCAACAAGAGCTTATTAGTGGTTTTGCCGACTTTGTTATCGACTCTGAAATTGGCTTAACTCGATTTAAAGATACCGACTTATCTATCGATAAAAATGCTGATAGCCTAATTAATAAAACTCAACTGAAACAAATGCAGTTGTTGTTAACCGATTTAATTAATAACGACGGTCATTTTGAAAAATTCCTTAATCAAGGTTTAACCGCCCCTAGCAGAGAACTTGATATACCAGAGGAAGTTGAACAGCATACATCGGACTATTTAGTTAATTTGTTTTTTAATTCGAATCTTAATATCAATAAAGTGAATGGTGTAGAAACATCTATTTACCGTGGTGACAATACAACTAGCTTCTTCTGTTGTGCTGAGGAGTTTATCTGTGAGTCACATCAAATAGACTTTATTAGGTTATTACATCAACAAAAAACGATTACTAATGAACAGTTAAAAACTGAATTAAAACTGTTAGAAAATATTCAACTTATTACCACTTTAGTCAATCAAGGCTATTGGTATATAGAAGGGTAAATATAAGTCACAGTATTCGACAGAATACTTAGCTAAAATCGAGTTTTATTATTTATAAATTAGAGCGAAATCTTTACAGTTTCATCAGGTTAGCTCTATTTTCAATCCATAATCAAAGTAGCTTTGTCAGCATAGCTCTGGTAAAGTCGCGCTTTTTAAAATAATGCTATTTGGAGTCTATTTTGTCAGTATTTTCTCTACCTGATTTTGATGATCATGAGCAAGTTGTATTCTGCTCAGATAAAGCCTCTGGCTTAAAAGCTATCATTGCTGTTCATAATACTAACTGCGGCCCTGGTGTTGGTGGTTGTCGCTTTTGGAATTATGCATCTGACGAAGAAGCTCTTGTTGATGTTTTACGTTTATCTAAAGGTATGACATATAAAAATGCCATGGCTGGACTAAACTTTGGTGGCGGTAAAGCGGTTATTATTGGCGATCCTAAAAAGCTAAAATCCGATGCCCTTTTCACCGCATTTGGTCATGCATTAAATAAACTAAATGGCGCTTATTATTCTGCTGAAGACGTAAATATCACCACTGGTGATATTATGATCGCGAATAAAGTAACTGATTTTGTTGTTGGTTTAGAAGGTAAAAGCGGTAACCCTGCACCTTTCACTGCTTTAGGTACTTATTTAGGTATAAAAGCAGCAGCCAAACATAAATTTGGTAGCGATGACTTAACGGGTATTAAGCTATCAATTCAAGGTTTAGGCTCAGTTGGCATGTACCTTTGTGAACGTTTACACAATGATGGCGCTAAGTTATTTGTTACTGATATCAACCAAGACTCTATTGATAAAGCGGTTAATCAATACGCTGCAACTGCGGTTGGTTTAGATGAAATATACGCGTTAGATGTTGATATTTATGTGCCATGCGCATTAGGTGCAACGATTAACGATGATACTATTGCTCAACTAAAAGCAAAAATTGTTGCGGGTTGTGCCAACAATCAACTTAAAGAGCCTCGCCATGGCGATAAGTTAACCGAGTTAGGCATATTATACGCACCTGACTATGTAATAAATGCTGGCGGTATTATTAACATCTTCTTTGAACAAGATGAAGATGGCTACAAAGCCGATAGAGCAACGGCAAAAGTGGGTGAAATATACGATACATTAACTGAAATTTTTGAGCGTGCAAAAGCCGATAACATGCCTACTTATCAAGTAGCTGATATTATGGCTAAAGAGATCATCGCCAAAGGCGGTAAGTAATAATATAATACGAATTATTCGTTTTATATTATAAAAATTAAAACCAAGTATTACTTAAGTAATACTTGGTTTTTTAGTTTATAGAGATTGGGGGTTCCCTACTGAGCATTGATTGTTAGTGTAAGCCCACTTGCTGAGCTATAACCTCGTAAATCGATATACCAAATGCCAGCTTGAGGGTTGTCAATCGTACACGTTTCACTGTTACCGTTTTTATATGGACGGCACTCATATGACGATGTTGAAGACGCTGAACCAAAATTCACGTATAAGTCAGCATCACCACTTCCACCAGATATAGACACTTCAAGCGATGAATAACCTACTCCTAATTCTTGTGTGTAACGAGCCCAAACGCCACTTGCCACACTAACATTACTTTCAGTGCGATTTATTGGATCTGTTCCACCTGTAGAGCCATTACTATAACTACCGGTTAATGACACTCCAGAGATCTGACCCCATGCTTCTACCATTACATGGTAAGTCCCCTCTTGCGCATTATTAATGTCGCAACTCTCATTACTGGATGCTGTCGTACTTTTGCAATCAAAGTCTTGTAATGTAGGTTGTTGGTCAAACTTAACGTATAAGTCAGCATCCCCTGTGCCACCTGATGTAGTAAAGTTTAAATTAGTACTAGAAGTTGGTACTGGTAAGGTAAAGAAAATTTGCTCTTTAGCTATTCCATTAATACCAGATACCGTAACTCCATTTTCTAATACATTGGTAGCTGGAGGCGTTTCGTCACCACTATTTTTAGCTATTTCGGCTAAATAAGTTACCGCCAGCTTTGCAAACTTACTGGCATGTTCTGCGTTAAAGCTAGTATCATTTTCAGTATGTATTCGAGGATTAATATCAGCCATTCTAGATTCAAATGGAATGGACGCTGCAAAACCTTGTTGATACCAAGACGCATGATCTGAGCAACCATAACCACATTGGTCAAAACCATAAGTCAGCGTCGGTAAATAGGTATCGATTAATTGCCCCAAAAACTGGTTTTGAGCGGCATTCGTATAATCTGTCATCATGACTATATCCTCTGTACTACCAAAGTTACCTGTCATATCAAACTGCACCATGCCAACCACATTCTTACCTTGGGCTTTATAATCTTCGGCTATTGCTTTCGAGCCTCTTAAGCCTACTTCTTCTGCAGCAAAGCCCATAATTTTAATCGTTCTTTGTGGGGTATAATTGTTATCAACTATTGCTCTTAACGCTTCTGATAATACAGCGATTCCAGATCCATTATCATCTGCACCAGGAGCGCGACCATCACTTGCATTTGATTGATTTATTGAGTCTAAGTGACCACCAATTATGACGATCTCATCGGCTTTTTCACTACCAGGTATAGTTACAATCACTGATGATTGAGCCCAACTGTGGTTGAAAAAATCGACACTAATATCGCTTCTAGCACTAGCGAGTTGCTGCCAGTAATCTTTTAACCACTGAGATGCATCCGCACCAGTTTGTTGTGTGTAATATCTGTTATAGAAGGCACTCATGGAATCAACTGTGTTAGTTAAATTACTCGAATTAATACTATTAATGAGTTGCTGTACCGTTTGACCATTATTAATGCTGTAACTAACAGCAAGTGTATTTATAGTTTGGTTTTCTACATTAGCTAATTGTTGTGTATATAGCTTTGCTTCAGCCAAAGAATCGTGCGCAACAAATCCACCACATCGATGATAGTTATCATGCATAAATTCACTTAGTTGGTTTATATCCTGTTGGTTTACCTCCATTACATTGACAGTGTCCAATAGAGTATTTTGAGCTTGTAATACGTTATTGTTCGGGTTAATTAGTGAATTTTTATTGGTGTAATGTTTTGCAGCAATCGGATCAATAGTTATCCAAATATTTTCATCTTGCTGTAATAAATCTTGCGCAAACAAAGGATGACTCGTAATAAATACAGACAAAACTATCCAGGTATTTGATAAAGAGTATTTCATGAAATAATTCCTATAAATCGAAATTTACTTTATAAACTGAAGTAAATAAATTGGAAATAAAAAGGGAGCGAATGCTCCCTTGAAGAATGTTGATTAGTGTTAATTAGCTTTGATTGTCAGTGTTACATTGCTTGCTGCACTGTAGCCTCGTATATCTATATGCCAAGTACCTGCTTGAGGATTGTCAATTGTACAAGTTTCACTGTTACCGTTTTTATATGGGCGACAGTCATATGATGATGTTGATGAAGCTGAACCAAAATTCAGGTATAAATCAGCATCACCACTACCGCCGGATATAGACACTTCAAGAGATGAGTAACCAGCATCTAGCTCTTGTGTGTAACGAGACCATGCATTGCTAGCAACACTGATGTTACTTTCAGTGCGATCAATTGGACCTGTACCGCCTGAAGAACCATCAGTATAACTACCGGTTAATGACACTCCAGATATTTGATTCCATGCTTCAACCATCACATAATATTGGCCAGTTTGAGCACTGCTGATCGAACAGGTTTCTGTACTCGTTGCAGTAGTACTTTTACAATCATAACTAGTTAGTGACGGTTTTGAGCCAAACATGACATATAAGTCAGCATCTCCAGTTCCACCTGCTGTATTAAACTGTAAATTGGTTGCGCCAGCTGGAACATCTAATACAAAAAACATCTGTTCTTTAGCTGAGCCACTAATACCTGTACGTGTTACGCCATTAGTAAGCATTTCATCGTCTGAAGGTGGAGTTGTTGAAGTACAATTACTTCCTGAACTTACATTTGAAGACACACCAACAGCCAAAAGTGCTGCTTGCACATCATCCGTTTCATAATTTAAATCACAGGCTGCATCCATCACACCATTACCTGCAAGATCCCAATTAGTACTTGCTGTCCAATATAATTGGTTAGCTCGCGCCATTACTTCAAATGCTTTTCGTGTATTCCAGCCAGATGTTGTAGCTAAGTTATAAAACGCTTTATTAAATACACCAGAACTATAATGAACATCCATACCTGAAGAATAACTGCTTTGATTATCGATAGAGCTACCATCTTGCGTTGGATTATTCATATAACGTAATGCACCATTACCTTTAAATATATCCTGTCCAACTAACCAGTCATTTGTCCCTTTCATGTAATATTCTGCAGCTTCACCAGCCATATCAGAAAAAGCTTCATTTAAGCCACCTGATTTACCGCTATAAACCAGTGCTGAGTTTTGCTCAGTAAATCCATGACTTACTTCATGGGCTGAAACATCCAAGCTTACTAATGGATAAAAGGTATTTTGACCATCACCAAAAGTCATTGCCGTACCATCCCAAAATGCATTTTCATAATTACTGCTGTAATGCACACGCATTTGTAATTGGAATGACAAAGGTGGAGTACCAATCCAATCGTTATACATATTAAAAATTACATTTCCGAAATAATGCGCATCATTAAGTGGTGAATATGCACCATTTATTTCTTTGTAAGTATTTTCAGGACAAGTAAATGAATAAGCTGTAGAGCCGCTTGTACCACCATTAAGGTTAATAGTTTTTACATTTGAGTTACTCATAGTGCAGGAGTTACCTGACTGAGATACATCTAAAAAATCAAAATCAGTTCCGTAAATGTATTGACCTGTTTTGGCGTTACCACCTGGACCTGTCGCGTCTGCATGCTGGATATTATCGTAACTGTGAAGTACATCACCTGTATTTGCATCGATAATTTGATATGGACGTGAAGGTGCGGCACCATAAGTTACATAGGTAACTTCATAAACTAAATGAGCTATATTTTGTTCATCCACCCAAATAGCTAATCGAGATGTTTCGTTGTGCTTTTCAAGACCATCAGCCATTAATGTTGCAGGTGAGCTCTTGGCTATAGCAACACTTTTAGTCATTTTGGGTGAAACTGAGTCAACATCACTATCAATATCGTAGACAGCCGCGCCATGTGCTCGTTTTAATTGCCCATTACTACTAAATGTTAAACTAACTGTATCACCAATAACCGGTAAACCTTGATACATTTGCTGGTAACGACGTGTAGTATCACCATTGTTACTATTTACTTCTTTTAATACAACTAACTCGTTACCCGCGCCTAATCCAACTAATTGTGTAGGACTGGTAGCCAATAATGTAGGTGATGTATTTTGAATCACGTTACTAATACTGGGTTCTTGGTTCAGATATTTTTTATCGGCGGCAGCCACATTTGATACTTGTACAACGGCTAAAGCAGCGAGGGTTGTTAATGTAATTTTGGATAAATTCACTTTGACACTCCATTATTCTTATTATTAATTCAATTATTTTGTATTAATCAGGACAACTGAACCTCTGATTAATATTTAGACTAGGTGTCATTGAAAAGAAATGAAAACGAAATGAAAATTTAACAAAAAAACATCAATTTTGAAATTTTTATGCCTTTTATCATACACTTATGAAAAATACAAAATGTGGATTTGAATCCACACCACACTATCGTAACTATTACTTTACAATGAATGGTATTTTAAATGTATTATTGTGTATTTATTTGAATATACAGGGAGTTAATTTAGGGTATTAAAAATAATCGGCTAACTATTCAGTAAAAAAATCAAAGGTTAATGCTAAACAAGGAACGAATGGACTTACTATGAGACAGTTTAGTCTAAAATTAAAAAAAGGCGCTTTAAAAGCGCCTTTTTTATACATTAGATATTAACTAGAGGTAGAGACTACCAACCAGTTTTTTCTTTTAATGCTTTACCAATGTCAGCTAGAGAACGAACAGTTTTAACACCAGCCGCTTCTAATGCTGCAAATTTATCTTCCGCAGTACCTTTACCACCAGAGATGATTGCGCCGGCATGACCCATACGCTTACCTTCTGGAGCAGTAACACCAGCAATGTAAGAAACAACAGGCTTAGTCACGTTTGCTTTGATATAAGCAGCCGCTTCTTCTTCAGCTGTTCCGCCGATTTCACCAATCATTACGATTGCTTCAGTCTGTGGATCTTTTTCAAACATTTCTAGAACGTCGATGAAGTTAGTACCTGGGATTGGATCACCACCGATACCAACACAAGTAGACTGACCAAAACCAGCGTCTGTAGTTTGTTTAACAGCTTCATAAGTTAACGTACCTGAACGAGATACGATACCTACTTTACCTGGTAAATGAATGTGACCTGGCATGATACCAATCTTACATTCACCCGGAGTGATAACACCAGGGCAGTTAGGACCGATTAAACGTACACCTAACTCGTCACATTTAACTTTACAGTCAAGCATGTCTAGAGTTGGTACGCCTTCAGTGATACAAACGATTAGTTTGATACCTGAGTTAGCCGCTTCTAAGATAGAATCTTTACAGAAAGCTGCTGGTACATAAATAACTGATGCATCAGCGCCAGTTGCTTCAACTGCTTCAACTACTGTATTAAATACAGGAAGACCAAGGTGAACTTGACCGCCTTTACCAGGAGTTACGCCACCAACCATGTTAGTACCGTATTCAATAGCTTGCTCAGAGTGGAAAGTACCTTGAGCACCAGTGAAACCTTGACAGATTACTTTAGTGTCTTTATTGATTAAAACGCTCATTATTTACCCTCTGCAGCTTTAACTACTAGTTCAGCAGCTGCTTGTAAGCTAGGTGCTGCGATGATGTCAACGTCAGAATTCGCAAGTACTTCACGACCTTTCTCTGCGTTAGTGCCTTCTAAACGAACAACAACTGGAACAGTTACGCCAACTTCTTTCACTGCGCCAATGATGCCTTCGGCAATCATGTCACAACGTACAATTCCACCAAAGATGTTAACTAAAACAGCTTTAACGTTAGAATCAGATAAGATGATTTTGAATGCTTCAGCAACACGTTCTTTAGTTGCGCCACCACCAACATCTAGGAAGTTTGCAGGACGGCCACCGTTTAAGTTAACGATATCCATTGTGCCCATTGCAAGACCAGCACCATTAACCATACAGCCAACGTTTCCGTCTAGAGCTACATAGTTAAGTTCAAAAGAAGCAGCATGCGCTTCACGTGCATCTTCCTGTGAAGGATCGTGCATAGCTTTAAGATCTGGGTGACGACCAACAGCATTGCTATCGATAGCTACTTTAGCGTCAAGACAGTGTAAATCACCAGCTGGTGTAATTACTAATGGGTTAATTTCAATTAACTCAACGTCTTTTTCTTTGAATAATTTAGCTAGACCTAGGAAGATTTTAACAAATTGACCAATTTGCTTGCCTTCAAGACCAAGTTTGAATGCTAAGTCACGACCTTGGTAAGGTTGTGCACCCGCTAATGGGCAAATCTCAGCTTTAAGAATTTTTTCAGGAGTCTCTTCTGCAACCGTTTCAATTTCAACACCACCTTCAGTAGATGCCATGAAAACGATACGACGTGATGAACGATCAACAACTGCGCCAAGATATAATTCTTGAGCTATATCAGTACAAGGTTCAACCAAGATGCTTGAAACTGGTTGTCCTTTCTCATCTGTTTGATAAGTAACTAAGTTATTACCTAACCACTTTTCAGCAAACGCTTTGATTTCTTCTTTAGTTTTTACTAGCTTAACACCGCCAGCTTTACCACGGCCACCGGCGTGAACCTGTGCTTTAACAACGAACATATCGCCGCCAATTGTGTCAGCCGCTGCAGCTGCATCAGCTGGAGTTTTTGTTGCGATGCCTTTTGATACAGGAAGCCCGTATTGAGCAAACAGTTGTTTACCCTGATATTCATGCAAGTTCATGATGTTCTGTCCATCTATTTTTATAAGTTAAAGGCCGCAGAATCTGCAGCCCGATATAACATGCGGGCGTATTATAAATACGCCCTTAAATTAGTGCAATAAGACAAAAGTCGATATTTGAATAATTACACTAATTTTTTTGTTCTATTATACGTCTAATAGTAAACGTGTTGGATCTTCTAACAATTCTTTGATTGTTACTAAGAAACCAACTGACTCTTTCCCATCAACTAAGCGGTGATCGTAAGATAACGCTAAGTACATCATAGGTAAGATTTCAACTTTGCCATTTACTGCCATTGGACGGTCTTGGATTTTATGCATACCCAAAATAGCCGCTTGCGGTAAGTTCAAAATTGGTGTTGATAACAATGAACCAAATACGCCGCCGTTAGTAACAGTAAAGTTACCGCCTTGCATTTCGTCAACTGTTAGTTTTCCGTCACGACCTTTAATAGCCAATGCACGGATACCATTTTCAATTTCAGCAAAACCTAATTTATCACAATCACGTAATACTGGTGTTACTAGACCACGAGGTGTAGAAACAGCAATACTTACGTCAAAGTAGTTATGGTAAACAATATCATCACCATCGATAGACGCATTTACATCTGGGAAGCGTTTAAGCGCTTCAACTACTGCTTTAACATAAAAAGACATGAATCCAAGACGTGCACCGTGGCGCTCTTCAAATACATCTTTATATTGTTTACGTAAATCCATGATAGGTTTCATGTTGATTTCGTTAAACGTTGTTAACATCGCTGTCGAGTTTTTAGCTTCTAATAAACGTTTCGCAATTGTTTTACGTAAACGAGTCATAGGAACACGTTTTTGAGTACGCTCACCTAATACTTGACTAGAAGGTACTGCAGCTGACGCTGGAGCAGATGCTTTAGGTGCAGAGGCTTGAGTTTTCATAAAGCTTTCAACATCTTCTTTAGAAACACGACCGTTTTTACCCGTGCCTTTAATTTTAGAAGCGTCTAACCCTTTTTCAGAGATTAAACGACGAACAGATGGTGTTAATACATCATCTGCAGAACTAGATTCTTCAGCTGCTGCTGGTGTTGCTACGGCTGCAGCAGAACCAAGAGTAACTTCAGCAATCAATTGCTCGCCAAGAACCGTTTCACCTTCAGGGCTAATAATTTTAGTTATTATGCCATCTTCAGGAGAAACAACTTCTAATACAACTTTGTCAGTTTCAATATCAACTAAGTTTTCGTCACGGCTAACCGCTTGACCTTCTTGTACATGCCAAGTCGCAATAGTTGCATCAGCAACAGACTCTGGTAATACAGGCACTTTAATTTGAATTGTTTTCGCTTCGCCAGCTGGTGCTGCAGGAGCACTTGCTTTTGCTTCAGCTGCTTTTGGAGCTGCGGCTGCTGGAGCTGATGCGCCTGCTGCATCTTCAATTTTAGCAAGAAGTTGGTCGCCTAAAACAGTAGCACCTTCTTCTTGTAGTATTTCAGTAACAACACCATCTTCAGGTGCTACAACTTCTAATACAACTTTATCAGTTTCGATATCAACTAAGATTTGATCTCGAGTTACAGTATCTCCAACACTGACGTGCCAAGTGGCAACTGAAGCGTCAGCAACTGATTCAGGTAATACTGGAACTTTAATTTCAGTAGTCATGATTAATCCTTGAGATTATTTAATCGTTAATGCGTCGTTAACCAACGCTTGTTGTTCTTTGGCATGCACAGATGCGTAACCTACTGCTGGCGAAGCTGATGCTTTACGACCTGCATAAGTTAAATCTGCCCCTTTTGGAATCGAATTCCTGAAATGATGTTGACTACAATACCAAGCACCTTGGTTTTGTGGTTCTTCTTGACACCAAATATAGTCTTTAACGTTTTTGTACTTTTTAACAATTACTTCCATTTCCGCATGAGGGAAAGGATATAGTTGTTCAATACGTACAATGGCAATATCAGTTTGGTTATCTTTACGACGTTGTTCTAACAAATCGTAATAAACTTTACCTGAACAAAGCACAACACGTTTAACCTTTTTAGCATCAATGTTGTCATCTATTTCATCAATTACATTGTAATAAGTCCCATCGGCTAACTCTTCCATTGTAGAAACAGCTAGAGGATGACGTAACAACGATTTTGGCGTCATTACAATCAAAGGTCGACGCATAGGTCTTATTTGTTGACGACGGATCATATTGAATACTTGAGCTGGTGTTGTTGGAACACAAACTTGCATATTATGATCAGCACACAATTGTAAAAAACGTTCCATACGTGCAGATGAATGCTCAGGACCTTGTCCTTCGTATCCATGAGGCAATAACATAGTAAGACCGCATAAACGTCCCCACTTTTGTTCGCCAGAACAGATGAATTGGTCAATAACAACTTGAGCTACGTTGGCAAAATCACCAAATTGCGCTTCCCAAATTACTAAAGAGTCAGGTTCTGCGGTGGCGTAACCATACTCAAATGCTAAAACACCAACTTCTGATAATACGGCATCATATATTTCAAATTTGCCTTGTTTTTCATTTATATTTTCAAGAGGTACATACGTTGATGCATCTTCTTGATTGTGTATTACCGCATGACGGTGGAAGAAAGTACCACGACCACTGTCTTGACCAGTAATACGAATATCAGTACCACGGTCAACAATATCTGCATACGCTAGAGTTTCAGCGAAACCCCAATCTAATGGCTTTTCGCCATTAAGCATTTTAATACGTTCATCGTATTGTTTTTTAACACGAGATTGCAGAGTCATGCTTTCAGGGTATTGAGTGATCTTCTTACCAAGCTCATTCAATTTTTCAACAGAAATGGCTTTATCGTAAGCAATATCCCAGTCATGGTTTAGATATGGAGTCCAATCTACCGAATGCGCTTCCATAGGACGCCATTCTTCAACTGCACATTCACCTTTATCTAATAAACCACGGTATCCATCAGTTAGTTCTTTAACTTCATCTAAAGATATTGAACCTTCTTTTGTCAAATGATCGATATACAATTGACGAGGAACTGGATGTTTCTTGATTTTTTTGTACATGATTGGCTGAGTTGCGCTAGGCTCATCAGCTTCATTATGGCCATGACGACGATAACAAACTAAATCAATAACCACGTCTCTACGGAACGTATTACGATAATCAACCGCAATTTGCGATACTAACGCAACCGCTTCTGGATCATCTGAGTTCACGTGGAATATTGGAGCCTGAACCATTTTTGCAATGTCAGTACAATATTCAGTTGAGCGTGTATCTTCTTGATTTGATGTAGTAAAACCAACCTGGTTATTTACAACAATACGAATCGTACCACCAACTTTATAACCACGTGTTTGAGACATATTAAACGTCTCTTGCACAACACCTTGACCGGCAATAGCCGAGTCGCCGTGTACTGTGATTGGTAAAGCTTTTGAACCGTTGGTACAATTATGACGGTCTAAACGCGCACGCACTGAACCAATTACAACTGGATTTACAATTTCCAAATGTGATGGGTTAAATGCTAAGGCTAAATGGACATTTCCGCCTGCTGTAGCAAAATCAGACGAGAAACCTTGGTGATATTTAACATCACCTGCAGTTAATGATGGATCAACTTTTCCACCAAACTCATCAAATAATTCGCCAGACTTTTTACCAAGAACATTAACTAATACGTTTAAGCGTCCACGGTGAGCCATGCCGATAACAACTTCTTTTTGTCCTTGTTCACCAGCGCGGTGAATGATCTCTTTGATCATAGGAACTAAAGCGTCGCCACCTTCAAGTGAGAAACGTTTTGCGCCAGGGAATTTAGCACCTAAGTACTTTTCCAAGCCGTCAACGGCAATTAAGCCTTTTAAAATACGTTTCTTGATGTCCGTTGAAAATGCAGGTTTACTCTGAATTGATTCAAATCGTTGTTGGATCCAACGTTTTTCATCAGTATCAGTAATGTGCATATATTCTGCACCCACTGAACCACAGTAAGTATTTTCGAGAGCTGAGTACAGCTCACCTAGTTGCATTTTCTCTTTGCCTACAGCAAAAGAACCGACGTTAAATTCACGCGACTTGTCTTCATCGTCAAGTCCGTGATGAGCCAAACTAAGCTCTCTAACGGTTTCTCTATACCACAACCCTAATGGGTCTAAATTGGCATTTTGGTGTCCTCTAAAACGGAAAGCATTTATAAGCTGCAAAACTTTTACTTGTTTTGCATCTGCTTGATCCGCTCCAGAAACAACCATACGGTCTTTGTTTTTGGCCAGTTGGGCAAATAATTCGCGAACATCTGAATGTTTAGTTTCAACCGAAACACCTTCAACTTTAGGTAATTGGTCGAAGACCTCACGCCATTCATCTGATATAGACGTAGGATCATCTAAATATAATTCGTACATCTGCTCAACATATACCATGCTGTTAGCTGATAAATGCGAACTATCAAGCCAATTTTGCATAACACCTTCGTGCATTAGATATATATCCTTGTAAGTCTTACAGACTTAATTTTACTAGTTAAAAAATGAAAAAAGCCCTTCCACCGAAACGGAACGACTTTTTCTTATCTGTTAAATTACAGCACCAGTTATCAAAACTAAACTGCCCTCTGCAATAACATAGATTTAATATGACCTATCGCCTTGGTAGGGTTTAAGCCTTTAGGACAAACGTTAACACAGTTCATAATGCCGTGGCATCTGAATACGCTAAACGCATCATCCAAGTCAGCCAAGCGTTCATCAGTAGCAGTATCACGACTATCAATTAAGAAGCGATATGCATGTAATAAACCTGCAGGGCCTATAAATTTATCCGGGTTCCACCAGAATGACGGACATGATGTTGAACAACATGCACATAATATACATTCGTATAATCCATCCAACTTGTCACGTTCTTCAACAGTTTGAATGAACTCACGAGCTGGCTGTTTTTCGTCATTAATTAAGAATGGCTTTACTTTTTCATACTGAGTAAAGAACTGAGTCATATCGATAACTAAGTCACGTACTACAGGTAATCCAGGTAATGGACGTAAGATAATCGTCTTTTTACCAAAAGTAGAGATTGGAGTGATACACGCCAATCCATTTTTACCATTCATGTTTAAACCGTCAGAACCACACACACCTTCACGGCATGAACGACGGAAAACTATTGTTGGATCTTGTTCTTTTAAAAGAATAAGTGCATCCAAAACCATCATGTCCTGATTATCTTCCATTTCTAGTTGATAGTCTTTCATGTATGGCGCATCGTCTACGTCAGAGTTATAACGGTAAACAGAGAATTTTACAGTTTTCATAATTCGTTACTCCCCTTATTAATACGTGCGAGCTATTGGTGGAAATGCATCACGATGTACTGGACTCATGTTTACATCACGTTTGCTCATCTCTTCATTCTTTGGATCGTAAACGCTATGGCATAACCAATTTACGTCATCACGGTCTAAGAAATCTTCACGGCTGTGAGCACCACGGCTTTCAGTACGATAGTTAGCAGCTAATGCGGTAGCAAAAGCAGTTTCCATCAAGTTATCTAATTCAAGACATTCAATACGCTGAGTATTAAACTCTTTAGAGTTATCAGATAACTTAGCATGTTTTAAACGTTCGCGAATTTCTTTTAATTGAGCTAGACCTTCAGCCATTGCTTTACCTTCACGGAAAACCGAGAAGTTAAGTTGCATACATTGCTGTAAATCTTTTTTGATTTGAGCTGGATCTTCACCTTCAGAAGTAGACTCCCAACGATTGAAACGCTCTAATGCTTTTTCAATGTCTTCATCTTTAACTTCTGTAGCGCCCTTACCTTGTGCTAAATATGTTTCTAAATATTTACCTGCGGCACGACCGAATACAACCAAATCTAATAATGAATTACCACCTAAGCGGTTTGCACCGTGTACAGATACACAAGCAATCTCACCAACGGCAAATAAACCTTCAACTTCTTTAAATGAACCATCATCAGCTTTTGTTAATGCTTGACCATTTACGTTAGTTGGAACACCACCCATCATATAATGACAAGTTGGTAGAACTGGAATTGGCTCATCTGCAGGGTGAACGTGTGCAAACGTTTTAGATAATTCACAAACACCTGGTAAACGAGACTCTAACGTTTCGCGGCCCAAATGATCTAATTTAAGTTTAAGATGTGGACCTAAAGGACCATCACAACCACGACCTTCACGTATTTCGGTCATCATTGAACGAGCAACAACATCACGAGACGCTAAATCTTTAGCATTAGGAGCATAACGTTCCATGAAACGTTCGCCATCTTTATTTAATAAGTAACCACCTTCACCACGACAACCTTCTGTTACCAATACTCCGGCACCAGCGATTCCTGTAGGGTGGAACTGCCACATTTCCATATCTTGTAATGCGACACCAGCACGAGCGGCCATACCAACACCATCACCGGTGTTAATGTGAGCATTAGTCGTTGATGCATAAATACGACCTGCACCGCCTGTAGCTAATACTGTTGCACGAGCTTTAAAGAAAACAACTTCACCAGACTCAATATCAATGGCAGTACAACCAACAATAGCACCATCATCATTTTTTACTAAATCTAATGCATACCATTCGCTATAAACGGTTGTCTTATGTTTAACATTTTGTTGATAAAGAAGGTGTAATAATGCGTGACCTGTACGGTCAGCCGCAGCAGCCGTTCTAGCAGCTTGTTCGCCACCAAAATTCTTAGACTGACCACCAAATGGACGCTGGTAAATTGTCCCATCTTCAAAGCGTGAAAAAGGTAAGCCTTTATTTTCCATTTCAATAATGGCTTCAGGGCCTTCTTTACACATAAATTCGATAGCGTCTTGGTCTCCGATGAAATCAGAACCTTTAACAGTATCGTACATGTGTTGTTCCCAGTGATCTTCATGGGCGTTGCCCAATGCTACTGTAATTCCGCCTTGAGCAGAAACAGTATGAGAACGAGTTGGGAAAACTTTTGAAATCAAGGCAACTGTTTGGCCTGATTCTGCAATTTGCAAAGCTGCGCGCATACCTGCACCGCCAGCACCGATTACAACGGCATCAAATTCTTGAACTTTAATAGACACTAAACACCCCACAATATGAATAGACCAGTCACAACATAAGCTAAACCTAGTAGATTAAGGAAGAAGCTTAAAATCGCACGTACTTTTGGGTTTTTAACGTAGTCTGTTAACACTTGCCAAAGACCGATTCGTGTGTGAACCAAAATACAAAGTAATGTGATAAACGTAAACACTTTAACTGCGATATTAGAAAATAATCCTGACCAAATTTCATAAGTAACAACGGGAGTTGTTAAAAAGAAGCCTAGAATAAAAATAATATAGGCAGTCATAATTAATGCTGTCGTTCTAAGAGATACGAAGTCTTGTACGCCATCTCTCTTTAATGAAGCTTCGTTGATCACCATATCCACACTCCAGCTAAAATTACAGTTACTACCCATATTGCTATAGCTAGTTTCGCACTTAAATTCCCTGACTCTAACTCTTCCCAGTAACCCATATCCATTACTAAATGGCGTAAACCAATGATGGTATGGAAAGAAAGTGCCGCTAATATGGCTATAACAATGACTTTACCAATCACACCTTGCATTAGCGACTTAGCTAATTCAAAGCTTTCTGCTGATTGTAAAGACATAGTCCAAGCTACAATTACAAATATCAAGGCGAAGAAAAACACAACGCCAGATACCCTATGTAGGATAGAGGCTATTGCCGAAGCTGGCATAAAAGATGTCAGTTCTAGATTTACAGGTCTTTGTTTTTTCACGATTACATGCCTATCCGAGCTGTTTATTAATGTTGTGACATATATTAATTAAAAAATGAGTCACCCTATTGTTATAAATAATGGACTATAAGTTAGTCTTCATCATTATAAAAACCACATTGAATATGAATGCAGTGCCAGTCAGTATATATAGCGAAAATCAATATGGCAATTTCTGTTTAAATTTAATGTGTTAAGAATTTAAAGTGTTTAAAAAACAAGCTAATGCATTAGACTTTCGTATAATAAATTATCATTTTTGCAATAAAATTGACTTTTTACTCTATTTTGTAGTTACAATGGTGAGATTAATAAAATTATCTATGTGAAAAATGTCGATTTTTAAAGTACATTTAACGCGTAGTAACAATTACAATACAACAATAATTTGAGGAGAGCATGTATGACAGATAAGAAGGTCACAGTTCAAATCACTGGACAAGACGCATTCGAATTGCCAATGATGTCTGGTACAGCTGGTAATGATGTTATTGACGTTAGAACATTAGGTTCAAAAGGCGTTTTCACTTATGACCCTGGCTTTTTAGCAACTGCATCATGTCAATCTAAGATCACTTATATAGATGGCGACCAAGGTATTTTATTACACCGTGGTTATCCTATTGAGCAACTAGCTGACGGTTCAAGCTATATTGAATTATGTTACTTATTGCTTCACGGAGAATTACCTTCTGCTGAAGATTTAGTAGAGTTCGATAGAACAATCACTAACCACACTATGGTTCATGCAAAGATTGCAACATTCTTCCACGGTTTTGTGGTTGATGCGCATCCAATGGCGATGTTATGTGGTGTTGTAGGCGCGATGTCTAGCTTTTACCATGACGACTTAGACATTTCAGATCCTAAGCAACGTCAACGTAGTGCATATAGACTAATTGCTAAATTGCCAACTATTGCAGCTATGGCTTATAAATACAGCATTGGTCAACCGTTCGTTTATCCACGTAACAATCTTTCTTATTCAGAAAACTTCTTAAACATGATGTTCTCTGTACCTGCTGAAGATTATAAAGTTGATCCTATCCTTGCTGATGCAATGGATAAAATCTTCATGTTACATGCTGACCATGAACAAAATGCTTCAACTTCAACAGTTCGTTTAGCTGGTTCATCAGGTGCAAACCCTTATGCATGTATCGCTGCGGGCATAGCATCATTATGGGGTCCTTCACATGGGGGCGCTAATGAAGCTTGTTTATCTATGCTACAAGAGATTGGTTCTGTTGATCGCATTGATGAATATGTTGCTAAAGCAAAAGACAAAAATGACCCGTTCCGTCTAATGGGCTTTGGTCATCGTGTTTATAAAAACTTTGACCCTCGTGCTAAAGTAATGCGTCAAACATGTCATGAAGTACTTAAAGCATTAAATATCCAAGATCCATTGCTAGATGTTGCAATGAAACTTGAAGATATTGCATTGTCTGACGAATACTTTATTTCTAAGAAATTATACCCGAATGTAGATTTCTACTCAGGTATCATCTTAAAAGCAATCGGTATTCCGACTAGCATGTTCACAGTTATATTTGCTATGTCTCGTACTGTTGGTTGGATCAGCCACTGGGACGAAATGTTAAGCGAAGAAGGCCAAAAAATTGGTCGTCCTCGTCAGTTATATACTGGTGCAGCGAAACGTGATTACGTAGCGCCTAATAAACGATAACGATAACGATAAATCGTTTATTTAAAAAAGGCAGCTCAGCTGCCTTTTTTTATGCCTGTTGTTTAATGCCCGTTAACTTTTGTTAACATGCCCTGTTACTTTCATCCGTTAACTTAATTGCAAATGTTAACCTTAAAACAAAGTGATATACTTGCCACAACTTTTGACCTAGTCCATTCATATTTATGCCGATTCGCAGCCAATTTAAAATATTCTCAGACTCCAATCTAAATTCACCAAACCCTTTTGTTTATTTAGACAGTGCAGCAACAACACACAAACCGCAGTCGGTTGTGGACGTTATCTGTGAGTTTTATCAAACACAAAATGCGAATGTTCACCGTGGTTCGTACACCACCGCAAATTTAGTTACTGCGCGTTACGAGCAGGCTCGAATTAATATTGCAGCTTTTATTGGTGCTAACGATCACACCGACATAGTTTGGACTAAAGGCACAACAGAAAGTATAAATTTAGTCGCTTACGCTTGGGGCGAAAACAACTTATCATCTGGCGATACGATTGTTGTACTTGGTAGTGAACACCACGCTAACTTTGTTCCTTGGCAGCAGCTCGCACTTAGAAAAAACGCCCATTTTGAAGTGGTTAATATCCTGCCCAATGGCGATGTTGATTTAACACATTACCAAGCATTAATGGCCAATAAGCCTAAACTCGTTGCTCTACAGCATTGTTCCAATGCTCTTGGTAATATTCACCCAATTAAATCGTTAACCGAACTCGCCAAACAAGCTGGCGCAACCGTTTTAGTTGATGGTGCCCAAGCGGTAGCCCATTTACCAGTTAACGTGAAGGACATAGGTTGTGACTTTTACGCCTTTTCTGGCCATAAAATGTATGGGCCGACCGGCGTTGGTGTTTTATATATCGCCCCAAATATTAAAAATAAAATATCGCCATTTCATTTTGGCGGTGAAATGATCCAAAACGTCACACGTGAAAAAACAACCTTCCGCCCAATTCCTGCAATGCTGGAAACGGGAACGCCGAATATTTCTGGCATATTAGGCTTAAACGCAGCACTAGAATTTATCCAAAGTGCACCAGCTATTGAAGCACTTAAAAATAATGCACAAACCTATGATTATTTAATCGATCAGTTATCGAAAATAGACTCAGTTAACATCATAGGTGCTAGTAATAATATTGGTGTTGCTTCTTTTGTCGTCGAAGGTGAGTCTGTATCTGACATTGGCACCTTGTTAAATGAGCAAAATGTCGCAGTAAGGTGTGGTCATCACTGTGCTATGCCGCTTATGCAGGCACTAAATGTAAGTGGAACTGTGCGAGTTTCTTTAGGGATTTATAATGATAAATCAGATATAGATTTATTTATTTCTGCCTTAAAAAAAGCATTAGCCGTCTTAAATTATTAGAAACAGAAGTGATTAAAACAAAGAGTTTAAAATGCCAACAGATCAACAAGCCGTTACCCAATTATCTAGCCAATTTACGTTAACCGACATTCAAGTTACTGATGTCTTCAAGCAACAAAATAGTTGGGAAGATAAATTTAGACAATTGATGTTATTGGGGAAAAAATTACCTCAGCTTCCGATTGAATATCAGCTTGAGCAACATTTAGTCTCTGGATGTGAGAGCAAAGTCTGGTTATTACATGAATGGAACAACGACAAACTATGCTTAATTGCATCGTCCGACGCTAAGATTGTTAAAGGCTTAATATCTGTAGTGTTAGCTGCATTTAACAATAAAACTCAAGCACAAATACAAGCGTTTGATTTAGAGAGTTACCTTGCTCAATTAAATTTATTAAACCAACTCAGTCCATCCAGAGCAAATGGACTAAGAGCGATAATAGATAAAATTAACCAGTATTCTCGCTAACTTTATCTTTAACTGTATTTGGTTACTTACCAAATACAGTACCAATTGCTGCAGAAATCGCTTCAGGTCTGTTTGGATCGCGTAACAAACTCAACATATATTCACGTACCGACGGTATCGCCACTAAATCCACAAACAAACCGCCAAACAATTGTTTATTCGTATTCGTCGCGGCCTTTTCAAAGAAAAGATATAAAAACTCTTTATCTTCAAAATACGACCAAAAACGTCCAACTATCACGATAAACAAGGTTTCATCGGTACTTTCCGCACTGGCTAATAATTTTTTCAATTGCGATAACACTAGTGGTTTTGCAGGGCTTCCAACTAAACAACGTAATAAATTTAATACTTGTTCACTATCGTTTTCAGCCAGAGCCTGGTCTTGGAGTTCAATTAACTTATTGGTTAAGTTTAAGCTGACCTGTTCATGCTCCAACGTTGCACCAATGGCACACAAGGTCTGAACTGATAATTCAGACAAATGATTGATCAAGTCTTTTTCATTGTTCGCCTGGTCGATTCTGGCACTAAAATCAGCAATACCTTGGACAGTAAGCTCTTGCCATTTATCGGCATCAATCTGTCCGGCAAAAAAAGCCTGAACATGTTCATAATGCATAGATGCGGGCTGCTTAAGGGCAACTTTAACTTTGGCGTTAAAGGCCGCCTGACGGTTTTGATCTGGCGTAAAGCTATAAGGATGATTATCTAATGTTGACTGCTGCTCACTTGAGTCCATCATTTTACTGCCGAGTTCTTTGATCACTAAAGAGATGTAATGGTCTCGCTGTTGTAAATTCAACAACCCAATTTCATCTAAATCAAACTGTAAAAACCAGATAAACGGATTAGCCTTAGCTTGTGGGCCTTTTTCTTCCTGATCCCAAAACACCATAGCAAAACGTGCCTTTTTTTGTATTGGGAAAGGATATGGTTTTTGACCATTTTCAATTGCGGTAAAATCAGTTTTTGATATCGACTGTATTATCCGTCCCATATCATAAACTCGCCATTGGGCATTGGCGCTTTCCATTAGAGCAGATAGAGTGGGTACAGGATTATTAGCAGAACTAGCAGACATTAACGAACCTTTAGCAATCGATTGAATTTAAATACAGGTGCATTGTATATTTTGTTGGTTATTACGTATATGGATTATTAATCCGATGTTATTATTACGCCCTACTAATTACCCACGGCTTACAAATTCTTATCATGTTTATTTATCAACAATGCTCAAACTTATTAATTCAACTAGAGCAAGACTTAAAACAACTTGAGCTTTGGAGCGAACAAACACCAACAATTGAACAATTAAGCAGCGTGCAACCTTTTGCGGTTGATACCTTAGCCTTTGAACAATGGTTACAATTTATCTTTATCCCTAAAATGAGTTATCTTGTTAATGCTCAAACTGCATTACCTAAAAACATGGCCATTTTACCAATGGCAGAAGAAAGCTTTAAGCACCAACAAGTGACACCGCTGCTAACAACCATTACACAATTAGATCAACTGATCAGTGCTGACTTGCCAAAATGAGAAAAGTTGTATTTGAGTCTGCGCCCGAGTTAACCATTTTATATCAAGATGAATACTTAGTTGCCATCGATAAACCTTCTGGGTTGTTAGTGCACCGCAGTGAAATAGACAAACGTGAAACCTTATTCGCCTTGCAACTTACCCGCGATTTAATTGGCCAACACGTTTATCCAGTACACAGATTAGATAGACCAACGTCTGGCGTTTTATTATTTGCGTTATCGTCTGAGGTTGCCAGAAAAATGTCTGAACTGTTTATTGCGGGGTTAGTACATAAAACTTATTTAGCGGTTGTTCGTGGTACTACGCCTGAAAAATTACATATTGATTATGCGTTAAAAGAAATACTGGATAAAAAATCCGATAAAAACGCCAATAAAGACAAAGAGCCTCAATCGGCACAAACCAGTTTAAAACATTTAAAAAGCGTCGAACTGCCATTTCCCTCAGGCCGTTATGAACAAACTAGATATTCATTAGTAGAGCTTAAGCCACATACAGGACGCAAACATCAATTAAGACGTCACATGGCTCACATACGCCACCCTATTATTGGTGATACTAATCATGGTGATGGAAAACAAAATAAAGCCGCTAGAGAACACTTACAGTTTGATAGATTGGCACTGATGGCCAAAACACTGTCCTTCCCTCACCCAATCACCAATGAAAATATGGTTATTAGCGCGCAAGTTGATGATACATTAAAACCCTTACTCGACTTATTTAATTAAACGAATACCGAGGTTAGCAAAATGGCAAACATTACAATTCTATGTGGCAGTGTTTTTGGTTCAGCGCAAAACCTTGCTGAACTGGTGAAGACAAAACTAATAGCCCAATCCCACACAGTAACGCTTAACATTCCATGCTCAATTGCAGATATGGATACTGCAGATGCTGTGCTTGTGATCACCTCAACCACAGGACAAGGTGACTTACCTGGCAATATTGAATCGTTTTATTTTGAGGCAAAAAGTACAATGCCATTATTCTCTGGCAAACCATTTGGCGTAATTGCTTTGGGGGACTCTAGTTATCCAACGTATTGTGGTGCTGGTGATAAAATGCAGGAATTATTCTTTGAGTTACAAGGTCAAGAAACCTTGCCTATGATTAAAATCGACGCGATTGAAACGTTAGAGCCTGAAACGCTTGCTTTACCTTGGTTGGAGGAATGGGAAAAACAGCTATGAGTTTTGAGTTTCGAGTGACGAGTGACGAGTGGCGAGTGGCGAGTTTCGAGTTTCGAGTGGCGAGTTTTGAGTGACGAGTGACGAGTGACGAGTGACGAGTGACGAGTGACGAGTGACGAGTGACGAGTGAACAAAATAACAAAAAGGCTTCCCGTGGGAAGCCTTTTTTAATTTCGCATATTTGTAACCAGTGCTAACTAATCTTTTTTCTTAGCGGCTGGTTTAGCTTTCGCTTTTGGCTTAGCCTTGGCTTTAGCTTTCGGTTTTTTACGTTTGTCTTCAACGACCCACTCACCATCAGTAAACCAAGCACTCCAACCTGACGCTTTACCATCATCATTTTCCGTCATGACATATTGTTGTTTCGTCTTACGACTATATCTCACAACCGTTTTCTTGCCATCAGGGTCTTGAGCTGGTGCATCCGCTAAATAATAAAATTTAGGGCTGATGCGGTCACGATACAATGCAAGCTCTTCAACTAACGGCGCTCTTGTTTCCCTTGATTTAGGGAAAGTAGAAGCCGCCAAGAACAAACCTGCTGCGCCATCTCGTAACACAAAATGAGCGTCAGACTTAAGACATGGTAATTCTTTAATAAAGACAGGATCTTCTTTTGGTGGAGCCGCTTCGCCGCTTCTTAATAACTTACGAGTATTTTTACATTCCTCGTTAGTACAACCAAAGTACTTACCAAAACGGCCAGATTTAAGCTGCATATCAGAACCACATTTATCGCATTCGATTAATGGTCCGTCGTAGCCCTTAATTTTAAACTCACCTTTTTCAACTACGTGGCCCAAACAAGTTGGGTTATTACCACAAATATGAATTTTTCTGGTTTCATCAATTAAATAGCTGTCCATTGCGGTTTCACAAATTGGACAACGCTTCATTTGACGCAATGCTTCGGTTTCTAATTCTTCATCCGACACATTTTCAGCTTCATCACCGTGCGTTAAGTTCATTGTATTAGTACAACGTTCTTTTGGTGGTAATGCATAACCAGAGCAGCCAAGGAAAACACCAGTACTTGCAGTACGGATATTCATATGACGACCACACTTACTACACTCGATATCTGTTTCAACAGGCTCATTCAGGCGCATTCCGCCATCTTCTGTTTCAGCATTAGCAAGCGCTAAGTTTTCTTGGAATTCTGCATAGAAGGTATCAAGTAGTTTTTTCCACTCTAAATCGCCTTCAGCTACTTCATCCAAACGGCCTTCCATTTTAGCGGTAAAGTCGTAGTTAAGTAATTCTGTAAAGTTTTCAACCAAACGGTCTGTAACTATCTCACCCATTTTTTCAGCGTAAAAACGACGATTATCTAATCGTACATAACCACGGTCTTGAATAGTAGAAATGATAGAAGCGTATGTCGATGGACGACCTATGCCTCGTTTCTCTAATTCTTTAACTAAGCTGGCTTCTGAGAAACGCGCTATTGGTTTAGTAAAGTGCTGCTTAGGTAAAATTTCAGTAACGTCTAATTCATCACCAACGCTTACGTTTGGTAATTCAACATTGTCATCATTGGCTTTTTTAACAGCCGTTTGTACTCGAGTCCAACCGTCAAATTTTAACACTCGACCTTTGGCTTTTAATTCAAAGTCACCTGCGGTAACCGTTACGTTAGTAACGTCATATTCTGCAGGTACCATTTGACAAGCAACAAACTGATTCCAGATCAATTCATATAAACGTTCAGCATCGCGTTCCATACCAACTAGCTGTGAGGCTTTCATACCAACACTAGACGGACGTATCGCTTCATGAGCCTCTTGCGCGCCTTCTTTACTGCCATACTTAAGAGGTGCAGGCGGTAAATAGTTCTCACCAAATTCACTTTGGATGAACATACGACAAGCACCAACCGCTTCACTGCTTAGATTTGTTGAATCGGTACGCATATAAGTTATGTGACCCGCTTCGTACAAACGTTGCGCCATCATCATGGTTTTCTTAACACCAAAACCTAGACGTGTACTTGCAGCTTGTTGCAAAGTTGATGTAATAAACGGTGCAGACGGTCTACTTTTAGACGGTTTGTCTTCTCGGTTTGAAACCTTGAACGACTTACCTTCTATATCCGCTAATACCGCATCCATTTGTGCTTTATTAGTTGGCTTAAAGGTCTGCCCTTTTTGTTTATTAACTTCTAATAATATTTGTTCTTTTTTAGCGGTTAACGTATCAACATTAAGACGCCAAAATTCTTCAGGAATAAAGACTTTAATTTCTCTTTCACGTTCAACAACTAAACGAGCTGCTACTGACTGAACGCGACCTGCCGACAAACCTCTAGCTATCTTTTTCCACAACAGTGGAGATACCATAAAGCCAACAACGCGGTCTAAGAATCGACGCGCTTGTTGTGCATTCACTTGATGAATGTCTAACTCACCAGGTTTATCAAATGCTTGTTTAATTGCGCTTTTGGTTATTTCGTTAAAAACAACACGCTTAAATTTATCTTCGTTACCGCCAATGATTTCCCGCAGGTGCCAAGCAATAGCTTCCCCTTCGCGGTCCAAATCCGTTGCGAGATAGATATGGTCTGCCGAGGCAGCCAATTTCTTTAACTCAGCAACGACTTTCTCTTTGCCGGGTAAAATTTGATACTGCGCAGCCCAACCGTTTTCAGGATCAATTCCCATACGGGTGACAAGCGCTTTTTTATCTTTCTTCGCCTTTAATTTTGCTTTTTCTTCTACCGACAACCCTTTTGTTGACACACGCTCAGCTGGTTTTTTATTACCACCTGAGGTTGGGAGATCACGAATATGACCAACACTTGATTTAACGACAAAATCTTTGCCTAAATACTTGTTGATGGTCTTTGCTTTTGCTGGTGACTCGACTATGACCAGAGACTTTCCCATAATTCCTCAATCGCTCATTGGGTAAATTGCGTACTTATACTAAGTAATAAGATATATATGCGATTCTATTCGACTTCAAGTCAAAACCGCTATCTATTTCTTCATCAAAGTGAGATTTTTTGCGTTAACTGCGTATAATATAAACACTTTTAAGTTAATCAGCCCTAGTGGCACAAGGCTTTGCAGAAGATTAACCAGTAAAAAAAATAAATGAATTTAATTTAAAATCTTTTTTTATTTAATTAAATTCCTAAAAACTTAGTCTAATTAAAAATAAACACGAATATTTTTTGTGAATAAAAATGTAAATCGTGCCCAGATGTATTTATGGAGAAGCAATAATAATGAAACACTTTGAATCTAATTTTGATGGCTTAGTTGGACCAACTCACAACTACGCCGGATTATCTGTCGGTAATGTTGCATCGTTAAGTAATGCAAAAGACTCATCTAATCCTAAATCTGCGGCCAAACAAGGTCTACAGAAAATGAAAGCCCTGCATGACATGGGCTTAATTCAAGGTGTGCTCGCTCCACATGAAAGACCAGACCTAGATGCGCTGCGCCGATTAGGCTTTAGTGGTAACGACGCGTCTGTACTTCAACAAGCGGCTAAACAAGCCCCACAAGTATTAAGAGCTGTGTATTCTGCGTCAAGTATGTGGACAGCGAATGCCGCTACGGTTTCGCCAAGTGCCGATACCGCTGATAAAAAAGTCCATTTTACACCGGCCAACCTGACCAATAAATTTCATCGTTCGTTAGAGCCAGAAACCAGTGGCCGTATTCTTAAAGCCATGTTTAATAATGAACAACACTTTGCTCACCACCAGCATTTACCAGATAACGATCATTTTGGTGACGAAGGCGCGGCAAACCACACGCGTTTATGTGGTGAGTACGACCAAGCTGGTGTTGAATTATTTGTTTATGGAAAACATGCATTTGACTCATCAAAACCGGCACCAAAAAAATACCCTGCCCGTCACACTTTTGAAGCGAGTCAAGCCGTTGCACGGTTACACCAATTAAATGAATCTGGTGTTGTGTATATGCAACAAAATCCAGATGTGATTGACCAAGGTGTGTTTCATAACGACGTTATTTCAGTCGGTAATCAAAACGTGTTGTTCTACCATGAGCAAGCCTTTTTAAATACCGCTGAAAAGTTTAAAGAGATACAGTCCAAGTTTGCGAAAACCTCGGATAAAGAATTCCACTTTATAAAAGTCAGTACTGAACAAGTCAGTGTTGATGAAGCGGTAAAAACCTATTTGTTCAATACCCAGTTAGTGGATACCGGTAACGGTGAAATGACCATTATCGCGCCAATGGAATGTAAAGAAAATGAATCGGTATCTCGCTACTTAGCAGAGCTTCTTAAGCAAAACACGCCAATTAAACATGTTAAATACTTTGACGTTAAACAAAGTATGCGTAATGGCGGAGGTCCTGCTTGCTTAAGATTACGTGTTGCTTTAAATGAACAGGAATTAGCCGCGACCAATCAAAACGTTTTAATGTCTGACTCTTTGTTTGCCACATTAAATACTTGGGTAGATAAACATTATAGAGATGAACTTGGCGAGTCAGATTTACAAGACCCACTATTGGTTATAGAAACTCGTGCGGCGTTGGATGAACTAACTCAAATTCTAAAACTTGGTTCGGTTTACCAATTCCAACGCTAGGAAGCTAACAGCTAGTAAGTTAATTCCCCGTTTATGTAGATAAACATAGAAAGCGATTGAGTTTACCCAATGCAATCGCTTTAACTAAAACGACCTTATGGTCGTTTTTTTATATTCAAAATAACTAAAATTGGCTAAATAAGTTAACAGGTGAACAATTTTCACACTGTCGGTAGCCAGAAAGCTCTACATTTTTAACTGACTTGTTTATACTCGGGGCGAATTTAAAAAAATAAGAATAATTAAAAATGACAAAACAAGCATCAAAGCAGAAGTTTGGGCTGACGGCTCGTATTTTAATAGGTATGTTCGCAGGGATTTTTACCGGCGTGACTTTACAAACATTATTTGGCACATCTGGTGATTTTGTAATTCCTTTAGGTATTACCAACCTTTCTATCAATGACTTTTTTGTAAATGGTTTATTCCACGTTGGTGGCAGTATATTTATTGCCAGTTTAAAAATGATCGTTGTTCCTCTGGTTTTTGTTTCCTTAGTAGTAGGAACCTGTAGCTTAAACGACACCAGCAAATTAGCGCGCTTAGGTGGTAAGTCAATTGGTTTGTACTTAATGACCACCGCTATCGCAATTACCCTTGCTATCTTATTCGCATTGTTAATTGGCCCAGGCGAAGGTTTAAACCTATCGACTGACCAAGCTTATGCTGCGAAAGAAGCGCCTGGATTTGCTCAAGTACTTATTAATATGTTCCCTACCAACCCGATAAACTCAATGGCTGAAGGTAACATGCTGCAAGTTATTGTGTTTGCATTACTGTTTGGTGTTTCTATGGCGCTAGCGGGTAAAGCAGGTGAACGTTTAGCATCATTATTTAATGACTTAAATACTGTTATTATGCGCCTAGTCGTTATTTTAATGAATGTCGCGCCTTATGGTGTGTTCTTCTTACTCGCTAAGTTATTTACCACATTAGAATTTGAAACCATTGCCAGTTTAATTAAATACTTCCTTTTGGTTGTTTTTGTTTTGTTGTTACATGCCTTTGTCGTTTATGGCTCGTTATTAAAAGTATTTACCGGTTTAAGCCCTGTTATGTTTTTTAGAAAAATGCGTGATGCGGCTCTATTCGCCTTTAGTACTTCAAGCTCAGGTGCAACTTTGCCTGTTACTATGGAAACCGCCACTAAAAAATTAGGTGTTAAAAACTCAATTGCTTCATTTACCTTGCCTATGGGCGCCACCTTAAACATGGATGGCACCGCTATCATGCAAGGTGTCGCAACTGTATTTATTGCACAGGTATTTGCCGTTGACTTAGCATTAGGTGATTACTTAATGGTGGTATTAACAGCAACGTTAGCGTCTATCGGCACGGCTGCGGTTCCTGGTGTTGGTTTGATTATGTTGGCAATGGTATTACAACAAGTTGGCTTGCCGGTAGAAGGTATTGCGCTGATTATTGGTGTGGATAGATTGTTAGACATGACTCGTACTGCGGTTAATGTAACTGGCGATTGTATGGTGAGTTGTGTGGTTGCTACATCGGAAAAAGAATTTGATTACGATGTATTTGCCGATAAAGACGCAGGTAAAAACATTGAAAATGTTGATTTTGAACATCTTAAGAATTAACAAAAACTGTTTTTTGTAACAAGAATATAAAGAAAAAACCGAGCTAGTTGAAACTAACTCGGTTTTTTTATGTTTGTTGTATTAGATCTTTTGTATCAACTAAACACAATTAAAGCTTTTGATACGCTTTTTCACCCCAGGACGTTAACAGGCCATCTTCAAAAATTAATGCCGTACATTCATCTTTGGTGGTTTCACCGTCTGAGTGTTTGTGACGAGTGCGGTAAAACAAAACCTGGTACTGTTGGTTATTTTTACTAAATGCTTCGTTAATGTTTGGCGTACCCATTTTTGTTTTTATATCTGTTAAACTAGCGCCAACTTCTAGAGCCGTTATATTGGTTTTATTTAATTCCTGTACTTGTTTCCATTCAGTACTTGAGTCGTCGTCGTTGCCTACGACTACTACACAACCGGTTAATGAAAGCGTAAGTGGTAAAGCGATAAGTAATGTTTTAAATGTTTGATTCATAGTTGTCTCGACTTTATTATTGAATAATTGGTATTTACTCTTATTTAGCAAAATCAAAACCACAATGTAACTCACTGTTATTTATGGCATTTTTAACAATTAAACAAATAAAAACCTTGGCAACTTGCGAAATTAACAATTAATTAGTGAAATTAACCACTAAATTTACAACTAGACTAATGCCTAAACGAATACCTAAACGAACACTAAAAAAATAGAAAATTATAAAGATATGAATACTGCAGAAATAATAAGAATTTGCCAAACGTTAAGCCAGCAAGGTAAAGAGCCTTCAATTGCGTTAATAAAAAGTCGTGCGGATAAAGGTACGCCTATGCCAACGGTTATCTCAGGCTTACAACAATGGCGCGCCAACCCTAGCCTAGATATTCCATTAGATGAAACGACTAAAGTGACCAATGATGAGAAACAAACATTAGAGCAGCGAGTACAAACATTAGAACAAGAAGTCGCTGAGCTAAAAGCCTCACTTTTGAGGCTTATAGCTTAAAAGCTAAGCAACTACATCTGTTACAGGGTCATTACAATGGGGAAAGTACTGGCGTCGACTGACCAATAAACTCAGTCAAATTGTCAGCTACTTTCTTATGTGGTTCTTTCCCTACATATTCCAACCAAACTTCACCACCGTCGTTAACCACAACCAGGTTAAGATCGTCTTCATCAGTAACGGCAAAAAATAACGTTGGTGGTTGTTTTAGCTTTGTCTTCATGATCACATGACCAATTAAGTTTTGCTGTAAACGCTCAAAGTCAGGCTGTGACCATGCTTGTAAAAACTGCAAAGGCCCATTCGCATGCTCCGCATTTAAATTATCCGCATAATAAAGACAGAAGAACTGCTTGTACTGCTCATCCAATGTAAAGTTAATCGCTTCCTCTACATTTTCAAACTTTAGCGTGTCTTGCTGTTTAACCGGTTTCCAACATGTTTTTTCCTGTTCGCTGCCAGCATTAACAACAAACTCACACTCAGACGGCCATTGTGGATCTGATTCTATTTCTGGATAACCAGTTTGCTCCGCAAGAGCTTGCCATTTTCCAATAAAATCTTCCCAAGCTTGATTTAATAATTCAATTTTAGACATATCCACTTCCACTTAAATTTATATTCTTTACAATACAGCTATTCAAACTTGATATTGTTTACCCTATGACTTCAAAGTATACAGAAACTGGCGCGTTAGATGAACTGACTCTTGGCAAACAAACCGCTTATGAGACAAAATATAATCCAAAACTGCTACAACCCGTCCCGCGCAGCCTAAATAGAGACGATTTAAACCTAAGTAACCCACTTCCGTTTTATGGTCACGACCTATGGACTGGTTACGAAGTAAGCTGGTTAAACGCCAAAGGTAAGCCTGTGGTCGCCATTGCAGAATTTGTAGTGCCAGCAACCAGTGCAAATTTAATTGAAAGTAAATCGTTCAAACTTTATTTAAACAGCTTTAACCAGACTAAATTTGCTAACTGGGATGACGTACAAAGCGCTATGGTAAAAGACTTAAGCCAATGTGCAGGTCAAGCCGTTGACGTTGATCTACTTTCTGTCGACCAAGTCGCGCCTTTTCAGGTTACCGCGCTTAATGGCAATAACATTGACGAGTTAGATATTGAAATTGATAACTACGACTTTAACAATCAACTGCTGCAGTTAGATGCCACGAATATAAAAGTGACTGAAGAATTAAACAGTCATTTATTAAAGTCTAACTGTTTGATCACCAGTCAACCAGATTGGGCAAGTATTGTTATTAGCTACACAGGATTAAAAATTGATCATGAGTCGCTGCTGCGTTATTTAATCTCGTTCAGAATGCACAACGAATTTCATGAACAATGTGTTGAGCGTATATTCACCGACATTCAAGCCTTATGTAAACCAAGCGAATTAACCGTTTACGCCCGTTATACACGCAGGGGCGGATTAGATATTAATCCGTACAGAACAACCAGTTCAACCTTGATACCTGATAGAATAAGAACCAATCGACAATAAGCAAACGTATTTAATCAACAAGATGGTAACATTCGCCCTGTTGCAGGAATACCGCTTGGGTCAAACCACTAACTTAGCTACAATTTCCGTATAAATGCGGACAATAATGGATAAAAATGAATTTTCCAAACGATGATACCGGCCAAATATTACAAGATATGGCCAATGCTGAATTTGATTTCAGTGAAGAATATGTAATTGATTTTTTCGCCTTGTTCGACAACGAATCAGACGCCGATCTTGTCGCTAAACGGTTTATGGCCAGAATTGAAAACGACGAACCTTTTGTCAAAGTTGAAAGTCGCAAATACGATCACGGCGGTAACTCAAGCATTGCCATTGAACTGCAAGTTTCAAAAGTGATGATGGTTACTTACGAAAACATCACTGCATTTGAAAAAGAATTCAAAAAAATCGCCGAGAAAAACCAAGGTTACTCTGACGGTTGGGGTGTGTTCATGGGCGACGAGAACGAGCCTGAACCGGAAGAAGAAGATTCGTATACTTAAGCTGTGAGTTGCGAGTTGCGAGTTGTGAGTTGCGAGGTTTGAGCTGCGAGCTGCGAGCTGCGAGCTGCGAGGTTCGAGTTGCGAGGTTCGAGTTGCGAGGTTCGAGTTGCGAGGTTCGAGGTTCGAGTTGCGAGCAGTGAATGTTGAGAAGTTAAATTAGGGTTAAGCATGTATCCACTAAAATATATTGAACCTGTGTTTCGTCCACCTAGTGAGTGGAAGTCGCTTATATTACAAGTGACCAATGGCTGTTCTTGGAATAATTGCACCTTTTGTGACATGTATACTCAAGAGCAGAAAAAATTCAAACCTAAAAAACTTGAAGACATAGAGCAAGAACTGATGGCTATAAAGCGTTCAGGCATGCCCGTTCAACGTATTTTCTTGGCAGATGGCGATGCTTTAACCTTGCCATTTAGACGCTTAAAAGAGATTTGTGAGTTAATAAACCAAACCTTCCCAGACGTACAACGTATCTCGTCTTATTGCTTACCTAGAAACTTAACCAATAAAACCGTAGAACAACTGCAAGAACTTCAACAATTAAAGCTTTCATTAGTCTACATTGGCTGTGAAAGTGGCGATGATGAAGTGTTAGAGCTTATTGAAAAAGGTGAGACCTTTGACTCATCCAAAGTGGCATTAGATAAGTTACAACAAGCGGGTATTAAACGCTCTGTCATGATTTTAAATGGCTTAGGCGGTAAAGAGTTTAGCGAACAACATGCGATTAACTCCGCTAAGTTAATGAACCAAACTCAGCCTGAGTATTTGTCTACCTTAGTAGTGTCCTTCCCTCTTGGCCAAGAACGCTTTGCTAAGAAATTCACCAACGGCTTTGAGTTGCCAAATCAACTTGGTTTATTTAAAGAAATGGAAACCTTGCTGACTCATTTAGAACTGGATAAAACCATATTCCGTTCCGACCACGCGTCAAACTACCTAGTATTAAAAGGTATTTTGGGTAAAGACAAACAAGCTTTGTTGGCTCAAGTGCAAACGGCGATTAATACACCGAATATGATACCGCTTAGGGAAGAGTGGCAACGCGGACTTTAACTTTAATACCTAAAAGTTGGGTAGGTTTTTTTGGCCTGTCGGCCAGTGGTTTGGTGTTAATTGTAAAGTTCCACTATATTCTGAAAGTTCTTATTTCGCCTGCGGCGACCATACCTTTTTCAACAGCCAAAAAGGTAGGCCAAAAAGCCGCCCGTAAACAAATATCTATTTGTATTAAATATAACTTTTATCATCAAATACGGAAAAACATTCGTCCATGAACATTTTCCTCAATCGGGCATCCATGCCCTACTGATTTGAGAAAAGTTATATTTAACACAGATATTTTGAATCGGGAGTTAGAGCAAGAGATAAAAGCAAAACCAAAACAAAAAACGTTTGTTTATGCATAAATCAGCTGCTAAGTTATTCGTATAATGAAATAAAAATTTATTAGCAGAATAAAACCACCTGCGAATAACTTCCTTTAACAGGAATTCTTGCAAATAAGCTGTTAGGTTGACAATACCATGACTATAGCTCGGCAACTTGGCTACTCGAAGTATGTGATGAAGTGGGTTCATGAAAACACAAATGAATTAAGTATCAAACGTGAGATGAAATTGTATGGTGTCTCGCTGCTTCAGCATTCTCTTGATATCGGTGACGCTATAATCGTATTGGTAGAGTCCAACCTTCCAGGTCCTTCGTTATCACTATGCAGACCACTTCTAGAGTCTTACGTTCGAGGAGTTTGGCTGTTGGAGGTCGCAACAAAAAGTGAAATACAAAAGTTTATTGGCGGAAAATGTCCTAATTTCCCCACACTGGTTAGCGCTATTGAAAGCTCAGGTGATCCTGCCGGAAAATGGATCAAAGAAACTGTTGATCTTAATCTGAAATCTTTTCATGATTTAACACATGGAGGGATAGAGCAAGTAGCTCGTAGATTCTCAGAAGATGCTATAGAACCAACATATCCTGATGATGAAGTCAGTAACGTTTTAGCTCTTGCATCAGATATACAAATGGCAGTTTCTGCTCGTCTTTTGGAGTTGGCAAATGATACAAAAGCCTTAATGGATCTAGTAGAGTTACAAAGAAGCAATAAACTAGCAACCTAACAAGGGTTTTCAAGTCGGACAAATTACAGTTGGCTTTTTGTTCGTGCCTCACTTATTTTAGCCAACTGCAGTTTGCCGCTTAAAACGGTGTTAGCTCGATAAATAACACGGGAATTCAATGGAATCCATCTGGAATGATTGGGAAAAGCATTATAAAAATATTGGCATATGTTCTACAAGGATATGTAAAGATGGAATTGTTAGACCTGAAATTTATAAAGATGAGTGCTTGAAAATTCTATTTATTGGAAAAGAGGTAAATGACTGGCCTGGTGGTGATATGCGTGATCTTGCACAACGAGGACCTAAATATTCATATTTGCACAATTTAGCTCGTTGGGCTGCTGGGTTGTTAGATCAATTCCCAGATTTTTCTATAATAAATAATAAAAAATATCTAAAAGATACACTCAGTCGCATTGCATTGATCAATTTAAAAAAAACTAGCGGTGGCTCATCTGCTAATATGGCTCATGTTTCAGCCTACGCAAAAAACGACAAAGAACTCCTAAGAAAACAAATAGCGCTAATAAAACCTAATATTATAGTTCCATTGGCAACACATGATATTTTAATTTGGTTGCTTGATTTAGAAGTTAACTCTGATTTACCAAATAACGCGCCATATTATTCCAATAAAAATAAAGCTTGGATTGCCCCTTGGAAACACCCTTCAATGCGCGGTGATGTTGAAGTTGCCTACAATAAAATGAGAGATTTTATAAACAAAGAAAAATCATTTTATTGTCAGAAATAACGAAGCACCCTCTTCTTTATTTTATTCAATTAAACAAGAGCTGGTACTCAAATTTATTATGTTTCAAAAAGGCTTTGCGTAACTATTATGTATAAAAAACAAGTAAAAGATAAAGATTACATTCCCAACTATATCCCGACTAAAAAGCGAATAGAGAAGTTGATTCTAATTATTGTTCTTTTGGCATACGGTGGATATGGATTATTTAAAGGTGAGCTTTATTTAGCTTATAGACAGGGAGAGGTCACTCTCTATGGGAATGCTATCTATATTGCATTTTCTGCTCTTATTGTTGGTATTGCTTATTTAGCTCTAGGCATTATTGATCATTACGATAAACGCAATAATGAGCATGTTTATCGTCGGTTTGAAGCAATTTTAAAAGGGTTTGCGGTTTTAATTTTGTTAACTGCAATATTTGCAAATTATATTTCCACAATTAAATAATGGAGACATCCATTGATGCTAATAAATTAGTTATGCCTTATTTTAAATTTAGCTAAGATTGAAAATAGAAAAAGCTTAATAGAGGCTCCCACTTTTATAAAATCTAAACCTCCCCCCTATTCTCTTATTTGAATCCATAGGGGTCAGAACCTCCCCCCATTGATAGTTCGTAATTCAGAGCAAAATCAGGCGCTTTGCTCTCATTGATTGTTGTTCTTTGTGAGCATCTAATTAACTTAATAACTGGACTACAAAAAGCTAAGCTATGCAAACAGTTTTCTCTCAAAACTGACTTAAGTTGTTCTATATCATTTAAACTTTAATTCGTTAAAACAAACATTTGACTGAAAAAAGTCGAAGCGTATATTTTTATTTATTGTTAAATAATTCTTTAACGGAGTACATACTATGAGCAATTCTAAAATTTATTTAAACGGATTAGGATTAGGTTCCTTATCAGCTGCAGTTTACTTAGTGCAGAAAGTTGGCTTCAACCCAGAAAACATTCACATTTTTGAAAAAAACACTGAAACTGATTTAGTCGGTGGGTCAATGGATGCGTCTTTTAAAATGGTTGATGGCAAGCCTGTTTACATAATGCGAGGCAGCCGTATGTACGAAGATAAAGTATATTGCTGCACCAAAGAATTTTGGTCATTAATACCTTATGACGAACTTGGGTCTTGCCTGGACGACTATGAAGCTAATGCTAAAGAATGCAATATGGACACTGTGGTTCGTCTATTACATGCAAACGGAGAGAAAGATACTGGACACGATCTTGGATTAGGTGCTACTGAAGCCCTTCAAATGGCTCGATTAATAGAAATACCAGAATCTAAAATACCAGCGGATGCTAAAATCACTGATTATTTTAGTGAAGACTTTTTCAAGAGTAATTACTGGTACATGTGGCGTGCTCTTTTTGCTTTTCAGCCATGGCACTCTGCGATAGAGATGAAGCGTTACATGAAACTATTTTATCACCGTATGTCTGATATGGATAAAATGACCTCTTTAGAACGTACACGTTACACAAACTACCATTCGTTCATTCTACCTGCTATTAAACTCATAACAAAAAAAGGCGTTCAAATACATTATAATACTTGTATTACGGATGTTGATTTTAAAGAAAGTGATGATAAACGCTGGGTAGAACGCTTACATTTAAAAAATGCAGAAGATAAAACCTTAGATTCAATAGAGGTTAGACCACAAGACAAAGCATTTTTGACAATCGGCTCAATTGTTTCTAATCATTCTTATGGTTCTCATGATGAGCCTGTATCTACAACACCGGTAGAAAAACCAGGCGAAGCTTACGAATTATGGCAAAACATAGCATCAAAACAAACAGACCTAGGTAGACCAGACCGTTATTTACGTGACGTTTCACTTTCTAGAATGATGCACTTTACCGTAACTTTTAGAGGAAACCTTTTTGAAAGAAAATTCCAATGGTTAGTTGAACGACAAATGGGAGTACAAAGCCCCTTACCTTTAACACAATCTCCATGGATAATGCATGTACACACCTATCGCCAGCCTTTTTTCCCAGGTCAAGCGGCAGATACTTGTGTAATTTGGGTTTCAGCATTAGGTGAAGATAATATTGGTCAATTTGTAAAAAAACCTATGTATGAATGTACTGGAAAAGAAATTTTAGAAGAGCTTTTAGGACATTTATGGGGAGATCTAAACGAAAGCGAAAAAACAGAACTTCTTGAAACATCTTACTGTGTACCTTGTAGATTACCCTACGGGATCTCTCAGTTTTTACCTAGAACCGAAGGTGACAGACCTCCTGTTGTCCCTAAAGGCTCGCAAAACTTTGCGCTGTTAGGACAATTTGTTGAAATACCAGATGGGATAGTTTTCACAACTGAATATAGTGTTCGTGGGGCTATATTAGCCATTAACAAATTAATAGACCCATCAATAAAGCCACCTGAAATGTACTTTGGTCAACACCATTTATGGGATAACTTAAAAAATGTAAAAGCAATTTTAAGTTAATTCCCTATGAATGCTCGTTTGTAACGAGTGCCATCAAGTAAGTTATAAATAATTAAACAACAAAAGCTACCTTTTTACTTAGGTCGCTTTTTTGTTTTTTTGAAGATATTAAAGGGCTTCAGAGCTATTTATCACAATAACCGCCCTTTATTTTATTGATGCTCAATGAACTGACTATAATAAAACCTAAATTGAATATGGCTTTCCAAAAGTAGGAATAATTACTTTTAGAGGATCCATGTTTAATTTCTTAATTTCTTCTTGAAGAGTCTCAATTGGATCATTGTATCCTTCATCAGTTAACTTAAAAGTCCCAAAGTGAATCCCTATCATCTTTTTACTCTCAAGATCTTTAAATGCTTGTAAAGCATCCTTTGGATTAAGGTGGGCATCTTTCATGAACCATCTAGGCTCATAAGCACCGATTGGAATTAACGAAAGATCCGGTGCACCTAGCTTCTCTTTAATTCGTTCAAAGAACTTCCCATATCCTGTATCTCCAGCAAAGTAGATCTTATAAGTGTTTTCAATATAGAACCCACCCCAAAGCATTTCTCTTTTATCGAATATGCCTCTAGCCGACCAGTGCTGTGAGGGAACAAAAGTAATCTTAGTATTATTAGTGGTTATACTTTGCCACCAATCTAGATCGACGGCGGTATTAATTCCGTTATCTTCTAAAAATGACTTCGTTTTCAACCCTGCAACAAACTGGGGGCTGTCTCTATCATTTAAGCGATTGAGTGTATCAAGATCTAGGTGGTCATAATGATTATGAGATATAAGAACGATATCAATTGAAGGTAAATCTTCAAAGGCTATTGCCGGTTTAATAACTCTCTTAGGGCCAGCAAATTGAACAGGTGAAGCTCTGAGTGAATAATGAGGGTCGGTTAATATGTTTATATTATCAACCTGAATAAGAACTGATGCATGGTTGATTACAGTAATAATTGGCTTTACTGATCTTTGACTAGAAGGTTTAAATTGCTTGGAGTCAATTTTATCTGGCCAAGGAGTAGATTCACTAATACTCCCTATTCTCCACTTCAGCAGATCAAATATACCTTTATCTTCAAAGGGCTCAATATTATCAAATTTAACACCATCAAAAGGAGCATTAGTATTTGCATGATATGGCGATGTACATGAGGAAAGTAAAACGGTAAATATTAAGACTGATAATCTTTTCATGTAGTTTGCTCATTTTCTCTTAGTATTTATTTAAACCAAATATACATTACGTAACATATAAACATAAATGTTAAATTAAATTTGAATTCAAGTAACGTAATAACGGCGTATAACGTAGCGTCCCACCTTTATTTGAGTTCAGTTGACGCACTCTTTTTACCCAAGGTCACAAATAACGGAAACACCCACCTGAGTTAATCTGTAACTAACAGAGGCAGCCACCTTAATGACACTTGTCAGTTAACTTAAAACTGCAAAACTGTTGATTTGCTAAACGTCTAATTTTTCTATAATTTACAAAGGCTAAAGTTTCTAAATAGATATATTTTAAATTTAACTAAGTGGGTGAAATAATGAAAAAACTAGAATTACGTCATGGCCTTGATTGGTTACTAGCTACTTTTGCGATATTAATATCGGTTGCGGTGTTACAGACATTCATTATTGGAAAGCACTTTATTATCCCAACGGTATTGTTAGTGTTTGCTATCTTTTTGGGTAATTTAGCCTGGTATGGGTTTAAGCAAGTGAAATGGGCTCAGCTGTTTAATTTTTGGTGTGGATTTGTACTCACGGCTCACTGTTTTTTTGCTTTATTTTGGGCAAAAAAATACCGCGAGTTACTAGGCAATGCATTTGAGCCTATCGCGGTTATTATTACTTTATTGTTACTGGTGCTTACCTGGTTTTACGCCAGTAAAAACCAACTATTTAAGCGTAATAGCTAGTCTTAAATAGCGAGTCTTAAATAGCTAATCCTAAGTAAAATGCATCAATTTTATTGGTGCGGTTTATATCCGACAAGCTTCATAAACTTCACTTTCGTTAACCGGTTCTTTTGTTATGAAATCAAATTGAATGGTGGTTGCTACGGTTTGTTTATTCATATTGGTTTCAGTAGGAAGCCAGATCCATTTGTTAATTGCATCTATCGCTGGTTTATCAAACATGGTTTCTGGGAAGGATTTTACAATGATGAGATCGTCTGCCATACCGTTGGAGTCAATGATCAATGAAAATTCAACACAGCCAGACACCTTGTCTTCACCTGCACTTATTGGGTATTTAGGCGCTACCGACTTATCAACTACCCAGTAGTTTAAGACTTCGTCTTTGTTACCAATTAAGTTTAAATACTCAGGAGCATTAACTTGTGAGGTTTGAGCAGTTTGAGTGTTTGTTGTACAAGCACTTAAAAATATGATGCAGCTAATAATTAACAGTAATTTATTCACGAAACTTCCCTTGTAGTTCTAACATCTCATTTAAGAGACCGAAGTTATTAGTTAACGTTGTTGAGGAACCAAATATACTCGAATAGCCATCCTACGACTTTAAGCTTCTAAATAATATGCCTAAATTGTGAAAAACAAAAGACAAGGCCGTTAATATTCTGTTTTCACTATTTTAGGGTGAGAAAAACACACACCTATAAGCTATTTAGCCACTTAAATACGGGCTACTTACTAGTGTCGAGGAATTCGGCATACACTTCTAAATCAATGTCGTCACCAACAATGGGAATGTAGCTGTCCATGCCAAAGTCAGAACGTTTAATTTGACTAACGGCGCTAAAACCAATTGTGTACTTCCCTGTCATCCAGTTATCCGCTCCACCTTGAAATGTTGCGGTGAAGGTCGCAGGTTTAGTAACACCTCTAAATGTGAGATCGCCTGAGAAGTTAAAACGGGTATCGGATATAACGGTCACTGTGTGGCTGGTAAATGACGCTTGCGGAAAAACTGCACTGTTAAACCAGGTATCATTTTGCAAGGTTTCAGCTAGCTCAGTATTATTGATATCAACAGAGCCAATATCCACTACGGCATTTAATGACGCATTGGCCATATTGTTAGGATCAAAGTTGAGCTGCGCATCAAATTTATTAAAACGCCCTACATAAGTTGATAATCCTAAATGCTGAATTTTAAATATTAATGCCGCATGTTGGCTGTCGAGTTGATATTCACCGGCTTGTAATTCTATTAACTCAGACTTAACACTTGGTGCAATCCAACTAACACAACTTGAAACTAACAATGCAGTGACAATAGCTAACCAGGCTTGTATCAATGTTCGCTTTGTGTTTTTTGAAGATTTAGTTTTTGTCATTAGCTCTTACCTTTTTACTTAGCGTATTTTTCTACACGCCAAGGTGGATTGAGTCGGTTTTCGCCAGCCCAGTATAATTTAATTTTATTGCCTGATGGGTCGTACAATATGGCTTCACGCCATAAGTAGTTTTGCTCTGTTGGCTCTTGCTCAAACTCTATACCCTTAGATTTAATCAGAGTGACCCACTCATCTAGCGCTTCATGCTCAAAATAGATAACCGCACCATTTGAATAACTAACATCTTCTAAAGAAAGTGAAAACGTTGCATTACCTTCTGGACATTCAAAACGAGCATAGTGTGGAGTATCGACAATTTGAGTAAACCCAAGTTGTAAATAAAACTCGGCCGCCGCATCCATATTTGTTACTGGTAATGTTACTTGATTTAAATTCATTAACATCTCTTTAACTAATCTGAGAATTGTAGAGTAAATTAAAACACATTTAGCACAAGCATAAATATGAAAAATTACGATTTTAAAACCAAATTTAGTTCCGCCATTATTGCCACGGCAGACACCAATCACTTTACAAAAAAACACACTAAATAAAGCCAACGTCGCTAAACAGCCTCAAATAAACCACTAACATCTTAATTTCATAAATTTGCAATGTGGTTTAATAAATCCGTCATTTTTTAGCCACAAAACATTCGCATAACTTAGTTAACCTTTTGATGACAATAAATTTAACCAATTAATCGGATTTAAAATGACAAGTAGTAAATCAACTTTCCGCCCTCTTACTAAACTAACAAAATTATCTCTAGCTATATTGTGTGCTACTACAGTAAACAGTTATGCAGATGAAACAGCAGCTAAAGAGTTAGAGGAAGTAGTCGTTGTTGCACAAAAACGTGCACAGTCTATTCAAGATGTACCTGTAACTATCAGTGCTTACGATGGTGATTTTCTTGAAAGCTTAGGAATTGGCGAGTTAGATGCATTATCTGACATCACTCCAGGATTAGTGATACAAGAACAAAGCCCAAATAATCCAGGTTTTGTTATCCGCGGTATTACCTCTGACAGTGGTTCTTCTCAGTCATCTCCTCGCGTATCTATTTATTATAATGGAGTCGATGTATCACGATCTCGTGGTTCTTATTTTGAACTGTTTGATGTTGAAGGCATTGAAGTTGTAAAAGGCCCACAGGCTACATTATTTGGTACGGCGGCGTCAGTAGGCGCAATCAGTGTTGCTACTCGTAAACCAGAACAAGACTTTTCCGCACAAATAAAAGCCTCTGTTGGTAACTTTGCTGCAAACAATGTTAGTGGTTTTGTTACTGGTGGTAGCGACTTAGTTCAAGGCCGAGTTGCCTTTACTTACCGTGCTCGTGATGGCTTTATAGAAAACATTGCAGGTGATAGTAACTCACAAAGCGCAGGCGGATTTGTGCAAGAAGATATGCATGCACTTGAGCATGTATCTTACCGTCCATCTTTACGCATTACACCAAATAACGACGTAACGATTGACTTGGTATACACCTACGAAAAAAATGACGACTCAGGTACGTCATTCAAAAATGGCTTATATGCACCAACAGGTGGCGACACTAGCCCTTATAGTTTTGTTGAAATGTCAGGCTCTCCACTTTCTGAACAAGTGTTTGGAAAAGAAGACTTAGGCGTAGACCGTACCGTTAATGACATTAACTTAACGGCTAACTGGAACGTAAATGACAATTTAACGGTTACTTCAATTACCGCTCAACGTAGTTTTGATTCTTTAGAAGTCTTTGATGCTGACGGAACTCAAGCCTGGTTTTTAGAGTTTGCTGAAGAAGCTGAGGGCGACCAATTTAGCCAAGAGCTTCGTGCCGTTTACACACAAGACAAATTAACCAGCATTTTTGGTGCTAGCTACTTTAGTGAAGATGGTAGCCAAGCAGTGCCATTTAGCACAGAAGAATCAATTTTCTTAAACTGCCTAGGTGTTTTAAATAGCGGTGTTCCGTGTATAAACAGTGACGGCAGTGTCAATGTGTTAACACCGGTATTAACAGGAGGTCTTGCTAGCGTACTGCCTTATTCACTTGAGTTTACTAACTTTGGTGAAAACACGGCGTATTCTGCTTTTGCTGATGTAAGTTACAAAGTAACAGACGCATTAGAATTAACCGCGGGTTTACGTTACGTGAAAGAAGAAAAACGCAGTGGTTATAAATCAGATGCGCCAAATAGCGTATTAACTCAAGCGCCACTTTTCACCGTTGATACGGCTGGCGAAACGTTTTACGCAGAAGCTGATTACGACGACTGGTTACCACGTTTTAATGCGTTATATGAAATAAACTCTGCCACAAATGTTTATGCGACTATCTCAAAAGGTCGACGTTCTGAAGTGTTAGAAGTTAGCTCAACAACTAACACTCAAGGCGCTCCTGCTATATCGGTTACAGAAGTCCCTTCTGAACTTATTTGGAACTACGAAACCGGAATAAAAGGTAAAGCACTACAAAGTACATTGGATTATTCATTAGCGGTGTTTTATCAAAACTACTCAAACTTTCAGGTTAGCTTACAAGATGAAGACGGTGTTGCTTACTCTGCTGATGCAGGCTCAGCCACTAACTTAGGCTTGGAAGCTGAAGTAAGAGCCTTACTAAGCGATGAGTTTGAAGTATTTGCTAATGCCGCTTACCTAGATGCTGAAATTGATGATGACAGCAACAATGGTCAATTAGCCGGTAATACCTTTAGACTTCAGCCTGAATGGACCTTTAGTACTGGTTTGTTTTATGGCACTGAAATTTCAAGCTCATTAAACTTAACCAGCTCGTTAATATACAGCTACCGTACAGATGTATTTTTTGAACCGGAAAATGCACCTATCTCTGGTTTAGATATTAGCCAGGAAGGTTTTGGTTTAATGAGTGCCCGTTTAGGTATTGCAAGTAGTGCCAATTGGTCGGTTAGTTTATTCGCTAATAACTTACTTGATGAAGAATATTTAGTAGATGCGGGTAATACTGGCGGCGGGTTTGGTAATCCAACATTTGTAGCCGGTGCACCACGTATGTTTGGACTTGAATTCTCCATGGACTTTGGTGGTTCTAACTTCTAGAGCTTGCTTTAAACGTTACTATTCATTAACACCTTAATTAAGCCACTGCAAAGTGGCTTTTTTATTACCTGCTTTTAACTATAAAGCTTGATGAAAAAAGAATAAAAAAGGCGGTTACCCAGACCCTGTAACAAAATCTGTGTAACCGCCCTATTATTTGTTGTGAGCTTTTCCAGTTAGCTTTTTCCAATTAGCTTTTTCCAATTAACTCGTCTGGTTAAAGCTGTCTGGTTAACACTCTTTAGTTAACGTTTCCTAAGCTGTATACACCTTTTGATGCGGGTTAACTATGTTGTAACTTGTTGATTCAATGTTGTCGACATAGCGCCAATCGGCGGTTACTTTCTCATTAGTTAAGGTAAGTAACATATAACCACGGTGCGATAAGTCGCAGTATTCTAGGTCATTGATCAATACAGATAATGCACTCGCCATTTTTTGCGCTTGTTCCGTATTCAATGAGAAGTAAGCTTCCATCCCAGGCGATGTCACTCCTGGCGTCGCAAACTCAACACCAATATGATTGCCCTTCGCATCTTTTAATGTACCAGACCATGCATTGTGTGTGTCGCCCGCAACAACAACGAGCTTTTTATTTGTCTCTTTACTTAGCCCTAATACACTGTCATACAGGGTTTCACGTTCTGCAGGATAACCATCCCACGCATCTAAGTTGTATGGCATTAACGAGTTAACTCGAGCAAGCTGCTCTGCCGTTACCGTTTTCTGCGCTAATACATCTCGTTTTATTTCTGCAAGCTCTGCCAATACCGCTAATACTTCTGCGCTGCCGGACTGTGAAAACATCTCGGTTGGCATCAACATTTTGGTCATTAATACTTGCTGACCCAAGACTTGCCATTTTGCCTTAGAGTTACTAATAGCCGAGGTTAACCAACTTAATTGGCTATGACCAAGCAACTGCCTTTTAGGATCATTTAAGTCTTTTACAAATTTGGTTATATCCATTTGTTTCGTGGTTTTGTCTCGGTAATCGCTATAAGCTAATTGCTTGTCCCTTGCGATAACACGAGTGTCTAACATATGTAAGCTAAGTAAATTACCAAAGTCGAATGAACGATAAATTTGTGGATTTTGCTCACCCATAGGTGGACGAATTGGCAACCATTCGTAATACGCTTGTATTGCAGCAGCTCGGCGTTTTAAAAAGTCACCTTCTCCTTCATTATGATTTTCTGCACCGTCTTTGTAAGTATCGTTCGTGACTTCATGATCGTCCCATACCGCAATAAAAGGCGCAGCGGCATGTAATGCCTGCAAGCCCTTATCCGTTTTATAAATAGCGTAACGTTTACGGTAGTCACTTAAGGTAATGATTTCACCACTGTTATCAGGCGCTAATTGTCGGCCAATTTTTTCAGCCGTTTTAGTTGCATAACCCCCCATAGGATATTCGTAGATATAATCCCCAAGGTGTAAAACCACATCTAACTTGTCTTGTTTGGCTGCGTCTGAATAAGCATTAAAATATCCAGCAGGATAATTTGAACAAGACACGACCACCATTTTTATTTGATCAATATTGCCAACAGGTAATGTTTTAGCGCGGCCTATTGGACTAAATGAGTCCAGTCCAATAAAGCGGTAAAAGTACTCGGTGTTAGGTTGGAGTTCTTGCACATCTATTTTTAATGTAAAGTCGCGGCTTTTATCGGTGCTTTCTGTGCCACGTCTAATGATATTGCTGAAAGCGACATCGGATGCAAGCTCCCACCCAACTCTTGCTGTAGGCTCTTTGGTATTAACCCGCGACCAAATTATTAATGCATCACTGAGTGGATCGCCACTAGCAACACCATGGTGAAACTCGACACTGGTTAGCGCTTTTTTTTGCAGAGCCGCACAACCCGTTAACGAGGTAGAAACAGCTAAGGCAAAGGCACTTCCAGCGGATAATTGCAAAAATTTACGACGTGAGGTAATAGACATTTTTTACTTATATAAGAAGTTTAAACAGTAACATCACCTTACGGTTTAAATATTTCATTTTTATAAATAGAAAAAGAAACTCTTATGACAATTACAGATATTTACACGTTTTCAGTAACTTAAACAGCGCAGTTATGTAATGTGAAAGCACAAAAAAGCCGATTAACTTAATGTTAATCGGCTTCTATATTTTGTGTTTGTACCTACTCTTTAATCAAGCGACTAAGCGGCGTTCGGTAAAGAGTATTTTAAAATACGTTTTAGTACCGATGAATACTGAGTAGCGAAGCTTCCCGTATTGTATTGCAACTGGTATTTTTTAAAAACAGCCTGTACCTGTGGTGCCACTTCTTGATAACGAGAAGACGGCAAGTCAGGGAATAAATGATGCTCTATTTGAAAACTCAAATGCCCCGTCATTACATGAAAACCTTTGCTACCCTGGATATTTGAAGATCCTAAGGCTTGACGGTAATACCATTGACCACGAGTTTCATTCTCAATTGAAGCTTCAGTAAAAGTATGTACGTGCTCGGTAAAGTGACCGCAAAATATAATGGTTGATGTCCACAAATTACGTAACAAGTTAGCGATTAAGTTACCAACTAATACCCACAAAAATAAAGGGCCCGCAAGTAATGGGAACAACACATAATCTTTAAGGATTTGACGTGCGCCTTTACTGAAAAAACGATGTTTAAGTTCGCTATGTGGCGTTCTTTGATCTCGCCCTTCTTTCTTCTTACCGATGAAAACACGTTCAGCAGCTAACTCGTGATAAGCAATACCCCATTGAAATAATAGGCTTAAATTAATGTAAGTAATAAACTGCCACAAGTTTTTAACTTTCCATCTAAAGTCATTTGATAGACGTAAAAGTCCATAACCAAAGTCACGATCTTTACCAATTACATTAGTGTATGTGTGGTGTTCAAAGTTATGTACTCGGTTCCAACTTTTGCCATCACAGGCAATATCCCACTCAAAGTTTTGTGAATTAATAAATTTATCATTCATCCAGTCGTACTGACCGTGCATAACATTATGGCCAATTTCCATATTGTCCAAAATCTTTGAAACCGCCAATAATAAAATACCAAGAACCCACAAAGCAGGATGGATTAATCCAGTTAACAGCATAATACGTCCAGACCAACCAGTGTAACGCTGCCAGCGGATAACTCGACGAATATACTTAGCGTCTTTATCACCTACTTTTGCCATAGTATTTAGCTTAATTGCATCAAGCTCTTGAGCAAATTGTTCGTAATTCATTTGTGTCATATTGACACCTCCAAGTCGCTTAATGGCTGTGAAATACACAGCTGGATAATTTGTTCACCACTGTCTGACACATCGCCAGTTAGCAAATTTTTCACTAGCCCACTCTTTTTAGTGCACTGACATTGGTGACACACACCAATACCACAGCCACGAATGACCGGGGCATTTTGAGTTTCTAGTTGTGTTAATAAGTTTTGTTGATTGGATGCAGTAAAAGCTTTGCCGTTTAATGTGACGGTAACATCCACGTCTACGCCATCTTCAGTAACAATTGGCGCAAGAGAAAAATGCTCTTGATAAAAATTAGCGCCAGCGTTTTTACTTAACGTTTCAATATCAAGCATTAAACCTTGAGGTCCGCAGCAATATACTTGTGCCTCAGCCGACAAAGTTAATGGCTTTGCTGCATGTTCGGCACGAGTCATAAACTCGACCGTAAAATTCGAATGTTTTTTTGCTAATAGCTCCAACGACTCAACAAATTGATGTTGATTTTCTGGTGCGATATAACGTAAATAAACAGGAGCACTGGTTGCAGATAAATGCTCTGACAACATAGAGTACATTGGCGTAATACCAGAACCGCCAGCAACCATAACCGCAGGCTTAGTTGTATTTTCAACTGAGCTTTTAGCTTTATTTTCATCTCTATTGATAAGAGAATCATTAAAAGTAAAGTCACCTTGTGCCGCTGAGATATTTATCCAACTATTAATACTGAGTTCATCAGCCAACAAAGGAGTAAAACGCCCTAGTTCATTACATTTGATCACTAAGGTAATTATTTTATGTTTAGCATATTGCTCTGGACTTGATGCAATTGTAAAAATACGGGTAAGCAAACGTCCGTTTAACTCGGCAGTAAATTCCACATGCTGCCCTGCTTGATGAACCTTCCATTGTGGCTGAGGCTGCAATGTAATATGAACAAAGTCGCCTATCGTTTTAGTCACGTCAATAACCTGAGCACGATACAAACCTTGACGCCATGCAGGTTTAAATTGCTGCATTACCGGTTCAATATACCCAGAAAAAGCACGATGATGTAGAAACCATAGGCTTAGTTTATTTAATGTTGTAGATAGCATATTTTGAGAGTACACCTGTACGCTGAAAGTTGAGCGCACAAGTGTACGCTTAAATTATTAAAAATCAAATATAATTAAAACAGGACTAATTAGCTAAATTTAACATGGTGAAAAACAGCTTGATGTTGGATAAACCAAATAAAAAAACAGCGATAAAATAAGGAGGGAAAACGTTAAATAAGAAAAACATTTGAATGTAATGAAACAAGGAAACCTAGGTAAATTGGACAATAAAGGATGTAACAGACATAAAAAAGCCGATAACCTAGAAAGGTATATCGGCTTGTCTTGTAGTTTGTTTCTAATTAAGCCGCATGTAGCTTTTTATTTTTGGCGTCTGCAATCACAACCAAAATGAAAACAATTACAGCAACAACAACGCCAACAGGCTTACCAAAGTCACTGGATAAGTTAATTCCAATTGGTGCTGTCATAATATAAGACACAGTTACCGCTGTAGTTATGACAGCTGGAACACTGGCTATCCAGTGGAAAGTGTTTCTATCAAACAAGTACTTAGTTGCAAGCCATAATACGCTTGTTGATAACAGCATATTTGAGAAAGCAAAATAACGCCAAATAACCGAGAAATCCAACTTAGTCATAAAGTACGCTATGGTTAAAATTGGTACTGCAAGTAATAAACGATTACGTAAACTTTGTGGGATATTAAATGCGTCAACAATGGTTAAACGTAATGAACGGAACGCTGTATCACCTGATGTGATTGGAAATACTGCAACAGCAACAATGGCCATAATGCCACCAAAAACACCTAAATAGCTGTTGGCGACATGATTAACCACCAAACCTGGACCACCAGAATCAAGCAATGCTTTTAAACCTGCATAACCTTCAGGGAAAGCCGCAATACCAGCAAGAGCCCATACACAACCAACAATACCTTCACAGATCATAGCGCCGTAATATACTGGGCGTACGTATTTTTCGTTGGTTAAACAACGAGCCATAATTGGCGCTTGAGTAGAATGAAAGCCACTAATAGCACCACAGGTAATAGTTATAAATAATAATGGCCATGTTGGTAATCCATCAGGATTTGGTTCTAAAAAGTCATGAGCATGATCAGCCTCAAAGTACGCTAAAAAATCCCCTGCTACTGGCAGATGAGGTGCATCCATTAATAACGCGACAGCGATAAGCGTTGTCATCACTATCATTAACAAACCAAATATTGGATAGAACTTAGTTATAATTTTATCAATTGGTAACAAAGTTGCTAAAAAGTAGTAACCTAAGATAGCCAATACCCAAAAGGTATTACTCTCAAAAATAGTCCCTTTGAATACATCTAAATGGCTTAATAACCCCGCTGGGCTCATGATAAATACAACGCCTACAAAAAACAGTAGCATCGCAGTAAACACCAACATAAAGCCTTTAAAAACGACATTGTAATAACTACCTGCAATTTCAGGTAAGCTTTTACCATCTTCTTTTATACTCATCACGCCAGAGAAAAAGTCGTGAACCGCGCCGCCTAAAACATTACCAAGGACAATCCATACCAAAGCAACAGGCCCATATAAGGCACCTAAAATAGGTCCGAATATTGGACCAACACCTGCGATATTTAAGAATTGAATTAGAAATGCACGAACAGGATGAACCGCTACGTAGTCAACGCCTTCGTTAAAACGTTTTTGAGGTGTATCAATGGTTGGGTCGATACCCGCTTGTTTTTCCACAAATGGGCTGTAGAACTTATAGCCCAATATTAAGATAGTGATGCAGATAAAAAAGATTAGCATAAGCAAATTTCTCTTGTTGTGTTGTTAGTTGAAAGCGAATAATCATCGCCTCTTTATTCTTGAATAATTGACGAACATGGTCAAAAGTTCAAGCAATTTAACAGAGATAATCAAATTAACTGCACCAACCACTTTAAATACATCTAACCGAGCTAATACAAAGCCTAAAGCTTAACGCAACGGGCTCTAGCTCTTACTATTGGTTTTAAACTATTGTTAACCGTTAAATGAATTTATCAGCTTATTTTATATTCTTTAGCGCCCATAAAAAAACAGGTCAATTGACCTGTTTTATAAACATTAGCTTGGTGAATATAAGCTCTGTAAACATTAACTTAGTAATAAAGCTATTCTAAGATAACTAATACTAGATGGCTGATTGCAGTAGCTGTTTAAAGCCTTCAACCGGATGCGCACCAGCTATCGCACTTTTGCGATTAACCACCACAGTCGGTACTGACGACACGCCCATTTGATGCCACTGCGCTTCTGTTTCTTGAATTTCTTTCAAACAGCTGTCATCTTCCAGTTTAGCCATAGCGGCTTCAACGTTCAAACCAACCGCCTCAGCTTCTTTTGCCAACACAGCACGGTCTGAAACATCTTTGTGTTCAGTAAAGAATGCTGCAAATAAACGTAATTTAAGCTCAGTTTGTAAATTAAACTCTTTCGCGTATTCCAACAAAACATGACAATCGCGAGTGTTAACTATTTTCATCTCTTTAAAATAGTCAAACTTGAAATCAACCTCTGCACCACGAGCCGCCATATCAAGTCTAAACTGCGCACTGCTCTCTGGCGTAGAGCCATATTTTCGAGCTGAATGCGCGCTTAAGTTCTCACCTTCTGCAGGCATATCAGGATTAAGTTCAAATGGCTGCCACTCAATCTCAACACGATCTTGTAAACCCAACTCAGCAATAGCTTGCTCTAAATTCCGATAACCGATAATGCACCAAGGACAAACTACATCCGACACAACATCTATTTTGATCTTGTCTACCATATAAACCTCTTCCTGCACTTATGCATAAAACACACGTCTAGATAAGTATTAATAAAACTTAAAACAGCGTGAGACTAAATTTTGCAAGCAAGATAAATGACTGACACATTCATCCTAATTACATTGATTATGCAATTCTTACCGATGAGTACAATAAAGTCAACCAAGTATTAATAACATTAGGGGAAAGAGGTTCGAGATTAGAGTGGCGAGTGTCGAGGGGCGAGTGTCGAGGGGCGAGTTGCGAGGGGCGAGGGTCGAGTGGCGAGGGTCGAGCAGCGAGTGGCGAGTTTTGATTAGCTGTAAGCTGTAAGCTGTAAGCTGTAAGCTGTAAGCTGTAAGCTGTAATATTATTAAGTAAGGTTAAGTTCAGTCAAACTTTATATTCATTCTGATCAACAATTTTGCTGTCCGTTTATCAGAATTTTTAATGATCAATTTGAGATTAGCAAACAAACAATCTGCTTTAAATTTGTGTAATTAGAGTGGTGTTGCTTTTTCTTAAAAACTTTTAATAATTCCAAATACAAAAAAGGCTGTTACATAAACAGCCTTCTCGGAACTATAAGTTATAGAAACTAAACTTTATTTGAGCCCAATCCCTGCAATAACACTATCAATACAAAACTCAAGATTGGCTTTGTCAACACCAGAACGAGCCATTGACGCTGTGCCTTTTAGGATTGTAAATATCGCCATTGCATTTTCATATGCTTTTTTGTCTAAGCCTAATTCAATAGACTCAGGATCATCTTTGAATAAGTTTATATATGCTGGAGGTGGAATTACATCAAACTCTTTAAGCATATTTTCAGCTTGCGCTGGTATTTCACCAGTGCTCACTTCTGAGCGACAAAACGCTAAGTAGCAGCCTTTCATATTATTAGGATCACACTGTAACTCTAACGCTCTCATCATATAATTGCGTAAACGCTCCTTTAAAGGTAATTCCTTTAGAGAAAGTAGCTGGCCTGTTGGCTCAATGATGGTATCAATATAAAGCTGGGTAGCTTTAATAAATAATGCTTCTTTATTACCGAACGCGCTATACATGCTCGGTTTATTAATGCCCATAGTTTTGGTTAAATCAGCAAGAGAAGCACTTGCGTAGCCTTTACGCCAAAAAACTTTCATGGCCGCATCTAACGCTACATCTTTGTCAAATTGTCTTCTAGTGGTAGCCATATTAGCTCTCAAAAATCTAGGTGGGAATTGACCGAATTATACCTTTCAGTAAAACTAAGTCAATTACTAGTTAACCTCGCGTATGACCGAGTGTAACTTAGCTTAGACGTGTATTTTTTTCACGACTATTAACAGGTATTTAGCGTCGACCTGATAAAAAAACGCCAATCGATTGATTGGCGTTAAGTACTTTTATTTAATCAGCGTTAGATTTAATTAAAAGAATAATTTATAACCAAAGAACTTCATAGCAACGGTATTAACAAACACAACCGCTAGAATAACTGGAATATACGTTTTTAATGCGATGTCAGAATATTTAAGTAAAATACTGTGCTTACCCTTTTCCAAACCGTCTGATAACTCTTTGTTAAAGTTAACCATTTTCCAACGGTACATAACAAACAAACAGATTAACAAACCATTTAACGGCAATATGGTGTCGTAAAATACATCATAGATAACATCAAACAAGGATTTAGAAGCACCTGCATAATGGGTTAATCCCGTCAGGCTGTCTGACATGCCAAATGACATTGAAGTCAATACTGTTAAAAACACCATGATCACCGCTAAGTAACCAAGTGATTTTTTGCGGCTTACTTTCATGCCATCCATAATCGCCGAATTTGGCACTTCAATAATTGAGACCAAAGACGTGATTGCGGCAAAGAATACCAATAAGAAAAACAACGAGGCTATTGCGCTTGCGCCCACATACCCAATATCAGTTTGCAGTGATAAGAATATTTTTGGTATCAATACAAAGATTAAAGTCACTGACGAATCACTTAACGTATCCGGGTCAACCAAAGGGTTAAAGCTGAATATCGCTGGCATGATCATCAAACCTGCAATAAAGGCAACACTGGTGTCGGTTAACGCAACAAGCTTTGATGAGTCGGCTATATCTTGCTTTTTACTAATGTAAGAACCGTACGTAACTAATATCCCCATGCCTAATGACAAAGAGAAAAACGCTTGTGATAAAGCTGAATTGATCACCGAACCATTAATTTTAGAAAAATCAGGCACTAGATAAAAAGTCACACCGGCAAAGGCGTTATCTAATGTTAATACGTAGATAACCAGTAATATCAAGAGGACGAATAACGACGGCATAAGGATTTTTGCTGCACGTTCAATTCCCTGCTTTACGCCACTCATTAAAATAACGCCTGTGATACCGACTACAACAACCATGTATACAAACAATGAATTGCTAGTGATGAATTCACCAAACATCTTAGGATCGGCTAAGGCGGCTAAGTCACCGGTTACAGCATGATAAAGGTAACCAAATATCCAAACCGTGATCACCATATAAAACACAGCAATCATGAACGGAGTTAACACACCGAGCAATCCAGCTATTTTCCATTTGGTATCGTTGTTAGAAATACTTTTATAAGCGCCAAGTGGATCTTTATTTGTGTGACGACCAACTGACATTTCCGCCATCATGATAGGTAAACAAATTAAGATAACAAATAATGCGTAGATAATTAAAAATGCACCACCACCGTTTTTGGCGGCAGCAACTGGAAATCCAACGAGATTACCAATTCCTACAGCTGATCCAGCTGCAGCTAAAATAAAACCAAGTTTTGAGGAAAAATGCTCTCTTTCAGCACTCATACAAGCTTCCTTTAAGTAAATTATTATTATTATTCGAAATTCTGCATCGCATGCTAGCAAGTAATTTATACTCTGTCTTCCTCTAGACTTGATTTTCAGCTCAAATGTTGCAATATCCAGTTAAATAATAAAAATCAAATAACCTAAACAGGAATTATCTTTAAATGTATTACATGATCTGTTCACAAGACGTCGAAAATAGCCTAGCCTTAAGAATGCAAACACGAGAAAAGCATTTGGCTCGTTTACATGAATTAACATCTCAAGGTCGTTTATTAATCGCTGGCCCTTTACCAGCAGTTGATGCAGAAAATCCAGGCGATGCCGGTTTTACCGGTTCGTTAGTTGTTGCGGAGTTTGATTCTTTGGAAGATGCGCAACAATGGGCAAATGCAGATCCATATCTTGATGCTGGTGTTTATGAAAGTTCGATTGTTAAACCGTTTAAAAAAGTACTTCCGTAAACATTTAACCCCAATAAGTAGGAAATTAATCTTGTTCTATAAAAAGTTTTTACTTCTTTGTTTTTTAATATTCATCAATACGACAGCGCAGGCCGATTCGCTAAATGTAAATAATGTGAGTCGTTTTGATATAGCTGAAGTCAAACATTGTCAGAGTAAATTTTCCGACAACGTGACCTATTCCACTTGTTTGGATAGTGTTTTGACCACAAAAAAGCGCGAATTAGAAACATGGCAAACTGATATGGAGACAAAATTAAAGAAAGTCACAAGTCGCACAGATGCACTTTCTTTATTTGCCGCTTCTAGCCAAGAATTTGAACAGTTTAAAAATAAAAACTGTAAGTGGCAGTACTTAACGTTTTTACCTGACGTTGAAAGTGCCGTTAATATGTCGAAAGAATGTCAGGTTTATATGACGATTCAACGTATTAATGAATTAAAGCAATTAAGTAAATATGATTTTTACTAGCTTGTTGAATTAACAGTTCGGTAGTTTATTTTATATTCGCAGCCCTTTAATTTTTAAGTTAAAGGGCTGAATTATTGCCCCGTTACTCTTTTACCTTTCTGGTCATCGCAACATAAAAACCAATTAAGCCCAAAACAATAGCAATTAATGCGTTCACGTTAAATTCACTTTTATTGTACAAACTCGCTAACAATATAAATAAACCAACGCCAACTACACAAATTGAAAATACACCTAAAATGCCTTTCCCAGTTCTAATTGAACGATTTCTAAACTTATCAAACCCCATACTATTTGCCTCCAATCATGGTTGTAATTTTGTTTACCGTATTTAGGTTTCGTCCAGTTGCAGGCTGACCTAAACAAGACTCGATATTAGCCACTAATTTGGAGCGACCAATCCCATCGGGTGCGTGTAGATAAAATACGTTATTGTTAACTTGATATGTTTCTGTGCTTGAGAGCCATTTAGTCAGATTATCCATTTGCAGCTCTACCGCTTGTTGGCAAAAATAAAAATGCACAAACTTACCTTCAAAATCTTGATATGGATTATTGGCTACAGACTCTGAAAATTCACTAGCGGCAATAACAAAAATGTTAGGTGTAAAACCAAACTGTTCCGTTATTAATGCTTTTATATCTTGTTCTGGGCTGGAGTCACTGTTTGACGTTAAAACAATATTACCCGTTTGAATGTAGGTAGAAATATCTTGATAACCGCTGGCGATTAAAAGCGGCACTAAGGTTTTCATTGGTAATAGGTTATTACCGCCAACATTTATTCCTCTTAATAAAATAACAAATGTTTGCATATTCTTTCCTTAATGCCGTTGATTACTTTTGATTTTGTTTTTCTAGGGCGATGTCGGCTTTTGATCTGAGTGTCTTTTTGCCTCTGATACTAGCAAAAGGATCTGGCGTATCTTCCCCTTCTGACTCTGCAGGCGCAGACTTAGCCGTTCGTTGTTTCGACGCTTTCATTTTTTTATGAAGATCAGAGTCTTTGCTGGCATTTCTATTGATTTTACCAACTGAAAACCAATACACACTCACTAGCGCTACATACACTAACCATTTAACCAGGTAAGACAAACCTAAGCTGTTATTGTTAGACACTAAGCTATAATTAACAAAATCTTGATGTACTAACGAAGTTAAAAACAACGCCAATATCAAGATAATGGTTATGCCTATGTGCTTTTTATATTTACGCCAAATGGAAATAACCAATGTCCATTTTAATAGCTGATTAAACATAAGTTTCTGTTACCTCCATAATCATCCCCACAAAGACAAGCCTAATAAAGACGCCAACACCAATAAGCCTTTGCCTTTGGCATTGCTGATCAGTAAGTCTTCTTCTTCTTTAACGATGATCTCTAACTGCTCTTCATCAAAATCTTCAGGGACTTTACCCGCCAAGACAATTCGAGTTTTTGCTCGGCTAATGGCTTTGTCTCTGATCTTTTGATTGAGCTTAGCTTTAAGGTTTATGATTTTTTTCATAATTAGGTTTCACTACTTACGTTTAATTTTACGTTATTGAATTCAAGTAATAAGCGCGGTTTATTCCAAACCAAATTCATCTAACAAATGCGCTTTCAACGAAGCCGGAACGCCTTTAATGGTTAACGTATCTGTCCCCGGCGAATAATTCACTCTATCACCCAATAGCGTACGGTCAAATGAAACCGACACGCCACCACCAGAGCCTGACAATTTAACTAACTTACGCACGGTACTTTTATCTAGCGTCACTTTGTCATCAAAACTGTATTCTTGTTGTTGAATAAAGTCTTTAAACTCATTGTCTGAAATAACCGACAAGGCTTCGTTTAGTTCACCCATATCGGCATCTTCGCCACTTGAAATTCGTTCGCTACAATATTCAAATACTTTTTCGCGGGTTTCTGATTTTTCGTTTTGCGCCATAGATTCTGTAGACATGAAGTCATCAATCGCCGTTAACAACTCTTTGCTTTGAACTTTAGCGTTAATAGTTTCTGTACAGCCTAATAGGTCCATAAAGAAGTCGTTAACTTGTCGTCCAGCTCGTCCTTTAATAAAGGAGATCGCTTTTAAGTCATCTTTAGCATGTAATAAACTACTCACATCTATTCTTGCTGCTAGTTGAATTTTAGTTAAATCTAAATGACGAGCGCGTTGAATACCAAATTCAGTATCAATAGAGAAATGCTCGGTCAAGTTAACCACACCAACCATAAAGTAACGTGTAGCAACGTATTCATAATCGATGAGTAATAGGTAACCGGTTTCTTGAAATTCGTATTTTTCTAATTCTGCCTGAAATATCTGCAAGGTTTCTTTAGACACATGATCAAAGGCAACTTCTTGATTTAAATAACTATGTAGACCTTGAGAGAATGCAGTATTTTTCTCTTCACTAAATGCCGCATAGCTCTTACTTGGCTTTGCGTTGTAGACATTATGTAGTTGCTCAACAAACTGATTAGATTTCTCTAAACTTGTATCTGTCATTACCGCCCATTTGGTAGAAAAGTCGGTATCTTCTTTTTTTTCATAAAAAGCGATTGAAAATTGGTTAACCGTTATTGACATGATTTTTCCTAAGCATCTTATTGTGTTAGCATCTGCGTTAATCTAAATACAACGCAGTTCAAAAATATTATGCCAATCATATCAAAATACTCTAACGATGAGATTAATAATTTAGTTAAAGAAATTATTTCTGTTATTCAAACTAACAAAGCACCTGTAGACCTTGCATTAATTGCCCTAGGAAATACAGTTAGTAACGTTATTGACGATAATGTATCGCCAAAGCAAAAAAAGGCTATTGCGAAAAGCTTTTCCGATGCCCTTCTAGCTTCGATGAAAGGCTAGCGTCAATAAGTGACTGACTTAGCGTAAACTGAGAGATTGAATAATTGATTAAAATCCCCAACCTTAAAGAATTAGACCGCCCTTTTAACTTATTATCATGGGGACATTGGTTTACCTTTGCTAACATTTTGTTGGCTTTATTATTTTCGTTTTTCTATCTCTCACCTTCTCAATTACCTGAGACATTTTTAGGATGGCTTTATTTAGGCGTTAACTGGGTTGGCCACTTCTCGTTTTTAGCCATCAGCTGCTTTATTTTAACGATATTCCCAATTATTGCTTTGTTCCCTCATCGACACCACATTCGTGGATTATCGTCCGTGATGGCGACCCTTTTTCAGACGTTATTGTTTTTAGATGTTTTGTCATTTAGAAGCTTGGGATATCACTTATCGGCAACGTCCTTGGTGCAACTTCGTGAAGTAGAAGATTTTTACATTGCCCATATAGGCAATGCTTATTGGTTATTATTATTATGTGTTTTTGTCGCTATTTTGGCGTATCAATTTTTTGTCAGTAACATGGCTTGGAAACGCATACACCAATTGCAAAACTTTAAGTATAAGAATGCAATTTCCACCTCGTTGGTTTCTATATTTTTTATCAGTCACATGATGCATATGTGGTCAGATGCCACACTCAATTCAGATATAGCGAAACAGAACAATATATTCCCAGTGTCATACCCATTAACCGCAAGAACCTTATTGGCTAAGTATGAACTGATAGATTTGAACAAGTATAATACCTATAAGTCTAAACAAGCCGATGTCACTCAATCAGGCTATACCATCACCCCTTTCAGTCAAGTAAGTTGTGATGTAACAGACAAAGATAACTTGTCCGTTCACTTTGTCGACATTACTAACTTCTTTGCAATTAAAGACTGGTTAAATAAGTTTGATATAGATTATCAAAGCTCATATCAGCTCAATATCCCAGCTGACTTTGATACAGCTATGTTTAACTTCACCACAGGTTTACCTGGGTTGTATAACCAGATGGAAACGCAGACTGATTTGGAAGTAAACCACCAATTCAACGCAAACAAAATTGCCATAGAAGTACATGCTGGCACTTATGATATTGAGCAGCAATCTGCAAGTTCTAAGACCAGTCGAGTTTATGTATTTTATGACAAAACAAGCGACTTAGCTTTTTACCGAGGCAGAGCTATATTAGTTGGTTTCAAACCATTTAATAACATTCCAATTGCGCCACAAAACATTGTTGCCTCATATATTAAAAATCAGTTAGATTGCCCACAATACGTGGAGGAAAATTTAATAGACAGTGCGATAAACGACATTGAATATGATTATATTTTCACTAACTTCTATAAAGGTTTATTCAGCATTGTTTACAAAGATAAAAGCATGTTGTTTGAACATGGTCAGTTAATTTCCAACGTGTCGTTTTCTAATGCCGAAACAGTAAAAGAACCGTTAGACTTACAAACAATTCAGGCCGCTATTACCAAACTAACAAGTAAAAGAATAAAGCTGGTGAGTAAGCCGGTCGAGACCGAGCCGCTAGAAGACGCTGGAATTAAGGTAAAAGTCAGAATCGATTAGTTAACGGCTGATTAGAGCTTGCCCAAATAGCAATGTTAGTTAGATAGTTGTTATTAATTTAACCGCTACCTAACTAACAACTCTATTGAGTTTAGGAATTCAGACATAGCTAAAGATTTGTTCTGACCTTTTATCAAGATCACCGAGTGATTGAAGTCGGTTAATAACCTGGATGCCGCCATCGCATTTGCAGAGTTACCGGTTGTTGCAGATTTGAGCATTAACTGTCTTATTCGTTTCTCTATTAAATAAAATAAAAATGAAGACATCAGTGGTTTAGTTACCACTTTGTTGATCAATATAAAATTGGGGACTTGGTTTTTAAGCCACTGAATAAATAATTGATATACTTCAGTAAACTCTTCTAACGTTTCCTCTTCTACCCAGCTTTGTAATTCGCTTTCTGAATTGTTTGAAAAGCCAATAATATAATCAGCCAAATCTGGATAAATAGCTTTGAGTTGCTCTTTGGTCTTATTCTTAATCTGAAGAAACTGACAACGACTTAAAATAGTCGGCAATAACACAGCTTTAGATTTACATAGTAAAAAGATAAAGCTTTTATTGGTTGGTTCTTCTAATGTTTTTAACAGCGCATTACTGGCATTTTCTGTCATGTTTTCAGCGTGTTCTAATACAATAACTTGGTTGCCAGATAAGTGAGACATTTTTGATAAAAATTCAGAGGTTTTACGCACATCATCAATACCTATTGTGCCTCTTTCTTCATTCACAAGCATAAAATCTGGGTGTGTATCTGCATCAAATAAATTACAGCTATGACACTGACCACAATAATTACCAACCTCAGACTTAGTGTGAGTACTTTGCATTTGGCACAATAAACTTTTTGCCAGCCCTAACATATTCGACAAACGTTTATTAATATCTATGCCTTCAAAAATATAAGCATGAGCTAATTGCTCTTGTTGTTTTGGTAATGACAGAATATCTAGGCTAGTGTTCATCATGAATTGTTGGCGTTTAACCAGTTAGTTAGTGAGGCTGTCAGTTGTAACTGCACCTCTTCTAAGGTTTTTGATGCATCAATAACAATGACTTTTGGATTGTTATTGGCTAACGATAAATAGACGGCACGAGTACGTTCAAAGAACTCTATTTGCTCACGTTCAATTCTATCTAATGCTCCACGAGCCGCGGCTCTGGCCAAGCCAATTTTAGGATCTAAGTCCATTAATATGGTTAAGTCTGGTTCAAAGCCTTTTAACACCGCATTTCTTATTGGCATGAGCAGGCCTTGATCAATTTGGCGACCGCCACCTTGATACGCAAGTGAAGACATATCATGCCTATCACCCAAAACCCACTTACCATCATTTAACGCAGGTTTGATTACATTTTCTATCAATTGAATACGACTTGCGTACATTAATAACAATTCAGCTTCAGGTGTTAATAATTCTTCAGTTTCGGACTTAACAATATCACGCATTTTTTCTGCAAGCGGGGTTCCGCCAGGTTCACGGGTGGTGACAAAGTTGATACCTTGGCCTGATAATAAATTCTTAATTAGCTCAAGTGCGGTTGTTTTACCCGCCCCTTCTAATCCTTCAACAACGATAAACTTACTCATTACTGCCCTTTTCTAGCCTGTTCTTTTTTTGCAACTTCATTTGCTTTAAATAATCTTGTACCGACTTATTGTGCTCAGCTAATGTGGAATTAAATACATGACCACCAGTGCCAGATGCCACAAAATAATAATAATCTGATACCGCTGGATTTAATACAGCTTCAATAGATGCACGGCTTGGATTTGCAATTGGTGTGGGTGGCAAACCATTAATACGGTATGTGTTGTAAGGTGTTTTTTGTTTTAAGTGCTTACGGGTAATATCGCCTTTATATTCATCCCATACGCCATAAATAACGGTAGGGTCGGTTTGTAAGCGCATTCGTTTTACTAACCGGTTGTGAAACACTGAGGCGATAAGTTTACGCTCTGAAGCCAAAGACGACTCTTTCTCTACAATAGAGGCGAGAATAAGTGCTTCATAAGGTGTTTTAACTAATAAGTCTGATTGTTTTTGTTGCCAAAGCTGAGTTAGCACTTCTTTTTGCTTAACGACAGCACGTGATAATAATGCAGACGCTTTGGTATACGCAGAGTAATAATAGGTATCTGGATATAACCAACCTTCTGGCGTATTAGTAGCTAATGATAATTTTGTCGAGACTTCCTCTAACGAGTCTGACTCTAAATCGTTATCCAAAAATACGGTTGAATTTAACTTAGTTAAGACCTGATAAATATTTTCGCCTTCAAGCAAAGTAAAAGGAAATTGCTGCTCTTTCCCTTCATTTAAATTTGCAACAAATTCATTTAATGGAGTATTAGGCGTGAGTGCATAAACGCCTTTTTTGATTTGACCAATACGGCTGTCGATTTTAGAAAGGACTTTCACGCCAATACAGTCATTAATAAAATTGTCTTGTGTTAAGCGATGACATATTGAGTTAAGTGAGTCACCTTCTTTAATATGGATGAGCTTAGCGTCAGACAAAACAATTGGTTGAGTGTAGCTGACTCTTAATGCGCCAAACGCAATAAGAGAAAGGCATACAAAGAATAAGAGCGTGACGTTAATCAGAACTTTTTTGTTAAATTTTAAATTTTTAGGCACTTGTTACTTCTTTCATAAAATTATTTTTTGCATAAATTGCGAACTCAATTCAGTATTGAACATTCTATCATCAATGCTTGAAACTGCCTGTATACCAATTAAGCTATTACAAATGAATATTGCTTCAGCTTGTTGAATTACATCATTAATATTTTTTTCTACGGCAATGATATTATTGTACTCTAGTAGCTGATTTAATATAACGCCACTGACACCCGCATTAGTTAATAATGGCGTGTACCAATTGCCTTGTTGATACCAGATAACATTAGCCTTTGTTGTCTCTATTAAATTACCGTTAATGTCTGCAATTAGACCATCGGTAAATACGGTTTTATCTAACTCTACAGACGCTAACACTTGTTCTAAACGATTGCAGTGTTTTATGCCCGCAAGAAGAGGTTGCAAGCCTAATTGAGTTGTTAATTGGGTTAATGCAATTGGTTTTGGTTGCTGGATTTCTTTTATAAAAGGAGCTGACAGTTCATCACTAGAGACAAAAATATTGGTGTTAATTTTTGCACATTGACCATACCCACGTATTGACTGACCTCGGCTAAAGTGAACCTTTATAAAACCAAGCTCCATCTGAACAGCCAGCTTTCGTAATTCTAGTTCTAATAATTTCCAGTTAATGTCATTAAACTCTAACCGTTCATTTGCTTGTTGTAAACGAACTAAATGGGCAGAAAAAAATTGAATTAAACCATCAACGACTTTCATCGTAGTGAAGTGACCATCTCCGTATAAAAAACTTCGTTGGTGTTGAAATTCATTCTCTATCGAGATTTTATTTATATTGTGGTCAAAACACAAAAAAAACATAAAAAAAGCCTAACTAACAATTTAGATAGGCTTTTGTATCAAATTAACGATGTATTATCATCTTAATCATTCATTTAGTTACATTTTTTTAAATAACAATGTGCCGTTTGTGCCGCCAAAACCAAATGAATTACACAGAGCGTATTCTAACTTAGCATCACGAGCCGTATGAGGTACGTAATCTAAGTCACAACCTTCATCTGGATTATCAAGGTTAATGGTTGGCGTTACTTTTTGTTCAACTAAGCTCATCGCAGTGATAATAGACTCTACAGAGCCAGCAGCACCTAGCAGGTGCCCTATCATCGATTTAGATGAAGACACCATGACTTTACCCGCATGATGGCCAAATACGCGTTTTACCGCTGCAGTTTCAGCTTTGTCACCCGTTGGCGTTGATGTGCCGTGCGCATTAATATAACCAATTTGTTCAGGGTTTATTTGTGCGTCATTTATTGCATTCATCATAGAACGTGCTGCACCGTCACCATCAGCTGGCGGTGATGTCATGTGATAAGCATCTCCACTCATACCAAAGCCAACGATTTCAGCGTAAATAGTCGCACCACGAGCTTTGGCGTGTTCGTATTCTTCAACAACCATAACTCCAGCACCATCACCTAAAACAAAACCGTCACGGTCTTTATCCCAAGGACGACTTGCTTCTGTAGGGCTTTCATTACGAGAAGATAAAGCACGAGCTGCACCAAACCCACCAATACCTAACTGAGTTGAGCCTTTTTCTGCACCACCGGCTACCATAACGTCAGCGTCGCCGTAAGAGATCATTCTCGCCGCTTGACCAATATTATGAACGCCTGTTGTACAAGCCGTGGTAATAGAGATATTAGGGCCTTTTAAACCATACATAATAGAAAGGTGACCAGAGATCATATTGATAATGGTAGAAGGAACAAAAAATGGTGATAACTTTCGAGGACCTGAATTCATCAGCTTAGTGTGGTTTTCTTCAATTAAGCCAAGACCACCGATACCAGAGCCGATAGCAACACCGATTCGGTATGCATTCTCTTCAGTGATTTCAAGACCAGAGTCTTTAATAGCTTGGATAGCAGCAATAAGACCGTACTGAATAAATAGATCCATTTTTTTCGCATCTTTACGCGCTATGTAATCTTCAGTATTTAAACCTTTAACCATTGCAGCAAACTTAGTACCGAAATTTGTTGTATCAAAGTGAGTAATTAAATCGACTCCACTTTTTCCTTCCAACAAATTTGCCCATGATGATTGTACGTCGTTCCCTACAGGTGACAACATGCCCATTCCAGTCACAACAACTCTACGCTTCGACACAAACACTCTCCTAAACTTCTACCTAATATCAATTGTATTAATGAACTAGTGTGGATATAAATTCATTAATACAATTGGTATTTGCTGCTAAATCTTAACTGGTAAAACAAATATAAGATGAAAAAAAAGGCAGCCAAAGCTGCCTTTTTAAAACAATTATATAATTATTCAGCGTGTGCTTTGATATAATCTACAGCTGATTGAACAGTTGTAATTTTTTCTGCTTCGTCATCTGGAATCTCAGTGTCAAACTCTTCTTCAAGAGCCATTACTAATTCAACAGTGTCTAGAGAATCAGCGCCTAGATCATCAACAAAAGATGCTTCTGATTTTACTTCTTCTTCTTTAACACCTAGTTGCTCTATAACGATCTTAGTTACGCGATCTTCAATGCTCATCTTATTTTCCTTATCAATAAAAAGATAAATTTTAAATTTTGAATACGGCTAGTTTAATTACTGATAACCACGTATTCAAGTTATTATTTACTTTATGTCGGTGGTCGAACCTCACAAGTGCGATTCGGCTACTTTTCCATCAAAATCAATACGATTTCGACGGTTATACCATATACATGCCGCCATTTACGTGAATGGTTTCACCCGTAACATACGCTGCTTCGTTGCTTGCTAAGAATGCAACAGTAGATGCAACTTCATCCGGTTCACCTAAACGGTTTGCTGGAACTTGATCTGATATCGCTGCGCGCTGACCTTCATCTAACGCTTTAGTCATATCGGTATCAATAAATCCAGGTGATACTACATTAACTGTAATTCCACGAGATGCAACTTCTCTTGCTAGAGATTTTGAAAAACCTATAACCCCAGCTTTTGCTGCAGCATAATTTGCTTGGCCGCCATTGCCCATAGTACCTACTACAGAGCCAATATTAATGATACGACCATGACGTTTTTTCATCATAGGTCTTAATACCGCTTTGCTTAGACGGAAGATAGACGATAGGTTGGTATCGATGATGTCATTCCATTCATCGTCTTTCATACGCATAAGAAGGTTATCTCTAGTGATACCTGCGTTGTTAACCAAAATGTCAACATCACCTAAGTCGGCTTTAATTGCTGCTAATACGCTAGTAATAGAGTCGGCTTCGGTCACATTTAACGCATAACCTTTACCATTGTCGCCTAAGTATTCTGAAATTTTTTCAGCGCCATTATCAGACGTTGCTGTACCAGCTACTTTTGCACCCATGGCAACTAATTTTTCAGCTACCGCTTTACCAATTCCTCTGGAGGCGCCAGTTACTAAAACAACTTTGCCCTCTAAGCTAAATAAAGACATGTTAATTCCTATAATTTATATATGTGTTCTTAAATATTATTGATTGCGTCTAAACTAGCGCTATCGCCAATTGCAACACAACTTACTGATTTGTCTACACGTTTCACTAAACCAGATAATACTTTACCTGGTCCAAATTCAAACATTTGAGTAATACCTTCAGAAGCAATAAACTGAATAGTTTCAGTCCAACGAACTGGGCTATACAATTGTTTTATTAACGCTTGTTTTATCGCTTCGCCAGATGTTTCAGCTACAACGTCAACATTATTAACAACCGGAATTGTAGGTTCGTTAAATGTTAGTAACTCTAAATCTTTTGCTAATTGCTCAGCAGCTGGTTTCATTAACGCACAATGAGATGGCACAGAAACAGGTAAAGGTAATGCACGCTTAGCGCCCGCTTCTTTACATAATTCCATTGCACGTTCTACTGCTTCTTTATTACCAGCGATAACAATTTGACCTGGTGAATTAAAGTTAACCGATGAAACCACTTGTCCCTGCGCTGCGTCTTCACATGCTTTCGCAATCGCATCGTCAGCTAAACCAATAATGGCAGCCATAGCGCCAGTTCCTGCAGGAACGGCTTGTTGCATATATTGACCACGTTTTTCGACTAACTTAACACCGTCAGCTAACGAAAATACATTGGCACAAACTAATGCAGAATACTCGCCTAAACTGTGTCCAGCTAAAAATGCAGGTTTTTCACCACCATTTTCTAAATACGCACGCCAAACAGCAACTGAACTAGTTAATAATGCAGGTTGAGTAAATTCAGTTTGATTTAATTTACCGTCAGCATCTTCGCTTACCAATGCCCACATATCATAACCAAGTGCATCACTAGCTTCTTTAAACGTATCTTGAACAACCTGATGATTTTCATAAAGATCAGCCAACATACCAACAGCTTGAGAGCCTTGGCCTGGGAAAATAATTGCTTTACTCATTTAATACTTCTCTAATTTAGGTTTATGAATTTCTAATTCTAGTCTTTAATTTATTAGTACTTAATTAACGCAGATGACCAGGTAAAACCACCGCCAAATGCATTAAATAATAAAGTTTGACCACGTTGAATTCGGCCATCACGAACGGCTTCGTCCAAGGCAGTAGGAACCGTTGCTGCTGAAGTATTGCCAAATCTATCAAGGTTGATGACAACCTGATCCATCGACATATCCAGTTTTTTAGCAACCGCTGAAATAATTCGTAAATTGGCTTGATGCGGTATCAACCAATCGATATCTGATTTTTGAATATTATTCGCTAATAATGTTTCATCAGCAACTTGAGATAATTTAGTCACTGCAACTTTAAATACTTTGTTGCCTTCCATCGTTCCCCAAGAAGTATGAACCGAGGCTTCATCTCCGCGAACCGGCATAGCGACTTGTAATAATTCAGTGTAATTTCCATCCGAGTGGATGTGAGTAGATAATACGCCAGGTTCTTCTGAGGCTTCTAAAATAACGGCACCGGCGGCGTCGCCAAATAAAATCACCATAGAACGGTCATCCGGGCTCATCATCTGACTTAAACAGTCGGCCCCAATAACTAATGCTTTTTTAGCTTTACCTGCTTTAATGTAAGTGTCTGCAATACTTAACGCATAACAGAAACCTGAACATGCCGCAGCAACGTCCATTGCTGGGATACCAGATGTTAAACCTAAATCGCGTTGAACTTCACAAGCTGCACTTGGTAATGCTCTAGCGTGGCTTGTTGTGCCAACAATAACAAAATCTATTTCACTTGGGTCAATACCAGCGGCTTCAATAGCTTTTTTAGATGCTTCGACAGACATAGTTGCAACGGACTCGTTTTTTCCAATAATACGACGTTCTTTCATGCCAGTACGTTCTTGGATCCATTCGTCGTTGGTATCAACCATTTCTTCTAAATCTTTATTGGTACGTACTTGCTTAGGAAAGTAACTACCAGTACCTGCTATTCTTGAAAACATGCACCCTCTCTACGTCTTAGATTATTCTTACTTTTTCTCGTCGTTGAGAACTTGTTCCACCTTATCTTTAATCTTGTGGGGAACTTGACGTTGAGCCTCTTTAACCGCCTCTTTTATAGCACTAAAAAATGCTTGCGAAGATGCGTTTCCATGACTCTTGACAACGATTCCGCGCAATCCTACCAGACTCGCGCCGTTGTACTGGTCGGGGTTCATTTTAGAAAATAGCTTTTTAATGCCTGGAAGTAGCATTCCTGCTAGGATTCTGCTCAAAAATGACTTTTCGCTAAGTGCTTTTATTTTAGACAATATGAGTTTGGAAACCCCTTCTATTGTCTTTAATGCCACATTTCCCACAAATCCATCGCACACTATTACATCTGCTTTGCCAGAAAATATGTCATTTCCTTCAGCAAAACCAACGTAATTGATTTCTTTGCAGTTATTGAGTTTTATCGCCGCATCTTTTAGATGTTGACTGCCTTTAATGTCTTCAGAACCAACATTTAATAAAGCAACTCGTGGGGATTCAATTTGCTCGACTTCTGTTGCCATAACAGAGCCCATAACCGCAAACTGAAATAAAGTGTCGGCACATTGATTAATGTTAGCGCCTAAGTCTAGTAAGAATACTTTTTCATTCTCATAGGTAGGCAAAGCACTAATTAATGCAGGACGTTTAATTCCGGGCAAGGTTTTTAACACATAACGAGCCATCGCTAATAAAGCACCAGTATTTCCAGAAGAAACACAAGCATCTGCTTGTTCTTGTTCAACAAGTTCTAAGGCTTTACGCATTGATGATTTGGGTTTTCGACGTAATGCAAGATCGGGACGTTCGTCTTGATTTACCACTTGTTCAGTATGAACAATAGTTAATCTTGGATGTGCCAATGCATTATGTTTATTCAGAAAGGTGTGAATACTCTGTGAGTGACCACAAAGGAACAGATGTAGATTTGGATATTTATCCACAGCTCTGATCGCTGCAGGGATAGTAGATCGGGGGCCATAATCGCCCCCCATCATATCTAGCGCAATTCGAATATCACGCATAATATAAAGTAGCCTAAACTTACTTTATATTACTTTACGGCCTTTATAGTAGCCGTCTGCTGTCATATGATGACGACGGTGAGTTTCACCAGTCGTTTGATCTACAGATAAATGCTCAGTAGTTAATGCATCATGTGAGCGACGCATGCCACGTCTAGCACGGGATTTCTTACTTTTTTGAACTGCCATTAGCCGTCTCCTAGTTCTTTAAATTATTTCTTTAAATTTTTCAATATATCAAATGGATTAGATTTTTCTTCGTCCATTGCTTCTGGCGCTAACTCCCCAAATGTCATGTCGTCTTCTGTAATCGAACAATCTTCTGGTTCATGCATTGCTACAATCGGCAACGCCAGCATTAATTCGTCTTCGACCAATTGAACAAGGTTAATTTCACCAAATTCATTTAACTCGATTTCTTCGTATGCATCCGGTATCTGTTCATCGCTCTCTTCAGCAGCACGACCTCGACGCACAGGCGTGTATAAAAATTCAGTCGAAACATTCATTTTTATACCATTGCCACAACGCTGACAACGCAATTCTAGATTGGCTGAAGCATTGCCTCGAACAAAAACTAATTCCTGTGGATCAATACCACATTCAATAGCTACGTCCAAGTATTCATCTAACACATCAGCCACTTCAGCCAAACGAGACAGTTCACCATTAACGATAATACCGTTTATGGTCATTCGTTTTAACGCAGCTTTTGCTGGTTCGATTGATATTGGAATTTTCATCTTTTGCATAGGGCGCGCATATTATAGTTACTGAGCAACATAGTCAAAAGAAAATAGTATGAAAGTGTAAAAAAAGCTAAACTTCTTCAAAATATTTTACTTATTAACCACTTTGCTATTTTTTTGAGCTATTTATGAAAAAAAAACCAACTATCATTCTAGGTTCCACTTCTGAATTTAGAAAACAAATTTTAGAAAAACTTAATTTATCTTTCCAAACTGCAAAACCAGAAGTAGATGAAACTGCTCTACCTAATGAAACTGCTCATCAGTTAGTAGAACGATTAGCCATTGCAAAAGCACAGGCGGTTGCAAACGCACACGATAATGCGTTAGTAATCGGTTCAGATCAAGTTGCTTTATTTAATGACACTATATTAGGTAAACCTCATACCCACGAAAACGCCATTAAACAGCTGTCTTCGTTCTCTGGTAATAAGGTAACGTTTTTAACTGGGCTAGCGGTTATTAACAGTGACACAGGTGAAACCCACTCTTTAGTTGAACCGTTTGAGGTTTACTTCAAACAATTAACGTTAGAAGACATTGAAGCTTATCTTATCGCTGAAACGCCATACAAATGCGCTGGTAGCTTTAAAAGTGAAGCATTAGGGATTTGTTTGTTTGAAAAATTGGTGGGCGACGATCCAAATACGCTGGTTGGATTGCCACTTATTAAATTAGTAGGCTTATTGGAGAAGTTTGGCTATTCGGTTTTAAAAAATCAACAAGCCAAGTAGCTTGGCGATAAATATCACTATAAGCTGAATCAGCAATAGCTATATATAGCGGTTAATTAATAGCGTTTGTCAGTACAAGGTGTGCTGACAAAGCAGTCGGTGCTGACAGCACTGCTTAATTAGCCGTTACTTAATTGCTATCATCTCTCAGTTGTCACCACTAATACGTATCCTCTACGCTCGACTGCCGTCTAATTCACTCGCCACGTTAATATTTAATGTAGGTTGTATATAAACTTCCCCTGCTTTCATTTTCTTTGCCATTTTTTTAGCTTCCGAGGCTAAATTCGCCACATCTAAATGAGATTGTACAATATTAACGTTCGGATGAATGATGCCACAGGATAATGACATTAATGAAAACCACTCTTTATTACCTTTACGACTAACAGAAAAGTAACCACCTTGGGCTAAATGTTCGGGTTTAAAAATACTATTAATTCTTTGTTCAAATATTTCTAATACTTTTTTGCAGTCAAATTCTGAATCTGCACATTGAAATAACACCACAAAATCATCACCACCTACATGTCCAACAAACGCCTTGCTGCAAACTTTAGATAATACATCGGCCACCAGGCGGATCACCACATCCCCTTCCCCGTATCCATATAAGTCGTTGAAAGGTTTAAAATGATTTAAGTCAAAATATGCCATAGAGAAGGTTTGCTTATTGGCGAGTAACTGCATGATTTTTTGTTCAATCACTATATTACCCGGCAACATAGTTAATGGGTTGGCGTGTTGAGCATGTTGGATTTTTTGTTCCGTCATAATTTTCAATAACGAACGAATACTCGCAACGCCTACATATTTACCGTTATCCACCACAATAAACTCAGGTCTTAAATCAAAATGGATATTGTCGGTAACTAAATTACTCACATCATCTATTGAAGCGGATATATCAGCAATAAAGGGTAAGTTGCTCATTAAATTGGTTATTGGCTTTTTATCATAAAGCGCGTGACCGTAATCTGACGAAAAGATTTCGGCTAAAGTGTCGCGGTAAATAACCCCAATTGGTTTCTGGTTTTGATCGATTACAGCAATAGACTGTATTTGGGCTGACTTCTTAAATATCTGATATACCTCGGAGCAAACTTCATCGATTGAAACAGGCATTACATAGGTGATTAACTTTTCTAATTCAAAAAGATTATTATCTTTGATGATTTTATTAGGCCCTATATGGCGTAAGCTTAATCCGTCTGGTAAACCAACATCAGGAAATTCAGCTGGTTTTGATAATAAGAAGCCTTGGGCAAACTGCATTCCCATCTTTTCTAATAACAAAAACTCTTCGTTAAGCTCTATCCCTTCAGCAATGATAGACACGCCTGTCGCGGTGCCTAGTTCAAAAATAGTTCTGAGTAATTCACGTTTAACAATATTTTGATGGCAACCACTAATAAAATACCGATCAATTTTTACAATATCAGGCCTAAGCTCTGACCATTGTTTTAATCCGGAATGCCCTGTGCCTAAGTCATCAATTGCTATTTTGAATCCCAATTCACGATAGTGCTCTAAGCTTTGTTTTAATATTTGATTATCTTTTGCTTCAAACTGTTCGGTTATCTCAATAACGACTCTATCTGGCGCTATTCCTGCGCACTTTAACAAGTTTAAGGTTTCACCTTTTGGATGATCGGCTTGAGATAATGTGCAGGGACTGACATTTAAGAATAACAAACCATTGAGTTTCAGTTGAGCAAAACGATTAATCGCCAGCTTGCGACAATGCAATTCTAATTCGGATAACATGCCGACTTTATTAGCAAGGTTAAATAAATGCTCTGGATTATTAATAAGTGAGTCTGGGGGTAAACGAGTTAATGCTTCATAACCGAGAATAGACTCTTCACTAACATCAAATATAGGTTGGAATACTATGGTTAAACTACGGTCTAATATTAAACGAGTGATTTCTTCAAGCCATGAGGTTGTATACGACACATTAACCTACGTTATTAAGATAAAAGGACATCTATCGGCAATGTAACATTTGAGTATGACCATTTTGTGACTAATAGCGTTACTAATGCTGTTATGAATGACTTTAGCAATGACTTCAAAAGGGGTGATTTCTAAATAAGGAGCTGAGCTTGGCAACTGACAGTCGAATGACTTAAAGAATAAGAACCTGGTTGTAACTCGCTTATAACAGCAAATCACAACCATGTTCGTTTACACATCTTATATATAAAGCTTATTTTGCACGCATATCCTAGGAAGGACTTTTATTCTGAGACTCCAACTGTATTAGTTTGAGGAATTAACACTTTTAATTTTTCTAAACCCTTTTCCAATACAGGATCTAATGGCGCTTCAAAATGCACCGTGGTTTCCGACACTGGATGAAAGAACGAGATCTCTTTAGCGTGTAAAAATAGTCGGTTAATGCCCGCTTTTTTAACTAGCTTATCAAATTCTCTGTCGCCGTATTTATCATCACAAGCAATTGGATGATCTTTACAAGCGGTATGCACACGAATTTGATGAGTACGGCCCGTTTGCGGTCTTGCTTCTATTAACGTGGCACCATCAAACTCTTCAATAACCTCGAACAAAGTACATGACTTTTTACCATCTTCACGGTTAACCACCACAATGCGCTCACCTGATTTGGTGTTGATTTTCAATAAAGGTTCTTGAACCGAACGCTGACTCGCACTCCACTGCCCTCTTACCAATGCCCAATAAACCTTGTTCATGGTTTTGATACGTAATTGCTCATGCAAGGCAACCAAAACTGAACGGCGTTTAGCTATTAACAAAATGCCAGAGGTATCTCGGTCTAAACGATGCACCAACTCCATCATTTTTTCTCTTGGGCGTAACGCTCTCATCGCCTCAATCACACCAAATTTTAAACCACTGCCACCATGAACCGCCATGCCAGAAGGTTTGTTTAACACGATTAACGTTTTGTCTTCATAAATGATGGATTTTTCAAGGTCTTGCACCGCTTGTAACTTGTCCGATATTGCCGGTTGTGTGTCTTGGCTAACTCGAACAGGAGGAACGCGAATAATGTCATTTAATTGCAGTTTGTAGGTTTGCTTAATTCTGCCTTTATTAACTCGAACTTCGCCTTTGCGAATAATTCGATAAATTACACTTTTGGGTACACCTTTTAATCGAGTGATTAAAAAATTATCAATCCTCTGTCCAACATAAGTTTCGTCGATTTCAACTTGTTGAACTTTTGGATAATTTATTTCATTTTCAGGCATTTTTTGGCTTTCACTAGTCATTAATTTAACATTTATATAAATAAACTATTAATTCAGTTGCTATATCTGCATTTGCGACCGATAATAACGGCGCTTTAGAATATAAAGCAACTGATTGAACTGCCTCAGGTAATGAACATAAGAGTCATGTAACGGAGCAGGGTTTGAAGACACGATCATATCAGAGTTAATAGATAAAGCCATGTACATATTACTGGCAGACCAAAAAGCTTCAAACCTCCACGCCAACTAAGTAAGGTAATGCGAGTATCATATTACCCTCTACTTTAACCGTTCAGACCAGTCGAAATTTAGAGGCGTTAACTTAACCAGTGCCACGAATTCCAATAGCGTTTATATGCTAAAGGCACCGAAGAATTCTTAAAAATAGAATCCAGTATCCTTGATTACAATCGTGATGATTGAAATACAGTAAGCAATAGTTGTGAAACTATACAGCGCCGAGGTGTTTAGAAAGTGCAGATATAAACGTGCGAATTGTGGCCTTTGATAAAAGAAGAGTTACATATAATGAAACGCATGTTAATTAATGCCACGCAACAAGAAGAGATGCGTGTTGCATTGGTTGATGGTCAAAAGTTATATGATTTGGATATTGAAAGTCCAGGTCATGAACAAAAAAAGGCCAACATCTATAAAGGAATAATTACACGAGTAGAGCCGAGTTTAGAAGCGGCTTTCGTAAGCTATGGCGCAGATCGTCATGGATTCCTACCTCTCAAAGAAATAGCTCGTAACTATTTTCCATCAGATTACAAATTTTCTGGCCGTCCAAATATCAAAGAAGTGATAAAGGAAGGACAAGAAGTAATCGTTCAAATCGACAAAGAAGAACGTGGTCAAAAAGGCGCAGCCTTAACTACCTTTATCAGTGTTGCAGGAAGCTATTTGGTATTAATGCCAAACAATCCTCGTGCCGGTGGTATTTCTCGTCGTATTGAAGGTGATGAAAGAACGCAGCTTAAATCAGCATTAAACAAATTAGAATTACCAAAAGGCATGGGCTTAATCGTTCGTACCGCAGGTGTTGGTAAATCTTATGAAGAATTAGAATACGACTTAGGCGCCCTACTATTACATTGGGAAGCTATTCAGCAAGCATCAGAAAGTATGCCTGCTCCTTTCTTAATCCACCAAGAAAGTAATGTTGTATTCCGTGCTATCCGTGATTACTTAAAACGTGATGTTGGTGAAATCTTAATTGATAACCAAAACGTTTATAACGAAGCTCGCGGTCACATCGAATTATTCAGACCTGACTTCATTGAACGCGTAAAGCTGTATCAAGGTGAAGTTCCACTGTTCACTCATTATCAAATTGAAAGCCAAATTGAATCTGCCTTCCAACGTGAAGTTAGATTACCATCTGGTGGCTCAATTGTTATTGACCCGACAGAAGCGCTAGTTTCTATTGATATCAACTCCTCAAAAGCGACCAAAGGTAGCGACATTGAAGAGACGGCTCTAAACACAAACTTAGAAGCAGCAGAAGAAATTGCACGTCAATTACGTTTACGTGACTTAGGTGGTTTGTTAGTTATCGACTTTATCGATATGACTCCGCCTAAACACCAACGTGATGTTGAGAACCGTTTAAAAGACAGCATTAAACAAGATAGAGCTCGTGTTCAAATCGGCAAAATTAGCCGTTTTGGTTTACTAGAAATGTCTCGTCAGCGTCTTCGTCCTTCACTAGGTGATGCAAGTCAACATACTTGTCCTCGTTGTGATGGCCAAGGTACTGTAAGAAGTAATGAGTCGTTAGCGTTATCAATTCTTCGTCTAATTGAAGAAGAAGCGATTAAAGACAACACGGCTCAAATCCAAGCACAAGTTCCAGTGCCTGTATCTTCATACTTGTTGAATGAAAAACGTGACTCTATTCGTCACATTGAAAACAACAACAAAGTTAACATCATGGTTATCCCTAACATCCATATGGATACGCCACATTATGATGTTGTACGTGTACGCATTGACGAAGATATTGCAGACTCAAGCTTTAAATTAGTGACTCGTCCAGAAGAGACTGAGTTAACTAAAGAGATTATTCCTTTATCTAAGAAAGAAATTGAAGAGCCTGTACTAAAAGGTTTTGCATCTCCTAAAGCTGCGGCGCCAAAAGCAGCTGCATCTTCAAGTAATGACAAACCTAAACAACCTGGCTTAATATCAAAAGCGGTTAAATGGGTAAGTTCTTTATTTGCTAAGGAAGAAAAGCCGAAGCCTCAAAATAAAAACCGTAATAGTAATTACAAAGGTAAAAACGAGAACCGTCGTGGTGGCAATCAAAAGAACCGTCCTCGTAACGCTCGCTCTGGTGAAAGAAAACCAAACGAACGTAACGAAAAACGTGATAACACAACACGTACGGATCAAAAAGATACTCGACGCACGAATCCAAAAGATACTCGTCGTAACCAAGACGCTCCACGTGAAGCTCGTAATGACAATCGTAACGAGACACGCACGGACACTCGTAAAAAGCCTGTAGCTACTCAAAATTCTGAGCGTACAACGCCAGAACGTAAAGAAGAGCATAATGCTGAACGTAGACAACGTCGTAGTAACCGTAAAAATGTACGTATTAAAAAATCAGAAAGCGCGAGTACTGACGCACCAGTTGTAGACATGAATACAGCAGCTGTTGAAGTTAATACTGCAGTCGTTAATGAAGTCGCTGCTAAAAAAGTGATGAAGACTAAACGTACTATTCGTAATAACACTCAAGAAGCGGTTCAACAAAAGCGTAAAGCGATTGTAAATATTGCTCAAGGTGTAAAAGCGCCAGCTAAAGTTGTTAAAAAAGCACCTGCTAAAAAAGCAGCGCCAAAAGCTAAAGCGGCTCCAGTAAGTAAAACGGCTAATGCTGAAGTAACAAAGACAACTAAAGTTGAAACTGTTACTACTGAAGCTCCAGTTGTTACTGAAACCGTTGTTGAAGCAGCTCCAGCAAAAGCGAAAAAGCCTGCGAAAGCAAAAGCTGAAAAGCCAGCTGCTCCTGTAGAAGCTGAGACAAAAATAGCAGATGAAAAGCCTAAAGCAGCAGCTAAACCTAAAGCGAAAGCCGCGGCTAAGCCAAAAGCAAAAGCGGCAGTTAAAGCGCAAGCTAACGCAGCAGGTTTTGCAAGTGCACCAATGACTAAGCCTACTCCTGTAGAATCAGTTTCTGTTGGTGTACCAACAGCAATGGCTGACTCTGAAAGAACAGCAGTGGTTAAGTCTACAAGAACTGGTGGCTCTGCATCAGCAACAAGTAGTGCAACGTCTACAACGACAAAAACACTATAAGAGGCATAAAGAATAACGACTAATACTCGTTATTCTTACTAGTCTTAAAACAAAAAAACCGCTCACTGAGCGGTTTTTTTATATCTGTTACTTTATATCTGTTTTAGAAAAGACGCTTTGTGCAACTTGAATTGAGGTGTTGTTATTCGATTTTATTGTCCGTCCGCCCCACCACATTAAGCAATACAGATATTGATACCCTACGCAAGATAAAATAACTTACCATTTGATATCCTTAAGGTTAAAATAGATCTTAAATGAAGAACAACAAAAAATTAGAACTCTACATGCACAAAATCTACGCCTCAATCATCTTAATTCCACTTTTACTCTTAACGGGTTGTTCTATTGGGAATTCTCAAGAAACTTTAATTGAAAAAGCAAATCAAGGCGATATTAAGTCAATGATAGAGCTGAGTAATGTATACAAATTTGGTGCTACAAAAGAAGGTTTGGAGCAATATAAAATATGGGCTGATGATATTGATGAAAATGCAAATTCAGAAGATATTCTAGCCTTAACTAAGATGTTTTATGATCAAAAGTTAGCGTTTCCCAATGGACGTAAAATGTATGAAAAATTACTTAAATTGGCAAACAGCCCTCTAAATAAAAAAGCGACGTTAACTCTTCTTAACTTTTATTCTAAACATTTCTTAGAGCTTAAAGCAGCAGAACTTGAATCTGTCTATATTAAAACAGCGACTAAACAAGATTTAGTCGATCTCTATAACCTATACCAGAAAACAAATGACTATTATGGATATATAAACAGAGATCGAGTAAAAGCCATGATGGTTGAAAAAGGCTATATGGAAGAGAAGCTCACAGAGCTTGAGTATCTTAAAAGGATATTATTGAAAAGAAGAGAATACAGAGAAGAATATATACCAGATATCTTATTACTCCTTTCAAATATTTTAAAATCAAATGACTTAGATCAAATCTATGAAATTGGACTTATTCTAGGAAATAGAGGTTCACAAACCGGTGTGATGAAGACTTTAGTCTATGATAATACAGAAGCGTTCATGAAAAAAACATTAACCTTAAACCCCACTAATGAAATTGAAACCACCGCTACATTCTACCTATCTAACTTATACACTAAGTATTATAAAAATGATCTAACTAAGCAAAAGAGTGTTTTAATTAATGCAGATAAAATGGGTAAAACACAACGTAACAAAACGTTAGTCGCTCTGTATGACATAGATGAAATACAATATGCTAAAAACATTGAGTACTTTGACAAGATGCTAAATACTTCACGCACTAAAGCTTATATTAATATTGCTCAAATTTATCATTACGGAAAAGGCAAAGAGCCTGTAGATATTGAACAAGCAAAAATTTGGTACAAAAAAGCGGATACAGAACAAGCTAAAGAAGAACTTGCCAAGTTAAATCAAGTTTAACCAATAAAAAAACTCACTATTTTGGGTTACAGATATAAAAGTATATTTCTTGAATTTAGGTTTTGCATTACTAGGCTTATGATTAAATTCTTACTGTTAAAATTCATCACTTTCTTTTTTGGCTTTGTCGCCTGTTTTGCAATGCATACTACATTTGCATTGCCTTTAGTGATATCCGCAGCATTAGTTGGACTTGTTGGTTCTTTTATTCCGTTCCCTGAACATTATAAAAACCATCCATACGCTGCCATTTATGCAGGCAGTTTTGCCGGCATGTGCTCTACACAACTAATTACCAGTTACTGGGAAATTGCAATTATCTCGCTTATTGGTGCAAGCTTATATGTGTTAACAATGAATATGTTTACCGGTTTTGGCGGTAAACTCGGCGGCGTAGCCTTTGCCAGTGTGGCTATTTTTGTTTTAGCCAGAGGGATAATACTTTGAGTATTGAATACCCAATACTGGCGCTACTAGGTGCTTTTTTAACATTTTACCTAGCTAGACATAATCGCTTTGACGGTATCAGAGCTTCCGCAGCCCTTTCTATCATCGCCTATTTAATTATTGATGCATTAGGTTTTAATGCTGATTTATACGCTGTCGTGTTCTTTGGCGGGACTTTTATTGGTATGAGCGCCCCACACCGCTTTGGCATTTATACCATAACCAGCGCATCCATTATTTTCTCACTCCTGTTTGAATACCTAATCCCCGTTTTTGATGGTTACGGCGGAGCACTCGGCGTAAGCGCATTTTTATCCGTCTGCATTTGTCATGTGTTTATTTTATTAGGCGCACCAAGAAGCAAAAAGCCGCAGTAACTATTTAAGTTTGCGGCTGATGTTTTAATCATTTTGAATAATGGAATTATGAGTGTGTCTTTTATTATTCCACTTGTTATATGCCTTTACGCTATCGCAAAGTCAATTTGACGAACGCTTGCTAAGTTCACATTATTTTTTACTTGCCAAAGATCATAGTTATCTTGCATTGAAAGCCAACTTTCTGGAGTGCGCCCCAAAGCTTTCGATAGACGTAATGCCATCTCAGGTGTAACTCCACTTTGCCCTTTCAAAATCCGACTTAAAGTAGAAGGAGAAACATCAAGTTGTTTTGCTACAAAACGACAACTATAACCAAACGGTTCCATATATACATCGGAAATAAGCTCACCCGGATGCGGCGGATTATGCATATTCATTAGTGATAATCCTCATAATTTAAAATAAAAGCGTTACCGTCATTAAATTCAAAAGTAACACGCCAATTTCCATTAACGGTAACTGACCATATACCATCACGTTTGCCCTTTAAAAGGTGTAGCCTAAAGCCTGGCAAATCAATGTCTTCAAGCGTAGTCGCAGTATCAATGGCCGCAAGTTGTATTCGGAGTCGACGTTCATGTTTAGCTTGAATACCAGCCTTACTGCCCGACTCAAAAAACTTTTTAAGACCTTTGTGTTTGAATGATTTAATCATAACAAAAGTGTAGCGTGTTGCGCAACACCTGTCTAGTAGGGATAAAACCTAGACTTTATTTAACGTCATCAATCTAAATCCGACATACAACCAAACTTGACTGGATGCCTATTTCATTCGCTTTTAGGGCTTTAGGGCTTTAGGGCTTTAGGGCTTTAGGCAATCATTCGATTGCAAATAAGATTTCAGTCAAACAGTATATTCATTTTAAATAAACAAATATTGCTGTCCGTTTATACAAATCTTAAGCAAGCAACCTAGCTTGTAACCACACTGAAATATCCGCGAGTTGCTCTGGTAATACAGAATGTTCCATTGGGTAGCTTTTCCAAGTCACATTATATTTAGCAGCATTAAGTAAATCGTTTGCAATTTTACCTGCACTTATAGGAACAACACCGTCACGTTCCCCATGATTTTGCAAAATAGGAGTATCAGCGTTAGCACTATGGCATTGCTCTGGTAGTTTATCCGCAGTCGGTAAATAACACGACAGTGCTAAAATACCTGCCAAGCTATGCTCAAAACGTAAAGCAGTAAATAAACTCAAAACCCCACCTTGACTAAAACCAGCTAAAATAATCTTTTCTGCAGGTATACCTGAGTCAATTTGCTCTTGAATTAAGCATTTAACCAGTTTCTCAGACGCTAACACACCTTCTATATCAGCACGATTATGTAAATCCATACTTTTAATGTCATACCAAGAACGCATTACATAACCTTGATTAATCGTAACCGCTTGCTCTGGGGCGTGAGGGAAAACAAAACGAATCCCATGATTTTCCGGTAAAGCTAATACTGGCACAATAGGAGCAAACCCAGCGCCTGAGTCTCCTAGTCCATGTAACCATATTACACAGGAAGTAGCTGGAGATTTTGGTTCAATAGTAATTCGTTCAAGTAACGTTGTTGGCATAAAATTCAATACTTAATTTTTAATGAAGTGCAACATAATAGCAATGCTTGCTGCTCGTAGCAAAACGAGTGACAATTAATTATTACTAAAGAAAGGCTAAATAGAAGTTTAAACCCATTACAAGTTTCATAAGAATGAAAAAGCCAATTAACTTACGCTAACTAGCTTTGTTATTTGAATACATCTAAAAATAAAAGTGATGTTTGTGTTTACGACTTTTTAGGAAATTTTTTCTTTAAAAATTCATTAACCGTTTTTTGGGGAATAGCTGTGCTACGAATAACCTCGCTTTCTTCTTCATATTCTCCAAACTTTACACTCTTACGGTTACTGGCACGCCTTTCACAATCACTTTTATCTGCAGGAGTGGCATAAATACAATTTTTCAGTGTTGGCTCATGCAAAACCTCATACAAAAGACTGTCACGCGGATTAGCCATACATCCACTTAAAATAAGGATACTAAAAAATCCAAAAACCATTACCTTCACACCAACCTCCTTGTTTATTTATTGTTTATTACTCGCGTTTATAAAAGCTGCGACTTTAAATCCGATATTGAAAACCACCAAACTTGAGTGGGTGGTTTTTTTATTTTTTTTTAGCAGTTGATTGCCTGCCATAAAACTGATTTTTTATAAACGTATTTAATGCTACCAACCTTCAATTTTACTCTATTTATTTGAGGGCTGGGAGGCTCTAAAATCACATTTGTAGCTTCACTGAGTGGAAAATTAATAATCTGAGTATATATATCATACGTTCTACAACCCCAAAATAGGAAATCACAGTATGTCCGCTGGTATGGATTATCTAAAGTTTTCACGGTTGAACTGTACTTCTTACCGTCAATCAATAGATTGAAATTGTTGTTAATCCATCTAGCTTTGCTTTGATGTTGAAGAGTTAATTTCAAAGCGACGCCATGTGGGAATAATTCTATCCTATAATCGGCAGCTTCTGATTGATATCTAACTGTATTAGGAATTTGACTACAGCCATTATTTATCACATCACCGTGTTCACTCTTTGGGTGAAAGTAGCTCACGCTATTAGGAGCACATGATACCAACAGTGGAAGACTCAATATTAGTAATAGAAATTTCAAGCTTACTCCAAGGCTGCTAACACCTAGTTAAGAGACAAATAATATGTTGGCTAAAATAAGTGAGGCACGAACAAAAAGCCAACTGTAATTTGTCCGTATTGAAAACCCTTGTTATGTGTACCGATTTTATAAGCTAAAACCGCTTTTCCAATTACTTCTTGTTGTCGGGTCTGAACGAAGCAGCTCTAAGAGATGAATACATGCTTCAGACTCCGTTTTAAAGAGCTCTTTGCCTGTTTGTAAACCTCGTTCACTGTAATATACAACCCAACTCTCACCCTTTTTCCGAAGGCAAGTGACTTCATTTGGATCAAAGTCTTTGGCAACAAGCGAATAAGTATTCTCTTTTATTTGCTCTGCATCCAATACTATTTTTAATTCTACACGATTCATGAGCGATCTCAAAAGGCCACATAACGCCCGCCTAATGCGCATTGCGCTGGCGGGCTTTTTGCGTTGTTTGCTAAAAGCGTGACTGTATAGCAATGACGCTTTAAGGCGTTTGTTATACATCCGTTTCTCTATTTTTGCCACTTTTTAGGATAGTGACCTTTATAAGTAATGTCAGTTAATTCAGCTTTAGTAATTTCACCGTTTTTAAATTTACGACCGTAAAAAAGCTTTGATGACAATACCCAACCAATATAGAGACAAATAGCAACAATAACTAAACATATAATTAAGCACGTTATAACTATTAATTGATCATATTGTCTCAGTGGTACATCGCTTTCAATTTCAAAGGCGACGAAAACAAATGAACAGAGGTAATAGGCTATAGGTAAAACAATTGCTGAGCAGATCATACTTAGCCAGTATGATTCTTTATAGTAATTAGCCTGTAAGTTGTATTGGCTTTTGAATGCACGTATTAAAATGGCTGAGCCTATAGGGTGTATAACGCCTCATTAAGTGGAAATTAAATGACTTGTTATAAATCGTTTACTTATAACTATCTTCGTTTGACTCATTAATACAAATTTCTAAGCCATGTTGTCCATTTAGCGTATAGCCATCATTGATATATTGTGTACCATCAATGGAGTCTAATGGATCTTTAACATCAGGAGACCATTGTTTAAAATTCATAATAATCAAAGCGGACTTAAGATGAATATTATTAGCTTTAAAATATGCAGGAAGCAAAAATGAATCATCCTTAAATGATAAATAAAATTCATGTTTCCAATGTTCTTCGTGTTCTGAGCAAATTAATTTATATAAATCGGTTTCTAACATAGACGAAAGTTGCTTAAATTTCATTATTTGTCTTGCTGAAGTTAGCCAATTTAATCTATTAGGTTCAGGCATTGAATAGTCTGATTTACCGTTCATTAAACTACTATAAGCTCTTTCTAAAGAAATTATTGCTTGCTCACAAATCCCTTTGTCTCTCGATTCTATTGCATCATTCTTAGCCTTTTTTCTCGATAGCCAATAATTAAGTACTGCAAAAAGAACAGATACTAGTGTAAAACCACTAAAAATGGTTCTGACCAACTCTAGGGACATGTAAACTCCTCGATAGATTTATAACGCTTCAAGAAGCGGTGTGCGTATTTTGCACGTCCTTCTTGCTTGACTTGTTAGGTGAGTGTTTATACACACTTTTAGACTTGTCTTTTACTACTTCGTATTTTGTAAATGCTGCCCTAGATTTATATACATTAACTTCTGAATTGTAAGAGCAAAGCTATTTTGCTACTTGGTCAAAGTTAAGATTAGAACGTGGTCCAAGAAAGATCTCTTTTAACGCCATATTACCTTTGAAGTCAGTGAAATATAGTCCTGATGAATCTTTCTCTTTTAACTCTACAAGAACCCTAACTTCATTCTCGTATTTCCAACCTTCGTATTTAGTACACATCAGTTTTTCAACAATTTCTTCAGTTAAACCGCCAAATTCTTTATTCATGTCTATGCTAGGAGCCATCATATATGGGAAATAATTAACTTCTTTAATATGTATGTCATCGATGTCGAATCCAAGACACATGCCTTTATGCTTGTCTCCATAGTGCCCCCACATTAGTGGATTCTTCCAGTCCCTACAGAAACATATAACACCTGCTGTTTTTACAGCCTCATTCCTTGCTGCTTTAAAAGCTTTTCGAACTTCTTTATCTGATAAATCTACACCAAGAAATTCAAAAGGATCATTCAAGTCATCTAACAAAGAAATCTTTACTCTTTCATTGATAATGTTTGACAATCCAAACTCTTCATTGGTGAAATAATATACGCGCATGATTAACTCACCTAACGCTTACATAAGCGGAAATTATAGTTGGCTATAATGTTTGAGGAACGAAAAACAGTCAACTGTAATTTTTCCGTTTGATGTTCTTGTTAGGTGTATGTTCTCAATTTATGAGATGTTAGCTCATTGCCCGTACATTTGAGATATAAGCTACATAAACTTGTATGAGAGTTATTAAGTTCGTCCAGTGCGTACTCACAAAACGCAATCATGAAATCAGGTGAAATATGATTCACTTTGTTAGTAATATTCTCAATTAAACTATCCGTTATGTGTTTGATTTCAGCAACACCTTCATAAGCGGTTTCTGCCAAAGCGAACAAATCAGCATCCAATACAGGCAATTCAAAAACTATTTTATCAAACACTGAGGTAGACACTTCAAAGATTGGCGAACCTCCACCACCCCCATCGCTTCTTTTTTCTTCTAAACGAACACCTTTAGGGTATGTGTTAGCAATAATATATTCGCTTTTATACCAGCCATCTTGAATACCGTTTAAATGTCGCTGCAATGATTTCACTACCCAATTGTTCTTCTCTATTTCACTTGATAATAGTTTTTTAATCGCTGCTATTTTATGTCTGTTAGCCATAATTCTTCGGTATAATTCTACGGCTTCTTTTATTACAAAAAGAGAAATAGCGACAATAACGGTAATGGGAAGTACACTCGAATCCATTGATACACCTAACGCCCTGTTAAGGGGCAAGTTGTAGTTGGCTAAAATGTGAAGCGAAGCGGAACCAGCCAACTGTAATTTGTCCCGCTTGAACAGCTTGTTAAGTTGCTACTGCACCGTTTGAATATGTTTAGTACCATCAGCTTTAACCAAAATTGACTCAACAGTGCAAAGATAATTATCACCTGCATAAAACACAAATTTAAGCTTTAGAACATTTACGAACTCCAATTTCATTTCACGTTTAATTAATATGGAATGAAACTTATCTTTTAATGCGCCAATAGCTAATTTCAATGGTTTATACACTCGCAGATCTTTTGGGTACGAGTTATCTGCCATCAAATCTATGACAGCTTCAGTAACACCTACTTCTTTGCATAGTTCACCCATATGTGGGTGCAAGTAGCTTAATCCACTTTGAGCGTGATGTGCAATATCGTACGCAACACCTTTTAACGGTTTCTGAGATGGCATGATTCCCTTAGCAACTTAACAGCTTATTAGCGCGAATTCCTGTTAAAGGAAGTTATCCACAGGCGGATTTATCACTCTTATAACCTTTTTTATTTATTAATGTTAATAACTTAGCAGGTGATGTGAGTATAAACAATCGCTTTTTTGTTTGGGGAAAACGAGCCATTTACATAACACGCCATATTTTTAAAGAATCGGCTCGTTATGTAAAATTTTTATTTAAATAATTTATCATAAAATCAGAAGCTTACTAAAAACCTCTACTTAATCGAGCCATTTTAATAAATTACATAAGGTGCCATAACAGTACAAATTCACTTATTTTCACTTAAACCTGTATATCCGTTCAGTTAATTGATCGTTTTTTATTTTAGCGACATCATTCAAAAAGACGTACAAACATATAAGTCAATTTCTTACCTGCGAACCGTCAGGTTCGCTCTGCTTTTACTCCCTATTCAAATATCTGTATTGAATATAACTTTTCTCAAATCGAGCGGGCATGGATGCCCGATTGAGGAAAGTATTCAGGGACGAATGTTTTTCCGTATTTGATGATAAAAGTTAGTGTTCAATACCATTAGATATTTGGTGACGGGCGGCCTTTTTCGCCTACCTTTTTTGGCTGTTGAAAAAAGGTATGGTCGCCGTCAAGGTGAAACCTTAGAGTTCATCAAAATACGATACCAAAACTAATACGCAAAATTTTCCTATTAAAACAAAACTACGCCCTCATGCCCCCAACAACACTCTTATCAACCGCTTTACTTACCGCTTCTTCCATTGATATTAGCCCTTCATTCTTTAATTTAACCAAACTCTGATCTAAGGTCTGCATACCAAAACTGGCCCCCGTCTGGATAGACGAAACCATTTGTGCCACTTTATCTTCTCTGATCAAATTACGGATGGCTGGCGTACCTATCATGATCTCATGTGTGGCAACCCTGCCCCCGCCTTGTTTCTTACATAAGGTTTGGGAGATCACAGCCTGTAACGACTCAGACAACATAGAGCGCACCATCGACTTTTCATCACCTGGAAATACATCAATAATACGGTCAATGGTTTTGGGCGCTGATGTTGTATGCAAAGTGCCAAAAACTAAGTGTCCAGTTTCAGCCGCGGTCATGGCGAGTCTAATGGTTTCTAGGTCTCGTAACTCCCCAACTAAAATAACGTCTGGGTCTTCACGTAATGCTGAACGCAGTGCGTTGGAAAAGCTCAATGTGTCGCGGTGTACTTCTCGTTGGCTGATTAAGCTTTGTTTGTTTTTGTGGACAAACTCAATGGGATCTTCAATGGTTAAAATATGTTCTTGTCGTTGTGTATTTATATAATCAATCATCGCCGCTAAGGTTGTTGATTTACCTGAGCCTGTGGGACCTGTGACTAACACTAAACCTCTTGGTTTATTGGCTATTTGTTTAAAAATATCTGGCGCGGCCAATTGCTCAAGCGATAAAACATTTGCCGGGATAGTTCTAAAAACAGCCGCGGCGCCGCGCTGGGTATTAAAGGCGTTAACACGAAAACGGGCTAAATTAGGGACTTCAAAGGAAAAGTCGGTTTCTAGCTTTTCTTCGTATTCTTTGCGCTGCTTATCGTTCATAATGTCGTAAATTAATGACTGAACTTGTTTCGCGTTTAAGTCCGTTTTATTTGCTGTTATGTCCAGAGGCTTAACATCACCATCGACTCTTATCATAGGTGGTGTTGCCGCTGACAAATGTAAATCAGATGCGTTATGCTGCACACTCAATGTGAGTAATTCGGTTATATTCATAAATAAAACCTAGAAAAGTTAAGACTGTACCTACTGGAAGAACATGTCAAAAAATAGTGATATTAATAACATAGCAACTCAATTGTTAAACGCCCAAAATAATATCGAAAATGTTGCTCAAAAATACAATCGCTCTGCAAGTGCGGTTACTTTGATGGCGGTAAGCAAAACCAAGCCGGTTGAAGATGTTGTTGCGGCTTATAATGCAGGGCAGCGAATTTTTGGTGAAAATTACGCTCAAGAGCTATTTGATAAACATCAAAAATTAAGTCATTTAGCGGATATTCAGTGGCATTATATTGGCCCAATTCAAAGTAATAAAACTAAGATAATCTGTCAAAGTGCCAGTTGGATTGATAGTGTTGACCGTCTTAAAGTAGCGAACCGTATTGATACTCACGCTAAAGAGCTAAATAAAAATATAAACCTGTTACTGCAAGTTAATATTTCTAACTCGCCACACAAGTCAGGTATCAGTTTAGAGCAAGTTAATGAGCTCGCTGAGTCCATTAATTTGTTAGAACATGTTACTTTAAGAGGCTTGATGGCTATTCCGGATAATTACGACGCTGACGAGATGGGTAACAGACCAAAATTAAATCAAGAATTTAATCAAATGTTGGCTTGTTATTCTGACTTACAGCAACAATATCCAAGTGTAGATACGTTGTCTTTAGGTATGAGCGGTGATTTAGATATCGCCATTGAATGTGGCTCAACTATGGTCAGGTTAGGTACCGCTATATTTGGTAAGCGAAATTAAGCGCTATTGGCTAATTTATAATTCCAATTAAACTTAACGATGAGCAAAATAAGTACAATCAAAAAGTACGATGCAAACAAGTACAAACAAAGGAATTTAATGATAAATAATAAGCAACACACATATGCATTTATAGGCGCGGGCAACATGTCTGGCGCAATTCTCGGCGGCATGGTTAATAGTGGTATTAACCCAGACAATATTATTGCCACCAACCGAACTAAAGAAAAGCAACAAGCGCTGCATCAAAAGTTTGGGATTAAAACTGACCTAGATAATAAGTCGGCTATTGAACAAGCCGATGTGATTATCTTAGGCGTTAAACCACAAATGATGTTGGCGATGTTAACTGACTTAGTTGAGCAAGGTATCGACTTTAGCCAAAAGTTAATCATCACAGTTGCAGCAGGTTTAACCATAAACCGTTACACAGGTATTATTGGTAATGTAAGATTTATTCGTTGTATGCCAAATACTCCGTCTTTGGTTGGTTTAGGGGTTTCTGGTTTATTTTGTGGTACTGACGCAAGTAAATATTCGGCTGAAGTTATTGAGCAAGATAAAGAAATTACGTCTGTTATGTTTGATGCTGTTGGCAAAACCGTGTGGTTAAAACAAGAGTCTCAAATTGATGACATTGCTGCGGTATCGGGTTCAGGACCAGCGTACTTCTTTTTGTTTATGCAACGTATGACAGAAAAAGCAGTTGAATTAGGCTTTGATCAAGAAACGGCAGATAAAATTGTACTACAAACTGCTTTAGGCTCTGCGCAAATGGCCGCGCAAAGTGATGATAGCTTTGAACAATTAAGAGTGAACGTAACCTCGCCTGGCGGGTCTACAGCAGAAGCGGTTAAAGTATTTAATGAAAAGGAATTAGACTCTATTGTGTCGTCTGCGTTAGATGCTGCAGTATTAAGAGCGAAAGAAATGAGTAAACTTTAATCATAAGAGAATAATCCTAAAGGAATAAGCCTTAATTAACTTAAGGCTTATACTTTTTATAATATTCACGTTATCTTTAATTTAAATAAAACACTGGAAATAAGAACGTTATGCAAGCGACTCAATTTTTAATATCAACGTTATTCGACCTATACATGATGGCTGTCATTTTACGTATTTGGTTACAACTGGCGCGTGCCGATTTTTATAATCCGGTCAGTCAATTTGTGGTTAAAATCACTAATCCGGTGTTAATACCATTAAGACGTATTATTCCAGGTTTTGCTGGCATGGATTGGGCTGGCATTGTTTTATTGTTGTTAGTTGGCTTTGCCAAAATTGCCTTGTTACAAGCTTTATACGGCGTAGGTTTCCCTGCAATGCAAATCCTAATTGCCAGCAGCATTTCAATTATTAAAGAAGTGCTTAATTTAATATTTTGGGTGATGTTAATTCGCGTTATCTTGAGCTGGGTTAGTCAAGGTTACAACCCAATTGAAGCCCTATTACACCAATTAACAGAGCCTATGTTAAATCCAATTCGTCGTATTTTGCCTGATATGGGTGGGTTTGACTTGAGTATTATGGTGTTTTTAATTGGTTTGAAGTTTGTTGAATTAGGTTTCCAAGATTTACTAAGCTCTTTATTTTAAAGAATTTATTGTAGAGAGTCTGTTGTAGAGATTTTATTTAGAAGTTCTTGATCAAAAAAACGTATTGGATTTAACATGAAATTATTAAGCAGTTTTATACTTTTACTATCAGCATTATTATCTTTTAATAGTCATGCTGAACAAAAGATCACAAAAGGTAATTGGGATATCCATTACATTGCCTTTCCTAGTTCGTTTATTCAGCCTGAAATAGCCAAACAGTACCAACTACAACGTAGTAAATACCTAGCGGTTATAAATATTTCTGTGTTGGATAATAAAGATAACGATAAAGCACAAAATGCCTATGTATCAGGCATGGCTAAAAACTTATTGGGTCAACGTACTAAGTTGGAGTTTGTTAAAGTAACCGAAGGCGAAGCGACTTACTATTTAGCTCAGCTTAAATACGACAATGAAGAAATATATAACTTTGAAATAGACGTACAACAAGGCAATAAAACAGAAACGATTAAGTTTAGCCAAAAGTTTTATGTGGATTAAACTTAATTGATACCGCGCTAGCAACAAGAGTCGAGTCTCGAGCTACGAGTAAAAGCTTAAGTCTCGAATCTTTTCGATACTCGATACTCGCCACTCGTATCTCGAACCTGTTTCCATTATCTTATCCGTTAAAACAAGATCGCGCCTTATTAGCGCTCTCCTCTTATCAGTACGCCTTATAAGTATAAACACGCCTTCAAAATCCCCCACTTACAATTCCAACTGTTAATGGGTATAAGCATTAAATGACGTAACAAAGGACTCAAACTCGTCTACTTTTATTGGTTTTGACCAATAATAACCTTGGCCAATTTCGCAGTTTAAGTCTTTCAATATTTTAACCGTTTGCTCGTCTTCCACGCCTTCAGCCACATTTTCAAGCTCAAGTCCTTTTGCCATTTGAATTATGGCTTTTACTAACGTTTTATTTTTCTGATTGCAGGCTAAGTCGCTAATAAAAGAACGATCTATTTTTAAGTATTCAATATCAAATTCTTTTAAATAGCCCAAGTTAGAATAGCCAGTTCCAAAGTCATCAATTGAAAAATGCACACCCAGTTGATGTAAGTTCCTAAGGGTTAACTTTAATTCATCTGAGTTATCAATTAACAAAGACTCTGTCATTTCTAACTCTAGGTACTCACCGTCTAATTTATGGCGTGAAAGTGTCGACTTCACTTTTGCATAAAAGTCTTTTTTGGCTAATTGCTTAGAGGAAACATTAACGGCAACCGTTAACTCTCCAAGCCCTTCATTCAGCCACTGTTTACATTGTTTGCAAGCTTGCTCTAAAGCCCACTCGCCTATCTCTACAATTAATCCTGACTTTTCAGCTTGAGGAATAAAATTATCAGGGAATATTAATCCTTTTTGTGGATGCTCCCATCGGATCAATGCTTCCGCACCAGTGACTCTATTTTGTTTGATGTTTATTTTAGGTTGGTACATGAGCACAAACTGCTCTTCAACAATGGCTTTGCGTAAGTCAGATACAACGTTTAAATAATCATGGCCGTGGATGTTCATTTCTTTATTATAAAAATGAAAACTGTTACCACCTTGAGATTTAGAATAATGCATTGCCGCGTCGGAGTATTTTATTAAGGTTTCAAATTCATTACCGTCGGTTGATGTTGTACTAATACCTATGGAACTGCCGCAGATAAATTCATTGTTTAAATAATAAAAAGGCTTTTGAATTTGCTCTATAAAATGATGGGCTAAACTGGCAACATATTCTTCTGACTCTATCGACTCCATAATCACGATAAATTCATCGCCCGTATAACGACATACAGAGTCATGGGTTTGCACTAACTGGAACATACGTTGTGATAACTCAACCAATAATGCATCCCCAGCTTGATGCCCTAACGCGTCATTTATCACCTTGAAGTTATCTAAATTAATAAACATTAAATAGATTTTTTGATTTGTTCTGTTGGCTTTTGAACTGGCTTTTTGGAATAACTCTTTAGCCATAATACGATTTGGCAGGCCAGTTAACACGTCGTGATGTAATAGGTTTTCTACTTCTTGTTTTGACTCAAGTGCATTGTTATTTTCAATATGCAGTTTGTCGACTAAACGTTTAAAGTCATAAATTAAAATCCAAATAAAATAACTGGTTAAATAGAGGATCAACAAAATAATAAAGGCGTTATCTAGGCTGATAATTGGAGTTGAATTGCTGTACCAAGCTTCTTTATTCACCCAGCCATTAAGACCAATTGAAAGTGAAATAATAACTAAAAGGCGAATGAATACAGCCTTACTGCCTACCATAGCGGCCATTATTAAAATACATGGAAATACCAAAACGGATTCGTCGTACAAACCGCCATAACGCCACATAAACTGAATCATTAATAAAGTAAGTACATAAAGTAAAACAGACGCACCTTGCTCAACTTTATTATCTTTAGCTAGCTTATAAACACTTAATAAAATAACGGCGGTAATTCCAACTAATAAACATTGGAGGTAATTGCCTAGAAAAAAACGATGAATGAAAACGACTAATAAAACTAACTCTGTAGCTCCAAATATCTGGATAAGACGTTTCTTTTTGAAATACTGATAAGTATCAACATTGTAAGAAATGTTAATGACATACTCCTAATACAACAACTGAATAAACTCATGTGTTGATGTGCTAACTTGTGATTGAAATTAAGTGTAGATTGGAAACTCGATATGTAAAGTAACAGGCGTGATGTTTTACTAGCTGAATCCTAGTTTCAAGCTGAGATACTGCTTTTAAAATAAATGCTCTTTTGAAATATAGCTTTTTAAATAGAGAAACCGTTTTGAATAATTAGATTAATCAAAACGGCAAATATACCCTTCAATTTTTAAATGTCTTTTTAACTACTTTTTAAGATCTGTGATAGTGCCATCCGATAGATTTAACATAAAATGATCACTCGGCGCTCCATTTTTAAACCCATCAAATAAACGAAACAAATTACCAAAACGACGTTTAAATACAGACGTTAGTGTTTGCTCGGTTAAATCAGAATTTGACTCCGCTAAGCTAGAATTCGACTCCGCTTTGTTAGTATTTACTAACTCATTCGTTGTTTTTAACCTTGTTTCTAACGTGCTGTTTGCTAGGGCTTTTGTCAATACTGAGTATTGAGCTAGGCGCTGTTGGCTTATATCTCGTAACGCTAATTGGTCAGCATTGTGTAACCGATAAAAATCGACAGCCAAGTCAAACCCATTCCATTTACTGAATTGTTCCGTTTGTAAACCTGTACCTAATACTAGCTTTTTCGCTTTAACAAGTGCGGTTGTCCATTGAGGTGTTTTGTGTAAATAATCAAGACTCACAAGCCCTTCTTGCCACTGCTTTATCGTCACATCCGTGTTTAATTGAGATAAAACCAGCATGTCTAATCCATTCAATGAAAATAATAAATTGCGTAAATCTGCAGGCCAATCTTTTGGTAAAAAGCGTTGTCTAGTAAGCTCTCTGATATGCCACTGAGTAAATTCTTTATAACTTTTAGACGCCAGAATATCGATATTCCATAAACGTTTTGGGTCTGTTTCCTGTAGTACTTTATGCTCTTGGCGGTAATGCTCAAACAGCTCAGAGTAACGAGGAATATCGTCAACCACCACAGTTTGTATTTCAATCTGTTCATTGGCTTTTAATGTCATTAATTTATATGCAGGAATATACGCCGCGATAGATGGAGCTTGAATATTAAACAAAAAACTTCCGTCGTTATTACGAGTAACACCTGTGTCGTTAATGTGCATGTGCCCGCCAATATGCACCTTTAAACCAGTTGATGCTAACGCTTGGCTTACTGATTTTTTGGGTAAACGAGGTCGTTGGAATTTATTTTCGTCAAACAACTTTTTGACATTATCTTCTTGGCCATCATAAAACTCTGTCATAGGAAAATGACTAAAGGCGACAAGCTGCTTGCCTTCTTTTTTAGCACGTTTCACCACATCACTTATCCACTCTATAACCTGAGTTTTGTGGGTGAACATTTTATTGTAGCCCGCACTACTTGAACCTTTAAACGTATTTGGATCAGTTACGTCGGTAGCGCCTTTTATTTCAGTGGCATCAAAATTAGGCACATAAACATTGGCGTCAATTGCTAACAACCAAAGGCCTTTTATTGGTTCAACTAAATAACTACTGTCGATGACATTAAAACAATTTGTGTACGTTTTGTTTTTATTAGCATTGAGTTGCTTGTATTTTCCACCAGCACCTTGATGGCATATTTCATATTCGCGCTGTTCATTGACACTTTCGGTTTGTGCCGTTTGATAGTCATAATTATGTGAGTTGTAGCTGCTATAAGGTGTTTCCCAATAGTGATAATTTGGTTTTGGATAAAAGCCATGAGACTTAAGTTGCTGCATTATTCCTTGGTAACCTAAGCCTGATACTTCTTCACTACAAATGGTGTCTAATGCTGCGTTTGTTTTAACGTCAGTTTTTATACCCGAATTTTTTATAACAGCAGCCTTTATAACCGCCTTGGCACCGTCATAACCTTTACATTCGTTTTTACCGCGGCTGAATATGCGCTGTTCTTTTCCACCAGCACCCAAAAAATCAGATTTACCAGATGGGATTTTAAAAGGTCTAACTGGGTCGTGATTACCTGGTGCGGCAAAAAATTCAATGTCATGCTCTTTGGCATAGTTATCCAAAATTTTAGTTAAACCACGCATGTGCACAGGTTGGCCGTCATCACTAAAATCTCCAGGCAATGCAATTAGTTTTACGCCACGAGATACGGCGTCGTCCAATGCGGAAAACATGGCGAAGTAATTTTCATTAAATAAACGCGTGGAATTTAACTCGGCAGACAAACTACGAATGGTAGCATTTTTACCACTGATGCTATTGGGGATCCCTTTAAATGAGCCATCTTTAAAGTCTGCGTAAATATCATGAAAATGGATATCTGGCATAAAGGCGATTTGCGTTTCATTTATGTTAGCTTTTATATTAGCTTTTTCAGCAGATGATTTTGACAGACTAGCTTGGGCTGTTGACATGATTGAATGTGAAGCTAAATATAAAGCCAGAGGTATAACTAAAGAAGAAAATGAGTATTTCAAGTTGAGCTCCTTAACAAACAAAAAAACGGCCTAGCGCATCTTAAGCACTAGACCGTCCATTTAACGTTAACGATTAAAAGTTAGCGCGAACACCTAAGCTAATACGGCGTCCAGAAAGTTCATACATAGTTGGAAACGCTGGGTCCATTGTGTAACCCGTTGTTTCTTCGTTTGTTATGTTAATACCTTTCAGATTCACTTTAATGTCATCCGTTATTTTGTAACCAATTGATAAGTCTGTTTGACCGTAAGCATCACGATAAACCGGATACATATCACGCTCTATAGATTCAACATATTCATCTTTGTAGTTATATGAAATACGTGCATCAAATGCATCTTTTTCATAATAAAATGTCATGTTAAATGTATTCTCAGCTAAACCAACAGGAGCGGTTGGGATACCTAAGTCAGAGTCACCCGTTAACGAGTTATCCAACATAGTGTAGTTAGAGTTGATACCAAAATCTTCTAACGAATCAGACAGCAAGCTTAATGGTAATTGTGCTATTAGCTCAATACCAGTCACTTTATACGAACCTTCAGCGTTAACTTTTTGATATATCTCAAAGTCATATACACCATCTAAAGAACCGTTGTCGTTATACTTAGTAACATCGTCAACCATACCTGTTAGCGTTTCACGTACAACACCTTCAATTTCTTTTTCAAAGTATGATGCAGCAAGAATACCGCCTTCATCCATATACCACTCTAAGCCAATTTCAAACTGGTCAGAATACGTTGGTTGTAGGTCTGGGTTACCATCACGATATTTATATTCGTTTAAACTCACTGTACGTTTGTAAGCAATATCACCTAACGCTGGACGCATTAATGTTTTAGACGCTGCCGCACGAAGTAATAAATCGTCCGTTAATTCAACCGTCATATTTACACTAGGTAATACGTCACTGTAGTTACCTTCTTTAGATACTGGAGCATCTGTGTAACCTGTTGAACCATCAGCATTTTGAACTTGATGATAACCAAACGATAACACTGACGTATCAACCGAACGAACGCCTGCATTTAACGTTGTTGGCAATGAACCAATATCAAATAAGAAATCAGCCATGAAGTAAAAGCTTAATGCTTCTTCATCTACACGGTAATATTGGTCATCTTCAAACTCAACACTGAAACCGTCGTAGCGGAATGTTTCTCTGGCATAAGCGTTAGATATTTGAGACCACTGTGGGCTGTAAGCTAAATCAGGTAAGTACGCACCACCTGGTACTAAATCTGTAACTGGTGTTAACTCACTGTCTTGTAAGGTACGTACGCCCTTCCATGAATCGTCATCCGCACTTGGGCCTTTAACTTGGTTGTTACCTAAGTTACGTTCTTTAGATTTGTCAGTATAACGAACACCAAACTGGATGCTAGATAGCGCTTCAAAGTGCATCAACTCCATTGATTTTTTAAAGTCTAACTGTGCAGCGTATTTGTCGTCTGTGATCTCTTCTAAATCAACATCGTAGAAATCAAACAAATAAGACTCTGGTGAGTTATACATATCGATAGAGTTGGCGTTCTCACTTAGTAGGACTTCGCCACCTTCTTCAGTATAACGGCTACGTGTAGGTGCATAAGATGTGTGTTTAAGGTTAGTAGAGTCAGATAATTTCTCTGCGCCTGAATAACCAATTAATCCATTAACATCCCAACCCATTACATCCCAATCAAGCGTTAAGCTGTATTGGCTATAATCTGTTTGATTAACCACTTCTTTACTTAAAAACTCATGTTGAGTATTGGTATAAGAAACATCAGTTAACACCATAATGTCATGCTCAGCTAACGTAGTGTCATCGTAGTCATGAATTTCTTCTAGCGTACTTGAACTTGATGCTGAATAAGCAGCTGCATCGTATTCATCTTCTGTACTGTCATATCCACCTAACATGCCATCAAACGTTAAGCTTAATGAGTCGCTTGGCTTATATTGAATAGAAGCGGTAGCGCCCCATTTTTCTTGTTCATTTAAATAAGCACGATTACCAATCTTATCGATAAATACCACACGACTGTTTTCATCACTGTCAAAGCGGTCGCTGATAGTTAATCCTGTATCACGTTCTAATACTTCAGCCGCTTGGTCTGACTGTAACTGTTTAGAATCAGAACCTGACTTTTCTAACCAACGAGATAATGGACGGAAGTTAATACCAGAGTTTGAGTCAGTACGGTTGGTACGTTTTGAATTTGAGTAAGATACTAATGCACCCCAATCACCAAAGGTGTCGCTGGCTAAAAATGCAAACTTAGGGTCTATTTCTTCAGAAATAGAATTATGTGCACCTTCTGCCGATACAATCAGTTTGCGTCCTTTGTAATCAAATGGACGAGCGGTAGAGATTAATACAGAGCCGGCAATACCGCCCTCTTCATCTGCTGCCGTTGGCGATTTACTTACGGTAACACTTTGGATTATTTCAGAGGCGAAGATGTCAAATTCTACATCACGACCGCCGCTTCCAGATGCCGTAGCCACGCCATTAATAGAAACATGAGTAAATTCGTTTGGTAAACTTCTGACGTTTACTTTTGTGCCTAGGCCTTTATTTCGTTCAATGGTTACACCTGGCATACGCTGTAACGCTTCTGCTAAATTCTGTTCAGGAAAGTCGGCAATATCTGATGCGACAACAGAGTCAGAGAAACCAGTGCTACTGCGTTTCATATCTACCGCTTTTTCTAAGCTTTTTACGTAACTGCCAGATACTTCTATTACTTCAATGTCTTTCTTTGAACTTTCATCTTCTACAGCTAATGCACTAAAAGCGGTAGTTGTTAACATGGTTCCTAATAAAATACGTTTGATCGCTAAACTTAATTCTTTCTGTTTTGTTTTAACGGTTGTGTTTGCGTGTTTAAAAGACTTCACATTGTTACCTTTGAATTCCATTTTGGCTATTCTCTACATAGTGGTTACGGATAGTTTTTTGATGTTCCCAACTACGACGCCAGAGTTTTAGTTCCTCAAAATATAATTTTATACTTTGAATGAGTGATTTATTAACTAATCGGAACAGGAGGTTACAACAACAATGTGACAGTTATGTTTCATAAATTTTACTTTAATATTAATAATTTATGGAAATACAGTTATAGAGTTTGGGATTTAAATAACGATGAACACAATAACTTCACATTAAATGTGATTTTATAGACTATAAAAACACCAATTAATGATTAAAGTATTAAGCTGTCATGACAGATGCTTGTTACTCAATAGTGAAAGGCAAATATATGAACCTATTTAACGGTTAAAAAAAGTCTATCTAAATCGCTTTGCGACTCGGCTTTAGGTTTTAATGGATGAGGTTTGTAGCCGTGAGATTGAATGTTATATATAGCGGTTATAGGAATTACATTGGGGAAGTAAAAAATGACATGTTAACTCTCCCAATAACACACTATTAGGAGAGATAACCGATAACAATATTAATAACTACTGCTAATGACAGTCGAGCCTGTAACAGAAATTAGCTGTACTGTTGTAAGTACTCAACAATGTCGGATGACTCGTACATCCACTTAACGCCACCAGCTTCATCTTCAATACGCAGACATGGTACTTTTACTCGACCACCGCCTTCTAACAACTCTTGACGACGTTGTTCATCACGCTTTACATCATACGTTACTATATTTAATGATTTACGTTTCATTTCACGACGAACCTTGACGCAAAAAGGACACGCTTTAAAGTGATATAAAGCTAATTTCGCCGTTTTGTTATCCACTTCTTTTTGTAATTCTGGAGTACGTTTTATGCCTCTTGGCGTTGTGATCCAATCTAAAAATAAAATGATTGCGCCTAGTATTACTCTTATAATTTTCATAAAACTCTCATGTAATGTGGAATAAAACCATAATCTTAAGTTAGATCACAGCTAATTGAATTGCGCGTATTATACCTGTGTTCCGCTAGTTTAAAAATAACTGTTCAAGAATAATATACAGACGCATACATGAAACCTGTTACCAAAACTGTCTTTTTGATAGGAAAAAGTCGATAAATGATCTAATTTTTATTTGTTCTATCTTGGCATGTTGATAATAAATATATATCTCCGCTGATGACAACCAGAACGGTTCTAAAACAGGGATTAATTGGTTAGTCGCAAGGTAATTTTTTATATCGTGATTATCGACTAAGGCATTTATCAAACCTAACCCCTGCACTGCAAATTTAGACTGGCCACTTACCGTTAAAATAGGTGCATCCACTTCTACGCAGTCCATTTCTAATTCATTTTGATCGGACTTTACCACCAACATATTACTAGGGTTTGAGTGAGGATGCCCTATCATTTTATGGCCAGATAAATCATTGAGATCTTTAGGAACACCGTATTTATTTAAATATATTGGTGAGGCAAATATGCCTAACTGAGCTTTCCATAAAGAACGTCTTACTAAAGAAGGATGCTGATCTCCTAAGTAATGCCCTATTCCCCAATAAATATCATGGTTATTGATATTTATATCGAGTTGGCTTTCATGCACTTCAAATACGAGTTTAATATCTGGATACAAACTTTGGAATTCACTAATCCAAGGGAAAATAGTTTCGTCGTATGTTTGCACGTCTTGAGCGACAACGTTAATGGTCCCCTTTAAGCTCCCCTTTCTGGAATCTAACCAAGTGTCTAACGCTTCATGTTGCGCCAATATCTCTTGAGCGCGTGATAAGAAGATTTCGCCAAACTCTGTCAATTTAATGATCCGAGTTGTCCTTATAAACAAAGGCTCTTGTAAACGTTCTTCTAATAGTGAAATTTGTTTACTCATTGCCATTGTTGTTTGCTTCTGCTCTTTAGCTGCTTTAGTAAAGCTTTTGAATTTAGCCACCAATACAAACGTAATAAGAGATTCAGTTTTAAACATAACGTCACTGTAAATTTAATTTTTATAATCTTTAAAACTATATACTATTTTTTTATTAATTTATTCACTTATGATGAATTTATCCTAATAAAAGAAAGAGACTAAAAATGATAATTTTAGAAGTGGCTCTATTGTCCTACTTTATCTTGTATCCGATATATATTTTTTTAACACATAAAGCTGAAAAATTAAGAGTATTAAATCAACAAGAGTCTAAAGTAAATGTGTATCTCAAAACCATGCTGAACTTGTGGATCCCCGTAATTATCTTAGGGATATTAGTCGTTTATGATGACATTTCATTAATTGAGATAGGACTTAAATGGCAATGGGATATAACAAACAGCTTAGCATTATTATCTCTGATTTTATTAGCGGGTTATTTTTTAGTGTCACTAAAATCATTAAAAAATAATAGTGACGAACATTCTAAGTTAAAAGAACAATATGAGTTTATTCGATGGTTTTTACCCGTAACACCTAGAGAATCAAAATACTTTATATTTGGCTTATCTATTACAGCTGGTGTTTGTGAAGAAATATTATTTAGAGGGTATGTAATGCATATATTAAGTAATGATTTACCAATGTATGTAGTGATCATTATATCCAGTATTATTTTTGGTTTTGGTCATATATACCAAGGAGCTTCTCACGTTGTTCGCACCGCTATCTTAGGTTCAATAATGGCCGTAATATATCTTGTCACAGACTCACTTGTTGTGCCTATATTGCTTCACCTTATGCTTGATATGTACGGTGGAGCCGTTGCATACATTATTTTTTCAGATAAAAAATCTGAGGCTCTCATGACTAAGTAATATGACAAAGTGTCTTTTTGAGGAGGAGTTGTAACTCTTCTGGCTTTTCTAATGGCAGCATGTGTCCGTTGCCATTTGTGGTGACCAAATGGCAATTAGGGTTATTGCTTTTTAATTCGAGTAACCAAGGGACATTAACTAAAGGATCATCTTCACTGTAGTAAAACGTCATTGGTATATTAAGTAGTGACATTGCCTGTAGAAGATCATCACGCTCAGTAGTGAATGTCATTTGACTTATAAGCTCATCAACACCTAATTCAGAATCCATTTTTTTAATGGTCTTCACATCTTCTTGATCCTCATTACTAGAATCTAACAATTGTAACGCACGTTTATGACTGACGCCCTTATACTTATTCGCGGTAATAAAGTTAAGCAGTTCTTGGCGTTGAGACATTTCTTGAGGCGTTAACGTACAAGGACTATTGCCGACAATAAACAGCCCTTTTACTCTGTTGGGATAATTCACTGCAAAATATGAGGCGAGATAACCTCCCAAAGAAAAACCGAGTAAATAAACTTTATCTTCCTGGAAATACTCATTTAACCAACTGGCTAATTGCTCAAAGTTTTTATTAGCGGGAATAGGAATATGAACAAACTCAAGTTGCGCTTGCTCTTCAGAACTGTGCTTGGAAGCAAAGTCAGCTTTGGCACAAGTAAATAACTTGTGCCATAACCTTTGGTTACACATAGTACCGGGTAATAAATACACTTTATTTTTCATAATCGTTTTTATTCCCCGCTGCGCGCCAATTTGACTTAGTTTTCGATTTGACTCAGCTGGCAATTTAGCTCAGCTGTCTTATCAATTCACTTGGTGTCATTTTTAATAATGAACGTGTACTAATTGTGCCAACAAGCGCAACAAATACGCCTCCTGATACTGGCCCAATTAACCAAAGTTCCGGATGTGGCACCCAATCCATATTGAACATTTGTGACTGTAATAAGTACAAACTTACTTCTGCCACGATGGCCGCAATAAGACCAGCGATAGCGCCTAAACTTAAAAACTCAAAAGTAATGGCGTTTTGGATCATTGAACCTTTAGCTCCTAAAGTCCGGTAAATTACCGTTTCTTTACGACGTTCATCCAACGAGCTTTGGACTTGCGCAAGCAAAACTAAGGTCGCCGCTAATACCACAACAAGAAGCACAAAACTGATTGAAACAGAAACTTGCTCTATCACTTGCTGAATTTCTTGAACCATAGCTTCAACGTCAATCACACTTAATGTTGGGAATTGTTTAACTAACTTATTCACCCATAGTTTTTGATCTTTCGGGATATAGAAAGATGTGATGTAAGTAGCAGGGAAATCAGCTACAACATCATTACTAAAGATCATAAAGAAGTTAGGCTGGAAGCTATTCCAATTTACATCGCGAATACTTGTTACCACCACTTCGACTTCTCTGGCTCCAATTAAAAAGCTCAGCTTGTCTTGCAGTTGTATGTCTAAACGCTCTGCCACTCTTTGTTCTACAGATACTTGATGAGGAATACCTTCAACCATCCACTCACCTTCGATTAAGGCATTATTCTCAGGGAACAATTCGGTGTAAGTTAAATTAAGCTCTCTGCCGATTCCAACTCTACCTTCTGGTTTTTCTTCTTCCGTTTCTGCTTTAGCTTCACGGTTTTGTTCCCCTTCACCTTCGGTAAACTTGCCAGCAGATTCATTTTTGTCATCTTGGAGCAAGACTTCTTCATTTATTTTAGTTAAACGGCCTCGAATTATTGGATAAAACTGTTCTAAGCTAATTTCTTGTTGCTCAAACTCTTGCTTTACTTGGTCTAATTCGTGTTGGGCAATATTAATAATAAAATGATTTGGCGTGCCTTCTGGTAATTGTTGCTGCCACTCTTTGATTATGGAGTTTTCCAACGAATACAAAATTAAGATCAACATAATGGCAAGCGTAAAACCAATTAACTGAGAGGTATTTTCGCTGGCACGTCGTTTTAATGAAGCCAACGCAATTTTAATTGCACTGCCACCAACACTAGTCCCTATTTTGCGGCTTAGTCTTATCATCACGTTTGAAACTAATAAGATCACAACCACAAGTACAGCACCCGCAGCCATCACAATGCCAGTTAGTTTTAGGTTTTGGCTATATAACAACACCAATAATACCGTGGTAAGCGCCATGATGATTTTTGCCATAATAGAAGTAGCAAAGTTATCACCTAAATTACGGCGAAGTACGCGTAATGGTGGAACTGAAAACAACTTTAATAAAGACGGAATAGAAAACATTAAGGCACAAACAAAACCAGTCGCAATCGCAATTAACAATGGCTTAAGCCCTACAGGTGGTAAATCACTTGGCAATTGCCCAGCCATAGCTCCAATAGCGACGCTTTGGATTAACGACCCTATGATAATCCCAACCAACACACTAAAGATGGTGATAAGCACAAGTTGAAACAAATACACCACACGCACTTGTTGAATACTTGCCCCTAAGGTTTTAAAAATAGCAATTGAGTCAAAATGTCTTTGACTGTAAAGGCGTGTAGCAACTGCTACGGCCGTAGCCGCTAATAATAAACCTAACACGCCCGCTAGCATTAAAAAGCTCTCTGCACGGGTTAACGCACTGGACATGGCCGTTGAACCATCTTTAACATCTCTGATCTCTTGATTCGGTTTTAACTGAGGCTCAAGCCATTTTACTAACTCGTCAAGTGATGAGTCTGAACCTGCAAAAAGATCTCGGTAAAATATTCGACTGCCCGGTTGAATGACATTGGTGGCTGGCACATCGTCGATATTCATGATGATCCGAGTACCAGAGTCAAATACTTGAAATGGTGCATCGGGCTCAGATTCAATAATACCGGTTACCTTTAATGCTAACTCACCAACTTCAATAACGGGTGGTGTGTCTGATGATAATAAAGTGTCATCCAAAGACAGTGCATAAAACAAGCGTTTACTTAACCAAGCTTCACCTTGTGATGGTCCATTTTTTACTGTGCTTTTATTGGAGATAAGATCTTGCGAAATTAATAACTCACCTCGTAATGGATAGGTTTTTGTTACGGCTTTCACTGTCGTAATATTCATTTCATCACCAGCAAATGCCATGGATGAAAAGTAGATATGTTTGTCGGTATTAAGTCCTAAGTCGATCGCTTTTTCGATCACAAGTTGATCAATTGGATGAGCACTTTGTAAGTCTCGGTCTGCAGCAATAAATGCAGCACTTTTACTCATGATCCCTTGTTCGACTCTGTCGGTTACACTGCTTAATGCCATGACCGAAGACACCGCCAAAATGATCGACAAGGCGATAATGGTTAATTCACCACGCCCTAGCTCTCTGATGAATAACCGCCATGCTATTTTAAGCCAAGTAAAGAAAGCCCCAGAGGACTTTGTCTTAGATATTTGATTTGCTAACTGTGAATTAGAATGCATTGGTAATAGCCTCTGCAACTTGTATATCTAATGGCTTGTCAGTGTTAGATTCGGATCTTTGATCCGTAGGATCGTCATTTGTGACCACAGGTTTTTCCACTAAATGACCATTGGTTAGTAAAACCTTACGTTGGCACCTTTCGGCTAGTTCTAAATCGTGAGTAACCAGTACTAAAGTGGTGTTGGCCTTTTGATTTAATTCAAATAAAAGATCCTCGACTAGCTTACCGTTTTCAGTATCTAAGTTAGCGGATGGTTCATCTGCAAATAATAATTTAGGGCTGGTAATAAACGCACGCGCGATAGCAACTCGTTGTTGCTCACCACCGGATAATTGATTTGGGAAATGCTCAAGTCGATGAGATAAACCAACTTTATCTAACCACTGTTGAGCTTTTTGTTTTGCGCTATTTCTGAGTTCAGGATCGTCAGATAATTCTGCTGGCAACATTACATTTTCAAGAGCCGTTAAACTTGGCACTAATAAGAATTGTTGGAAAATGAAACCCACTTCGGTACGTCTAATTTGAGCTCTTTGTTCTTCACTTAACGTATGGATTGCTTTGTCATAAAAATGTACTTCGCCAGTACTAGGAAGATCTAACCCAGCTAAAATTCCCAGTAACGTTGATTTACCAGAACCAGAAGCTCCGACAATAGCAATTGACTCACCGTCTTGAATAGTTAACTCTATATCGTTTAAGATGCGTAAGTATTTTTCATCGCTAGACGCTGATGAAGCCGATGGTAAAGTTACTTGTTTTGACACCTTGGTTGCAACTAAAGCGGATTTTCGACTTTCATTCATAAGTAGGCTCTCTAAGTATATGTATACAGTTTTTAATAATAATTGGTTTGACTCAATAAAAACAAAAAATTCATTAAGTTACACATCGAGTTACAAAAATACTCGATTTAAAACTTTTATAAAGCGTTTAATTGTTACATTTTTTATTTTTACCAGTGTAAGTACGTTTGCGCAAGAAACTAAGATCATCATTTATGGCGATAGTATTAGTGCAGGTTATGGAATGACCTTGCCACAGAGTTGGCCCAACTTGTTAAACGAGACCTTTAAAACTGAAAAAACTAATATTAAAATTATTAACGAAAGCATAAGCGGTGAAACCACAGGTGGTGGATTAGCTAGACTAGACAATGTGTTAGAACGTTATAGTTTAAGCAACAAGGATTGGATTATTATTGAACTCGGTGGCAACGATGGTTTAAGAGGCTTTCCGATAAAAACCATTAAACAAAATTTGTTACAGATGATTGAGTTAGCACAAAGTAAAAAGATTAATGTTGCGCTAATGCAAGTTAGGATCCCTCCAAATTATGGAGCTAGGTATACAGGTCTGTTTGAAAACAATTATTCTGAACTAACCCAGTTGTATAACATTCCTTTAGTCCCATTTTTTATGGACGAGATTGCAACACAACCGCAATATATGCAAAAAGATAACCTACATCCAAACGTAGAAGCTCAACCGGTTATTCGCGATATAATGCGACCTGTGATTGAAAGCTTGTTATTGCCTTAGTTATTCAATTTAAACTAGTTCATTTTAGCTTAGACATTTAATACAAAACCAGTGACCGATTAATTAAGGTCACTGGTCGCGATAGGAAACTTCTTATTAGCTCCCCATTCACTCCACGAGCCATCAAACACAGTTAAATTGCTATAACCTAAGCTGTGAAAAACAAACAGCACAACACACGCAGTAACGCCTGAACCACAACTGAAAATAAGTTGGCTGGTTTTGCTTAACGTTAATCCTGCGATTATCTGCTGTAATTCTGCTTTCGGTCGAAATCTCTGACCATCCAATAAAGTAGCGAAGGGAATATTTATCGAATTGGGGATATGCCCAGAAGACATTCCCTCTCTTGGTTCATCCTCTTGACCAGAAAAGCGACCTTCTGCTCTTGCATCTAAAATGGTTAACGCTGAATTTTGTAAATTGGCCAATATGAAGTCGGAATTGTAAAAAGCGTTTGCCTGCAGTTTTCCGTGAAAATCCCCCGTTATTAACGACGGTTGATGATCTGTGACTGTGTCATAACCTTCATCTAGCCATGCAGGTAAGCCACCATCTAATATCAATACCTTGTTATGCCCCATCACATGAAACATATACCAAGCCCGTGCACAGGAGAATATGCCTTTTTGATCGTAAACTACGATTAATGAATCTTTGTTTAACCCTAACTTTTTTGCTTCTAAATTAAATACAGCTTCACTGGGCATCATGTTTGATAACGCACTGTCTTTATCAACAAACACAGTTTCAAAATCAAATGCTCTAGCTGTGGGTATTTTCACTAATTGTTTTGCATTACTACCATGGATAGATTTATTCATACTCGCATCAAGCAAGATGAGGTCATCATCAAGTAAGTGTTCCTTTAGCCAATGGACGGAAACGAGATTAGGAAAATTGGACATTTATTTTAACTTGGCTTTGATTTTAGGTGAAATAGATTTACTAGCGGCTAAATAAGTTTTTGTATTTAATTCTGTTAGAAATAAATATTTTTCATAATTTTTATTATTAATTTTTTTGCCATCAATTATTGGCTCAAATGTAGTGTCTTCAATAATAAAATCTACTTTCTTATTTTTAACTAACCGCCAAGAATCAACAATTGAATTAGTTAAAATAATATTTTTGTTTTCTTCAAAGCCTTTAGACAATAAATAATCGTGGCTGAAATCGTGACGCTGAACTGCAATTGTAAAAGCCTTAGCTTGCTCTAAATTAGTAATTTTTAAATCTGCTCTGTCACTCAAACCAACTAAATACGGTTTAAACTCATATACTGGAATTAACCAATCAAATAGCTCTTCTCGTTTTTGGGTATTGGCTATACCGTAGATCATTATATTTTTTTTGGTAGTGGCTAATTTATATGCTCTAGCCCAGGGATACATTTGAATTTCATAATCAATCCCCTTGCTATTTAAGTACTGCTTTACCTTTTCTGTAGCAGAACCTCCAATAACATTGTCTTTCATTGTTTGGTATGGCGGAGATAATTCAGTTACAACAATCACTTTCTCCATTGCAAAGCTGATTGCTGGAAACATATAAGTAATGCTCACAACAAGTAATAAAAGTTTTGGTATTTTATTCATAGATTGGCTAATTATTCACTAAAGTCCTTAAGTTAACTGTGGTTATAGCAAATAATTAACTCGGTTAATACTCAAAATATATTGTTGAAACAAGCTGTTTAAACTACTTTTTTGATGAAAGGCTCTTAATATCTACTTAACCTTTTATTTAGTAAGGAAATTAATAAGCTATTTGATAAATAGTGATTAAACTCCACACGAAAAAAAACCAGCTATTAGCTGGTTTCTTCAATATCACTTCCAAGGCCAGATTATAAGAGTGACCACTAGGGTTCGATATATCTGAACTTAAATATGATACGCCCAAGGGCTAACGTTAAAAGAAGTGTTTGAAAGAGCGCCCCCCCGTTAGCCCGAAGCCATTACACCATAGAGTAATGAATACCTGATCATAAAACCGAGACGAAAAAAAACCAGCTATTAGCTGGTTTTTTAATGTGGTACTCCCAAGGCCAGTGTTTGAAAGAGCGAACCCCTGTTACCGCCGAGAAAGCTGCTTATATAAAAACTTAAACTCCAGACGAAAAAAAACCAGCTATTAGCTGGTTTCTTTATGCCATATTCAGATTAAGAACCTGAATTTAAATATGGTACTCCCAAGGGGATTCGAACCCCTGTTACCGCCGTGAAAGGGCAGTGTCCTAGGCCTCTAGACGATGGGAGCGTCTTGTTGTGACCTGCCCTACTTTACGTATGGCAAATTACAGAACTTGGCCGAGCTTACTTCACTCTAAATTGTCACTTTCAAATCAAATTTACTACATCTGAACTTGAAGTGGTACTCCCAAGGGGATTCGAACCCCTGTTACCGCCGTGAAAGGGCAGTGTCCTAGGCCTCTAGACGATGGGAGCACTAGGTAAATCAAATTTTGTTTAACTACTTATCACTCACAAATTCAGCTTTATAATAACGAACCTACGGTTCTAACAACTGAACTTTGAAGTGGTACTCCCAAGGCCAGATTTATATTAGCGAACCCGAAGGTTCTAACATCTGAACTTTGAAGTGGTACTCCCAAGGGGATTCGAACCCCTGTTACCGCCGTGAAAGGGCAGTGTCCTAGGCCTCTAGACGATGGGAGCACTAGGTACATCAAACTAAGCGATAAATTCATTATTACCAAGGCCAGATTTGCATTAGCGAACCCTGAGGTTCGAAAACATCTGAACTTGATAAGTGGTACTCCCAAGGGGATTCGAACCCCTGTTACCGCCGTGAAAGGGCAGTGTCCTAGGCCTCTAGACGATGGGAGCACTATGGACTTATCAATATTAAAACGTTGGTGGAGCTAAGCGGGATCGAACCGCTGACCTCAACACTGCCAGTGTTGCGCTCTCCCAGCTGAGCTATAGCCCCGCTGTTTTAATACACATTTGAAAAACAATATATTGCCTCAAACGCGGGGCGCATTCTATGCATTCACTATGAATGCGTCAACCCTTATTTCAATAAAAGTTACTTTTATTGAACCGACTGCCTATTTTTTTTACAAACAGGTTAAAAATTAGTTCTATTGCTTAATAAACATGTCAATTAATAAAAAAGCCAGCTGATTAGCTGGCTTTTAAATTTCAACATTTAATCTTACTTTATTGTGCAGCTTCTCTAGCAGCAATATATTCTAATGCAACGCTAATACGGCTGATGACTTTGTTTTTATCTAACAATACCAAAGTCACATCTAACGAAGGTGAGTTACCACTGCCTGTTGCAGCAACTCTTAACGGCATACCAACCTTCCCCATTCCAACATCAAGCTCTTCTGCTGTTAAGTTAATAGCAGCTTGAATATTGTCACCGGTCCACTCAGTTATTGCTTCTAACTTTTGTTGAACTAAAACTAATGCATCTTTAGCAACTGGACGTAAATGTTTCTTCGCTGCTTTTTCGTCCAACTGTTCAAAGTCCTGGTAGAAATAAGTACTGATCTCTGCCATTTCTTTTAGGGTTTTAACCCTTTCAGCCTGAATTTCAACGATAGACGCTAATTTAGGACCATTTGTAGTATCGATGCCTTGATTTTCAAAATGCCAAACCAGATGACTTGCCACTTCTTCAGCAGGTAAATCTTTCATATACTGCTGGTTCATCCAATTTAGCTTTTCAGTGTTAAATGCAGACGCTGATTTGTTGATATCTTTAATATCGAACAAATTAAACAATTCATCTAGTGTGAAAATTTCTTGGTCACCATGAGACCAGCCTAAACGAACTAAGTAGTTAATAAGTGCTTGTGGTAAATAACCATCATCACGATATTGCATTACACCAACAGCACCATGACGTTTAGATAGTTTCTTACCATCATCACCTAAAATCATTGAACAATGCGCGTAAGTTGGGACTGTTGCACCAAAAGCGTCAAATATATTAATTTGTTTAGCTGTGTTAATTAAATGATCTTCACCACGAACAACATGAGTCATTCCCATTTGCCAATCATCGATAACAACACAAAAGTTATACGTTGGGCTACCGTCAGTACGTAGAATGATCATGTCATCCATTTCAGAGTTTGAAATTTCCATGTCGCCACGAATAGCGTCAGTCCATTTAACAGAACCTTCTTTTGGATTTTTAAAACGTACTACATAAGGTGCATCGGCAGATGGCGCTTGTGCACCATGGCTACATTTACCATCGTACTCAGTACGCTGGCCATTACTTTCTTGCTCTGCGCGTAACGCATCTAAGCGTTCTTTTGAGCAGTAACATCTGTATGCTTTATCTTCATCAACTAATTGTTGAACAAATTCTTTATAAAGCTCAAAACGTTTAGTTTGGTAAAAGATCTCTCCGTCACCTTTCATCCCTAACCATTCCATGCCATCTAAAATAGCTTGAACGGCTTCAGGAGTTGAACGCTCCAAGTCGGTATCTTCAATACGTAAAATGAATTTACCGTTATTGCGTTTAGCATATAACCAAGAATATAAAGCAGTACGAGCACCACCAACATGTAAATAGCCTGTTGGGCTAGGAGCAAAACGAGTTACGACAGACATAGATTGTTCCAACAAAAATAAAATGATATAAATTTGTGCGTATTCTATAGAAAACTTTCTACTATACCAATTACATTAATTGTTATTGCCATTATATAAGCCGAATAAATTCCATAACTGAGGTAAGTATGAACTACTGGTTGTTTAAATCTGAACCTGACGCTTACAGTCTTAGTGATTTAAAAAACGATAATAATAGTACTGGCCGTTGGGACGGCATCCGCAACTACCAAGCTCGTAACTTATTACGTGATGAAGTAAAAGTGGGGGATCTCGTGTTGTTTTATCATTCAAGTTGCAAAAATATTGGCGTGGCTGGCACAGCAAAAGTCGTGTCTGCTCCCTACCCTGACCCATTGCAATTTAATCCTGAGTCAAAATATTACGATCCTAAGTCCAGCCCAGATAAACCAAGGTGGGTTTGTTTAGATATTCAATATCAACAAGAGTGCATTAAATTTGTTCCTTTACCATTAATTAAAGCGACAAAAGAGTTGGATGAAATGATTTTGGTAAAACGTGGGCGACTTTCGATTCAACCTGTAAGCCCAAATGAATGGAATATAATAATGAAACTTGGAAAACTTGTTTGCTAATATCCGATTAAAGATGCAACAGATTCTACAAATAACAAACGCTTTGACTAAGTTTTAACCGAACAGTAAAAAACTTTTAAATTATAGTTGACTCTAATTAAGGTCTCCCTATAATACGCCCCCACAGAAGCAGCGCAGTTAGTTGCTTATGTGTCGATGAAGTTGGGCGGTTAGCTCAGCTGGGAGAGCATCGCCCTTACAAGGCGAGGGTCACTGGTTCGAGCCCAGTACCGCCCACCAAATTATTTTCCCGAATAATTTGTATCAGCTTCATCAGTATTTAGGTTGGGCGGTTAGCTCAGCTGGGAGAGCATCGCCCTTACAAGGCGAGGGTCACTGGTTCGAGCCCAGTACCGCCCACCAATCTAAATACAATAATTAGTAAATAATGAATTCACTAATTATAACTCCTTGAAAGTGGGCGGTTAGCTCAGCTGGGAGAGCATCGCCCTTACAAGGCGAGGGTCACTGGTTCGATCCCAGTACCGCCCACCACTTTCAAAACAATCAGTATCTTCTTATATGCTATATTATTCAAAAACAGTTCGATCCGCATACACAAGAGCAGCGCCCATCACTTTAAAAACAGTCAAAACAATTCAACACTTTCTGAAAAATCATATTATCCACTAATAGTTCGATCCGCTTACACAAGAGCAGCGCCCACCACTTTCAAAACAGTTCGATCCGCTTACACAAGAGCAGCGCCCAACACTTTCAAAACAGTCAAAACAATCAAAACAATTCAACACTGTCTGAAAAATCATATTATCCACAAATAGTTCGATCCGCCTACACAAGAGCTGCGCCTACCACTTTCAAAACAGTTCGTTCCGCATACACAAGAGCAGCGCCCACCACTTTCAAAACATTCAATACAACTTAATACCATTCAAAACAATTCATCACTTTCTGAAAAATCATATTATCCATAAACAGTTCGATCCGCTTACACAAGAGCAACGCCCATGACTTACTTTTATTGTTTTATTGACTGGATACGTTATGGGCTTTACAGCTAGTAAAAATATCAATACATAATCCAATTCTCTATTTACCGCCCTATTCTTTTCTTTATTAACCTTTTAATGCACATTAACGCCAATGAATGCTGTGGCTAATAATTATAATAAGCGCTACAGAAAGTAATCGTTTTAAACTAGCTCCTTTATATCTATTTATAAATAACGACAGCATATGCATGGGGCTTGTTTAAAACCGACTTGGGGAAAGTAATGAATACAAAGCTCACCGAAGAACAGCAAATGATCCAAGATACGGCTCGTCAATTTGCCCAAAACGAATTATTGCCAAACGCGGCCAAACTAGATGAAGGCTTAGACAAAGGTAATGCACAAGACATCTTATTAACAAATCTAAAACAACTCGCAGAGCTTGGCTTTATGGGATTAAGCATTAATGGCGATTATGGCGGCACAGAAGCTGGCAGCGTTGCCTTTAGTTTAGCCATTACTGAAATTGCTAAAGGGTGTGCATCTACTGCGGTAACAACCTCGGTTACTAATATGGTTGCTGAAGTTATTCAAGCCGTTGGTAATGAAGAACAAAAACAAAAATACATCCCTAAAATTTGTTCAGGTGAATATCCTGCAGCTGGATTTTGCTTGACGGAAACCGAAGCCGGCAGTGACCCTGCAGGAATGAAAACCACTGCAATTAAAGATGGTGATGAATACGTATTAAACGGCTCTAAAATGTTTATCACCAGTGCTGAATACGCCGGAGTTTTTGTTGTTTGGGCAGTGACAGATTCAGCGGCTAAAAAAGGCAAAGGCATTTCTTGTTTCTTAGTGGAAAATGGCACGCCTGGTTTAATCGTCGGCCCTGCTGAACATAAGATGGGACAAAAAGCGTCTGCGACTAATGAAGTACGTTTTGAAGATTGCCGTATTCCAGCCTCTGCATTAATGGGTAAAGAGAATGACGGCTTTAGAGTAGCAGTTGCTGAATTAGCCGGAGGCAGAATTGGTATCGGTTCATTAGCATTAGGCATTGGTTTAGCCGCTATGGATTATGCCCGTGACTATATTGCACAGCGTAAACAGTTTGACCAAGCATTATCTAAATTTCAGGGGCTGCAATGGATGTTAGCCGACAGATACACAGATTTAGAAGCCGCTCGTTTATTATTAATGAATGCAGCCTGTTTAAAAGAACAAGGACAACCTTTTGCTAAACAAGCATCCATGGCTAAGTTATTTGCATCAGAGAAAGCCAATGTGGCCTGTTACGACGCATTACAAATGTTAGGTGGTTATGGCTACATTAAAGAATATCCACTTGAACGTTTAACCCGAGATGTCAGAGTAACGTCTATTTATGAAGGTACAAGTGAAGTTCAGCGTATTGTTATCGCCAGAGAATTATTAAAAGAAATTGCTTAATAAGCTGATTCAGCTCAACTCGAACGAGCACTGAATTAAATAAAGATTAACGCTTATTAAATAAAGATTAAATACAGACAGGAAGAATCATGGACTTGAATAATAAAATTGCCGTAGTCACTGGCGGAGCTTCTGGGCTTGGCCGAGCAACTTGCAGCCAGCTTGTGGCTCAAGGTATTAAAGTAGCGATTTTTGATTTAAACGAAGAAGCCGCAAAACAAGCTGTAGCTGAATTGGGAGAAGAAAACGCAATATACCAAATTGTTGATGTCACCAATGAAGCATCAACTGAGCAAGCCTTTAAAAAGGTAATTGCACATTACAATGCCATTCATATTTGTGTTAACTGTGCCGGTATTGCTCCAGCAGCTAAAGTACTTGACCGTGAAGGCGAGGCAATGCCTTTGTCAAAATTTGCACTGGCCATCAATATTAATTTAATTGGTACCTTTAACATGGCTCGTATTGCAGCGCATTACATGGCTAAAAATGACGTAATGGGAGAAGCATTAGAGCGTGGTGTTATCATCAACACAGCTTCTGTCGCAGGTTATGAAGGGCAAATGGGGCAATCTGCTTATGCAGCCAGTAAAGGCGGTATTATCGCGTTAAGTTTGCCTATGGCACGTGATTTAGCTCGTTCAGGAATAAGAGTAAACGCAATTGCACCAGGGATAATGGGAACACCTATGTTGTTAGGGATGCCTGAAAATGTACAAGAAGGTTTAGTCGCTAACATTCAATTCCCCAAACGTATGGGGCTACCAAAAGAATTTGGCGATCTGGTTGCGCATATTGCTAGCAATGCTTATATCAATGGAGAAACCATTAGATTAGACGGTGCTATTCGCATGCAGCCTAGATAGTTTTAAATGAAGGTTTTAAGGCTGTAGGGCTTGAGGGCTGTAGAGCTTGAAGGATTGAGAGTTTTAAGGTGTGAAGATGAAACGGTCTTCACTTTTTACATATGTCGGTCATTTCATACTAGGGGCTGTTTATGAAAGATAAACAGCCCCTCATATAAAGAACTAAACTTTGGCGGTTTTAAACAACTCTTTAAAGTTATTGGTTGTCACTTCAGCCACTTCATCAACAGAAACACCTTTTAAACCCGCAATAAACTCAGCAACATGTTTCACATAAGCCGGTTGATTTTGTTTACCTCTGTGTGGCATTGGTGCTAAATATGGCGAGTCGGTCTCGACCAACAATCTATCCAATGGTATTTTCTTTACTACTTCTTGTAGTTCAAGTGCATTTTTAAAGGTGACTATGCCAGAAATTGAAATGTAGAAGTTAATATCCAAAGCGGCTTTTGCCATTTCCCAGTTTTCAGTGAAACAATGTAAAACACCACGACATTTGTCAGCTTGATTGCTTTTTAAAATATCTATTGTGTCTTTTCTCGCGTCACGTGTATGGACAATTAACGGTTTATCCATAGTGTTAGCCACATCAATATGATGTTCAAACGAATGCTGTTGCTGTTTAACTGTGTCTTTTGAATAGTAATAATCCAAACCTGTTTCACCAATTGCAACTACTCGAGGTTCACTGGCTAACTCAGCAAGCTGTTCCAACTTAAAGTTTTTATCTTCTCCAACATGCAATGGATGAACACCACAAGAGAATGATACATTTTTGTAAGCCTTGGCTTTTTCAAACATGGATGGAAATTGATCCATAGAAATAGCCACGCACAATAGATGTTTTACATCCGCAGCTTCCGCATTTGTGATCAGTTGTTCAAATTCTATTTGTTCTTTTTCAAGATCTATTCTGTCTAAATGACAATGAGAGTCTATTAATTGCATGCTATTCATAACCAATTGGAAAATATCTGTTGATGTAATTATCCATTATTTAGCACTATAAACCTAGCCCCTCCATTAAAAATAAAGCCTGCAGCTTAGATCTAGATGTGCAGACTTATACTTTCCTTATAACTTAGTTTGATATTAGACTTTACAGACCGATCGGTCGGTTTTATACTTCTCACACTTTAAAAAGACACACAAACTAAATATTTATTTACTTATTGTTTGCATATTCTTTGCTTACTATAACTTACTTATTATTTACTAAATTATTGATTAATCAACGAAGGAGGCTCCATGTTAAAATCATTAACACTCATATTTAGCTTAACTGCTACGACTTTATTGTCCACTTCAAGTCATGCTCTATCGACAGATGTAGAGTCGCCTTATACCTTGATTAAAAATGTAGGCGAACAAGTATTCGCTTCGGTCGGTGAAGCTAAAGCTAATGACCTAATTAACGACGAAAATATGGAATCTATTATTGAGTCTGTATTGATGCCTTATATAGATGTGACTTTTGCATCTTATAAAATACTTGGCCCACAGTTGAAAAAAACAAGCCGAGATCAGCGCACTGAATTTGTACAAGCGATGAAGTTAAACTTAGTTAAAACCTATTCTTCAGCGTTATCTCAATACAATAACCAAACAGTAAGATACGAAGCAGATAGAGATGTTGGTAATAAAAGCATGATCGATATCAAAACTGAACTAGTATCAAAAGAAGCGCCACCTATTAGTATGGTCTTCAAACTACGTAAAAACAGTAAAACGGGCGAATGGAAAGCTTATGATTTAATTGTTGAAGGAATTAGTTTGATTGATGCTAAACGTTCTGAGTTATCAAAACCGCTAAGAACCAAAGGTATTGAATACGTTACTAATATGTTGACTGAATAACCCTATTCCCACTTCTCCTATTTAACTAGTAAAAATTGACATGTGATTGGTTTACCGGCTGAGATTTCAGCCGGATTTTTTTATTCTATATTTCTATTTTATCTATCCAATCTAACAAGCCATTAACTGCGTAGCATAGTATCTAATTGGTCTATTACTTCAGACCAGTCAGAGTCCTCTTGTAACGAATCCGCTATAAAACTAGCTTGCGCGACATTCCAAAACTCAGCATTTTCAATTGCCACCCCATCAGCTATAACACTGGTTTTTATAAAGTTTTCAATTCCAGCTGGAGTATTGTCTAACCCTAGTTGGGCAAATAAAGCAGTAATATCGTGAACAGATGTATCCATAAACTTCCCACCTTTAATAATTTAGTTATTCGAGCTGTACCGTTTTCACTGCAAAGCTTCATTGCAAAAATCAACGCGCCCAAACCTAGTTTTAACATATACTGTTATTCTTGCATACGGGATAAATTTAGTTGGATAATGGCTCAACACTTGTTAGTTTAATAAAAACAATAAAAAAAATAAGGGTATAATATGGATGTCACGCAAAACACGACTGAAAACGACAGCATTAAAGCAATACTACTTAACGCTGAAGACATTAACTTAGCCGCTTCATTATTATTTGTTTCCTACCAAGATGATCCTGTATTTTTAGATATTTTCCAACATAACAAGCCCGACTACGACAAACGACTACGCAGTGCTATCCGTGAAGAATTAGCTGCATTTTGGAAAACCAAACAGCCGATGATAGGGTTATTTTCTGGCGAGCATTTATTAGGTGTCGCTTGTTTAATAGAGCCTCAAGCAGGATTGGAACCCGATAGATTTTGGCATTGGCGTTTAAAAATGATGTTAAGTGCTGGGGTTTTAAGTACCCAAAACATGATTGAAAAAGAAAAGCGTGTGGCTGCCGCCATTCCTTATCAGCATTATCATTTATTAACCTTTATTGCGATACATCCAGACCACCAGCAACACGGTTTGGGCAGTTACTTAATTAAAGCGGTTGATACCATAGTGAACGAAAACAGTATCAGTGAAGGTGTGGCTATCTTTGTCACCAAAGATAAAAACCTAACTTTATTTAATGACGGCAACTACAAAAAATTAGAAACTATTGACGTAGGGAAAGTCACTGGTACCCTAATGTTTAAAAATAAATAGTATTTAAAAATAAATAGTATTTAAAAATAAATAATGTTTGAAGGTAAAAGCATGACAAGTAATAAAATCAGTAGTTTTAGAGAGTTTTATCCGAGCTATTTAAGAGATCACAGTAATTCCACATGCAGAGCATTACACTATATAGGTAGTTTTCTTGTTCTGGCTGTGCTGTTTTTTGCGATATCAACAGCTCAATACCTAATGTTGTGGGTATTGCCCGTTATTGGATACGGATTTGCTTGGGTGGGTCATTTTTTTATAGAGAAGAACAGACCCGCTACTTTTACTTACCCGTTTTATAGTTTGTTGGGAGATTGGGTCATGTTGAAAGACTTTGTAACTGGGCAAATCAATAAAAAATTAAAAGATGCAGGCGTCACCGTCTAAGCACTCGTATTACGCTCTTTCTGACTAGCTTTTCTAATTAGCCTTTCAGCTTCTATTAACTTGAGCATGCAAGTTACAGCGGTTAATGGTTGGAGCTAATAGGCTAGTCAGATAGCTTATACAGACATTTTGTATAAGCAGAGAGCTTGTACAAATAGACAACTAGACAAAAATGTCCAAGTGTTCAACTCCATCTTTGTCTTTATATTTACCTCGACCATGTTCATCTTCGTTTACACGTTCACCATGATCGTTAGCGTCTGATTCTTTTCCTTGATCTTTAGACTGCCCTTTAGTCTCACCTTTATTGTTCTTACTATTTTGTTCAGGCTTTTCTTGATTAGGGTTAGGGTCGTCATCTTCAATACGTTTCACTTTCGCATCTTTAGCAACCTTAGCTAAATGATAGGCATCTATTTTATCTGGGTCACTCGGTATTGGCCTAGTGAGTACATTGTATATAATATCTGTCATTATCATTCTCCGTTCACTATCTACAGAATAAACTATTGAATAGATGGTTTTTGGATGGCCTTGTTAAATTGCTTGTGACTACTGTGCCATAAACCATCTACTTTATGTGGTTAATATTAAGTTAACCTTACTTAATTGTACATTTATCGACCGATATTCTTTTTTTTCAAATTTTTTATGTTTCGTTATAAAAAAAGGGTTGCAATAAATTCGCTCACGACTTAATTTAGCGTCTCAATTTAAAGAATATAAAGAAGTAAGAATAATGAAAACTAATTTTAACTGGCATCATCATTTTCCATCGGAATAGTTTTCAGCTTATTTCGCTGGCGGCTATTTGAAAAATAGAAGCCTCCAGCAAAAAATCATATAAAACCCTGGAGGCCAATCTTCAGGGTTTTTTTCGTTTTAAACAGTAAATAATTGGACAACAAAATGACAGACACAACTAGATTAAGAATTGCGATACAAAAGAAAGGTAGATTAAGCGACGAGTCTATTAAATTATTAAAAGCGATTGGTGTAAAACTATCAATCCGCGATCGCCTTCTTATCGCACATTCAACCAACTTACCTATCGACTTATTATTAGTACGTGACGACGATATCCCAGGCCTAGTTATGGACGGTATTGCCGACCTAGGTTTCATTGGTGAAAATGAATTAGAAGAAAAGATGTTAGAACGTCAAACATCTAATGAGCCTGCTGAATATCAAGTATTAAAACGTTTGGAATACGGCGGCTGTCGTTTATCAATCGCAGTACCAAATGAATTTGACTATAAAGGCATAGAGTCTTTTGAAGGCAAGCGCATTGCAACTACTTACCCTCAGTTGCTTAAACGTTATTTACAAGAAAAGAACGTAAATGCATCGCCAGTTATGTTAACGGGCTCTGTTGAAGTAGCACCACGCGCTGGTATTGCCGACGCAATTTGTGACCTAGTTTCTACTGGTGCAACATTAGAAGCCAACGGCTTATATGAAGCGCTTGAAATTTTCCAGTCAAAAGCCGTATTAATTCAAAAATCAGCGCCGTTAGATGGCGACAAACAAGCGTTAGTAGATACGTTATTACCAAGGATCAACGGCGTAATGCAAGCCAAAGAATCTAAGTACATTATGTTACACGCGCCTAAATCTAAATTAGAGCAAGTTAAAGACTTATTACCGGGTGCTGAAAACCCAACGGTATTACCACTATCTGGTAACGACGAGTTAGTTGCTATTCACGTAGTAAGTAAAGAAACGCTATTTTGGGTAACGATGGAACAATTAAAGAAATTAGGTTGTACATCAATTCTTGTTATGCCAATTGAAAAAATGATGGGGTAACTTTCATGATTGTTTGGCAACAATTATCTGAGCAAGAACAGCAACGAGCATTACAACGCCCGGTTATGACTAACAAACAAGGTTTGTCTGACGCGGTAGCGCAACTGATAGCTCAAGTAAGAAAAGAAGGCGACAACGCCCTTCTCTCACTGACTGAAAAGTTTGACGGTATTAAGTTAGACCAGGTTGCGTTAAGTCCGGCTCAACATGCCAAGTCACTTTCATTGTTAACCGATGAAACTAAAGCGGCTATTGAGCTGGCTTATAACAATATTGCTGTGTTTCATAAAGCACAAATAGCTAACGATATTAGTATTGAAACCAGTGACGGTGTGGTTTGTGAATTGATCACAAAAGCGATTAGTTCGGTTGGGCTTTATATCCCAGGTGGCAGCGCACCGTTACCATCTACGGTATTAATGTTAGGCGTACCGGCGCAAATTGCTGGTTGTAAACGAGTGGTGTTATGCACGCCACCTGATACATCAGAAAATAACTTTGGTGGCATTACTGCTGAGATTTTATATGCCGCGCAATTGTGTGGCATTACTGAAATATATCGAGTGGGTGGCGCACAAGCTGTAGCCGCATTAGCTTACGGTACAGACTCAATTGCAGCAGTAGATAAAATCTTTGGTCCTGGCAACAGCTTTGTAACAGAAGCTAAACAGCAAGTTAACCAAGACAGCCAAGGTGCGGTTATCGACATGCCAGCAGGCCCTTCTGAAGTGTTAGTGATTGCTGACGAGTTTGCTAATCCTGTGTTTATTGCTGCCGACTTATTGTCGCAAGCAGAACACGGTCCAGACTCACAGGTTATTTTGGTTTGTGATAACAAGGCAGTAATAGAGCAAGTTCAAGTTCAACTTGAGCAACAGCTAACGTTATTACCTCGTGTGGACATAGCTAAAAAGGCATTGGCCAACAGCCAATTAATTTTAACCGACAGCTTAGCGCAGTCGATTGAGATCAGTAACTCGTATGCACCTGAGCATTTAATTGTACAAACAGAAAACCCTAGAGCTTTATTACCTGAGTTAGACAATGCCGCGTCTATCTTCCTTGGTGCTTATACACCGGAAAGCGCAGGCGATTACGCCAGTGGCACTAACCACGTACTACCAACTTATGGTTATTCAAAAGTACTAAGTTCATTAAACTTGGCTGACTTTAATCGTAAATTCACCGTGCAAGAAGTATCAAAACAAGGCATGAGTAATATTGGCCCAGCCATTATGACACTTGCTAAAGCCGAAGGCTTAGATGCTCACAGACTTGCCGTGAAAGTGCGCCTTGATCAAATTAAACAAGATAAGATTAAAGAAGATCTGAAAGAGAACAACAATGACTGATTTAGTAAATAAATTAATCAGAACCGAATTAAAAGATTTGGTTCCATACGAGTCGGCTCGTCGTTTATTCTCCATGGCAAATGCCGCAGAGGTTGAAACAACTTGGCTTAACGCAAACGAAAACCCATACGTTCCTACGGTGTCCATTAACCCAGAAATGTATAACCGTTATCCAGACTTTCAGCCAGAACCTTTAATCAAAGGTTATGCAAATTATGCCGGTGTTTTACCAGAGCAAGTGTTAGCCACTCGTGGTGCTGACGAAGGTATTGAATTACTCATTCGTACCTTTTGTAGTTCAAATGACAACATTATCATTTGTCCGCCGACTTACGGTATGTACGCTATCAGTGCCAAAACACATGGTTGTGGTGTAATTACAGTTCCTTTGTTAGAAATACATGGGCTAGAAAAAGCCGCATCAAATACCAGCAGCTTGCAATTAGACGTGGAAACCATTTTAGCCAATAAACAAAAGGCTAACTTAATTTTCATTTGCTGCCCCAATAACCCAACGGGTGACTTAGTTAACACCGCTGACATCATTAACATTATTGAGTCAACAGCAGACGATTGCATTGTGGTATTGGACGAGGCTTATATCGAGTTTTGTGCTGAGGCCACCAGCGTCTCATTAATTAACAAATACGATAATGTCGTTGTACTGCGTACCTTATCAAAAGCATTTGGTTTAGCCGGATTACGTTGTGGTTTTACTTTAACCAACAACAATATAATGGATGCCTTAAAAAAGGTGATTGCGCCCTACCCAATTTCTGCACCTGTGGCACAAATTGCAGCGCAAACATTATCACCAGATGGCATTAACTGGATGAAAAGCAAAGTGGCAGAGCTTAATGCCCTGCGCGATAGTTTTATAACAAACGCCAAAACGTGGTCGTTTGTCGAAAAAGTCTATCCGTCACAAACTAACTTTGTATTATTAAAGCTAAACAGCAAATTAACGGCTGCAACGGCCATGCAAACATTCCAGCAACAAAACGTATTATTAAGAGATCAATCCAAACAATTAATGTTGGAAAACACCATACGCGTTTCTATTGGTAACCAACAACAAATGGAACTGGTCAATTCTATATTTTCAAAGGTTGAACAATCACTATGACAACAAAGCAAAGAATCTTATTTATCGACCGTGACGGCACGTTAGTAGAAGAGCCAAAAATAGATAAGCAACTAGACACCTTAGAAAAGCTAGTATTTGAACCTATGGTTATTCCAGTTCTTATTCGTCTACAAGCTAAAGGTTATAAACTGGTAATGGTCTCTAACCAGGATGGACTTGGTACAGATGCATTCCCACAAGCCGACTTTGATACGCCACATGACAAGATGATGGAAGTATTTAAAACCCAAGGCGTTACCTTTGACGACGTGCTTATTTGTCCGCATTTTGATCACGAAAACTGCAGCTGCCGTAAACCAAACCTAGGTTTAGTGAAAGATTACCTACAAAAAGGCTTAATTGATTTCACCGACTCATTTGTTATTGGCGACCGTGAAACCGACATTCAACTTGCTGAAAATATGGGTATTGTTGGTATTAAATACGACCCTGTTGACAACAACTGGTTGAAGATAGAACAAAGCTTTGCCAAAAAAGGCCGTACCGCCAAGGTTGTACGTACTACCTCTGAAACCGACATTAACGTATTTGTTGATTTAGACTCTACAGAAAAGCCAGTGATCAACACTGGTATGGGCTTTTTTGATCACATGCTAGATCAAATCGCCACTCACGGTGGTTTCTACTTAAACTTAACCACTGACGGTGACTTGCACATTGACGATCATCATTCAGTAGAAGATACCGCCCTAGCCTTGGGTGACGCGTTAAAACAAGCTCTTGGTGACAAACGTGGCATTGGCCGTTTTGGTTTTGCCCTTCCAATGGATGAATGCAAAGCAGAAGCAACGTTAGATATTTCTGGTCGTCCATTTTTAGTATTTAATGCCGACTTTACCCAAGAACGTGTTGGTGAATTATCTACTCAAATGATTGAGCACTTCTTCTACTCGTTAACGCAAACAATGGCTGTGACCTTGCACTTGAGCACAACCAAAGGCAATGCGCATCACCAGGTAGAAAGCCTGTTTAAAGTATTTGGCCGCGCTTTACGCCAAGCCATAAAAGTAGAAGGCGATGTATTACCGTCAACTAAAGGGGCTTTGTAATGGCGCTTGATAAATCATCTCTTGATAAATCATCTCTTGATAGCAAAGAAAGCGAACAAAAAATCGTTATCATCGACACGGGCTGCGCCAATATTTCTTCGGTTAAATTTGCCGTTGAGCGTTTAGGTGTAACGGTGACCGTCTCTGACGATCCAAGTGTAATACTCAGTGCCGACAAAGTGTTTTTACCGGGCGTAGGTTCAGCCTCTTCAGCCATGAGTAACATAAAGCAAAAAGCATTGGTTGAAACCATTCAGCAAATAACCAAACCTGTTTTGGGCATTTGCTTGGGCATGCAATTAATGACTGAGTTTTCTAACGAAGTGCCAGGCAGCCACATTGCCAGCAACATTACCGAAAGCGTGGATTGTTTAAACCTAATTCCAACAGAAGTGTCACGTATGGATACCGCTGATTTGGTTTCCCCTCACATGGGTTGGAACCAAATCAAAGTTGAAAAAGATAACCCGTTATTTGCAGGTATTGCCGATGGCAGTTACTTCTACTTTGTTCATAGCTTTTGCGCGCCAGTGTCGCAATACACCTTAGCCAGCTGTGAATACGGCCAAGCGTTTTCTGCGGCCATTGGTAACAACAACTTTTACGGTGTGCAATTCCACCCTGAACGCAGCGGTGACGCAGGCGCAACTTTATTACAAAACTTTATTCGGATGTAAACATGATCATTCCAGCGATAGATTTAATTGACGGCTCAGTGGTTCGTCTTTATCAAGGCGATTACGCACAAAAAACAGAATACAGCGTAGACCCAGTAACACTGGTAAACCAATACGCCGACGAAGGCGCTAAATGGTTACACATAGTTGATTTAACAGGCGCAAAAGACACAAGTAAACGTCAGCTAACCTTAATCAAAGCCATGGCCGACAGCAAACGCATGCAGTTCCAAGCTGGCGGCGGTGTAAGAACAGAAGATGACGTGAAACAGTTATTAGCCTCAGGCGTAAGCCGTGTGGTCATTGGCTCGTTAGCGGTACAAGAACCTGAACTCGTAAAAAGCTGGATCAACAAATACGGCACAGAAGCCATAGTGTTAGCGCTTGATATCAACATAAACCAAGACGGTAAAAAGTGCATAGCCACACACGGCTGGCAAAAAAACTCAGGCGTAGAGCTTGAGCCGTTAGTAAATGACTTCTTATCGGTAGGTTTAAAACATGTATTGTGTACCGACATAGACAAAGACGGCACATTACAAGGTCCAAACCAACAGCTATACAAAGAACTAGCAGCACAGTTCCCAACCATCAGCTGGCAAGCCTCTGGCGGCATTAGCTGCTTGGATGACATAACACAGCTTAAACCATCGTTAATCGGCTCAGGCACCGACAACGCCACACCTAGTGGCGTCATATTAGGTCGTTCATTGTTGGAAGGTAAGTTTACTGTGTCTCAAGCGTTAAGTACTTGGCAGAAATAGTTGCGAGTTGCGAAAAAAGCTTAATTGAAAGACTTAAATAAAAAAAGTAGATCAGCTAACACTATCTGCTTTTTTTGTTTTTACATTTAAGAAGTGTCTACTTTTACATCGTGAGAAACTGATAGAGCTATTTCGCCCCTCGGCGCAGGTTGTCAGTTCCAGACACAACCTGCCACTTCAAGGATGAAGGGATGTCATCAAGACATGGATGTTTTATTGAGGACCGCCGGAGGTGAAACAGTCTTTTTATTTTAATTTTCTAGATATTGGACGTTGCTTTAGCTTTTAATTTAGATAAAGACAGGAAAGCTAGAAGCTGTGAAGTTTTAAACTGGATTTAAAAGCAGATCAACTAACCTTATCTGCTTTGCTCTTTGAGTTTTTTAAAATCAGACTGGATGTTAAAAATTATATTGAGCAGAAAAGTTAATTGAATTAATAGTTCTGCCAAAAGAATCTAGACCCGTAACGCCATCATTTTCATAAAGAGGGCCATCATTTAACTCGTAATGAAAGCTAAGCTGGTGAGTTTTCAGCTTGAAAGAATAGGTGATATTGGGAGTATTTACATAAGTATAATTTATCCCAACAGTGCCAAACAAGCTCAATGGAGCATTACTTGTTGTGTTTATTGTTTTGCCTTCAACATTAAATTTTTCACTATAGATTGTATTGTGAATACCTAAACCTAGAGTTAATTCAACGCCAGTATTATCTATAGGTAAAATACCATAAGTTGTTACTCCTACAGATTCTATTTCTACGTGATCTAAAACTGAGTTGTCATTGTCATATTTACCCCAATTAGTATATTGCAACTCAATAGAGATATAACGGTTAGGTTTAAAACCTGCAAAAATATCCTTACTCACGCTACTTCTTTCTGCCGTATCATCGGTATATAAAGTGTGACCTACACCTAATCCTGCATACCAATGATTACGTTCGGCGCCTTCTGCTAAAGATAAGCAACTGACAAATAAAGTAGTCATGGTCAGTAATAATTTCATTTAATGTTCCTAAAAAAGTTATATATTTTTATATCGAATATATGCCATGTGCAATTTGTGTTAAAAGTTAATCAAGGTCAAGTGAAATCAAATTATTGCGCCGTTAATATACTAAAAATGTATCACTATCGTTTTGTTATTATTCACATAATATATTAAAGTGACTCAATAAAAGTACCTTCACTTACCATAAAAGGACGTCCTAGGATTAAAATGAGTATTATAAAAAAAAGTCTAACGGCTATAATTTGTTGTTTTATTTTATCCAGTTGCATAGATGAGCATGTCACCTATATAGGAGATGTCGCCACAATCACTCCTAATTATTATGCATTTGCGGCAATTAAAACTGATGGTTCAGTTGTTGCTTGGGGTAAGCGTTCCTCCGGAGGTGATATATCTAATGTTAGTCACAAGTTAAAAGCAAATGTTAGCCAAATTTTTTCTACAAAATATGCTTTTGCAGCGCTTAAAAATGATGGTTCTGTAGTTACTTGGGGAGGTTCTAACAGCGGTATTGCTGGAACCAATGGTGATATGTTAACGAATAACGTTACCCATATTTATAGTAACTCTGCTGCATTTGCCGCTTTAAAAAGTAATGGTTCAGTGGTTGCATGGGGAGATTTAAGTTCTGGTGGTAGCACCAGCTCTGTTGCTTCAGAGCTTACCAGTAATGTCACCAAAATATATTCTACCCTTCATGCTTTTGCTGCATTAAAAAGTGATGGTTCCGTAGTTACTTGGGGGAGTAGTGATTATGGAGGTAGCTCGCCTTCTCATTTATTAACCGAAAATGTTATTGATATTTATACTAATGAAAATGTTTTTGTCGCTTTAAAATCTGACGGTTCCATTATTACCTGGGGAAATGCTGAGAATGGTGGAGATAAAGGCATCTACAGTTATATCAATAATGAGACAATATTATCAGGTGATGTTACAAACGAGTTATCAGGTAATGTTGTTAAAATTTTATCCACAAATAAATTTTTTGCAGCTGTGAAAACAGATGGTTCCGTTATTTTTTGGGGAACTGTTGGCGATATTGCAGAGGTTGCAGATCAGTTAATTAACGATGTTAGTAATGTATATGCCTTTAAATATGCTTTTGCCGCATTAAAGACAGATGGCTCAGCTGTTTTTTGGGAAAATTCAAATACCGAGTATTATTATGCAACTGAAGAAGACATTGATTTTGTAAAGAACGCTTCAAATATACTTGGCAATAATATAGTGGATATTTATTCGACTGATGCATACTACTTTCGAGATTTTACGGTTTTAAAAGCAGATGGTAGCCTTTTCACTTGGGGAAATTATAACTTGAGTGAAGCCGATGAAGCCATTATCAATGATAACGATATAGGTATTAATAAAATTTCACACTATGTTACTAGTCCCTATACTGATATGGATGACTATGTCGCTTTAAAAAGTGATGGCTCTGTTATTACTTGGGATAGTAATTCAGTAGGCTTTCAAGATGCTGAAATGGCAAATTTTCTAACAAGCGGTGTCGTAGAGATATATTCAAACAATAATCTTTTTGTTGCTTTAAAAGAAAATGGTTTAGCGATTACTTGGATGGATTAATTTTAATAAGTGGGGTCAGAGTCTGACCCCTTTTAAGCTACTTCCCTAGCGCTAATTCTTTTTCCGTTTTAAAACCTAACACTTTTTTCATAATGATTGACGCTGGGCAAAAGCCTGTGAAGCTTTGTTGAAACAAGTTTGCACCAATAAATACAGTAAACCACATAAAGTTTGGGTGTACATACACAGTAAGAGCAACCGACAACAAAATCATAAATCCTGCAAATGCATTTAACGCTTTTTCTAATGACATATTCATACTCCAATAACTAATAATAAATTAATAAAACACACCTCTACGGTATGCATTAGAATTATCTAATAAATATATAGTACATTAGATTTTACTAATTTATAAATAACTTATATTAGCGTTTTCTAAATTAATATAGTTTCTGGTTATATTGAATTAGGGATTTTTAATTGATGAGCTTTAAAGATTTAAAGATTTAAAGATTTAAAAGACTGTTTCACCTGCTGTGCAGGTTGTCAGTTCCCGACACAACCTTAAACTTAAATTTTAAAAGATAAAAGACTGTTTCACCTGCGGTGCAGGTTGTCAGTTCCCGACACAACCTAAGCGAGTACATCCATGTACTCGACAATACCTTTTTCAACAGCCAAAAAGGTAGGCCAAAAAGCCGCCCGTAACCAAACATCCTATTTGTATCAAATACTAACTTTTATCATCAAATACGGAAAAACATTCGTCCCTGAACATTTTCCTCAATTGGGCATCCATGCCCAACCGATTTGAGAAAAGTTATATTTTATACAGATGTTTTAAATCGGGAGTAAAAGCAGAGCCAGAGCTAAAACCAGAGCAACAGCGAAAAGCAACAAAACCCAAGAGCTAACGCTAGTGAGCTTTTATCTGGTTTAAATTAATCCTGACTCGTTTTATTTACCCCGCTTTATTTTAGTTGTCACAGCAAAACATCAGTGCTAACGTTTGTACACACAACATAAATTTAAGGTAAGTTCTAATGGATGCACGTATTCAATTTAGAGTTGATGAAGAAACCAAACGTTTAGCGCAATTAATGGCTGAAAGCCAAGGACGTACTTTAAGTGACGCATGCCGTGAGCTAACAGAAAGCTTAGCCGCTGAGCAACGAAAGACGATAAGTCACGACACATGGTTGCTAGAAGAAGTGAACGCTGCATTTGAAAAGTTTGATGCGGGTGAAGCTAACTTTGTTGAGCATAATGATGCTAAAAACCAGATGGAAGCAAGAAAGATGAAGATCAGAAATAAATGATATTTTGGGAAGAACAATCATTAAATGATCGAGAACAGATATTTGAATTCCTATACAACTTCAACCCCATCGCGGCTGAGAAAACAGACCAAATAATTGAGTCAAAAGTAGAAGCCTTACTTGAACAGCCTTTAATGGGCGTTGAAAGAGCGTTATTTAAAGGACGCTTATTAATTATTCCCGAAGTATCTATGATCGTATCTTATTTGATTGACGGTAAAAATATACGAGTCATGCGCGTTTTACATCAAAAGCAAAAGTTTCCAGTTTAAGCTTAAGCTAAGTTTATTTAACAGTGTTTACATTCCTATTCCTGTTTAAAGTTAATTACTATTTGCACTAGCTTTACACAACTGAACAGTCAGTCCTGCAGTCAAACCTAAACCATCATTTTCCGGATGAGACCAAGCTTTTACGGCGCATAGAATAACTTTTCGCGCATCTGTCGTTCCACCACACAACTCCACAGATTGACCTACTGTAAAGCCGAGCTTCTCCCACGCTATTTTGTAGCAAATTGTAGGTTCAGTATCTGCTATAGGTTCAGTTGTTCCGCTTTCATCAGCGAATGCACCACTGCAAATAGAAAACAATACGAATATTAAGATATAGTTAGTTAATTTCATTAAAGCTCTCCTTTATTTTAAAAGTTATTTTAACAATATCTCAAAGGCGAGCAACACTCATTACCAACTTCAGAAAGACTCAAAGACATAGCTTTCCAAACGCTTACTTAAGCGGAAAAATATAGTTGGCTAAAAAGCAACCAATGCCGACATCTACTCTAATTTATTTAAATTCACTCTGACTCTGTTTATTATAAACCTTTAAAAGGCGGTTTCACCTGACGGCGAGTTACCTTTTTGCAACAGCTCAAAAATGTAACCGAAAAAAGCCGCTTCCAACAAAATCTAATACTTAATTAAATATTATTTTATTTACAAAAACAGACTGGAAAATCGTCCCTGACAGCCAGTCTTTTCTCAGCATCCATGCTTCAAATTTTATAAAAATAATATTAAATGAAGTGATTTTGTGATGGAGAAATAAAAGCAGAGCAAGAGCGAAAAAGCAACAAAGCCCAATAGCTAACGCTATTGGGCTTTGTTTGGTTTAAATTAACCCTGACTCGTTTTATTTTTAAGCACATACTATGTTTTTTTTAGTAAAACCTTGAATCTGCAGTGAAATTAAAATTACTTATTTCGATGCTTATTGGAGAAAATACAACCGTAAAACCAAACTTACTACTTTCTATAATATTAGCTGTTACCTCTTCCGGAATACTACTGAAATTCAACTTAGGAGGTATTCGCATAGGCACTGAAAATAAAACTCGAAAGGTGTTATTTGCCGTTTTTAATATCAATGGTTTATTCGGCAAATCAGAACGTGACTGAATTGGAATTAACTCAGAAGTTATAAGCTTTATAACTTCTTCAGAAAGATCGCCACGCTCATTACTAGGCGAATTTCTATATTTTTCAAAATTATTAATTGCAGCTTCCATGGACGAATACTGTGTTACTACTTTTTGTAAAATCTCATCTTTATAATTATGATTAGCAAGTTGATCCTGATAATACTTGAGTATATCTTCCTTCTCTTGTAAGCCACTAGTATTAGTGTGTATTTGTTCAATGGATTTTGCCATTTTTAAAGATTGTGCATCAGACGCAGCCCTTGACTTAATACCATCCCAACCAGCTGTAGAGATTATAATACCAGTGATAAGAGGTAAAATTACTGTACTAATAAAACTGGGCCAATAAGTGGCGATTAAATCCATAGTACGATTACCCCTAATACCTTAACAATATAACGTGAACATCCACTCTAATTCGCTCAAACATATAAGTCAACTGAGTAGCAGCGAACCGCAGGTTCGCGCTTTTGCTTTTCGCTCTGCTCTACCTCCCGATTCAAAACATCTGTATTAAATATAACTTTTCTCAAATCGATCGGGCATGGATGCCCGATTGAGGAAAATGCTCAGGGACGAATGTTTTTCCGTATTTGAAGATAAAAGTTACTATTTAATACAAATAGATATTTGGTACGGGCGGCCTTTTTCGCCTACCTTTTTTGGCTGTTGAAAAAAGGTATGGTCGCCGAGAGGCGAAACCTTAAAGTTCAGACAAATACGATGTATCAGCAAATCTTCGAGTCACGAGATACGAGCTGCGAATTAAAAGCTTTAACGAAGCCACCAGCCTAAGTTAACTTTTTGGGCTGTTGCAAAAAGGTATTGTCCATGAGTTTAAAAGCTGGAGCCTTACCATCTAAATAACATCCTAATTAAATATATGGATACCATCAAAAATCGCAGGCTATTTACTCCAATTAAGAGCTCTAGCCCATAGATTGGATTGGGGTTTGATTCACAGCTCGCCCTTTCTAATTTTCAATAACTTTCCTGTATCAATATCTAATTTATAAACAGAAACAACGAATGAGCCGAGTGGTACATGAATAAAATGACGTTCATCATCAAATGGTTCGTCAAGTTTTGCATACCATAAAGGCCCTGTGGCACCATCAATTAACAGTTTATCTTCTTCCTCTTTGGTTAAATTTAACTGCAGTTGGCCTTTGCTAGGCACTAACTCACCTTGATTATTACTTATATGATACCCACAGAGTATCCGTATATATTTTTGGGTTGTTGTCCAATTGTTATGTCTATCAAACCTTCCATCAGTTACCTCACTCAAAAAATGAATATTTTCACCTACTTCATTATCTTCTTTATATAACCTCATTGAATCTACCGTTTCATCCCCATCAAAATACGGTTCATTTAATTCATAAGGAGGCTGAGACCGCCACATTAAATGTCCATCCTCTTTTGAAAAACAAAATACAGCTCTGTAATTATTCTCTTCATCATCAATATAAAAATAAGGTAATAGTATAAGCCGATCCTGTAATTCAATTACATGAGCTATTTCTTTACACGCGACGTCTATTGGATATTGCCTACCACTATCATCTTCAAAAACAGTACATTTTTTTAATAATTTCATTCATTAATCTCTGGCGGTAGAGCTTGGACATCCGCTCTAATTTTTTTAGAAATAAAGTTGTCACCTACTCTAATTTGGTCAAACATATAAGTCAATTGAGTAGCTGCGAGCCGAAGGTTCGCGCTTTTGCTTTTAAGTCTCCATCACAAAATCACTTTGTTAAATATTATTTTTTATAAAATTCGAAGCATGGATGCCTGATTGAGGATTAGATACTTAGTGACGGGCGGCGCTCTATTTCATTATAAGTGCCGCCTACCTTTTTTGGCTGTTGAAAAAGGTATTGTTCACTTCATGGATGAAGGGATGTCATCAGTACAGGGATGTATTATTGATGACCGCCGTGGATGTATTCGCTTAGGTTGTGTCGGGAACTGACAACCTGCGCCGCAGGTGAAATAGTCTTTTAATCTTTAAAAAAAACAAATTAAGCCACCTACGTTTTTTGGCTGTTGAAAAAGATAACCAGCCGCAAGCGAAAAGTCTTTTAAATAAAGAAAAAAGAACAATAACGTCATCACGCAAATATATAACTTTTATAAAATACAAATCAAAACTATACTGTATTTATACACAGTTACTTAATGCGATATTATGAAAGTTATACCTATCAATATTGACGCAGGGATATCAGGATTTGAGTCCCCAGCTGCTGAATACACAGAGTTGGGGCTATCCCTCGACAAACTCCTTGTTAAACATCCAAATGCCACGTTTATTGGACAAGCTAACGGTGACTCCATGCAGGATGTTGGGATATATGAAGGTGACTTACTCATTGTTGATAGAGCAGAAGCCACTATTCAAGGGGATATTATCGTTGCCAATTACAACGGTAACTTGGTGTGTAAAATCTTAGACAAGCAGCGTAAGCAACTTCTATCGGCCTCTATAAACCACCCTCCTGTTTCTATATCTGATGCTGACGAGTTTCAGATTGAAGGTGTTGTGATCCGCTCTGTTAGATTACATCGCAAAAGTAGAGAGCTATTATCTTGTTTGCCTTAGTTGATGCTGTAGCCTTTTACGCTAGTGCTGAAAAGGTGTTTGACCCAAGTATTAGAAAGAGACCTGTTGTTGTTCTAACCAATAACGATGGTTGTGTTTGCGCGGTTAGCCCAGAGGCTAGGAAGCTTAACGTGCCTAAGTTTGAACCTTACTTCAAATTAAGAAAGTTCCTAGAGCAACATAACGTTGTGGTTCGCTCTTCCAACTACGAGCTATACGCAGACTTAAGCACTCGCATGATGAATGTAATTGGTCGTTTCTGTGATAACCAATACATTTACTCTATTGATGAAAGCTTTTTACAGTTCACTGGATTTAAGTCAATTATTGATGACTGGCACGCGTACGGCCAAGACATTAGGCTAGCGGTTTGGCGTGAGACAAAGCTTCCTGTCGGTGTAGGGTTTGGCACAACGCCTACCTTATCAAAGGCGGCTAATCATGCAGCAAAAAAGTTAGAGGGTTATAACGGTGTTGCGGTTATTGATGATGATTATTCGGCAAATGAAATACTGGCAAAAATGGAAGTAACCGATGTATGGGGAATTGGGGGGAGATTAGGCAAAAAACTCAACATGATGCGTATTTACACAGCGTTAGATTTAAAGAAACAAAACCCTAAGTACATGCGTAAACAATTCTCAGTAGTTGTAGAGCGCACAATAGAAGAGCTAAACGGTCAGGTTTGTATATCTTGGGATGATGTAAAACAACCTAAACAAGAGATATTCAGCACAAGGAGTTTTGGGGAACGTGTAACGGACGTACACGACTTAAAGTCGTCCCTATCTACTCATTGCTCTATTGTTGGTAAAAAGCTCAGAGAGCAAAGCTCAATGACAAAACAATTAATAATATTTGCACACAGCTCACCGCATGAAGATAACTTTTATAAACGCAGTTTCTTATATGAATTCCCTGTTCCAACAAGTGATTCCAGAGTCTTAGCCAATGCGGTTAATGAAGTATTACCTCAACTTTTCCATAACGGCGTACGTTTTTATAAAGCTGGAATTGGGGCTATTGAACTTGTCTCAGAGCAGTTTATGCAAGCCGACTTATTTACCCCAACACTGAACAACAGCAAATTAATGAACAGCCTAGATTCAATCAACAAAGTATTTGGTAAAGGCACTATTAGACTAGCCAGCGAACAACAAACTAAGTCATGGGAAATGAAGCGGGATTTTTTAAGCCCAAGATACACAACTCGCTGGAGTGATATACCTAAGATTCAATGCTGAGCTGGAAGGTTTTAAGCTGTGGCATCTATAACGAGGACATCCACTCTAATTTGCTTAAACTTATAAGTCAATTGAGTAGCAGCAAAGCTTCGAGTCACGAGATACGAGCTGCGAGTTAAAAAAGCTTTAACGTGGACATCCACTCTAATTTGCTTAAACATATAAGTAAACTATTGTTCGTAGGAGCTCTAATCCCTTTTAATCTTTCGTTGTTAGCGAAAAATTCTGAATATTTGACTCTTTGTTTTTATAAAGGACAACTACTAAATCTATTTCTACACTTTTTCCAAGCTTGATATTACACCAATACCTTTTGTGGCCTAATATCATGTGTGCCAGATTAGAAACATCCTTAATATAGCCGATACTAACATCGCTTTTATCAACTTTTTTAAGAACAGCCTCAGCTCTTTGATAGACCACTTTTGTGGACTTTTGATCCGAAATAATATGTTCAAGGTAGCTCTTCACATCTGCAGAACCCATTACAAGATCAAAGCTTACGACTTTACCATCGCTTTTGCTGGGTGAACTATAGTATTGGTATCCCATACTCAAACCCAAAATACTTAATAATACTAAAGCAATTAAATAACGTTTCATTACTTATAAGCCTCATAATTTAACGTGGACACCCACTCTAATTTTACTGATTTATATGATTTTCTGTGGAGATAGGTCAGACTATGTCCCTTCTATTTATTTTTATTTTCGTCTCATATTTTCGAAGGTGTCAATACATTCAAATCGACTGAGAAAAGAGAGTAAAGCTATAGACGATATATTAGGCTTATTAATCAGCACTTTTTTAGCCTCCTTAAAGTTAACACTACCTTTAACTGTGTTTAATGCAACTAACGTAGCCCACAATTCAACATCATTAGATTTTTTTTGTTTTGCAAGGTAAAACATCTCTGTAATTGCTGGAAAATAACAATTTTGAGCAGCTAAATTTAAGAATTCACCTTTCTCTTTTTCAGTTAATTTAAAAATACTATTTTTGTACATATTAAATAGAGCATAATTACTACCTAATTGTTTTGCTCGGAGCATCCAATCAATATATAAATCTCTTTTACCAATAAGCTTAACTGAGCAATTTTGAATTTCAATTGACGATAATTCAGCCATATTATCTAAATCGCAATTTGCCAAAGTTTCATTTGAAATAAAACTGATTAGAAAAACAACTGCCATTCTAAGTTTTCGGTTTAAAAGTCTCAAACTGACCTCCATTTTAGAAGAGAATATAACGTAGACCCACTCTAATTTTTTAAATTAACTCAGAGCCGTTTTATTACTCACAGTTTTTGGGGCCAAATCGAGTACCTACATCTAATGTCCAACATTCAGGTTTATTTGTAACATCTACTAAAGCTGGATACCAAGTACCATCACTATGATTTGTTATTGACCTAAGAATATACTTTCTATCTTTTTCTACATCTATGCTTAATTCAACAGAACCAAAAGATTTATTACCTCCATTAAAGTAGCTCACCTGCAAGCTATGCTTACCTGAGATAAACTCTATTTCGTACTCATTAGTGAAGCCACCACTTGGAATTATGTCATAACTATGATCGTCATCGATTGCTTCGATTCGAATAAAAGCTACTGGCTTTACTAATGCTACGCTATTCACTGATGGAGAATTATAAGTTTTTACAATTATCGGCTTGCTTGTTGAAGAACAACCAACTAAAAATACAGCTAATAAACTGACCCTTAAATTTAACACAAAAACATCCTTAAATTATCTAGTAGTATAACGTGAAAACCCACTCAAATAACGTAGACCCACTCCAATTTATTTAAATTAACTCTGACTTGTTTTATTCGTTGTTCTTAGAAATAAAATGATTTTCGCAAGTTTTAAGTAACTTACTTTTTAAAACAAAATCCACATCTCCAGTTGATAAAGGAATTGAGTGTTCAATGTTACCAACACTTGCTTTTACAGGTATAGTTTTGTCTCTAGTAAGTTTACTTAATATTTGTTTCGCATTTTCACCACGAATATAAAAAGTAGTACCGTACTCATTCTCATATGACTCAAGGGAAATGCCATTTACTTTTAACTGTAAAGGTACATCTAATTTATCACCTAAAAATCCAAACTTATCCGCTGAGCTGTAAACGCCCAAACTAAACTGTAAAACGTATTCATTAGGTTTTAAATTTATTGATTTTAAATACTCACTTATATCATGCTCTTTACTTACAATTGCAAAACCAACCGAATATTGAATAACCTCATTTTCATTGATATCTAATCTACCAGATGAATAAAAGTGGCAATTTGTACCAGACTCTCTAAATTCCCAACGAACACTCTGGGCATTTGTATTAAAAAGAACTAACGCCCCAAAAAGCAGAGTTAGAAGTTTCATATAGAATCAATCCATTTTGTATAAAATTTATTTAAGAAATAGTAATGTTTAACGTAAACACCTACTCTAATTTGCTTTAATTAGTATGTAATAATTTAATTTTGAATAATTTAATTTTGATTAATTAAATTATTAGCTTTTTTATAATCATCAAATATATTTCTAAGCTCTGCAAATGGTTTTAGTCCTAGTTCAGTAGGATTATTAGGTAGTTTTTTATGATCAATATAGCGAATATGCTTTACCACATCATACTCACCTAAAGCCATGTCGAGCAATAAGTATGAACCCGCTATAAATATATTCGATTCTTCTTTATTAAAATCTGGGTGGTATATGACTAAATCAAAAAAGCCATTTTCAACACGGGAATATACCCAAATGTTAGAAACATCAAATTCTCTATCAGCGTAAAGCAACTTGAACCCTTCATAACCTTCTATTCTAGGTCGAAAAGCAATAACAGAAAATAACTTAAGCTGTGGAGCACTGTTAACTAACGATTCAACATACGGGAATGTTTCTGAAATACCACCAGCACTTATGATAAATTCTCGCTTACCTTCTTTGACATAAGATATTTCGAATGTGATGTTATCTTCAAATCCTGATAATTTAGATGAGATTAAATCAAATACGTTTTCCTGATCTTTTTCAAAGTTAAAAATAACATTCTCATTTTTAACAAACCATTTCCAAAATTCTTGCTCTTTACTTTCCTTTGCGAACAAGCCCATTGGAAGTACTATAAATAATGTTGTTAATATAAAATTTTTCATAAACATTTTAAACATAGGTAGCTTTGTCATCTATTACCTTGTTAGTCATTTATGACAACTTAAGAATAACAAGAGCACCTAACTTAATTTTCCTTATTTGGGTTTATATAACTCCCAAGCGCCATTAATCCTAATGAAGCCAATATTTGTTATTGGGTAGGCAAGATTATTCGTATTCTTACTAATAATTCCTGAAACTCTTTTCAAACCGTCTAAGTCTTCTGAGCCTGTTATAAGCACTGTATCTCTAGATGGCATATGGACTACGATATCACCTTTAACCGGAAATATTTTTTTATCCCAAAGACTATCAACTACAAAGAACGACGCTTCATAATTACCGTCAGCTACTAACATGGATAAACTGGAAGGGTCACCTTGTACACTTAGCCCAGCAAACTCACGTTTTAGATTTTCTATTGATAAAGGGAGTAACTCAGTTTGTTTTAATTCAAGTTTTATAAGATCGTTTTCATTGAGAAAACGCATAGAGTTTTGAGTATCCAAAGCAAAAACCAAATACAGCACTTCATTTAGTTTTTTATAAAGAAAAGGCATACCTTTATTTTCGTACTTTGCTTTAGCCATTAAGCTTATTTGTAAAATATAACTTTTATCTTTAATAACTGGAAATATTCGACTTTTATCTAATGACGTCGATAATTTTAATGCATTCTCAAGTAAGGAATTACTGTATTGTTCTAAAATAGGACTCAAGTCTTCAGGATTAGCTTTGTATTGTAAATATGCATTATGCAAATTAGAACTTTGTTTAAGGCCTGATTTTGTTTCATACTCTACAGCTAAGCTTGCTGTTTTCTTTACTAATAATTCTGTGTTTTTCTTTTGAATTATTGTTATATATCGATTAGTAAACTCGTCTTTTGAAATATAATCTGCAGCCACAGAATCTGTTACAAAAATAAGAACAAAAGCAATTAATAAATACTTCACATTTTCTCCAAAAATCATTTTAAAAGCCGCAAGGTGTAACCTGTTTAACATGCTTTTTATCTAGTAAAGTAATATTTATAAATCACCAACTTTAGGCAACAAGTTTTTATTTAAGATCTTAAATGAAGCTAAGTCGACGACCATTGAATAAACTTCATTTTGATGAATAAATACAACAAAAAGATTACCGTCTGAGTTTAAACTAGATTCAACTATATTATTGTAATCTGTAATAATTTCAGTGTACTCAGAGCCATCTACCCTACTTATTGCAAAAGTAAGCTTGTCTGTATGATCTAATTTTTGGTCATTATTGGTATCACTATTAATGACTTCATATGAGATACCTAGAGTAAGAGAGTTATCTTTAAACTTTCTATCGACTAATGGCTTAATATCAATTATTAATTGCTCAGTGGTAGGAAATAACCAAGCTGCATGATTCGTGTTTCCATTGAGTAAAAGTACGTTTTTTGATCTTGTTGGTGTATAACCGTAACTACTAGAACCAAAGCTTTCCAGTCTAATATCTTGTTGGCTTTTTTCTACTGAAAGTTTTTCTGATTCTAGCGGAATGATATGAAAGTCAGTATTACCAATTTTACGAGGATAACCTAAACTCCATTTTTCTTCTTTTTTATCATCTTGAGCTAAATTTAATATTGGTTGTTCTACAATTTCGTCTTTAAATAGCTCTGAGAACAGTTTATAAGAAATAAACAACGTAGCTGTAACAATTCCAATGAACAAAACTAATCCATTAAAATTCCAAATCAATTTAAAAAATCTATCCGTTTTCATACTACTTCCAAATAATTAACATATACCGTGGATGTTCAATCTAATTTTGTAATGCTTTTTTTATTAATTACACATACTATAATCAATTACTGATTTATCTTGCTTAGTCCCCTCAAAAACTTCAATTTTGCAACCAGGTAAATGATATTCAAACGTAGAATAATAAGACTTTCCTGCTTCTGGTGTAAAAACTAAAGTTGAATCGCATGTATATAAAATAGTGTCTGCGATCTGTGCGCGTAAAGTAATTGGAGTACCAACCTTCACCTTAGTTTCCACGATATTTTTATCACTCATAAATGTATGTCCAAGCATTATACCTGACACCATTTTACTTGCCTTACATCTCTGTTCAGTGCCAACAAGTAAAGTGCCTCCACCAGGGCCTGAAGGAGTCATTAATTCAAATACAATGTTTGCTGAAGGGATGTTATTTGCCGGTGGTTTATACTTACTAGCACACCCAGTTAATACTATAATAGCTACAATCAAAGATAGAATTTTCATGATTTTCCTTTATAAATAAAAAACTTATATAACACCCACTCTAATTTGGTCAAACATATAAGTCAATTGAGTAGTAGCGAACCGCAGGTTCGCGCTTTTGTTTTTTGCTTTTAAGTCTCCATCACAAAATCACTTTGTTAAATATTATTTTTTATAAAATTCGAAGCATGGATGCTGAGAAAGGATTGGTTGTCAGGGACGATTTTCCAATCCTTTTTTATAAACAAAAATAACTATTTAATGAAGTATTAGATTTTGTTGGAAGCGGCCTTTTGGCCTACCTTTTTGGCTGTTGAAAAAGGTATGGTCGCCGCAGGTGAAACAGTCTTTTAATCTTTTAATCTTTTAATCTTTTAATCTTTTAAAACAAATTAAGCCCGCCCCGTTTTGGGTGGTTGCAAAAAGGTAACTTCAACCTCAAGACAAAACCTTCAGCCCTCGCCTTTTAAACATAATAACTATTGCAGCTATGATAATTTGTAACGCACCATAAAGTAGAACGGTAAAAAGAACCATGTCGCCAATTATATTGGCGCTTCCAACTATTACAGGGAACATTGATGCTTTTATCATTACACCCAAATTAACATTACGCACAATAACTTCCATTTCTATCGCGGTACTATCACTCTTTGAAAGACCCAACACTTTTAACATTAACCATGTAAAACAAAGTAAGCTGATAATGAAGAGACTAACTAACATCATATTATGAGTGCCGTAAGCGTCTATATCTAAACGGCCTGCACTAGCAGAGCCAACCACAATGAGAATAATACCAACAAGAGAAAGTCGAATGCTCCAGGCCGATATCCAGCTCGCGTGATTGCTAATGTAGCGTAAAATCAACATGCCAATTATCAGAGGAAGAAGCAGAATGAAAGTAATGTCTCTAATGATTTGGTCGGCGGGCATAGTAAAGTTGTCTGGTAAATACTCGGTGATCAATAACCCCAAAATCAATGGCGTTGTTAATAAACAAGCGAGGGTGGTTAATCCAGTAATTGAAATGGAAAGAGGCACATTTCCTTTAGCTAAATAGGTAAAAATATTAGATGTTGTTCCACCAGGAATAGCGGCTAATAGAGCGATGCCAATAGCAACACCTGCTAACACATCAGTAAAATAAATAAAGCCAAATGCCAATAATGGAATTATAACTAATTGTAATACTACGCCAATACCAACCGACTTAGGTTCTCGTGCAACGTCTTTAAAATCATTAAACGTTAACGTAGCGCCCATTCCTAACATCGCGAAGAAAAGCTGTATTGCTGCAAACCAATATTCATATTGAATATATAACTCACCCATAAAATATCCTTTAAAATTAAATCTTACTTCTTGCAGTAGTATTTATTTTGCCATTAACAATACGGGTCAATATAACCTAATCACCTATAAAACTATACTGCTATAACGTGAATGGCTGTAGTCAGGAGTGTCGAGTTGCGAGTGTCGAGTTGAGAGTTGAGAGTTGAGAGTTCCGAGTTCCGAGTTGAGAGTTGAGAGTTGCGAATTGCGAGTGTCGAGTTGAGAGTTGAGAGTTGCGAGTTGCGAGTTGCGAGTGTCGAGTTGCGAGTTGCGAGTAAAAAGAATAAAAAAGGAACCTTATGGTTCCTTCTTCACTTAAAAACAACAACTAAAAATCACTCTACCCCAACTCATTAATCGCCTGTTTAATGCGTTTAATAGATATTGGATATTTAGTGCCAATACCTTGAGCGAACAGAGATACGCGTAACTCTTCTATCATCCAGTACACGTCAGTGATCGCAGTTGGGATTGGTAACTCTTTTGGCAGTTTGTCGGTTAGCTTGTCGTATAAGTCGTAAATTTTGTCTAGGTCAATTTGATTCATGCGGTCTTTATTCGCATCAATTTTAATTTTCTCTAAACGTTTTTCTAACGCTAACACGTACCTGTAAATATCTGGCAAGCGGTCAATGCCACATTCACTAACAAAGCCTTTATAAATTAATGAATCTAAATGTGCTTTGATATACGCATTGGCTTGGATCATATCAAAACTGATCTTGCCTTTAAGTTGCTTAGATATCTTATGGCCTACCAGTAATATTTTTTCTACTTGCATAGCAGCATCAAAAACAGTGTCGTTTAACTCGCCTCTGATCTTGTCTCGTAATGCATTAAATGCATCTTGAGTTCGGGGTACATTATCGGTGACTTCTTTGGTGATCACCGCACGAATACAGTCACTTATAAGCTGATCAATTTGACCAAATGGATTGAAGTACAATACCAGCTTTGACTTGTTTGGCAGCTTTTGTTGCAAGTGTTTTATTGGTGATGGCAAGGTCTTAAAAATAAGCTCAACTATGCCTGCTAAGTGACTCGCCTCTGCGACTTCTTCATGATCTAACAGCTCAACATTCACTTTGCTGCCAGTTTTTACCAGTGCAGGAAACGCTTTGATTTGGTAATTACCTTGGCTTTTCATATAGCTTGCTGGTAAGTCACCAAAGTCCCAATCTTTAACATCGGTTTTTTCAATGTCGTCGGTGGCTACGGCTTTGATTGTCTTTTTAACTTGTTGTTGTAACGACGCTTTAACCTCGTCCAAGTTAAAGCCTTGGCCGATAATATTTTCTTTATCGTCCACTACTCTAAAGTTAATTTTTAAGTGTTTTTCTAACTTGTTTAACACCCAGTCTTCTTTATTTAACTTCACGCCTGTCATTCTAAACAGCGCTTCTGTGATCACGTCGATAAATGGCACGGTATGATCTGTGTATTTTTCTTTTAGTCTTTGTAATAACGCATCTGCGTAGTTTGGTGCAGGTACAAAGTTACGTCTTAACTGTTTTGGTAGTGACTTAATAAGCGCCATGATCAGCTCGTGACGGTAGGCTGGAATATGCCAGTCAAATTCGCTGTCGGTTACTTGATTCAATAACGGTAATGGAATTCGGACAGAAATACCGTCGGCAAACTCTTCGCCCGGTTCAAAGTCGTAATCCAGTGGTAATCGTAAATTGCCCTGACGCCAAAAATCTGGATAAGAAATCGCAGAAAGCTCAGTGCCGTCTGACAACATAAAGTCTTCTTTTTTGGCTTTAAGTTGCTCTTGGTCGTTGTTCTTAATCCACTTTAATAAGTCGGTTTTGCTGGCTATATTTTTTGGTAGTTTCTTTTGGTAAAAGCCAATCAGTTCTTCTTCATCTACCAATAAATCGCGGCGTCTAACTTTGTTTTCAAGACGTTGGATGTCTTCCATTAACTCACTGTTGTGAGCTAAAAAATCGAGTTTGTGTCCAAGTTGACCATTAACTAATGCGTCACGGATAAATATCTCGCGGCTTATAACTGGGTCTATTTTGTCAAAGTTAACACGGCGTTTTGGCACAATAACTAAACCGTATAAGGTTTGTTTTTCAAATGCTTGAACACTGCCCTGTTTTTCGCTCCAGTGCGGCTCTGAATAGTTTTTGGTCATAACATGTTGTGCCAACGGCTCAACCCATTCAGGTTGAATACGAGCGGCATAACGAGCAAACAGTTTTGAGGTTTCCACCAACTCTGCCGCCATCACCCATTTGGCGGATGTTTTAAATAAATGCGAACCTGGGAATATGTGGAACAGGCTGTTTCTGGCGCCTTCGTATCCTGGCATACCTGGACGTTTGTCTTTGCTCGGCTTTTTATCCGTGTCTTTTATTTCTTTTTGACCAATGTGACTCAACAAACCAGACAATAAGGCTTGGTGTAAACCTTGGTAATCTCGTTGTACTGTTGGTATATCATTTAATTCGTCGTGGCTGTTATCAAGAGCATTAGCTTGTGCTGATGCGTCTCTTGTTTCTTGGCTTTGCGCTTTAGCGGCTTTAACGTTAAAACCTAGCTCAGACACACTTTGTTCTATTTGATAAACCAAGTCTTGCCATTCGCGAATACGCATGTAGTTTAAAAACTCTTGTTTACATTGTTTTCTAAACTGACTGCCAGAGACTTGATTTTTCTTAGCTATTAAATAATCCCAAAGATTTAAGTACGCGACAAAATCTGAGTCTTTATCTTTAAAGCGTTTATGTAATTCATCTGACTTTTGTTTAAAGTCTGACGGACGTTCTCTTGGGTCTTGAATACTAAGTGCGGCCACAATCACAATAATTTCATGCAAACAATTACTACTGGCTGCGGTAAATATCATTTTGGCCAATCTTGGGTCTACTGGAATGCGGCTTAAACTTTTCCCAGACGGCGTTAATTTATAACTACTTTTAGCTTTAGGATCGGTATTTTCCGTTATCGCCTGTAACTCTTCCAACAAACGTAAACCGTCGTTAATAAAACGGCTGTCTGGTTTTTGAATAAACGGGAAGTCTTCTAAGTCGCCTAGATTCAGCGACATCATTTGTAAAATAACCGACGCTAAGTTGGTTCTTAAAATCTCTGGCGCGGTAAACTCTGGACGCGATAAAAAGTCGTCTTCACTGAATAAACGAATACAAATACCAGCTTCAGTACGACCACAACGACCTTTTCTTTGATTAGCACTGGCTTGAGAAATTGGCTCAATTGGTAAACGTTGTACTTTAGATTTGTAACTGTATCGTGAAATTCTTGCTGTACCTGTGTCGATAACGTACTTAATACCAGGTACGGTTAACGAGGTTTCAGCTACGTTGGTGGCTAAAATAATTCGACGATTATGATGCGGTGCAAAAATTCGATTTTGTTCGGTTGCCGATAAACGCGCGTACAGAGGTAAGATTTCGGTATTGCGTAAATTACGTTTGGCTAAGGCGTCTGCGGTGTCACGTATTTCTCGTTCCCCGTTCATAAACAACAGAATGTCGCCGCTACTTTCCCGTGCCAGTTCATCTACAGCCGCGTAAATAGCGGTTATTTGGTCATTGTCATTATTGGAGCCGCCAGCAGATTCGTCGCTTAAATATTCTGATGACACTTCATCTAAAGGTCTGTAACGCACTTCTACCGGAAAGGTTCTGCCCGTTACTTCAATAATTGGCGCACCTTTAAAATGCTCACTAAAGCTTTGTGGGTCTATGGTTGCCGAGGTAATAATGACTTTTAAGTCTGGACGTTTAGGTAATAGCTCACGCAAATAACCTAATATAAAGTCGATGTTTAAACTGCGTTCGTGGGCTTCATCTATGATAATGGTGTCGTACTGGTTTAAGTATCGGTCGTGTTGCATTTCTGCTAACAACACACCATCCGTCATTAATTTCACATAAGTATTGTCACCTACATGATCTGAGAATCTAACTTTGTAACCTACGGCTGTGCCCATTTCACAACCTAATTCATCACAAATTCGGGTTGCTACGCTGCGAGCTGCAAGTCGTCTTGGTTGTGTGTGCCCAATTTTACCTTCAATGCCTCGACCAAGCTCCATACACATTTTTGGTATCTGTGTTGTTTTACCTGATCCCGTTTCACCGGCGATGATCACAACCTGGTTTTCGCTAATGGCTTTTTTTATTTCAACATGTTTTTGGCTAACTGGCAGCTGTTCTGGATATTCAATTTTAGGTAAACCAGCAATGCGGGTTTCCCTAAGGGCAATAGACTTGTCTATGTCGCGCTGTAATTTATCCAGTGCATTTGACTGTTTATCAAGATCTTGAATTTTCTGGATACGACGAAGTCGACTAGATAAGGGATGAAGATCTTGTTTTAAAACTTGTTTAAGATTTAACGAATTAATTTCAGGCACAATAATATTAAGCACTATAGATAAAAATTAGGAATGTAATTGCCTGCATTCTACCACTTTTAATCAGTGACAAAAAAGCCCCAAGCTAAAGTAGATTGAGGCTTTTACAAAATATAATTTTAATTATATGAAATGATGACCATGTTCATAAATTGAATGAAAGTGCATATCGAGCGCTTTTAAAACCTTGGTACGGTTAATCGTGCCAACTAACTGCTCATTATCGTCAACTACAGGATAATTTTTAGGCTTAGTACCTGACATTTCAACAGCGAGTTCTAAAATGCTTTCATACGGTTTTTTAGTTAGTACGTCTTTTTTCATTACATCCGATACGTTTTTTGAAAGCTCACCACTATGGTAAGACGAAGATAACATGGATTTTATACAGTCTTGTTCAGAAAGAAAACCAATAACTTTTTTATCATTATTAATTACAACGGCGCCTGTAGTATTTGACTCTAATAGTCTTTCAACCGCTTCAACAACACTTTCAGAGCCATTAAAAAAAATGGCCCGATGATCCATATAATCTTCTATTTTTAACGATTCCATCCACTTCCCCTGCTGTTTTAGTATTATTATTTGGATTTACTTGTTTGTAGTTAATTTAACATTAGAACTAAAACGATGTTTCTGCTGTATTTTCGTCCAAAAATAATTCTATTTAAACAAAGGGGGAAATGCATAAATTTGCACTAAGTTTTATCTTAGTGCAGTTTATATTCTGCCTATTTAAATATTTCAACCGACTCATCACCATTAGATGATTTACTCGCTCGATACATTCCAGTGGTATTGAATGGCATATGGATATTGCCTTTTGTATCTAAAATAATGACACCACCTGTACCACCGACAGGCAATAACACATCATGGATAACTTCATCACCCGCTTCAACAATGCTTTTGTTTTGGTATTCCACTCTGGCACAAATATCCGATGCCACGTTATAACGAATAAAATATTCTCCATGACCCGTCGCCGATACAGCACAACTTGTATTGTCAGCGAAGGTTCCGGCACCAATAATAGGAGAATCACCAACTCGGCCCCAACGTTTAGCCGTCATTCCGCCTGTTGATGTTCCTGCGAATAAATTACCATTTTTATCTAGCGCTACCGCACCTACGGTCCCGAATCGAAAGTCCTCTGATGCTGACCAGTTTTTGCTAACCTGCATTTTTGCTTTGGCTCTTTTTAATGATTCCAATCTACGCTCGGTGTCGAACATTTTATTACTAACTGGAGTCATACCTTGTGAAACTGCGAAGGCTTCTGCCCCTTTACCGCTTAACATAACGTGTTCAGATTTTTCCATTACTGCGATAGCTAATTCAATTGGGCTTTTAACGGTTTTAACGCCTGCCACTGCACCAGCTTGTCTGTTTGATCCGTCCATTACCGATGCATCAAGTTCATGCTCGCCTTCATAAGTGTAAACCGCACCAACACCTGAGTTAAACAGTGGAGACGTTTCCATTATTTGAATTGCAGCAAGAACCGCTGTTTGACTAGTGCCGCCATTTTCTAACACTAAGTAACCGGCGTCTCTTGCTTCTTGTAGTTTTTCTTTGTATTGAGCTTCTACTTCATCTGTCATTTTACTTTTTAAAATAGTGCCCGCACCACCGTGGATAGCGATTGCAAATTCAGCTTTTACCGTGTTATCTGTAGAAGCGTTATCTGAACAAGCAGTAAGTGCAAAAACTAATGCAATGCTTGTTATTAGTTTTGTTTTTATTATTGTTAATGCTTTCATGGATCACCTTTTATTTGGCATATTTAATTATGCGCTTATGAGTTGGATCTAAGCCTTTATACGGGGCTGTTTATCTTTCATTTTTTGTAACCCTGGCGCCTATTTAACTGTCTGGTTAAAATTGACAAGAACGATGTTGCGGTGAAAAATAGCCCCTAATCCAAACGATACTACACAAACTTATTTCAGATCAATTCACATTAAAATTTAGACGTTATGCTAAGCAGTACATAATTCATAACTGACTAGTACCTCCTTATGCTTTACCAAGAGCTTTACCAACTAATGAAATACAAACGTGACGAGCTTCACTCTCGTCTGTCGAGTATTCAACAAGATTTCAGTTCAGAGTCATCGACTGACGATGTTTTATTTTCTATTGCTCATCAAACCAAGGTGGAGTTGTCCGAAATAAAAAGTCTTATTAACGATATAGAGCAAGGCTGCTTTGGTTTATGCCAAAACTGTGGAGAGGTAATTGAGCTTGAATCACTTAATCATAATCCTTTTGAAAAAATCTGTAATCGATGTAAAACGGATAGTTAATGCTTTAATTTTAATCTGTTACTAAACAATCGATAGATTCACTTTGACGATGCCTTTGTAACCCTTTAAAGTCGGTACTTTGTATATTTACTGACAAATTATAATGACTGACTCAACAGAAACTCTATATTGGTACGATTTTGAATCTTGGGGCACTAGCCCAAAGAAAGATAAACCCTCACAGTTTGCCGGCATCAGAACCGACTTAGACCTAAATATTATAGGCGAGCCACTTGTTGAATACTGTCAAATTCCCAATGACTATTTACCACACCCTGAAGCGGCCTTGATCACTGGCATTACGCCACAAAAAACCTTACAAGACGGTTTGATTGAACCCGAGTTCATTAAGAAAATTCATTTAGAGATCAGCAAGCCAAATACAACTTGTATTGGTTACAATAATGTACGTTTCGACGATGAAATGATCCGTTATACGCTATATAGAAACTTTTACGACCCGTATAGCTACAGTTGGCAAAATGGCAATTCTCGTTGGGACATATTAGATATGGTGCGTGCTTGTTACGCATTAAGACCTGAAGGCATTAATTGGCCAACGGATGATGAAGGCAAACCTAGCTTTAGACTAGAGTTATTAACCAAAGCAAATGGCATAGATCACGGTGCAGCGCATGATGCATTGTCTGATGTTATCGCCACCATCGAATTAGCTAAGTTAATTAAAACCAAACAGCCAAAACTTTATAGCTTCTTGTTTGAACACAGACATAAGAAAAACCTTAATGATTTGATTGATGTCTATCGCTCTACGCCATTGGTTCATACCACAGGTATGTTCTCGCCTTGGCAAGGTTGTACATCTTGGGTTGCCCCTATCGCGTTTCATCATAAGAATAAAAACGCGGTGGTTATCTACGACTTAACTAAAGATCCAACGCCTTTATTGGCATTAACAGCAGAAGAAATTTCTGAAAAGTTATATACCAAAACAGAAGACTTAAACGGTGAAGAGCGTATTGGCTTAAAACTGGTTCATTTGAATAAATGCCCAGTCCTCGCACCAGCAAAAACCTTATTACCTGAAAATGCCGAACGTTTAGGCATAGATAGACAGTTATGCTTGGATAACTTAGCGATTATTAAAAACAATCCTGAGTTAAAAACCAAACTTGCTAAGGTTTTTGAGTTTGAAAACGAATTTGAGAAAGAAACAAACCCGGAATATCGTTTATACGACGGCTTTATTTCTGACGCTGACAAGCAACAGATGAATTATATACATTCACATCCAATTGCAGAGCAATGGAAACTAGAACCTCAGTTTAAAGATCAACGATTAGTACAATTGTGGAGACTCTATAAGGCTCGTTACTTCACATCTAGCTTGTTACCAGAAGAATTGAATTGGTGGCAGCAGTATAGAACTGACAAGTTAATGAATGGGTTAGATAAACCTAACTTAACCTTTACTGAATTCCAGCTAAGTTTAGAGAACAATGCAGAAGCCAATCAAGATAATCCAGAAAAAACGGCTATCTTGAAGTCGCTATATCACTACATACAGACGCTTTAGGTTTTAATAGTTAACAATTAACCTTTATAAAGCTCTCAGTAAAATCAAACAGGCCATTAATTTGGCCTTTTTTGTACCTAGAAATCTAGTAAAACCAAGAAATATAGCTCTCCTGTTAACATCACTATGCCCTCTAAATGATAATCCTCACTGACAATATAAATTTCAGGCATAAAAAAACGCCCTAAGCTTATGCTTAGGGCGTTTATAATGGAAGCTTGACGGTGAGCTACTCTCGCATGGCGACTGCCACACTACCATCGCCGCAACTGCGTTTCACTACTGAGTTCGAAATGGATTCAGGTGGGACCACAGCGCTATTGCCATCAAGCATAAACTGGTAAGTTTTAAGTAATTTGAGAAATAAGAGACTTAAAACTAAAAAAGCTCCGAGTAAACTCAGAGCTTTAGGTATTAGGAGTCTGGCGGTGAGCTACTCTCGCATGGCGACTGCCACACTACCATCGCCGCAACTGCGTTTCACTTCTGAGTTCGAAATGGATTCAGGTGGGACCACAGCGCTATTGCCACCAGACAAAAGCGTTATTGCGTATTTAACAATGGAAAGCTTCTTAACCGAATAATCAGTTAAGTAAAAAATAAAGTATGTAATTTGTATCAACGTTCAAGAACACTTAAGCGTTGTATGGTTAAGCCTCACGGGCAATTAGTATAAGTTAGCTTAATGCCTCACAGCACTTCCACACCTTACCTATCAACGTTGTAGTCTTCAACAACCCTTTAGGACAGTTAAACTGTCAGGGATGACTCATCTCGAGGCTCGCTTCCCGCTTAGATGCTTTCAGCGGTTATCGATTCCGAACGTAGCTACCGGGCAATGCCATTGGCATGACAACCCGAACACCAGCGGTTCGTCCACTCCGGTCCTCTCGTACTAGGAGCAGCCCCTCTCAATCATCCAACGCCCACGGCAGATAGGGACCGAACTGTCTCACGACGTTCTAAACCCAGCTCGCGTACCACTTTAAATGGCGAACAGCCATACCCTTGGGACCGACTTCAGCCCCAGGATGTGATGAGCCGACATCGAGGTGCCAAACACCGCCGTCGATATGAACTCTTGGGCGGTATCAGCCTGTTATCCCCGGAGTACCTTTTATCCGTTGAGCGATGGCCCTTCCATACAGAGCCACCGGATCACTATGACCTACTTTCGTACCTGCTCGACATGTCCGTCTCGCAGTTAAGCTTGCTTCTACCATTACACTAACCGTACGATGTCCGACCGTACTTAGCAAACCTTCGTGCTCCTCCGTTACTCTTTGGGAGGAGACCGCCCCAGTCAAACTACCCACCAGACACTGTCCACAATCCCGATAAGGGACCAATGTTAGAACATCAAATATACAAGGGTGGTATTTCAAGATTGGCTCCACAACAACTAGCGTCATTGCTTCAAAGCCTCCCACCTATCCTACACATGTAGATTCAATGTTCAGTGTCAAGCTGTAGTAAAGGTTCACGGGGTCTTTCCGTCTAGCCGCGGGTACACAGCATCTTCACTGCGATTTCAATTTCACTGAGTCTCGGGTGGAGACAGCGTGGCCATCATTACACCATTCGTGCAGGTCGGAACTTACCCGACAAGGAATTTCGCTACCTTAGGACCGTTATAGTTACGGCCGCCGTTTACCGGGGCTTCGATCATGAGCTTCTCCGAAGATAACCCAATCAATTAACCTTCCGGCACCGGGCAGGTGTCACACCGTATACGTCATCTTTCGATTTAGCACAGTGCTGTGTTTTTAATAAACAGTTGCAGCCACCAGGTCACTGCGACCAGCTTCAGCTTAGGGAGCAAGTCCCATCACCAATGCTGGCGTACCTTCTCCCGAAGTTACGGTACCATTTTGCCTAGTTCCTTCACCCGAGTTCTCTCAAGCGCCTTAGTATTCTCTACCTGACCACCTGTGTCGGTTTAGGGTACGGTTCTTAATCATCTGAAGCTTAGAGGCTTTTCCTGGAAGTATGGCATCAATGACTTCATCACCTTAGTGACTCGTCTCGTATCTCAGTGTTGAATGAAAGTCCGGATTTACCTAAACTAACCACCTACATACTTTCACACGGACAACCAACGCCGTGCTCACCTAGCCTTCTCCGTCCCCCCATCGCAATGATTAAAAGTACAGAAATATTAATCTGTTTCCCATCGACTACGCATCTCTGCCTCGCCTTAGGGGCCGACTTACCCTACCCTGATTAGCATGGGATAGGAACCCTTGGTCTTTCGGCGTGGGGGTTTTTCACCCCCATTATCGTTACTCATGTCAACATTCGCACTTCTGATATGTCCAGCAAACCTCTCGATTCACCTTCAGCCACTTACAGAACGCTCCCCTACCACCTTTACAATAAAGTAAAGATCCGCAGCTTCGGTGTTATGTTTAGCCCCGTTACATCTTCCGCGCAGGCCGACTCGACTAGTGAGCTATTACGCTTTCTTTAAAGGGTGGCTGCTTCTAAGCCAACCTCCTAGCTGTCTAAGCCTTCCCACATCGTTTCCCACTTAACATAAACTTTGGGACCTTAGCTGGCGGTCTGGGTTGTTTCCCTCTCCACGACGAACGTTAGCACCCGCCGTGTGTCTCCCGGATATTACTTTACGGTATTCGGAGTTTGCATGGGGTTGGTAAGCCGGGATGGCCCCCTAGCCCAAACAGTGCTCTACCCCCGTAAGTATTCGTCCGAGGCTCTACCTAAATAGATTTCGGGGAGAACCAGCTATCTCCCGGTTTGATTAGCCTTTCACTCCTAGCCACAGGTCATCCCCTAACTTTTCAACGTTAGTGGGTTCGGTCCTCCAGTTGATGTTACTCAACCTTCAACCTGCCCATGGCTAGATCACCGGGTTTCGGGTCTATACCTTGCAACTAATTCGCCCAGTTAAGACTCGGTTTCCCTACGGCTCCCCTATTCGGTTAACCTTGCTACAAAATATAAGTCGTTGACCCATTATACAAAAGGTACGCAGTCACAGAACAAGTCTGCTCCTACTGCTTGTACGTATACGGTTTCAGGTTCTATTTCACTCCCCTCACAGGGGTTCTTTTCGCCTTTCCCTCACGGTACTGGTTCACTATCGGTCAATTGGGAGTATTTAGCCTTAGAGGATGGTCCCCCTATCTTCAGTCAAAGTTTCTCGTGCTCCGACCTACTTAATGTGTCCAATATGCTGCTTCGTGTACGGGGCTATCACCCTTTATTGCGGAACTTTCCAGAACCTTCCACTACATCATACTGAATCGGCTGTTTCCCTTTCGCTCGCCGCTACTCAGGAAATCTCGGTTGATTTCTTTTCCTCCGGGTACTTAGATGTTTCAGTTCTCCGGGTTTGCTTCGCATAGCTATGTATTCACTATGCGATACTGCACAAAATGCAGTGGGTTTCCCCATTCAGAAATTCTGGTCTATAACGGTTTTTATCACCTTAACCAGACTTATCGCAGATTAACACGTCTTTCATCGCCTCCAATTGCCAAGGCATCCACCGTATACGCTTATTCACTTAACCATACAACCTTAAATGCTCTCGCACTAAGTCGTAGGTTATGCCATTTTGATTGCGTTCGCTAAAAACACAATCGACATAAATAACGCTTGAGTTTTCTCTTACAGTGATACAAATTACTTAATCTAATTCCTAAGAACTAAAATAAGATTTATACCTTTATTTTTTATTCAGCTTTCCAATTTGTTAAAGAGCAATTGAGTTTTAAAAAACCCAAATAAATAGACACTAAAGTTAACCACTTAATGTGTATTTATTTGAGCTTATGTTCATTTAAGAAGAAGTGGTGGAGCTATGCGGGATCGAACCGCAGACCTCTTCCGTGCAAGGGAAGCGCTCTCCCAGCTGAGCTATAGCCCCATCTATATGATGGTACATTACCTAAATAATTAGATAATGGTAATTTAGTGCTAGGCTAGGCATTTGATGAGGACGTGTGGTTTCCACACGACGAGTCAAATAACGAAGCATATCGCTAAATTTGGTAGGCCTGGGCAGACTTGAACTGCCGACCTCACCCTTATCAGGGGTGCGCTCTAACCAGCTGAGCTACAGGCCTATATAAAATGCCACAAGCGCTAACTTATGCCACCTACCTGTAACTTCTTCTTGCTCACAATTCGTAATTAATTATCTGTGTGGACACGAGTAAATCTCATAACTTTATGTATAAGGAGGTGATCCAGCCCCAGGTTCCCCTAGGGCTACCTTGTTACGACTTCACCCCAGTCATGAACCACAAAGTGGTAAGCGTCCTCCCGAAGGTTAAACTACCTACTTCTTTTGCAGCCCACTCCCATGGTGTGACGGGCGGTGTGTACAAGGCCCGGGAACGTATTCACCGTGGCATTCTGATCCACGATTACTAGCGATTCCGACTTCATGGAGTCGAGTTGCAGACTCCAATCCGGACTACGACAAGCTTTATGGGATCCGCTTACTCTCGCGAGTTTGCAACCCTTTGTACTTGCCATTGTAGCACGTGTGTAGCCCATCTCGTAAGGGCCATGATGACTTGACGTCGTCCCCACCTTCCTCCGGTTTGTCACCGGCAGTCTCCTTAGAGTTCTCAGCATAACCTGCTAGCAACTAAGGATAAGGGTTGCGCTCGTTGCGGGACTTAACCCAACATTTCACAACACGAGCTGACGACAGCCATGCAGCACCTGTCTCAGAGTTCCCGAAGGCACTAATCTATCTCTAGAAAATTCTCTGGATGTCAAGAGATGGTAAGGTTCTTCGCGTTGCATCGAATTAAACCACATGCTCCACCGCTTGTGCGGGCCCCCGTCAATTCATTTGAGTTTTAACCTTGCGGCCGTACTCCCCAGGCGGTCTACTTATCGCGTTAGCTTCGCAAAACAGCGCTTAAGCGCCAAGCTGCTAGTAGACATCGTTTACGGCGTGGACTACCAGGGTATCTAATCCTGTTTGCTACCCACGCTTTCGTACATGAGCGTCAGTGTCGACCCAGGTGGCTGCCTTCGCCATTGGTATTCCTTCAGATCTCTACGCATTTCACCGCTACACCTGAAATTCTACCACCCTCTGTCGCACTCTAGTCATCCAGTTTCAAATGCAGTTCCCAGGTTGAGCCCGGGGCTTTCACATCTGACTTAAATGACCGCCTGCGTACGCTTTACGCCCAGTAATTCCGATTAACGCTCGGACCCTCCGTATTACCGCGGCTGCTGGCACGGAGTTAGCCGGTCCTTCTTCTGCGAGTAACGTCACACCTGATGGGTATTAACCACCAAGCTTTCCTCCTCGCTGAAAGTGCTTTACAACCCGAAGGCCTTCTTCACACACGCGGCATGGCTGCATCAGGCTTGCGCCCATTGTGCAATATTCCCCACTGCTGCCTCCCGTAGGAGTCTGGACCGTGTCTCAGTTCCAGTGTGGCTGATCATCCTCTCAGACCAGCTAGGGATCGTTGACTTGGTGCGCCATTACCACACCAACTATCTAATCCCACTTGGGCTTCTCTAAAGGCGAGAGCCGAAGCCCCCTTTAAGCCGTAGCTATTATGCGGTATTAGCAGTCGTTTCCAACTGTTGTCCCCCACCTAAAGGCAAATTCCCAAGCATTACTCACCCGTCCGCCACTCGTCAGCAACTAGCAAGCTAGTTCTGTTACCGTTCGACTTGCATGTGTTAGGCCTGCCGCCAGCGTTCAATCTGAGCCATGATCAAACTCTTCACTTTAAAGTGTTTCATTTAATCCTACTCAATAAATACTGTTCAAATAAATAAATTTGTTTGTACAGACACTTAAAAAATAGTAAATCTTTTTGTTACTATCATTCACAAGTGCCCACACAGATAATTAATTACAAGTTGTTAAAGAACATTTCGAACCCCGAAGGTTCTGGTTAAGACTGACTCTCATTTGAGTCGCTCAAGGCTTGTCTCAACCGGGATGCGCATTTTACACTTCCCGTTATCGTTGTCAACGATTATTTGAAATCTTTTTTATTTAGTTTTTGCAAACTTCCTAATCAATTTCAATCTCAAACTGCTTACTTAACTTTATCTTTCTGCCGTTTGATGTCTCCCTGACAACATGGGGCGCATTATAGGGAGTTTCGGATTCAGCGCAAGCCTTTATTTCAAATTAATTACAAAAAACGTTTGAATGATTAATTAACATACAAGTGGCGTTATTATTAGCCTCTAAAAGAGGTTTTAGAGGCGTTTTAAGTTTGAATAGGTAAAGAATGAGGGAGCATGTCTGGTAAATTCATATCTATTCATTTACCAGATCCATGCATTTTAATACGCGATATAGTTATATTTATTGGATTTAACTTACACCTGTATACGAGTTCTTTAATTCTTTTGGCTAAATTGCTCAAAAATACTAGAAAAGTCCTTTTTACCATTCCCTGATTTTTGGTGTAATGCGTATAAACTTCTGGTTAATCCACCAAGTGGTGTTGATGAATGTGACTGTACTGCAGTGTCCATTGCTAGACCTAAATCTTTCGCCATCAAGTCTGTCATAAAACCACCTTGGTAATTATTTGACGATGGAACCCCTTCACTTACACCTGGACATGGATTGTATACATCTAGTGTCCAATTACTGCCGGAGCTGTTGGACATAATTTCTGATAGCACTTTTGGATCGAGTCCATTGTCGATACCAAGCTGCAATGCTTCTGATGTACCCACCATAAGAATGCTTAACAGCATGTTATTACAAGCTTTAGCAACCTGCCCTGCACCGACTTCCCCCGCATGGAAGATATTTTTACCCATAACGTCTAATAAAGGTTTCGCCGATGCAAAATTTGATTCTGCTCCCCCGACCATAAAACTTAATGTTCCAGCACTTGCTCCAGCTACACCACCAGATACTGGCGCATCAATGAAATGAATCTTATGAGATTTTAACCCTTGTGCGGTTTTGATTGCGGTAGCTGAGTCTATAGTAGAAGAGTCTATAACTAAGGTATTTGGTTTTAATGCCTTAACTAAACCGTTATCACCTAGGTACAAGTCAAATACATGTTTACCTGCAGGTAACATTGAAATGACAACGTCTGCATTTTTTACAACAAGTTCTGGAGTGGTTGCTGTGGTTGCACCAAGTGCGACTAACTTATCAACCGCTTCCGGGAATAAATCAAATACACAAACTTGATGCCCAGCTTTTATTAAGTTTGCAGCCATAGGGCCGCCCATATTACCTAGTCCAAAAAATGCGATGCTTGTCATAATTTCAATTCTCTTTATCTGTTCAAAGGTTGTTTCTCATTATGCGAATGAAATAACTCAAATCTGTTTGTTCTTTTATCTAGTTCTTTTTTATCTAGTTCTACTCATCAGCTAGTTCTATTAACAAGCTCGTTCTGTAAATTGGCTTACTTGCCGAGATTCGCTAACGGATGTTGATTATTCGGCCAAGGTGATGTGAATATTTTATCTAGTGTTGTTTCACTTACATCATTCAGGGTCTTGAAATGCCAGTTAGGGTTATTGTCTTTATCTATTAATAAAGCACGAACACCTTCAGCAAATTCTCCGATAGCTGCACATTGCACTGAAAGACCGAGCTCTAATCTAAAACTCTCTGCAATCGATAATGTTTTACCAAGTGATAACTGACGGAAAATGATATGAGCACTTAATGCACAACCATGGGTTAACGAGGATTGGGCTTTGTTAAACCATTTATCGTCAACCTGGTGCTCTGTTATTTTAGTAACCGACGTTTGTACTGTTTTACATTGTTCAAGTTCAGCTAAAAAAGAAGTAAAGCGCGCTAAATTAGCTGCCGGCATTAATGATTGTTCTTGCTCTTTTTTTAACTCAAGAGCTGCTAATAAATCCGACAGCTTTTGATGATTGCTTGTTTGCTTATACTGACTAACCTCACCTGAATCTTGCCAGTCTGTTAACAATAGCTGCTCAATAAGCTGAGATTTATGTTCCGAGCTAACAAAATGATCCGCTAAATTTACAAACTTAGCGTCGGTTGCATTAATAGAAGCGCCTGTTAAGCCAAGAAATAAACCACAGCCTGCTGGCATTTTATTTAAAAAGTAACTGCCACCGACATCAGGATATAAGCCAATTGTAATTTCTGGCATCGCAATTCTGGACTTTTCAGTCACCACTCGATGACTTGCTCCAGCTAACAGCCCAAGACCACCGCCCATAACGATGCCATGTCCCCACAATAATATCGGTTTAGTGTAGGTATGAATTAAATGATCTAGTTCATACTCTTTGGCAAAGAAAGTTTCTACTTCTGGTGAGTAGTTTCCTTTGCCTGCCGCTACCGTTGATTTATATAGCTGGACTACGTCGCCACCAGCGCAAAATGCTTTTTCGCCTGCGCCTTCTAACATCACCATGGCAATAGACGAGTCTGCTTGCCATGCCAATAACTGCGGCATTAACAAGTTCACCATCTCTAAGCTTAATGAGTTCAGTGACTTTTCAGAGTTTAAGGTCACTACACCTATCTTTTTATTAGATGGCGACTCAATCTCTTTAAATAAAACGACGTTAGACATATTACTTTCCTAAAGTTTTTTGCTACAAGGCTTATTCCTACAAGGCTTATTCATAGAAGATTTGCTATATACAAGATCGACTATTCGTTTAACCAAACAGGTTTACGTTTTTGTAAGAAGGCATTCACCCCTTCTTTTTGATCTTTACTATCAAACAAGCCGACAAACATTTCACGTTCTAAAGGTAATGCCGCATTTATGTTGCCGCTTCTACCTGCTTGAATTAATGATTTACATGCGGTTATAGATGTTGGACTTTGCTCTGCGGTTTGCTCAGCTAATTTCATTGCTGCATTTAAGGCTTCCCCCTTAGCAACGACCTCTTCAACCAAACCAATTTTTAATGCCACGTCTGACTTAATGCGTTCACCACATAAGATCATACGTTTTGCCCAACCTTCTCCCACCAACCAAGATAAGTTTTGCGTACCACCAGCACAAGGTAATAAACCAACTTTTGCTTCTGGCAGTGCCATTTGAGCCTGTTCTTCACAAATTCTGATATCACAAGCAAGCGCCACTTCTAATCCTCCACCCATGGCATAACCATTAATAGCAGCAATGGATACGCCTCTAAAATCTCGTAACGTTTCAAACGCAGCGCCAAACACTCTAGCCATATCAGAGGCAACGCCTTTATCACCGTCAGCAAACACATTTAAGTCTGCACCAGCAGAGAAAAACTTATCACCTTCGCCAGTGATCACTAAAGCATAAACGGCTTTATTGATATTTAACGCTTCTACTAATGACTTTAACTCGCTTAACGACTCATAAGTCCAAGTATTAGCCGGTGGATTGGCGATGGTAATTTGAGCAATGTGCCCGTCTATTTTTAATTTAAGTAAATCTCACATAACTGTTCCTCATTTGTGCCGCTACGTTTTAGCCTTTATAGGTTAAGCTCTTATAATATTAGCCCTGCGGCTTCATCTAATAGTCGTCTGGCAATAATCAAACGCATAATTTCGTTTGTGCCTTCCAGTATTTGGTGTACACGTACATCTCTAAAGTGACGTTCTAGTGGGTATTCTTTTATGTAGCCATAACCGCCATGTAATTGCAGCGCTTCGTTACAGACTTGAAAGCCAATGTCGGTAGCAAAACGTTTTGCCATTGCACAGTACGCCGTTGCTTCAGGATCGTTTTGATCTAATTTAAATGCAGCAAGCCTCACCATTTGTCTGGCTGCCACTAATTCGGTTGCCATATCCGCCAACTTAAATTGTAACGCTTGAAATGCCGCTAAAGGCTTACCAAATTGCACACGTTCTTTCATGTAATTTAACGCAGTGTTAAGTGCTTGTTGTGCAGTGCCAATTGAACAAGTGGCGATATTTATACGCCCGCCATCTAACCCTTTCATGGCAATAGAAAATCCTTGCCCTTCCTCGCCCAATAAATTAGCCACAGGTACACGCACATTTTCAAATGTGATCTGTTTTGTAGGTTGTGCATTCCAACCTAATTTTTCCTCGGCTTTACCGTAAATAACACCTTGGGCATCGGCAGGTATTAATATGGCAGAAATGCCTTTGGGGCCAGCTTCGCCCGTTCTGACCATAACCACTAATACGTCCGTTTCACCCGCGCCTGAAATAAACACTTTGGAGCCGTTGATGACATATTCATCACCGTCACGTTTGGCTGATGTGGTTAACGATGCCGCATCTGAACCCGCGCCAGGCTCGGTTAAGCAGTAAGATGCTAATTGCTCGCCCATGACTAAACCTGGACACCACTTTTGTTTAACGCTTTGTGTTCCCCAAGTCGCAACCATCCAAGTTGCCATGTTATGAATAGTTAACATAGCCGTTGTGGCAGTACAGCCCATTGATAATTGTTCAAATATTAATGATGCATCTAAACGAGATAATCCCATGCCACCTGCATCTTCTGGCGAATATAATCCGCAAAAACCTAGCTCCCCAGCTTTGGCCATCACATCTTTTGGAAAAATATGCTCCGCATCCCATTTGGCTGCATTGGGCAATAGTTCAGCATCTGAAAATTGTTTGGCTACATCGACAAATGCGATTTGATCGTCATTTAAATTAAAATCCATGAGAGACCCGACTTATTTTAGTGAAATTGACATATTTGGCCCTGCATCAGCAGACTCGTCTGCATTATTCTTATCTGAGCTATCGTCATACCAACGAGCGGTGATGGTTTTCGTTTCCGTATAAAACTTAACGGCTTGTTTTCCGTAAGCATGTTGGTCTCCCGCAAAAGACCCTTTCCAGCCAGTAAACGAGAAAAATGGTAATGGCACTGGAATTGGAATGTTAATTCCTACTTGGCCTACTTCAATTTCATGTTGGTATTTACGAGCCGCAAAACCAGAAGAGGTGAAAATAGAGGTACCGTTGCCGTAAGGGTTTGCATTAATCAGCTCTATTGCATCATCTAACGAGTCTACGTTCATAGTTAAGAACACAGGTCCAAAAATTTCTTGTTTGTATATTTCCATCTCTGTCGAAACATCAGTAAACATAGTTGGTCCAACCCAGTTACCGTCAGGAAACCCTGCAACTTTAAAGTTTGACCCATCAAGTACACAATTAGCACCTTCCTTTTTACCAATGGCAATTAAGTCTTCTATTCTATTTTTTGCAGCAGGTGTTATTTGTGGACCATAAGCCGCTTCAGAATCTGTGTAATGACCTGGACGTACTGAGGCTAATTTTTCTTTTATCTCAGGTATCCATTCTTTGGCTGAACCAACAAATACAGCAACCGAAATTGCCATACAACGTTGACCCGCGGCGCCTACCGATGCACCAACAATGTTGTTAATAACCGCCGCTTTATTAGCATCTGGCATAACAACCATATGGTTTTTAGCACCTAAGAAGGATTGAACACGTTTCATGTTGTCCGTCGCGGTTTTGTAAATGTACTGACCAACACTTACCGAGCCAACAAAAGAAATCGCTTTTACTGCTTCATCATGCAATAAAACGTCAACTTGTTCTTTGTCGCCGTGTACTACTTGTAATACACCTTTTGGCGCGCCCGCTTGTTCAAACAATTCAGCTAAACGCGTTGGACATAATGGATCTTGTTCCGACGGTTTTAAAATAAAGGTATTACCGCAAGCAATAGATAGTGGGAACATCCAAAGTGGGATCATCGCGGGGAAATTAAATGGTGTTATGCCAACACAAACACCTAATGGTTGGGTATAACTATATGTGTCGATACTGGTAGCCACATTTTCTACCGTTTCGCCCATCATCATAGATGGAATGTTAGCGGCGTGTTCAACCACTTCAATACCACGCCAAACATCACCCATTGCATCTTCATGGGTTTTACCTAATTCTTCACAAATAATGCCAGCTAACTCTTCTTGATGTTCTTTTAATAAAGCAGCGTAACGCATCATCACACGAGCACGTTCCATTATTGGTTTGTCTTTCCAAACTTTAAACGTTTCTTTTGCGCTTGAAATTGCTTTTTGCATTTCATCCATTGTTGCACAAGGTACTTGAGCAATGACTTTTTGCGTTGCAGGATTAGTTACATCAATCACACGTTTTGATTTTGACGATATCCACTGACCATCAATAAATAGAGGAACTTGTTTCATGTTAATGCCTTTTCTAATTTAGTTATTTCTTGCTGCCATTTTTAACATTGGTAAATACAAGCAAGTTCAATGGAGCTAATTAAAGCAGAGCATTAATTGATTTAACATTGATTAAATTGTTATTTTGATGGACTATCTTGTTAATAATTCATTAAGTTTGGTAGATTTATGAGCGCCCCATCCAATTGGCCATTACCTAAATCAAGTATTCGTTACTTGATACCTAAGCCTATGATTGAACAACTTGAATTAAGTGTGGTGAGTCGAGGTTTATTTCCATTGGCGTTTGGCTATTACGAAAACGCGCACGGCCATGCGATTAAACGATTGCAGCATACTGATCACTTATTAATATTTTGCACCGCAGGCAAAGGGAAGATCACCTCTGCTAACTTTAGTCAAAATATTCAAGCAAACGACATTTTGATGATCCCCAAAGGCATAGCACATCAATATCAAGCAGATAAAAATCAGCCCTGGAGTATTTATTGGGTTCACATGGATGGACATTTGTATGTGCAATTTATGGATATTATTGGATTATCAAAGTCCAACTTAAAAATCCAAGTATTAAATCCAGTTCAAATCAAACAAGAGTTTGAGCAGTTAATGGATACCAGACACCAGGGCTATCAATTTAACTCTTTTGTTTTAGCAGCTAACATACTGAAAAAAATATTCAGCTTATTAACCGTGCAATTGCCTGTCACGCAACTAACCCAACAGAAAGATTTTAACTTAGTTGCCTTTAATGCTTTTTTGGAAGAGAACATCACCAAACAACTATCACTGGATGAAATGGCCATGTATATGGGATTTTCCAAATTTCATTTTGCTAAAAAATTCCAATTGGCAACTGGTATTAGCCCAGTGAAATATTTTTTGGAAATTAAGATACAACACGCTTGTGGCTTATTAGATAGGTCGAGCAAACCCATAAAAGATGTAGCGACTATTTTAGGTTACGAAGACCCTTATTATTTTTCTCGTCTGTTTAAAAATGTAATGGGCTTATCGCCTAAACAATACCGCCTTTCCCGTCATGGTCATTAATAGCATAACCAGCATATATTAAGAAACAGGCATAAAAAAACCGACAAACTGTCGGTTTTTTTAATTTGAGAACTCGCCCAATATAACAGCTGAGATTTAGCTCATAAAAATAGTATGGTAAGCCATAGCTAAAATAATTAATGGACAAATAAAGCGAACATACACAGGCCATATTTTCCAGAACACAGAATTTTCAACATTGTCTGCGCCTTGTTTAATCTCTTGTAGTATAGAGTCACGTTTCCATACCCAACCTGTGAATATACATAACATGAAACCTAACAGAGGTTGGCTATATTTTGTGGTTAAGGTAATAACTAAACCAAACAAGACGTCAAAGTTAAATATCAGCACTAAGCTAATACAAGCGACAAATACGCCAATTAACCAAGATGCACTTTTACGTTCCAATTTAGTACTTTCAATTGTATAAGCCACTGGTACTTCTAACATTGAAATTGAAGAGGTTAATGCCGCTATTGTCATTAATACAAAAAATACAAAGGCAACGTAATCGCCCGCACTGCCCATAGTGTCAAACAAGGCTGGAATAACAGTAAATATTAACTGGTCTCCGCCGATTAGCTGGCCAGCTTCATTAAATATAGTTACGCCGTTGGCCAAAGCTACATACATAGCAGGGATAATTAACATGCCCGACATAATAGCAATACCAACATCAACCAAAGCAACCGATGCGCCTAGTACCACTAAGTTTTCTTTTTTACTCACATAAGAGCCATAAATAAGCATTGAACCAACACCTAATGACAAGGAGAAGAATGCTTGTCCCATGGCACTTAAAATTAAGTCACCGCTCCATATTTTTGAAAAATCTGGAACTAGATACGCTTTCCAACCATCGACTGCACCATTTTGCATGCTTACATAAGCAATTAACAAGAGGATTAATACCAATAACATTGGCATTAGTCGGCTTGACCATTTTTCTATACCGCTACTTACACCGCGAGATACGATAAGAATAGTCATAAAGGCAAAGAGTAGACTGAAAGTTATGTTTCTAGATGTTGAAAAGTCAGTTAACCAGGCTGATGCTTCAGACCAGCCGAACACTTCAGTGGCAGCTTGAAACATGTAAGCTATCATCCAGCCAGCAACTATCATGTAAAAACTGAGAATTAAACTTACGACTATTAATGCCCAGTAACCTGTACCTGCACCAATTTTCTTAGCTAGGTTACCCGCTGATATTTTTTGCAGGGCATCAACCATATTAGATTGAGAGTGACGACCTATTACTAACTCAGCCATTAAGATTGGATAAGCAACAATAAAAGTAAGTATTAGGTAAACCAATACAAATGCTGCGCCACCATTACTTGCAACTTGAGTGGGAAATCCCCAGATATTACCTAAACCAACAGCTGAACCTGCAGCTGCGAGTATGAATCCTAATCGAGATGAAAATTGACCTCTAACCGCCATGGGTGACACCTTTTTTATTATAATTATTTTTAATGCTTTGTTTAGTGCACATTACTTATGTATTTATTAATCATGCTGCCTATCTAACTGACAGAGCTTATAGATAGAATATGCAGTTTGTAAATTGGAAGTTGAAACTAACGTCATATTTACTGTTAGTCAATTTAAACTGTAAAGAAATTACACTGTTTTATCACATTCGTAAAATTTATCTAAATGTTTAATTATTATCATTATTAAATTCTAACGATTCAGGCTAAAGTGCTGCTAAGAGTAGCTATAAAAGATGTTTAATTTATAAACGTTCGCGTTAGAAAAATTACGTTCTTTTTACAGGAGTTAACAAATGTCGTGTCCTTATTCGAGCAACTATCGTGAGATGGAAGACTCTATAAAAACAGACTTTAAAGACGATATGTCTTATGCCGATTACCTAAACCTAGAACAAATACTGTCGGCACAACAACCACAATCTGATCAACATGATGAAATGCTGTTTATTGTTATTCATCAAGCTAGTGAGCTTTGGTTAAAATTAGCTGGGCATGAAATAACAGCGGCCGTCACCATGTTAAAAAATGCTGAATTTGGCCCAGCCTTTAAAGTTATCTCCCGTGTAAAACAAATTTTCATTCAATTAACCCAGTCCTGGAATATTTTATCTACCTTAACGCCGGTGGATTATTTAAAATTTCGTGACTCGTTAGGCCACTCTTCTGGTTTCCAATCCCATGGTTATCGCAAGATGGAGTTTTTATTAGGCAATAAAAACCAAGCCTTGATCAAAGTTCATGAAAGTAACTCTGCTGCTTATGATGAATTAACCGCTATATCAAATGCCCCGAGTATTTATGATGAAGTCATTAGAATCATGGCGGCATCTGGTTTTGATATCGATAACAGCATGCTTGAACGCGACTTTAATCAGCCGTATCAAAGTAATGAGTCGGTATTAAATGCCTGGTTAGAAGTTTACCGAAATGCCGATAAACACTTTGAGTTGTATGAATTAGCGGAAAAGCTAATGGATATTGAAGATGCGTTCCAGCAATGGCGCTTTAAACATATGTATACAGTGCAACGTGTGATTGGTAATAAGATGGGAACCGGTGGTTCTTCTGGTGTGGCATTTCTGAAAAAAGCATTAGATATTAGTTTTTTCCCAGAGTTGTTGGAACTAAGAACTAAGTTATAAGACTTGTTAAACGACTTCAGCTCACTTTGTGTAAAGTGAGCTTAGTACTGAGCTGAATGCTGAGCTTAGTAGGGATCTGAGTACGGAGCTAATTTTTATAAGCCTGCTTACATAAGCTACTTATATTAAATGCTAGCTTTTAACTCCACAACGGCTTGTAAAAGTGCATCTTTTAAATCATCGAGTAAAATAGGTTTAGTTAAAAAGTTATTAAACAGCTTCTTATCTTCGCTCGTTCTATACACATCTGCCGTTAATGCCAATACATAGCTTTGGATATTCAGTGCTTTAATTTTCTGTGTGGTTTCAACGCCGTCTATTCCTGGCAGATTGATATCCATCAAAATTACATCGTATTGATGAGTTTTTAAATCATCTAATGCCTCTTCACCAGAGCCTACCATATTAGCTGTAACCTTTAACGACTTGAGCATGGCCATTATCACCATTTGATTTACCTTGTTATCTTCAACCACCAATACAGATAATTTAGAAAGTGTGGTTAAATCTAACTGGTTTGCCTCTTTTTTAATCGATGATGTAACTTCTGGGATTTCAAAAGGTAACTCAAAGGATACCGAGGTTCCTTTGCCAGGTTCACTTTCCAAGCTAATACTTCCGCCCATCAGATCAATCAGCCCTTTCGTAATAGAAAGCCCCAATCCTGTTCCTTCCGCTTTATTTGAACCAACCTGAGTGTATTTATTAAATAACAGCGCTTGTTCTTCAGGACTAATACCAACACCTTCATCCGTAACGGTAACATTTAGCTTATTATCGTGAACCGACACCGTTAGTTTTATCGACTTATGCTCTGGTGTGAATTTTATCGCGTTGCCTAAAATGTTGGTTAACACCTGCCCTAGCTTTGGTTCATCAATAATCACCAATTCAGGTGTCTGTTCTAGTGCTAATCCAGACCGTAATTTAGACGCAGAGTTAGCTAAGTTGGCACTATATTCTTGGCTGTAATTTATTGCTTTTGTTTTGGCTTTTCCAGACAGGGAAATAAATATATTATTGATGTATTGCAACAGATGACATTCAACTGGCTCTAACTCCATTTTCCCCGCTTCAATTTTACTTAAATCGAGAATGGAGTTAATAATATTCAATAATTGTTTACCACTAAAATCAATCTGTTCGATAAAGTCATATTGCTCAGCAAACTTTTCTTTTAGTTCTTTGTTTTCTAAAATCAATCCCGACAAACCGATTATGGCATTTAATGGTGTGCGTATTTCATGGGATGCATTTGATAAAAACTCGGTTTTGTAATTGTTGGCTATCTCTAGCTTTTTATTATTTATTCTCAGCTCTAGCTGAGAAATAACTTCCCTACCCAATATGGTTAATGCTTTCTTTTGGCTGCCTGTTAACTTTTTCGGTTTATCACTGATAACACACAAGGTACCTATTTTTTGGCCACTAGGAGAAACTAAAGGCGTGCCTGCGTAAAAACGAATATTAGGATCTGATGTGACTAAAGGGTTATCAAAAAAACGTTCGTCTTTTAATGCGTTTTGAACTTCAAATAAGTCGTCTTGTAAAATGGCGTGTGAGCAGAATGCGATATCACGTTCGGTTGATTCAACATCTATGCCCACTTTAGATTTAAACCACTGCCTGTCTGGGTCGACGAGGCTAATGAGAGATATTGGCGTTCCGCAAATCTCCGATGCTAATAAGGTTAAATCATCAAATGCTTTTTCTGATTCAGTATCTAAGATTTCATATTCAAATAATGCTTTTAGGCGTTCATTTTCATTTAAAGGCTTAGTTGCTGATTTCAAGATGAATTCCTTTACTGAATACGTTACGGTTTATTAAAATTTTGATATTTAGTCTCTGGTGTTTAGGCTTATAGCATGGCATTAGATTAATTTTTTGCTAATATTTTCAATGATTATTTTTGTTTGTACGACTTATTTTAGCGCTATTTTTAGCATTCACTTTTTAGCATTAAGCTCTTCAAAACGAGCTAACTGTTCTGGCGTAGCTGGCAATTGATGTTTTTCTTTCCACTGTGAGTATGGCATGCCATAAACCTGTTCACGGGCAGTATCTAATTCTACATCCACACCTAACTTTTCAGCTTCTTGAACTGTCCATTTAGAAAAGCAGTTTCGGCAAAAGCCCGCTAAGTTCATCAACTCTATGTTTTGCACATCTTTTCGACTATCTAAATGCGCTAATAAACGACGAAATACCGCAGCTTGAATTTCAGTTTCTTTATCCATGACTAATCTTATAATTTTGAGTTAATTTGTGGCGCTAGCTTAAATCAATTTGTTTATTGGTTCTATGGCCAAGACAAATAAAAAAGGCGACTAACTTTTCAGTTCGTCGCCTTTTATGCACTTTATAAATTTACACTAAAGTAGCTATTTCATTAGCTTTATTTACAGAAGATTTTTTTCAAAGAAACCAACCATAAGTCTGGCTCTGTGTAAGCTAGTTCCTTTGCCTTCACGTAAACTATGAGAACGGTTTGGATAAGACATAAACTCAAACTGTTTATCGTATTTTACCAACTCATTTATTAATCGCTCTGATCCCTGATAATGAACATTGTCATCTCCAGTTCCGTGAATTAATAATAGTTTACCCGTTAGGTTTTTAGCAAAATGTACCGGAGAACTGTTGTCATAACTTTCAGGGTCTGTATTTGGATTGCCCGCATAACGCTCCTGGTAAATAGTATCGTATAAACGAATATCCGGAACGGGTGCAGAGGCGATACCAACATGGAATTTATCACCATGGCGGAATAACAGGTTTAGCGTTGAACTACCACCTCCTGAATGTCCCCAAACACCAACACGTTCGGTGTCAATAACCGACCAACGCTCGGCCATAGCATCAAGTGCATCGGCTTGATCTTGCACTGTCACAATACCTATTTTTTTATAAATAGATTTGCGCCAATCTCGGCCTTTTGGAGCACGAGTACCACGGTTATCAACCGAAGCTACAATAAATCCTTTTTGCGTTAACAAAGATTTATATAAGTAGTTTCCGCCTTCCCAGCGGTCTTGAACTGTAGAGCCCCAAGGTTCGCCGTAGACATAAAAAACGATCGGATATTTTTTAGATTTATCCATATTAGGTGGGAACATAATATAGCCATCTAACTTAGTGCCATCTTTAGCCGCTACATTAAAGAACTCATGAGCTGGCAATTCTACTTTAGCTAGTTTTGCTTTTAATTCTTTGTTTTCAACTAATACTTTAACCGTTGAATGATCGGCAACTTTAATTATCTGTTTTGTTGGTGGTACACCATAACTAGAATGGGTATGCACAGCCCAAGATGTATCTTGTGACATATAATAAGAGTTAGAGCCTGTTGCAGATTCAGGTGTTACACGAACAGGTTTTGCTGAACCATCTAACGTTGCTTTAAACAAATATCTTTGGCCTGGATCTTTAGGTGATGCTGTAAAGTAAAGAGCGTTGTTTTCTTCATTCATGGCTAACATATCAACAATGTCGTATTCGCCAGGTGTTAAATCAACAATTGTTTTTCCATCACGAGATACACGGTAAAGGTGACGCCATCCGTCACGTTCGCTGTGCCAAACAAAATATTCGCCATCTTCTGACCACTTAGCATCATAAAACCATTCTAAAAAGGCATCGTCCTTATCTTCTAAAATCGTGTCTAATTTGTTGCTTTCCCAGTCAAACAACCACAAGGCATTATGATTTTGTGGACGGTTCACATCTTGAATTAATAAACTTTTACCATTACCAGCCCAGCTAATTCGAGGAATATAACGGTCACGATTATCACCACCTAATTCAGCCCAACGCGTTTTTTTATCCGCAAGTTTTACCACACCAACTTTAACGGCTGAGTTTTGCTCACCCGCTTTAGGATATGGAAATTCGGTTAACTCAGGATAAAGCGATTTAGTGTTGTTGATCATGGTGAAATATTTAACACCCGATGTGTCTAGTTGCCAGTAAGCAATATTTTTACTGTCTGGGCTCCAACGGAAACCATCACGAATTGAGAATTCTTCTTCATAAACCCAGTCAAAATTGCCATTAACCGTATTTTCATCACCATCGGTTGTTAATGCAGTAACGGTTTGTTTTCCTACCATTTCTGTATAGATATTATTGTCTTGTACATAAGCAATACGTTTGCTGTCAGGTGAAAACTTAGCAAACATTAAATTAGAGGCTTTAGGCGTTTTTCCACCAAGTTGATACAAGGCTGATGTTTCTAAATTCAACACCCAAAAATCACCACGACTGCGCGAACGCCATACTTTTTCGCTATTGGTAAATACCATTAACCATTTACCATCTTTAGACCATTGATAGTCTTCGATAGAAAGAGGCTCTTTTTCACCCGTTGGAATTAGCTTTTCAAATTCAACAAGTACTTCTCTTCCTGTTGCATCAGGGCCGTAAAACACAATATCGCTACCGCTAATACCCTGCGGCTCATCTGAGCTTTGAGTCTCAGCTTCACTACCTACTTTCTCGGCTTCATCTGCAGCAATTTCTCGTTCTTCTAAAACCGTATAGCCAGAGCCATCCTTTAACCATCTGAAGTAAGAACTAGGTTCGCTACTGAATGTGTGATCTTTATAAATATCTTCAAGAGTAATTTGTTCTGTCCCCTGTGTTGAGTTTTGAGGATCTGAATTACCACACGCTTGTATTAATACACCCGCTGCAATAATAGAGAACACTTTAAATACTGGCGCTCTAAATACATTTAGACTTTTCATCTATAGTTCCTATTATAAGTACCTATTTATTAGGTGCTTATTTAATTCTTCTAATTATTAAATCGGGCTAAAGATATACCATTGGTTATTAAAACTAAAGAGGACAAAGGCTAAGATGCTATGAACACACATAAAATAAGGAGCGATAGCGTAAATATTGAATGACATTAGGAAATTTGTAGAGGAATACTAAAAAGAAGGCAGGTTCACTTCAGCGTTATAATTTAGGCGTTAACATCAAGCTTATTTATAAAAGCTTATTTATAAAAGCTTATTAACCAAAGCTAGCTAAGTGGGATGTGGCAATAATGGTTGATTGTAGTAGTTGGAGATTATGCTTGTTAATAACATAAAACTAACAACAAAAGCTTAGTCAGTCTGGGTCGAAAATTGAGTTAAACCGATTGAAAATACTTGGCAGACTTGTTCAATTACAACCTCAAGCTCTTCATCTGATAAAGAAGGTTTCCATTTTATAACCGGTTCCCAATAAGTCAGTTGTTTAAGACTTCCGTAAAACATGGTAGATGCGGTTTTTGCTGACAAACTGCCTAAAACGCCAGCCGCTTCTGCGGTTTTAAACCAATCCGTCATGCCTTTCTCGCAAGATTGGAATTTTGAATCAACTCTGTCTGCTGCTTCTTTAGAACGCATTGACTCTATGATCACAATGCGAGACAAAGTAACATAATCTTCGCATTTAGTGCGTTTAACCGCTTCATGCGCTAGATACTTAAGTTGTTCAAGAATAGGAACATCTGCTTGATATTGGTAATTATTCAAGCCATGAATAGTGCTTAACAATAAGTCGACAACATCATCAAACAAATCACATTTGCTTGCGTAATTCTTATATAAGGTACGTTTTGACACCTGACCGCTTTTTGCAATTTGTTCCATGGTTGTGCCCATAACGCCACATTTAGCAAACTCAACAATAGCAGCATTAAGTATGTCACTTTGTTTAGCATTACATTGCTCTAGACTATGTTTAGAGTTATAGGGTTTCATAAAAGGTTATGCCTACACATTAATTAACAAAAATTGCTTTAGAACTTATATAACAATCAATTTATTATTTTATTCTAAGTAAAGTAAACGACATCGTGTACTCGATGTTTTTTTTAGTATACACTATCGTTTACTTTTGCTTAACCCTTATTTTTATTTTACTTATTAAGTGAGTTTGGAATCAATATGCGAATTAACAACAATTCAGTTTTAACGCAGCTAAAATTAGCTGTTTTAGGAGCCTTTTCAGTATTTCTTGTAGCTTGTGGTGAAGCACCAGCAAGTGGTCAAGGAGGCATGCGTCCAGCCAGTGTTAGTGTTATCTCTGCTAGTACGCAAGATGTAGCATTTGATATTGAATTACCAGCCACTCTTTCTGGTTCAAAAGAAGTTGAAGTTAGAGCTCGTGTTGGCGGTATCTTAACGTCACGTAACTTTGATGAAGGTCAAGCCGTTACTAAAGGTCAGTCTTTATTCACTATCGATATTAAGCCTTACCAATTAGCAGTAGCACACGCTGAAGCCTTGCTAGACAGTGCAGAAGCTACCTTATCTAAAGCCAAAAAAGACGTTACTCGTCTATCTCAGCTTAAAAACAACAAATCTATTTCACAAAGTGATTTTGACAGCGCACAAGCTTCTGTTGAAGTGGCAGCGGCAAATGTAAGTAAAGCAAAGATAGAATTAAAACAAGCCAAACTAAACCTAGACTATGCTCAAGTAAAATCACCAGTAAATGGTGTTATGGGTAGAGAGTTTGTATCGGAAGGGACTTATGTAACAGGTCCTGCATTATTACTAAGCCAGATCACTCAATTGGATCCAGTTAGAGTTCGTTTTGGTTTGTCTGAACGTGAGCAACTAGCTATGCGTACTGACCAAGCAGCAGGCAACTTAACTTTACCAAAAGATGGTCACTGGGATGCAAGCATAAAATTACAAGATGGTTCAATTTATCCTCACACAGGTTCAGTTAACTTCAGCGATATCCGTATCAATCAATATACAGGTACAAGTGAACTTCAAGCAAGTATTCCAAACCCTGAATTTAAATTACGCCCGGGTCAATTTGTACGAGTAACACTTTCTGGCGCTGTACGTAAAAATGCATTCTTAGTTCCACAACGTGCCGTTTTAGATAGTGGCTCTGGTAAATTTGTTTACCTAGCAACGCCAAATGCTAAAGGCATGACAGTTGCGCTTCCTGCACCAGTACAAGTTGGGGAGTGGATTAAACAAGAAGTTGACGGTGAAGTTCAAAATTATTGGGTAATTCGTTCAGGCCTTAAGTTAGATGACCAAGTGATCATTGATGGCATGGCTCGTATTTTCTTCCCAGGAATGCCTGTAGCCGTAGCTAATAATAGCCAAGCTGAATAATAAGGATAACGTATGTTTTCTAAGTTTTTTATTGATAGACCAATCTTTGCATTTGTCATATCTATTATAATTGTACTAGCTGGCTTAGCTGCTATGCGTAGCTTGCCAATTTCACAATACCCTGAAATTTCACCGCCTGTAGTACAAGTAACGGCGGTTTATCCTGGCGCATCTGCTGATGTCTTATCAGAAACCGTAGCGGCACCGATTGAAAATGCCATTACTGGTGTAGAAGACATGATGTATATGTCTTCTACCTCTTCAAGTGCAGGCGCAGTGACTATTTCTGTTACCTTTGAAATAGGGACTGATATCGACCAAGCAACGGTTAATGTTAGTAACCGTGTTAAACAAGTTGAAGCTCGCCTACCTGAACAAACAGTACGCCAAGGTGTACAAGTACAAAAAGCATCTTCTAGTTTCTTACAAATCCATGCGTTTTATTCGTCGGATGGAAGTAGATCTAGCTTATGGACATCAAACTACGTTACGTTAAATATCCTAGATAAAGTCAAACGCATTAAAGGTACTACTGGAATTACAGTATTTGGTGCAAAAGATTACGCTATGCGTATTTGGCTTAGACCTGATGTAATGAGTCAATTAAAAGTGACTGTACCTGAAGTAGCAGCAGCGGTTGGCAGTCAGAACTCTCAATATGCAGCTGGTAAAATAGGTGCGACTCCAACGTTAAGTTCTCCTCAAGAATTAGTTTATAGTGTTACAGCTCAAGGTCGTTTAACAGACGTAAGTGAGTTTGAAGATATTATTATTCGTTCAAATCCAGATGGTAGTTCATTACGCTTAAAAGATATTGCACGTGTTGAGTTAGGTGCTAAAGACTATAACTTCAAAGGCACATTTAATGGCCATGAAGCCGTTTTATTAGGTGTATTTTTAGCGCCAGGTGCAAATGCGATTGAAGTGGCTAAAAATGTAACTAGCTTAATTGAAGAAGCTAAAGAAAGCTTCCCTATGGGGCTTGAACATACCACATCATTCGACACGACCAAGTTTGTTGAAGTATCAATAAAAGAAGTACTAAAAACATTAGCTGAAGCAATGTTGTTAGTATTCTTAGTTGTTTATTTATTCTTACAAAACTGGCGTGCTACCTTAATTCCTATTTTAGCGGTTCCAGTATCTTTACTTGGTACCTTTGCTGGTATGTATATGCTTGGGTATTCAATCAATACATTAACCTTGTTTGGTATGGTGTTATCGATTGGTATTGTGGTGGACGATGCGATTGTTGTACTAGAAAACGTTGAACGCATCATGCACGAAGAAGGCTTAAGTGCACGTGAAGCCTCTATTAAAGCAATGAAAGAAGTAAGCGGACCGGTTGTCGCAATAGTATTAGTGCTATGTTCAGTTTTTGTTCCTATTGCTTTCTTAGGTGGCTTAACCGGCGAATTATTCCGCCAGTTTGCTATTACCATTTCAATTGCCGTAACTTTATCGGGTGTTGTAGCACTTACAATGACACCGGCCCTTTGTGTACTGATATTAAAACAAGAGCATAAACAAACCGCTCCATTCTTCCTTTGGTTTAACCGAACGTTTACCGCGATCACAGGCAAATATGTTGGTGGTGTAAGTTTCTTTATTCGCCGTGGTTTATTAGCTCTAACTTTAGTTGTTGGCATGGTGGCAATCACTGGCTTAATGTGGAAAAGTACGCCAGGTTCATTAGTACCTGAAGAAGACCAAGGTTTCTACATATCAGCCATATTTTTACCTGATGGTTCATCATTAGAACGTACAAAAGCCGTTGTTGATGAAGTTTCTGCCGCAATAAAATCAAACCCAGCCAACCTTAACGTTGTTGCCTTTACTGGTTTTGACTTTATCGGTGGCGGATTTAAAACAAGTGCGGCAACTATGTTTGTGATGCAAAAAGATTGGAGCGAACGTGAGCAAGACACCACCTCTTTAGTTGGTGAATTGTTTATGAAAACTGCTCATATTAAAGAAGCACTCGTGCTTGCTTTCAATCCTCCAGCAATTCGTGGTTTAGGCAGCACAGGTGGATTTGAAGTTTACTTACAAAGCAAAGGTAACGACAGTACTGAAGAGTTAAAGCAAGGTATGCAACTTCTTATGGGAGCAGCACGTCAAAGTCCTATTTTATCTGGAATTCAAACGCTTTGGCGTCCTAATGCTCCACAAATAAATGTTGATGTTGACCGTGAACAAGCTCGTGCTATGGGTATTGAGATTGGTGATGCCTTTACAGCATTAGCGGGGAACTTAGGTACTTACTATGTAAACGACTTTAATAAGTTTGGTCGCGCTTGGCAGGTAATTATGTCTGCAGAGGCCGAGTTTAGAAATTCACCTGAAGATATAGGTCGAATTTACGTGAAAAGTAATTCTGGTGAAATGGTGCCTATCTCAGCGTTTTCAGATATTGAATTTAGCCGTGGGCCTGAAAGCCAAGATAGATACAATAACCTACCAGCGGTTAAGTTAATTGGTAGTGCAGCTCCAGGTTATAGTTCTGGTCAAGCCATTGCTGAATTAGAACGTATTGCGAAAGAAGTACTACCGCCGAACTTAACATATGAATGGACAAGTGCTGCTTTCCAGGAGAAACAAAGTTCAGGTACAACAGGCATCGCATTAGGTTTAGCCGTTATTATGGTGTTCCTAATATTAGCTGCCTTGTATGAGCGTTGGTCGTTACCAATTTCTGTATTGTTAGCATTGCCATTTGGTACTTTTGGAGCACTTATTTCGGTTTGGATTGCAGGCTTAACAAATGATGTTTACTTCCAAATTGGTCTAGTTACGTTATTGGGGCTTGCCAGTAAGAATGCCATACTAATTGTTGAATATGCCTTGATGAAGTATCAGGAAGGTTGGAGTGCTAGTACTGCAGCGCTGGAAGCTGCACGCTTACGTTTTAGACCAATCATAATGACTTCACTTGCCTTTATTCTTGGTGTTGTGCCTCTTGTACTAAGTTCTGGTGCGGGTGCGGGTGCTCGTCATAGTGTTGGTACTGGTGTTATGGGTGGCATGATGGCCGCGACATTCTTAGCAATATTCTTTGTTCCATTGTTCTTCTTCTGGTTAACTGAACGTAAAATGACAGAAAAACGTTCAAAAGCAGAACTTGCTGAAGACATTGCAGAGAATCACAAAAAAGAACATGTAAAAGTAGAAGAGGCTTAGTTTAAAACTAACACCTTTTCATAAATATTTTATCTAGGGAACCCAAGTGGTTCCCTTTTTTTATGCTGATTTTTTATTGGTATATCCTTTGCAGCCTCAAGGTAACGACGGGATTAAATGATGTTGTTTTTTTAATGCCCTCCCAAGATAATGTAGCTGCATTAACTGAGCACCTTTCGCAAAAAATGCCTGAGTTTTTAACAGATAACAATATCCCAGAACCACCCAGTACCATTCAATACGATAACCAAGGACAAATTCAACTTCCTGCAGATTATCCTTATGCAACACAGTTCAAACGAGCCTTAGAAGAAACACCTACTCTAGCGCGTGAGTTACAAACGGTTAATGCCCTAGCTTCTCACGTCAATGAAATGAAAAAGTTAATCCCTTTTAATGAAGAGTTTTCTCAAGCCCAAAGTCTAGCTGAGCAAAATCTTATTGTTAAAAAGTACCAGCATTTATTAAATGACAATAGAGAAAATGACACTATGATCCTGAATTTTGATAGTGAAGGAAAATTATCTATCACTAGTGATGCTGTGTAACGGTATACATATTTATTTACAATTGTCTTAATTAACAAACTAAATTTGTTAAAGCAAAATATGAATAATTTGTTAAGCTGTTTTTAATTAACCGATTATTTAAAAGGACACTAGCGATGAAAGATGATTTAAAAGGGTTATGTTTATTTTTAGGAATGTTGAGCTTAGGTTATCTTGCTTTATTAATGGCCGTTGCTATTTTTACTGGTGCTAAGTTATACAAAGGAACCTTTTTAATTGGCTTAGTTGCGGCTGGTTTAATTACCTTTGGCTTAAATAGCCGGGTTAAAACTCGTTTAGTCGATATCACTAAATCATTAGTCGCCCGTTAAATATTTGATATTTAAGTTAGTGTAGAGCTGAATAAAAAATGGGAGTCCTAATGGCTCCCATTTTTATGTTTTTAATCTGTTCTAAACGTCCCATATTAGCTAAGTGCGTTTTTCTCGGTAACGTACAAAGCAATTCTTGCCGTGCGCTTTTGCTTGGTAAAGGGCTTTATCTGCTTTTTCCACTATCAACTCTTTCTCAGAGTCACTATTAACCACTTCAAAATAATAGCCAACTGAACAAGTAACATGGTCTTGTTCGTTACTGTCATTGTGAGGTATTTTTTGCGACTGCCATTGCTCTATGATCCTTTGCGCTAATTTCTCACATTCTTGTTCGGTATTGTTCGATGTCACGACCACAAACTCTTCACCGCCGTAACGGGCGACAATATCTGTGGTACGTCTAAAAATTTGGCTCAACATATCAGCTTGTAACTTAATTACTTTATCGCCTTGGACATGCCCGTAGCCGTCGTTATATTTTTTAAATGAATCCAAATCAATAATAAACACACAAACACTATTTCCAACACGCTTGTTTAATTCAAGTTGCTCAGAGAATCTAATTTCATAAGTACCACGATTAAAAATATTGGTCAGTTGATCGATTTGGCTTAAACCTGTGAGTTTGAAATTAACCATTCTGAGTTTTTTCAACCCGCTGTCTATTTGATAAAGCCCTAACAAACCAACAACCATTGAGGATGCAACAAAGCACAAATTAATGAAATTAGATGCACCATACACAGGGTAAGAAAATGTTAAAAATGTATAACCAGCTAATGCGATGCCGCATAGTATTAATGCAGAAATAAAGTTTATCCTAAAAACGAATATCGCAAACAAACTGTAAATAATGGTGCCCTCATAAGGGAACGCAAAACCATCTAACTTCCAACACTGAATAATTAACCAATAGTTACTATAAATAAGCGCTAGCATGACACTACAAACCGTTAATTGGTGAAACTTTGGATAAGACGGCATAAATGTAAGGAGGAAGAAAATAATGCAAACGGGAAGTTGCACAAACAAACGTGATGTAAAATACACATCTTCTAATGATGCTGGAAGTACAGAAAGATCGGCAATAATAAAACTGCTTAATATAGCCGTACCTACAAAACTTAGTAGCCTAATAAGTTTGGCATCTACTTTTCTAAAGTCAGTATGCATCTAGGTATTTACCTTATCTATCTCAAAACTAGTAAGAGAGGCAATAGATCTTAATTGCAGTCTATTCATGGAATTTAACCTAGGTTTAATCTGTAATGAGCCAATAAATGAAAATAAAGTATACCCCGAGAATAATATTTTTTCTCTTATTGATGCTTTAATACCCATTCATAATATCAGTATGACTGATAATAACCCTTTTTATGTAATAGATTAAGACCGGACAAAATGTCGATTCAGTTCATTGACGATCAAAAGACCAAATACAAAAGCCCAAAGAATATTTGGCCTTTGGTATTATTTAATTTCCTCTGCATCAGTTTAACTGTGCAAGTTTCAACATAATATTAAGTGCTTCTTTTAAGTCCTCTAACTCTTGTCCTGAAGGAACGGCTTTTTTTGCACAGTTATTGATTGCAACCGCATGATCGCTAAATAAACGATTTTGCGGATAACGAGCATCCAATTGTGTCACCAAAGATTCTTTGTAACTATCCACTTGTCTTTGATAATCATCCGCTTTGGACTTATCACCACCTGTCGCTTGCAATAAACCAGGCGATACTATTTCACGTTGAATATATTGGTTATAACCACCAAGCCCTTCTCTTACTTTAGTTACATCGTCGTCATCATATTTAGAGGAAGCCGATTCAAGTTTCTTATCAAGAAAATCTATCAAGCCCTGACAACCTTGCATCTCGTTTATTAATCCTGCGGCGGTTGATGGTTGAGAAGTAACGGCTAGTAACGTTAGAGCGATGGTTAAACTGAGTACGATTACTTTTTTCATTTTATAGTCCTTTATTTATATTTTGATTTTGATTTTGATTTTGATTTTGATTTTGATTTTGATTTTGATTTTGATTTTGATTTTGATTTTGATTTTGAAAAAACAGTCTCACTACACTCTAGTTATAATCAGCAATAACGCCAATTATCCTAACCTATTTAACTACGCTAAAAATCATCACAGCATGGGGTTTCACAAAGCCCTTTTTGATCAATCATATATAGCTAAACAATAATAATTTTCAATAACATTTACCCTCGTTGATTTTTATAATAATATCCGCCTACATAAGAGCAGTAGTAGTTATCAATGCCTCATAAAAAATATATACATCAACCCACCGTAATTAACGACCTTGCTATTTTAATTGGCGTAAATCTTATTTTTTTAATCATGTTTATCCAATTTGATATTTTGGAGTGGGCTTACCACTTCTCTCGTCAACATGAAGGTTTAGAATTAGATGAATGGATACCGTTAGGACTCACCGTTGCACTCAGCTTATTAGTTTTTTCATACCGACGAATTAAAGAACTTGGTGAAATGGCTCAAAAACTTGAGCAAATGTCTCTACTGGATTTATTGTCTGGGTTAGCCAATCGCCGTGCAGGACAAATAAGCTTGTTATCTTGGTGTGAACGAGCAGAACAAAGCCAACAAGCCTTTATTGTTTACCAAATCAATATCGATAAGTTCTCAAAGGTAAATGAGTTATATGGCCAGTTAATTGGTGATGAAGTTATAAAGAATGTAGGCCAACGTTTAAAAGCGAAAGTGCCAGCAGCGGCTCAATTATTTCGTTGGTTAGATGACAATTTCATTATTGTGATCCCACTAAATGAAGTTGATACCCCCAATAACTTCGCTTATAAAATACAACAAAGCATTAACAATAAAGTCATGCAGTCGACCTTATCTCTATCTTGTTCTATTGCTTATGCAGTATGGCAAAAAGGACAAACCGCCAATGATATTTTATATGAAGTTGAAGATGCCTTGATGGATATAAAACATCGTAATAAACAAAGAGTCAAATCTAACCTTAAAGACGCGTTAACGGCTCTTTAACTGCGTTAGAACATCATTCTATTTTATGGCCATGCATTTTATGACACTGCTATTTTATAACACTGCGACTTTACGTCGCGGTTATTTTATATTGCTTAGGGCATAGTCAAAATATTTTCTATGCTCTACGCCCGCTAAATTAGAATTGATTTTGTTTGGGTGTTTATACTCTCGCCAACTTGCCACGTTACGTCCTACATTTAACTTAGGAAACGTGGCATCGTCTTTAGCCGACAATCCCAAAAACTGACTCATTTTAAGCAAGCTATCTGGTTCACTCACATCAATCGATAAAAAGTCATCACGGTTTTCAAAATACCTGCGAACGTCCTTTTCATGACGCTGATAACATTCAGTTAATTCACTGTGACTCAAGGGTAAATCAACAGAGAACGTATGGTGAAAACTACGTTTTAAAATTGGATGAAACACACCGGTTTTAGGATCTAAACGCTGAGCCATTTTATCCAGTAACATAGTGATTGATGGTAACCACTTATCCAACTCTCTGGTTAAGTAGATAAACTTTGAATTAGGGAATAACTTATCTAAGTGTGGGTAATCACTAAAACAAGGCGCATCAGAAATAGCATCGGCCATTTCAAAGGTTTTTTTAGTAAAGCCAGTATGTGCCACAGACAAACCCATCTCCAACAAAGCAACGCTTATGCTAGTAGTGCCCGTTCTCGGCAGGCCAATAATAAAAATCTTAGACATCTGATACCGCTCAAATTTGAAAGGCCGACAGTATACGCATAACTCGCACACTGGTGGAGATAAATCGATAGATTTTCCATCTATATGTCAGCCAAGCAATTGAGAAACAGACGGAGCAGTTGTTTCAATTAGCTTGAGTGCGTAATATGGCATGATTATTTTCTGTAATGCACTGTCTAGCTCGTTTTATTAGCTGTAACCATAGCGATAAAACGATATTGGTTTCAAACAAGATAAATGCATAACCATTCTGGACAAGGGCATTTATGCGTTCATCTTTTAGTTTTTGGGTCAAATCCACTGTTATCGCGGTTACTATCATTTCAGGTTGCGCTACCCTAGCCAAAATAAATATAGACGAAGAGTTTGGCGTCGCGACTCCTGAGAATCGAGCTGCGACTCCTGAGAATCGAGCTGCGACTCCTGAGAATCGAACCGCGACTTCAGAGGAGCAAGCTACGACTCAAGAACATCGAGCTGAAAGTAAAACAACTGCCGTTAATAACAACTCTGCACTTACAGCTAGTTTGCAACAAGAACATGACTTTTATACCGCACACGCAAAACCGATAATCGAAAGTCGATGCGTGGTTTGTCACGCCTGTTATGACGCGCCTTGCCAATTAAAAATGTCGTCACCTGAAGGTATTGAACGTGGCGCTAACAAAGAAGCTGTGTATGAAGGTTCCCGTTTATTAGCGGCTCAGCCTAACCGCTTATTTGTCGATGCGTTTGAAGTCCAACAATGGCGAGAACGCGCTTTTTTCCCAGTCCTTAACGAACGAGTCCAAACCGCAAAAGCTAATACTCAAGCTTCGGTTATCGCTCGTATGTTAATGTTAAAAAAACAACATCCGCTGCCGGATGACAAAATTTTAGATGCGCGTTTTAATGGCAGTTTAATCGGTAATCAGCAATGCCCAACCATAGAAGAATTTGATCAATTCGCGAAAAGCGAACCATTAGCTGGTATGCCATACGGATTACCTGGTTTGAATAATCAAGAAGATAAAATATTAATGACCTGGCTTGAAAATGGCGCCAATATGCCAAAAGCACAAGCCCTTCCTAAAGCCGAACAAGATGCAGTAAACAAGCTTGAGGCATTTTTAAATGCTGACAGTTTAAATATGCAATTAAGTGCGCGCTATATATACGAGCATTTATTTTCAACTCATCTTTATTTTGAGGCCTTAACAGAACAAAGCCTGCCACCGCAGTTTTATAACTTAGTGCGTTCAGTGACACCAACAGGACAAGAGATACAAATTATCGCCGGACGACGTCCTTACGATGCGCCAAATACCGATCGTGTGTATTATCGACTGCAACCAATTACCTCCACCATAGTTAATAAAACCCATCAGCCTTATGCCATAAACAAAGACTTAATGGATAAATGGGAAAAGTGGTTTGTTACCGCTGACTACACAGTCACTAAGCTACCAAGTTATAAACCCAAAGTAGCCGCCAATCCGCTTACTGCATTTGAACAATTGCCAGTTAATTCACGTTATCGGTTTATGTTAGAACGTGCCGAAAACACAATTATGGGATACATCAAAGGCCCGGTTTGTCGTGGTCAAGTTGCCCTGAATGTTATTAACGACCGCTTCTGGGTTTATTTTGTTGACCCTGACATGGCTGACTCTCCAGACTTAAAAGCATTTTATGCCAAGCAGCAAAACAATTTAAGAATGCCAGCAGAAGAGCAAAGCACAACGCTAGCGGTTGATTGGATTGAATACGCCAACCGACAAGCTGATTACTTAAAAGCCAGAAATGCATTTTTTAATACCAGCATAAAAGACGGCAAACACCTTACTATTGACGGAATTTGGAACGGCGATAACGTTAATGAAAATGCCAGTCTTACTGTTTTCAGACACTTTGATAACGCAACCGTTGTTAAAGGCTTAATAGGCCAACAACCAAAAACGGCATGGGTTATTGATTATGTTTTATTAGAACGTATTCATTACTTACTGGTAGCTGGTTTTGATGTTTATGGTAATTACGGTCACCAATTACTAACGCGCCTTTATATGGACTTTTTAAGATTAGAGGGGGAAGCCAACTTTTTAGCTTTACTGCCACCAGAGAATCGTAAAAAAGAACTTAAGTCTTGGTACCAAAAAGCAGGTATAGAACTCAGTGACTTTATTGAATTTAGTAATGTAGAGTTTAATCAAGCCAGTGGCATTGAATATAAAAGCACTAACCCAAAACAAGAGCTATATAACTTACTGAACCAACATTTAAGTCCGGTTCAACCGAATAGATACCACTTAAAAACCAGTGAGTTAACTAGCAACAGTGTGGCGTTATTAAAGCAAATAAATTCAATTAAAGGCGAACGGGTTGCAATCTTGCCGGAGCTGACCATGATCATGGTAGAAACCAACGACGCCAATGCTCCAGAGGTATTCACCCTTGTAAGAAACAGCGCCCATTACAACGTCAACAGCTTGTTTTTTGAAGAAGATAATCGAGATATTAAAAATGACACTGTGACTTTGGTACACGGCCTTATCGGCAGTTACCCTGACTCATTTTTACATGTTAAAGAAACAGATATCGCCAGCTTAGTTGTGACATTACAGAATATGAAAACAGCAAAAGATTACGAAAAGATGTTAGATGTATTTGCAGTTCGCCGTACTAATCCTGACTTTTGGCAATTCAGTGACAAGTTACATAAAAGTTTTATGCAACACGAACCAATTCGCGGTGGTTGGTTGGACTTTAATAGACTTGAAAGTAGATGATATAAGCCGCTAAAATCGCTGCTGAACTACACATAAATAATACACATAAATAATACGCATATTATCTATGTGTATTATTGTACTAATTAAATAAACTAAATTAACAAAATTAACAAAATTAAGCTAAAAATAGGGCTAACAAAAATTCTTATGAAAACAGAAGTGAGTTATGGTTTTCCATCGGCACAAATTGCTAATCGTTTTTTACACGAGTTAAAAAACTGGCACGTTGCACAAGTAGAAACACGTTTATTTAAAGGTGATGACAGCGTAAAAGTGTCTTATGAATATGACCAACGTGGCTTTGACAATACCCTTTCAGAACTAGACAGCTTAGCTGAGCAGTATGGCGGTAAGGAAGTTTAAGCAGTAATAAGTTTACTGCTTAAACGTATTTTCACGCTATCGGTTATTTATCCAATCAGTCGCCCAACCAGGTTATTTTGTACAAGTCGCGGCGACGGTCTAAATAGTTTTTCACAGACCCTTCATTTTTTAATTGTTCTAACTTAGTTAAGTCAAGATCGACAATTAACGTCATTTCAGTATTTGGTGTGGTTTCCGCCATAATCGCATCATGTGGAAATGAGAAATCCGACGGTGAAAACACGGCTGATTGCGCGTATTGAATATCCGCCCCATCCACTTTAGGTAAATTACCTACGCTGCCTGCGGTGATAACATAACATTCATTTTCAATCGCTCTAGCGTGGGCACAGTGACGCACTCTTAAGTATGCATTTTTGGTGTCCGTCCAAAACGGCACAAACAACATTTGCATGCCCTTCTCTGACTGTAACCTTGCCAATTCTGGGAACTCAACGTCGTAACAAATAAGAATACCAATGCGGCCAAAGTCAGTATCAAACACATTAAGGCCATTACCGCCTTTCATGATCCAAGCCCTTTTCTCGTAAGGGGTTGGATGGAGTTTATATTGCGACTCTAACGTGCCGTCGCGCCTACATAAATACGCCACATTAAACAACTCACCGTTGTCCATAACCGGCATAGAACCAGCAATTATATTAATGTTGTAACTTACCGCGAGTTTTGAAATAGCATCTAGGATTTCGCTAGAATATTCCGCCAACGCTTTAATCGAATCAAAGGAACTGTCATGTTCATCAATGCCCATTAATGGTGCATTAAAAAACTCAGGTAACAGAGCAAGATCGCATTGGTAATCTGACAAAGCATCCACAAAAAACTCAACCTGCTGAATAAGCTCATCTACTGAATTTAATGAACGCATTTGCCATTGTATGCAACCAATTCTGGCGGATGTTTTAGTGGCGCCAATTAAAGGTGATTTATGATCTTCATAATAAAGATTGGTCCATTCCAATAATGTCGCATACCCTTTTGACTCTTTATCTTCTGGTAAATACGCGGTAAGTACACGTTTAACCTCAAAGTCATTGGATAATTGGAAAGTTAAAATGGGGTCGTATATTTCACGTTTTTTAACTTGCTCTATATATTTCTGCGGTGACATCTCATGGGCGTAATCTTTATAGTTTGGAATGCGTCCACCAGCGACTATCGACTTAAGATTTAAACTCTGGCATAACTCCTTACGCGCTTCATATAAACGTCTACCAAGGCGCATGCTGCGATAATCAAGAGAGACACAAACTTCAATACCGTACAACACATCGCCAAGCGGATCGTGTGTGGTTAAATACGCATCGCCAGTTATTTGATCATATGTATGATGATCACCAAATTTGTCGTAATCGACTATTAACGAAAATGCCGCCGCAACAATTTTACCGTGATCTTCAATGCAAATTTGCCCTTCTGGGAAAACCGTCAACTGTGCCCGATATTGCTTCTCTGGCCAAGCGCCCCCCAAGTCCGGATAAACCTCATCCATCATTATTTTCAAGTCGGCGTAATCCTCTTTCACTAAATGACGTAAAGCTAACTTGTGCTCAGACTCATCGGTATAAATATTTTCACTCATAAATGCTTCTACTCATTAGTTGTTCGCCCAAAAAGTAGCTTATTCAAGCTCAGCTTAAAGGCTGACTGCGGTTACTATAATTTTAGATAAAACGATTATTAATAAATAACTCAACATATAAATTAATACTATTTTTATTCAGCCTTGGCAACCGCTTAAATAGCTAGTTTTAGTTGAATTTTTAAAACAATAACCTGACATTAATCTGCCATATTGTTTGTATATTCTTTTCATAGTTAACCACAATAATTAACATTTAATGAGGATATATTATATGAAACTCTTCAACGTCTTTCTTGTACCAGTAGTTATGCTGAGCATAATCAGCGTATCAAGTTATGCTCAGGATTTTTCCCGTCTGGATAAAGCTTTGCCAGCAAGCGGTATTATCAACTATAAAATCAATCATCCAGCCATTGATTATGATAGTGATGGATGTCTACCAAGTGCCGGTATTTCACGTACTGGTGAACAAAACGGAGGGTTAAGTGCCTCGGGTAGTATTACCGGAGGTTGTCGCTCTAGTAATTTCAATAGCTCATCAAACACATTACATCGTTATGCTTGTACTTTTAGTAACAGTGATGAATATTGCGTACATTTTTATGCCTTATACTTCGAAAAAGACCAGGCCACAATATTTGGTGGTGGTCATAGACACGACTGGGAATACGTTGCTATTTGGTCTAAAAATGATGAAACAACTCATGCAAGCTATAGCGCCCATGGTGATTTATATACCAAAGAAGCTGCTGGGCTAGAGAAAAAAGACGGCACTCGTATAAAGTTTGTTTATCATAAAGATGGACTTCTGACTCATGCTATGAGGTTTGCAACAAGTGGTGAGCAGGCAGAAAATCCATACGGTGATTTTTTTGCCCCCGTGATTATTAGTTGGTATGAAGTAACTGGTGATGGTGTTAGCAATAGCCAAATGAGAAATTTACTTAATTCATACGACTATGGCTCTGCCACTATTCCATTAAAAGACAGCCGATTTTTAACCAATATTAACCAGAACTTACCAAGTGGTTACCCAACATTTACCAATGCAGACGTTTTGGCATCACAAGCAAATTAAGTGATGGGCTATAAACAATAAGTGAAAAGTGTAAACACATTTCAGGACGAGACATAAAAACTAAAAAAGCCAACTGATAACCCAGTTGGCTTTTTCTTTTTAAACGGCGATTAACTAACAGTTAATGCCTTATTTTTTTATATGCGGTTAATTAACAAGAGATGCCAATAAGCCATTCAGATGTTGTCTTATTGTAGCTGTCTAAATCAGGCCTGCGAGTTACAGGTTCAGTACAGCCTCTTGGCTCTATATACTTAATTGAAACCTTTTCAGCATCTTCCAAGTCCAATTGCTGACCATCTTCTCTATATATTTTTATATAATAAGGATTTTCAAAGGCAACGATATAGCTATCAAGAATAAACGTAACTCCACGAACCGTAACCTCTGCATGATTCCCATCAACCAACGTTAACTTAACAGAGCTCTTTAAACCGACCAGTGCGTTAGTTGCTTTTTTGTATCCTTGCTGAGATGACTTATAAAACCAAAACACCGCTTTTTCATAACTTTTAGTGACGGCATAACCTTTAAGATAAAAGCCACCAAGGAAAAACTGGCCTAAACTACTGCCTTGCAGCGCTGATTTTTCGAACCAATATTTAGCTTTTGGCAGATTTTTATTTACACTACGTCCCAAGAAATACGTTGTGGCTAAATACACCTGAGCATCTCGGTCGCCTTGCTGTGCAGATTTCTCTAGTAACTCGTTCGCATATTTGTAATTAACCTTAACCCCTTTACCAGACTCATACATAATGCCCAGTCTATATTGGGCTTGGGGATTACCTTGCTCGGCAGATTTTTCAAATAGCGGTAGCGCTTTTTTATAATCTTTTTTTACGGCCTTGCCAGTAAAGTAAATCAAGCCAAGACGATATTGTGCTAAATCGTTATTATTGTTTGCCGCTTGTTGATACCAATATATTGTTTTTTCAATGCCGCCTTCAACCAGATCTTCTTCATATAAAGTGCCTAGATTATATTGCGCTTTACTTGAGTTATTTTGCGCCGACTTTTCGTACCAAAGAGCAGATTCTTTGTAATTTTTAAGGCCACTTTGGTAAATAATAGCGAGATTAAAGCTAGCACTTTCATCACCTAAGTTTGCTGATGTTTTAAAAGATTCAATAACAGCATCAAAGTCAGAGTCTGCAACTTTGTCGTAAAAAGAGTCTGGGTCATTAAGGGTCAGAATATTGTCCTGCCCTGCCACTTTCTCAAGCCAATATATTTTTTTAAGCTCGTTAACGGCCAAAGTATTGTTCTGCTTTGCCGACTTCTCAAGCCAATCGAATGCTTTAGGCTGATCCCCTTTTTTTAAATAATGCATACCTAATGAGTACTGCCCATCAGAGCTGCCATTTTGGGCTTCTTTCTTTAATGAATTTAATGTGGGAACTGTGCCTTCAGTTGACACTTTTTCTTGTTTTATTTTATCTCCTTCACTAGCACATGAAGTTAAAAGCAGAGATAAGATAAGCGCTGTAACAAATTTCACACAATTTCCTTTTTATTTATAATTTACTATAGAGTAGATACAGCCAATTGTTATTCCAAATAGTATAAACCTGAGTGGCTAGATCACCCATTACACGCATAATGCAGAGGCTAAAACTTTATTTTCGTGTATTAATTTCACACTGTGTAGTTTTATTAACCGCAGTATTTATCGGCGAGCCAAAGTATACCACTAACATTCAGTAAAACCGTTATCCAGTACACCACTTTAAACGGTTTCTTGCGTAATTTATGACGCAGTATATTTTGTGCAAAATAAGCACCAGGCCAACCACCAGCAAGAGAAAGCAAATGTAGTGTACTTTCCTTGGTTCTCCAACGTCCTTTTTTGGCAGCCGACTTATCAATTGCATAAGTAATAAAGGTAGTACAGCTTATTACTAAGTAAATACCAATAATAATTTGAGATAATCTCCCAGTAAATACAAATCCCCCTATCCAAATAAAAAAGATAAGGATAGAAAAGGAGATAAAAATCTTAACCCAAGGACGAGATTTTTGGGGTTTGTATCTAGGTTCTGAGATGATGCTACTCCGTTTATTTTTAGGCTAGTCTTAATTACGGTTAGTGCTTAGTTATGATTAGTGCTTAGTTATGGCCTGATCTTAATTATGGTTAGTGCTTAGTAAATTTCGTTTTAATTACTTTCGCTCTAGTTAAACAACTATTTCACTTTCAAGTTCAACTAACTTATCGAGAATATTAATAAACTTTTCCCCAAACGGCGTAACTACATACTCAACCTTTGGTGGAACTTCGTTATATTCAATGCGTTTAATAATGCCAAACTCTATGTTCTTTCGTAGGCACTCATTAAGTACCTTTGTGGTTAATCCTTCAACGCTACGAACCATTTCACCCGGTCTATTTATCTTTTCAGCCAACAGCTGATAAACGGTCAACGACCACTTGCAGCGAAAAACAGCTTCGACAATGCGCTTGCTACGTTCTGGTGCTGAATTTCTTAAAAATATTTTTTCGTTATTAATCATAAAGATGTACCTGTTAGTACCTAGGTTACCGAATTGTGCGTACTTTTCGAAAACAAAATCCGCTTGTAATCTTGCCTGCACTTTACATATGACCATTAGGATTTTCAAATGAAAAACACAAAACAATCTATCGCACTAATTATTGGTGGAACAAGTGGTATGGGGCTAGAGAGCGCCAAACTTTTACTAAAACGCGGCATTAAAACCGTTATTGTTGGCCGTAATCTAGAAAAGCTAAACCAAGCAAAAAACTTACTTGCAGAATTTGGTGATGTAAGCACAATTCAAGCTGATTTATATAACGCAGACGACGTTCAAAATATTGTTGAATTTGCTAACGATAACAACCTACACATTAAGTACTTACTTAACTCTGCAGGTTACTTTAAGCCAAAACCATTTATTGAACATAACAATAATGATTACGATATTTACCACGAACTAAACCGTGCAATATTCTTTATCTCGCAAGCCGTGGCTAAAAACATGATTGCAAACAACAGTGGTGCCATAGTTAATATTGGTTCTATGTGGGCAAAACAAGCAATTAAAGCAACGCCATCTTCAGCTTACTCTATGGCAAAAGCTGGATTACATGCACTTACGCAGCATTTAGCAATGGAATTGGCCGACAATAATATTCGAGTCAATGCGATTTCACCAGCGCTGGTTAAATCTACCATTTTTGAATCCTTTATTGACCCAAGTGTTATGGATGAAACTCTTTCTACCTTTAACGGTTTCCATCCAATAGGCCGCATTGGTCAACCTGAAGATGTAGCCAAAGTAGCCAGCCTTTTATTAAGCGATGATACAAGCTGGGTAACCGGCGCAATATGGGATGTTGATGGCGGCGTAATCGCGGGCAGAAATTAGAGGACTCAGCTACGAGCTACGAGTGGCGAGTGACGAGGTTCGAGTGGCGAGTTGCGAGTTGCGAGTTGCGAATTGCGAATTACGAGTTTAACAGGCAATCAATAATGCATTGATTGCCTGTTTTTTTGAGTTTTATATAGGAATCTAGTGGGCTATCCACTTTAAAATACGAGAGGGAATCCCTGTTAACATCTTCACTAAAGATAAGTAAAAAGCAGTCAATTCTCCAACAATAATAACAACATAGGTAAAAAGCTATTATCACTATTTTAAGTCTCAAATATGCTAGAGTAACAAGTGTATTTATTTTAATGTGAATAAGGATTGTATGTTTTTACCTCGAAAAATTACCAATACCTACCGTAAAATGATCAATAGTATCGGGTTTTACCCTTCCCTGTTATCCGTTGTATTTTTAATATTCTCGGTTCTTACTATTTCCATTGAATATTTACCTGCTATACAGAATCTTAAGTCACTTATGTCGGTCGTATTGGTAAATAGCGCAGAAAATGCCCGTACCATTTTAAGTACTCTTGCTGGGAGTATAATTTCATTAACCGTATTTAGCTTTTCAATGGTGATGATAGTTTTGAACTCCGCCAGTGCAAGTTTATCACCACGAGTAGTGCCTGGGCTTATCACCCGAAAATCCCATCAAATAGTATTAGGCTTTTATTTAGGTAGTATTATTTATTCAATCATTATGCTGATCAATATTAATAAGCTGGATAGTGGTGACATTGAAATCCCAGCTCTTGGTGTATTATTTGCGTTAATTTTTGGCTTAATATGTTTGGGTTTCTTTGTATTTTTTATTCATTCAATTTCCAAAGCAATTCAAGTAGACAATGTATTAAATGGGTTGTTTAGACAAACTAACTGTGAAATAGAAGATATAGAAAAAAAGCAAAAACAGCAGCCTATTGATAGCTTTCCTGATTTTTCTCAATGGCATGGAATAAACAGTACAACTCAAGGTTATTACAAGGGCGTCCACACAGAACAACTATGTGCATTATTAGCAGAGCAAAACATTAAGTTATTTATCACGGTTAAACAGGGCTATTTTACGGTCAAAGGTTACCCATTTCTAAAGTGCGATAAAAACATAGCGGATAACAAAGAGTTAGTTAAAAAAATCTTAGCCTGCTTTATTTTTTATATAGAAGAATACATCAGCGATCATTATCGTTATGGGTTAACTCAAATATCAGAAATCGCCGTTAAAGCAATGAGTCCAGGGATAAACGATCCCGGCACAGCGGTAAAATCAATTGATATGCTAAGTATCTTATTAATGGAAAGATTAAAGATAAGAGACATTAACTACACTTATCAACATACAGATAACGAGCCGCTATTATATTTTCACGAAACTAGTTTTGATGAATTGCTGCACGATAACTTCACCCCACTGCGTAATTATGCGAAAAACGATGCTTATGTCATGACCAATATCATTGAAGCATTTAAAAACATTCTGTTTGTAGCCAACCATAATGACGATGCACGTAATAGCCTATTTAATTATTTAAACGCTATTGTGGATGATATTAATGAACACATCACCAATAAATACGATCGCCAACAAATCACAAATATGCTCAATACAATCACCCTAATTAGCGAAAAACAAGGCAAGCAGTTGGTAGAGAGGTTTGAAAAGCACACATAGGTTAGGCGAGGTTCGGGTGGCGAGCAGTGATTGAATTTAACAGGTGAGCAATAATGAATTGGTCACCTGTTTTTTGAGTTTTATAAAATACGAGTGGGTGGCCTTGTTATTTGAGCTAGTTTTATTGCGGTGTTTGCAACTAAAAATGACAAACTAAAGTGAATCGCTATTTATTCTCTTGTTAGGCTTTTAAATATCAAATAAATTACTTTCATGTTCTTTTAAATATGAAAGGTTATAAGCTTTTATAATTTTAAAATGACCTTCATCTGGTAAAGTTTCAATGTGCTCACAAAGAAGAGGGTTAATGCTTAAACCAATTTTCTTATTTATTTCAGGTGAAACCCTCGGTAAACCATGAATATTTCTATAAGTATACAAACTCATATAGTGGATACCATGTACGATATAGTGCCCATTATCTTGATATTCATTATCTTTTTTACTGTAGGTATTCATTAATTCCCCCCTAAAAACGCAGATATTTCTCTATTCACTTCGGAGCAGCCGTTGCTTTTCATTTGGCTAATAGTCCAATCTATATTGTATTTCATTGCGCTTGCGTGTTCATTTGCAATTTGTTCAGTAATATCTGCTTTAGCTTTGCCTTGTTTTTCTTCAACTACAGCCCATAACACAGAATTGATTTGCTTTGAAGATTCACGAAAATCACTGATTTCATTTCCTAAAACACTATTCGCAGCAATACAGAGACCTGACTTTTGAGGATTGGTGGCTATTTTAAAAGTTAATGGAAGCTTTTGCTCAAGTTCATTTTCATTAGCCGCTAAAGCACTAGAACAGGAAAAGGTTAAAGCTAGAATTAAGTATGTTTTTTTCATTATGAACTCCATGAATAATTAGTGCCAAGATTGACTGAAAGCCTAACGAGGCTGTAGAATTACTCCAACAGCCAAAATTGATGAAAAATCGAGTTCCTATAACAAATGCTAAGCGTTTTTATCGCACTAGGTAATGCATTTGGAACCCATAAAATCGGCCGTTTTTCTTAAAAAATAGTTATTCTACGGCCTCAACGAGGCTGTAGAATTACTCCAACAGCCCAAATTGATGAAAAAGCGAGTTCCTATAACAAATGCTAAGCGTTTTTTTCGCACTAGGTAATGCATTTGGAACCCATAAAATCGGCCATATTTCTTAAAAAAGAGTTATTCTACGGCCTCAACGCCCGCCTAATGCGCAATGTGTTGGCATGGTTTTTTGCGTTGTTTGCCAAAACCATGACAACTTAACATTGTCGGAGTTAAGGCGTTTGTTATATGCAATTTCATCACCTTAAAGCTTAATCATTTAAATATGTGACGACAATTTCAGTAGTTTGTTTTTTACAACAAACTTTACAATTACCTTCAAGGTATTGCTTTTCATCTAAAATATAAATCTTAGGCTCAATGATTCCTAGATCAGCTTCATCGCAGTAATTACACCAAGAATCATTAATAAAAAATTCTTGATCAAATTGCTCTAAATCATCGAAGTTTAGATATTGTTTCTTCATAGCTTCCATTGCATATAACAGTATATTATCCATAATTCACGATAGTAACGAATTATGAAATATAAAAAATACCAAAACAATAATAATTAAATCATTACCTGTCAAAGCTTTATAGTGAAATAGGTGGTTTTATTTTATACATTAAGTTTGTAGAAACTAAGCACTGCGTCATACTCAGCTATCTTGTGCTGAGTATGACGCAGTGCTTAAAAAATCAAATACTATAAATCAATAAATTAGAATTTTACCTATGTAGAAAGTAAGCATATTAGCGCTCACTTTTCCCACAAAAAACTGTATTTTTGGAGAAATACATTATAACTGTATATAAATACAGATAATTAATTATTTTATATTTTAGTGACACTATTCAACAAGATGCACTGCTTTTGCTTTTGTTTTTCGCTCTGCTTTACCTCCCGATTCAAATATCTGTATTAAATATAACTTTTCTCAAATCGAGCGGGCATGGATGCCCGATTGAGGAAAATGTTCAGGGACGAATGTTTTTCCGTATTTGAAGATAAAAGTTAGTATTTAATACAAATAGATATTTGGTGACGGGCGGCCTTTTTGGGTTACGTTTTTGGGCTGTTGCAAAAAGGTAACTTGCCGAGGGGCGAAACCTTAAAGTTCAAATAAATACGATGACAAAGTAATACGGCAAATAGAGAATTAAGCCTGCGCCTTTTTGGCTGTTGAAAAAGTATTGTTCACTTCATGGATGAAGGGATGTCATCAATACAGGGATGTTTACTTGATGACCGCCGAGAGGCGAAACCTTAAAGTTCAAATAAATACGATGACAAAGTAATAACATTAAAAATAAAAAAAAGACCAACTATGTTGGTCTCCTCTCTATTCATTAAATAGCTAATTTAAGCCATTCATAAACGCCAGTTTATAAACCAAAACCAAAAACTACAACATCTCTACAGCCATAGCCGTTGCCTCTCCACCACCAATACACAAAGACGCCAAACCTTTGTTTAAGCCACGGGTTTTAAGTGCATGTAAAAGCGTAACAATAATACGAGCACCAGATGCACCAAGTGGATGACCCAAGGCACATGCGCCGCCATTTACGTTTACTTTATCCGCAGGTAAGTTCATGTCTTTCATTGCCGCCATGGTTACCATGGCAAAGGCTTCGTTTATTTCAAACAAGTCTACGTCATTAGCTGTCCAACCCGCTTTGGCTAATGCTTTTTCCATCGCGCCAATTGGCGCTACCGTGAATTTTTCAGGCTCAATTGAGTTAGTGCTGTAACTTACAATTTTAGCCAGTGGAGTTAAGCCACGTTTTGCAGCTTCTGACTGCTTCATTAAGACTAATGCAGCTGCGCCATCACTAATTGATGATGAGTTTGCGGCGGTAATAGTGCCGTCTTTAGCAAAGGCTGGGCGTAAGGTTGGAATTTTATCCATTTTAGCGTTGCCCGGTTGTTCATCTACCGACACAACATAATCACCTTTACGTGATTTAACCGTCACAGGTGACACTTCGTTGTCAAAGTCGCCACTGGCAATTGCACCTTGTGCGCGAGTTAATGACTGTATTGCATAATTGTCTAGCTCTTCACGGGTAAAGTTAAATTCATCTGATGTGTCTTGCGCAAAACAGCCCATAGCTTTGCCTTGATAAGCATCTTCAAGACCGTCTAAGAACATATGATCCATTGCTTTACCATGACCCATACGCATACCACCACGGGCATTTGGTAACATATAAGGCGCATTTGACATACTTTCAAATCCACCAACAACCGCCACGTTAATAGACCCTGCTGTGATTGAATCGGCGGCCATCATGGTGGCTTTCATACCTGAGCCACATACTTTATTTATGGTGGTTGCACCGGCGGCTAAATGCACGCCCGCTTTAATCGCAGCTTGACGTGCAGGGGCTTGTCCTAAACCAGCTGGTAATACACAGCCCATAATAACTTCGTCAATGTCGTTGCCGGTAATGCCTGCTTTTTCTATTGCGGCAGCAATAGCGGTTGCACCAAGCTCCGGAGCGGCTAACGATGAAAGACTCCCCTGAAACCCACCTAACGGCGTACGTTGAGCCGAAACAATAACTATAGGATCTTGATTAGACATGATTAAAACCTCTGTTGAATTGGTGAATGTTTATTATTGTTATTAGTATTTTTTTAATTTTAAATTTCATATTACGGTAAATTAACAACTTACTCGATACTACCAAAGTCGCCCTAGCTCGCGACACGCATCTCTCAACCCGCATCTCGAAACTCGCGACTCGTAACTCGCATCTCGCATCTCGCATCTCGCATCTCGCAACTCGCATCTCGCATCTCGCATCTCGCAACTCGCAACTCGCAACTCGCAACTCGCGACTCGTAGCTCGTAGCTCGTAGCTTACGCCCATTGTCACCTGCCCAGTCAATTTATCAAACTGTTAGCGGTAACTGAGTAACAAGGAGCAATGTGCTTTGTGTTTCGTTTTTTTTACATTTTGCGTTTATTTACTATTACACAATGCTTAATGTAATGCTCGCACAGGTTTACGTTAACGTAAACTTACCCTATGATGAATTTCTACTGTTAGTAAACAGATTTAGGAATTACACATGGCAACTGACCAACCTATACAATTTAGTATTAGTGAGCTGGCCAAAGAGTTTGACATCACCACTCGCAGTATTCGGTTTTATGAAGACCAAGGTTTACTCGCGCCTGAGCGTAAAGGCCAAACTCGAATATACTCAGTCAAAGACAGAGTCAGACTTAAGCTGGTTTTACGGGGAAAGCGTTTAGGTTTTTCTTTGGCGGAAACCAAAACCATTTTTGACTTGTACGACACAGAAAAAACCGAACAACGTCAACTTGAAACTATGCTTGAGTTAATCGCCAGTAAAAAAGAAATTTTAGCCCAGCAGTTACTGGATATAACGTCTGTCATGGACGATTTGGAACAGCTAGAAAAGAACTGTAACGACACGTTAAAACAAATTAACGGTTAGTTAAATTAATAATAATTAAAATAAGAGACTCAATTATGATCAGCACATTCTCATCAATCAACTTTAATCTTGGCGAAACCGTAGACATGATCCGCGACCAAGTTAATGCCTTTGCCCGTGACGAAATTGCACCAAGAGCAGCGCAAATCGACATCGACAATGAATTTCCATCAGACTTATGGCGCAAATTTGGCGACATGGGTTTATTGGGCATGACGGTAGATGAGCAATATGGTGGTTCAGGTTTAGGCTATTTAGAGCATGTTGTCGCTATGCAAGAGATCAGCCGCGCGTCTGCGTCTGTTGGTTTGAGCTACGGCGCTATGTCTAACCTATGTTTAAACCAATTAAACAAAAACGGGACTCACGAACAAAAAGCCAAATACTTACCAAAACTTTGTACTGGTGAGCACGTTGGTGCATTAGCCATGTCAGAGCCAAATGCAGGTTCAGACGTCGTCAGCATGAAACTGAAAGCTGAGAAAAAAGGCGACAAGTACATTTTAAACGGCAACAAGATGTGGATCACTAATGGTCCAGACGCTAATGTCTTTATCATTTATGCCAAAACAGATACTTCTGCTGGCTCAAAAGGCATAACGGCATTTATTGTTGAACGTGACTTCCCTGGTTTTTCCCGCCACCAGAAACTGGATAAGTTAGGTATGCGTGGTTCTAATACCTGTGAATTAGTGTTCCAAGATTGTGAAGTCCCAGCTGAAAATATTCTCGGTGGTGAAGGCAAAGGCGTACGCGTATTAATGTCTGGTCTTGATTACGAACGTTTAGTGTTATCCGGTGGGCCACTAGGCATTATGGACGCGTGTATGGACTTAGTGGTTCCTTACATACATGACCGTAAACAATTTGGTCAGTCTATTGGTGAGTTCCAATTAATTCAGGGCAAAATTGCTGACATGTACACACAAATGAATGCCGCTAAGTCTTATGTATATTTGGTTGCGCAAGCCTGTGACCGTGGTGAAACCACTCGTAAAGATGCCGCTGGTGTTATTTTGTATTCTGCTGAACTAGCAACAAAAATGGCATTAGACGCCATTCAGTTATTAGGTGGTAATGGTTACATTAATGAATTCCCAGCTGGTCGTTTATTGCGTGATGCTAAGTTATATGAAATTGGCGCAGGTACATCTGAAATTCGTCGTATGTTGATTGGTCGTGAATTATTTAACGAATCAAAATAATTAAAACAATATACGTTTACTTTAATGACTATGTTTAGAACTGGCTTTTCACAACCAGTTCTAAAGGATTAAGAGTTAAGAAGAGATACCATGGCAAAGATAATAAGTAAGTTAAATCCACGCAGTGCAGACTTCATTGAGAATGCACAACACATGCAAACACAGGTTGATGACTTAAAAGCCAAGTTAGAAAAGATTAAACTTGGTGGTGGCGAGCGCAGCCGTGAACGTCATTTGTCTAGAGGTAAGTTATTACCTAGAGACCGCGTTGATCAATTGCTAGATAAAGGCTCACCGTTTTTAGAACTGTCACAACTAGCAGCTTATGAGGTGTATAAAGATGACGTGCCTGCTGCGGGTATTATTACCGGCATTGGGCGTGTTGGTGGTCAAGAATGTGTGATAGTTGCTAACGATGCCACTGTAAAAGGTGGTACTTATTATCCATTAACGGTTAAAAAACACTTAAGAGCACAAACCATTGCCCTTGAGAATAACTTGCCATGTATCTACTTGGTTGACTCTGGTGGTGCAAATCTACCAAATCAAGATGATGTCTTCCCAGACAAAGAACACTTTGGTCGTATCTTCTTTAATCAAGCGACCATGTCTGCACAAAACATTCCGCAAATTGCCGTAGTTATGGGCTCGTGTACTGCAGGTGGCGCTTATGTTCCAGCTATGGCAGATGAATCTATTATTGTAAAAGAACAAGGCACTATCTTCTTAGCAGGCCCGCCGTTAGTTAAAGCGGCAACGGGCGAAGTAGTTACAGCAGAAGAACTTGGTGGTGCCGATGTGCATTGCCGTACTTCTGGAGTGTCTGATCATCTAGCGCAAAACGACAATCACGCATTAGAAATAGCCAGAAGCGCGGTAGGTAATTTAAACCGTGTTAAACCTGTGCAGCTTAATATTAAAGAAGTCATTGCTCCGGATTATTCTGGCGAAGAGCTTTACGGCGTTATCCCAAAAGATCCACGTAAACCATTTGATATAAAAGAAGTGATTGCTCGTGTGGTTGATGGCAGTGAGTTTGACGAATTTAAAGCCTTGTACGGCTCTACATTAGTCTGTGGTTTTGCTCATATTTATGGTTACCCTGTTGGTATTGTGGCTAACAATGGCATTTTGTTTGGCGAGTCAGCTGAGAAAGGCGCGCACTTTGTTGAGCTTTGTGCCCAACGAAAAATACCCTTAGTTTTTTTACAGAACATAACTGGCTTCATGGTAGGTAAACAATATGAAGCAGGCGGTATTGCCAAACATGGTGCCAAGATGGTGACGGCTGTGGCTTGTGCCAAAGTCCCTAAGTTCACTATTTTAGTGGGTGGCAGTTATGGTGCTGGTAACTACGGTATGTGTGGCCGAGCCTTTGATCCACGTTTTTTATTCATGTGGCCAAATGCACGTATTTCAGTGATGGGTGGCGAGCAAGCTGCTGGCGTTTTGGCGCAAGTCACTCGCGATCAAAAAGAAAAACGTGGTGAGTCTTGGTCTGAGCAAGATGAAGCTGATTTTAAACAGCCGATTATTGATACTTATGAACACCAAGGTCATCCGTATTATGCCTCAGGGCGTTTATGGGACGACGGTATTATCGATCCTGCCGACACCAGACAAGTATTAGGGTTGGCAATTTCTGCATCATTAAACAAAACCATTGAGGATACCAAGTTTGGTATCTTTAGAATGTAGGGCAAGGCCATGACCATAAGAAAAGTGACTAAAGACTTATTCAGCGAAAAGAAAGACAGCGAGCAACCTAAGGTTTTGTGTACTGTAGATGAATTAGGTGTCGCCACCGTTACCCTTAACAATCCTGATAAACATAATGCATTTGATGATGACGTTATCGCTTTATTAACCACTATATTTTCTAATATTGCGGATAATCCAGATATTAGAGTCATGGTATTAACGTCCACAGGTAAAAGCTTTTGTGCCGGCGCTGACCTAGGTTGGATGAAACGCATGGCGGATTATTCTTATCAAGAAAACCTAGCGGACTCAAATGCCCTCGCCCGTTTATTTAACGTATTAAACTTTATGCCACAAGCAACCATAGTTCAGGTGCAAGGTGCGGCATTTGGTGGCGCACTTGGATTAGTAAGTTGTTGCGACATAGTGGTCGCAGCAAACAAAGCTAGTTTTTGTTTAAGTGAAGTTAAGCTGGGTTTAATTCCAGCGACTATTAGCCCATATGTGATAAACGCCATAGGCTTAAAAGCCGCAAGACGTTACTTTTTAACGGCTGAACGCTTTTTTGCTGACCAAGCAAAATCTATTGGCTTAGTTGATGAAGTGGTTGATATTAGCGAGCTTACTAGCACCACAAATGCTTTTGTTAATACCTTATTAGCGAACGGGCCAATGGCGGTTAAAGCTGCTAAAAAACTGGCTCTTGATGTGGCACACCAACCTATCGATGACAAGCTGATAGCTGATACGAGCGACAGAATAGCTTCTATTCGGGTATCTGATGAAGGCCAAGAGGGTCTAACGTCATTTTTTGAAAAACGTCCGGCCAATTGGCAATCATCTGACGTGAAGGATAACTAATATGTTTACTAAAATACTTATTGCCAACCGTGGTGAAATTGCATGTCGTGTTATCAAGACAGCAAGAGCTATGGGCATATTAACCGTAGCGGTTTACTCAGACGCTGACAAAAATGCCATGCATGTACAAATGGCCGACGAAGCGGTTTATTTAGGTGGTTCGCCATCTCGTGAAAGTTACTTGTTGTCACAAAAGGTGATTGACGCTGCCCTATTAACTGGCGCACAAGCTATCCATCCAGGTTATGGTTTTTTATCTGAGAATTCTGAATTTTGCCGTTTGTGTGAGCAAAACAACATAGTATTTATTGGTCCGCCGATTGGCGCCATTGAAGCTATGGGGTCTAAATCTGCAGCAAAAAACATTATGCAACAAGCTAATGTACCGTTAGTGCCTGGTTATCATGGTGACGACCAATCTATGGCGGTGATCAAACAAGCAGCTGATGATATGGGTTATCCTGTTTTATTAAAAGCAACCGCTGGAGGTGGTGGCAAAGGCATGCGTCAGGTTTGGAGTGAAAAAGAATTTAAGTCTGAGTTTGAAGCGGTAAAACGTGAAGCCTTGTCGTCATTTGGTGATGATCGCATGTTGGTTGAAAAATACTTAACCCAACCACGTCATGTTGAAATCCAAGTTTTCTGTGACAATCATGGCAATGCCGTTTATTTATTTGAACGTGACTGTTCTGTCCAGCGCAGGCATCAAAAAGTAATTGAAGAAGCGCCCGCATTTAACATGTCTCCTGAGTTACGTGCAAAAATGGGTGAGTCGGCCATAAAATCAGCTCAAGCTATTGGCTACCAAGGTGCGGGAACGGTTGAGTTTTTATTAGATATTGATGGTTCTTTCTATTTCATGGAAATGAATACTCGATTGCAAGTAGAGCATCCCGTCACTGAAATGATCACAGGGCAAGATTTAGTTGAATGGCAATTACGTGTAGCGGCTAATGAGACCTTACCGAAAACTCAACAAGAGTTAAGTATTCAGGGTCATGCTTTTGAAGCGCGTATTTACGCTGAAGATCCAGACAATGACTTTTTACCAGCGACTGGCCATTTACAGTTTTTACAAGCACCAGCAGAAAGTAAACACGTCCGCGTAGATACAGGTGTACGCCAAGGTGATGATGTTAGTGTGTTTTACGATCCTATGATTGCAAAGTTAATTGTATGGGATGAAAATCGTGAAAAAGCATTACAACGTTTAACGAAAGCGTTAATGGAATACCGTATACAAGGTGTGACGACTAACATCGACTTTTTACATAATTTAGCTAGCTGTGAAGCATTCAAAAATGAAGACATTGATACTGGTTTTATTGAAAAAAATCACGACGAGATTTTTAGTGCTAACACCTCAAAATCAAGCACTAATAAACAAACCATAACCAATCAAATAGCAATGGCCGCTTTTGCCTTGGTATTACAACAAGCAAACAAAGCCAACGCCCTTGCTGCAAAGAGCTCGGATGTGAATTCGCCTTGGCATAACAATAATGCCTGGCGTTTAAACCAGGATAATTTGCATACATTAACGTTGTCGCATGACGGTGTTGAATATCAAGTAAACCTTGAGCAACATACTAATGCCAAACACTCTTATACCATCACAACAAGTTCCAAATCGTTAGAAAGTAATGTTTACTCGTTTGAAGGCGAAGGCGAATTAGTTGATAACACCCTTAATTGTTTTATCGATGGGCTTCGTAGTAATACGACTGTGGTATTTACTGAGCAACAAGTTTGTTTGTATACCAAGCAAGGCGTATTCAACATCACTCAAGTGTTAGCTGATATGGGCGACTCGACTGACGATGCCACTGTCGGCGGTTTAACCGCACCAATGAACGGCACTATGGTCAGTGTATTAGTGAATGCGGGTGACAAAGTTGAAAAAGACCAAGCCTTAATGATCATGGAAGCTATGAAAATGGAACATGTGATCAAAGCACCAAGTAATGGTGTGGTAACTGGCTTGTTTTATAAAAACGGTGACATGGTTGATGGTGGCTCAGAGCTGCTAACTTTTGAAGTTGCTGATGTTGTAATAACAGAGAAAGAACAAAAAGTAGAGAGTTAACATGACAATCGACACCACAATCAAAGATCTATTAGCTAAACAAGTCATGACTAAACAGGTAAAAATCGTTGAAGTAGGTCCAAGAGATGGCTTACAAAACGAAGTGCCTGTCACACTTGAACATAAGGTCGCGTTAATTAACAGCTTGTCAAAAACTGGATTAAGCGTGATTGAGTCAGGTTCTTTTGTGTCACCTAAGTGGGTGCCGCAAATGGCAGGTTCGGCTGAAATTTACGCTTTAATTAATCAAATAAATGGCATTAACTACCCAGCTCTTACCCCCAATATGCAAGGTTACGAACTTGCCAAACAAGCGGGTGTAAAAGAAGTCGCTATTTTTGGCGCTGCCAGTGAGTCTTTTAGTCAGAAAAACATAAACTGCTCTATCGCTGAAAGCTTGCAACGCTTTGAACCTATCATGCAACAGGCTAAATTAGATGGCATTAAAGTCCGTGGTTACGTGTCTTGTGTATTAGGTTGCCCGTATGAGGGCGACATAGACGTATCTAAAGTGGCTGAAGTAGCTAAAACGCTGTATGACATGGGATGTTATGAAATCTCTTTAGGTGACACCATAGGCGTTGGTACGCCAGCCAAAGCACAAGCTATGTTAGCCGAAGTGGCAAAGCAAGTGCCCATTGAGCACTTAGCGGTTCATTTTCACGACACTTATGGCCAAGCTTTAGCAAACATTTATGCTTGTTTGCAATTAGGTGTCAGCGTAGTTGATTCTGCAGTAGCTGGCTTAGGCGGTTGTCCTTATGCAAAAGGCGCATCGGGTAATGTTGCCACTGAAGATGTGGTTTATATGTTAAACGGTCTCAACATTGAGCACGGTGTGGATTTAACTAAGCTGGCTCAAGCCGGTGCCAATATTTGTAAAGCTCTGGGCAAAACAACTAACTCTAAAGTGGCCACTGCCCTTTTGAGTTGATAACTAAGATCAAAAAAGCCGAGTAGATTATTTTATTAATTAACTGTATTAATTAAGCGCAAAATCTACTCGGCTTTCGTTTTTTACTTTAATGACTTTCTAGCTAATTAGACTTTCTCTAAGCTAATACAACCCACAGAATAACCTGCACCAAAGCTACATAAAATACCTTTATCGCCAGACTTAAAGTCATCTTGGTATTTGTGGAATGCCACTAAAGAACCAGCCGATGCGGTATTGGCATATTCATCTAATATCAAAGGCGCATCTAAAAACTCTGGCTCACGGCCTAATAGCTTTTTAGCTGCAAATAAATTCATATTGATATTAGCCTGGTGTAACCACATGCGTTTTACATCTGTTACTTGCCAGTTGTTTTCAGCTAAATGACTGGTAATGGTATTGGTCGCCAGTGGTAACAACTCTTTGAATACTTTACGCCCTTCTTGGAAGAAGAATGAATTGTCGTAGCTTAACTCGTCATAACAATGATCAACATAGCTGTGGCTACAACGAATGTTATTTGAAAATTGAGTAACCTGACTGGTATTTACAATTTTAAATTGATTGCTTGAGGTTGCCGCTTCTTGTTTTTCAATAACAAGTGCCATTGCAACATCACCAAAAATAAAGTGGCTGTCGCGGTTAGTATAATCTAACTGCGGCGTGGTAAATTCTGGGTTAACCACTAATACCGTATTAGCATTGCCTGACTGGATTGCATTGTAGGCATTAATAATAGCAAAAGTCGCTGTTGAACACGCTACGTTCATATCAAAACCAAAACCTGACGCACCTAATATTTGCTGAACTTCAACCGCCATAGACGGGTAAGAACGCTGCATATTAGAAGAACCTAGGATCACCATGTCGATGTCTGACGCTTGTTTGCCAGAATTAGCTAAGGCTTGCTTAGCAGCTTCAACGGCCATTAATACCATCTCAGGTGGTTCTTCAGGGGTATTCTTTGTCATAGTAGGATGCATAACATTAATGTCGGTTATGCCCTTTTTATGCATAACATAACGAGATTTAATGCCCGATGCTTTTTCTATAAATTCTACGCTAGAGCTTTTTTTCTCTTCTAACGTACCAGCTTCAATTTCAGCCTGGTGCTCTGTATTATATTTTTCTGCGTATGCATTTAATGCATCAACAAGTTCTTTATTTGATACTTTATGAGGAGGGGTAAATAGACCTGAACCCGAAATAACAACTGATGTCATGATGAAATCCCAAAATTTAAGAAGTGGTGCATTATGCAATTTTGCGCTAATAAAGTGCAAGTTTTTATGACACTTCACTATTTTTTAACATTAATACGCTACAAATCGCCTTTAATTACCACGGTTGCAGATATTTTATCTTGAATGGCTTGACGGTTTGAATCCCAATATATCTGGAAGAAACCTAATAAACCCGTAGCAAAACCAGCACCATAACCACCGTAACGACCAAACGAATCCCACGCTGACATATAAGTGCCATCCAGTTGAATAACTCGAATTCCCATTAAACGTTTACCGGGTGTTTGTCCGCGCCACAAAGCTGGAAAGGCAGTGAAATATAACGCAGCCCAACCAAAACCCAACCCTAGGTCAGAAACAATCCCTTTAGCAAATTCTAAAAGACTGTAAACCGGCTTTTCTGTTTTGTTAACTTTAGAGCTATCTGTTTTTTCATTACGAGCTTGATAGTATTTATTAGTTGAAGCAGTCGGTGCGTCTGGAGTTTGCCCTTCTAGAATTGAGGCATCTACTGTTGTCGTTTCTTGATCTGATTTTGTGGTTTCTAGAGCATTCTGATAATACTCGTACAACTCGGCAACATAATCTAGTCGCTCTTGCTCTGAATCCATAGACAGTGATGTAGAATTATCATCGATGAACTCATAAACCTCATCAGTTGGAGCATCGAGTTTTATTAATGCATCTAACATTTCTTCAACTAACGGGTGATAACAAGCACGGTCACAATCACCTTGCTCTAGTTTATTACTTAAAGATAAAGCCATAGCGCCAAACTTTATCGAATTGGTTAATGAGTCGACTGAGTTTACTTTGATTTCGGCGTTGCCTGTTCCTGCATTGCCTAATAGCTCATCATCGTTAAAGGTATTGTTTAAAATAACCAAAACGCTCACAAAAACCGTAAACCCGCCAATAAATCGCAGTAAGTAACGAGCAATTCGCCAACTTTTCTGCTCACTCTTCTTACCAAACTTGAATATAGAAAGACCCGCAGTAAATGCCCAAAATATAGCACTGACATGGGTAAGCATTAATACAAAAAATGCATCAATGACCATAGCAATTCCTCGTTGCAGAGGTTTTGCCAATGACTTTCCTAATAAGGCATCATCTACACCAAAAGCGATATCGGTAATGACATTTTTATCATCAGCTACTTCAATATTTGGTGTAGAGTCCATATTCATTCCAACTTTATCTATGACGAGTGTTTACTTTAATTTGCTGAAGTATCTAATGCTGGGAATGATTTTACTAAATCATCAATTTGTTTCATTTGCGTTAAGAAACCTTCCAGCTTTTCTAATGGTAATGCACAAGGGCCATCACACTTAGCTTCATTTGGATTTGGATGCGCTTCTATAAACAAGCCCGCAAGACCTAATGCCATACCAGCACGTGATAATTCAGCCACTTGAGCTCGACGACCATCAGCAGAATCAGCACGACCACCAGGACGTTGTAATGCATGAGTTGAGTCAAACATAACAGGTGCAAACTTTTTCATGTCATCCATGCCCAGCATATCAACAACTAAGTTGTTATAACCGAACTGTGAACCACGTTCACATAAAATAACTTTGTCGTTACCCGCTTCCATGAATTTACTAATAATATGACGCATTTCATGTGGTGCTAAAAACTGAGGTTTTTTCACGTTGATGATTGCATTGGTTTTGGCCATCGCTACTACTAAGTCTGTTTGACGAGCTAGAAATGCAGGTAATTGAATGATATCAACCACTTCTGCAACAGGAGCCGCTTGATAAGCTTCGTGCACGTCAGTAATGATAGGCAAATCAAATTGAGATTTAATTTCTTCAAAAATCTTTAAGCCTTCTTCCATACCTGGACCACGGTAAGATGATACAGATGAACGGTTTGCTTTATCAAAAGACGCTTTAAATACGTAAGGAATACCTAATTTTGTAGTGACTTCTTTATAATGCTCAGCAATTTTCATCGCCATGTCACGAGATTCAAGTACATTCATTCCGCCAAACAATACAAATGGCTTGTCATTAGCAAGCTCGATATTTGAACCAATTTGAATAGTTTGTTGATTTTTATTTGTCATTTTATTTCCAATAATTTTTAAGAAGCGATTGCTTGTAACACTAACCCACAGAACCATGCGGCATAAGTACCAACGGCATAACCCAACACAGCTAATAAAACACCAACAGGTGCTAATGCTGGATGGAATGCAGATGCAACAACCGGAGCCGATGCTGCTCCGCCGACATTTGCTTGGCTGCCAACAGCCATATAAAACAATGGTGCTTTAATTAGTTTTGCCACGATTAACATTAAACTTGCATGAACTAACATCCAAATCAAACCAAGCACAAAGAATTTAGGGGTATCAAATATCTGAGTAACATCCATGTGCAAACCAACGGTCGCGATTAAGATGTATAAAAATGCACTACCAAATTTAGACGCACCAGCGGCTTCTACTTTTCTTAATTTAGTGAAAGACAAGGCGATACCAATGGCACTGGCTATTATTATCATCCAGAAAAATTGGCTGTGGAAACTGTACTTTTCTAAGTTTGGATAATTGTTCACCATAAACGGTGTGATCAAGTCTGAACAAAAATGAGCAAAACCGGTAACACCAAAACCAATGGCGCAAATTAACATGATGTCATCTAATTTAGGTATACGAGCGTGTTTCTTCTCGAACTCTTCAACATTACTGCGTAATTCATTTAAAGCTCTAGTGTCAGCACCTGTACGTGCATCAATCTTTTTAGCATTACTAGCCAGTACTAATAAAACCGCCATCCAAATATTGGCGACAATAATATCAACCGTAACCATAGTGGAGAATATTTCATTACCAACACCATAAATTTCTTTCATGGCCGTTTGATTCGCTGTACCGCCGACCCAACTACCCGCAACCGTTGTCATTCCGCGCCAAACCGCATCAGGACCCGCGCCATTTAGTAATTCAGGGAAAAGGCTAGCCATAGTTAATAACGCGATAGGACCACCGATAACGATGCCCAATGTACCAGTGAAGAACAAAATTAACGCTTTAGGCCCTAATTTCATAATGGCAGGTAAATCAACACTAATGGTCAACAATACGATACAAGCTGGTAGTAAATAGCGAGATGCAACAAAATAGACTTGGGAGCTGTTACCGTCGACAATACCAAATGTATTTAACAATGAAGGCAGGAAGTAACACATTAAAACTGCAGGTACGACTTTATAGAACTTTTGCCAACCGCTATTTGTACTTTTACTCGTATAGAAAACGAAGCCCAATATAATAGCAAGCAAGCCTAGAACTGTGGCGTCATTAGTGATCAATGGCGTCATAAATCCCTCTTTTTATATGATTATTGTTTTTGTAAGTTACTATTTTAAATAGTAACTTTTTAGTTATGGATGTAACAGATTTTTGTAACTGCTTTTGATAATTAGATTATTCTAATACAATCAGGCGAATGCTTAATGTATTGTTTCTACTATATGGCTTTGCTCTTCCAACTGCAATCTTATGAACATGGCCATAGGATCATTTGGGCAGGCTTTGATAAAGTAGTCAAAATCATCTTTTGCCCATTTTCCACAATCAAGTTGGTTTAATACTAAACCTCGGTCTCGACGTTCATAAGGGTCTTCAGGCAATAAATCCATCAATGTTTCAACACAGGTTAATGCTTCTTCAAACATCCCTTCGTCTAACAAGGCTAACTTTTGATCTGAAATAAGCGTTTTAACCAGTTCATCATGTGGGATTTCTTTTGCGTAAGCGGCGATGTCGCTAACTAAGCTATTTTTTACATCATCATTGGAGATCAAGTATTCCGTCGCACCAGAAAGTGCATCCAAAATAATTAATTCTGAGCTGCTTATTCTAATCACTAACGCCATACCCTCTTCTAATTCAGAGATAAGTGCATTAAAACCTAACTGTCTTAGTAGGTATCTGAATAACACAGCTAAGGTCATTTCATTACCAGTACGGTGCATAATGCAAAACGATAAGTTAGCTAAGCTAGACTCAGGTAAGTCTTGTAAACCAGGACCTGTGATAGCTAATTCATCAATCAAACAGTCAACAGCCTGGTAAAGTTGTTCTTGTACAGATTCAGTTTTATCAATAGAAGCAGACAACTGAGCCGTCAATTCAGCCAATTGTAAATCAATATCATCGATGAAAAACTCATCTTGCCAGCTGGACTCTAATAGAATGACTTCTCTTAGCAGATCCTCCGGCTTATCTGACTCGTACAGCCAATTTGCAGACATAGGGACTTCTTATATAATTTATAACGAGGTGAAAACAACACCTTAATCGCTACTTTATGGGGATTAATTCAAAAATTTCAACACACGCAGTGGTTAAAATTGCCCTTTAGTCACAGCAAAAAGTGCGGTGAATATAATACAAAATGATGCGATGCTTAACATTTGTATGGCTTTAGATTTCTGTTCTGCTTTCATAGCCAACGCTGCAAAAACAATATAACCAACAACAAATCCAAGTTTGGCGGTTAGCCAATAATCGACAAGTGGATACTGTGAAATCAAATATGATAAAACACCAGCGGAGATTAGTAACAAAGTATCTATGATATGAGGGACAACTTTAAGGGCTTTATTAAGTTCTTTGCCTCTTAATTGTTTTTGATAAAAACGAAAGTAAAATAGCACTATGCTGATTAACGCTAACATTATATGGGTGTGTTTTACGGCCATGTACATAATAAAGATTCTTCTTAATTAATTTGAGATCCCGTGTCATTTATTTATAAATTACTAAATAAATGACCAAGGATATAAATTGAGGTTTTAAGAGATACTACCTTTCAGGGTATTGCTCAATAATTTCTTCTATTGTATCGGCACAAGACAATAAGTCTTGAACAAGTTTAGGGTCAAACTTTTTACCGCTTTCTGATTTTATAAATTCCAGAGTTTCGTCTTTACTCCAAGCTTTTTTATAACACCGATTATGACGTAAGGCATCATAAACATCGGCCATTGCGACGATTCTACCATAAATATGGATATCGTCTCCAGACTTGCCTACCGGATATCCAGAACCATCCCAATTTTCGTGGTGATCTTGAGCAATAATTGCCCCAGCTTGAATAACACTGCGGTTTGAGCCTTCTAGAATTTTAGCGCCTTTCTCCGCATGAGTTTGCATTGTGGCCCACTCATCATTTAATAATTTGTCTGGTTTATTTAAAATACTATCTGGAATACTAATTTTACCCACATCATGTAATGGTGCGGCACTGCAAATTAAGTCACTTTCTTTATCAGTTAATCCATATCCATTGGCTAATACACTGCTGATCAAAGCAACACGCCTGGAGTGATTACCCGTTTCGTTTGAGCGATTCTCTAATGCTTCACTCAAGCGATAAACTAATTCGCGCTGTGTATCCTCTAACTCTAATTGCAATTGTACATTTTCGTAGGCGATTTGTACGTTCTGGGCAAAGAGCTCTATTAGAGTTTTCTCTGAATCGGTTACATGTTTAGGTAAACCAGATACATATAAAATAGAATTATTGGAGAAACGGCTATAACAATACGCAACAAGGTAATCTTCACGGTAAACAATTGATTTTCCGGCAATAGCCTCTTGGAAAGCAGCTTGTAACTCTTCATCGACCACTTCTTTAATATCTTTGCCTAAGCTGTTTTCAAATTCACCTTGTGCCGCAATAATGGTCAAGCTGTCTTTGTGTTTTATGTCAGCACAATTAACCATTAGGGTGTCTGTGATGTACATGGCTTCTTCATTACCGCAACCAATGATTGAGGTTAGCTGTTGCATAACACCGTCTATGAATTGATCCATGGAATGTATTGAGAAAATATTTGCCGACGCTTCGATAATTTTAGTCAGGCCCTGGCGACTGTTATCCAGAGAAACTATGTCTCGATATGCTCTAAGGCTGGACATAATAACGGTAAATAATTTTTGCGCGGTAAGTTCGGTTTTAGATTTATAGTCGTTGATATCGTAGTTTAATATCACTTGGCGTTCTGGAGCTTGTCCCGGCTGACCTGTTCTTAAAATAATGCGGATCTTTTGATTGTTAGCTTCTTCACGAATGTAATGTGCAACTTGCAAACCAGCGTCATCAGTTTCCATCACCACATCAAGCAATACGATGGCAGCATCAGGATTTTCACTGATCACTTTTTTACCTTCAGCCCCTGAATAAGCGCTGATAAATTCCAACTTTTTATCCTGGAATATAAAATCATTGAGGGCTAATTTAGTAACGGCGTGTACTTCAGGCTCATCATCTACAATAATAACTTTCCAACTGCCGATCGACAAAACTTCGTCTTCTTCGCCAGTGTCATTTGCAAACAAAAAATCATCATTCATTATAGTGAGTCCCCTTTCATGTATTTGCTTTATTTAATTTACAATCGTTAATCTAAATTAAGCTCCCTTATACGTTTAAGATTACCCCATTAATTAAAAATAGCCAACGGTGATGCGTTCATTTTCAGATAAATCTTTGATGGTAGTTGTATTTTTGTATCCATTATAGATAAAAACATCTCTAACAGCCTCACCTTGAGCATGACCATGCTCTATAATTAACACACCATTTTGATGTAAATAATCTTTCGCTTGTGACACTATTTTCTTTATATCGGATAGGCCATTATCTGGTGCAGTCAGTGCGGACAAAGGTTCAAAGCGCACATCCCCTTGCTCTAAATGAGGATCGTTTTCTTCAATATACGGAGGGTTTGACACAATTAGATTAAATTTTGTATTGGGTATTTGCTCAAACCAATCACTTTGGATTATTTTACAATTTGTTATGCCATTTAATTCTGCATTTTCTTGCGCGAGAGTTACGGCATCCGCAATAAAGTCCGCAGCAAGCCAATTCCAATGTGGTAACTCCGAAGCTAACGACAGTGCTATTGCGCCAGTACCTGTGCCCAAATCCAACCCAGTTAAATTATCTCCCTGCTGCTCGCTAACTAACAATAGTGCTTGTTCAACAAGCGTTTCGGTATCAGGGCGTGGGATTAATGTGGTTGGTGTGACTTTTAGATTTAACGTCCAAAATGCTCTAAATCCCACAATGTGGGCAATAGGATGTCCAGCGTGTCTTTTATCGCAGAGTTGATGGAATACAGCGATTTGAGTTGCATCTAAGGCTTTGTCTGGCCATGTAAATAAATACGTACGATTACAATCTAAAACATGACACATCAATATCTCAGCATCGAGCTTTGCCGTGTCTGACATTGGAGTGAATGCAGAAGTGGCTGCATTGAGCAGCCACTTTATTTGATTTTTATTATCCAAAGCGACTATTTACTCTTCAGACATTGACGCTAATAAATCAGCTTGGTATTCCGTCATTAGAGGATGTAAAACACAATCTAAATCCCCTTCCATAATTTCATTTAATTTATACAAGGTTAAATTGATTCTATGCTCTGACATTCTGCCTTGTGGGAAGTTATACGTTCTAACACGCTCTGAACGGTCACCACTGGCTACTAAGTTACGACGCATCCCCGTTTCTTCAGCCATACGCTTTTCATCTTCAGCGGCTTGTAATCTTGCTGATAATACCGACATTGCCTGAGCTCTGTTCTTATGTTGAGAACGTTGATCCTGACACTCAACAACCGTTCCCGTTGGCATATGCGTTATACGGATAGCCGAGTCAGTTTTATTTACGTGCTGACCACCGGCGCCCGATGCACGGAAAGTATCAATTTTTAAATCGGCTGAATTAATCTCAATGGCATCCGCTTCTGGAATTTCAGGCATAACCACAACCGTACAAGCTGATGTATGAACTCGGCCTTGAGATTCTGTTTCTGGTACACGTTGAACTCGGTGACCACCAGATTCAAACTTCATGGTGCCGTAAACATCATTACCAGTTATGTGGGCAATCATTTCTTTAAAGCCACCTTGGTCGCTTTCATTAGAAGTGATTATTTCTAACTTCCATTTTTTTGATTCAATATAACGGCTATACATACGGAACAAGTCGCCAGCAAATATTGCGGCTTCATCACCACCAGCACCCGCTCTAATTTCTAAGAAGCAGTTATTACTGTCGTTAGGATCTTTCGGCAGCATTAACAATTGAAGTTCTTGATCCAAACGTGCGATTTCAGCTTTCGATACTTTAAACTCTTCCTGCGCCATTTCGCGCATTTCAGCATCGTCTTCTTCCATCATTAACTTTGCTTCTTCAAAGTCGTCTTCTGCACTTTGGTATTGTTTAAACGTAACCGTAAGGTCTTCCAGGTCAGAATATTCTTTAGATAAGGTACGAAACTTATCCTGATCTGAAATTATTTGTGCATCACTTAATAACGCTTCAACTTCTTCGCGGCGTTCAACAAGTGTTTCTAATTTGCTTCTGATTGAGTCTTTCATCGGATCCCTAATACTGCTTTTATTGCGGTTAATTCCTGCACGTTTTGTTTTTCCGCGGCATCTTTTAGGGCCGAAGTAGGTGCATGAATTAATTTATTTGTTAATTTATTCGCTAATTCTTTTAATATTTGTTCTACATCGTTACCAGATTGAAGCTGGTTTATCGCTCGTTCTAGCAACTCATCTTTAACCGCTAAACTTTGCTCACGATAATCTCGAATTAAATCAACAGACTCTAATGAGTTTAGCCAATCATCGAAGATATTGGCTTTTTGTTGAATAATAACTTCAGCGTCTTCTGCCGCTTCCGTTCTTGCTTGCATATTTTGCGCGACAATCTCTTGCAAGTCGTCAACGGTATACAAATAAGCATCGTCTAATTCGGCTACTTGAGATTCAATATCTCTTGGCACCGCTAGGTCGACTAAGAACATAGGGCGATGCTTACGTCGTTTTAATACGTTTTCAACCATGCCTTTACCAATAATTGGCAAAGTACTGGCGGTTGAACTGATCACAACATCGGCTTCTAACATCTGCTCTGGTATTTGAGCTATGGTACAAGTCTTAGCCGCAAACTGTTCTGCAACTAATTTAGCTTTGCTTAAAGTTCTATTTGCCACCACTATATCTTTAGCGCCTTGCTCAAAAATATGTTTGGCGACTAATTCGATGGTTTCGCCCGCGCCAACTAATAACACTTTTTTATTATCGAAGCTGCCAAATACTTGTTTGGCCAATGTTACTGCAGCATAAGCTACCGACACCGCATTTACCGCGATATCAGTTTCTGTTCTTACTTTTTTAGCAACGGAAAATACTTGCTGAAACATACGTTCAAAATAGGTTTTTACTGTACCCATCGACTTTGCTTGTTGGTATGCCTGCTTAACTTGACCAAGTATTTGCGGTTCCCCCAACACCATGGAGTCTAATCCACTGGCAACCCGCATTAAATGAGTGGTTGCTGAAACATCTCTTTGCACATATAAATGTTGATCTAAGTCTTGTTCTGGTACTAAATGGAAATCGGCTAACCAGGACGTTAGTGTTTCTGAATTTATTAATTCACCAAAACAATATATTTCTGTTCTATTGCATGTAGATAAAATTACGGCTTCATCACATAAGCCGTCGGTTACTACCGACTCTAATGCTTCAGATAGTCGTTCCGGCGTAAACGCAAGGCGTTCGCGCAACTCAACTGATGCTGTTTTGTGATTTATTCCTAATGCAAGAACCGTCATATAAATGGCTTAATTCCGAACCCTTTGAAGAAAGGCGGCAATTCTACGAAAAAGCGGAGGTATTTAAAAGCCTTAACATTGCTAATCTCAATAGTATTTATTAACTAATAAATTGATTTTCATTTTTTATCTGGGAAAATGGCGTAACTTAACCGCCAAAATTGCACTTTATGAAACCTTTAAAAACTATAATTCAACCGCTAATCATCGTGTTACTTGCTGCATTTTTATCGTCATGTGGCCTATTAAACAAGCCATCTGATCCAGATTTCAAATTACCGGCCGACATTAATAAACTTAAGTCATGGACCGTTCGAGGCAAAGTATTAATCAAAACCGACACCGAAAATGTGTCAGGTTATTTTTATTGGCATAAAGACCTAGAAACCAATCAATTCTCTTTAAATGCATTTATTGGCATCAATATTCTGAGTCTAACCACAGAAAATGGCATATCGACATTAGAATTTGGCGGTAGTGTTTATCAGGACACAAACCCAACTCGGTTAATACAAACCGTAACAGGATTAGACCTACCTATAGAAAATTTAGAGTTTTGGGTACGTGGTCAGCTAACGGGAACTGAAAAACATATTGTTCGTGGCAGTCAGAATATAAAACAATTTGTTCAAATAAATAAACAGCAAAAGTGGCAAGTTAAGTATTCAAAATACCAAAAACAGAATATTTACCACTTACCTATGGCTATCTCTTTGACTGGTAAAAATACCAAATTAAAACTGTCGGTTTCAAGTTGGGAGTTTTTACTTTAATGACAGTTATTATGCCAAGCTCAATACCGCTAAAATCTTTAACGCTTACATCACCAGCTAAGCTTAATTTGTTTCTGCATATAAATGGCCGACTGGATAATGGTTACCATGAGTTACAGTCTTTATTTCATTTTTTAGATAAAGGTGACGAGCTAACATTTCAACTAACCGACAATGGCAAAGTGACCTTAGACTGTAATTTGCCAGAGTTGATCTCTGAGCAAAATCTAATTATTAAAGCGGTAAATGCATTAACGCCCTTTTTAACCGTAGAACATAAACACTATGGTGTAAGTATCAACTTACAGAAAGTATTACCTATGGGAGGCGGTGTTGGTGGGGGCTCTTCTAATGCAGCTACAACCTTATTAGCATTAAATCAGTTGTGGCAATTACATCTTCCGGCTGAAACGTTAGAAAGCATAGGTAAAGATTTAGGCGCAGACGTGCCTATTTTTATTCGAGGTAAATCGTCAATTGCCGAAGGGGTTGGCGAAAAGTTATTTGATTACCCTATCGAAGAAAAGTGGTATTTGGTATTAACACCCGATGCGCATGTGAATACTGCACTTTTATTTAACAGTGATGAACTGCCACGAAATACCACGAAAATAGACTTAAGTGAGCTAAATTACACAGGTTTATCCCCAAATCATAAAAATGATTTTGAAACTTTAGTCTATAAAAACTATCCAGCCGTTGCCAAAGCATTGGACTGGTTGTTAGAATACGCCCCTGCCAGATTAACTGGTACTGGTGCTTGTGTATTTTCAGTGTTTGAAAATCAACAAGAAGCCGAAACAATTTTTACTATGTTGCCTGCGGATCTGTCTGGTTTTATTGCAAAAGGTTGTAATATTTCTATCACACATCAACAACTACGTGAGCAACTAAACTAGAAATATTGGCCATTTGTGCTCTTTTATTTCTCACACTTAACGAAGCTATAGGATAACTCTGTGCCTGATATAAAGCTCTTCGCTGGAAACGCTACCCCAGAACTTGCTGAAATCGTCTGCAATCGTCTTGATTTAAAACTTGGAAATGCAACTGTTGGCCGTTTTAGCGACGGTGAAATAAGTGTCCAAATTAATGATAACGTTCGTGGCTCTGACGTATTTATTATTCAATCTACCTGTGCTCCCTGCAATGACAATCTAATGGAATTGATTGTTATGGTTGACGCATTACGTAGAGCATCCGCTGGTAGAATCACAGCGGTTATTCCATACTTTGGTTACGCTAGACAAGATCGTCGTGTACGTTCTGCTCGTGTTCCTATTACTGCAAAGGTTGTTGCAGACTTCTTATCAAGCGTTGGTGTTGACCGCGTATTGACTGTTGATTTACATGCCGAGCAAATTCAAGGTTTCTTTGATGTTCCGGTAGATAATGTATTTGGCAGCCCAATTTTAGTTGAAGACATGCGAAGCCAAGGCTTTGACCTTGCTGATGACGTTGTTGTTGTATCACCAGATATTGGTGGTGTAGTAAGAGCTCGAGCTATCGCTAAATTATTAGACGATAAAGACTTAGCGATAATCGACAAACGTCGTCCTCAAGCTAATGTAGCTCAGGTTATGCATATTATTGGTGATATTGAAGGTCGTGATTGTATCATTGTTGACGATATGATCGACACTGGTGGCACGTTATGTAAAGCCGCTGAAGCACTTAAACAACATGGTGCTAAACGTGTATTTGCTTATGCAACTCACCCAATATTCTCTGGCAATGCAGTTGAGAATCTTAAAAACTCAGTGATTGATGAAGTTATCGTTACCGACTCAATTCCATTGAATCCAGACATTGCAGCATTACCTAACGTGCGCCAATTAACGTTAGGTAATATGCTAGCTGAAGCAATTCGTCGTTTAAGTAACGAAGAATCTATCTCAGCGATGTTTGACCAGTAATAAGAATTCTTTAGCAAAAGAACTCTCTAGTAAAAAAATTGCTAGAAACCGTCTTTACTACAAGAGTGTTCACAATAAGTCGTGAACAGTAAAGATGGTAAAAGTAATATTCAATTGAGATACAAAAAATCCGTCCAATGTGACGGATTTTTTATGCCCATAAAAAAAACCTCAATTAATATTTATCTATTAACTGAGGTTTTTAATGTGCTATTCACCTAGCGCTATTTATTTCGTGCTATCGCTTTAGCAATTTAGTCTATGTTTTATAAACATTAACTGCCCGTTATTATTTAACTGGCAGCTCAACGTCTTCAAACATTTTATCGACTTCTTCTTGATTTCTTAACAAACATGCACGTTCCACAACATCTCTGGTTAAGTGCGGTGCAAATCGTTCAATAAAGTCGTACATATAAGTACGTAAGAAGTTGCCTTTTCTAAATCCAATTTTAGTGGTGGATTTTTGGAATATATGACTAGCATCTATCGCCACTAAATCTGAATCTAAATCATCCATAGCCATAGTTGCTACAACACCAACACCAACCCCCATTCTTACGTACGTTTTAATAACGTCTGCGTCGGTGGCGGTAAAGACTATTTTAGGCTCAAGGCCTTTGTCGTTAAATGCTCGGTCTAGCTCTGAACGACCAGTAAAGCCAAAAACATAAGTTACGAGTGGGAACTGAGCTATATCTTCAATTGTTAATGCACCGTCTCGTTTTGCCAGAGGATGATCTTTTTTGACCACCACTGAACGGTTCCAGTGATAACAAGGGAGCATAACTAATTCGTTATACAAATGCAGCGCTTCTGTTGCGATAGCAAAGTCAGCTTCACCACGAGCTGCCGCATCACTTATTTGTGATGGCGTGCCCTGATGCATATGTAAAGAAACTTTAGGGAAACGTCCCATAAATCCTTTGATCACATCGGGTAAGGCATAACGGGCTTGCGTATGCGTAGTGGCAACATTCAACTTACCTTGATCCGGTAAGGTGTGTTCTTTCGCCACAGACTTAATTCCGTCAACTTTACTTAAAATATCATGGGCTATCGCAATGATCTCTTTGCCAGCAGGAGTAACATGAGTTAAATGCTTACCGCTACGACCAAAAATTTGGATGCCAAGTTCATCTTCTAACATTCGAACTTGTTTACTGATCCCAGGTTGTGATGTATATAAATTTTCGGCGGTTGCAGACACGTTTAAGTTGTTATTTTCCACCTCAACAATATAACGTAATTGTTGTAACTTCATTAATTTGTCCCGAGCTGTTTTTGTTATGCTAAAAATATATACATAACGGCACATTTATTCCATAAAATTTTAAAATAGTTTTTAAATTAGTCAAAAAAAGCATAAATAGTCTAATAAAAGGCCAAATAAAGCATAAATAGTTTTTCCTTTTCTAGTTTAGCGATAACATGAATCATTACTTACTGATAAATAGGCTCATTATAAATGGAACGTCCTGTCATTGATTTTGCAACTGTGCTTGCATCATCGGCTCACGATATGAAAAACGGTTTATGTTTATTAATTCAACTTATTGATCAGCTAAGCGAAAAAATGCGATTAAATAATATGGATGAAGCTGAAGAATTGGCCAGCATTCATTACGAAGCCTCAAGAATAAATACCAACTTGTTACAAATGTTAGCTATGTACCGAGCAGAAAAAGATGTTTTGCCTCTTAACGTCGATAGCTATTACTTAGATGAAACCCTTGAAGAACTTGTTGCCCAAAATAGCCTTTATATAAATAACAAATCCCTCTCTGTTACGTTTGATATTGAAGACGAGTTGTCTTGGTATTTTGACCAAGACTTAGTGTCTAACTTGCTCAATGATATCTTTGTTAATGCCATGCGTTATTGTAATAGCTCTATTGTGGTCAGTGCCAAAACACTCAATGACCAGCTTCACGTCACAATTGCTGATGATGGTAATGGTTACCCTGAACATATGTTGCAGTCGGCTATTTCGTCGCCACAAGATATAGAGTTAAACATCAGTCGCACCGGACTTGGTCTTTATTTTGCACAACTTATTGCAGCAGCACATGAACAAGATGGTGTCTACGGCAGTATTAAATTAGAAAATGGTGGTTCACTTAATGGAAGCATATTCACTTTAGTACTACCCTAATCACTATAATTTGTTTACTATTATTGAAGTTAGTGAATTTCTTTGATTTTTAGTAGCCGTTATTAGAGTCAACTTATCTGTATTTATTGGAGTAACAAATGGCGATTATCATCGCGTTAATTATCGGTCTTGTGATCATTGCCGTAATAGCAAATCTATTACAGCAACAAAAAGAAAAACAAGATGCTGAAAGACGCCTAGAAATGTCAAAATATAAAACCATTGTAGAAGATACTGAACTCATTATTGCCAATGATGCTAATGTTCCTATCACCAGAAATGGATTTATCATATTACACCGTCGTGTTTTGTATGCCTTAAAGAAAATGAATTCAACCACACCAGGTAACAAAGATGTGCATGCACGTATTAAAGACTGCACAGGTAAAATAGAAGCGTGTGACTTCCGTATTCTAGATGCTGATACCTTAAAAATTCCTGAAAGTGAAAAACCATTAATTACCTTAATTCAAGGGATTAAAAAGTATCGTGTTATTTTAAGATCTGAACACAGTAAAGGTAACTTAACCGCCCCTGCGTTTATGGAAGAAGATAAAAAGATTGAACAGCTACAGTTAAGAATTAACGTAGAATCGCAAATGCGTAGAGGCAATAAAGCAAAAGCAAATGGTATGGTCGGTTCAGCACGTCAATATTATGAAAAAGCCTTAGCCACCTTAAATGCTCAAACCAATACTAGCGATTACATTACCGCAACAAAAGCAAAAGCCACTACAATATTAGCCGAAATATCTAACCAGATGAAGGCGAGTAAATCAGCAAAAATTGAGACTGATGAAGATGGTGATAATTTAGATGCTTTATTTGCACCGAAGAAAAAATGGTAAAATTTTTCTTCATATAAAATCAGTGATGAATGAACATTAAATTAAAAAAAGCAGGCCTAGCCTGCTTTTTAGCTTTAACACTTTTATTACGATGACATACAGTAACGTCAACCAACACTAAATCTCAAACATGACTCAACTACAAATTGAACCTTGGCAACAGCCAAAACAAAAACAAGTTAATCATTTTTATAAAACCCACAATCAGAATGTAAGTTGTCATAAGCTAGACAATATATTCACAGTTCAAGATAACAAAAAGCCAAGTGAACTATCCCCGATTGTCGCAGCTGTATTTATCAGAAATTTAACAACGGACAAAGGCGAACTACATTTATTACGTAGTTTGTTTGTCGCACCTGAATACAGAAATAACAAGCTTGCATCACAACTACTGCGCTATGTATTACAAAACACCACAACGAACTTAACCACTATCTGTGAGCCTGCTTTACTGCCTCTGTATTTGAGTGTTGGTTTTAATATTTGTGAAGCTCCAGAGCAATCACAATATTTAACGAAATTTATCCAACAAGGCAAAGTGGTTCTAACTAAATACGTTAACTAACCCCTTTAACTGAAATTTTTAGCCTAGTTTTATTTTATCGTTTGCTATCAAATTAGCTTATTTAGTATGAAAGCCTTTTTCAGTCCACTCCATCATGCCGCCAGCAACCGAGAACACATTAGTGAACCCCATTTTTTGTAACGACTCAGTGGCCAAAGCAGAACGAGCTCCAGAGCGACAAATAACATACATATCTAGCTTGTTCATTTCATCCAGCGGAGATTCCGCATCTTTAAACTCTGGGTGCATTTGCAACTTCATTTCCAATACACCACGGGGAAAGTTAACTGAACCTGGAATGTGACCGCTGCTAAATTCTTCTGACTCTCTAACATCTATCAGTACTATGTTATTGGCTAAATGAGCCGCTAATTCTTCAACGGAAACTTCTTTAATCGTATCTTTCATTTCTTGAACTAACTGTGCAGCTGACTTGATCATTTGAACCTCTTTTTATTCTTGATAAAAATACTATTTTTTGTTGAAATATCATATCCAGCTTATTAATAATTACAGTGGCTAAAACACTTTATCTATTAAGATAAAGCTTGCCATTAAAATCAAAAACAAACCAAACAACCGTGTTAACAAAGCTTGGTTTATAAACTGCTTTAACCAAAGCCCAAAATAAGAACCCACAATACCGACTAAAGCGATAACAACTAATATAGACCATTCAATTTCGCTGAATAAAGCCATTGAATGTTGGTGGTAGGAAAATAAACCGATACTTGATTGTAGAAATATAATAATGACACTGGTAGAAATGGCTTTATTGATTGGCAACTTAGACAATAAAACTAGTGCAGGTACAATTAAGAAACCACCACCTACACCAATAAAACCAGTTACAAAACCAACCGCTAATCCAATCACTATAAGTATTAGATTACTCACGGCATCACCTGACATGTCATCCTTCATGGTTAACATTTTAATAGCTGCAATAAACATCAGGCCAACAAAAACCGCCATTTGCACAATTGGTGCAGCTTGAGAACCATAATAAGCGCCAACATAGCTGCCTAGCAAACCAGGTAAAGCAAAGTAAATTAAATGGACTTTACTAACGCCATTGTTAAGTATTTGAGGAATTGCGGTAAAAAACGAAATAATAGCAACAATAAACAAAGAGCCTATAACCGCCACTTTCTCGTCATAACCGAGTAGGTAAATTAAAGTAGGTAACGTTAAGATCGCCCCGCCCGAGCCAAATATCCCAAGGGACAAGCCAATAATGATAGCGCTTATAATGGTGAGTTCAGACAAAGTGGTCTCGTTACATTAAAGTTATTCTACGATTTATGTATATTAGCGTTTACTTATGTAACTGTCATGATTTATTTCAGTTGTCTGAGTTTTTCACTTTAGCTGACTGAGATGAAGCTCTTGACACGGCAGGTTGAAACGCCGATTTAAAGCTGTTTCTGGAACGAATTGGCGTTAATGGCCACTCTCTTTTTTTAGCGGTAATAATGCATACACTACCGAATTTAGGCAGATACTTTTTAAAGCCGAGTTGCAGCCAGTTACTAAAGCTTTTATTAGCGGCTTCCTTATTTAGCTCTTTATTTTTTAAGAAGAGCGTCGAATAGCAACAATATTCTTGCTCAATAATTTCAAAGCCTAATAAATCTAGCCAATCTTTTATTCGACCTATCGAGAACATCCGCGCTTGCCACAAAGAAGACTTAGTTTTAAATGGCCATATCTTAGATAACATAAACAAAGAAAAAGGATTAAATACCGATAACACCAAATCACCACCCGGCATTAATACTCTGTGCACTTCTCTTAATACTTGGTGCGGATCGTTAGAAAACTCCAGTTCGTGATTCATTAAAACCAAATCAACTGAGTTAGTTGCCAACGCTAATTCGTCAAATTCACTAAATAGGTTTATTGGATTGGCGTCTGCTTTATTTGTGTTTGCGATATTAAGATCTAAAACGGCAGGACTAGGAGCAACATTCACTTGGTGTTTGATCAAACAAGAACTGGTATCTAGCGCACTACTTAAGTGGCCTAATTTTATTAAGTGGTGACCAAAACTTAATTTAAGCCGATGGCTTATTATCTGATTCTGAATGTGTTTTAATTCGTCACCAGTGAGGATTTGACTCCAGTGAGATAGCGACTCAATTCCAGTGTAAGTTAATGCGGATTTCATTATACGTACTCACTATAAACAATAAAATATTAACGATAACGCCAGCAATATAATCACTTAAGTATAGGCATTTTTATGTATCAAGTTTTCGCTATTCCAGCATTTTCTGATAATTACCTTTGGGCATTAGTAAATAAAGACGGTCACTGTGCCATCGTAGACCCAGGTGATGCAACACCCGTTATCGAGTTCTTACAGAAACATAATTACACATTAACGGATATTTTGCTTACCCATCATCATTCTGATCATATTGGGGGTGTAAATACATTATTAAACACCTACGCCAATGTTAACGTATATGGGCCAAGCACATCACGTTTTCCTATGGTAACTAAGTCTTGTAAAGACAATGACCAAATTGTTTTACCACAACTAGGCATCAAGCTAACAACCATGGAAGTACCTGGTCATACGATTGATCATATTTGTTATTTTGATCAGGACAATATCTTCGTAGGAGATACATTATTTTCAGCCGGATGTGGCCGTTTATTTGAAGGTAGTCCAGAGCAAATGTATAACTCACTCACTCGCATTAGTCAGCTTGATGAAAATACTAACATTTACTGTGCTCATGAATACACATCAGCCAATATCAAATTTGCACTAACAGTAGATAAAACCAACCAAGACTTAGTTGAATATAATGAAGCCACCAAAGCGCTAATTAAAGACAACAAACCGACGATACCAACATCTCTGTCAACGCAATTAAAGATCAATCCTTTTCTACGTAGCAATGACCCTGAGATAAAAAAAGCAATAAGCCAAAAGTTTAATCTAATATTGCCGATATCAGATTCAGATTGTTTTACTTATTTAAGAAAATGGAAAGACCAATTTTAAATCGAATCACAATCGTAGCCATTATGAAATTATTAAGTTACTATCTCTAGGTCTTTATGGCTCAAGGTTTTCACGTGTTTATTAAAACCTATTGAGTCACCCTTTTACTTACATTGATTTGTGTATATATGATAAAAAATAAATTTGCTGCAAAAACAATAGTTAACCTTTCTTTATTAGCCGTTTTATCTGGCTGTAATACGATAGGTTCGTCCAACTCAGAATCATCTCAAGCCTCTTTAAACTCATCAGAGCCAGCTAATGTTGCGGCTCCTGAAGATGTCGTTGATGCCTTAACCTTGTCAGCTCTTAGCGAAGAACAAGAGTTAGAAGCAAACAACATCGAATTTGATGATGTTTGGAAACGAATCGAAAGCCAATTAAATATTGATATCCCACAAAATCGTCCAGTTGTTACTGAGCGAAACTGGTATGCAAAACACCCTAATTATTTCAAACGTATTTCTGCTCGTGCTGAACCGTTTTTATACTTCATTGTTGAAGAAATAGAAAAACGCCAAATGCCGATTGAATTAGCTTTATTACCAATTGTTGAAAGTGCATTTGACCCATTTGCTTATTCACATGGGCGAGCTTCAGGTTTATGGCAATTTATTCCTGGTACAGGGAATCGCTTCAAATTAAAACAATCTTGGTGGTACGACGGACGTCGTGACGTTGTAGCTGCTACAAAAGCCGCGTTAGATTACTTATCTTTTTTACACAAAACCTTAGATGGTGACTGGTTAAATGCAATTGCAGCTTATAACTCTGGTGAAGGCCGAGTGATGCGCGCAATTAAACGTAATCGTAAGAAACATTTACCTACCGACTTTTGGTCTTTAGATTTACCAAAAGAAACGTCTAGTTATGTTCCAAAATTATTAGCCTTAGCTGACTTATTAAAACGTCATGAAGAGTTTGCAATCAGCTGGACGCCAATTAAAAACCAACAACACATTCAAGTTGTTGATGCTAAAAGCCAAATTGACTTAGCAAAGGCAGCAAAACTTGCTGAATTAAAAGTAAACGAATTACACAGACTAAACCCTGGTTACAATCAATGGGCAACGGATCCTAAAGGACCACACAAATTTGTAGTGCCAGTTGAGAAAGTAGAAATATTTAAACAGAACTTAGCTGAGTTACCAAAAGAAGAACGTATGTCATGGAAACGTTATCTTGTTCAGTCTGGCGATACCTTAGGTGGCATTGCAGATAAGTTTAATACGTCATTAAGTGTGCTAATTGATGTTAATGATATTAAAGGCAATATAATTAATATCAACCAAGCGTTGTTAATTCCTACATCGTCTAAATCATTAACTGAATACAGCTTAACCGCTGATAACCGTTTAACAAAAACACAAAACAAGAAACGTGGTGCTAATAAGTTAAAACACACAGTAAAATCTGGCGATAATATGTGGGATATTAGCCGTGAATACGATGTAAATATTCGCAGCTTAGCTAAATGGAATGGCATTGCGCCAACCGATCCTATAAAACTTGGTCAAGAATTAGTTATTTGGAAAGATCAAGTATCTAAGCATCAATCTACCAGTGCAATCATGCGTGCTATTACTTACAAAGTAAGAAATGGTGACTCGTTAGCTAGAATTGCTCAGAAATTTAAAGTAAGTGTTGTCGACATAGCGAAATGGAATCAACTGGATTTAAAAAAATATATTAGACCAGGTCAGTCATTAAAATTATTTGTTGATGTGACAAGAACATAGTTGCTAGTTTCGTCTATATTAATAAGTAGTATTTAATAAGACAAAGGCGAATAAATGTTAACAACACTCTCACGTTCTATATTGCTATCTTTGTTATTGGTCAGCTTACCTAGCTTTGCTGACTTTAATATTGATGGCAAATTGAAGCTTACTTATCCTTACGATGACGAAATAAAAGAAGTTCCATTCCCTCTTTCTTACAGTCATGAAAATGACGACCACACCTTTTCCATTGGTCCACATACTTTCCAAGTAACTGGTCAGCCAGAAAGCTATTCATTTGCCCTTATATTAAAAGACAATAACTTTGTTTGGTTACAAGAGCTTTCAGATCGAGAATTTGAAAGTTTTTCACTGGAACTTGGCGAGCATAAATTAAAGCTCGTCAAACGAGTGTTAAATAAACCAGTGAAAGGTGATTATATTTTAACGATTGACGGCGTTGATTATTTTTTCAACAACACATTAACACAAATTAATTTTACCTTTGATGATGATGGTATCGCCGGTATATCGGTTTACGGCATGATTGCCAGCTTAGGTATGAATAAAGCTAAAAACCCTTGTGACGAGTTTGACAAAGGCTCAGAAGAACAAAAAAAATGTGAGCTTAACGACTAAGCTGATCTTTTAATATTAGGAGCTTCTATCCAATATCTAATATCTAGAGCTGTAGTTAAAATTAAAGCTAAGCTCCATGGGTAAACAATATTTATAAATAGTAAAAAACAAAAAAGCCGATTAATCGGCTTTTTTGTTTTCTGTATTTTACTTTGTACTATTTACTATTCATTACTCGCTATCCGCACCATCGACGATGTCGGCAATTCGGCGTAGTTTTTTAGTGGCAATGCCATTCACTGAATCTCTTGGGTAACGACCTCTCGCCGATAAAGCTCCCGCTTTTTTGCCTGTTAATATGGTTAACGCATCGTCAACTTCATTAACCACATAAATATGAAACTGCCCAGCTTCTACCGCACTGATCACATCAGACGATAACACTAAGTTAATGCAATTGGTTTTAGGGATTATAACGCCCTGCTCGCCCGTCAAACCTCTTGCCTGACAAAGCTTAAAGTAACCTTCAATCTTTTCATTCACACCACCAATAGACTGCACCTGTCCATGTTGGTTAATAGAACCAGTAATGGCAATCGACTGATTTAACGGAATATGTGTAATGGCAGAGATTAACGTACAAACCTCACCTAAACTGGCACTGTCGCCGTCTATGTGACCATAACTTTGTTCAATCGCTATATTGGCCGAAAAGCACAGATTAAAGTCCTGTGCGTATTTACTGCCCAAATAACCATTTAACAACATCACACCTTTGGAATGAATCGCTTTACCAAGCTCAGCTTCACCTTCAATATCCACAACACCATCTGAACCGGCATAAACCGTGGCTGAAATTCTCGCTGGCGTACCAAATACCGTATCGCCGATTTCTAATACCGTTAAGCCATTTAATTTACCAACTTGGAAACCAGAGGTATCAATTAAAATCTGGCCTTCTTGGATATCTTCCAAAAATGATTCGCTTATTTGCCCTGTTCGGTACTGTTTACCTTCAAGGGATTTAATCACATGACTTTGATGAATTTCTTTATCGCCATCACGCTTAGCGTAAAACTGCGACTCACTTAACAATTCTAATACGTCGGCAAAGCGGGCTGATAATTTATGCTGATGTTCCGCTTGTCTAAAACTAAATTTAAACAGTTCTTCAACCGCATCTGCCGATATTTCTAAATGTTGCTCAGCGGCATATTGTTTAATTTTCTGCACAAAGCCAAACTGTACTTTGTCGTTAAGTGGGATGTAATGTTCAAAGTCAGCTAATACTCTAAACAGTTCATTAAACTCGTTATCGTACTCTTGCATTAAATAATACAATTCACGACTGCCCATTAAAATAACTTTAATATCCATAGGGATTGGCTGCGGCGTTAAACTAGACGCATTAACAATATTGGCTTCACCTGTTGGTGACTCCATTTTTATTTCTTGGCTTTTCAGCGCTAACTTTAACGACTCCCAAACTGCAGGCTGCTGCATGAGTTTGTCAGCATCAATCAACAAATAACCGCCATTGGCTTTATGTAATGCGCCTGCGCGGATCATTCTATAGCTGGTATAAACCGAGCCTTGTACTGAACTGTATTCAATACGGCCAAATATATTTTGAAATGATGGATTAGGCTCATATACGATTGGTGCACCGTCTTGGCTTTTCCTAACATTTAAAATGTTAGGAATTAGCTCTTCTTCAAGTACCTTACGAACATCCACATCTTCTTTATTTTTTTCTTCGTCGGCCTCATCAGCCAAAAACTCTTGCACCATATCAACTAAGGTATCGTGCATGTCTTTTAAAAATTTAATAACGCCAAGATCAGCCGCATAAATATGCTCTAAGTCTTTTAACAAAGGCTTTAATGCGTTTTCTATGGTTTCTTTACTTAACTTACGTTGATTCTCTGATGCTTCTCGTTTCCACAACGGTAACTCTAATAGCGTTTCATTGAGAAAGACTTCAAGGTCAGAAATACGGTCATAAAACTGCTGACGTTGGTCTTCTTTAAGTTGAGAAAATTCAGCATCCGTTAACGGTTTACCATCAATGACAGGTGCAAAACTTACCGCACCTTTTTCCTCGTATAACACTAAACCACTTTCAAGCGCCTTTGACTCAACCAACTCCAACGCTTTCTCGTACTTAACGTTAAAGTCACGTTCAATTACACGCTTTTTACGCTGAAAGGATGGATTATCAAACGCCGATGGAAAAGTATCTAACAGCACATCAATAAAAGATTCAATGTGTTCAATAAATTGTTTACCTTCACCAGCGGCTAATCTTATGTAGGTTGGTGTACGGGTGTCGTCAAAATTATTAACATAGCACCATTCATGTGGTGTACTTTTAATTTTAGCAACTTGCTGTAAATGATTATCTATTAAGGTGTGACGACCCGTCGCAGGTTCTCCCATGACAAATAAATTGTAGCCTGTCATGTCCATATCTAAACCAAACTCTAGCGCATGCTGTGCTCTTTCTTGACCAATAAAATTAATATTGGTGTCCGCCTCTGAAAGCATCAACTTTTTGATAGTGTCTAAATTAAGTGTTGGGCCTAAACTTTTGTGACTTAGGCGAAATGCTTTATTTAATTCCATGATAATAGAGAAAAATATCCGTTTGATAGGTTAGTAGCCTTAGTTTATATTGAATTATCTAAAAACGCATGGCTTTGCTAAGAATTGCGTTAATAAATACAGGAATTAAACATGTTTAACGTTAAAAAGATCACCTTAGCCACTTTTGTCATGCTCATTACAATAAGTAGTGCATTATTCAGCGCTAATACCCGAGCGGCGGATACATCAAATACAGAACAAGAACTCGACCAATTTTGGCAAGCATTATCACAAAGCGTGATAGACGGTGAATTTGAAAAATATACTGCGGGTTATCACGAGGATGCTGTTTTAGTCAGTGGTTTTAATCAAAACAGCTATCCAATAAAACAAGCCTTCGCCCGTTGGCAACAAGGTTTTGCCGATACCAAAAACGGTAAAATGAAAGCACACGTGAAATTTGTTTTTACGCAAAGATACATTAGTGAAAATACAGCGCACGAAACCGGCATGTTCAAATACAGCACAACAGATGAAAAAGGTAAAACAGAAGACTTTATTGCTCACTTAACCGCATTGTCAGTTAAAAAAGACGGTAAATGGTTAATTGTGATGGAGAATCAAAAATCTAAAGCCACTGAAGAAGAATGGAATGCCGCATTATAAAATACGAATTATACCAATTGAATTAATGAATTAGTTATTCAGCGAGAATTAAAAGGTTCATAGGTGAGGCATTGATTGAAGAGAATGGTTGTTCCCTTGTTGAAATCAATAAAGACAATATGCTCCTGCATTGTCACCTTACCCTACATCCTTGTAGGGCAACAAAGCATATGAAGCTTTTCAACTCGCCCTTCGGGAGCTTGTTAGAGGCGCGCCAAACTATTCATATGAGCAGCGCAAAACTTATTTGATGTACGACTGCATGGATGCAGGAGATAGAGCGACTCAGGAGACAAAGCCGAGAATAACTATATCGACACAAATTTTGCTTATTCTCACACCTCTAACATAGCTCTGAACTAATCAATTCATTAATTCAATTGGTATTACTCCCTTGTATAAAGCTAAATAAAGAGAACAATATGATCACATTACATCATTTAAACAATTCACGTTCACAACGTATTTTATGGTTATTAGAAGAACTAGGGCTTGAATATGGGATTAAACAATACCAACGAGATCCAGTCACTTCATCGGCACCTGAGTCGTTAAAAGCAATTCATCCATTAGGCAAGTCGCCAGTAATAACAGACGGTGATTTAACCATTGCAGAGTCAGGGGCGATTATTGAATATTTGTTAGATAGCTACGACACAGAGAAACGTTTACGTTCAACAAAAGGCCAAGCTTTGTTGGATTATCGTTACTGGTTACATTTTGCAGAAGGTTCATTAATGCCTTTATTAGTGATGAAGCTGGTTATGATGAAAATGCCAAAAAATCCAATGCCATTTTTTGTAAAAACGATTGCCAAAGCGTTAAGTAATAAAGTGCAGGAAATGTTTATTTCCCCTCGTCTAACACCACAAATAGAGTTAGTAGAGAATACTTTAGCAAATCGTACATGGTTAACGGGTGAAGAACTCAGTGCAGCAGATATTCAAATGAGCTTTCCATTACAAGCCTCAGCTACTCGTATGGATTTATCAGCATTTCCCAATATTGCACGTTACCTTAAACAAATAGATGCATTACCGGCTTATCAAAAAGCTGTAGAACGTGGTGGAAAGTTGGATACGTTATAGCGGTAATGAGAAAACAGCTATAAGCCGTAAGTTTTAAGCTGTAATAAAAAAGCGAACTGAGTGTTCGCTTTTTTATTGGGTATTAAATATGGCTGTCTCTTAAAAAGCAGCTGTAAGCTGTAAGCAAAGCAAACTATTCCAAACAACAACGCATATCCTTTACTCCAACTAAAAACACAACACCAACACCTATGCACATAAGTCACTTGTGTTATTGCTTCATATCTATTATTACCACTGGTGATGTCATGCTTTACTCTTTTATTCTGGTTAAGTTTTGTATTGAGCACTGGATTTACTCTTTATCTAATTAAACCAAGTATTTGTTTAAACTCAGGTTCATTACAGCCTTTAACAAGCTCATACAAACACATTTCCAATCCAGTTATATCAACACCGTTATTAACTAATTTATTCACCGCGAGTTGTTTATTGGCTAAAGTACGGGAAGAAATGCAGTCAGTCACTATCTCAACTTTATAACCTAAATCTACCAATCCCATTGCGGTTTGATACACGCAGATATGAGCTTCAATACCACAGACTAACCAAGTATTTATTTGTTTATCTTTGTCCATACTGCTAACTGCACGCTTAACCGCATCGACAAATTCAGCTTGTTCGCAGCCATTAAAAGTAAACTTAGTGATGGGTTTATTAGGATTTAACAAAGTGCTAAGTTCATCAACCGTAGCACCTAACTTGGTAGGATTTTGTTCCAAGGTAATTATTGGTAACTCTAGAGCTTGCGCCCCTTTAATAAGCTTTTCACAGTTAGCAATTAACGCCGCAGAGTCATGGACTAACCGAGCCAGTTTGCCCTGAATATCCACTACTATCAGTCCCGTATTGTCTTTTGTTAACATAACAGTCTCCTCAAGGTTCTAGTGCCAACGTTCTAGTGCCAACGCTCTATTGCCATCTATTTTTAGCATACGCTTAAAATCATAGATTAAAACTCATACTCCAACGCAAATCTTAACGAATGATCTTTGCCAGAATGGGCTATTTCCGTTATAAAACCGACTTCCCACTTTAGTTGTTTCTGACCTTTAAAACGATGAACACCCATCATAGCTGGGCCAATACCCAAAAAATCTTCTCCAGTATAAAGCTCTATCGCTGGTTGAAAACCAGGTAAATAACGATAGCGATATTTCAACCTAAACTCAGTTTCCATTTCCGTTGGAATAACATCACCCCATTCTTGGATAAGAAACAAATTCATGGTTAAGCTTTTTTTGCCAAATTCTTTTTCAAATATTAACCCTGAGGTGATTTCAAAGCTTTTATTGTCGTTGCGTTCTGCCGCTTCTACCTCAAACAATAAGCCCCAGTCAGCCCAATACTGGCCTTGTTCTGTCATCATCCAACGGGCTTCAACTTCTACAGCTTGCAAGGTAAAGTCTTTATAATCGTCTCTTTCCGCTATCAGATAAAAGTCTAATGCCAGATTTTCCAAAATGGATTGCCCATAACCTAAACGCTGAGCCAGTCGATTAGCTTCATCCGTTTCACTGGACAATAAGCGCCATTCAAACTCTTTTTCATTGGCGGTCACATACGGATGATAAACTTTATCAACAACCACACCGTCCGCTTGAACGACCATTGAACTCAATGAAAGTAATATGCCAGTGACAAGCTTAAGCACTTCACCAAAGCTTGCACTTATATATTTTTTCATAAATCTTCCTTATATTGCGGTGCAATTTTATTTTGGCTTTGTAAGCGAAACCTAAGGGTGTTCAACAACAAAATAGGTAATAAAAATGAGATAAAATAAACCAGTAAAAAGTTAAACGACGGGGATGTTTCAAAACCAATCAGCGCATGTAAGATATGACCATACTCCGAGCTATCTTGAATATATTGGCTAAAATTAACGACAGGATAACCAGCTGAGAGCATGTCTATTTGAGTCAGTTGGGAAACGATATAGCTAAATTGACCAGCAATAAATAAAAACAATCCTGTTTTTACCAACCATAATTTATTTAACTGTTTTAGTTCTCTTAAAATAAATAAGAACAGCACACTAAAACTGACGCAAATACCAAGGCCAACCACAAAACCAATCACAACATTCAGTGCTTGGTTATCTGCAACTGAGGCATCCAGTGGCGACATATTTAACTGCAGATACACGTCTAGGAAAATCAAAAACGAACTGCCATTTACCGCAATCAATGAAACAAAACTAACAGCTGCAATCTTAGCTACTAACTTTGAAGGTACGAGCTTCTTAAATAAGGACGGCAACTCTGACTTTATGCTGACAACTAACATGCTTAAATAAAAGATGGTCAGTAACAATACTTTGGTTAATTCGGTTCCACGTCCGTCAAAACATTCGCTCAACGGCTCAGCAATTATAAACAATAACGCCGCGACTAAAATGCCAAATACAACACTAATCAGCTGATATTTTAAGGTGAAAACCTGAGACTCTAACGTCGCCTTTAAATAACAAATAAAAATAAACAGCGGTAATAAATCACGTAAGAACAGCACAACCGTATTAATTAACATTGGCGTCCCCTTTCACAATAATCCTGCCTCTTGCAGAGTTGGGATGATATTCACCAAAATATTTATATTCGCCAGCAGGTAAAGGGCCGACATAAATAACGGCTTTTTTGCCTGGAAAAATGACTTTTTCTCGGTTTAACTCAAAGCTATCAAACTCTTCTGGCACCTTATCTTTATTGTGAATGATCACTTTGACTTTTTTATTAGCCGGTATTTCTAACGATGACGGGGTAAAAACATGATTTTCTAAGGTGAGATAAAACACTTGGGTTTCAGCAAACGTCTGAAAAGTTAAAAATACAGTTAATAATATGGTCCAAACCTGCGGAGATAATTTCTTAAACATGATCAATTACGCCTCATGTTTAGCAAAACGGTTCATAGGGAAATACACTTTCACACCTAAGCCACCTAACGCACTGTGGTAACAGTTTATCTCGCCATGGTGTAAGTCAGTTATGTGTTTCACAATCGACAAGCCTAAACCTGAACCTTTAATGACTTGCGATTGCTTGTACTTGGACTTAGCCAAACCTGCTCGATAAAAGGGTTGAAATAACTTGTCCAACTCCGCATCACTGACACCAACGCCATTGTCTTCAATACTCACGTTTACGCCGTTGGCTTGTTCTGTGATTTGAAATTGAATTTCACTGTTATTGCCGCTGTATTTGATGGCATTTTTTAATAAATTTTCAAACAAGGTATACAGTGCAAACGTCTCACCCAATATAACTTGCGGCTTAGAAGATGGCAGTAAACTAATATTTTGGCCTTTGTTCGCCAAAGCCTCGTAATTATTACTTATGACTTCTTTTAACACCTCATCTAGCTCGACAGGCTTAACCGTGTCTTTAAAGTTGTCAGAAGAGTATCGATACAATGCAATAATTTGTTCAATAACATGCGCCATCCGCTCAACATTACTTTGCAATTCTTCCAGTGAGCTTTGTTCTAATACCTGCTGATTAAAGTCTTGTAAAATATTATGGCTGGTAATAGCTAATACGCTGATAGGTGTACGTAACTCATGCGCTGCGTTGGCGGTTAATTGCCTTTCTCGGTCAAAAGCATTGTCCAATTTAACTAACAAACTATTGAGCCTAGTAACAACTGGCGTTAATTCTTGCGGTAAATTATCAACATGCAGCTGAGTTAAGTCGTCACTACTTTTTAGTTTTAGCTGCTGGGACAATTCAACCAAAGGTTTTAAGCTTTTATTGATGATGTAAAAGATCAAAAACGCAATAATTGGAATGGTAAAAACAATCGGTTTAATAGTCACAAAAAGTATCGACTCAGCCGATAAAATTCGATATTCAATAGGCTGTGCTACCAACACACGTTTACCGTTACCCCCTAACGAATATACACGCCACCTTAAATCATTAAATGTCTGCTCACTAAACCCACCAGCAACGTTGTCTTGCTGATCAGCAACAATTGGCTCATTCGGCGCATTGTTACTTTTATTAATTAACTGACCTTGATGAAATACTTGGAAGACAAAATGATTAACTATTGCGCCTTTATGGTTAGATGTTTCTATTGCAGGTGATGCGTTAGATAGCTCGTCAGAACTGTTTGATGCAATAAACTCAGCAATGGATACCAGCTCTTGATCAAACACGTTATCCAGCTGTTTACTGCTGTCTTGATAACCGTGTAACGCAGCAAAAAATGTCGCTAAGGTAACCGCTGAAATGATCAGTAATAAGAGTTGTCGTTGAATTGACACTTAGCTTTTTCTCACTATGTAACCCACACCTCTTACGGTTTTAATAAATTCTTTTGGCAGCTTTTTACGAATATTATGAATGTGAACTTCTATTGTATTACTGCTCACTTCTTCACCCCATTCGTACAGACTATTTTCCAATTGGTTTTTAGATTGAATTCTGCCAGCGCTTTCCATTAACGCTTTGACTATCATATATTCGCGACGAGAAAACTCAACGTCTTGCTGCTGAAACTTAACTAAATTGGCTTTTACATCAAGCTCCACATCCATAATGCTAATGATAGAACTTTGGTGTGTGTTAATTCGCCTAGCCAGTACTCTTATTCTCGCCAATAATTCGGCAATATCAAATGGTTTCGCTAAATAATCATCCGCGCCTAAGTCCAGCCCCGCAACTTTATTCTCCACTCCGTCCCGTGCTGTTAATATTAACACAGGCAACAGTTTGTTTAATGATTTGAGCTTACGTAATACTGACAAACCGTCCATATCGGGCAAACCCAAATCAAGAATAACCAGATCCACATCACCTGAGTTTACAGTGTCGATAGCTAACTGGCCAAATTGCACCCAGTCCAAAGCATAACCTTCTCTGTGCAGTGAATGTTTTAGGCCTTGTGCTAACGGTATATCATCTTCTACTAATAATATTCTCATGGTTCTCAAATCTTTGGATGCTGCGGTAACTAGCCTTTAAGCGTTTTACTCTAGGCGCTGATCATAAGTGTTGCTCTAGATGCGCGGTGAATAAATCTGCCGACATGTAACCAGTCACTCTAGAATTAGTCAATTCATTACCCGCTTTATCAAACAATAATATAGTCGGTAAGCCCAATACATTAAACTGTTTCATTACTTCTTTACTTAACGCCGACGAACTATCGGTAAGGTTAACCTGTAACAACACACTATTTTCAAACGCATTTTGCACGTTAGCTTGATTAAAGGTGTATTTCTCAAACTCTTTACAAGCAATACACCAGTCCGCGTATAAGTCGACAATAACCGTTTTACCCGTTTGTGTCGCAAGGGCTATTTCACTTTGTAATTCAGTTAATGAAGCCACTTGTTTAAAGTGACGTTCTTGAGTTTGTGCGCTGTTATTCGCCATATTATTTGACGTTTTTGGCACAAGTAAATCATAAGCTTGGTGGCTGGCAAAAAACAGCATTAAGAATATAACTAAGCTTCTTACACCATACCAAAAACCAGCTGAACCGTCTTGACCAGACTTAGCGCCATTAGCTACATACAAGTAGATAGAAAAAGACAGTAACAATGCAATTGATAATAGCTCACCATAAAATTCTGGGATAAAACGTTGTAATAATAAAACCGGAACCGCTAACAATAAGAAACCGAAGATACTTTTTATCACATTCATCCAAGCACCAGCTCTTGGTAATAATTTACCACCAGAACTACCTAAGATCAGTAATGGAATGCCCATGCCTATGCTTAACGCATACAAGGCTGAAGCGCCAAATAGCACATTGCCATCTTGTGCAATATACAATAATGCAGCGGTTAATGGTGCGGTTGTACAAGGTGAGGCCACTAAACCGGAAATAACGCCCATTAAGGTAACACCTACATAAGAACCGCCCTGTTGTTGATTACTCATTGCATTCAGTTTTAACTGTAAACTCGCCGGTAAGGCTAAGTTAATTACGCCAAACATAGACAGAGCTAATACTACAAACAATATACTTAAGCCGATAAGCACCGCAGGATGTTGAAACGCAGCCTGAAATTGCATTCCTGCAAAGGCTACAATGACACCTAACATAGTGTAGGTAATTGCCATACCTTGCACATAAAAGAACGACAATAAAAAGCCTCGTTTAACGGAAATAGCCTCACCTTGGCCAACAATAATGCCAGTCAAAATTGGATACATTGGAAAAACACAAGGCGTAAAGGACAAACCTAAACCTAGTAGAAAGAACACAAACAAACTCCAAGCTACATTTTCAGAGTCTAAAAATGCATCCAATTCACCCGCGTTTGTAGCAGGTTCACTTTTTGTTTGTTCTGCGGTTTGGGTTTGAGCTAGATCCAGAGACAAGCCTAAATCAGCTAATAATATTTTTTGAGTGATTGGTGGATAACATAGCTGTAAGTCAGCACAACCTTGATAACGGATCTTAAGTTCAGCCTCTTGTTTTACTTCATTTTCAAGTGCGGTCTGACTTAGCTCAAGGATGAAATTAAGCTCATCTCGATACACTTCCTGCTCACCAAAATATTCATCCGAATGAGCCGAGCCTCTTGGCAAGTCAACATTGGTCAATACTTGATTGCCTAGCATCACTTTGATTTTACTTTTATAAAGGTAATAACCTGGTGCTATATCAATACTGATACTGACAGCATTACTGAAGTTAGTGTCGGCGCTATCGCGATTAACAATCGCTTTCACATAACTAAACTTAAATGCCTGATCGGCAGATAAAAATTCAACCTCTGCTGCCGAAGCTTCATCGAGTTGGCTTTCGGAAGACATGCTAAACATTGATGTCGTCAGCAATACTAATAAAATAACGTGTGACAACAGTTGTCTCATATTATTAAAAATACATTTAGATTTAACCATTGTGAGGTTACCTTTTAATTTATATAAAAATTAAGCTATTGGTTGTTAAACAGCCAATACTTAAAACCATTTTGTTCGAGAAAATCTTGCCCATCTTTGCCTAACAACATAGATATCGTTGCTATCATTCCGGCTTGAACACAGTTATGCGACGCTACCGTTATTGAATTTGCTGAGCCTTGCACTGGCCATCCTGTTTTAGGATTTAAAATATGGCTATACCTAACATTGTCTTTCAGCAAATAGCGGTTGGCATCGCCACTGGTGGCTACCCCACCTTGGGAAAAAGAAATGATGGTTTCCGTATTTTCTTTTATGCCTTTTAGCTCAATACCAACCACCCAAGGTTCGTTGTTTTTGCGTGCTTTGGACGCGCATAAATCACCACCAAAGTTAACTAAAACAGGCGCATCCGAAGTTTGAGCAATAAGCTGAACCACCTTATCCACCGCATACTCTTTACCTATGCCACCAAAGTCGATTTCCATGCCTGCTGGCAAAGTAATACTTGAGTCCGTATAACGAACTTGTTGCCAGTCGATTTGGGGCAACAAGGCATTAATCTGCGACTGCTTTGGTATGTTATTGCTGCCGTCAAACTGCCAGACTTTTCTTAATAGCCCAGAGGTAATATCAAATAAACCGTCGGTTAATAAAAAACACTCATTCGCAAATTCCAACAACCTAAATGTCTCTATGTCGATTGGAATACTTTTACCCATTGCCCTGTTGATTTTACTAACAAGACTGTTGGGGTTATAACGACTAAACTTGTCTTCTATTCGCCAAGTTTCAGCCGTTATTTGTTGCGCTAATCTATCAACCAACTGAGCATCATCAGTTTCAATCAGTACTTCACAGGGACTTGCCATGGCATCAAAACCAATGCAATAACAAGTGCCCTTTACTGAAACATCAAATACTCGTTTATTCATATTCTTCTCACACTGTTATTCAAAAAAAGCTTCAAACTGCTACTCAAAAAATCATCAAAATTATTGTCAAAGCGATACTCAAAAAGAGTAACTAATTTGTGCCACAACCGCAGAGACACTTTCAAACAATTCCACGTCAGCTAACACCCCTGGCGTTTCAAAACCTGGGTTCGTTGGTGTTTGTTGGAAAAACTCTAATCTAAAGGCCAATTCAGAGTCGCCTTCTAACTCCATGGCGTATTTAACACCAAGCGTTAAACCATTCATTTCACCAACACGGTAATCAGCACTAATATTTTCAGGTGATGGCTCACCGTCTAGTAAAAATGGCTGATAAAACTCAGCAGCTTGTTGTTGATAATAACGAACGTGCGGCTCTATATAAGCGCCTTCAAGCGGTATGTGATAACGCACATCAAAGGTGTGTGACTTAACGTCCCAGTCATCCCATAAATAACGATATGAAAAGTCGATAACCGAATTCGTTAAATGATATTTAGTTTGCCAAAACACGCTGTTTTTATTGCGCGAGTCTGGGCGTGACTCGTAAAGCTGGCGCAATGCATAACCATTATTATCAACCACACTGACAATTTTATACGGGTCAGTTTGATAACCATCAACCTGCGAGTATGAGTAATTAAATTGCATGATCATTTTGCGGTTAATAACTTGAGTTAACCCAAACAATAAATCCACCGTGGTTTTATCATCGTCAGCTCCTAGTCGATTAAGTCCATTGGCATTACCATCTTGAACCGTAAGCATTTCACTAAACGGCGTAGGTAAACCACCTTCTGGAGATATCTGATCTTGAGCCGCCGCAATACCAAAAGATAACGTGGTGTTTTTATTGTAAAACTCACGAGCGATATTAGCGTTAAAACCAAGCGAGAAATAATCATGCTCACTTGAAACATAAGCTCCAACGGATCCTAAGTAATTCTCAGCTAACGGTTGTGACCACTGAGCATTAACTTGCACTCTTGAGTCTCTAAACGTATCGTCTAGCGGCGTGTCCTTAGCTTCAATATCATAACTGCCTCGGCCTGACGGACGAGTAAAAGTTTGCACATTTGGTTGCGCAACGGCACCATTGGCAGATGCCCCAGTTAACGTATCTAAAGTCAGTTTTAAATTCAAAAACTCCTGGTCAGAAAACTCTTTACTGGCAGCAATAATACCCTCTACCGCTGTCACTCGTTCAGACTCACCGTAATACATTAATGCCGTATCAAAGCGCCATTGGTTTGTGTCCTCTGCGGCAATAGCATCTGGTGCCGTACCTAACAGTGAACAAGTTGCCAGTGTTAATAACTTAGCAACGTTTGGTTTTTTATTACTTAATTGCATCCACAACCTCCACCAGCAAAACCACGTCCACCGCTTGACGCTTCTTTACTAAAATAAATATGATCATCCAAAGCGGCATCTATCGGTGAGCTGGTTAACTCCATTTCTTTTTTTGCCAACAAGTCTCTCTCCCAAGGTTGTACGCCAAGTGACGAACAACCAGATAAAGCTGAAAAACAAACCGTTGCTAACACTAATTTAACTTTTAAATTCATCATTAATTCTCCACTTTGTGATCAGACACACTCACCGAGCCATCTGCTTTTTTAGATAATAAGTTTTCTATTTCTTGCTGGTATAAATCCTGTTTATTAGTAAAAAATCCCGTATGCGCTTTAGCAATATTTCCATCACGGTCAATTAAGTAACTGCTTGGCATACCTTTGATTTTATAAGCTTGCGCTATGGTTCCGTCAGGATCATAAATAACAGGAAAAGACGCAGGGGTTTCTTTTAAGAAATCTTTAGCAAGTGGCATTTCAGTGTCTAAATTAATGCTTATCACAGAAAAACCTAATTCACTGTATTTGCTTTGAGCCATATTCATCCATGGGAATGACTTACGACAAGGGCCACACCAAGACGCCCAAAAGTCCAAGTACACAACTTGGCCTTTATGTTGGCTTAACATTTTTTGTAGTTGCTCCTCTGGCGTGTCAATGGAAGCTGACAAGGAAGCAAAGGACATAAATAAACTAATGGTTAACACAAAACGTTTGATTAATTTGTTGTTCACAGTAATCGCCTATTAAATTGGGTATGCCAATAGAATAAACCTTGAAACTTATGTGAAACTTAAGAAATGGAAATAATTGATATGAAGGTTTGAAGGTAAAGCAGCTGGAAGGCTTTAAGGCTGGAAGGTTTTAAGGAACAGCAGCTGTAAGCCGTAAGTTTTAAGCTGTAAGAAAAAACAAAGCGAACTGAGTGTTCGCTTTTTTATTGGATGTTAAACGGCTATTTCTTATTTGCTAAACGCTCAATGATGATTTTATGTTGAGGGAATTTACTGAGTAATTCCTCTTTACTAACATCTATCATATCTTCTGGCTCCCAACCAGGTGCTACAGCTTCACTAACTAAGCCATAACTTCCAGAGCTCAATTCTGCTGCTTTATAAGTACCACCTGGAACCGCAAGTTGTAGTTGCTGTCCGTTTAATATATCCGGACCAACAACTACTTTTTCGTAATGTCCATCAGGATAAATCATGTGATAAGTAATTGGATCTCCCATATGATAAAACTCAATACCATCAGAGTATTTAGTATGGAAATGATCAATACTATTGTCATCCGTCAACATATAAAATATTGCCGTCATAGTGGTTCTATCACCACGAGCTGTAGTTACCTTGTCTCTATGATCTGCTTTAAATGTTTGACGAAAATACCCACCTTCAAAATGATGCTCTAATGAAAGTTTTTCAATCACCTGTTCTTTGGTCAATTTATTTTGGGTCAATTGCGGTTTGTTCAATTGCTGTTTGGTAAGTTGTTCTTTAGTCAATGCTGGCGCCTCATTTACAGTTTTTGCCTCAGTCAGAGCTGAAGCAGATAAGCAAACACTACTGACTAATAAAGTAAGCAATGTGAGTTTTACATTCTTCTTTGATACGTTAACAGAATTTGAAGATATTTGGTGAGCCATGATCTTATTATTATCCTTTAGTGAGCTTCTAGCGGTAAGAAAAATAAAAAAACAAAGCGAACTAAATGTTCGCTTTTATTAGGTGTTAAAGATGGGTGGCTCTTTTAATGCCGGCTCTTTTAATGCCGAGTCATCACTCACTTTTCTGAATTATTTATTTTTACCAAAGTGGTTAACTAATTGCTAAAAAAGTAGTTTACATAAATCGTTTTAATAGTTATGGATCAAAGTGATCTGACCCTGACCTATCACCATTGAATTTTTCTTAATCCACCGCTAACTAATATTGGTTATTATCTGTTATGTCTTTATATAGAAGAGATAATATACCTATTTCGATTATTGTAATGACAATAGTTATTAATAAAACCACAAACATATAAAAAAGCGATGTGTAACTCGGTAAATTAGAAAGAATCAAATTTGTCATGATTGGAAGAACACCAACCCCAAGAAAAATTTTAGCCGAATAATCACCTGAAATCTCCCAAGCTTTTTTAAACGAAAGCTTGTGTTCTAATGCTGCGGCAGGTAAAACAAGCGCTAACCTAGACCCTAAATATGCAATAATTAAAGCCTTTATTAAAACAAAAACTTGGGTCAAAAAAACGCCTTCAATTTCGTTTAAATGCCTATTCAAAGATGAATTAACTATAAAAGTGACAAACAACATAATTAAACTTATTAAAATTACTTTCTTAAAAAAATATAAATCTCTTTTTGTTATTTTAAATAGTGCTTTTATTGTAGAGCCTTCATTTAATATAAAAGCCCGATGAATATGAACTGTAGATTTAATAAAAAGAGCTAAACATATAAGAGCAGATATGATTATTAATGCAAGATAACCAAAGTTTAGAGGTTTTTGATTTATTTTAACTTCAATATCAAAAGCGTACCATCCAACAACCATAGCAATTAAAGTTAAAAAACTTGGGAGGTATATTTTTAGAAACAATACTTTATTTTGATTAAAGTGCTTAAGTGCTTCAATTATTATTTTTTCAATTTCCATATTTAAATTTATATCCAATTGTAATTATGTGACTAACAAGATTAAATAACGTTAATTCCCATATTACCTATGTAAGTTAATACTGACAACTTAAGGCACGCTCTTTTTCAGAGCCACCTACTTTAATTGTTTTTATTCTTTTAATTACGTTGGTTTGTTAACTTTACTGGCTAGGTATTGAATTTGCGACTTATTTAAAGGCAGTGAATTTTCTTCTGAATAGATAACAACGCCATGATAATCACTCAAAGCCCAACTCCATGCTTTCTGTGGAGAAAATACTAAAGTATCAACAGGTTTATTTATATAATTTTTGATTGCGCACCAATCAGTAAACAAAGGAAGATATATATTGCCTTCACTATCTGATGTGTTTAATACTTTGATAAGACTACCTTTTTCTATTTCTTTATTTCCGTTCTCATCGGGTTCTGACATATTCATTTCGTCAGAAAAAATAGCAGCCAGATAATTAGACTTATTAAGTTCTAGCAATAGATCGGTTTTTGCCGCACTGCTTTGATCTGTATTTAATCGATTCATAGCATCGACAAGCGAAGGATTGGTAACAGCAACCTTAACGTCTATTGGAGGCGCTCCCTCAGCTATTGGTTGAGAAGGTGTAGCATCTTTACCAAATAATAGTGACTTCAACTTCTTTAGCATGATATTCCTTCATTCAACATAACAGAGACCCACTTGAACGCCATTTAAATAACTATCAAATTAAGGTGGGTGGCCTTGTTATTTTTTACTCTTATCCAATTTAAAGGTATTTTCGGTAATCCCATACTTGTAAAGCACCGTCTGAACTTAAGGTTACCAAATCGCCGGCGGCATTCTTCGACAAATCCATCACAGTCGCCTCGGCAGTATATCGTTTGATAGTCCAGGAGATAATTTCGTCACCATTGGCAGTATCCCATAAGGTAATGACATTTTTCGGTGAGGTGGTAAAAAGATATTTGCCTTTTTCAACAAAAAATCCGTGACGAAAAAATCGAAACCTTTCGAAAAAGCTCAGATTCGACAATTTTTCGCCGCTGCTTTTATCCAAAATCAAATGGTCGGTCAAAGCGTCAGAAACAAACAACTTGTTTGACTCATTATCGACAGCGAGGGCGGTTACCCGAGAACGGAAGTTATGCTGATAGGAGATATCTCCGTCAGTTACTCCCCAGTAAGCAAAATTTTTGTCTGTTGAACCGGATATGGCAAAACCGTTATCGCCATCATAGGCCAGTCGAGTGATCTGTAATTTATGGTGATCTAACTTAAGGGTATAGCCTGAATTAAGGTCGACGGATAACACTGCACCATCGCTCATGCCTACTAAAACTTTGTGACCGGTGTGGTCAACATGAAGTTGAGAGACAGTTGCGCTGGCCTGAAAACCGACCACATCCCATGAAGTGATCACAGAGCCATCAACGAGATTGAGCATATTGACACTCCAATGTCCCGCTACTGCTAATCGACGATTATTCCCAGATAATGCCACATGATTGATTTCGCCGTTAAACACCCTAGGGCTCCACGAATGTATCTTTTTTTGTGATACAGTGTCCCAGACACTGATTTGTTGATCAGAGGTCAATAAGGCGATCAACTTAGTATCTTTCGATAAGACTCCCGAGATCACAGGGGCCTCGACAAAGCGGTGTAAAGATTTGGACTTCATCGGCTCAGGTTCATTCCCACAACCGACCATTAAGGTGATGGCCAATAGCCAAATCCCCAGACTTGAAAGACCTAATTTAGATTGCACTGCAAACTTCCTTTTTAATTAAAAATTAAAGTGGGTGGCCTTGTTACATTTTGGTTGAGAAGGTGTAGCATCTTTACCAAATAATAGTGACTTCAACTTCTTTAGCATGATATTCCTTCATTCAACATAACAGAAACCCACTTTAACGCCATTTAAATAACTATCAAATTAAGGTGGGTGGCCTTGTTATTTTTTTAAGCTGTAAGAAAAAGCGAACCGAGTATTCGCTTTTTATTGGGTGTTAAAGGTTGGTGGCTCTTTTATTCTTTATTAGGCAATTTATTCAGCTAGACGCATAGCATATTCTGTTTGTGACATCTCTAATCTTACAACAGAAATATCACAATTAAGTTTACGAATATAACGCTTTATATCTTTCATACTAGATTTACAGCGAACTCCTAAAATAACCTCCCGCACTGATAATTCGTCACTAAATGAAGTAAAGATTAGACGATCATCCATCACTTTTTCAGAAAATGGAATAATGGTTCTAACTTCTTCTTCGTATCGCCAGTGCTCATGCTTCTTTGAAAGCATGTATTGAATGTAATCACGCCCTTGTAAAGCCAAAGAGTTTTTAAACTCACTCCCTGCTGTGCGCTTCTTAACGTAATCAATTTCAAATAGAAGTTCATCTGGAATATCAAAGCCTAAACAAATTCCCCGATGTGAATCTCCGTAGTGAGCCCATTGGACTGGGTTAATATAGTTTTGACTAAAACAGATTATCCCTAATTCTCTATTTGCTCGGTTCAAACGCCCTTTTATCACTGAGCGTGTCCCACAATTATCAGTATCTATATGATAATATTCAAAAGGATCATTCAGTGATTTTAATCGTGAGACTTTTAGGGTTTTATTAACTAGGGCATCTAATGCATATTGCTCGTTTAAAAAATGATAAACTCTCATGCTATCTCAATTGCCTAACGAGGCTGTAGAATTACTCCAACAGCCCAAATTAATGGAAAATCGAGTTCCTGTAACAAATTCTAAACGTTTTTCTTGCACTAGGTAATGTACTTGGAACCCATGTAATCGGCCGTTTTTCTTAAAGAGAGTTATTCTACGGCCTCAACGCCCGGTTAAGGGGCCGATAAAGCATGGCTATAATCGTGAGGAACGAATGTCAGCCATGCGTTAGACGTCCATACCTTTAACCGCTTGTTATCATTACCTTGCATTTAATTGACTTTTGTATTCTCTAGCTTTAGATACTAGATCAAGGTTACTATATTTACTACTTGAAATGACTGGGTACGTAGAATAGACAAGCTTGATAAAATCATCATAGTTTTTATCTTTCGTAGCGTTTATTACGAAATCTACAATTACTTTCAATTCATCAGATAAATCTATTTTTCCAGAATTTTTATCTGACAATTTAAATAATTGCTTATTACCACCGAACATAGTTTTAGTATTGACTACATTAATATCTTTATCTTTACGAGCCATATCAACAAAGTCATCAACATATGGACCATAATGATTAAAGTGCCATACAGTTTGACTTAACTGAGTATCGTGCTCTATAGCATTTTTCCAATCAGTTAAATATAGCATTTTGGTTAATCTTGATGCTGAAAGCTCCTCCTTATAAGGATAAGCAGATAAAATATACTTAATGACATTTATAATTACGTTTTCCATTAGAAACCCTCCAATGACGCTGACTGTAAGCTTGGCATATGACTATTCAAAGATTCTAAAAGATGAGAAATATTTTGTAATTCTCTTTGAGTCATTGCGGTATTTAGTTTTGAGAATTTTAACCCGCTAGCTTGGGTGGATTCAAAAATTAATACCGCAATAGTTTGCTTTTGCGAATTTTGAATCCTAAATCCAAGAAAAGCCCGGCTTCTCATTTTCATGTTGTTTAGTACTGAGTCTCCAAATCCGAAGTTTTCAATATTGTACTTTTTCCACTTATCAAATTCAGTTTCTGAATCAAAAGGAATAACGTGTTCTACTTTACCTGTTTTCCAAACTGTTTCAATACACCCTACATTGCGTGGATATAATCTATTAGGTTTTTGTCTGTATAGTTCGTTTTCTGAATACCGCCCTACACATAAAAATAAATCCATATCTAATTTATATAAACTTAACCTTTCATTAGAAGTTAAACTAAATTTTGCGAAATAATTGTTGTAAATATAATGGCTAAACAATTCATAACAATTGATAGCTGTACTGCTATTTTTCTCTTTTAACTGCTCATTTTCTTCTTTTACTCTCCGATAAATTTTATTTAGAAAAGAGGATGTTAACTGACTACCAATCCCGCCCCAAATGGCGCCAATTAATGCGGTGATAAACAAAGCAGTAAACCACTGATCTAAATTCCAATAGTTTAATGCCCACGTTCGCCATTCAATAGGCAATTGATGTCTAACCATCTCTTGAATATTAGAGGGAATCCCAATGTAACCAAGAGCAAGTACACTATAGATACCCGGGTATAGTCCTTTATTAAAAAATTTGAACGGCCACCTTTTGTAGCGTGGGAGTTCATTTACTGCTAATTCCAATTTAACTTTCCTTTATAAACGTTCGATAATTTAACCGCTACTACGACAGACTCTAAGCAATGCTAACAATTTAATATCGACCCAATGGGTTGTATTTCTACCGACGATTGGGCTGTTTTTATTTTGGTATTATTTTTAGCACAAAGATTAAGCTATTACTATCTATAGACTTTATAAATTAAGTACAAATTCCCATGTAAAACAAAAACGACCTATTGGGCCGTTTTCCTGACTATGGAAGAAAGTGGCATATAAAGCTGTAATGCTTTTGCTTTTGCTTTTGCTTTTGCTTTTGCTTTTACTTTTACTTTTACTCCCGATTCAAATATCTGTGTTAAATATAACTTTTCTCAAATCGAGCGGGCATGGATGCCCGATTGAGGAAAGTATTCAGGGACGAATGTTTTTCGGCTCTGGCATCCTGCTTCGCTCTACCTCCTCCATCCATGGAGTCGTCCGTATTTGAAGATGAAAGTTAGTATTTAGTAAACAAAAGTTAATACAAATAGATATTTGGTGACGGGCGGCGCTCTGTTTCATTATAAGAGCGGGTTACGTTTTTGGGCTGTTGCAAAAAGGTATAGTTCACATCAAGGATGATGGGATGTCATCAATACAGGGATGTTTACTTGATGACAGCCGAGGGGCGAAACCTTAGAATTCTGACAAGCACCATGACAAAGTTAATACACCAAATAGAAAATAAGCCTCATTAGAGGCTCTAAAAAAACAGTTGATTTTACTCAACAAACTGCCCTAACCCCTTTTGAGTAGAACTAGCCATACTTTGTGCTTTACTCGCTTGCTCTGTGGTTGATTGCAAACGCTGTTGAATGTCATTACTTAATGAGGTAATTCCTGCGGCAAAATCTGCGGTATTATTTTGTTGTACTTCTAATGACGTTACTGACTCCATAATGACGCCAAAAGCCGTTACGTTTTCTTCAAAATCGCGGATCATCAATTCAAAAATACTTGATGTGTCTTTTATGCTTTGTTCCATATTACTAGACTCTGTGATCAAGGTGGTTGATTCAGTATGCGTTTCACTTACCAAGGTTTCCATTTGATTTAAGAAGTTGCTGATCTGCTGCGTTGCATCCGATACTTTGGCTGATAAACTTCTCACTTCATCGGCTACAATGGCAAACCCTCTTCCAGCCTCTCCTGCTCTAGCTGCTTCAATCGCGGCGTTTAATGCTAAAAGGTTGGTTTGGTCGGCAAAACCTTCCACTACTTTTAAAATATTACGTACGTTATCTGCGTTATCTTGTAAGCCTTTTACTGTGGAGGAGAAGTGACTTAACAGTTGGGTGATTTTTTCAATTTGTTGTTGTGAGCTTGATAGTATTTGATTGGCATTTTGCACATGCCCTTGGTTTTTTTCATTGGTTGAGGTTACTTGCTCCGACGCGCTAACAATCCCAAAAATACTTTGGCTGACTTGTGTCACGGCATCTGTAATATTGTCACTCATTGTTTTTTGCTGATCAGCTTGTTGGTAACTCTCGTTGACCAGACTGGTCACGGTTTGATTGGCTTTAGTTGCACTTTGGGCATCTAGGTAAACCTGTTTGATTAAGCCAGTTAAGTTATTGGCAAAGGTATTGTACGCTGTAGATAACTCGGTAAATTCGTCGTGGCTAAATTTAGGCAAGCGAGTTGAAAGGTCGCCTTTGGTGTGGTTTATATTGTTCAGTGTAGAGAGTAAGGCTTGCACAGGCTTAACAATAAGATGGTGCATATAGAAAATGGTGAAAATAAAGCTCAACGCGCTAACTATAAATAAAATAGTCGAAACCATTTTCATCGTGTCTTCATCAATATCGGGCGACGACAACCAATTAGAAAACAAGTACAGATTTGCTATTTGAAACAAAAATAGAAAACCTATATTACCTATAATTTTTCTGCTTAAGGTAAAGAAAAACTTTCTCTCGATAAAGTCATAAATACTTTTGAACCATTCCATACTACTGCCTCCCAGCACAAAATTCTTAGCTGTACAAAGCTACTCTTTTTATAAGCTTCTACATAAAGCGATTGCCAACATGCTATTTTCTGCATAACACCATAATATGCTTTATAAACTAAAATATTGTTTGAGATCAGTAAATAGCGAGATAAATAATTTTTCATTCTGTATTTACTAATACCAATTGTATTAATGAATTGATTAGTTCAGAGCTATGTTAGAGGTGTGAGAATAAGCAAAATTTGTGTCGATATAGTTATTCTCGGCTTTGTCTCCTGAGTCGCTCTATCTCCTGCATCCATGCAGTCGTACATCAAATAAATTTTGCGCTGCTCATATGAATAGTTTGGCGCGCCTCTAACAAGCTCCCGAAGGGCGAGTTTAAAAGCTTCATATGCTTTGTTGCCCTACAAGGATGTAGGGTAAGGTGACAATGCAGGAGCATATTGTCTTTATTGATTTCAACAAGGGAACAACCATTTTCTTCAATCAATGCCTCACCTATGAACCTTTTAATTCTCGCTGAATAACTAATTCATTAATTCAATTGGTATTACACCACAACTTATTGCCTGAGAGCTGACGACTTGTTTACTTCATAAGTGCAGCTTATTAAATTTCTAACTGTAATTTTTTTACACAAATTGCGTTTTTTCTCATATCCTCTCTTGTTGCTAACAGGCTTATTCGTTATGCTTAGCGCCTTAAAATTCCACGGCAATTTTTCGATATTATTTCTAATGCCGCGACTAATCGTTATACGCCTAAATACAGTCATTTAGGTGTAACCGCAAACTGAGATCTAACCATGCAATCAGAATACAACCATCAGGAAATTGAACAAAAAGTTCAACAACATTGGACCGACAATCAAACGTTTAAAGTGACGGAAGATGAAACTAAAGAGAAGTTTTACTGCCTCTCAATGTTGCCTTATCCTAGTGGTCGCCTGCATATGGGACACGTTCGTAACTACACCATTGGTGATGTTATTTCTCGTTTTCAAAGACTTAATGGCAAAAACGTTATGCAACCTATGGGTTGGGATGCGTTTGGTTTACCTGCTGAAAATGCAGCTATAAACCACAAAACAGCACCTGCTAAGTGGACATACGAAAATATCGATTACATGAAAAACCAACTTAACTCTTTGGGTTTTGGTTATGACTGGGATCGTGAAGTGGCCACTTGTACCCCTGAATATTATCGTTGGGAACAATGGTTTTTCACTAAGTTGTACGAAAAAGGCTTAGTTTATAAAAAAACCGCAACGGTAAACTGGGATCCAGTTGATAATACGGTTTTAGCCAACGAGCAAGTTATTGACGGTCGTGGCTGGCGCTCAGGTGCATTAGTAGAACAAAAAGAAATTCCACAGTGGTTTATTAAAATCACGGATTACGCTGACGAATTATTAACAGACTTAGACCAATTAGAAAATTGGCCTGAGCAAGTTAAGACCATGCAAAAAAACTGGATTGGTCGTTCTGAAGGTGCTGACATCAAATTTGCGTTAGTGAATAACGGAAAAAAAGATTCAAGCTTTGTTGAAGAGCTTGGCGAAGAGCAAGCACTAGAGGTTTACACAACGCGTCCAGACACCTTACTTGGTGTAACTTATCTTGCCGTTGCAGCACAACACCCTCTTGCATTAAAAGCCGCAGAAACAAATTCTAAATTAGCTGAGTTCATTGAAGACTGTAAAAGCCAGTCTGTAGCAGAAGCCGATATGGCGACTATGGATAAACTTGGTTGTGATACAGGTTACCGTGCTATTCACCCAATAACGGGTGAAGAAGTACCAGTATGGTCGGCTAACTTTGTATTAATGGGTTACGGCACAGGTGCGGTTATGTCTGTTCCAGGTCATGATCAACGTGATTGGGAATTTGCGACAAAATACGGTTTACAGATCAAACAAGTAATTAGCGCTAGCGAAGACATTGATTTGTCTGTTGCTGCTTTCACAGAAAAAGGCACGTTAATTAACTCAGGTGAATTTGACGGTTTAGACTTCACTCAAGCGTTTGCCGCGATTGTTGCCAAATTAGAGCAAGACGGTAAAGGCAAAAAAACAGTTAACTTCCGTTTACGTGACTGGGGTGTTTCTCGTCAACGTTACTGGGGCGCGCCAATTCCAATGGCAACCTTGGAAGATGGCACGTCGGTTCCAGTTCCAGAACAAGACTTACCAGTTATATTGCCAGAAGATGTGGTAATGGATGGTTCAGCGTCACCTATTAAGTCTGATCCTGAGTGGGCAAAAACCACAATTAACGGACAAACTGCATTCAGAGAAACCGATACCTTTGATACCTTTATGGAGTCATCTTGGTATTACGCGCGTTATTGTTCGCCACAGTCTGACGACATGATGTTAGACCCAGAAAAAGCGAATTACTGGTTGCCTGTTGACCAATATGTTGGTGGTATTGAACACGCCATCTTGCATTTATTATACGCTCGTTTTTTCCATAAACTAATGCGTGACGTTGGTTTGGTTGAGTCTGACGAACCGTTTAAACGTTTGTTATGTCAAGGTATGGTATTAGCAGAAACCTATTACCGTGAAGCGGATAATGGCGGAAAAGTTTGGATTGCACCAACGGAAGTTGATGTAGAAAGAGACGATAAAGGCCGAGTAACTAAAGCATGGCATATTAGAGATGGTCAGCCGGTTATTTCTTCTGGTATGTCTAAAATGTCTAAGTCGAAAAATAACGGCATAGACCCGCAAAAAGTTATCGACAAATTAGGTGCTGACACGGTTCGTTTATTCATGATGTTTACCGCGCCTCCAGAGCAAACATTGGAATGGTCTGATACTGGTGTTGAAGGTGCGCATCGTTTCATTAAACGTGTTTGGAAACTTGCAAACGACGTGATTGATGCAGGCTTGGTAAAAGACTTTGATTTTGCCACCTTATCTAATGAGCAAAAAGTTATTCGCCGTGAAGTACACAAAGCTATAGAAAAAGTAACCGACGATTTAGACCGTCGTAATACCTTTAATACTGCGATTGCTGCCATTATGGAATTGATGAATAAACTTGCCAAAGCGCCACTGGAAACAGATGCTGATAAAGCAGTGTTAACAGAAGGCATGGAAGCTGTGGTTATTATGTTAACGCCAATTACACCACACGTTTGTCACGACTTATGGGCAATGCTTGGTAATGGCAACGACGTTGAAAACGCACAATGGCCAGTTGCTGATAAGTCAGCAATGGTTGAAGACGAAAAACTTATTATTGTTCAAGTGAACGGTAAAGTACGCGGTAAACTAACCGTTGCTGCTGATGCGACTGAAGAACAAGTTAAAGAATTGGCATTTGCTGAGTCAAATGTTGAACGTTTCTTGTCTGACAAAACAGTACGTAAAGTTATTTTTGTTAAAGGCAAAGTTCTTAATATCGTTGCAAACTAACGGTTATTGACTCTTAGCGTTAACTAGAAAATACAATCAGAAGCCAAGGTAAACTCTTGGCTTCTTTTTTACTTAACGTTTTAGTTTTCCTAACTTGCTGTTAATTGCCGCTTTAGTACTTGCTTTGAATATTGCCTATTTAAAAAAAACGTTAAATAGCGTTTAATAGTCCGGTAATAAAATTTAATCACCCTTAATCTTATTGATGAGCACCATTTCAACTATGAAATCTGTATTAGTATTCGCCACTGTTTTAATTGTTTTATTCTCATCAAGTTGTGGTTTTAAACTTAAAGGGCATTACTACCTGCCTGAGTCATTACAAACGTTGTACTTAACTTCCACTAAGAAATTTAGCCCTTTGGCTAAACAAGTGAAAATCAGGTTAAGCCAAAACAAAGTTGTTTTATTGCCTAAGTTCAATGTAAAAAATGCCGAATTAAAAATACTGCCTGAACAATTTCAGCGCCGTACTCTGTCTTTATTCCCTAACGGCCAAGTTGCCGAATACGAATTAATTTATCAGGTTGAGTTTGAAGTCCGTTTACCTAATAAGCCGGCTCAGCACTTTTCTTTTGAGTTAACCCGAGAGTTTCAAGATGATCCAAACAATGCGCTTGGTAAAGAACGTGAGCGTGAATTGATTTTGTCTGAGTTACGCGTATTAGCTAGCGACCGTATAATGTCGCAACTCAATGGTATTAAATAACCGCTATGAAAATTTACGCCAATCAAATAGCAACCACACTTAAAGATGGACTAGCGCCCTGCTATCTGTTGTTTGGTGATGAGCCGTTTCAAATTAATGATTGTCGTTTACAAATAAAACAAGCGGCCAAACAAAACGGCGTAGAAGAATTTATCAGACTGTCTGATGACGACCAATTTGAGTGGGATGACTTAATAGAACATTGCCAGTCTATGTCTTTGTTTTCATCCACCAAGTTAATTGAATTAGAACTTACCTCAGGCAAAATGCCCAAAGCAGGCAGCGATGCTATTAAACAAATAACGGAACAATTGTCGTCTGAGACTAGCTTAGTGATATTTGGGCCAAAACTAGAAAGTAGCCAAACGCGCGCAGCTTGGTTTAAAGGTTTAGACAAAGTAGGTATTTATATTCCCGTTTATGATATTGACGGTAATCACCTACAACGTTGGTTAAAAGACCAATTAGCCAAACATAAAATGCAAATGAGTTATGAAGCTCAAGTGTATTTGTTGGAGTTTACCGCGGGTAATTTATTGGCTTGTGCCCAAGAGTTAGAAAAAATATCTATGGCGCTGTCCACGTCAAACGTTACTTTAACCGACGTTAAAAAGTTAGTTGCCGACCAATCTCGTTATTCGGTTTTTCAGCTTATAGATCAATTATGGGCGGGCAATGCCAAACAATGTGTCAATATTATTGAGCGCTTAAAAATTGAAGAGTTGGAACCCAATATTATTCTTTGGGCATTACAAAAAGACGTGGTGTTAATCCAACAATTGAATCAGGCGTTAAACTATAAGCTCGACACTAAATCGATTTTAGACAGCCATAAAGTGTGGAAAAACAAACAGGCAGTTTATTTGAATCAAGCCAAGCGTATCCCAACGCATATTTTAAATGCGGCGGTGCATCAATTGGCGCAAATTGATCAGGCTATTAAGTTTCACACGTTAACTTGCCCATACTCTATGTTCGCCCATGTTTGTTTAATGCTAACGGGTGCTGCGGACTTGGCTAATGTTGAGTTACCGCTGGACTTAGACTTGGAGTTAAATTAAGGCGATGCCTTTATCAGACAAGCCCGTGATAGTGATTTACGGTGGTACTTTTAACCCAATTCATAATGGCCACTTATTTCCGGCAATAGAGGCGGCTAAGTCGGTTAATGCACAAAAGCTAATCTATTTACCCTGTCATATTCCACCACATAAAGAAACGCCAAATGTAAGCAGTTCCCATCGTTTACAGATGACTAAGCTGGCATTACAAAACCTTGATAACAGCCCGTTAAGCATTGAAGTCAGCGACTATGAAACTCAATTAACAACGCCCTCTTATACCCGTCAAACTATCGAGTATTTTCATAATAAATACCCAAAGCATAAATTGTATTTTTTGATTGGTATGGACTCGTTAATTAATTTTCATTTGTGGTTTAAGTGGCAGGAGATTTTTTCTTTTTGCGACTTACTGGTTATGCAGCGCCCTGGGGTTGAATATAATCCTAATGAACTCCCTTCTGAGCTACAAGCCTATTTACAAAACCAAGTAATTATTACCTCGGTTACCGAAGTCGACATTTCCTCTTCTGAAATACAAAACATGTATGGCCAGTCCACTAATAAAGCCAGTAATATAAGCAAAAATGAGTTAACTATGTTGCCTACGGCAGTCCAGCAATACATAGATTTACATAATTTATACAAGTCGTAATCGCTTAACTTTAAATAAAAGCAAAAAAGCAGACACTTAGATGTTATTTAGCCCTGTACTCTATGGCGTTAGCAAAGTAGAATCTAAAACAATTTCAAGGTTAAAACAGGTCCATAACCACTTTGCAAACTCAACAAATTCTAGAATTCGTATTAGATAAAATAGACGATCTTAAAGCACGTGACATCATTACCATTGACGTTGGCGCTACATCCACCATTACAGAATTCATGGTGATCTGCTCAGGTAATTCAAGAAAGCATGTGCAATCAATTGCAGAACACGTTGCTTATGAAGCTAAAGAAGCTGGAGAAATGCCTTTAGGTGTTGAAGGTAAAGCCGATAGCGAATGGGTATTAGTTGATATGGGGCCAGTTGTGCTGCATGTTATGCAAGAAAGTACTCGTGACTTTTATCAGCTTGAAAAATTATGGCAAACATTAACCCCGTCTTCATCTGACGAATAAGAATTTAGGTGTTTTTCTGAATGAAGATTCAACTTGTTGCTGTTGGAACCAAAATGCCTGCTTGGGTTGCTACTGGTTTTGCAGAATATCAAAGACGTTTTCCAAAAGATTGTTCGTTTGAATTAATCGAAGTCCCTGCTGGAAAACGTGGGAAAAATGCCGACATCGCCAGAATATTACAAATTGAGGGCGAGAAAATGCTCGCCCATGTTCCTGCTTCAAACAGGATTGTGACGTTAGAAGTCACAGGTAAACCTTGGGATACTCACCAATTATCTAAACAACTTAGCAGTTGGCAAATGGATGGCAGAGATGTCAGTTTGTTAGTAGGTGGACCTGAGGGACTTTCCCCCGAGTGTATACAACGTTCAGAACAAAAGTGGTCTTTATCGCCACTGACCTTACCGCATCCTATGGTAAGAGTGATTGTTGCAGAAAGTTTGTATCGAGCTTGGAGCCTTAATAACAACCATCCTTACCACAGGGAATGAGGGTTTATTAATGCGTAGAGGTTCTTATCATATTCAAGATCATTCCGCCGAGTCGAATTTATTTGCTCAGCGCGCGATAATCTCATTATTTTTCATTGGTAGTTTAATGTTGCTGTTAATTGGCAACTTGTTCTATTTACAGATCAGCTCTTATAACTCATACCAAACACGCTCCAATGAAAACCGCATCAAAGTCCAACCAATTCAGCCAAACCGTGGGGTTATTAAAGACCTGAACGGAAAAATATTAGCCGGTAATGAACCAACATTCAGTTTAGAAATAATCCCTGAGCAAATTGCTAACATGGATGAAACTTTAGCTGAAATAGGTCAAATTATAGAAATAAGTGACGAACAAATAAAAGTATTTAAGCGTGCGATTAAATACCGTCGTCGTTTTAAAGGCATGCCACTTAAATCAAAATTAACCGACAAAGAAGTCGCGTTATTCTCTGTACACCAACATAAATTTTCTGGTGTATCTATTGAGGCTCGTTTAGCCCGTCATTACCCTTATGGCGAATATTTTACTCACGGCGTTGGTTATGTGGGCAAGATAAACAAAAAAGACTTACAACGACTTGACGACACAGGCCAACTTAAAAACTATGCAGCGACACGTAGTATCGGGAAAATCGGTATTGAACGTTATTACGAAAGTCAGTTACATGGTATTACTGGTAGTCAGGAAGTAGAAGTAAATCACCGTAGCCGAGTATTACGCCAACTGAGCGTTACTCCGCCAGTAACGGGCACAGACTTACACCTTGCCATTGATGTTGACTTACAAATCAAAGCAAAAGAGATCATGGGTGACAACATGGGCGCGATTATCGCCATGGACCCAAGAGACGGTGCGCTACTTACTTTTTATAGTAACCCAACCTATGACCCAAATTTATTTGTAAATGGTATTAGCCAAAAAGAATACTCGAAGATAATAGGCTCTAAAGACAAACCTATGTTGAATCGTGTGACTCAAGGGCAATATCCGCCAGCATCCACTATCAAACCACAATTAGGTTTATTGGCGTTAGACAAAGGCCTGATCACCGTAGACACCACTATTTGGGATCCGGGTTATTGGCGTATTCCAAACATTGAAGTACAAAGACGATTTAGAGACTGGAAACCACAAGGCCACGGCCACGTAAACCTGTTGATGTCGATTAAACAATCTTGTGATATTTTTTATTACGACCTTGCCTACCGTTTAGGTATCGACAACATTAGTGAATTTGGTTCTAAGTTTGGTTTTGGTGATTACACTGGCGTTGATGTATTTGAAGAATCAACGGCGATTATGCCATCAAGAGCCTGGAAAAAAGCCCGTTTTAAAGAGTCTTGGTATAAAGGCGATACAATTTCAATTGGTATAGGCCAAGGATACTGGACTGCGACTCCTGTGCAACTAGCTATGTCGACAGCAGCGTTAGTAAACCGTGGTCAAATAGTTGAACCTAGATTAGTAACCGGTATCACCAAAAATGGTGTTTATCAGGCAACAGCAACCAAACATAGAAATCCAGTTGTATTAAATAATGATAAACACTGGGATGTTATTTTAGACGCTATGTACCAAACGGTGAACGCCTCAGACGGTACAGCAAGAACCGCCTTTAAAGATGCAGTTTATAGCTCAGCAGGTAAAACCGGTACAGCTCAGTTATTTGGTTTGGATGAAGATGAAGAATATAACGTAGAAGATGTTGCTGAGCGTTATCGAGATAACGCTATGTATGTTGGATTTGCACCGTATGAATCTCCGAGCATAGTCATTGTTGTTGCTCTGGAAAATGCCGGTGGTGGTGGTTCTCATGCTGCACCAATTGCTCGAAAAATACTGGATCTCTACTTTGGCTTAGGTTTGGCTGGTAAGCGAGACTTAACAAATACTACCCTCCCACCTGTGGACGCGAACTAATGGTTAAAACAGAAAACGAACGACGCCGAAGTTCTATTTGGTTTCGTTTCCATATAGATGTACCTTTAATGTTAGCCATACTGACTTTAATGCTGTTAAGCGTTTTTGTGGTATACAGTGCTGGCGGCCAAAACATACATATGGCGCTACGCCAGGTATTCCGTCTAGGCATAGGTTTGGGTGTGTTACTGATAGTTGCTCAAGTATCACCATTTTTCTATCAACGATGGGCGCCACATATCTTTGTGGTTGGGGTTTGTTTGTTGGTAGCGGTTTTACTATTTGGTGATATGGGTAAAGGCGCACAGCGTTGGTTAAACTTAGGGGTTACTAAGTTCCAACCGTCTGAAATTATGAAACTGTCTTTGCCTATGATGATGGCTTGGTTTTTAAGTAAGTATACTTTACCGCCATCGACTAAAAATACTTTTTTTAGCTTCTGTATTATTGCGATTCCAACCTTACTGATTGCTAAGCAGCCAGATTTAGGTACATCTTTACTCGTTGCGAGCAGTGGTTTTTTTGCTCTGTTTTTAGCAGGTTTACGTTTTAGAATTTTATTTGGGCTAGGTGCTTTGTTTGCCGCATTCCTTCCAATATTGTGGTTCTACTTAATGCACGCATATCAAAAACAACGCGTACTCACCTTTTTAAACCCAGAGAGCGATCCGCTTGGTTCTGGCTACCATATTATCCAATCAAAAATTGCAATTGGTTCTGGCGGCTTTCAGGGTAAAGGTTGGCTGCAAGGTACACAGTCACAATTAGAGTTTTTACCTGAACGACATACTGACTTTATTTTCTCTGTATTTAGTGAAGAGTTTGGCTTTATTGGTGTTCTATTATTACTAGCTGTTTATGCTTTTATAATTATACGCGGTACTATTATTGCGATTAGAGCACAGGAAGGATTTACTAAAATATTAGCTGGGAGTTTAACACTTACCTTCTTTGTTTATTTGTTTGTAAACATAGGTATGGTATCTGGCTTAATGCCGGTTGTTGGTGTTCCTTTACCTTTGGTTAGTTATGGTGGTACTTCCATTGTTACCCTGATGGCGAGCTTTGGTATATTGATGGCGATTTCAACCAATAAACGACTGTTGGCGGCCTAAGCAAGTTCATGACTAAACTCACTCTTACTTTATTTCTCGTTATGCTTTTATCGGCCTGTACTACCAGCCGATATTCCCATAAACATGATAGCGCGCCAACACGTCCTCCAACACTATTAGAGTTGGAAGATGCCACGGTAACCACCGAAAAAGTAGGCCGAGGCAATAGTCCTTACAGCATTAAAGGCATTCGTTACGTGCCTAAAAAAAATAGAAAAGTATTTAGCCAAACTGGCACCGCATCTTGGTATGGCAGAAAGTTTCACGGTCACCTTACCTCAAATGGTGAAATCTATAATATGTACCAAATGAGCGCAGCTCATAAAACCTTACCGTTACCGAGTTTTGTTAAAGTCACTAACTTAGCCAATAACAAGTCAACTATTGTTAGAGTGAATGACCGAGGTCCTTTTTATGAAGACAGGATCATTGACCTATCTTATGCCGCAGCTTATAAAATTGGCGTTTATGACACAGGCACAGCTAAAGTTCAGCTAGAAGTGGTTTTTCCTGAATCAGTAGAGACTGTATCTAAGCCTGTACCAAAACAAATTGCTAACGTTGACAATCTAACTCAAACGCAAAACTTTCATGTGAAAATAAGCGGTATTGAAAGCATTGAACATGCTGAAGAAGTGGGTAAAGGCCTTTCTATAATGCTTAACCAAACGTATTCATCGGTACAGTCGAACAACGAGGTCGCCCTATTATTTGGCCCATTTGATAACCAAGATGCCGCTGAAAATTTCAGTAACCAGTTATCCGATGTCAATTATAATAAATCCATCATAAAGAACGTTTTACCTTAATCTGCGATTTTTACCTATTTGTTTACATTAATTCCTATATGAATGATACCTTTACCCTAGACACGCGTTAGTCTCATGTGGATAATACGCTTTCTTATTCACGTTGTTCATATTCAACCTTTTCGGAAAAAAATGAAAAAATGAAAAATTTATTATCTAAATTAGTTTGTGTTTCTCTTTGTACTCTTTCATTTGTTTCAAATGCCAAATTAATGGTACCTAATCCTCCAACGATCAACGCTAAAGCCTATATTTTAATAGACTTCCAAACTGGGAAAGTACTTGCTGAAAAAGATGCAGACAAGAGTTTAAACCCTGCAAGTTTAACTAAGATGATGACAAGTTACGTCATAGGTAAAGAACTACAAAACGGCACAATATCGATGAACGATATGGTGACGGTTGGTGATAATGCATGGGGTAAAAAATTCCGTGGTTCATCAAAAATGTTTATTAAAGGCGGCACTCAAGTTTCTGTTGCTGACTTAAACCGAGGCATCATTATTCAAAGTGGTAACGATGCTTGTGTTGCAATGGCAGAATATATTGCAGGAAGTGAAGAACAGTTTTCTCAAATAATGAACTTCCGCGCTCAAGAAATTGGTTTAACTTCATCTCATTTTGTTAATAGCCATGGTTTAACCGCTAAAGGCCACATGACAACAGCAAGAGATATGGCAACATTAGGTATGGCACTTATTCGTGATGTACCTGAAGAGTATGCAATTTATAAAGAAAAAGATTTTACTTATAACAACATCTCACAACTAAATAGAAACACCTTATTGTGGGACAAAACGTTACAAGTTGACGGTATTAAAACAGGCCACACAGATGCAGCTGGTTATTCTTTAGTAGCTTCAGCAGTAAAAGGCAGCATGCGTTTAGTGGCTGTTGTTATGGGCACATCAAGTGAACGAGCGCGTAGCCAAGAAGCTAAAAAATTACTTAACTACGGATTCCGTTTCTTTGAAACATTAGTTGCCTATGAAGCTGGAACTGAGTTTGCTAAACAACGTATTTATATGGGTGACAAAGAAGAAGTTCGCTTAGGTATAAACCAAAGCACAGCGGTTACGGTTCCTCGTGGATTCAGAGACAAGTTAACGGCTCACTTCACGCTAGATAAAGAACTTAAAGCCCCGATTGCTAAAGGTGAAGTTGTAGGTACTTTAGTATTAAAAATTGAAGATGAAATTATTACTGAATACCCTCTTGTTGCACTTGATGAAGTGAACGAAGGTAGCTTGTACCAAAAACTAAAAGATTACATTCGTCTTAAATTAGATTGGTAGAACACCCAACACATAATTTAATTAAACCGACCTAGATGGTCGGTTTAATTCCAACTATAGAAATATTTTTGCTTTTACAGGCGATACTTTATGACAGTTAAAAATACACACTTTGATGAATTACTCGACTTCCCATGCCAACAAACATTTAAAGTGATGGGGCTAGCACAAGATGATTTACCAGCAAAAATCATTACCGTACTACAAACTATTTCACCAAATGATTATTCTCCTACGATAAAGCCAAGTTCTAAAGGTACCTATCACGCAGTATCAATTAGAGTAACGGTCTCAAGTAAAGAGCAAATGGAACAGATTTATAACGAATTGAGCGCTATCGACATTGTCCGATACGTTCTGTAGTTAAGCTAATGACAGAGATAAATAATCAACTGATCATCAGACAAATAGATACTGGCGATTACGAAACCATCTGGCATGCAATGCAGGACTTTACCGATAATCGTGATGACGAAGTTGTTGATGAGTTATGGGTAGTAGAACACGACCCTGTATTCACTCAAGGCCAAGCTGGTAAAGAAGAGCATTTGCTAAACACTGGTGATATTCCAGTGGTTAAAGTCGACCGTGGCGGACAAGTTACCTATCATGGTCCTGGCCAGCTTGTGGTCTACCTGCTACTTAATTTACGTCGTCGTAAATTAGGGGTTAGAGACTTAGTCACTCAAATAGAAGTGGCGATTGTCGATTTATTGAAACAATACTCAATTGACGCCTATGCTAAAAAAGATGCACCAGGTGTTTATGTTGATGAAATGAAAATAGCATCTTTGGGGTTACGAGTTCGTAAAGGTTGTAGCTTTCACGGTTTAGCATTAAATATTGATATGGACTTAGCGCCATTTTTAAGAATAAACCCATGTGGTTACTCGGGTCTTGAAATGTTACAAACCAGTAAAATAAACGGCCCTAAAACTGTTGCTGAAGCAGCAGATGGATTAACACAGATATTAGCGGCGTCTTTACACGCCACCGACGTTACGACCCTTATCGGGTTGGAAACCAAATAATTCACGCTTAGGTGTTTTAGGTAAAAATAATGACAACTGTAAAATCATCAAAATTAGAAGCGGGCGTTAAGTTACGAGACGCTGACAAAATGGCATTAATTCCAATTAAAGTAATGCCGTCAGAACGTGAAACTATGTTACGTAAACCTGATTGGTTAAAGATCCGTTTGCCTAAATCTAGTGAAAAAATTGATAACTTGAAAAAAGCCATGCGTAGCCAGGGATTAACTTCTGTATGTGAAGAGGCGTCATGCCCTAACCTACCAGAGTGTTTTAATCACGGTACCGCTACCTTTATGATCTTAGGTGATATTTGTACTCGTCGTTGTCCGTTTTGTGATGTTGGTCACGGCAGACCATTACCTGCAAACGCAGAAGAGCCTGAAAAGTTAGCATTAACCATTAAAGAAATGGGCCTAAAATATGTAGTTATCACATCAGTAGACCGTGATGACTTACGTGATGGTGGCGCACAGCACTTTGCTGATTGTGTTACGGAAATTCGTAAACATAATCCGGGTATTAAAGTTGAAATTTTAGTTCCAGATTTTCGTGGCCGTATGGACACTGCACTAGAAATTTTAGCGACAGCTCCGCCAGATGTATTCAACCATAATATGGAAACAGCGCCGCGTTTATATCGTTTAGCTAGACCAGGTGCTAATTACAAATGGTCACTTGAGCTATTAAAACGTTTTAAAGCTATGCACCCACAAGTAGACACTAAGTCTGGTTTGATGGTTGGTTTGGGCGAAACAAATGAAGAAATCATTGCCGTATTAAAAGACTTACGTGAGCATGACGTAGACATGTTAACAATAGGTCAATACTTGCAACCAAGTAAACATCATTTAGCGGTAGAACGTTATGTACCGCCAGCTGAGTTTGATATGTTCAAAACAGAAGCGGATGCGCTTGGCTTTAAACACGCTGCAAGTGGTCCTTTTGTACGTTCTAGTTACCATGCTGATAAACAAGCCGCTGGTGAAGAAGTTAAGTAAAACTAAGCAACAAACACTCACTGCATATCGATGAAACATTACATCGATATGCAGTATCAATTTAATCTTGGTACAGAGTAAATAAACGCTTAATAAACAATTGTTAAATTAATAATCAGCAAAGAACAAACTCTCCAATTATCCTCTTTAAAACCGCACTGAAAAATTTAGTTGAAAGCCCAATAAAAAACGCATTAACCCATCCTTAAAAAGATAGCCCTAGCGCATAGATAATGGTTGAGTAATCCACCAATTTCACTTAGAATACGCCGCCCTCGTTAAGCGAGGTTATGCGTTTTTTCTTGGTCGCGAGAAAAAACATTAAAACTAAATGAAAAAAACAAATTCTGGAGAATTCCAAATGTCTGAAGCTATTTACACTTTAGAAGCTACAGTTCGTTCTGACAAAGGTACGGGTGCGAGCCGCCGCCTTCGTCATGCTAACCAAGTTCCTGCAATCGTATACGGTCTTGATAAGGGCACTCAAAACATTGCTCTTGCTCATAATAAAGTTTGGCAAGCACAAGATAATGAAGGTTTTTACTCTCATATCTTAACTTTAGTTATTGACGGTAAGAAAGAAGACGTGATCTTAAAAGATGTTCAACGTCATCCGTTCAAACCAACTATCTTACACCTTGATTTCCAACGTGTTGATGCTAAACAAGAACTTCAAACAAGCGTACCTGTTCACTTTGTTGGTGAAGATGTTGCTGTTAAAGGTGGCGGTACTGTTGCACATACAATCAATGAATTAGAAATCAGCTGTCTTCCTAAGAACTTACCTGAGTTTTTAGAGCTTGATATTTCTGCTTTAGAAATTGGTCAAACATTACACATGAGCGATATTAAATTGCCTAAAGGCGTTACGTCTGTAGAACTAGCTAAGCCTGAAGGTCAAGATTTAGCTGTTGTTACATTACACGCTCCAAAAGCAGCTGCAACTGAAGAAGAAGAAGCTCCTTCTTCTGACGAAGCAGCAGCTGAATAATTAGTTGATTAACTTACGGTTTATTCGTGAGTAATGACATTCAACTAATCGTGGGCCTGGCAAATCCAGGCCCCGAATATCAAAATACCCGCCATAACGCTGGCGCATGGTTTATTGAAGAACTGTGCCGTAGCAATAACATCACGTTAAAAAATGACCCCAAGTATTTTGGCTATTCCGCTAAAATCGTTATTGCAGAACAAGAAGTAAAATTACTTATTCCCACCACCTTTATGAACTTAAGTGGTAAATCTGTATCTGCAATTGCTAATTTTTACAAAATAAAACCAGAACAAATTTTGGTTGTACATGATGAATTAGACTTGTCACCGGGCGTTGCTAAAATCAAAAAAGGCGGCGGCCATGGTGGTCATAACGGACTAAAAGATATTATTGCCAAAATGGCAAACAACAAAGAATTTTATCGGTTGAGGATTGGCATAGGTCATCCTGGACACAGAGACAAAGTAACCGGTTGGGTTTTAGGCAAAGCGCCACAAGCTGACCAAGAAAAAATAGATGCAGCGATAGACGAAGCCGTTAGATGTATTGAGATTTGGTTTAAACAAGATTTAAAGAAAGCTCAAAACCGCCTTCATTCGTTTAGCGCTGAATAAACCAATTATTAACATAATTTTAAGTATTTGATTAAGGAACCATCATGGGTTTTAAATGTGGAATTGTAGGATTACCAAATGTTGGTAAATCAACATTATTTAACGCGTTAACAAAAGCGGGCATCGAAGCTGCCAACTTCCCATTCTGTACCATTGAGCCTAATACCGGCGTGGTTCCAGTTCCTGATTTACGTTTAGATAAATTAGCGGAGATAGTAAACCCACAACGTGTTTTACCAACAACCATGGAATTTGTGGATATTGCTGGCTTAGTTAAAGGTGCATCTAAAGGTGAAGGTTTAGGTAATCAATTTCTAGCTAACATTCGTGAAACTGACGCAATTGGTCATGTTGTACGTTGTTTTAATGACGACAATATCATTCACGTTGCAGGTAAAGTTGATCCGCAAGAAGATATTGATGTTATCAATACAGAGCTTGCTTTAGCGGATATGGACTCTATCGACAATGCTCTATACCGTAATTCAAAAAAAGCCAAAGGCGGCGATGCTGACGCTAAATTTGAAGTTAAAGTGTTAGAAAAATTAAAGCCTATCATTGATGAAGGCGGCATGGCTCGTTCTGTTGAATTAACAAAAGAAGAAGCCGCTGCAATTAGCTACTTGAACCTGCTAACAATGAAGCCAACAATGTACATTGCCAACGTGGCTGAAGATGGCTTTGAAAACAATCCTTTCTTAGATAAAGTTCATGAAATTGCAGCAGGCGAAAACGCCGTTGTGGTTGCAGTATGTGCTGCTATTGAATCTGAATTATCAGAATTAGAGCCAGAAGACTTAGCTGAATTTATGGAAGACTTAGGTTGGGAAGAACCAGGCCTTAACCGTGTTATTCGCTCTGGTTACGAATTATTACAGTTAAACACTTACTTCACAGCTGGTGTTAAAGAAGTAAGAGCATGGACCTACACAGCAGGCTCTACTGCGCCTCAAGCCGCTGGTAAAATCCATACCGACTTTGAAAAAGGCTTTATCCGAGCTGAAACAATTGGCTACCAAGACTTTGTTGATAACAACGGAGAACAAGGTGCTAAAAACGCCGGTAAATGGCGCTCTGAAGGTAAAAGCTACATAGTTAAAGATGGTGACGTTATACACTTCCAATTTAACGTGTAAGCTGTAAGCTGTAAGCTGTAAGCTGTAAGCTGTAAGCTGTAAGCTGTAAGCTGTAAGCTGTAAGCTGTAAGCTGTAAGCTGTAAGCTGTAAGCTGTAAGCAAAAAATAAAGCAAAGCAAGATCAAAAAAGCGAACTATTTAGTTCGCTTTTTATTTGGGTTTTAAAGATAGGTGGTTTTGTTATTTTTCTATTCATTCTCTTGTTAGGTGTTTTTATCACTTTTGTCTGGAATATCATTGCACAAAGCACACTCTACACCTTTACGGGACTGATATAATCTTGAACATATAAACACTATTGTTGTAATCAAAGACCAAGTACAAGCAAAAATTAATGCTTCTTGAACTGAATGCTGTTTAAGTAACTCAACTATAAAAAGTAAGGCGGCTACTCCAAGAAATACTTTTAACGCTCTAACGAACCAAAATTTAATTCCCATTTGAACTCCAAATCTGAGAAACACCTAACGCCCTGTTAATAGGCAAAATATAGTTGGCTAGAATAAGCGACGATGGAGCAAAAGCCAACTGTATTTTGTCCTTGTTAAACAGCTTGTTATGATTCAATTTCTACTGAACCTAAAGCGTAAATACCTGGTTGCCCGAACAGCTTGCCACCTTGTTCCAATTCAAAGTATGCACCTTGCAAGATTGGGCGTTTAAACAGTTTGGCTTTGAACATTTTATTTCTCAGATGCCTGTGAAGTTTACCAGAAAGACTTTTGAATTTAGTCCAATCAACTTCGCCTACATCACTATTTGAGCATTAATTCAGGGCCACCCACTTAAATTCACGCAATCCAATTTGCACAATAAGATAAGTCAATTGAGTAGAAGCGAACCGCAGGTTCCCGTTTTTGCTCTGCTTTACCTATCCCTCTCCATCCCAACATTCCTGAAATAAAATAAGTTTTCCAAAATATGAGACAGGACGTCGAATAAGGGATGGTGTTCAGGGACGAATGTACATCCTGTTTTTGAGAATAAAACTTAATTTTATTGAAGAACAGAATATTGGCTGGAAGCGGCCTTTTTGGGTTACGTTTTTGGGCTGTTGCAAAAAGGTAACTTGCCGAGGGGCGAAAACTTAAAGTTAATATAAATACGATGACAAAGTTAATACACCAAATAGAGAATTAAAGCTGCTTTTTTCACTTTTACTTACCGCTTACAGCTTAAAACTTACAACTGTTTTAAAGCCACAAAAAAAGGCTCCTAAGAGCCTTTTATTATTACTAAATAAAGATGTAGTGATTACATATTTATTTCAATGTCTGCCATTGCTTTAAGTGTATCAATATACGCTTTTGCAGTAACACGACTAACGATTGATTCTAGTTGTTGCTTCGTTGTATCTTCTGCAGCCTCAGACGCTTTCTGAGACACTGAATTCAACGAGATAACAACTGCATCACCGTTATTAAGCGTTACGCTTGTAACTTCTTTAGCGCCGTTTTCTGGCTTAGCTAATGCAAATGCTGTATCTCTTACTGTCACATCAACTTTAGTTTCATAACGCGCTACATCAGTTTGACGTTCAACATTAAGACCTAAGCTTGATAATGCTTCACCGGCATTTAACTTAGCTAGAATATCTGCCGCTTTAACACCCGCTAATTCTCTAGCTTGTTGTGCTACCACTGCACCAGTTACGTTTGCTAACACATCATCTAATGATTGTTGTTTAGCAGCTTCGTATTCATTAACACGTACGATTATTGATTTATCATCATTTAACTCGATTAAATCACTGTTTAATCCTTCGTTAATAAATTCTTCATCAAATAATTTTTCTGTTACTTTTTGATCTAATAAAACAGTTGGTAACTGAGCACGAGCCAACAAACCAGTTGATTGCACTTTCAAACCAGAAACTTCAGCAGCGTCTTCTAACGTATCTGCAATTTCATATGCCGTTTCAACAGCTCTAGTTTGCACGTCTAGGTAAACTTCAGTGATTTTATTCTGTTTTAATGACGCTAAGATTTCATCTTTAACGTCAGCTAAAGGTTGAACAACTGCAGCTTTAAAATCAGTTAATTTAATTAAGTGATAACCGTATTCAGTTTCAACGACATCTGTTACATCACCAACATTAACTAATTCAGCAGCAGCCAGGTCGAAGTCATCGCCCATTTCGCCAGCATCAACCCACTCAAGATCGCCGCCATTTTCACCACTGAATGTATCAGTAGAGTAAAGTTTTGCTAATTCAGCAAAGTCTTTACCTGCAGTTAGTTCTTGTTGAGCTTTCATGATAGTGGCTTTTGCCGCTTCAGCATCATCACCCGTTTCAATTAAGATATGAGATAAACGACGTTGCGCTTCTTGTGTGTACATAGCAATGCTGTCGTTATAATACGTGTCAACTTCTTGCTCAGATACTTCAAGACCAGCCGTTAACTCAGCACTGTCGATAAGTATATATTCAACGGCTACTTTAGGTTGAGTTTGGTATTTATATTTATTAGCTGCATAGTATGCATCTAGGTCAGCTTGCTCTGGCTTAATGCTAGGTTTTAAACCAGCAGCAGAAATAGTGACCATATCAAAGCTACGAACTTGATCATTTAGTAATTTATAAGCTTTTTCTTCACTTGGTAAAATAAATTCAGAACCTGAAACCGCACCAACATATTGTGTACGACTCATTTGTTCACGAACGTATTCTTTAAATTCTTTTGGTTGGAAACCAGCTTGGCGTAACAAAGCAAGATAACGGTCATTGTTAAATTGACCATCTTGTTGGAATTCTGGCATTTGACGAATCGCATTACGAATTTGCTCGTCACCTACGCGTACACCTAGATTATTGGCTTCTTGTCTTTGTAGCTCTTCAATAACTAAACGGTCAAGAATGCTTTTTCTAAAGTTAGCAACATAGTTATCATCTAACATTAACTGTTCGATCATCTCACCATATTGTGACTTCATTCTGTTACGTTCGTTTTGATAAGCCTGTTCAAATGCGGACTTACCTATTTCTACGTCATTCACAACAGCTAATGCTGTATCCGTTTGGCTATTGATATAGCTACCGATACCACTGACGGCAAACGTTAGTATAACTAAACCTAAAATTGATTTTGCAACGATTCCTTGAGAACCTTCTCTGATTCTTTCTAGCATGATCACTTCTCTTTGCTGAATTTGAGTTCTAAATTTGTGCGCTATTGTATAACAAATTATAAAAAAAGCGCATCTATATTAGATGCGCTTTATGAAATTTAAACAATTTATTGGCGGAACGGACGAGACTCGAACTCGCGACCCCCGGCGTGACAGGCCGGTATTCTAACCAACTGAACTACCGCTCCTTAATAAATTTGTTCTTAGCTATTACATGCGTCTTTTAAAGCTTTACCCGCTTTAAAAGATGGAACATTCGCAGCTGCAATCTCGATTGAAGCACCAGTTTGTGGGTTACGACCTGTGCGAGCAGCGCGCTCACGTACAGCAAACGTACCAAAACCAACTAAAGCTACAGAATCACTTTCTTTAAGAGCACCAGTTACAGATTCAATGAAAGAGTCAAGTGCGCGACCAGCAGAAGCTTTAGAAATGTCAGCGCCTTCAGCGATTTTTTCGATTAATTGAGACTTGTTCACAATGTCATCCTCTAATAGTTTTTATAAATTTTAATTAAATAATTTTAACCAATTAAAATGTTTTAATTGGTGAAGTTGCCGTCAGCTGAAATACCTCGGACTCCTTAGAAATTAAAGGGGTTAGGCGTACCTGAACCTCTTCGCCCCAATAAACTAGCACAGTTCATATTTTTGAAAAGCCTTTTTTCAAAAATAATGAAGTTTTTTCAATTTATGTGCGATTTTCCATCGATATTCGTTCAATAGGCTGACTCAGCGCTACTTCTAGCACGTCGTCTATCCATTTCACTGGAATAATTTTTAAGTCTTTTTTCACGTTATCTGGAATTTCTTCAAGGTCTCTTTCGTTTTCATGAGGAATAAGTACCGTTTTAATTCCACCACGATGCGCAGCCAATAGCTTTTCTTTTAATCCACCAATGGCTAATACTTCACCACGTAATGTAATTTCACCTGTCATGGCTACATCTGCTTTAACCGGATTACCCGTTAAGCTAGAAACTAAAGACGTTACCATGGCAATACCAGCACTTGGTCCATCTTTAGGTGTAGCACCTTCTGGAACGTGGATATGAATATCACGTTTTTCATGGAAGTCAGAATTGATACGTAAAGCTTCAGCACGACTCTTAACAACCGTCATAGCCGCTTGAATCGACTCTTTCATTACATCACCAAGAGAACCGGTATAAACCAGTTTGCCTTTACCTGGTACTGTGGCACATTCGATTGTTAATAAATCACCGCCAACTGAAGTCCAAGCTAAGCCTGTTACTTGCCCTACTCTGTCGTCTTCGTCCGCTTTACCGTAATCACAACGACGTACACCTAGGTAATCCGCTAAGTTCTTACCGTTAACTTCAACAGACGTTACGTCTTTCTTAGTTAGGATTTCAGTAACCACTTTACGACAAATCTTTGAAATTTCACGTTCTAGGTTACGTACACCCGCTTCACGCGTGTAATAACGAATAATGTCGATAATAGCGCTATCGTCAATTTTGATTTCGTTGGCTTTAAGACCATTACGTTCAATTTGTTTGGCAATTAAGTGTTGGCTAGCAATGTTTAATTTTTCGTCTTCGGTGTAACCCGCTAAACGAATAACTTCCATACGGTCTAATAACGGCCCTGGAATATCCATGCTGTTCGACGTTGCCACAAACATAATGTCTGATAAGTCATAATCTACTTCTAGATAATGGTCGTTAAACGCCATGTTTTGTTCAGGGTCTAGCACTTCTAGTAATGCTGATGATGGATCACCGCGCATATCTGAACTCATCTTGTCGATTTCATCTAACAAGAACAATGGGTTTTTAACGCCAACTTTTGACATTTTTTGAATTATTTTACCCGGCATAGAACCGATATACGTACGACGATGACCGCGTATTTCAGCTTCATCACGAACGCCACCAAGTGCCATACGAACGTATTTACGTCCTGTCGCTTTTGCGATTGATTGGCCTAATGATGTTTTACCCACACCTGGAGGTCCAACTAGACAAAGAATTGGCCCTTTTAATTTACTAGTACGTTGTTGTACTGCTAAATATTCAGTAATACGTTCTTTTACTTTGTCTAAGCCAAAGTGGTCAGCGTCTAACACTTCTTGCGCTTTTACTAAGTCTTTTTTAACTTTTGAACGTTTTTTCCATGGAACATTAGTCATCCACTCAATGTAACCACGAACAACCGTTGCTTCTGACGACATAGTCGACATCATTTTTAATTTTTTAAGTTCAGCTTTAGTTTTAGTTTCCGCTTCTTCTGGCATGCCAGCTTCTTCGATTTTTTGTTCTAAAGCTTCAAATTCGTCAACGCCGTCTTCGGTTTCGCCCAACTCTTTTTGAATGGCTTTCATTTGCTCATTCAAATAATATTCACGTTGGCTTTTTTCCATCTGTTTTTTAACGCGGCTACGGATCTTTTTCTCTACTTGCAGTAAATCAATTTCACCTTCCATTAGCGCCATTAAATATTCGACACGTTCACGAACGTCTTCAATTTCTAATGCTTTTTGTTTTTCTTCAACTTTTAATGGCATATGAGAAGCCATAGTATCAGCAAGGCGGTCAGCATCATCAATCCCAGTCACAGAGGTTAATACCTCAGGTGGGATCTTTTTATTTAACTTGATATAACCTTCAAATTGGCTAATAGCAGAACGAATAAGAACTTCTTGTTCTTTTTCATCGCCAACAATAGGCTTAATAACTTCAATATTAGCTTCAAAGAATTCTTCAATTTCAGTGAACTCAACAATTTTGGCGCGTTCAGTCCCTTCAACTAGCACTTTTACTGTGCCATCCGGTAACTTCAACAACTGCAATATTGTCGCAATTGTGCCAACTTTAAACATGTCCTCAACTTTAGGATCATCATTTGTTGGGTCTTGCTGAGCGACTAAGAATATTTTTTTGTCTTTTTCCATCGCCTGTTCTAGACAGGTAATGGATTTTTCTCGGCCAACAAAAAGTGGAATTACCATGTGCGGATATACCACAACGTCCCTTAAAGCTAAAACGGGGATATTTGAAGTTGCTGCGTCTTGCGTCATATCGTTTAGTTCTCTAAATTAATCGCTATTCTTAAGTATATGGGGAGAGTATTACAAAGTTCAATTGCTCAAAATAAAAAAGGAGTCAATTGACTCCTTTTTAATCGAATTTTAACTATTCTTGTGCGGCTTTTGATTGCACATTGTCATAAATTAAAATTGGAGCAGACTCACCATCTATTGCTGAACCATCAACCACAACTTTAGAAACATTCTCTAAAGATGGCAATTCAAACATGGTATCGAGCAAGACAGCTTCGATGATAGAACGAAGTCCACGAGCACCGGTTTTTCTGTCCATCGCTTTCTTAGCTATAGACTGAAGTGCATCTTCTCTAAACTCTAGCTCTACGCCTTCTAATTCAAATAAAGCAGCGTATTGTTTAGTTAACGCATTTTTAGGTTCACTTAAAATTTGAACCAATGCATCTAAATCTAATTCCGTTAATGTCGCAACAACTGGTAAACGACCAATAAACTCTGGGATTAAACCGTATTTAACTAAATCTTGAGGCTCTACATTTTGAAAATGATCTGACAAGGTTTTTTTGTTTTCAGAAGATTTAACTTCCGCGCCAAAACCAATTGCCGTACCAGTCTCTGAACGAGCTTCAACTACTTTGTCTAAACCAGCAAACGCACCACCACAAATAAATAAGATTTTAGAAGTATCTACTTGTAAAAACTCTTGTTGCGGATGTTTACGTCCACCTTGAGGTGGAATAGATGCAACCGTACCTTCAATTAATTTAAGTAACGCTTGTTGTACACCTTCACCAGAAACATCACGAGTGATTGACGGGTTATCTGACTTACGAGAGATCTTGTCAATTTCATCGATGTAAACAATACCGCGCTGTGCTTTTTCTACATCGTAGTCGCACTTTTGCAGTAACTTCTGAATAATATTTTCAACATCTTCACCAACATAACCCGCTTCAGTTAATGTTGTCGCGTCAGCCATAGTAAATGGCACATCTAATAAACGCGCTAATGTTTCAGCCAATAATGTTTTACCACTACCAGTTGGGCCAATTAGTAAGATATTACTCTTACCTAATTCGACTTTCATATCTGTATTCATATTTTTAAGGCGTTTGTAGTGGTTATAAACCGCTACTGAAAGCACCTTTTTTGCATGCTTCTGACCAATAACGTAATCATCTAGATGGTTACGAATATCCATTGGCGTTGGTAAAGAAGCGGAGTCGTGCTTTGGAGATATTTCTTTTATCTCTTCACGAATAATATCGTTGCACAAATCTACACATTCATCACATACATAAACAGAAGGTCCAGCAATTAGTTTTCTTACTTCATGCTGACTCTTACCGCAAAATGAACAATACAGTAATTTATTGTCGTTATCTGTCGGTTCTGACATAACGTCACCTCACTTTGCTAAATAACAGCCTTAATTTAAGGCAGCTTAATCAATATAATATTGTATCGGTTAAAAGCGTAACTTATTTAGCTTATCTATTAGATAAAATAGAATCTACTAAACCATACTCAACGGCCATTTCAGCTGTTAAGAAGTTATCACGGTCTGTATCAACACATAATTTTTCGTATGGTTGATCCGTATGCTCTGCCATTAATCGATTTAATTTCTCTTTAATAGACAGGATTTCTTTAGCATGTATTTCAAAATCAGATGCTTGGCCTTGAAATCCCCCTAGTGGCTGATGGATCATCACACGTGAATTTGGTAAGCATGAACGCTTGCCTTTAGTTCCACCTGATAATAAAAATGCACCCATGCTAGCCGCTTGTCCCATACATACCGTTGCTATGTCTGGTTTTATAAAATTCATTGTGTCGTAAATCGACATACCCGCAGTAACAGAGCCACCTGGTGAATTAATATAAATAGAAATATCTTTCTCAGGGTTTTCTGATTCTAAAAATAATAACTGCGCGCAAATTAAGTTGGCCATGTGGTCTTCAACTTGCCCAGTTAAAAAGATAACTCGTTCTTTTAAAAGACGTGAAAAAATATCGTACGAACGCTCACCTTTTGCTGTTTGTTCAACAACCATAGGTACTAACGCATTTAATAAGTCGGTATTTACTCCGCCTGCCACATTATTTGTGTGGTTATTCATATTAATTTCCTTTAAAAACAAAAATGGCTCGATAATATATATCGAGCCATTAAATCTGTCTTCAACCCCTAAGTCAATTGGGATTTAATATTAAGCTGCTTGAGGGTTCATTAATTCATCAAAGCTTAATGTTTTATCAGTCACTTTTGCTTTTGCGATGATCATTTCAATTGCTTGATCTTCAGTCGCTAAGTTACGGATATTCTCAAGTAATTTCTCATTACCGTAGTAATGTTCAATAACTTCTGTTGGATCTTCATAAGCAGAAGCTTGAGTTTCAATAATTTCTTTAACTTTAGCATCGTCAGCTTTGATTTCATTTGAGCGAATAAATTCACCTAATAATAAACCTGTGCGAACACGATCTTTAGCTTGTTGTTCAAACAATTCAGCCGGAAGTTCAGGCATGTTAGCTTGATCAACTTGACCGCCAAAACGTTGCATAGCTTGTTGACGAAGATTAGTTACTTCTTGGTCGATCAATGCTTTAGGAACGTCAAGTTCGTTAGCTTCTAACAAACCTTTGATTACTTGTTCTTTTACTTTAGCTTTAAGCTGTTGACCAAGTTCACGAGTCATGTTGTTTTTAACTTCAGCTTTAAGTGCGTCAACACCGCCTTCTGTTATTCCAAATTTAACAACGAATTCGTCATTTAATTCTGGTAACTCTTGAACTTCAACTTTATTGATAGTGATATCAAATTCAGCTTCTTTACCTTTCAACGCTTCTGAATGGTAATCAGCAGGGAAAGAAACATTGATAGTGAAAGGAGTTTTAGCTGCTTTCTTACCAATTAAACCATCTTCAAAACCTGGGATCATACGACCAGCGCCAAGTTCTAAATCGAAACCTTCAGCTTTTCCGCCTTCAAATATTTCGCCATCGATTTTACCAACAAAATCAATGTTTACACGATGGCCGTTTTTCGCTTGAACTTTCTTTTCAGTCCAAGACGCTTGTTGCTTACGCAACGTTTCCATCATGTTTTCTAAATCTTTATCTGTTACTTCAGCAACTGGACGTTCTACTTTAATGTCTTCAACTTTGTTTACTGACACTTCAGGGAATATTTCAAACGTAGCTACGAAAACTAAATCTTGACCGCGAACCAAAGTTTTTGGTTCAAAGAAAGGTGCACCCGCTGGGTTTACTTTCTCTTGGATAATTGCCTGAATATAGTTCTGTTGCATTTCTTCTTGTGCAACTTCAGAGAATACTGACTGACCAAAACGTTTCTCAACAACAGACGCTGGTACTTTACCTTTACGGAAACCGTCAATTCGAGTTGTTTTACTTACTTCACGTAAACGTTTTTTTACTGACTCTTCAATTTTATCTGAAGGAACTGTAATTGTAATACGGCGTTCTAAACCTTGAGTCGTTTCTAAAGAAACCTTCATTTTCTACCTCAATTAATTAACTTATGGCCAGTTGTAAAATATACCTATTGGTATTTATTTATTATTAACGGCTCAATTCATGTTCTTAAAAATAACGGCGTATTATAGCCATGTCTTTTTAAAAAAGACATGTTAAACAACTGTTTTTGGCTTAATTAATAAGCAAACAGTAAGATTTAACGGGAATTTATACTAAATGATTTATAAAGGGGGGATATTTCTATAAATTTTTTAAGATGGTCGGTGTTGAAGGATTCGAACCTTCGACCCCTTCGACCCAAACGAAGTGCGCTACCAAGCTGCGCTAAACACCGACAATACTTAAAAAACTGGTGCGGAAAGAGAGACTTGAACTCTCACACCTTGCGATACTGGAACCTAAATCCAGCGCGTCTACCAATTCCGCCATTCCCGCAGAAAAGATTGGGGTGACTGATGGGGCTCGAACCCACGACAACCGGAATCACAATCCGGGGCTCTACCAACTGAGCTACAATCACCACATTTAACATGTCAAAAAGGAATGGTGCACCCGGTAGGATTCGAACCTACGACCGACGCCTTAGAAGGGCGTTGCTCTATCCAGCTGAGCTACGGGCGCATAACCTACGGGGTAAACTCAAAATTCAAAAATGGTCGGTGTTGAAGGATTCGAACCTTCGACCCCTTCGACCCAAACGAAGTGCGCTACCAAGCTGCGCTAAACACCGACTTTAATTTTTGAGAACTTACTACCTCTCGACAGGGCGGCATAATACGGACATCCCCATTTGCAGTCAAACCTTTTTTAAAAGATTTTTACCGACTGCTGCTTTTTACAGCAAAAGAATATAAAACATTCAAACTTTGTGTTTTTGTTAAACAAAATCCATTTAAAATTAAATTTCTCCTTAGCTTTTATTTGTTTAGTTATAAAAAGGCCATGCTAACTTTTATGAAAGAAGTTACAATTACCCTACTCCCAGTTATCTATTTATGAGTTATTTATGACGGCAAAATTAATTGATGGCAAAGCCATCGCACAAACAGTGAGAGATAAAGTAAGAACTGGCGTTAGCGCACGCGTTCAAGCAGGAAGACGTCCACCTGGTCTTGCCGTTATATTAGTAGGACACGATCCTGCCTCACAAGTTTATGTGGGGAATAAGAAAAAAGCCTGTGATGAAGTGGGTTTCCTTTCTCGCTCTTATGACTTGGCAGATACGACTACTGAACAAGAGCTCCTTGATTTAGTTGATGAGTTAAATAACGATAAAGAAATCGATGGGATTTTGGTTCAATTACCATTACCTCATGGCTTAAACGCTGAAAAAATATTAGAACAGATCCATCCGCATAAAGATGTTGATGGTTTCCACCCTTACAACATTGGCCGACTAGCTCAAAGAATGCCTGCTCTGCGCCCATGTACACCAAAAGGTATTATGACCTTATTAGATAACACCCAATTAAACCTTAAGGGTATGAATGCGGTTGTTGTTGGTGCATCCAATATTGTTGGCCGTCCTATGTCATTAGAGTTATTACTGGCTGGCTGTACTACTACGGTTTGTCATAAGTTTACTAACGACCTTGAACAACAAGTTAAACGTGCTGATATCTTAGTGGTTGCCGTTGGTAAGCCTGAATTTATTCCGGGTCATTGGATAAAAGAAGATTCAATTGTGATCGATGTAGGTATTAATCGCTTAAGCAATGGTAAGTTAGTTGGTGACGTACAATTTGATGTTGCAAAAGAAAGAGCTCGTTGGATAACACCGGTGCCAGGTGGTGTTGGCCCTATGACAGTCGCCTCTTTAGTCGAGAATACGTTAGAAGCTTGTGAGAAGTTTCATAGCTAGTCTTCACTAAAGCGATAATAATTATATTAATAACAAGCCAGTTTTTATAACTGGCTTTTTTATTGCCATTTTTTAGTAATTAATGGTTCGTAACGGCTGGAGAATTACTATTTTTTCAATTTTAAAAAACAAAAAAGGCTGTTAAAACAGCCTTTTCTTTATTTTTCATTTAACGCGAGATAACAATTACATGTAATACGACATTATTCGTCGTTATGTAATTCCAAGCCAGTTTCTAATGGTAATGACTTAGATTTGTTTGCATTGTCTTTACGTGTAGATTCTAGAGACTCTAGGTATTCTTGGTCTATATCGTTAGTTATATAGTTACCATCGAATACTGAAGTTTCAAATTGCGTTAATGCTTTGTTGTCGCCTTTAACCGCAACAATTAAGTCATCTAACGACTGGAAGATCAATTCGTCAGCACCAATCATTTCAGCAATTTCATTCACTTCACGTCCATGAGCAATAAGCTCATTAACCGAAGGCATGTCTATGCCATATACATTTGGAAAACGAATCTCAGGCGCAGCTGAGGCGAAGTATACTTTGTTAGCACCTGCATCTCTGGCCATTTGAATTATCTGCTCAGACGTCGTTCCACGTACAACAGAGTCATCAACTAACAATACATTCTTGCCTTTGAATTCAACTTCAATTGCATTTAGTTTACGACGTACTGATTTTTTACGCTGTGCTTGACCTGGCATAATGAAAGTACGACCTACATATCGATTTTTTACAAAACCTTGACGATATGGAAGTTCTAACTCATTGGCGATTTCAAGTGCGATATCACAACTTGTTTCTGGTACAGGTATAACAACATCAATATCTAAATCAGCCCATTCGCGCTTAATTTTAAGACCTAGTTGTTCGCCCATTCTTACGCGTGAGCCATAAACAGAAATGTCGTTTAATGTTGAATCAGGGCGTGCAAAGTAAACGTATTCAAAAATACAAGGTACGCATTTAGCACCTTCGAAACATTGTTGAGTATGTAACTCACCAGCTTCTGTAATATAAATCGCTTCACCTGGTGCTACATCTCTGACTAATTTAAAGCCGTCGATATCTAGCGCAACACTTTCTGACGCAACCATGTATTCAACGCCTTGTTCAGTTTCGCGCTGACCAAGTACTAAAGGACGTATACCGTTTGGATCTCTAAACGCTAATAAACCATGACCTATGATCACGGAAACAACAGCGTACGCACCACGGATTTGTTTATGAACTCGAGTAACCGCCTCAAATACGTCAGAAGTCGTTAACTCCATTAGTTTTGATTCACACAACTCGTGTGCAAGTACGTTTAGTAATAGTTCTGAATCTGAGGTGGTATTGATATGGCGACGTGCAACTTTAAAAAGACTTTCTCTTAATTCGTTTGCATTGGTTAGGTTGCCATTGTGAGCCAAGGCAATACCATAAGGTGAGTTCACATAGAATGGTTGGGCTTCAGCGGAGCTAGAGCTACCAGCTGTAGGGTAACGAACATGCCCTATTCCCATATTCCCTTCTAGACGCTGCATATGACGTTCTTGGAACACATCACGTACAAAACCATTGGCTTTACGTAATCTGAACTTTCCGTCATCTATAGTGACTATTCCCGCGGCATCCTGACCACGATGTTGTAAAACAGTTAACCCATCATAAATAATTTGATTAACAGGCGATTTACCAACGATACCGACGATACCACACATGATCAGCTCTCCATCAATTTTGTGTAGAAAGTAAACTAGAGTTTTCTTTTAATAATTCAAAAAACCATTCAACTATGAATCTAAATTCTGGAATGAGAATAGATGCTTTCCACCAGGACGCGCCACTCGACGGCGTCATAGTGTCTAAAAATAATAATACTGCTGCAACAATGAGCACACCACGTAATGCACCAAAGACCATGCCTAACATTTTGTCAGTACCAGATAAACCAGTGTAATGGACTATTTCGGAAAGGAGGTGGTTGATGAATGCCCCTAAGATTAAGGTGACAACAAATAAGATAGTGATTGCCGCGCCATTTCTTAATAAGTCTTTTTCTATACCAGTGAGGTAAATTGCGAGGTCGGCGTAAAATCGGCTGGCAATAAAAAAACCAGTGATCCATATAGCAAGAGACACGGCCTCTTTTATGAATCCACGGGTTAAACTCACCAGCGCAGATATTACTATGATTGCTAAAATAGCGTAATCAATCCAAACCATATTGACTTATAAACTTATAAAATGGTGGCTAAAATTCGGCGCAAATTCTAACAGACTAAGTAACAAGAGACTACTAATTTATAGGAACAAATTTGGTAATTTTACCATTTAAGCCAGTTAACTCTTTTAACGTCACTTGTGCCTTTTCTAGGTTTTTACGGTCTAGCTCTGGTCCAACAAAAACCTTAGATAATATGCCTGACTTAGTTTCTATCGGTCTGATAAACACTTTAAAGCCCGCTTTCTTTAAACGTTTTTCTAGCGCGTCGACATTTCCTTTATGCTTAAAGCTGCCTAATTGTAATACCCAGGCTGCTTTTTTAAAGTCCGCTTGTACAGGCTTAACTTCAACAATAGGTTTTTCTGGCGCAATCTTGGTTAATACGGTTTTAGTATTTGACGCACTCGCTTTAGATTTTGCTGGTTTGACTTTTACTGGTTCAGATTTTGCGGGCTTAGATTCAGCAACGGTTTGTGCGGTTTCATCGTCATCTGCTTTTACTTCAATGACTTGAGGTGCTTTTTTAATAGCGTTTAATACTTCATCCGTTGGGAAGTCACTAACGATTGGAGATTCATCAACTTGAGGACGAATTGGAATTTTTTTAAACTCTTCTTTAGTTTGCTCTTTTTCCCCATCTAGTAAATCGGGTAAAAAAACAATACCGGCTATTAACACCAGTAACAAACCAACAACACGTTGTTTAATTAAATTCGTCATATTAATCCTCTGCCTTATTTAGAATCTCGGCGACAGTGTAGAACGATCCGAAGCCAAGTAAAAGACTATCTTTGTTTTGATTTTCATTGGCATACAGCCAAGCAAGTTTCACGCTAGGTAACATGGTGACATTATTTTGTCCCAAACTCTGCAAAATTTCGGCAATGTCTTCTTTTTTTGCTGCTCTTGGATTACCGACTAAATCGCCTATAACCCACTCATCAACAACATCAATCATTAACGCCAATGTTTGTTTAATGTCTTTATCTTTCATCATGGCGATAACTGCCGTCACTTTTGATACAGACTTTAATTGAGTATCTGCCAACAGCATAGAACTCAAATACTCCACAGCATGTGGGTTGTGTGCAACATCAACCATTTGTAATGGTTCTGTGGACACTATTTGCATTCGACCAGGTAAAGACAGTTGAGATAACGTTTGTTCAATATTATCTTGTTCTAAAGTAACACCTAATTTTATTAAGGTAACTAGCGAAGTACAAATATTTTGTTTTGGGATCAAAACATTAGGTAATTGATTGAAACATATATCGCCGTAAACAAAGTTCCATGTGTCTTGTGTCAGTGACGTGCTTTGCTCAAATGAGTAATCTTGTCCAAATTGCACAAACTCAGAAACTTGATGATTTTTAGCTTGCTGAACAATCGAGGCTATATTGTTAGGTTCACCGACAATCGCTGGTTTACCTTTTTTAAATATCCCTGCTTTTTCAAACCCTATTTTTTCAATGGTATCACCAAGCCAATCGATATGATCCAACCCAATGGAGGTCACCACAGAGACATCGTGCTCTAAAATATTTGTTGCGTCTAAACGGCCGCCAAGTCCAACTTCAACGAGTACATAATCGAGTTGTTTACTTTGTAGTAATTTAAAACCCGCTAATGTACCAAATTCAAAGTAACTTAAGCCTGTCCCTTGACGGTGCTGCTCGATAAAAGAGAAGGCGTCGATTAAATCTTGATCTGAGGCTGATTCGCCATTAATACGAACACGTTCGTTGTACTCGAACATATGAGGAGAGCTGTAAACACCTACCGTTTTGCCTAAGCCTAACAGGTACTGTTCCATAAAGCGGATAGTTGTGCCTTTACCATTAGTACCGGCAACTAATACGACCTTGCCTGCATGTAAGTCTTGCACACTAGCATTTTCAGCTACAGTTAAAACTCGCTCTAAGCCAAGATCTATTTCTTTATTGTGTTGGGATTCCAAATAAAAAAGCCAATCTGAAAGAGATTGGCTTTTAAAAATACTTTGTTCTGACATTATTATGCAGTTCTGTGTTCTTTTTCCAATGATGGTAGTTTACACATTTTTGCAAATAAACGCGCAACTGTATTTCGCATTTCTCGACGGTCGACGATCATATCAATCGCACCATGTTCAATTAAGAACTCACTACGTTGAAAACCTTCAGGTAATTTTTCACGTACCGTTTGCTCAATTACACGAGGACCAGCAAAACCGATTAAGGCTTTTGGCTCACCAATATTGATATCGCCTAACATAGCTAAACTGGCTGAAACACCGCCCATTGTTGGGTCGGTTAGTACCGAAATAAACGGAATACCTTTTTCGCTTAATTTAGCTAATGCCGCACTGGTTTTTGCCATTTGCATTAATGAAAACAACGCTTCTTGCATACGAGCGCCGCCAGAGGCAGAAAAACAAATAAACGGTATGTTTTCTTTGATACAAACGTTAACTGCTTGCACAAACTTTTCGCCAACGACCGTTGCCATTGAACCACCCATGAAGGAAAATTCAAATGCAGCAGCAACACAAGGAATGCCTTTAACACGTCCTTTCATTACTATCATTGCATCTTTTTCATTGGTTTGTTTTTGTGCAGCAACAATGCGGTCTTTATAGCGTTTAGTATCTTTAAACTTTAATACGTCTTGTGGCTCTAATTCCGCCGCAATTTCTATTTTTTCGCCAGTATCTAAAAATAAATTAAGACGTTTACGTCCAGAAAGACGCATATGGTGGTCACACTTAGGACACACGCCTTGCTCTTTTTCTAAATCATTTTTATATAAAATCGATGTGCAGCTAGTACATTTTGTCCAAACGCCTTCAGGAATGTTGCGTTTAGTTGATGTATTTGTTTTTGGAAGAATTTTTTCTATCCAACTCATGTCGTTACTACCCTAAAAAAAAATCAAAACAACTTAGACATAAAATGTGTACTAAGCATGAGAATTAACGCTATTAAACCACAATGTAACAATAAAAAAATCAATAAACTGGTCTTATTAGTGGCAAAGCTAGTTAATCAGGGATAAACAAAGGACCAAGATGATGAGTCGGCAACTCAAATTTGTCTGGATAATCGACCTTAACTAAATAAAGTCCATTTGGTTTAGCCGTTTCAGCCGCTAATGTTCTGTCTCTTTGAGCTAACAACTCTGCCATCCACTCTATTGGTTTATCACCACGACCGATAGCAATAAGGCTGCCTGCAATATTACGGACCATGTGATGTAAAAATGCATTGGCTTGGATATCTATGACAATAAAGTGGTTGAAACGATGAACATTTATAAAGTGCATAAACCTATTTGGTGTATTAGCTTGGCAATGAGCCGCTCTAAAAGAACTAAAATCATTTTGACCAATTAAACATTGTGCAGCTTGATGCATTTTCTCGACATCTAAATCACAGTAATAATGACTTAAACCTGTGTTAAGTATCGCGGGTCTTAATTTAGAGTTGGTGATTATAAAACGGTATCGTCTAGCTGTAGCTGAAAAACGAGCATGAAAGTCGTCTGGTACATGTTTCACCCAGGTAACAGCGACAGAGTCTGGTAAGATTGTATTAACGCCAAGAGTCCATCCACGATCTGCTCTGATTGAATCAGTATCGAAATGGACCACCTGGCCGGTTCCGTGAACCCCTGCGTCAGTGCGGCCTGCACAAAATACAGACACGGGATGATTGGCTATTTTCGAAAGCGCCTTTTCTAACTCTTCTTGAACTGTAGTAACGTCACGTTGACGTTGCCAACCATAAAATTTGGCTCCGTCGTACTCCACACCTAGTGCTATTCGCATAAAACTAATCTATTATTTTCAAATAATCGTCGATTATAAAAAACTAACTGTGTTAAACAAAGCTTTATTCTTGATCTAACTCTTTTAATAATTCTTTTGCTTCCATTTTAGCCTGATCATTATCACCATTTAACACTTCTGAAATAGCAGCTCGAGCGCTTTCTTCATCATCCATGTCAATATATGTTCTGATAATATCTAAGTTAGAACCGTAACCACCAGAGTCTTGGTCAACGTCTACAGAGCCACGATTTTCATCAAGCTCGTCAAAATCGTCTAAACCAACATCAACATCTAAGTCGTCTGAAATAGCATCTTCGTCTATGTCATCTAATTGATTCATTAAAGTATCGACTTTAACATAATCTTTTTGCGCACTAGCATCAACATCATCAGCTTGATCTAACGTTATGTCAGTCTCAGCACCTTGTTCTGGCGTATTATCAGCAGGCTCTTCATCGCCTTCCGTTTCTGATAATTCTGATAGTAATTGATCAAAATCAGAGTTCTCTAATTCATCAATATCAATTTCTTCATCACTAGGATCTGCATCTGGGTCTAATTCATCTTCTGGATCTGCGTTAAACTCAGCTTCGCCATCAAATTCTGCTTCAGTGTCAAATTCTGGTTCAGCTTCAACTTCTGGCTCAGCTTCAACTTCTGGCTCAGCTTCAAGTTCTGGTTCAGCTTCAAGCTCTGGCTCAGCTTCAAGCTCTGGCTCAGCTTCAACTTCTGGCTCAGCTTCAAGCTCTGGTTCAGCTTCAACTTCTGGTTCAGCTTCAAATCCTGGCACTGCTTCAACTTCTGCCTCAGCTTCAACTTCTGGCTCAGCTTCAACTTCTGGCTCAGCTTCAACTTCTGGCTCAGCTTCAACTTCTGGCTCAGCTTCAACTTCTGGTTCAGCTTCAAGCTCTGGTTCAGCTTCAAATTCTGACTCAGCTTCAGCTTCAAGGTCAGAGTTAAATTCTGCTTCAGCTTCTAATTCGCCGTCAGTTTCTATTGTACTGTCGTCTTCTAATAAGTCGTTAATATCAGTTTCATTAAAACTACTACTTATTAAATCTTCGTCCGTTAGTAGCTCTTCTGCCGACTCTTCTGACTCTGTCATTAAAGAGTTAATATCCATTTCGCCTGAATCATCTGCACTGTTAGTTTCATCTGTACCAACACTTAAATCATCACCTAGATCATCAATAACTACGTTATCAGCATCGTTTACAACGAGTTCGTCATCTAGATCGTTTTCCGAACCTCCTAACTCTAAATCTGGATACACATCTTCTAACGCACTCTCGTGATCATCAGAGTCGTGATCATCAGGGTCTTGGTCATCAGTTGCATCAGTGTCTACATCAGCATCTAATTCATCACCTAGGTCATCAATTGAGATTTCACTGTCGTCAGCTTCATCGATATCAGATTCTAATTCATCCGACTCTAACTCATCTAATTCCAACGCATCTAATTCAGAGTCGAGTAACTCTTCATCAACTTCAGTGTCTGATTCAGTTTCTGGTGCTTCATCTAAGTCTAATTCAGGGTATGAATCCAACTCTAAACTCGCTTCAAGATCTTGTTCTGGTAAATCGCTTTCTTGTTCTGATTCATTCAAGTCAACAGCTGCCGAGTCAACATTCTCTTCAGTTTCTTCAGTTTCTTCAGTTTCTTCAGGCTCATCAGATTCTTCTGTTAGTTCTTGGTCTTCTGGAGATTCGGCTAATTCAGATTCTTCTGTAAGCTCAGGCTCTTCCGTCTCTTCTGTTAATTCAGCGTCGTCTAGGGCTTCTGTTTCTTCAAGCTCATCTGACTCTTCTGTTAGTTCTTCGTCTAGTAAATTGTCGATATCAAATTCGTCGTCTGTTGACGCAATCTCTAGCCCGTCTTCAACATCAATTTCATCTTCGGCCGACTCTTCATCTAATAAGTTGTCTATATCAAACTCATCGTCTGTTTCAGATAATTCTTCGTCTAATACATTATCGATATCAAACTCATCTTCTGTTTCAGATGTCTCTGCATCTAATACATTATCGATATCAAACTCATCTTCTGTTTCAGATGTCTCTGCATCTAATACATTGTCGATATCTAACTCATCGTCCGTTTCAGATGTCTCAGCATCTAATACATTATCTATATCAAACTCATCGTCTGTTTCAGATAATTCTTCGTCTAATACATTGTCTATATCGAATTCATCTTCGTCTTCATCAAAACCAAGGTCGTCTTCAGCTTCATCATCATTTGTATTGATGCCAAGCTCATCCATTATCGCGTCTACATCATCTACGCTTGTATCTAGAATTTCATCTTCGTCAATGTCGTCTTCATCGATGTCAATGCCAGCAATGTCATCGTCGGCATCATCTTCTTCTAACAATTCTTCTATATCACCAGCGTCAAGTACATTGTCAGCATCGAACCCTTCCTCATCATCGGCATCAGGTGCCTCAGGGATAAGATCTTCACTTAACAAGGTGTCTAAGTCACTTTCTGGTAAATCATCACTATCTAAATCATCATCTAACAATACTTCGTCGTCATCGCCAGATAACAAATTATCATCTGTCAATAAGTCGTCATCATCAAAAGAGTCATCTAGTAAATCAAGTTCATCATCTAATTCAATCGACTCGTCCAACGAATCACTCATGTCTAAGTCAGATAGAGCATCATTTAAGTCACCCATTGATTCTGACGAATAATCATCTGCGTTAGATGAAGAAGAGAAGTCTTGATTAAGAATCGATGGTTGATCTAAAAATTCGTTTTCTGCATTCTTTTGCTCGTCTTTCTTACGTAAATAATACATGGCACCAAATAGAACTAATAGTGCGGGTATTACCGACAGCATTATCATGCCAAATGTTGTTTTGAAGAAGTTAGAAAGCTGGTTACCAAAAGATTGACTATCTTCAAACTCTCTAGCTTGCGCCATTTCAAGTTGAGTTTGAGTCATGTTAATGATTTTATTTAACTGATCCGTTAATAATTGTCTGTGTTCTATTTCCGCACTTAAGTCTTGCTCTAACAATCCAATTTTATCGCCTAACACTGTTAGCTTATCTTGATTTGTTTGGCTTTCTTCTAATACGTTTTCTATTGTTTTTACTGATGTTGAGAATTTTTGCTGTAAATTATCAAATTTTACAGCCTGCTCAACACTCGCTTCTTTAATTTTTTCAGATAGTTCTTCTTTGGCTTGTTTCAAATCTTGCTGTTTAGCGTCTTCTATCGGGCTCAACAATCTTTCTTGTTGGCCAGCGGTAAAAGTACCGTTCATTCTTGCCGCCCAAAGTTCACTGTCAGCGTCAACTCTGCGTTTGGCATAATTAGGATCGATTGCTTTTACTTCTTTATGGCTCGGGATGTCAATGAATACACCGTCATACAGACCGTTTAGGTTTTCAAATTCAAATGCTCTTGGGTTCTTTCTTAGAATAGCGATCATGACTTGGTTGACGGTAACGTCATTTTTAAAGCGGAACTTATTGCCGAGTTTCCAAATAGTGTCTTTTTCGGAGGTTGGTCCGTACTGAACCCCGATCTCTCCGTAGTCAACGCCTTTAGGGCCTCGTAATTTTGACTCAGACTTAGCAAAAGTTTGACCAGTAAAAATACTAGTAACTATTAGAACTATAAGGACTTTAAGGCTTAATCGCATTAACTAACTTCCAAAATATTTTACAAAAATGATAGACGAATTACCGAGTTACAATAAAAATTACAGCACTCAGGAGATCAAAATACAAGTAAATTTAAACACTAATACATTTTCAAAGCAAAGCACATACCAGTTTTATTCGAAATAAAACTTACTATTATGAATCTAGCCTAAAAATACTTTATTACGCATATTATATCGACCAAAAAAAAGGCCTCTTTAGTTTTATTAAAGAGGCCTTGTTCTATCTAGTGTAAATTATAGATAATCAGCAATAAGTACTTCTGCTATTTGAATACTATTTGTTGCTGCACCTTTACGAATATTGTCAGCCACAACCCATAAGTTAATACCATTTGGATGTGAAATATCTTCACGAACACGACCAACAAACGTAGTGTCTTGTCCACTTGCGTGCGTCACTTGCGTTGGATAGTCTGCATCATCAGGCATTAAGGTTACGCCAGGAGCTTGCTCAAGCACATTTTTTATATCGTCAGCGGTAACCGGTTGACGTAATTCTAAATGTATTGCTTCAGCATGACCGTAAAATACCGGTACACGTACTGCCGTTGGGTTAACGCCAATAGAGTCATCGCCAAATATTTTATGAGTTTCCCACACCATTTTCATTTCTTCTTTGGTGTAGCCGTTATCTTCAAACACATCAATTTGAGGAATAACGTTAAACGCCATTTGCATTGGGAATATTTTAGACTCAACTGGACGGCCATTCATTAATTGTGCGGTTTGCCCAACTAATTCATCTACGGCTGACTTGCCAGCGCCACTTACTGACTGGTAAGTACACACATTAATACGGTCAATACCGTATGCGTCATGGATTGGTTTTAACGCCACTAACATTTGGATTGTAGAGCAGTTAGGGTTAGCAATAATATTTCTGTTTCTGAAATCAGCAACCGCTTGTGGGTTAACTTCAGGAATAACTAAAGGAATATCTGGTTCATAACGGAAATGTGACGTGTTATCAATAACCACACAACCTTGCTCAGCGGCAATAGGTGCGTATTTAGCTGAAACATCACCACCAGCAGAAAATAATCCTATTTGGGCTTTAGTCCAATCAAAATCATCAACATTTAGTACTTCAACGTCTTTTCCCTTAAATTTAACTGTCGAACCGGCTGAACGAGCACTAGCTAAAGGAAACAATTCCCCTACTGGAAAATTTCTTTGTTCTAAAATTTCTATTAGATTTTGACCAACTAAACCAGTGGCACCTAATATTGCGACATTATATTTTTGTTCTGACATTTTAATACTCTGCTGTTGAATGATGTTTATCCCGGTTTAACTTAAGTAAATAACTTAGATAGTTACTTACTTAAGTTAAAGGGGTCATAAACAATTATTTTTATTGGTTAGTGCTTTTGCACTAAAACTACCGTCTAGACGTCTAAACGTCAAACCCTATTTGCAAATAATTTAATCCTTTTTGATTATTAGATATGCGTTCTAATTTCAACGATGACCATTCGCGTCTCATTGGGTAGTTTTTACGTAGCCAATCAAAGCCTTTTACCGCGAGTAAATTTCTAAATAAAGCATCATCTCGTCTTGGGTCATAAACTAAATGGATCACCTGCTTCAATTGATTCACGTCTTGTTCTTGGTTGTTTAACGTTAGCTGAGTAACGCTTGGAATTGGTAATAACTCATCTAATTTTTTAACGACGGGTAAATTCAAATGCTGACACACTGCTTGATATAGCATTTCTGTGCCACGGGCTTTACCCTCTAAGCTGTACCCTGCAATATGGGCACTTGCAATGTCGGTATATTCAATAAGCTCTAATAGCGGATTAGGTTCATTCTCCCAAACATCTAATACCAGCTTAATGGTTAATTCTTGGTTTTTATCTCGACGGTATATTTCATTTAACAGAGCTTGGTTATCAATCACTTCCCCACGACTTGCATTTATTAAACATACGTCTTGTTTTAATAATTGAATATTTGCCTCATTTAATAAATGAAAACTCGGGTGGTCACCGTTTGCGGTTAACGGGGTATGGAAAGTGACAACGTCGGCATGCGTTAACGCGTAATCTAATGAAACAAACCCATCTTCCGTTTGCTCTCTGACGGGATCGCATAACAATAAGTTAATGCCTAATGCCGTTAACTTTTTCTGTAACGCCTTGCCGATATTACCCACACCAACAATAGCGACGGTTTTTGTTAATAAATCAAAATGATATTTTTCGGCCAGTACATATAAGGATGAAATAACATATTCAGCCACCGAGACCGCATTACAACCTGGTGCAGAGGTGAATGTAACGCCCTTGTTTGCTAACAAGGTTTTATCTATATGATCTTCACCTATGGTTGCCGTCCCCACAAAAGATAACTTATCCGCTTGTGATAACAACGTCTGGTTAACCTTAGTGATAGAACGAACTAACAGAATATCGGCATGAGTCATTTGTTCTGCGGTTAACTCACGTCCGGCAAAGCGAGTTATCTCACCTATGTCAGAAAAAAAGTCGTCAGCGTAAGGAATGTTTTCATCTATAAATATATTCATTCGTCATCTTTTTCAAAGCTATAAAAAAACCTGAAACATCATACGATATTTCAGGTTTTTAAGAACCAAATAAATTTCAATTTAATAACTAAATTTAGATGGTTAATTTTAACAGCTAATTTTAACAGCCAAGATCAAACTTTGAGCTTGGTGTTAAAACAGTCGTTATACTTTTTGGAATACTAATGTGGCATTTGTGCCACCAAAACCAAAGCTGTTAGACATTGCGGTTGTAATCTCAGCATCTGTCGCAGTCGTGATAATGTTCAAACCTTCCGCTTGTTCATCTAAGTTTGAAATATTAATAGATGGGGCAACAAATTTGTTTTCCATCATTAATAAGCTGTAGATTGCTTCATGAACGCCAGCTGCACCAAGTGCATGACCTGTCATTGCTTTAGTCGCACTGATCATTGGTGAATTACCACCAAATACGTTTTGAATAGCGCCTAGTTCTTTAACGTCCCCCACTGGTGTACTTGTACCATGAGTATTTAAGTAATCAACTGGACCTTTAACTGTCTCAAGCGCCATTCTCATACAACGCTCAGCGCCTTCACCTGATGGAGCAACCATGTCATAACCATCAGACGTTGCACCATAACCTACGATTTCAGCATAAATTTTAGCGCCACGAGCCACAGCATGCTCATATTCTTCAACAACAACCATACCGCCGCCGCCAGAAATAACGAATCCGTCACGATCTGCATCATAAGTACGCGAAGCAAGTTCAGGCGTATCATTATATTTAGTCGATAACGCACCCATAGCGTCAAACATACCCGCTAATGTCCAATCAACTTCTTCACCGCCACCGGCAAAAACAATATCTTGTTTACCAAGTTGGATTTGCTCTAATGCAGCACCAATACAATGTGAAGACGTGGCACAAGCTGAACTGATTGAATAGTTAATGCCTTTAATTTTAAACGGAGTTGCCAATGTTGCAGAACAAGTACTGCTCATAGTACGAGGTACTTGGTAAGGACCTACACGTTTAACGCCTTTTTCACGTAAAATATCACACGCGATTATTTGGTTTTTAGAAGACCCACCACCAGAACCAGCTAATAAACCAGTACGAGGATTAGATACTTGCTCATCCGTTAAACCTGAATCATCAATTGCTTCTTGCATGGCGATATAAGCATAAGCAGAAGCTTCACCCATAAAACGCATCGCTTTACGGTCAATAAGCTGAGTAACATCTAGGTCGATGCTGCCAGATACTTGTGAACGTAAGTTATATTCTTTAAATTGCTCCGATGCAGTAATACCTGATTTTCCAGTTTTTAAACTTTCCAATACTTCTGCTTTATTGTTACCAATACTTGAAACAATACCTAAACCTGTAATAACGGCTCTTTTCATTCTGAATTCCTAAGTGAGACTTAAAATTTTCTGTATTCTACCTGTATTTTTATCTTAACTGGTCTAATTTCAGCGAACAAGTGTTAGCTGAATAAAAATTAGCGCGACACATTGACGATTAAATCTAAAAAAACAGGTTACCTTTGTTATATTTAGGGGCTACCATGTCCCTTGTTTATACCTACTCCCAAGTAATTAATTACGTTAAATCAACATTAAGTCCAAAAGATGAATGCCGAATTATTTAAAAGTGCAGCGAGTTATTCCCCTATTGATAGCCCCACAAAAGAAAAAAAGCACAAAATCGCTATTATCGGTGGTGGAATATCATCAATATGTTTGGCTTATCAGTTATTCTCATTAGTCCCAGAATTAGACATTACCCTGTATTGCAGTGACGAGAGCTTAGGTTCTCGTGGCTCGGGTAATAAACAAGGCGCTATTTATCCCCTATTACAAGGTGGACAATTCTCGGTACTGGCTGAGCTTTATGACTTATGTTACCCCTATTCTGTTGATTTTTATAAACAAATAAACTCAATAAATGTCAATTTTGCACATCAATGGTGTGGCGTATTACAACAAGCATTTACTCCTGAACTTGTAGAGCGCTTACAGCAAATAGCCAATGAATGGCCATCTCATGGCCAATTCATTTCAGCTGAACAATCTTCACATCGTGCCAATCTAGCTTTACCTTTCCCAAGCTTATATTTCAAAGATGGTGGTTGGATTTGGCCACAACAGTTCTGCCAAAACACAGCTAAATATTTAACTGCAAATTTTAATCTTTCAATCAAAGCAAACACAGATATATCAAAGTTAAACCAAACAGAACAAGATAAATGGCAACTAGAAAGCCATGCAGAACTTATTCCCTGTGTATTTGATCAAGTCGCCGTTTGCTCCGGCCATTTAGCCAATCAATATAGTCAGACTCAGCAATTTGATATTATCCCTATCCGTGGCCAAGTTTCACATTTAAACCCAGTAAGCATGGCATCTGAGCTAAAAACCGTTCTTTGCCACAATGGTTACATGACACCAGCGCATAACCAGCAACAATGTTTTGGCGCTACTTTTGAGCGTGGCAATAACAATGAAACCAGCAACCCAGCGGATAACCTTAAAAACCTAGACCAATTACAACAAGTATACGAACAACAAGATTGGGCCAGACAAATAACTGAGCATGACATCATTGGTCAAAATGCAGCGATACGAGCGACTAGCCAAGATCACCATCCAATAGTTGGCGAAGTTATGAGTAATTACTGGGTAAAGGACAATGTGGATCAAAATAATGGAAAATTAAAACGTTTGGATAAACTGAAAAATGTAAACAGGTCTTTGGCAGCAGAAGATAAAAAAACAAAAAACAGCCATAACTTTGCCAATGCAACACATCCAAATTCAGATCTGCATGGCTTGTTTATAATGACAGGATTAGGCGCAAGAGGATTAACGACAGCTCCGTTAATGGCAAAACATTTAGCATCATTAATGTTAAACCAACAAAGTCCTCTATCTGATAGGTTAATAAAGTCTGTTGCCCCGATTCGTTTTCAAGTTAGGGCTTTAAAGCGAAATAAAAGCAAGAACTGATATTAGTTAATATTAATATCCTTTCTAATAAAAAGAGCTATTAAAAAGATCCAATTAAAACCGATAAATAGAATATGAGTAAAAGCATTAATCTAAAAAAAAACCTCGCTAACTAGTAAAATACCAATAACCGACCATACTTTGCCAATTATACTTTTTTATCAATTGCTATGTAGGTACGTTAAATGAATGTAGAAAACTTATCAAAGTTAATGTCTAAACACTTAACCAAAGTGCTATTAATCCCCGTTTTGCTATTAACTTTTGTGATCAGTGCGGATTTAATTAAAACCAATGTAGTCATTCAACACGCTGTTCAAACTGAGCATGATGTCGTTGTACTTCAATCCGTATTATCAGTCGTACATGAATTACAAAAAGAAAGAGGTTATACCGCTGGGTTTATGAACTCCAATGGAGAAAAGAACAAAAATGAATTACGAAACCAAAGAACCGCAACACAAAAATCCGTTCAGCAGCTAATTAAAATAGTAAAAGAAATACCAGTAACCCCATCTGGTAAAAAAATTGTCGATGAATTTATCCAAGGCTACAGTCAAATTAAAAGCTTACAAAACAAGGTTGATTCCAAAACAATAAATTCATCAACCGCCATTACGCAATACACTGAACTAAACGAACTAGGTTTACACTTTGTAGTACAAACATCAAAGAATACTTATGACCCTCTTATTGCGACCGAACTATTTTCGGTTTACAACTTAAGTAGTTTTAAAGAAAAGCTAGGTATTGAAAGAGCAATACTAAGTACCGTATTTACCAATGACCAATTTTCTAGAGAATTATCCGATAAGCATTTAACGGTGATCACTAAACAAGACGTGTTTAAAAAAGAATCGTTAGAAATTGCACCAAAAAAGCTGATGGCAATAATACAAGCCTCCTTTGATGCTCCTGAAGCTAGAGCGGTTGAAGAGTTCCGTAATAAAGTAAGATCGCAAGACTCCAATTATAATATATCGGCCAGCCAATGGTTTAATGCATCGACTAAATATATCGAGTTACAAGCAAAGACGGAAACTGAGTTACTGAATATAATTGATAAAACGGCAATAGAAAGTATAGAAGAAGCCCAGTCACTTTTAATACGCCAAAGTCTTATTTTAACCGCTGGGCTAATTGCGACAGCTTTACTATTCATGGCATTAAGATTACGTAAAAGACAATCCGTTGCCATTGATGGGACTATTAGTTACATACTTGAAAATAAAGATTTAACTCGGGTTATTGAAGTCATCAGTGAAGATGAATTAGGTAATATTGCCGTCAACGTAAATAAAATATTAACTTTGATTAGTGAAGACTTCACTATGTTTAGTAACACCTCTAAAAATATTACCGTCTCTGTCCATGAAACCGCAATAGCCATTAGTCAAAGTCAATCTAACTTGTTATTGCAACAAGCAAATGTTCAAACTATCGCATCGGCTGCAGAAGAGATGAGTACCAATGTACAAGTTATTTCTGAGTCGATGAAAGACAACGCTGCTAACGTAAATTTAGTATTAGAAGAATCTCAATCAGGTAAAAAATCGGTTGAAGAAGCAGTTACAGTGATAAGACGTTCTGCCGATGAAATGTCTAATTCTGCAGAAGCCATCGAGCAGCTCAATCAAAAAGTTGGTAATATATCGTCAATGGTAGAGTTGATTAAATCAATTGCTGATCAAACCAATTTACTGGCATTAAATGCCGCAATAGAAGCAGCAAGAGCCGGCGAACAAGGACGAGGTTTTGCAGTTGTCGCAGAAGAAGTTAGAAATTTAGCTAAACGAACCCAAGACTCCACAGAAGAGATATCTAGTTTAGTATTAGAGTTACAAGAAAGTGCAACTACATCCTATGAGGTTATTAACGTGGGTAAAGAGTTTGCAATTTCAGGCGCTGAAAAAGCGGCTCAAATAGAAAATGTATTAAACGTAATCGTTGATAAAATAGCTGCAATTCAAGAAGTCACTGACTCAGTATCTATGAATACTAGCGATCAAAGTGATGCGATATTAGAAGTGAATAAAAATATCCTAATCATTTATGAACAATCTAGTGAGAATGTTATTGGTGCGGAAAGTGTGGCGAATGAAGCTAAAAACATAGCCGCCTCGGCAATGGATATGGACGACAGTATCGATAGTTATAAACTCAACAATGTCATTAGTATTGATGCACAGATGGAAGAATTAAAAAAACGAGCCATGAAACTCGCTAATAAATCCTAATAACTTACGGTGAATTAAATCACTCAAACAAAAAAACCTAATCATAAATGATTAGGTTTTTTTATTTATAAATAGCAACCGACTAACGCCCTCTTAGCCTATCACCAATTTATACAGTCGCTTATGGTAGTAACGCTAACTTAGTGTGCTAATACTTAAGGTTTAATCATTTCAACAATCACACGTCTATTCGCTTGTTGGCCTAGTTCATTCTGGTTTGATGCCACATGACGTTTCTCACCAAAACCTTCAATGGTTATTTTACTTTCATGAATACCCGCATCAACAAGCAGTTGTTTTATTTCTTCCGCTCGCTTAATAGATACCTCTAAGTTTTTCCAACGTCCGCCCCAAGAATCGCTATAAGCTTTGACTGTAATCGATTCGATTTCATTGTCGTACTTTAAGTATTCTCTCACTTTAGCCAGTTTTACTTTTGAAGACTTATCTAAAACCGCACCGCCAAATTCAAAATTTAAATCCAATTGAGCAATATCAACAAAGTTGTATTTCAACAAATTGTCCATGCAGTTTAAAAACTTATAATAGCTATCGGTAAAATTGGTGGCCGATAACGCAACTGCAACTCGGTCGCTTTTATTGTGCCAGTCAGAATAATATAACGTTGGGAAATAACCTTTTTCTAATTCAGTTAGCATCACCCAAGCTGAATTTTCATCAACATCACCATTGAATTGCTTGCGCCATTGCATAGTTGTAATTTGTTTTGATGCGGTTCCTGGACGCCAATTAGGTGGAACCGATTCTATATTAGCTAAACTATAATCCGCAGGTAAACGCATCATGTCTAACTCAAAACCTAAATTAACAATTTTTCCCGCTTCACTTTTAAAAATGGCGTAGCCGTAATTAGGGATCTGGTGAGTTAAATCACATTGTAATTTTGATTCTGTGGTGACATTCCACTTTGAATTACCCAATGTGCCAGAATAGCGACGGTAGTCAGCGTTAGCCGACAACGGCAAAATTTGGCATACGATTGCCACTAAGATAAAAATTATTTTAATTTTATTCATACTCTACTTTGCTATTTAGTCTTTATAAATCAAGTAAAAGGATACTTCACTGATAAGTCTAGGTTATAAACTGTGTTAATCATACAGTAACGTCCTAACGATGAGTCCGCTGAGTATTAATTAACATTTGATTAGAGTAAGCAATAAAAATACCACAACGCATAGTAACTAAGTGATCTGTGAATATAAAACCAATTACGGTTTATTTTCATATCCACAATCTACCAATGCAGCGAGTGTAAAGCTGCATTAAATTAAACATCTTGATGACCAAATAAGCAACACTGAGTATAGAACTAGATTATATAGTCACATAAAGTGCCAATTTATATAAATTGCCAATGCACAAAAAACATTTGCATGAGATAATAGATAAAATTTATCTGAATCTGGTTAATGCTTTGTCAATGAATTCAACCCCAACTACAGAAACCTCTGACACCAAAAACGATGTTAATAAAGTCGAGTCCAAGTCAAAAGATCCCAATTTATTATCTTCACGCTTTCGTGGTTTTTATCCTGTGGTTATCGACGTTGAAACCGCTGGTTTTAATGCAAAGACCGACGCATTATTAGAAATTGCAGCTGTAACATTAAAAATGAATGCTGATGGTGTATTAGAAAAAGATAAAACAATCCATTTTCATGTTGAGCCATTTGAAGGCGCAAACATAGAGCAAGCTGCTATCGACTTTAATGGAATAGACCCGTTTAATCCATTACGTGGCGCAGTACCTGAAAGTGAAATGTTAAAAGAAATTTGTAAAGCAGTGAGTAAAGGGCAAAAAGAAGCGGGTTGTCAGCGTTCCGTCATTGTGGCTCATAATGCCTCATTCGATCATGGTTTTTTCATGGCCGCTATTGAACGAGAAAAATACAAACGTGTTCCTTTCCACCCTTTTGTTACTTTTGACACTACGTCGTTTGCAGCATTAACATTAGGACAAACGGTATTGGCTCAAGCTTGTATTCAAGCGGGTTTAGGCTTTAATAATAAAGAAGCTCATTCAGCAATTTACGATACAGAAAAAACCGCAGACCTGTTCTGTTATATGGTAAATAGATTTAAAGAATTAGGTGGCTGGCCGTTAACACCTATAAGTAATGAAGAAACAACGACTGAATAACTAATATAGAAGTTTAACTTCTGTTAGTTTTAATGTGTAAATGTATTATTTTGTCAGAACAATAACTATGTTATTATTTTGCCAAGTAATAAAAGTAATTTTAACTAGATAGTATCAAGGTTATATGACAAACAAATCAGATTCTCCAACCACAACTCATCGCGGTATTTATTTGCTTCCTAATTTGCTAACTACCGCTGGATTATTTTCAGGCTTTTTTGCCATAGTCTCTTCTATGAATGGCAACTTCGAAGCTGCTGCAATTGCTATTTTTGTCGCCATGATCTTTGACGGATTAGATGGCCGAGTAGCCCGAATGACAAATACACAAAGTCCATTTGGTGCTGAGTATGACAGCATGGCTGACATTGTTTCTTTTGGTGTTGCCCCTGCAATAGTCACTTATAACTATGGTTTAAGTAGCTTAGGTAAGTTTGGCTGGTTAGCTGCATTTATATATGTTGCTTGTGCTGCATTAAGACTTGCACGTTTTAATACTCAAATTGGCGTAGCTGATGGACGTTATTTCCAAGGTTTAGCATCTCCTGCCGCCGCGGCTGTTATTGCGTCATTAGTTTGGTGTGGTGTTGGTTATGATGTTAGTGGCCACGATTACAGCATACCGTTAGCCATTATTACTGCTCTATGTGGTTTATTTATGGTAAGTAACTTCCGTTATAGCTCATTTAAAGAAATTGAGTGGCGTGGAAAGGTTTCTTTTGTTGCAGTACTAGTTATTGTCTTAATATTTACATTTGTAGCGGCAAGCCCTGCAGAAATATTATTAGCAGTATTTGCGCTTTACGCCCTTTCTGGTCCAGTGATCACAATAAGAACCGTTAAGAAATTAAAGCTAGAACATGTTGTTGGTGACAACAATGATGAAGAGCTTAGTGACAAAGACAGTTCTAAAAAAGCGACAACTAAAGAAGACAAAAAAGATTAATCACTCATCTCTTTTGTAATAAAGAAGCCCTACTTTGTAGGGCTTTTTTTATGCCTATAAATTAGCTCAATTACAACAAACCTAAAACTGTCAAAACATTACCAAGCTGGGAAAATGAAATAAACTAAACCGGTTTTTCTTCACGTTCCATCATATCCATAAATTTTACAAAGCGCCTAGTTCTGGTTTCCAACTTCTTTGCACTTGTTAATCCATGCGCGATAACATAACGATTTGATTTATTAAGCGTATCAAAAAACTGCTTCGCTTTATGTTTCCCCTCTAATGCAGCTAGAAAGTCATCAGGTACTGTCATTTCGCTGACCACATACGCATTATCCCATCGGCCATCCGCTTTGGCGGCACGAACATGTACCAGTCCAGACTCATTCATTCGCCCTTCACTAATCAAACGATCCACATGAACTGCATTCCTTTTCGACCAGTTACTTCTCGCCTTTCTAGGCGTTATACGCTGAAGATAAGTTTGCTCATCTAGTGACTTTTTAATGCCATCAATCCAGCCCCAACACAAAGACTCAATGACAATATCATCCCAAGTCACACTTGGTACTTTCGTCCCTTTTTTGAATACCTTAACCCACAACTCAGTTTCTACGTTGTGATTGGCTTTAAGCCACTGCCCAAGCTCTTGTGGTGTTACGAATGTCATGACTCGATTTAGATCAGGTTCGGGCATTGGCGGAACTCTTCTTACTTTGTTTGATTAGATAGGGGTTATTTTATATTACAATTTAACATCAAAATATTAACGTAAAACAGGGGGGATTTGAAAGCCTTGTATTAGGTATTAAAGGGGTCTGTAAAGCTAAATACTGGTTAGTGTTAGCTGTTGAACTGTTAATCAAATAAATGAGTGCTTTGATTGGCATACTCAGCTCACTTGATAGTGAGCTGTACTTACTGAGATAATTTAGTGATTTAATTTAGTTTATAAAAGGCTGTATATAAAACAATATGCCCGCTGAGATAATACCAGCGACTATATCGTCTATCATAATGCCTGTTCCGCCATGTACGTGCTTATCTAGCCAAGAGATTGGCCAAGGTTTGATAATGTCGAAAAAACGAAACAGGATAAATCCAGCGAGTACGTTCATCCAAGTAAACGGCACAAAACACATGGTAATGAAAAATCCAGCAAACTCGTCCCATACAATAGACTTATGATCGTGTACGCCAATATCGTCGGCCGCTTTGCCACAAATATATGGACCTACCAAACAAGTGAGTAAAGTGAATAACCAAAAAGTCCAATCAGGCGCATAAACAAAACATAAATAGAAAGGAATAGCCGCTACTGTACCAAAAGTTCCAGGACTTACTGGTAATAAACCACTCCCAAATCCAGTTGCCAATAAATGTACTTTATTACACATATTGAACTTCTGTTCTTGGGTTTGGCTTTCTTCAGTTTGCACAGCTTCTACTTTATTTTGTTCGACAGGGTCTGACATTAGTTTTCCTCAGAAGAAAAATGTTGGTATCCATTCATGTTTGGCGTCGGGTACTTATCACCAGCTTTAACTAAGCTGATACCGTTATCCCCACCTCTGATTTGACCTATACAAGTAAAATCAACGCCCATAGCAGTGGCATTTTGTTCTAAATAGCCTTTTTGCTCTTCTGGAAGTGTGAATAATAACTCGTAATCTTCACCACCAATTAATGCCATAACAATCGCACTATCTTCATCTAGACTAGCGGTAACAGCCGAAGATATAGGTAAACTTGCTACGTCTATTTCAGCCGAGACTTTTGAAGCTGTAAGTATATGTGACAGGTCTTGAATTAGACCATCTGATATATCAATTGCAGACGTTGCTGCACGACGAAGCACCTGACCTGCCGCTAATCGAGCCACAGGGAAGTTAAATTTTTGCTCTGCTTGAGCTAACAGCCCAGCAGGTACATTTATTTTATTAAGCTTTGATGCAACCGTTAACGCAGAGTCACCTAAACTTCCGGTAACATAAATCCAATCACCGGCTTTAGCGCCACTTCTCAACAGGACTTTATTCTCAGGCACAAAACCTTTCAAACAAACCGTAACCGCTAATGGCCCCTGAGTTGTATCGCCACCAACTATTTGCACATTACAATATTCTGCAACTTCAAATAAACCGTTGGCAAACTCTTCAATCCAAGCTTCATCTACTGTTGGTAACGTAATAGCAACCGACGCCCATGCAGGTTCAGCCCCCATAGCGGCAAAGTCACTTAAATTAACAGCGAGACAACGGTGACCTATTGAACGAGGAGATGTATCTGGGAAAAAATGGGTATTTTCAACCATCGAATCTGTGGCAATAACAAGAAGCTTGTCTTGCGGTACTCGTGTTAGAGCGGCGTCATCGCCAACGCCTAACACTACATCCTTGCGTTTAGGCCCACGCTCGGAGAAATATTTCCGAATGAGCTCAAACTCTTTCATACCAATTTCCTACAACACTTTATGTACATTTTATTTATACTAATGGTACGCGTAAATCTTTAAGCGCTTTATCCAATACACCATTTACAAAACGGTGACTATCGTCAGCACCAAACTTTTTAGCAAGCTCGATACCTTCGTTAATTGCCACTTTATATGGCACATCAACACGATATTTAAGTTCAAATGCAGTTAACCGTAAAATTGCTTTTTCGATTTGATCAACTTCAGCAAATGGACGTTCTGTATAAGGCGTTAATGCCTCATCAAGATCTTTACAATGAGCAACAACACCGCGAATTAATTCTTGGAAATATTGCACATCTACTTTTGATACATCGTTGTCTAACAACATTTGTTGTTCTACATCTGTAATTAAGTTGTGACTTAACTGCCAAGAGTAAATAGCTTGAACCGCTAATCCTCTGGCTTTTCTTCTTGCAGCTGGTTTCATTAAATGAGAATCCTAAAGTTGAGCCATAACGTTGACCATTTCAAGCGCGCTTAATGCGGCTTCACCACCTTTGTTACCCGCTTTTGTGCCGGCACGTTCAATGGCTTGTTCTATGCTATCTGTTGTGATCACACCAAATGCTAATGGAATATCAAATTCCAAAGAAACACTTGCTAGACCTTTGTTACATTCGCCAGCAACAAAATCAAAATGTGGTGTTCCACCACGAATTACTGCACCAATAGCAATAATTGCATCGAATTTGCCTGACTTAGCCATTTTTTTAGCAGCAACAGGAAGTTCATACGCACCTGGAACATAAACAACGGTAATATCGTCATCGCTCACTTCACCGTGACGATCTAATGCGTCAAGCGCACCATCTAATAAACTGTCCACAATAAAGTGATTAAAACGTGAAACTACAACCGCAAATTTTTTGCCTGTAGCACGGAAGTTACCTTCAATTATGTTCATTCGTAAACCTTACTATTTTACTTAAAAAATTTTGCGCGATAATAACACAACAAAATATTTGATGTTAGGGATAAGCTTGCTAATACCTAGGGTATTTAAAACTTTGATCAGTATTCGTTAGAAAAATAACAATTACTGATCATTTACATATTACTCACTTACGTATTCAGTTACTTCTAAACCAAAACCAGACAAAGCATGATACTTTTTAGGTGAGCTTAGTAGTCGCATTTTCTTAATACCTAATTGCGCTAGTATTTGTGAACCAACACCAACATTACGTGATGTTCCATTCCATTTAGCTGGCGCTAAGGTTTCGCCTGAATCTTCCGCTTCAAAACGTTTAACAATGTTAATTAAGTCAGCTGTATCTTCTTGCTTACCTAACAAGACAAATACACCGCCTTCTTCAGCAATTTTTTCAAGGGCACTGTCGATAGCATAACTTCTATTAACCGAGCGGTCTGATGATAAAAGATCACTAAAGGTATTTTGTAAATGAACACGAACCAAAGGTGCTTCTTGTTCTGTAATATTACCTTTAACTAAAGCAAAATGTACTTGTTCATCAATCGTGTCTTTAAAGGTATATAAGTCGAACTCACCAAATTTAGTTGGTAATTTGCATTTCGCAATACGCTCAACGGTAGTTTCATTTAAATTACGGTATTCAATTAAATCAGCAATGGTGCCAATTTTTATATCGTGTTTTTCTGCAAATATCTCTAAATCTGGGCGACGTGCCATTGAGCCATCTTCATTTAAGATCTCAACTATAACGCCTGCCTCTACTCTGCCAGCTAAACGAGCTAAATCGACCGCTGCTTCTGTATGACCCGCACGAGTTAATACGCCGCCTTTTTTAGCGACTAAAGGAAATATATGACCAGGCTGAACGATATCTGATGGCTTTGGATTTACCGACACAGCAGCTTGTACTGTACGAGATCTATCCGCTGCACTGATACCAGTAGTAACACCTTCAGCAGCTTCAATCGAAACCGTAAAGTTAGTCGCAAATGCAGCATTGTTATTATCTACCATAAGTGACAAGTTAAGGGCGATAGCTCTTTCTTCTGTCATTGGCAAACACACCAAACCACGTGCGTGCGTTACCATAAAGTTAATATGTTCAGGCGTTAGCATGTCTGCTGCCATGATCAAATCACCTTCATTTTCCCTATCTTCATCGTCCATCAAAATGACCATTTTGCCATGACGGATGTCTTCAATTATTTCTTCAGGGGTATTTAATTTCATTTCTTCTACCAGAATCGTTTAAATCTAAAATGAAGGTTCTATTTCAAAAAACCTGACTTTGCTAATAAACCCATAGTGACGCCATCATCTGATTTACTGACCAGACGTTCCACATATCGGGCGATTATATCAACTTCTACATTTACTGCAGCACCTACTGTTAACTTTTCTAACGTTGTTTGCTCAGAAGTATGCGGCACTATGGTTAATTTAAACTGTTGTGCTTCTACTTCATTTACCGTCAAACTTACGCCGTCTATGGTTATAGAGCCTTTTTTTACTATGTACTTGGCAATTTCTTTTGGTAAATCGAACCATAAATCAATGGCTCTGCCATTATTAACTACACGAGTTAATTTGGCCACAGTGTCAACATGACCACTTACCATGTGCCCACCAAATCGAGTCGTTGGTAACATGGCTTTTTCTAAATTCACTAACTGACCGTCTTTATAATGGGCAAAACCTGTGTGTTTAATCGTTTCATTTGATACATCAGCAACGTATCCGTTACTTGATAATTCAACAACCGTTAAGCAAACACCGTTTGTTGCGATACTGTCACCTAATTTCACATCTGATAAATCCAAGTCACCGCTGTTAACGGTTACTTGGTAATCTCCGCCTTTTTTTTGTAAAGACGTTATTTTACCAATTGCTTCAACAATTCCTGTAAACACAGATTATTCCTCAGATTCTTTAATATCTACTGCTTTAACAGCGACTTTATTAACATAGCTTTTATTAACATAGCTTAGACGCATATCTTGGCCTAACAGCGTTAATGTTTTAAGTTGTAATTCAATCGTTTGTTCCATAGCATCAAATGGTCCAACAGGCATAACATCCTGTGCATTCATGCCCATAATTTTAGGCGCTATGTAAACAATAAGTTGATCGAATAAACTTTGCTCAACAAAACTAGCGGCCAATTTAGCGCCCGCTTCTACCCACAAATTATTAATTTCATTTTTACCACACCAATCCAACAAAGCCCCGATGTCAAAACGGTTAGCACTTTCATCATAAGGTAACTGGATATAACTAACATTATTGTGTGCACTTGCTGGTAACTCGTCCGAGTCTTTTCTTACAATTATAATTGATGTGCCAGACACTGTAGATTCTTTGCCGTCAAATAACGCCAGTTCACTCTGATGTTTATCATCCAAATCGCCACGGCTATCTAAGATAATTTTTATTGGCTGTCTTATCTCTTTTACCACATCATCAAACGGGTAAGAAAAGTTAAGTTGTTCTGCACGTACGTTTAATTTTGCGTTGTCGGCAATTACAGTTGTTGCCGTAGATAATATAGCGCAAGCTTTGGCTCGGTACGTTTGTACGTCAGCACGTGCTTCTGCACCCGTTATCCATTTACTTTGTCCGTTACCAAGAGCCGATTTACCATCTAAAGACGATGCCATTTTAACGGACACAAACGGACGTTTAGTTTCCATTCTGGACAGGAAACCTAAATTAAGTGCTCTTGCATCTAGTTCTAACAAACCAAGTTTTACGTCAACCCCTGCTTGCATTAATAACAAGATACCTTTGCCTGCCACTAATGGATTAGGATCTAGCATAGCAACCACAACGCGCTTAATATTCGCGTCTATCAATTGATTTGCACAAGGTGGCGTTCGACCAAAGTGACTGCAAGGTTCTAACGTGACATAAGCTGTGGCGTCTGTTGTTTGCTCTGCGGTTAAATTAACTAACGCGTTAACTTCCGCATGGCCTGTACCGGCTTTTTTATGCCAACCTTCACCAATAATTTCGTTATTTTTTACAATAACGCAGCCCACGTTGGGATTTGGGCTAGTGGTAAATTGGCCTCTTTGTGCCAATTTAATGGCTTTGGCCATAAATTCATGGTCGGCTAAAGAAAAACTCATAATGTTATCTTGTACTCAAAGTTACGCTTTTATTCAAATAGCTTTCTATTCGAACAGCTTAGATTGTCGCTTGCTAAGTTCAGTTTTCTTATCAGCTTGTTGGCCAATTTTTGCGATTTCTTCGCCAAACTCTTTAATGTCTTCAAAAGAACGATACACAGATGCAAATCGAACATAAGCCACTTTGTCTACTTGCACTAATCCATCCATGATCAAGTTACCAATAAACTCAGAACTGACTTCTCTTTCACCCGTCATTCTTATTTCTTTTTTAATGCTTAAAATTAACTGTTCTATTTGTTCTGTACTTACTGGTCTTTTTTCTAACGCTCGTAAAATACCAGCGCTCATTTTATCTTCGTTAAACGGTTCACGTTTACTATCGCGTTTTACCACTTTAGGCATGACTAACTCTGCACCTTCAAAGCTAGTGAAACGCTCGTTACATTGATTACATTCTCTACGACGACGAACCTGAGAACCACCGCCAACTAAACGAGAATCTATTACTTTAGTTTCCGTTGCTGAACAAAATGGACAATGCATAAATATACCTACTTGTAGTTAAAGTGATGGTTATGACGATTTAATTAATGTAGTTATGACGCTTTAATTAATATATTGGTTACTACAAAAGAAAGTTACAATTAACAGCCATAAAAAAACCGCGAAAAATCGCGGTTTAGTTTAACACAGCTAAGGTGCTGTTTTCGAGCAACTATTTAGCTTAACTTTTGTACTCGGCTAATGCTTAGCCGTAAACAGGGAAACGTGCACAAAGGTCTTTAATTTTACCTTTAACGCTTTCAATGTTTGCTTCGTCTTCAATGTTGTCTAAAACATCACAGATTAAGTTAGTTAACTCAACCATTTCAGCTTCTTTCATGCCACGACGAGTTACCGCAGGCGTACCTAAACGTAGACCAGATGTAACAAATGGAGAGCGTGGGTCATTAGGAACTGAGTTCTTATTAACCGTAATAAATGCTTTACCTAACGCAGCGTCAGCATCTTTACCTGTCATATTTTTAGCAATTAAATCAACTAAGAATAAGTGGTTTTGTGTACCGTTAGACACGATATCGTAGCCACGAGACATCATTACTTCACACATTTTCTTAGCGTTAACAACAACTTGCTTTTGGTAAACTTTAAAGTCAGGTTGTAGTGCTTCTTTAAACGCAACCGCTTTAGCAGCAATAACGTGACATAAAGGACCACCTTGACCGCCAGGGAATACAGCGCTGTTTAGCTTTTTATAAACATCAGCATCGCCACAACCAGAAATAATTAAACCACCACGAGGACCCGCTAGTGTTTTATGCGTTGTTGTTGTTACAACGTGTGCAAAAGGAACTGGATTTGGGTATTCACCTGCAGCGACTAAACCTGCAACGTGAGCCATATCGACAAATAAATATGCGCCAACTTCATCAGCAATCTTGCGGAAACGTTCCCAATCAACAATACCTGAGTATGCAGAGAAACCAGCAATGATCATCTTAGGTTTGTGTTCACGTGCTAATTTTTCAACTTCTGCGTAATCTAATTCACCCGTTGCTTCATTAATGCCGTACTGAACTGCATTGTAGATTTTACCTGAGAAACTTACGTGAGAACCGTGAGTTAAGTGACCGCCATGAGCAAGGCTCATACCTAAAATAGTATCGCCTGGATTAACTAACGCTTGGAATACCGCAGAGTTTGCTTGAGAACCAGAGTGTGGCTGTACATTAGCGTAATCAGAACCAAATAATTCATTGGCACGGTCGATAGCTAGTTGCTCAGAAACGTCAACATATTCACAACCACCGTAATAACGCTTACCTGGGTAACCTTCAGCGTATTTGTTCGTTAATTGTGAGCCTTGAGCTTCCATAACACGTGGACTACAGTAATTTTCAGAAGCGATTAACTCAATATGATCTTCTTGACGCTTGGTTTCTTGTTGAATTGATTCCCATAACTCTGGGTCAAAATCGGCAATATTCATATCACGTTTTAGCATGTCCACACCTCGGCTGATTTAAGTTTTTAACACCTAACATTTCTAACATTCCTGACATCTATTATTTTTAACAGAGAGGATAGTTAAAAAGTTAACATTACATAATAAAATTTGGCAACATAATACGCGCTAATTAAAAAAAATAATATAGTCAAATCATTAGAAATACTTATGATTTAGAACAATTAAGTATCGACCGTTAGAAAATACGGCACAGGCTTGTTACTTTCTTTTTAGCACTTATAGTTAGTGCAGGTTAAGTGAAATATAAATAAACATAAAAATGCATAATTTAACCTTAATAAATATCACTAACCTTTAGACAACAGACCGTTAATTATCTTATCATTCACCACATTGTTTATGCCGAGTTAAACTACCATTTTTAATCTTTGGCAAACTAACCATCATTTTCATTTTTTAAGGTTTCAATATGGCTCAGCTGTTACCAGATAAGTTCATCATGTCGATGAATCGCGTTTCAAAAATTGTTCCGCCGAAACGTACAATATTAAAAGACATTTCATTAAGTTTTTTTCCTGGCGCTAAAATTGGTGTTTTAGGTTTAAACGGTTCTGGTAAATCAACCTTACTTAGAATTATGGCGGGTGTTGATACAGAATTTGAAGGTGAAGCAAAAGCCCTTTCTGGTATTAAAATCGGTTATTTACCACAAGAACCTCAGCTTGATGAAAATCAAACTGTGCGTGAAGCGGTTGAAGAAGCTGTATCTGAAGTAAAAAATGCCATGGCGCGTCTTGACCAGGTTTATAGTGAATATGCTGAAGAAGGTGCTGACTTTGACAAGCTTGCAAAAGAGCAAGGTCAATTGGAAGATATTATCAACGCACAAGACGGTCATAACATTGATAACACTCTAGAACGTGCTGCAGACGCTCTACGTTTACCAGAGTGGGATCAAAAAATTGCGGTTCTCAGTGGTGGTGAACGTCGTCGTGTTGCCCTATGTCGCTTACTGCTTGAAAAGCCAGACATGTTATTACTTGATGAACCAACCAATCACTTGGATGCAGAATCAGTCGCTTGGCTGGAACGTTTCCTTCATGACTACTCTGGTACTGTTGTGGCTATTACCCATGATAGATATTTCTTAGATAATGTCGCCGGTTGGATTTTAGAGTTAGACCGTGGCCACGGTATTCCTTATGAAGGTAATTATACTAATTGGCTTGAGCAAAAAGATGCACGTCTTGCACAAGAAAAACGTACTGAAAATGCTTTAGCAAAAACCATTAAGCATGAGCTTGATTGGGTACGTTCAAATCCAAAAGGTCGCCAAGCAAAAAGTAAAGCTCGTATGGCTCGCTTTGAAGAGTTATCAAGTAATGAAAACCAAAAGCGTAATGAAACCAACGAATTGTATATTCCACCGGGGCCTCGCCTTGGCGATAAAGTGGTAGATGTTGAAAATTTAACTAAGTCTTATGGCGATCGTGTCTTAATTGATGATTTAAGTTTCTCAATTCCTAAAGGCGCTATTGTTGGTATTATTGGCGCGAATGGCGCGGGTAAATCTACTTTATTTAAAATGCTTTCCGGCGCTGAAACACCAGACTCTGGTACGGTGACTCTTGGTGATACGGTAAAACTTGCCAGTGTTGATCAGTTCCGTGACGACATGGACGACTCTAAAACCGTTTATGAAGAAATATCAGGTGGCAGTGAACTGATTCAAATTGGTACTTATGAAGTGCCTTCGCGCGCTTACGTAGGCCGCTTTAACTTTAAAGGCTCTGATCAACAAAAGATCATTGGTCAACTATCTGGTGGTGAGCGTAATCGTGTTCATTTAGCTAAGTTAGTAAAGACCGGTGGTAATGTATTATTACTGGATGAGCCAACGAATGACTTGGATATTGAAACCTTGCGAGCGCTGGAAGAAGCTATTTTAGAATTCCCAGGTTGTGCCATGGTTATTTCACATGACCGCTGGTTTTTAGATAGAATTGCGACTCATATAATCGATTATCGTGATGAAGGTCAGGTTAACTTCTTTGAAGGTAACTTTACTGAATATGACGAATGGATGAAGAAAACCTATGGTGCTGCAGCAGCAGAACCTCATAGGATCAAATACAAAAGATTAAAATGATCATCCGGTAAACGTTCTACTTTTACCAAGCTATAAATATTAAAAAGGGCATATACTAATAGTATTCATGCCCTTTTTTAATGCTTGCAATTTGAGCAATCTAGAACCATGATAATGTTAATCACATAATAAAAATATTATATTTAATTCAACTGTTAAGGTTTTCATATGGAAGATAAAAGACGTTTTACTCGCATCATCTTTTCTACTGTGGCTAGTTTAAAAGTAGGTGAAAAAACCTATGAAACCAGCTTGGTCGATTTATCTTTAAAAGGTGCGTTAATAAAATCTGAAACCGACCTAAGTGAATACACAGATAAAGATTGTACTTTGTCTTTTACGTTACCTGATACGGAGATCACTATTAAGATCTTTGGTTTTATCGCTCATGTTGAAAAACAAAATATTGGTATTGCCTGTACTAAGATGGACTTGGAAAGTGTGTCTCATTTAAAACGTTTAATTACTTTAAATCTTGGCGATGAAGACTTTTTAAATAGAGAGCTAACTAGCTTATCTTATCCGTAAATTACGCTAACGAGCTTTTTCTATCAAAGCAAAAAGCTCGTCACAAATTAAACAAAACGGCTGAATCAAAACAAAGAACTCAATCGAGTTTTTATAACACTCTTATAAATGCTCTAACGCTTCAGACAATCTAGAGATACCAATTACTTTCATTCCGGCAATCGGCTCTTTTGGCATATTGGACTTAGGCACTATAGCCTTTTTAAATCCATGTTTAGCTGCTTCTCGTAATCGTTCTTGTCCGCTTGGCACAGGTCGAATTTCGCCAGCCAAACCAACTTCACCAAATACCACCAACTCGCGGTCAAGTGGATGATCACGGAAGCTAGAAACCATAGCTAATAATAACGCCAAATCCACACTGGTTTCTGTCACTTTTACGCCGCCAACCACATTAACAAATACATCTTGGTCGCCCAGCATCAAACCGCCATGACGATGCAAAACAGCCAACAACATAGCTAAACGATTTTGATCTAAACCAACCGCAATCCGACGAGGGTTGCCCATTTGTGAGGCATCAACCAAAGCCTGGATTTCTACTAATAACGGACGTGTCCCTTCCCATAAAACCGTAACTGAACTGCCAGAAGAGTCCCCTTCTGCCCTATTCAAAAATATGGCAGATGGATTACTCACTTCTTTTAGCCCTTTGTCTGTCATGGCAAAGACGCCAAGTTCGTTTACTGCACCAAATCGGTTTTTAGTGCCGCGTAGTGTTCGATAGCGTCCGTCTTCGTCACCATCTAACATGACACTTGCATCAATACAGTGTTCCAACACTTTAGGACCCGCAAGCGAACCGTCTTTAGTTACATGACCCACTAACACAACGGCCACATTATTTTGTTTCGCAAAACGCGTTAAATACGCCGCGCCCTCACGAACTTGCGACACACTGCCTGGTGCTGAGGCCACGTCTAATACATGCATAACTTGAATTGAGTCCACCACTATTATTGATGGTTTTAAATTAACCGCGTGAGTACAAATGGTTTCTACATTGGTTTCGGCTAATACGTTTAATTTGTTGGTTGGTAAACCTAAACGGTGAGCACGCATGGCAACTTGCTGTAAGCTTTCTTCACCTGTGACATAAAGCGTGGTCATATGCTCAGCTAAATAACACATGGTTTGTAATAACAAGGTACTTTTACCAGCACCAGGGCTGCCACCTATTAAGATAGCGGATCCCGGAACAATCCCGCCGCCTAAAACTCGGTCAAGCTCTTTATAACCGCTGCTAAATCTAGGCAACGCCTGTAAATCAATGCTACTTAAGGTTTGTACTTTATTCTCTACTTGGCCTGCATAACCTTCATATTTAGACGCAGCGGCAGCTTGCTTTGGCGCAACTCTAAACTCTGAGATGGTATTCCAAGCACCACATTCTGTGCACTGGCCTTGCCATCTTGGAAACTCCCCACCACAATCACTGCATACATATGCTATTTTTGCTTTTGCCATTGACGTTTATTTCCTTTATTGCAACCAAGTATTCAAAGTAGATGTTTAAGTTTACCCGATAAAGATAATTTCAATAAGCATAAACTCGTACCTAATGAACAATAATATTAATTGTATAAATGAAACTAGCGGGGTCTTATCCTGATTATTTTGCTAACACGCTCTTATTTTCTATGGCATATTTGTTGCTTAGCAAGTGTATAGATTCAAATATAAATCTACTTATTTAGTCATTTCAATATAAATAAGTGGTTAACTATTTACGACTCGCGATTTAACAGCGATAATAAAAACAATAAAATCAAAAGGTTATTTAATTCATGGCAGCTGACTTACAGGAGTTCAATGGGATCATTGAAGAACTAAAAGCAGTGATAAATCAACCGGATTTTGACGAACAGTTCAAATCCGCGACTATCGACGTGCCCAAATCAAAGCAATTTTTAATTAAAATGGAGCTAAAACGTTTAGCCCAACCTTGTGCCCGCCTGATTGATTTACGCGGTAGTGTCGATGGTGAAACCAGTTCTTTTGAACACAAAGGTCAAGTCCACTACCTAGATGAGTTAGCCAAAAAAATATTTGAACAACAGATAGAAAAGTTCGGTCGTTATACGGTTGGTGTTTACGAAGCAGTATTACACGCTGACAATAATTTCAAGATCATGGATAAAATCCAACAAGAAAAACGCCTTACAGAAAAAGACAAAACCTTAGCTCCTAAAACCGTAGAGAAAGTAAAAGAAAAGAATCCGGCCAATAGAGTGATCTCAGAACATGGCGGAGAAATCGTCCACTTTGCTCAATACGGCATACGCAACGAAGAGCGTATGAATTTTAGTATTAATGTGGAATTACAGTTTGGTATTGGCAATGTATTAAAAGCCAACACAAGCGACCTCTCCATTAGCGGTGCTAAAGTAAAAATACCCTCGGCTAAAGATGTCGCCTTAGGACAAAAGATCTCACTCTTTTTAACCGGACTTGAAGACGAAGTTTCGCTTAACCTTACTGACGGAATTCAATACGAAATCGTTGGTATTGAAAATGCTGGCCCCAATTATAATTACATCCGAATGAAACGCTCTTTTGCTGAAGAAGTCGGTTCATTTGATGAGTTTTTAAGTGACTTTATAAACAGTAATAAACGTCGTTATAAAGTGAATTTAGAAAACACCTTAGACGCAATTATTATAAAAGGCTTTGAGCAATATTATTTGCCAAGAGCAACATCATTACCTATTTTCATGCGAGAAGTTCAAGGCAGATTATTACCAACGATGGCATTAGCCACTGAGAATAATCGTGAAACCTTAGGCTATTTTAGTGATGAGAATAAAAGCTTAATATTACAACAAGTGTTAAATGAAGCTCGTATTGACGCAATTTTAAGCTCAGGTAATTTAATTCAAGAGTCTCTGCTGTTTTGTTTTACTCACGCTAAACAAGGCAAACTTTATTTTTATACGGCAACTTCTGAAGAACTGAACGCCAGTCCTGAATTAAAAGATGCCTTTATCGGTTTTGGTTCCAAAAAAGCCAGCTGGAAAGTATTTAAGCTACAAGTCTCGATAGCCAATGAAGCAGACGGATATTTACCTTTATCTATTCCTGACAGTGCTGGTGAAGAAATAAAGCTATTAAACCAACCACCTTCAGAAAAAATTCAGTCAATGTTGTCAGGCCTAAAATACGTTGTCACTATGACACCGTTAACCGGTGATAACTTTGCCGAGCAATATCAACAAACTCATGAATTCAGTCAAGACTTAGTGCGTAAATTGACGCAGTTTGGTCACCCTAAGTTAAAACGTTATATTTCCATTGTTGTAGAGTCTATTGAGTACGTTAATTTACGCTCAGAAGAACGTTACCTTTATAAGTCTGGCATTCGTATTGAAGATCCTAATTCTGATACCAGTATCTATGGCGAAACAAGAGACTTTTCCGAGCACGGTTTGCAAATAGTGTTAGACGAAGCGGATGCTCACAAAAAAGGTGACATCGTTCTATTGTCTATGCCGGACTTCCAGCGCGTGACTAAAGCCTTTAAGTTAGAAAAGCTACCTTATGAAGTGATGACTATTTCGCGTAATAAGTTAATTATAAACTTACGCACATTTGAACCTAACGGTGAACACACAGCGTCCAAGTTTTTCAAAAAGCTAATTAATCAAAACAAAGCCAAATTAACGCCAGCAAAAATGGAAAGTAAATTCCATGGATTATCTAAATGCTTACGTAATATCGCGGCTAAAAGTATTCATAACTTCCCGATGTATTTTGCCAAAGAAAATAGCAAGCTCAGAGTAAATACCGCAGGCAAAGGCACTGAAACAAACTTATTACATCAGATGTTATTAAAATATAAACCTGATGCTCATGAAACAACCTTTTATCCTTTGTTAAAAGATCATGCGTTAATCTCAGTATTCTCGCCTATTTTGACTAAATTAAAACGTGCTGACAAACCAGAATACGTTGACTTATATCTTAGATTTAGACCAAATGAAAAAAGCGAAATTCGTGCATTTATGGCGCAATACGACGACCAATTTATGACCACGGAAAAGCTAACCAGCTTTATCGACTCAGCAATTAAAACCGATATATTCTTTGCTTATAGAGTGTTTATCTCTCGCACCGGTAGACCCGACATGAACTACATTGCCAAAGAGTTAGCCTATGTTGGTGATTACGCACTTCATAGAGCCAAAGAAATAGAAGAGCGTTTGTGGAATGTTATCGGCGTAGGTGATGTGATTGATATATCGGAAGAAGTCATGACTCGATTAGGTTTTGAAAACAGTCAATTAAAACAACAGATGCTGAAGAAAAATCGTTTGGTTGATTAAGTTAACTATCTCCTACCTTCTTCTTTAATTGTGGGGAGCATACAGCCCTGACCCGTTTTATTAACAAATTAATCAACAAAAAAGCAGCCCCAATTTAACACTCGATATTGAGCATTAAACTAAAGACTGCTTTTTTTTCCTTCCAGCTTTAAAGCCCTAAAGCCCTAAAGCCCTAAAGCCCTAAAGCCCAAAATCATCTAACAATCACAAACTCATCATCCACCAAGTCCATAACCACTTTATCTTTTGGCTTGATATTGCCACCCAATAGCTCTTGAGCTAGTTTGTTTTCAATGTACATTTGGATTGCGCGTTTTAAAGGTCTTGCGCCATATACTGGGTCAAAACCTGCGTCAGCAATTTTATCAAGCGCGGCGTCTGTTAGTTCCAACTCTACGTCTTGTTCAGCCAAGCGTTTGCGTAATCCTGCTAATTGAATAACGGCTATCTCTTTTATTTCTGCTTTATTAAGTGGATGGAACACAACTGTGTCATCAATCCTATTAATAAATTCAGGTCTAAAGTGTTTACCAACCACTTCCATGACTGCCGCTTTCATTTGCTGGTAGTTATTGTCTGAGTCGTTTACGTACATGCTTTGGATCATGTCTGAACCTAAGTTCGATGTCATGATGATCACAGTATTTTTAAAGTCGACCGTACGGCCTTGACCGTCGGTTAAGCGACCTTCATCTAATACCTGTAATAGAATATTAAATACATCTGGATGCGCTTTTTCAACTTCATCTAACAAAATAACTGAATATGGTTTACGACGTACAGCTTCGGTTAAGTAGCCGCCCTCTTCATAACCAACATAACCTGGAGGCGCACCAATTAAACGAGCCACCGAATGTTTTTCCATAAACTCAGACATATCAATGCGTACCATTGAATCTTCAGAGTCAAACAAGAAGTTAGCCAAGGCTTTGGTCAATTCTGTTTTACCAACCCCTGTTGGGCCTAAGAATAAGAATGAGCCATTTGGTCGGTTAGGATCTGATAATCCTGCACGTGAACGGCGAATTGCATTAGCTACGGCCACTACAGCTTCTGACTGACCAACTACTTTTTTATGCAATTGCGCTTCTAACAGTAAAAGTTTGTCACGTTCGCTTTCAAGCATTTTATTAACTGGAATGCCTGTCCAACGAGATAACACATCAGCTATTTCCGTTTCAGTTACTTTGTTACGTAACAAAGTCATGCCGTGCATATCTACTTGAGATGCTAAATCCAATTGTTTTTCTAGCTCTGGAATACGGCCATATTGTAGCTCTGACATACGCTGTAAATCGCTAGCACGGCGAGCTACCTCTAAGTCCATTCTGGCTTGTTCAAGAGTTTCTTTAATATTTTGGGTGCCTGTTAATGCGGCTTTTTCAGAAACCCACACTTCATCCAATTCATTGTATTTACTATCAAGCTCTTTGATTTGTTCACGAATGATCATTAAGCGATTTTTACTCGCTTCATCCGTTTCTTTTAACAGTGCGTTATCTTCCAGTTTTAACTGGATGATCTTACGTTCTAGTTGTTCAAGCTCTTCTGGTTTTGAGTCAATTTGCATACGAATGCTTGAACCCGCTTCATCAATTAAATCAATGGCTTTGTCAGGTAATTGACGGTCACTTATATAACGGTGAGAAAGCTGTGCCGCTGCAACAATGGCAGGGTCAGTAATATCTACCGAGTGATGTAATTCATAACGTTCTTTAAGGCCACGTAATATGGCAATAGTGTCTTCTACGGTTGGCTCGTCTACTTGTACTTTTTGGAAACGACGTTCTAATGCTGCATCTTTTTCAATGTATTTACGATATTCATCTAATGTCGTTGCGCCAACACAATGTAATTCACCGCGAGCAAGCGCAGGTTTTAACATGTTGCCTGCATCCATAGCGCCGTCAGATTTACCCGCGCCAACCATAGTATGAATCTCATCTATGAACAGAATGACGCGGCCTTCTTCTTTGTCTAGTTCATTTAGAACAGACTTAAGACGTTCTTCAAATTCACCTTTGTATTTAGCACCCGCGATTAATGCGCCTAAATCCAATGACAATACGCGTTTGTCTTTTAAGCCTTCAGGTACTTCGCCGTTAATAATTCGTTGAGCTAGTCCTTCTACAATCGCAGTTTTACCAACACCAGGCTCACCAATTAATACTGGATTGTTTTTGGTTCTACGTTGTAATACTTGTATGGTACGGCGGATTTCTTGGTCTCGGCCTATTACCGGGTCTAATTTACCTTGCTCGGCACGTTCCGTTAAATCGACTGTGTATTTCTCTAATGCTTGTCTTGTGTCTTCGGCATTTTGGTCTTCAACTTTTTGACCGCCACGTACTGATGTAATTGCCGCATCAATTTTTTCTTTGGTTAAACCAAGTAGTTTTAAAATCTTGCCAGCTGCGCCTGCATCATCCACCAGCGCTAATAAAAATACTTCGCTGGTGATAAATTTGTCTTTGCGCTGCTGTGCCAATTTGTCACATAAATTAAGTGCGCTTGCGGTACCTCGAGCAAGTTGAATGTCGCCACCTACACCGGTGACGGTAGCAATTTTTTCTAGTTCTCTTGATACTTTTGAGCGTAGCTCAGGTGCACTAATATGACAGTGATGCAAAATAGTCATTATGGTGCTATTTTTTTGATTTAATAAGGCCTGTAAAACATGCACGGGCTCAATGTATTGATGATCGCGGCCTAACGCCAACGACTGAGCATCTGCAATGGCTTGCTGAAATTTGTTGGTTAATCTATCTAAACGCATATTCATACCCTTAATGAGTTAAATTATTTTAGAGGCTGTTTATTTTTCATATTCTGCAATGTTGGCGTTTTTTAACGGCATCCAGCATGGCTGATAATTTGACAATTGTTATTGTATTTCCTCACCCGATAACAAATAACGAATGAGACTAGATTTCAAAATATGAAAGATAAACAGTCCCTAGCTTATCTAATATCTTACTTAGCTAATTCCTAGCTTACTTATAAGCTTCTAACTATAAAGTTGAGGACAAAAGTCGAAATTTCAATGGCAAAGCTAAGTTATAGTTACAGTTTATGCGTTTTATTTGATAGAAAGTTTGTTCTAAAACAAACAATGATAAATATTTGTAAGTTGGGAATAAAGAACAGAGTAGTTTTAGCAAGACCATGTTTGTTTAATATAAGAAGTTGTTTGGTTGAGTGTAAGAAGTGGTTAATTGAATATAGATAATTACTTTTATAAGTGTCGTTAGCTTTTATAGGAGCCGTTTAGTTCTTTATCCAAATTAACGATGCCATTCGGCCCGTTTGTCCCTCTTTACGATAAGAGAAAAACAGGTCACTTTGCGAGTAAGTGCAATATTCGCCACCGGAAATATACCTTACACCTAACGCGTTTAACTGCACTTTGGCTAATGAGTAAATATCCGCTAGGTACTTTCTACCTTCGGCGGGTTTAGTTTCTGTAAGCTGGCCTTGTTTAGGGCTAAAACATGTTGAGTAACGATTTGATTGCAGCATAAACTCTTGCCTAACATCCTCACCCACTTCAAATGCATTAGGACCTATGGCTGGACCTAACCAAACATGTAACGTTTCGTTTGAGCTGCTCATTGCATTCATTGTTTGTTCAATAATGCCATTGGCTAAACCTTTCCAACCAGCATGAATGGCTGCCACTTCTGTTGCATCATTGTTTACAATTAACAAAGGTAGACAATCCGCCGTCATCACTACACAGGTTGTTTGTGTTTTACTGGTAAAGCTTGCATCCGCTTCTGGGGCTTTGTTGGTGGCGCATTCGTAAAAGTATTGCTGTGGTAATTCTAACACTTTGACACTGTGGGTTTGTTCTAACCAATAAGGTTCAGGTTGGCTGTAGGTATTGCTGTGCTCTTGATTGTTGCTACATGACTCTTTATGTAATCCTTTATCTAATTCTTTAGATTGGTCGTTACTTAAAGCATCACGCAAGATGGCGCGGTTAGCGCGCACATGCGTTAACTTATCACCAACATGTGTGGCTAAATTAAAAGAACCAAAAGGCGCTAAAGAAACGCCCTCTTTTCTTGTTGTCGTTATCGCACCAAATTTTTCTGCAATCTCTGGCGCTAAATAAGGAAAACTAGCAGTAATCCATGTCATCTTTATGCACTTCAAGATCTAGGTCAAGAGACTCTAACAAATGAACAATATCGTCTGGCAATGGCGCCTCAAACTTCATTTCTTCTTCTGTTACTGGATGATGAAAACGTAACATAGCGGCATGCAATGCTTGTCGTTTAAATCCACGCATAGTTTCGATTAATTCTTGTGATGCACCTTTTGGTATCTTAACTCGTCCGCCATATTGAACATCACCCGCTAAAGGATGTTTAATGTGTGACATATGTACCCTTATTTGGTGAGTACGTCCGGTTTCAAGTCTTAATCGAATATGAGTGTGCTCTCTGAACTTTTTAATAACTCGGTAATGCGTAACCGACTCACGACCAAACGCATTAACTGCCATGCTGGTTCGTTTTGTTGGATGACGCCCGATTGCTTTATCCACTGTACCGCCGGCAGTTAACCTACCTAAACAGACAGCTTCATACTCACGCGTCACTTGACGAGCTTGTAAGTCTGCAACCAACTGAGTTTGTGCAGGTACGGTTTTAGCAACCACCATTAAGCCTGTTGTATCTTTGTCCAGACGATGAACTATCCCAGCACGTGGCACTTTATCTATTTCTGGATAATGGTGTAACAATGCATTTAAGATAGTGCCTGACTGATTTCCAGCGCCTGGGTGTACCACTAATCCCATTGGCTTATTGATCACTAAGATGTCGTCATCTTCGTATACAATTTCCAATTTGATGTCTTCAGGCTGATGATGGACTTCTACATCCAATTCAGCATGAATGATAATATCTTCTCCGCCGTTCACTTTTTGTCGAGGTTTTGAAATTATTTCATCATCAACTTGAACTTTTTCGGCTAAGATCCACTCTTTTAATCTGCTGCGTGAATATTCAGGGAACAATTCAGCAATAACCTGATCTAAGCGTTTGCCAAATTGTTCTTCGTTTACTTGTGCTTGTAGTTCAATTGTTTGTTTTGTCATAATAAATAATTTGAATTTTGAAAGTGCATGCTAACGAAGAGTACGTTAGAATGCTGTCGATAGCCGTATTCTACGTGATTTTTTTGATAACGAGAAAAGAAAACTCTCCAGGTAGTAAATAATGTTTAAATTTAACACCCTTCGCCAACTGTCTTTATTAACAGTTTTGTCTGTAAGCCTTGTAGCCTGTACCTCTTCGCCAGAAGAAGATCTTGAGCGAGTTCCAGACAATTCTCCGAAAGCTAGATACGTTGAAGCTAAAAAATCGCTAAATGATGGAATGTATAACCGTGCAATCATTATGTTAAGCGATTTAGAAACACGTTATCCGTTTGGACCACTGTCTCGTCAGATCCAATTAGACTTAATGTTTGCTTATTATAAGTCTGGCAAATTTGCCGAAGCTCTACCATCAATTGACCGTTTTATTAACTTAAATCCCAACCACCCTCAACTAGATTATGTTATTTATATGCGTGGTTTGGTAAACATGGAAACGGGTTTAAATGGCTTTCAAGACTTCTTTGGAATAGAAAGCGATGATAAAGATATGGTTGCTTCTCGTGATGCATTTAACGACTTTAATAAACTGGTAGATACATACCCAGATAGCAAATACATTCCTGATGCAAAAAAACGTATGATGTTTTTATTAGACAAATTAGCGCATCATGAAATTGTTATCGCTGAGTATTACATGCGTCGTTCTGCTTATGTAGCGGCATTAAATCGTTGTAAATACGTTTTAGAATATTACCAACAAAGTACGTCGGTAAAAGATGCATTAACGATTATGATTGAAGCTTATGACAATTTGGGTCTGCCTGAGATGAAAGCAGATGCTGAATTAACCTTACAAAAAAATATGTAGATACTTTTGTATAGTTAATAAAAAAGGAACCTAGGTTCCTTTTTTTATGTCTGATTTTTAGCCCTGCGGTATGCTCGGATTAAGAATACAGCTTGTGTAATAGTTGCATGACTTGCTGTGTGTCTTCGCCATGTAACGAGTAATACACGGTTTGAGATTCTTTTCTAGTTTGCACAAACTGTTCTTTTCGTAATATTGCCAAGTGTTGAGATAAAGCCGATTGGCTAAGTTCAACTCGTTCCGCCAAATCATTTACCGATAGTTCGCCATCTAGTAAATTACATAAAATATAAAGTCGTTTTTCATTTGCCATCGTCTTTAGTAATTTTAATGCTTTTGGTGCACACGATTGCATATCTTGTAACTTCATAATTATCCTTGGAACTTCTTCAAAATTGTACTGATCTTTTTCGGTGAGAATGGTTTAACAATAAAACCAGCAGCGCCGTGTGATAATGAATATTTCACATTATCAACATTACTATGAGCTGAAACCATCACCACAAATGCATTGCTTTTTATGCTGCGAATTTGCTTTAACAGCTCTTGGCCGTCGGCATCTGGTAACTCAATATCTAAAAACACCACGTCTGGGATATTTTGCTTAAATGACTCAATTGCCTCTGCACCACAAGATGCCTCATAGATTTCAGAAGCTTCCATATGGAGTAATGTTTGTTTTAAGAATGCTCTTACCGAGCTAACGTCATCTACAATGAGGTAGGACAGTGAACTTAAATTGGACATTTATTTAATAACTCCACAAGTACATTAAGGTTCATTTCTAAACGACAAAAAAATTAGCTACACATTCTATTTTTGGCAATCTAGCGATGAATACAATTGCTATCAGTATCGGCTGAACACATATTTCTTTAACCAATAACTTCACATTTCTAGACATTATATAGTCAAAGTCTACATAGTGGTATGTCTGAATACATTAATGAGGATAACTCACACCTGGATGTTTGTTAAATAAGCTGATCGGGTAAATATGGTGTTTTTATTTTTTACTAAAGAATGACGATATGATTTTTTGGCTTTGTTCTGAATTTAGTAACATTTCAAATTGTGTTAATTCAGCTTTAATTGTATTTAACACACGTTCTTGTGTATTACTTTTTAATAAGCTTTTACTCGTAGATACCGCATTTTCAGGTAATTTAGTAATTCTTGTGGCGGTTTCAACGGCTAGCGATAATAAGGTATCGCTGGAGCAAACTTTATTGATCAAGCCAATTTCTAGTGCATCATTAGCGCTAAATCTGTCACCTAACACGACCATTTCAAATGCTTTCACGTGGCCGGTGATCCTAGGTAACATTTCACTGCAGGCGGCTTCAGGGCATAAACCTAACTGAGCAAATGGTAATTGGAATATTGTATTGTCTGCGGCATAAACTAAATCACAATGTAGCAACATAGTTGTGCCTATACCGATAGCAGGTCCAGCTACCGCCGCTATTATAGGCTTCTTAGTACTGGCTATTTGGTAAAGAAATTGAACCGTTGGGTGTTGTTCATTTAATGCACCTCCGGCTAAAAAGTCCTTTAAGTCATTTCCGGCGGTAAAACAGTTTTCACCACCGGTTATGATCGCAACGGATATAGTAGGATCGTCATCTAATTGTTGTAACGCAGCGGTCAGCTGACTGTACATGTTTAACGACAATGCATTTTTTGCTGATTCTCTAGCAATAGTTATCGTTAATATACTGTCTGTGACAGAGGTTATAATATGATTGTTATCCACTATTGATGCCTTGCTAAATTAGAGACTAATTAATTCTTACTTATAAAAGTAACTATGCCTATTATTATTACCACTATGATAATGGTGCCTAATCCTAGACCTTTGCTTGAAGAGTTCATACTATTTCCTTTATTATTATTGTTGGAAATTAACTTAGTTGTTACAAAATGATAGCTAAGTCGTTGTAATTACATTAACTCTTCTACATTAACCCTTGGTTAAATTTAATACAACCTAAATATTTAATACCCTTTCAACTGTCCAATATAATCCAACGATCCCAATTAATATTGACCCAGGAATTTGCACACAAAGTCGATAGCTTGGTTTTTTACTCCAAGAATATAATAGCGCTGCAGCAACAGCTAAAACGGCCAACTGACCAACTTCAACACCTATATTGAAGGCAAACAATGACATTAAGAAAGAGTTCGATGGTAAACCAAATTCAGCTAATACAAAGGCAAAGCCCAATCCATGTAATAAGCCAAAGATAAATACCATCGCTAATCGAGAAGTGCCAGTTTCTTGATCCCTAAGATTTTCAAAAGCAACAAACGCAATACTCAGTGCAATTAAAGGCTCCACTATGTCGGCACTGACTTGAACAATACCAGAGGCAGCTAAACCTAAACTAATACTATGAGCCAAAGTAAACGTGGTGACTTGCCAGACAAGTTTGCTAAATATTACCGTAGATAAAAATAGTCCAAGTACAAATAAAATATGGTCAATTCCTTTTGGAATGATATGGATAAAGCCTGAACGTAAATATTTTACAAAACGTTCTGAGCTAGATAATCCATCAACAACATTTATTGTTTGACCATTGTTATTCAAGCCGTTGTTTAACGGGCTAGTACCTCGTTCCATCACAGCTTTCATTTCTGGTGAAATAGCCATAGGTTTTATTTCAGTGGTTTTAACCTTGTCTTTTTCAGCATCACTGTTATCTGCAAAGTTTGCAGCTTGAGTGGATAAACTAATAAAAGAAACCACAAGTAAACAAACCGCTATTAAATTTTTCATTGTTTTACTACCTTAACAACCGCAACGGTTAATCTTGAAATACATGTCATTTTATTTCGGTCATCAAATAATTTAATTTCCCAGACTTGAGAGGTTTTACCTTTATAAACTTGTTCAGCTCGGCCTCTAACTTCACCTTGGCGTACGCCTCGTAAATGGTTGGCATTTACTTCTTGGCCTACACAATAAAATAGAGTTGGGTCTATGGTTAATTGTGCGCCAATCGAACCTAACGATTCAGCCAAAACTACATTTGCGCCACCATGAACCAATTTAAATGGTTGAAAGGTACGATGATCAGCAGGCATTACCCCTTCTATATAATCATCACCAATGTCGGTGATTGTAATTCCCAGATGCTCCAACATAGTGCCTTTGCTCCACGAGTTAATTTCATTTAACTGTGGATTAGAAAACCAAATACTCATTTAAATTCACAACCTATTTTTATTGGTACATTACTTTAACGTAATTATTGTAATGATATTAATACTTTATCGCTAATACTTGTTTTTTCATCGTGTTATATAGCCACTTTACTTATACAAGTAAAAAGTCAGTTAGAGTACTTTAGCAAGATAGCTTAATGTATACTCAGTTCACTTTGATAAGTTAAGTCTAATCACTTATAGCTAACATGTAAAAACTAAGAATATGAAACTACATAATATAGATAAAACCAAATACAGAAAACACCTAAACAAGATCATTATCGCCAGCATAATTGCGCTAATAGTTTTGTCACTTTCAATTTCAAGCTCAATTATTTATCTGGTCAATGATGGTGAAACGTCCCATTTCTGGATAAATCTTTCCGGTGTGGTTATTGCCGTTATCATCATAGCGTCACTACTTTCAAAATATAAAAGCCACCCTTTTATGTATGAAGTTGTTTATGTGTGGGATTTAAAACAGGTTCTTAATCTGATCCATAGAAAAAATAAAAAGATAAATGCAGCAGTAGAGGAAAACGACATTGTTGCCATTCAAATAATGTACTTCTATTACAAAGCTTGTTTTCAATTATACAACTTAGATGACAATACAATTACCATCAGCTCATTAAACAGACAAGCCGAAGAGTTAGATAATAAAATTGAATCGTTAAAGTTAACCATCACAACCGATGACTTTACCCCTGACACTCTGAGCAAATACTAACTTGCATCAACCGTGGTTAAATCGTTATTCTATAAACGATTAAATCACGGAGTACTTAAATGCAAGACCACGACTCAACACCACTAACCGATTATATTGAATACCCAGCAAACGAAATGCTAGCACGCTCTGAACAGTTTTATCTCGATATAAAACGCAGACACAGCATTCGTAGTTTCAGTAACCGTCCCGTTGACCAAGCTATTATAGAGAATTGTATTAAAGCCGCTGGAACCGCGCCAAGTGGAGCTAATCATCAGCCCTGGCATTTTACAGCCATCCACTCTAGTGACGTTAAACGCCAAGTTAGAGAGCAAGCTGAGCAGCATGAACGTGGTTTTTATCAAGGCCGAGCTGGCGAAGAATGGTTGGAAGCATTAAAACCGCTAGGCACAGACTCAAACAAACCTTATTTAGAACACGCACCTTGGTTAATTGCCGTGTTTAGTCAGAAAAAAGGCGGGATAAACGCAGACGACAAAAACACGAACTACTATGTCCATGAATCCGTTGGTATTGCAACTGGATTTTTAATCAACGCATTACACAATGCAGGTTTAGTGACCTTGACCCACACACCGAAACCTATGCATTTTTTATCAAAAATATGCCAACGTCCTGACGAAGATCGCCCGTACATGTTGATCATTGCAGGTTACCCTGCCAACGATGCTACTGTGCCACATCATGCTCAAGTCAAAAAGTCGTTAGAGGATATCGCTACTTTTTTGTAGCCGACTTATATCGTACTTGGATTTCCAGTCTTGTACTTCTGGACTCATTTCTCCGTGATACAAAAAAGCCGTAAATTGTGATGTAACAATGTACGGCTTTTATTTAGCATTGATTTTGCGGTTATTTACTTAAGCGCTCAAATGCTTGCTCTAACATACTACGAGGGCAGCCAAAGTTAATTCGAGTAAACTGCGGCCAACCAAAGTCTTTACCTGGTGACGGCCCTACTCCTTTTGACTCCATGTATTTATGCACGTTATCTACTTGCAAGCCTGATGCATCTATCCAAGCTAAGAACGTCGCTTGAGGTTTTATTATTGAAAGTCCATCTAACTTCTCTATTTGCTCAACCACATAATCTAAGTTGCCTCTTAAATATGCTAGCTGTGCTTGATGCCAATCATCACATTGAGTAAACGCCACTTCGGTAGCAACTAGCCCCATAAAGTTAACCCAAGGCATAATACCTGCGCAGGCTTTAGTAAACTGTGAACGTACTTTAGCATCTGGAATAATCGCAAATGACGTTCCTAGCCCTGCTACATTAAAGGTTTTACTCGCTGCCATTAGCGTGATCGTTTGTGAACCTATGTTCGCTAACTTTCCTGCCGGAATATGCTTTACGCTTTCATCCAAAATCAAGTCACAATGAATTTCGTCAGAGCACAACACTACATTATGTTTTAAGCAGATATCTTCCACTTTAGCCAACTCTTCAGCCGTCATAACCGTGCCGACTGGATTCATTGGATTACACATAATAAACAATTTAGTTTTTGGATCTGCTGCTTGAGCTTCTAATTGTTTGAAGTCTAACGTCCAGCGGCCATCTTCTAACACAGTACCAATTTCTTCACGCACTAAGCCGTTATTCCCTGGAGCGGCAAACATAGGTGGGTAGTTTGGTACTTGGATAAGGACTTTATCTCCAGCTTCACAATATGCTTTACAAGCTACATTAAAAGCAGGCACAACGCCCGGAGTCCAAACAATCCATTCAGGCTTAATTTGCCAGTCGTGTTTGTCGTTTAACCATCTAACCACCGCATCATTAGCCGGCTGATATTCAACAGGTAAATGATAACCATAAACACCATGTTCAACACGTTTATGTAATGCGTCTATTATTGCAGGCGCGCATTTGAATTCTGAATCTGCCACCCAAAGCGGCAAAATATCTTTGCCTTTATAACGTTCCCACTTAAAAGAAAACGTACCTGTTCTATCTACAACTTGATCAAAACTCATAATATGCACCTAGCTAAAAAATCACTTAACACATATAGCCATCTAAACGTCCACAAATCAACAGTTAATTTAGCTAAATTTAATACAGTCAACAATCTACAAATTAATGACACAAAAGTCACTATTTGGTTATTCGATATATAAAAGTGAAGTTAATCGCTTTTACATGTTACAACTATCTATTTTAACAACTTTATTAAATTACTCAGGGGCTTTACTATAATCACATAAACTAAATAAGAGGTTAGTAGAATGTTTAAATCAAATGAAGGTCAAACCATCCCAAATGTAACAATTCCAGTTCGTGCGGATAACGATTGGGCAACAATTAATACAGAGTCGTTATTTAAAGACAAGACAGTTATTGTGTTCTCTTTACCAGGTGCATTTACACCAACATGTAGCTCAACTCACTTACCGCGTTATAACGAATTAGCGGCAACGTTAAATAAAAATGGCGTAGACGAGATTGTTTGTGTTTCGGTAAACGACAGTTTTGTGATGAATGCATGGGCTAAAGATCAAGAAGCTCAAAATATTACTATGTTCCCTGACGGTAATGGTGAGTTCACCGACAAAATGGGCATGTTAGTTGATATGTCGCAAGTGGGCTTTGGTAAGCGTTCATGGAGATATTCCATGTTAGTTAAAAACGGCGTCATTGAAAAAATGTTTATAGAGCCGCAAAAGCCAGGTGACCCGTTTGAAGTTTCTGATGCGGATACTATGTTGGAATACATAAATCCAACAGCTGCAAAACCGCAGGCAATTTCTTTATTCACTAAACCTGACTGCCCATTTTGTGTAGCGGCAAAAGAAATGTTAACCAATGCAGGTTACAGCTTTGAAGAAATTAAATTAGGTAAAGATGCCAGTTTAACCAGCTTAAAAGCGATGACAGGTAAAGAAACGGTTCCTCAAGTCTTTGTTGAAGGTAAACACATTGGCGGCAGTGAAGCACTCGCTGAGTACTTGGAAAAGTAATTAGAAAAGTAACTAGAGACAGTTACAAAAGCTTATGTTGAAATCAAAAAAGCCGTTAATGCCCTGAAGTATTTCAGAGTATTAACGGCTTTTTATTTGTTTATACATTTTATCAGATAATAATTAAGACTTAGCGCGTTGCTCTAGAATTTCAACCGCTGGTAATACTTTACCTTCTACAAACTCTAAGAATGCACCGCCACCTGTAGAGATGTAAGAGATTTTATCCGATAGACCATATTTGTCGATTGCCGCTAACGTATCACCGCCACCAGCTACTGAAAACGCATCACTGTCGGCAATTGCTTGAGCAACGACTTCAGTACCTTTAGAGAAGTTATCAAATTCAAATACTCCACAAGGGCCATTCCATAAAATGGTTTTTGCATCTTTTAAAATATCGGCAAGTGCTTGTGCTGAGTCTGGGCCTAAGTCCATGATCTCTTCATTATCCAATACTTGATCAACTGGTTTAATAGTTGCCACAGCGGTTTCTGAAAACTCAGTACCAACACGTACGTCTGTTACTTCAGGAATGTCTAAGTCAGCCATTAATTTTTGTGCTTGAGGAATTAAGTCTTTTTCATATAAAGATTTACCTACGTTGTAACCACGAGCGGCAACAAAGGTATTTGAGATTCCGCCACCAACAATAAGCTGATCACAAATTTTAGATAACGACTCTAAAACCGTTAACTTAGTTGACACTTTTGAACCACCAACGACCGCCACTAAAGGCCTAGCTGGATTATCTAATGCTTTACCTAATGCTTCTAACTCTGCTGATAATAATGGGCCTGCACACGCGACAGGAGCAAATTTAGCCACACCGTGAGTAGAACCTTGCGCACGGTGAGCCGTACCAAATGCATCCATAACAAATACATCACATAACGCAGCGTATTGCTTTGCTAATTCATCAGTATTTTTCTTCTCGCCAACGTTAAAACGAACGTTTTCAAGAACAACAACTTCGCTGGCTTTTGCTTCAACGCCGTTTAAATAGTCTTTTTCTAAACGAACAGGAACCGGTAATTTACCCGCTAAATAAGTCGCAACGGGCGCTAATGAAAACTCGTCATCGTATTCGCCTTCAACTGGACGACCTAGGTGAGACATAACAAGAACTTTAGCGCCTTTCTCTAGTGCTAATTTTATTGTTGGTAACGCAGAATTAATACGAACCGCTGAGGTCACAGCGCCATCTTTAACCGGTACATTAAGATCTTCACGAATTAAAACCGTTTTACCTTGTAAGTCTAATTCGGCCATTTTTAATACTGACATATTCATTCCTTTTATTTTTTTGAATAAACACTAATACAACTAGCGATTTATAATTTTATTATTAATTTAGGTATTTTTTTAATTCTAATGTTGTATCTATCATTCTGTTGGCAAAGCCCCATTCATTGTCACACCAGGCTAGCACTTTAATTAGTCGCTTATGACTCACTCTAGTTTGATTACCGTCAACAATGGCGGAATGTGGGTCGTGATTAAAATCGACAGAGACTAAAGGCTCTTCTGTGTAAGCCAAGATTCCACTTAAGCCATTGGAGAGTGCTTTGTTAATCGCCTGATTCACTTTTGCGATATCCACGTCAACATTAACATAAACACTTAAGTCCATTGCCGTAACATTAATGGTTGGAACACGGACAGCTATAGCTTCAAAACGTCCGGCAAATTGCGGCATTATGCGTTCAATTCCAGCCGCTAACTTAGTGTCTACCGGAATAATGCTTTGGCTGGCAGCACGGGTTCTGCGTAAATCGGGATGATAAGCATCAATCACTTGTTGGTCGTGCATTGATGAATGAATAGTAGTAATTGTGCCGCTATCGACACCAAAGGCATCATCTAATGCTTTTATTACAGGGACTATACAGTTTGTAGTACAAGAACCATTGGAAATGACATTATCGTCTTGAGTGAGCGACAAATGATTAATACCGTAAATAATAGTAGCATCAATATCGTTATCGCCTGGGTGCGAGAATATAACTTTTTTTGCCCCAGATTTTATATGGGCTTGACCGTCTTCTTGGTTTTTATAAACGCCAGTACAGTCTAATACCACATCAACATTAAGACGTTGCCATGGTAAGTCAGCCAATTTTTTGACTGACAATAATTCTATTTTTCGATTCTCTACCAGTAAGTTTTTATCCGCGTCTAATTTAACGTCAAAACCAAATTTACCATGGGAGGTATCGTACTTTAATAAATGAGCAATGCCTTCAGGCTCCGCAAGTTCATTAATCGCCACAATATTGATTAACGACTGACGGGAGGTTTCATAAACTGCACGTAATACATTACGACCAATACGACCAAAACCATTGATGGCTACATTAATCGGACGAGCTTGTTGAGTCATTGAATTTCCATTATTGGTAATTGTAATGCCAACACCATAACTGGCTTGGCACTGAGCATGTAACATGCAAAAAGCGGGTGTATTATACCCGCTTTTTTTTGTTTCTGCTTTCTCTGTTTATAAAACCAACTAAATCAATTTTAGTGATTATAAACCTTTTACTGTTTTAACAACGTTATCGACAGTAAAGCCGAAATATTCTAGCAATACGTTACCTGGTGCTGATTCACCAAAGGTACTCATGCCAACAACTGCGCCAGAGAAACCTACGTATTTTGCCCAGTAATCTACATGCGCAGCTTCAATTGCAACACGTTTAACCACTGTATTTGGTAGCACTGACTGTTTGTATTCTTCATCTTGTTGGTCGAACAAGTTAGTACAAGGCATAGAGACAACACGGGCTTTTATCCCTTGTTCTGTTAATGCTTTTTGCGAATTAACCGCAAGTTCAACTTCTGAACCAGTCGCGATTAAAATGACATCAGGTGTACCTTCACAATCAACAAGAACGTAACCGCCCTTCTCTATTTGAGCAACTTGTTCCGCAGTTCGAGGATTAGATGGCAAACCTTGACGAGAAAATATTAAGGCTGAAGGCCCATCAGTATATTCAACCGCCGTCTTCCAAGCTATTGCGCTTTCTGTCGCATCAGCTGGACGCCATGTATGCATGTTTGGCGTCATACGTAAGTTAGCAATTTGTTCTATTGGTTGGTGTGTTGGACCATCTTCACCTTGACCGATTGAATCATGGGTATAAACAAATATGTTCTGAATGCCCATAAGTGCTGACATACGAACCGCATTACGTGCGTATTCCATAAACATTAAGAAAGTTGCACCGTAGTTAATGAAACCACCGTGTAATGAAATACCATTCATAATGCCGCTCATACCAAATTCGCGTACACCATAAAATATGTAGTTGCCGGCGGCATCATCTTGAATGCCTTTAGAACCAGACCACAATGTTAGGTTTGAACCAGCTAAGTCAGCAGAGCCTCCTAGTAATTCAGGCAACATAGCGCCAAAAGTTTCAATGGTATTTTGTGATGCTTTACGTGATGCGATTTTCTCGCCTTTATCTTGGCACTCTAGTGCGTATGCATACGCTTTTTCAGAAAAATCTTCTGGTAATTCACCTAAAATGACACGACGTTCAAATTCAGCAGCCAGTTCTGGGTGAGCATTCTTATAAGCAACAAATGTTTCATTCCATTCAGTTTCTAATTCGATGCCGTCTTCTTTTGCATCCCAACCAGCATAAACATCAGCAGGAATTTCAAATGGCGCGTATGGCCAATTTAATAATTCACGCGTTGCTTTAATTTCATCATCACCAAGAGGTGCACCATGACAGTTATGCGTACCTTGTTTATTTGGTGAGCCAAAACCAATAGTGGTTTTACAAATGATCATTGAAGGTTTATCAGTTACTGACTGAGCTTCTTCGATAGCCGCTTTAATCGCTGCTGCATCATGACCGTCTATTGCTTCAACAACATGCCAGCCATACGCTTTAAAACGTGCAGATGTATCTTCTGTGAACCAACCTTCAACTTCACCATCAATACTGATACCGTTGTCATCGTAAAACGTGATCAATTTACCTAGCTTTAATGTACCCGCCAATGAACTTGATTCATGGGAAATACCTTCCATCAAACAACCGTCACCAACAAAACAATAAGTGAAATGATCAACTACATCGTGATCCTTACGGTTAAATTGTGCCGCAAGCGTTTTCTCAGCGATAGCCATACCAACCGCATTAGAAAGACCAGCACCTAAAGGCCCCGTCGTTGTTTCAACACCAGGCGTATAACCATACTCTGGGTGACCCGGAGTTTTTGAATGTAATTGGCGGAAGTTTTTAAGCTCATCAATCGGTAAGTCGTAGCCCGATAAATGCAGTAATGAATAGATCAACATAGATCCATGACCATTAGATAAAACAAAACGATCGCGGTCAGCCCAGCTCGGGTTTGTAGGATTATGTTTTAGAAAATCATTCCATAATACTTCGGCAATATCAGCCATGCCCATTGGAGCTCCTGGGTGTCCAGAGTTGGCTTTTTGTACCGCATCCATACTCAATGCTCTAATCGCGTTCGCTAAGTCTCGTTTTGCTGTCATCATGTGTCCTGAATATTTTTATAATAATAAATTGTACTTTGGGCTATTTGACCTAAAAACGCCAATGAAAGCAATTACTCTAAGTGATTAACTAAGATAAAAATGAAATAACCTAATATTTTTTGATGAAGTTATTAAATTCTGCACAATAATTCTAAGTAATGCTGCAATTTAATCTAGCTTGTTACGGTCTGTTAATCATCTTGCTAGTTTTTCCTTGGTATTACTTCAGTACTTTTTGTGTCACTTATTTAATACCAATTTATTATTTCTTTACAAATTTGGAGTGTTTTTGTGAATTTAAAAAGCTTTTCTATTTTTATGTTAATTAGTCTAATTAGCGCCTGCAGTGATGGCATGTCCGACTCAGAGGATAAAATCTCAGAAGCTTCAGAAGATATGACTACCGAGGAAGTACAATTAAGAGAATGTGCATCTAGCCATGCGATGGTTGGCCAAACAGGTGAGTTAAGTACCTTAAGCCATAGTGTTAGTGGCACAGCAACCATAGTGGATGACTGTACTATTGAGATCACAAACTTTAACTATGATGGCGGTGGTCTCATTGTTCAGGTTTATGCTGGTGTCGATGAAAATTATCACCCACCTGCAGGATTTGCGATAAGTGAAAATATTTTTGGAACTCGTTTTGTAAACCAAACATATACCGTTCAACTACCAACCGATAAAACATTAGATGACTTAAATGGTATTAGTATTTGGTGTTCAGATGTTGGTGTTAGTTTTGGTGATAGTTTGTTTAATTAATTTGCTTATTACTTCTGAAAGTCACCAAGGTATAACTTACCTTGGTGACTCTCATATCGACTTGTATACAAATGTATTAAATAACAAATCTATCCGTATTCATTTTAACATCTTCAGAAACTAAAGAGAGCTCAAGCGCTACGCCATTTATACTCTCAGCACCTTGTTCCATTTGAGCGGTTTTATTTGAAATTTCATTCAAGTTTTGGTTAATAACGGCTATGTTTTGAGTTTGGCTATTTCCCTCTTTCACAATTTCACCATTCATATTCTCTAAACTGAGAATAATCTCTGATAAATCCACTAACGTTTGGCTTACTAACTCAACAAGTTGAATACCACCTTGAGCTGAGACTGTGGCTTTCTCCATAGATACGACTGACTTATTGGTCGAACTCGTTAAATGATCAATTTGAGTTTGAATTGTAATGGTACTTTCTTGAGTTCGTTTAGCTAACGTTCTTACTTCGTCAGCAACGACAGCAAAACCTCTACCGTGTTCCCCTGCTCTTGCAGCCTCAATTGCTGCGTTTAGGGCCAATAAGTTGGTTTGGTCAGCAATAGAATTAATTACGCCTAAAACATCACTAATATCTTGAACATTTGACTGCAACTCTTCTATTGTTTTTTCTGCTATGTCTATTTGTTCAACCAATTGTCTTATATTTTCCGAAGCCAAGTTAGATCTGTCCACATTATCTTTAGCTGACTGTTTGGCATTTTCAGTTGTTTCAAATGCAGTTTCAGCTTGAGACGTAATTTGATTTACCGAAGCAGTAAACTCATTTAGTTCCTGATTAACTTCGTGCAATTTAATTCCCTGCTCAGCTATAACGCCATTATTCTGTTCTGCGTTGACACTTAATTCCGTACCACTGGTTGCGATTCTATTAACCGCATCTTTAATTCCACCAATAACAGTATGTAATTGCTCGACAAATTGATTAAATCCAGCGCTTATCTCGTCAATTTCCGCGATGCCTGATTTACTTACACGGCTTGTTAGATCCGCATCACCTTGTGACAGATCAGCAAAACGTCTCGCAAGAGAATTTAATGGTTTTATAATTGAATTCGCAATCAAAATAGCAATAATTACCGAAGTAACAGCCACAAAAAGTACAACATAAATCGTTGAGGTAATGATCTCACCTTCAAGCTGCTTAACCCCTTGTAGTGCTTCCTCTAAGTCAATCTCCGATAACATAGCCCATTTTAAGCCATGGATATTAAGAGGTGCATAAGCACTTAATACCTCAACACCTCTATAATCCTTAATAATGTCAAAGTTCGTTGTACCATTTATCGCTGCTTTAGCTCCTACAGAGTCAGCTGGTTGCAGTAAAATACTGGTATTGGTTTTATCTATAATATCCGCAGTACTAATTCCGGCTTTTTTAATCGCCGCTATGTACGATGCCTTATCTTCAATAAAAAATCGGCTTTCACTACGTAAAGTTAAATCTTCACCAACTAAATAAATTTCACCACTTTTACCAAAACCAACATCTTCCCATTTCTCTTTTTGTACCATTAAGCTATTAATATGATCCAGAGGCATTTGAAATATAAGAACACCTATTAGTGCATTATTTTCATATATAGGTGAAGACATAAAACTAGCAGGCGCTTCATAGGAAGGTTGATAAGGAGCAAAATCCGTTAGGTATATTTCGCCCTCTGGTAAAGTTAATGCCTTGTTATATGCCTCAGAAATTCCGGTATTATTAAACGGACCATTTTTAAGGCTAGTAGCAAAGTCCAGTTCTTTAAATACACTATAAACAATATGACCATTTTTAGGTTCGGCAATAAACACATCATAAAAACCAAACTCTTGAAGAAATTTCCGAATACTTGGATGATATCGTTGGTGAACACTATCGTAATCAGAACCATCATTAGCTAAGGTTAATCCGTCTTTCCCACCGAGTTCATTTGAATTTTCAGCTATGTAAGTATTTTGTAATGAGCGAGCAATATCAGAGACATCAGAATAAACCTCATTAACATTTGCACTTTTACCTACACGTTTATTATATTCGCCACCAAAGTCTTGTTCATAATATGATTGAAGCGCTGAAGTATTAGTCTGAATAGGGTAATTAAAAAATGCATCGGTAAACGCTGAAGTAGCTTCAACGGTTGAAATGTTACTCGACATAACAACTATCTGTTTTTGAATAATAGAAAAGTAATCTTCTATTTCAGTTGTAACCAGTATTCTTTTTGACGTTAAGCTCTCTTTATATTGGTCAATGGCATCACTTTCCATTTTGGTAAATGCTTGATAAGAAGTTGTTAAATTGGTCAAAATAGCGACTAAAATAGACATGAGTGATATTAATAATATGAGTCTTTGTTTTAAGTTCATTCATTGCCTTAATTTAATGAATTTGTCTTTAATCAAAAAACTATAGTCACATAAATGTATATTTTCCAATATCAACAATGGGGAATCTGAGCTCCAGCCGTAAAAGCAAAAACATCATTACAATAAATTCATAGGTAATACTTATGCAAATACGGTCCAAACATTCACTCACTATATTAAACAATGTAATTTTGTAACTATAATTTACCCATAAAAAAAGCCGACAAATGTCGGCTCTTTTACTTTACTGTTTCATCTTTAAATTGAGCTACTCAATTATTTTTTAGGGATTGGGAATCCACGGTCTCGCATTAAAGCTTCAACCTTAGCGTCTCTGCCTCTAAACATTTTATAAGCTTCAGCTGGATCAATAGAGTTACGTGGAGCAAATAAATGATCAACTAACTTTTTCGCCATTGCTTTGTCGTAGTAGCCACCAGGTGACTCTTCAAAAGCTTCTGCTGCATCAGAGGTTAATACTTCAGCCCACATGTAACCGTAATAACCCGCTGAATAACCTTCGCCAGAGAAGACATGACCAAATTGTGGTGTACGGTGACGCATTACCATTTCTTTTGGCATATTCATTTCAGCTAATGTTTCACGTTCAAACTTGTCGATATCTATGTTTTTAGGATCCATAGTATGTAGTTTTAAATCGATGATAGCAGACGCTAAATATTCAGTAGTTTTAAAACCTTCATTAAACGTGGCCGCTTTTTTGATTTTAGCAACTAAATCTGCAGGAATTGGTTTGCCTGTTTTATTGTGAACAAGGTAATTATCAATCACAGGATCAGTGGTTAACCAACGTTCTAACAGTTGAGATTGGAATTCAGTGTAATCGCGCACACCACCATTTTGGGTAGGGTATTCAACATTTGATGCTAAAAAGTGTAACGCATGGCCAAATTCATGGAATAAGGTTTCTGCGTCAGACCAAGAAATTAACGTTGGCTTACCTGCTTCACCTTTAATAAAGTTTGAGTTATTTGACGCTAATACATTTGTTACACCATCAAAGCTAGTGAAACTACGGTATGTTGTAGCCCAAGCACCAGAACGTTTACCTTTACGAGCATAAGGGTCTAAATACCAAACACCTACATGCTTACCGCTAGATAGTTTAGTGACTTCCCAAACTTTAACTTCAGGATCAAACACTGGCACACTGCCATCTTCAACTGGTGTGAATTTAAAATCGAATAGTTCACCCGCTACATAAAACATAGCTTCACGTAAGTTATCTAATTGTAGATATTGTTTAACTTCATCAGAGTCTAAGTCGTATTTTGCTTTACGAACTTTTTCTGCGTAAAAACGATAATCCCAAGGTGCAATGGTAATATCAGCCCCTTCTTTGTCAGCAATGGCTTGCATATCTGCCACTTCTTCTTCTACCCGAGCTATCGCAGCAGGCCAAACCGCATTCATTAATGCAAATGCATTTTCTGGATTTTTAGCCATTCTGTTTTCTAAACGCCACTGACCATAATTGTCGTAGCCTAATAGCTGAACACGCTCATGGCGTAGTTTTAAAATTTCAGCAATGATTTTATTATTGTCAAATTCATCGCCGTTATCACCACGGCTGTAATAAGTATTCCAAACTTGCTCACGCAGTTCACGTTCTGTTGAGTAAGTTAAAAACGGGTCCATTGATGAACGCGTATTAGTAATAGCATATTGATCTTCTTTGCCTAAACTAACCGCCGCATTTTTCGCTGCAGTTACAACAGACTCTGGTAACCCACCAATTTGTTCTTTAGTTAAATAGGTAACGTAGTTTTCTTCATCGGCTAAAATGTTATTGCCAAATTGAGTGTGAATTTCTGATAACTTAAGATTAATTTCAGCATAACGCTTTTGATCGTCATCATTTAACAATGCACCGCTGCGAACAAAACCTTGATAACTTTCTTTAACCATTTTTTGTTGGTCTTTACGTAAAGTTTTCATTTCTTCACTTTCGTAAACCGCTTTAATACGTTCAAACAAGCCTTTGTTTTGATTTACTTTTGAACGAAACTCAGAAAGTTTTGGACCTAAGTCTTTAGCTACTTCACGTACCTCTGGTGACGATTTATTTGAACGCCAAATACCGTAGTATGCATAGATTCGGTTTAGGTCTGAACCAGCTCGTTCTAATTCTACAATGGTATTTTCGAATGTTGCAGGTTCCGGGTTATTAACAACTGCGTCTATTTCCGCCAGGTTATTACTGATTGCAATATCAAATGCTGGCTTTAAGTCGTCTAATTTTACTGTATCGAATGCAGGTACTCCTTCGAAAGGCCCCTGCCATTTTGCTAGCACAGTATTTTTAGTTTGCGCTTGCTCCATTTTACGGGTGGCTTCTGTATCAACATTTGATTGACCACAAGCGGTTAATCCTGTCATTAGCGCTAATGACAAAGCAATCGTTATTTTATTTTTCATTATGTTCCCAGTGTTTTATACAAAGAGGTTAATACAAAGCCTTTGTTTCAAAGAGCTTTATACAATTATTATTATTTGTAACATCTAACCAGACTGTTAGATGTTGGGCAAGTCTTATCAAGACAAACGGCAAGTTTGCCGCGACAGCAGCTCAATTGGCTATTAACTCACCTTTATACCTTATGTAGCTTTATATCTTATGTGCCTTTACACCTTATGTGCCCTTACTTTATAAATATTCCCCTTATAAACAAAAAAACGCGATGATAATATCATCGCGTTTTATTTAATTTATAAGCTAAATCAATATATTAACTTAATAAAGAAACTTATTTTTCAGCTGATTTGGCAAAATCCCCAGCTGTAAATATATTAAGTTCTTTTGTTGCTATGTACTTGTTAAATGCTGCATTTACTTCATCTAACGTTAGCGCATTCATTTTTTCAACATACTGTGTGTACCATGTTAAGTCACGGTTAAGCTGTTGATTGTCAGCTAATAAACCAGCGATTGTGCCATCGTTAGACCATGAAACACGTAAGCTTTTTATTTCACCAGCAATTGCATCAGTCACTTCAGCTTGAGTGAAACCATCGTTCACTACTTTTGCTACTTCTTCTTTATAAGCCACAACTACTTTTTTCATATTTTCAGGCGCTGCAATAGCACGCATATAAAATAAGCCGTACGGTTCATTAAAGTCTAGTTGCAAGCCTGAACCCGTGCCATAGCTGTACCCTTCTTTAACACGGATACGCTGCATTAATCGAGAAGCAAAGCCACTACCACCGAATATAGCGTTAGCAACTGACGCTGCATGATAATCCGAGTCTTGTTTATTTAATTTAACTCTATGTCCAATAAACAAGGTTGAGTTTGCTTTATCAGGCGTTTCTATCCAGCTATCAACACCTTTAACATCTTTCATCGCATCTTTCATTTCAACATAATCAGCCGAACCTTTAAGGTCTGAGAAAAGTTGTTCTAACTGAGTAGATAACGCTTTAGGATCAACATCACCAACCACACCAATATGCCCATTAGCTACTGACATATGTGCTTTATGTAGTTTTTGTAAACGTTTACGAGTGACTTTATTTAGTGAAGCTATTTGCTGATCTAATGTTTTGAATGCTAAAGGATGCCCTTTAGGGTGGCCATTTATTGATTCACTCAGTGTTGCAAGTGCAATTGACGCAGGTTCATTTCTATTTGACTCTAAACCAGTAACAGATGCATTTCTGTCAATATCAATTTCAGACTCTTCAAACAATGGCGTCGCTAACATTTCATGTACAAACGCTAACGTTGCATCTAACTGTGGTTTAACCGCTTTAATACTTACGCTTATATTACCTACTGTATTAGTACTAATATTTACAGACGCTTTTAACTCATCTAGTTTAGATGCTATCTGTTCTTTAGAGTATTTAGCATTGCCGCTGTATAATAAGCCGCCCATCAGTTTAAAGTCTTGCTCATAGCCTTTAAGTGAATCCACGTTGCCGGTAGGCAATGTCATCTCGATTCTAACTTCACCACCACGTAACTTCTTAGGGTAAACGCTTAACGTTGTACCAGCAGACCAGTTAAACTCTTGTAAACGCGCGGTAATGTTCTCAACGTTATTATCATATACTTCACCAGACTCAATGGCTTCACGTCCTTTATACGTTGCTAGGATTTCAGTGATGTCTTTAGCTGGTGTGATCTCGGCTCTTACCGGTTCTTTTGTTGGAATAAAACGACCTAAAGTACGATTACTCTCAACTAAGTACTGCTCTGCAACACGTTGTACATCTTCTACTGTTACTTTTTCTACTAAGTCACGGAAGAAGAATATATAACGGTAATCGCCCATAGCGATGAATTCTGATAATTCCATGCCTACTGACGTTACGTTACGTAAACCATCTTCAGTTTCTTTTAAAATTGAAACTTTAGCTTGCTCAACTTCTGAGTCGGATATTTTCTTGGTTTTAATGTCTTCAGCTAATGCTAATAATGCAGTTTCCATTCCTTTAATATCTTTGCCTTTAAAACCTTGAGCAATAATAGTGAATGAAGATGGATCTTTAGTTAAGTAAGAGTAAGCGCCAGTTCCTGATGCAACTCCAGGTTCTACTAGCATTTTCTGCATACGACCACGGGCGTTATCAGATAATAATTGAACTAATACTTGAAGAGCAGGAGTGTCTTCATGAAGTGCTGAAGGTACATGGTATTGAGCAGCGATAACTGGAACTTCACCAGTACGACGTAAGTTAATAATACGTTCGCCATCTTGAGTCGGCTCAACTGTGTATAATTTTTCAATTTCAGTTGCCGGTTTTGCTAACATACCGAAAGTACTTTCGATAATGGCTAAGGTTTTGTCTTTATCAAAACGACCTGCAATCGTTAATACTGCATTATCAGGACGATAGTGTTTATCGTAAAACTTACGTAATTTTGAAAACGGGAAGTTTTCTACATCTGAACGCGCACCAATAGTTGAGTTTGCGTAGTTGTGCCATAAATATGCCATTGAACTCATACGAGCGCTTAGCATTCTAAACGGGCTGTTTTCGCCACGCTCCATTTCGTTACGTACCACGGTCATTTCGCTATCTAACTCAGTTTTAGAGAAAGTTGCGTTAACCATACGGTCTGCTTCCATCGCTAATGCCCAAGCTAGATTTTCTTCATTAGATTCAAACAATTCAAAGTAGTTAGTTCTGTCTAACCAAGTTGAAGCATTTACACGCATTCCGCGTTTATTAAACTCTTTATCTATTTCTTTATAGTTTGTAGAGCCTTTAAATAACATGTGCTCTAACAAATGAGCCATGCCGGTTTCACCATAATTCTCATGGATTGAACCAACACGATAAGTAATATTTACTAACGTTTTTGGCTGTGCTGGATCTGGGTAAAATAATACCTTCATTCCGTTAGAAAGCGTGTATTCGTCAATGCCCTCTACGTTACGAACATAAGTAATTTCGGCTGCACTGCTTGCTAATTTAGAATTCACATTCGATTCTGGTTGATCGTTTGAGCATGCGGATAAGGTTAATAGCGCCAATGAAGACAACAAAGCTTTAGTCATACTAAACTTTGTTGTTGTGATACGAGAAATAATCGTCATTCGTTAAGTTCCTGTTTACGTTTTTATTTTTGCAGACCATTTATAAAGTATCGGCTCTAATAATTCCAAATAAAGTTACATTTATTTTGTAACTGTTTCTTACAAGATCTGACAACTGTAACGAATTTATAACACTTTGAACTTTAAGCATGAAAACGTATAGACGTCTAGACGCAAAAAGTTCTAGGTGTTTTTTAGGTTTATGTATTAAAATTGCGTTATTCGACATTTAAAACCTCAAAATCAATTTCAGGTTTCGTTTTACAAAGTGAGATTATTAATGGCTAAACATTTATTTACCTCTGAATCTGTGTCTGAAGGACATCCAGATAAAATTGCAGATCAAATCTCTGATGCTGTACTAGATGCAATATTAGAACAAGACCCTAAAGCACGCGTTGCTTGTGAGACTTACGTTAAAACCGGAATGGTTATGGTTGGTGGTGAAATCACTACAACCGCTTGGGTTGATATTGAAGAATTAACTCGTAAAACGGTTACTGAAATTGGCTACACGCATTCTGACATGGGCTTCGACGCAAACTCATGTGCCATTTTAAATACCATAGGTAAACAATCACCTGATATTAATCAAGGTGTAGACCGCGCAGCTTTAGAAGATCAAGGCGCAGGTGATCAGGGTTTAATGTTTGGTTACGCATGTAATGAAACTGACGTATTAATGCCTGCTCCAATTGAATATTCTCACCGTTTGGTTAAACGTCAAGCGCAAGTACGTAAAGACGGTACTTTGCCTTGGTTACGTCCAGATGCAAAATCACAAGTTACCTTTGCTTACGAAAATGGTAAACCTGTTGGAATCGACGCAGTTGTATTATCAACTCAACATTGTGACAGCATAAGTCAAAATGACTTAGTTGAAGCTGTTATGGAAACCATCATCAAACCAACATTACCAGCTCACTACTTAAATAAAGACACTAAGTTCTTTATTAATCCTACTGGTCGTTTTGTAATTGGTGGCCCAATGGGCGATTGTGGTTTAACCGGTCGTAAAATTATCGTTGATACTTATGGCGGTATGGCAAGACACGGCGGCGGTGCATTCTCTGGTAAAGATCCATCAAAAGTTGACCGTTCAGCGGCATATGCTGCACGTTATGTAGCAAAAAACCTTGTTGCTGCGGGTTTAGCGGATAAAGCTGAGTTACAAGTATCTTATGCAATTGGTGTTGCTGAGCCAACGTCAATCAGTATTGAAACTTTTGGTACAAGCAAGTTAAGCGAAGAAAAATTAATTGAGCTTGTACGCAGACATTTTGATTTAAGACCGTATGGTTTGATTCAAATGTTAGATTTAGAACGTCCTATTTACCGTGCAACTGCTGCATACGGACATTTTGGTCGTCCTGAGTTCCCTTGGGAAAATACAGATAAAGTTGAAGCATTAAAAGCAGACGCTGGATTATAATTTCAGTTTGCTATTTTAAAGCCCTACTCTGTTAGGGCTTTTTTATTGGCTCATTTTTATTAACTAAGCTTATCGCCTTTCAGCCTTCTCGCTTTATAACAACCAATGCTTGAAAAAACGTTTAAGCCTTTGCGATTGCAGCCAATACCAAAACAAATAACTGCCTAATATAAATAATACCATCTGAATCCAATGGACCTGAGTAATATGGAATGAGACGGTATAAAACTGGATGAACAAGTCCAACAGCAATGCAACTATCAGAACTCGTCTTTGTACTCGCCAGATAGCTTTATACCAAGTTTTCCCTTTTTGTTTTTTTAATGAAAAAAGCAAAAACGTAAACAGTGCTGGCAAGCCAGTTAAAATAGTTAATTTAAATAGTGAAACATTAGAATAGATTAGCCCGATTAATAAGCTGCGGTCGTCAGAGTAAGTTAGAGAAATCACCCAAATAATAAAGCCGCGTAATAGATATACGACAGCGAGATAAAAGCCTAACGGGACTTTTAGCCGTCCTTCAAAATCAAAATCCTGCCACTGCACCTGAACATTTCCACTTAAATTTACATAATAAAAAAACCTAGTCCCCCAAGTTAATTGTTATCTATTAACTTGGAGTACTAGGTCATAACAAATACATTATTTGTATTAAATGATGCAGATGTAATATGGGCTAATTTAGTAAATTCAACGCCATACCTTGAGACACATTTGCCTGAGATTGAATTGCAGTATTAACTTGTCCCAAAATAGACGCTTGAACATTATCAGCACTTGCTTTAGCAAAGTCAGTATCTTCAATACGGCTTTTCGCCGCTTCTGTTTGCTCGTATGTATTAGCTAGATTACTAATTGTTGATTCAATACGGTTTTGGAATGCACCAATATTACCACGCATGGAACCGATACTTTCGTTAATCTCTTGAGTTGACGTTATTGCTGCTTGCGCGCCAGCTACCGTAGTAACATCAATAGCATTTAACGCATCTACTTGTTCATCCAAACTCGAAAAGCTTAATCCAATCGTCGTATTTGCATTAGGACCAACTTGAAATTGGCTATTACTCGATTGAGTAAAAATTGATTGCCCAGCAAATGTGGTATTTGATTGAATATCACCAACTTGATCTTGTAGTTGAAGAATTTCTTGTTGAATTGCATCTCTATCTGCTGCACTTACTGAGGCATTAGCAGCACGTAGTGATAATTCATTGATTCTCATGGCGGCATCATTAATACCTGACAAAGCACCTTCAGCAACAGAAGCTAAACTGTATGCATCACTTGCATTACGCATGGCAACTTGAATACCAGACGATTGGCTGCCCAAGCGATTCGCTATTTGTAAACCTGCGGCATCGTCTTTGGCTGAGTTTATTTTTAAGCCAGTAACAAGGCGTTTCATAGACTCTTCTTGTTGCTCTTTAACTTTAGAAAAAGACGTATTCAAAGATGTCGTTGTATTGCTGCTATTAATTTTCATGCTCTACCCCATAGAATAGTAAGTTTTTGATTCTAGATTAATCGAGTCAATAACACAATTAAGTAAAATATTTGTTATAGCTAAGACTTTTAAACAAAGTCCATTAGCCAATTAAAGCTAAGGCCAACTCTTGCGACTGGTTAGCTTGAGTTAACAATGCAATAGAGGCTTGCTGCATAATTTGATACCGAGCTAACTCTGCAGTTTTAGTTGCATAATCAGTATCAAGAATACGCGAACGAGCTGCGCTTTGATTTTCTACTACATTATTTAAATTATTAACCGTACTCTCTAGCCGGTTTTGTGTTGCACCTAAAAGCGAACGATGTTTATCAACAATCTTCATTGCATCATCAAGTGCAAAAATGGCAAATTGTGGTCGATTCACAATGTCGACATTATCTAACCCTAAGGTTGTCGTGCCAATTGCGCCAAAGTTAACTTGCATAGTTTGATTGGCATTAGCACCAATCTGAAACGTATGTAATCGACCTCCAGCGCTAGTAACATTTAACTCATAATCTTGCAGTGCGACATCGCCACGATTACTATCAAGCCAATTTGACGTTACTGAAAAATCGGTTTGGTCACTGTCGTTATCATTTAAAATGATACTTTCTGTAAAACCACGAGTCCCGCTACGATCGCCACTACCGTAACCTGTCATCACATTTTCGCGAATGAAACCATTACTAGCATCTTTCCCGCCAAGTGCGCCATTGTCTTTATTGGTTGAGTCCATTTCTTCAGCCATGAACTCTTCCATACGACTACCATAAGTAGCACTGTCGTTTGCAGCTCCAGTTAATGAAGCCCTAAAATCAGCTTCACTTGTCCAGCTACCATTTGATGCTGTACTTAATGCATTATCGAATGTTTCGCCACCAGCCAATTCTTGCATTAAATCCTTTAAGCCATCACTGCCTAATGTGTATTCCATATAGCGCATTGCAACAAAACCGCCGCCATAAGCACCTAACTGATCCGTTACCGTTGTGGCAGCACCTTGGCTATTAAATGCAGCCAGAACTGCAGCACTGGTACTTCCTTCAATCTGATCGTCTGCACCGCGCAATACTTCAGCAGAGCCTTCTTTAAACCAGGCTGGTAAATTATCAAAGTCATCCATAGTCGACACCATAGTGGCGTGAACCATTTCATGTAAAATAATTTCATCTAACTTAACATCACCGTACTTATCCAATCCATTATGGATACTATTGATGTCAGAAAATTCAGCTAAATCGACAGTTAAGGTAACTCTTTTTACGCCGCCTACCGTTGCACTGCTCACCCAAGCCAACGTGCCGTCGTCGACATCACGTTCTAAGTCTAACTTGAGTTCTCCCTGGCCGGTAATTCCAAAGTATTGTTCTATTATTTGTTCCGACTCACCTAACCAGGTACTTTGTAAGCCACTGACCATCTCCCTTTCGAACTCATCAGGGATTGATGTACCATTGGTTTCATATAGTCGTTGGCCTGCAAATGTTGTCGTTTCATTTATCCGGTTAATTTCTGTTTGTAGTTCCAAGTATTCATCATTCAGTGCTTTTCTATCAACAACACCGTTAGTGGCATTGGCAGCTTGAAGTGCAATTTCGCGCATTCTTTGCAAATTGTTAGTCACTTCCTGCATGGCACCTTCTGCCACCTGCATCATAGAAACACTGTCATTAGCGTTTCTAATAGCAACTTTCATACCATTGACTTGTGATGTTATACGAGTGGATATCTGCAAGCCCGCTGCATCATCAGCTGCCGAATTAATACGATAACCAGACGAGAGTTGACTGTAGATATTAGTCAACGCAAGATTGCTCTTACGAAACAATCCCGTTAACTGCAACGAACTCGTGTTGGTATTAATAATCACAATTATATGACCACAAAAAATAGTATTCCATTTGACGATAGCGGCAAGATCTTGCCGCTCTTTAGCTTTTTTTTGCATAAAAACAGATGTTATTTATAACCCACTGATACATAAGAATATATTTATTACATTACCTCACCCCTTTAGCCATAAAGGCTTACACAACCAAAGCTGAATAATATGTATCTGTGTATTTTTAATTTTATACTTTCCCCCCCAAAACCTGGATACTAAGGCGGCAATTATTGCCACGTAATTTCCATCATTAATTTAATACAGTCACTCGCGGATTCTAATGGAATAGATATTAAGGGTGATTAATACAAGTTTACGCTTTTCGGTGGATATCCATGAAAACTGACAATATCGCCCAGCTGCGATATCTGAGCATCTGTACGTGAGCTGTTTTACCTGGACTGCTGCATCTGGGCTTGGTGTCTGGTGTGTTTGGTATTAGGCCTTGGTATCTAAGGTACGACAAATAATTGGCACAGTTAGTTAATGATGTTCATCATAAAATGGATGTTTGGCCGTAAGTTGGAAAACGGCTTTACGCAATCTTATAATTGATTAGATTTAACTACCCCTCTATATGTGCATACACAGCTAAAACTCTGGTATATTAATTGCCTAGCTATATTGAGTAGCTATATTGAGTAGCTATATTAAGTAGTTATAGACTGTGTGTTTATATTTACCTTGGGGCCACGTTAAGAACTGGCTACATTTAGAATCCAGCTATAATTATTCTGTTAATAACAGAGTGATCCGGAACAATGAAAACTATTTTAGTTATAGCATTTCACTCATATACTCTTAACACCTATATCAAGGAGGTGCTATGCAACAATCGAAAGTAGTTCAATTACCGTTAACACCTCCCAAGCAAAAAGTCTTGGTTACCCAGCCTTATGTTCCATCTCTCGATAAATATATGCATTACGTTGAAAAAGCCTTTCATGCTAAATGGCTAACAAACGATGGTCCTATATTAAAAGAATTAACCGACCGACTTAAAGACTTCCTTGGTGTTAAATATTTGTTACTTGTTAGTAATGGCACAGCCGCTTTGCAGTTAGCTTATAAAATAAAGAATCTATCCGGTAAAAACGTAATCTCAACGCCATTTACCTTTCCAGCCACAACGACGGCATTAGAGTGGCAAAACGCGAATGTTATTTTAAGTGATATTGACCGTAACAGTTGGAACCTAGACCCTCACTCTATTGAACAACGACTAACCGACTCTGATATTAGTGCGATTGTACCAGTGAATATATTTGGTATGCCTTGTGACATGGAGGCGTTTGATAAGCTAGGGAAAGCGCATAACATCCCAATTATTTATGACTCAGCTCAATCTATGCTATCAAAGTATAAAGGTAAGAGTGTTTTACAATACGGTGATATCCACTGTATGAGCTTCCACGCTACTAAATTGTTTCATACAGTTGAAGGCGGCGCTCTCGTATTTAACTCCAAAGAAGAGTACGAGCGAGCACAGCGTTTAATAAATTTTGGTATTGGTGAAAATGGCGTAGTAGAAGAAGCGGGTATTAATGCAAAAATGAGCGAGCTACATGCTGCTATGGGGTTATGTATTTTGGATGACTTACCTATGCTTATTGAAAACAGAGAGCGTTCTGTTGAGCAGTATAAAGCAGCATTAGCTAACTCAGTTACCTTTCAATCAAATGAACAAGATGTATATACACCACCTATGTATATGCCTGTAAAGTTTGAAACGGAAGAGGCTTTATTAAAAGCCAATGAAAAACTGACTTTACAAGGTTACTCCAGTCGTCGTTATTTCTTTCCAAAAAACCACCACTTTTTACAACCTTCTATACCTTCAGTTTTACCGGTTAGTGACTCCACCTCAAGTAAAATTTTGTGCTTGCCTTTGATGCATAATTTGAGTGAAAATCATATTTTTAATATTGCAGATGTCATTAAACGGAGTATATCGCGTTAATGAAAGTAGCTATTATGCAGCCCTATTTTTTTCCCTATATTGGTTATTTTCAACTTTTAAATGAGGTGGATACTTTTGTTATTTATGACGATATAGAGTATACAAAAAAAGGATGGATAAACAGGAATCGTTTACAGCTTAATGGCAAAGAGTTTATGTTCACATTACCATTAAAAAAAGCATCTGATTATCTTCCAGTCAATCAACGTGAACTTGCTAATAGTTGGGTAAAAGATAAAAATAAACTACTAAATAAAATATCATCCACTTATCAAAATGCACCTTATTTTGAAACAGTGTGGCCATTAGTCGTTAATATATTCAATTGTACACACATCAATCTATTCGACTTTATATTCAATTCTATTACTGAACTTACAAAATGGTTCAATATACAAACTAACTTAGTAGTTAGCTCGTCGCTAAAGTATAACTCAGAGCTTAAAGCTCATGATAAAGTCATAAATTTATGCCAAGCTTTAAATACTATTGAATACATCAACCCAATTGGCGGGCTAGAGCTTTATAACAAACAAGACTTTATTAATAATGATCTTAAGCTAACGTTTATAAATCCAATACTAAAAAGCTACAGCCAATCCGCAACACCTTTTTTATCACACTTATCAATATTAGATGTGATCATGTATAACAGTCATGAAGAAGTTAAGAGGATCATAAACGAAGACTTTGAGCTACTTTAGCTAAATTGAGAGCTCTGAATATTAAAAACATTCTACTACTCATAGTAGATAACCTTAATTAAAAACTTACCGTTTTCCTTTTTTACACAATAAAAAGATACTAGAGCACAAATCAGGATATTGTTGACCTAACTTAAAACAACCATCTAAATACTCTGGCGAAACAATGTCCGTTTGTAATAACTTATCCCATTGAAAGTTCGCTAACGCCTTGAAAAATATACCACTACGGTGAGCAACCTCTAACCCAGCTTTAGTTGCATCCCTCTCTAATGTATCTAGTGAGTATGTAATTCTATGTCCATGCTCTTCTTCTGCTGCGGTCACTGCTGAGTTATGACTTATAATTCCCATTTTCACAGCAATTTGTCTAGAAGGTGCATTAGCATTGGGGCAAACTAAAAAGAAATACCCGTCGTCTGTTAACCACTCATCATTAACTCTTTTTAATATAGCCACGGGATCATCGACATGCTCAAGAACATGAGTCATCACTATATTTTCATACTTTTTATCCAACTGGACTTGCTCAAAAGTATTTAGGTAGAACCGTGCATGCGGAATTTTAATTTTAGCCACTTCAATTGATTTACTCGATGCTTCCACACAAGATATATCGTTAAAGTGCTTAGCCAAACGCTCTGTAAATCGACCTTCATAACAGCCTAGCTCTAAGATATTCCCTGGCAATTTAAAATGAGGTGTAAACGCTTTATGCATATACTTATGTAGCACATCATAATCGAATGTATATGCATATTTAGCATCTTTTTTATCTGAACTCTCTACATTATAATCTCTGTTAGACATTGTTTTTTTTATCCTATTAATTCAGCAACACCGAACCCATGCTTACCAAACTCATTTCCGTTGTAGAGCATATAAACTCTGTGATTTACTGTGATAATATTGGGGTAACACATCATTTCTGAATCCCACCCTTGTATAGATAGTTCTATCCCCGATAATCTATCATCTCTAACCCAGTCGACTAAATTATAAGAATAAGCGTACCCAATCTTATAACCACAATCTCTATTTCGTCTAAAATCAAACGCACTTCGGTAACAAAAATACATATGAAATTGACCGTTATGTTGGAAAATAGTCGGCATCGCTTGGCACTCATCTTCTAACATTTTATCGTCAATAATAGGGCTACTATCTCGTTTCCAATTAACTCCATCTGCTGATGTTGCGTGAGTAATTTTATATACACGTTCATTTTCTAAAGTATCAGGTTTAGTTAGCCATTTCACTCCATATATGTACCACATATGGAATACTTTTTTGTGTTGTAACACAAACGGATCTCCAATTAGAAATGGTTCATGTAAACTAGCCCCAAGTATAGGGCCATCACCTAACCTTTCAAAGCTACCTCCATTATCTTGGCTTACAACTAACCCTATACTCGCATCAGCTGAAACTGACATTTTTCGGTTCCAACCTGTTGTATAACCATATATTTTATTGTTTATTTTATAAGGGTGGAACGGAAAAATACCATGTTCATCAAATGTACCAGAAGTACCTAAAGACAAAATCTTTTCTTTGTTAACATTTAATACAGAAGAAAAGGTTTTATCAAAATCAACATAACTTACATGACTCAAGTATTTATTATGGATATCTAATTCTCGAGTCGAGAAATAAACACGAATTCTATCATCAAGCTCTATAGCTTGAGGACCTTGAGCAAAGCCCATACAATGTGACGGTATATTATTTACTGGAGAAAATATTTTACCTTTTTTAAGCCACTTCATTTTTTCTCACTAACTCACAAACGCCAAAACCACGAAGCCCCATTTGATTGCCTTGATAAAACATCAACACTCTATCATCAAGCTGCAGAATATTCGGATAACTAACCATCTCAGAATCCCAGTCATCACGAACAGAAGAAACATCAAAGTTGGCTATAGAATCATCCCGTTCCCAATTAAATAAATTAGAAGAGCTTGCATAACCGATCCGGTAACCACCTTTTGAATTTTTATATTCTGTATGATTCCTATATGAAAAAAACATATGGAATTTACCATCAAAAAAACTCACATCTGGACACGCCTGACATTCAAGTTCACCTATTTTATCAATTATTAAATCTGTGTTAAATTTATTCCAATTAATACCATCATCCGAACTTGCTGCTCTAATTTTATATATAGGCTCTAATTTTCCTGAATCAGACTCGGTCCAAACTTTCCCTGCAACATAAAATAAATACCACACCCCATTAAATCGCTTTACTCTAGGGCTCCCCATCATAAAAGGCTCTTGCAATGAATAAGGGATAACAGGTCCAGCACCTAATCGCTCAAAAGAGTTACCACCATCGGTAGATGTTGCGATGCCAATTGCACCATTAATTGGTACTGATTCACATCGAGTCCAGCCTGCATAATAAAGGTTAACTTCGTTTTCATTCAATTTAATAGCACTAACAGGATTAGTCCCAAACTCATCAAAGGTACCCACATCACCCAGGTCAATTAATGGTTTTGGTGAAATTTTTATGATTTTAGTAGGATCATCTTTTGTTACATCAATATACCCAATGTAACTAACATATGACTTTTCACTATTTGGTTTTGGACGCGAACAGAAGTAAATACGAATTACCCCCTTATAGAAAATAGCACTAGGAGATTGTGCAAATTCCTGCATCCACAAAGGTGTATCATAATTATCAGGGACAAATACTTTCCCTAACCTTTTCCAGTTAAACATGTATTTTTCTTATTTTATTAAGCATTCAACAGCATCAACATCAAAAACAGGTATTTTCAACTTTTCACTAACATTTAAGCGGTCAAGGAAGTAATTATCGATGAAAATTGCATTGTCAGGTTTAATGAAATCCACTTTATTTTCTGAGTCTTGTAAGTGAATAATTTGATCAAATAGTTTTTCTGAGATTGCTAATTCATTTAATGTCTGAGTTAAATTGTATTTATGTTTAGTGATCAAGACAATGAATTTCCCTGCATTTTTTTCTTGATATAAATAGGCCATAATTTGAGGGTTAACCATGCTATCAGCAATCAACGTCTCATCTAAATCTATATAAATCTTAGTGTATTCCACAGCAAGTTTAAAACGGTTGCCCAGATAACGATCTAAACTAACAGCATTGTTATTATTAAGTATTGATGTTGGAATTTCTTGAGCATTAAATAACGATAAAAGAGCAAAATTGATCCCGTTAGCTCTATAAACTGCCATAGTGCTCGCTTGTCTCGTAGCAACTTCTAATAACTTCCACTTACCGTTAACATCTTGTTTTATCTGGAAAAACCAACTTCCATTAGGTTTAAGTTCAGAGTTAATTGCATTCGCTATATTACGAATATCCTCTGTTAATGGTACAGACTCCGAGCGAAAAGATATTCCTATGTGAATACGTTTTCTTGTTCTAGGTCCGGAAAAAAGTAAATTTCCTTTGAAGTCTGTAAAACAGTCGACACTATATTCTTTCCCAGGTAAAAATTCGCATAATACAGAAGTGTCTGCAAGTTCTGTATAGCTTGATAGCTCAATCTCATTACGGATTAAACAGTTTCCTTTTCCACCTTGGGAATCCGTGGGTTTTAAATACACTGGATAGTCTAATTCTTGAGTAAAGTTAAATACTTTAGGACAAAAGTCATACTGTTTAAATACATCATATGTAATATTTTTAAACCGAGCTACTTTATTAGCTTGCTCACTAGACGTTATTATTTCAGCATTAATTTTATGGCGTACTGTTGCTAAAAAATAGCTAATTGAGTCATGTGTTGGGATCACAAACTGGATGTTCCAACGTGTGAGTAATTCATTAAAACGCTCCACAAACTTTACATCGTCTATGTAAAAATCAGATTCAAAGTAGTGACTTTCTCGATACATGTAACTAGCGTGGTCACTCTTCCCTGATGCCCCAAATAACTCAAAATGATGAGTATATTTTAGGGAGTTAAAAACCTCAATTCCTATTTCTGAGCCAGCTGGAAATATTAAGACATTTTTTTTGGTTAAATCCACCTTACTTACCTTGCACTTCAGCTAAAATCCCACAACAAAGCTCTGGATAGTTTTTTCCGACTTTACATAAAGCATCAAGAATAGTGTCTGATAAGTCTAGCTGTAACATTTGACTTGTTGTTAATGGCTTTAAATATAGACCTTCTAAGGTAGAAATTTCATATCCTGCTGATTTGATATCAGTTTGTAAACTAGATACCGTGTAATACCTTTTGTGTCCTAAAATATGATCATGTGGTGAAAGTAATTCAATATCATCTAATAAACCGGCTTCTATACCAATCCTACGATTCAATACCTCCGCATTAGGTACAGCAATAAATAGTCTACCTTCTGTTTTTAAGTATTTTTTATATTTTTTTAAAATAGCAACAGGGTCATCAACGTGCTCTAAAATAAAGCCCATGATTATTACATCGAACTTTTCGTCTGTTTCAAAATTTTCAAAATAAGTTTCTATAACCTCTCCTTTGAACTCTGGATATTCATCTACAAACTTATTTATAATGGCTGCGGAGCCATCTAAAACTACATGTCGTTTAAACGCTTTAGTAAATAAATTTGTAGTTATTCCATGCCCTAACCCTAACTCCAATAATGAACCTGTTTTTATCCCATTTAACATTGATAACACTCTTTGGGGATAGAAATTTAATAAAATATTATTATCAAAGTCATAAATATTATTCCCTTGATAGGCAATTAAATAATCATCTAAATTTTCACTTTCCATTTTCATCTCCTAAGTTAATTTAATGTACTTTTAATTGCATTTGCAATTCGAAAATCAGATTCAACCGACTTCTCGCAATCCAACATTAAATTAGTAACCTCTGTACACTCTAACTTTTCTTTAATTGGAATTAATAAATTAGGATCTAAGATCCATTCTAAAGCTCGTTTTTCTAGTTCAATAACATCACTACAATATCCATCCAAAACGTCAACACTTTTCCAGATCTGGTAATCGGTTAAACCACATAAATCGCTTTCATCCTGTATAAATAATTTAGGCACTCTTAACCTTATTAAATCTATATTACTATTTGATCCACCAAAAGGAATTGTGGGTAGTGCAAAATTACAATTACCAACAACATTCATGTAATCATTATAATTGGTAAATGGATGGACAATACAAGATGGCATAAACCTACGTAATATAGACATTGTAGAAAAGTAATCTAAGTCTTGTTTTGGATGAGACATAAACAGGTGAAACTCTAACTTTTTATCAGTCTTTTCCATCAAACGATTACATATTCCAACAAGCTCCGTGGTTATTTTTTGTACTACACCATTAATAATGATTTTTACTGTATCGTCTTTAGGTGAAATATTTAATGAATAAGGAACCATTCTTGCCGGTGTAAAATTAGATTTATAAGGTAAAAATTTTTCGGTAAGGATTTTTTTCATTACAGATTTTGGTACGAAGTCTTCCCAAAGCATATAATCAATTGTATCCATATAACTACTTGATGGATGGCCACCACAAACTATTTGAATTGGTGCTAATCGCTGAGTAGCGATAAATGGTGCAAACATTGACATACCAATGGAAGCAAATACAACGATATCCGGCTTTTCCTTTAATATTGCTTCAATGAAGCCTACCACGTCATACTTATCTTCTATTCCTGTAAAGTGATGTGCATCTTTTCTTCCTACATCATCCACACATGAACTTAAACCTATAGCTGTGACATTAAAATCATGTAAAAACGCCTTAAATGAGCTATGCCAACAACGATACATTGCATGATTTTCAGTATAGTGCTCATGGATTAGAACCATTTTAGCTTTGTCTTTATTAGGCACAGTCCTAACTTCGTTTTTTATCTTATATTTTAATTTTTTATCTAGATTGTCCTCCATGTATTTATTTAAAGACTTGACTACCCACTGTTTTATAAAATATTTATTTTTTCCGTTAAGATTACTACAATTGAAAAGTGTTGAGATGAGTGGTGATAAGTTAGCAACATTTGATGATTTAACGACTGGAGCATAACTGGCGGCTTCAATAAGTCTTGCAATCGAATTATGAGCCCTTTCACTAAGCTGAACATTAATAGATCTTATTAAGCCTGAGTAAGCCAAAATAGAGTGTTCAGGTAAGTGTTTAAACATCACATCCCAAGGGATCTCTAGTGATGATTCATTCGTTATAACAAACAACAACATTTGTAACTCGATGGAGGTATATTCCGATTTTCCCATTAAACCTAAGTTAGCTAAAATATGATCAGTCGAATGATAAGAACTCGCGGCAAACACATTACTAATGAACATTTTTTGCAAACAAATAAAAGCATATGTATTGTCGCTTGGTTTATAACTCTTATCAGAAAACCACATAGTAATTAATACGGCTAATTTTTCAATAACTTGATAACTTTCAAGCTCTTTCTGCTCTTTTGTCAATGTTCTATCAAATGGAGCTACAACTAGCTCAATCTTATTCTCCACTGACTGACGTATTAATAGTGTTAGGGATTCTTCAGCATCTACATAATTTTTAGATACAATGGCATATTCTAACTCTTCTATTGACGTATTCTTTTTGTCTGAATTCACTTTTATTTTATCCATAAAAAAACAGGCTTATGCCTGTTTTATACAATACTTATACCAATAGTAAAGGACTTATTGATCTGATATTTGATCCCAACCGTCTTTAACCGTTTTGATTAGGCTGATCACTTCGTCTACTTTTTTATGATTTCTTTCAATGTTAGCTTGTACTAATTGAAGTTGCATATAATCGTAAAGTGAATTGAGATTTTCTGAAATCTCTCCGCCTTTTTCCATATCCAAAGCACAGTTTAACGCTAATATAATATCAATCGCATTTGATAATGTATCGTGATAACCGCCTTTTTTGTTTTCCATCATGGCTGAAACTTTAATCAGCCTATCAATGGCACCTGCCATTAAAAGTTGGATAACTTTATGCGGCGAAGCATCAGTTAACTGAGTTTGCGCATTCATGTGTGTATACATTTTTATTGCACTACGCATAAATAATTACCTTAATAAGAAGTGAGATATTTTTTAATTTTCTTGCCGTTATTTCTTATATCGGCCAATTCACCTTTTACTTTTGCTTTTAATTGAATTATTTGTAATTCCCAGTTTTTCTGTAGCTGTAAGCAGGCTTCAATTATAATTTTTTTATTATTTACGTCGTCTTCCTGCTCAATTAACAATCGGCAGGTTTTATCAAACGATTCTAACACTTGTTGAATTCTTTCAGCTTCTGCGCTTTCCAGCGCAGATTTAAAGTCTTGTTTTAATGTATCTAAAGTAATCATTAATTATTACTGCTCACTACACCCGGTAAGTTGTCTAATTGAGCTGTTAAATAAGCGCCCGTTGAATTTAAATTCGCAACCAATAAATCCATTGCATTAAACTGAGTTAATAAGCGAGATTCTAAGGCTACCATTTTCTCTGAAAATGACTCCCTATCAAGAGATAATCTATCTAACGAGCTTTTATAACTGTCTATTTTAGACTGAATGACACCTTGGCCACCTGTATACCCAGATAGAGTTTCGGTTAGTTGACCCACAATACTGTCATCACCAACAAACAAAGCTCTAACATCATCAAAGTTATCGGCGACTACACGTGCCATTACCGTTTCATCTACTTCTAACAAACCTTCATCACCAGTTGTCATACCTAAACTGATCAGGCTATTAACACCACCAGTCGAATCTATTGTATTACTTAACACGTCACGGACTTGAGAGCTTAAGTTTCTTAATAATGAGTCACCAACCAAACTGCCAACAATACCAGAGTCGACATTAACTCGACCTAGTGACAGGGTTGTTTCTAAAAAGGTATTATAAGCCGCTGCAAAAGTAGCGAGAGCTGCACCTACTTTGGAAGTATCTTGAGAAATTACAATTGTATTGCTTTCACCTGGGTCATTTACTGTTGTTGCGGTAATCGTCACACCTTCAATAGCATCTGTAAAAACATTACTACTTTGGGTTACTGTCAATGAACCATCAATGACTATTACGGCATCTGTCGCAGCTTGAGTTTCTGACATATTAGACGTAACAGTAGCATCCACACTGCCTTTTGTTGCAGCATCAGTAATAGGGTCAAAAGAAAATACTGAAATACCGGAGTCGTCAGTATTATCACCATCACTATCGGCTGCGGTTACCGTTAACGTACTGCCTGTACCCGCATCTAAATGTAGCTGTTGCTTACCATCACTATCTGTAACAATAGATGCAGTCATACTTACACCAGCAGTACCAGCATCTGTATTAATTTGATCTCGCAGTTCTTCTAGTGTTAAACCATCTGTAACAGTATTAAATGAAGTCCCATCTACATCTAATGTTAAGGTGCCGTCACCTACTAAATCAGTTGAAGCAGAAAAAGCACCTACTTGAGCAGTTGCTCCAGAGTCATCTATAGTACTAGTCGAAAACACAAATGCTGATAAACCAGCCGCATCAGTATTGTCTCCGTCATCATCAGCTGCGGTAATTGAAATTGCATTATCAACGCCCACTTCTTTAGAATTAAGAATTAAATGTTGGCCGGCATCATCGGTTATAATTGAAGCGTATAAACCTGGGTTAGCAGCAGAATCATTTATCATATCTCGCATATCAGACAAGGTTTCAGTACCATCGAATATAAGATTCATATTAGCACTACCGACTGAAATAGTCAGAGTACCTGCACCTACGGTTTCATCTTCAGCATACGCGTCTGAGGCAAGTTTTTGCCCTTGGGCCAAAGATTGTACCTCTATTGAATAACTACTAGGCACTGCATCAGCATCGACAGATATAGAAAAATCACTTCCACTATTTGATACTGCATTGGCATTAAATAAGTCTTCAGAGTTTAATGCTTCTGCTGCATCTTGAAATGCTGCAGCGGCACTGACAAGGCTACCTAAAGAGGTGATCTTCTCGGTTGCGATCTCTTCTTTTTCTGTAATTCGAGCTTCATATGGGTCTTGTTCTGACGCAACTAAGCTTGAAACTATAGATGATACATCTAAGCCTGAACCTATGCCTGTGGATGTTAGCGTAGCCATTATGATTACCTCAAATTAAAAACATTAAACGTGACGATTAAACTTCTGTCGTGATTATTTTACCGGAACTATTTGCTACATCAGCTAAATCTGATAAATTTCTAGCTAATCTTAATACTTCTTCTGATGGAATTTGACGAATAATATCGCCGCTTAATTTATCAGAAACAGTAACTACATGTCGACCAGAGTCATCATCAACACGAAACTCTAGCTGTTTATCTATTAAATTAACAAACTCTTGCAACTTTGAAGCCACTTTCTCTATTGCTTTTTGCTCTTCTGCGTCGTCTAACTCTTTAGCGGCTGACTGCTTTTCAACTTGAGCTTCTGTAAGCGATTTTTCAACTTGTTTTTGTTCAACCTGAATTTCAGAATTTTGTTTTGTTTGTACATCTTTATTATGAGGCTTATCAGGTTTATTGCTCACTAATTCAGCCCCGACTAAATTAGTAAAACCTGTTGGAGAAATTAATTCACTCATTCTACCACCCTCCTAAACTTTAAAACCAACATCATTAAAAATGATGTTGGTTCCAAATTCAACGATTAATATAACCTAGCATTTACTAGGCTATTGAACCTATTAATCTATTAACCTTAATCAACTAACTTATTAACCTAATAAGCTTAACGCTGCTTGAGGTAATTGGTTAGCTTGCGCTAAAATTGATGTACCAGCTTGTTGTAAGATTTGATTCTTAGTCAACTCAGCTGTCTCAACCGTAAAGTCTGTATCACGAATTCGTGAACGCGCTGCCGATGAGTTCTCAACAATTGAACTTAAGTTGTTCACTGTCGATTCCAAACGGTTTTGAGTCGCACCTAAAACTGAACGGTTTTTGTCAATCTTCGCTAACGCGCCATCTATTACCGCAATCGCATCTTGTGAGCCTTGCGCTGAGGTTAAGTCAAGCGTATCAATACTAATTTCTGATGAACGTGTTTCTACACCAATACCTGTCTCAGTTGACGATGATGTCGACGAGAAAGATAACGTACTATCAAGCTGAATTGAACCACGAACCGCTACCGAGTCAGCACCACCTGATGTTACTGTAGTATCACCACTGGCATCTTGCGTTCCATCATAATCAGCACCCGTTACATCAAATGATACGGCTGTACCAACAGCAGATGCATCATCATCCGTTAAGTCACCAATGATAATGTCATCACCCGCTTCAGAGGTTAATATAATACCAGTACCATTTACGTCATGGGCTGATGAGCTATATGATGCACCGATACCTGTTACAGACGCTTTCTCATTGATCTTTGCGATCATCGTTTGCATATCATCATTCGCATCACCTGATGAGGTAAACGAAATAATTTCTGATGATGTACCATTACTTAAACTAAAACTAATATTATCCGCTGTACCGTTAGCAGCATCAACTTCACCACCGGCAAAGTTTGAAATTATAGCTGTTGTTTTAGCGTCGGCTTTTACACCTGTAGTGTTAAATTCAGCATTGATTTTAGCCGCCATTTCAGCAGAACTATCACCGATACCAAATTGCACAACCGCTTCATTAACACCAGAGATAGTCATTGTATCGGCATTGGCTGTGTCTAAAGCAGTTACAGCTGCATCTGAATTCGCTGCCCCAGCACCAGCAACCCCCAGTAATGAACCCGCATCTAAGTTAGCACGAGCACTACCTAAATCATCCGTTTGCGCTGAGTTGATTGATAAACCAATTGTTTGGTTTGCATCAGCACCTACTTGGAATTGTTGGTTACCAAACGTACCATCTAATAGTTGTTGGCCACCGAATGTCGTTGTATCCGCGATTCTGTTTAATTCAGCTTTAAGCTGAGTTACTTCTTCATTTAGGGCTTTTCTATCAACCGTTGTATTCGTGGCATTCGCTGATTGAACAGACAAATCACGCATACGTTGTAGGATAGTTGTTGATTCTTGTAATGCACCCTCAGCGGTTTGAGCCATTGAAGTACCATCGTTGGCATTTCGAACCGCAACGTTCAAACCATTGATTTGAGAAGTTAATCGATTTGAAATTTGCAGACCAGCAGCGTCATCTTTTGCACTATTGATACGTAAGCCTGAAGCCAAACGTTGCATTGATGTCGACAAACCACTCGATGAACCAGATAGTTTATTTTGAGCATTTATAGACGATGGATTTGAATTTACCGTTAAAGCCATGATGTTCTCCTAGTCCGCAATTTGCGGTTGAATTATATTTATATCAATAGCTATATCGGCAAGCATTTGCCACCCTTTAATAAAATTTAATCTTTTTTTACACTTATTGCCGCATAACGGCAACTTATTGCCGCTTTTCAATTGGTTAGCTAATATTTTTTTATTAAATACTTTACTGATTTTAAAAAAAACGCATTTAAACGCTAATGAATGTATCTTTATTATGTTCCTATTTACGGTTCAAATTTATTTAACACATCACCTGTTTACAAAATAAATAAACGTTATTCAACTCTTTAAACTAAAAAGCCAGCGTCACTACTAATGACCCTGGCTTCAAATTCAACAATTACTAGGTTTTTAACCTTATTAACTTACTAATTTATTAACCTAATAGGCTTAACGCTGCTTGAGGTAATTGGTTAGCTTGCGCTAAAATTGATGTACCAGCTTGTTGTAAGATTTGATTCTTAGTCAACTCAGCTGTCTCAACCGTAAAGTCTGTATCACGAATTCGTGAACGCGCTGCCGATGAGTTCTCAACAATTGAACTTAAGTTGTTCACTGTCGATTCCAAACGGTTTTGAGTCGCACCTAAAACTGAACGGTTTTTGTCAATCTTCGCTAACGCGCCATCTATTACCGCAATCGCATCTTGTGAGCCTTGCGCTGAGGTTAAGTCAAGCGTATCAATACTAATTTCTGATGAACGTGTTTCTACACCAATACCTGTCTCAACTGACGATGACGTCGACGAGAAAGATAAGGTACTATCAAGCTGAATTGACCCACGAACCGCTACCGAGTCAGTTGCACCACCTGATGTTACTGCAATGCTTGTCGCATCAGCTGTACCATCATAATCTGCACCCGTCACATTGAATGTTGTTGCTGTAGCACCACCTGATGCCGCATCGTCGGTTAAATCAGAAATAATAATATCATTACCAGCTTCAGAGGTTAATACGATGCCCGCTGTACCAGTAAGCGCTTCAGAGCTATATGATGCACCGATACCTGTTACAGACGCTTTTTCATTGATCTTTGCGATCATCGTTTGCATATCATCATTCGCATCACCTGATGAGGTAAACGAAATGATTTCTGATGATGTGCCATTACTTAAGGTAAAGCTAACATTATCCGCTGTGCCGTTGGCAACATCAACTTCACCACCAACAAAGGCTGTGATCATTGCTGTTGTTTTAGCGTCGGCTTTTACACCTGTAGTGTTAAATTCTGCATTAATTTTAGCCGCCATTTCAGCAGAACTATCACCGATACTAAACTGAACCGTTGCTTCATTTACACCAGAGATTGTCATGGTATCAGCGGCTGTTGTATCTAAAGCAGTTACAGCTGCGTCTGAATTAGCCCCTGCTACACCAGCAACCCCCAGTAATGAACCCGCATCTAAGTTAGCACGTGCACTACCTAAATCATCCGTTTGTGCTGAGTTGATTGATAAACCAATTGTTTGGTTTGCGTCAGCACCTACTTGGAATTGTTGGTTACCAAACGTACCATCTAATAGTTGTTGGCCACCGAATGTCGTTGTATCCGCGATTCTGTTTAATTCAGCTTTAAGCTGAGTTACTTCTTCATTTAGGGCTTTTCTATCAACCGTTGTATTCGTGGCATTCGCTGATTGAACAGACAAGTCACGCATACGTTGTAAGATAGTCGTTGATTCTTGTAATGCACCCTCAGCGGTTTGAGCCATTGAAGTACCATCGTTGGCATTTCGAACCGCAACGTTCAAACCATTGATTTGAGAAGTTAATCGATTTGAAATTTGCAGACCAGCAGCGTCATCTTTTGCACTATTGATACGTAAGCCTGAAGCCAAACGTTGCATTGATGTCGACAAACCGCTCGATGAACCAGATAGTTTATTTTGAGCATTTATAGACGATGGATTTGAATTTACCGTTAAAGCCATGATGTTCTCCTAGTCCGCAGTTTGCGGTTGAATTATTATTCAGTTACTAGATATATCGGCACTTTACTTCCGCACTTTAATAAAATTTAGCTTTTTATTACAAATAATTGCCAAAAAGCGGCAATATTACGTCACTTGCACTCATGCACAATAATTTAATGTCAAATAAACAAGTACTTGTATCTATCCACACAGACAAATTAAATTAATTTCTGGTGGATCAAATAACTGCTTAACGTCAAATTTTAACACTTCTGTATTGTCTGTTTCTCACTTGTGTCCTTGTAACTATGAATTGGTGACCTAACCATTTTTTAGTGCTTAAATTTATTTAGCCAAATAGCAATATTACAAGTTAATAGCATTAAATATAATTTATGAGATTGTGTGAGAGATAACCTGGCATTTTTTAATATTGCGGGTATGAGTCGACAAAATGAAAGTTTGAGTTGTTAACTTCTCGAGTCTGGAACTGTATACAGCTGATTAAACTAAAAAACCACCGTCATTAACAATGACAGTGGTTTTATTTATAACGATTCACTTCGTATTAATAGCACCTAGTATTTACTAGGCTATTAATTTATCGCTTATTAACCTAGTAAGCTTAACGCTGCTTGAGGTAGTTGGTTAGCTTGCGCTAAGATTGATGTACCAGCTTGTTGTAAGATTTGATTCTTAGTCAACTCAGCTGTCTCAACGGTAAAGTCTGTATCACGAATTCGTGAACGCGCTGCCGATGAATTCTCAACAATTGAACTTAAGTTGTTCACTGTCGATTCCAAACGGTTTTGAGTCGCACCTAAAACTGAACGATTTTTATCAATCTTCGCTAACGCGCCATCTATTACCGCAATCGCATCTTGTGACCCTTGCGCTGAGGTTAAGTCAAGCGTATCAATACTTATCTCTGATGAACGTGTTTCTACACCAAGACCAGTATCAGTTGACGATGATTGTGACGAGAAAGATAACGTACTATCAAGCTGAATTGAACCACGAACTGCTACCGAGTCAGCTGCACCACCTGATGTTATAGTATTACTTGTCGCATCAGCTGTACCGTCATAATCTGCACCCGTTACATCAAATGCTGTCGCTGTACCTGCCGCAGATGCATCGTCATCTGTTAAATCAGAGATAATTATATTATCACCCGCTTCAGAAGTTAATACGATACCCGCTGTACCAGCAAGTGCTTCTGAGCTATATGATGCACCGATACCTGTTACAGACGCTTTCTCATTGATCTTTGCGATCATCGTTTGCATATCGTCATTCGCATCACCTGATGAGGTAAACGAAATAATTTCTGAAGATGTTCCGTTACTTAATGTAAAGCTTACGTTATCCGCTGTACCGTTAGCAGCATCAACTTCACCACCAACAAAGCCTGTGATCATTGCGGTGGTTTTAGCGTCGGCTTTTACACCTGTTGTATTAAATTCAGCATTGATTTTAGCCGCCATTTCAGCAGAACTATCGTCATCACTAAACTGAACCGTTGCTTCATTTACACCAGAGATAGTCATGGTATCCGCAGCAGCTGTATTAAGTAATGCTTCAGCGGCAGTGGCATCAGCAGCCCCTGCTGTAGACACACCCATTAATGTACCCGCATCTAAGTTAGCACGTGCACTACCTAAATCATCCGTTTGCGCTGAGTTGATTGATAAACCAATTGTTTGGTTTGCATCAGCACCTACTTGGAATTGTTGGTTACCAAACGTACCATCTAATAGTTGTTGGCCACCGAATGTTGTTGTATCTGCGATTCTGTTTAATTCAGCTTTAAGCTGAGTTACTTCTTCGTTTAGGGCTTTTCTATCAACCGTTGTATTCGTGGCATTCGCTGATTGAACAGACAAATCACGCATACGTTGTAGGATAGTTGTTGATTCTTGTAATGCACCCTCAGCGGTTTGAGCCATTGAAGTACCATCGTTGGCATTTCGAACAGCAACGTTCAAGCCATTGATTTGAGAAGTTAATCGATTTGAAATTTGCAGACCAGCAGCGTCATCTTTTGCACTATTGATACGTAAGCCTGAAGCCAAACGTTGCATTGATGTCGACAAACCGCTCGATGAACCAGATAGTTTATTTTGAGCATTTATCGATGATGGATTTGAATTTACTGTTAAAGCCATGATATTTCCCTAGTCCGCAATTTGCAGTTGAATTATTCTTCAGTTACTAGATGTATCGGCACTTTATTTCCGTACTTTAATAAAATTTAGCTTTTTATTACAAATAATTGCCCACAAGCGGCAAACTTATGTCATCGCCATTGATACCATGCTTGAGAACGTTCAATTAACTTGCAAAATGAATCGCTACACTTATATAGCGCTACATTATATTTAAGAAGTTGTGTAAGGGATAACCTGGCATTTTTTAATATTGCGGGTATGAGTCGACAAAATGAAAGTTTGAGTTGTTAACTTCTCGAGTCTGGAACTGTATACAGCTGATTAAACTAAAAAACCACCGTCATTAACAATGACAGTGGTTTTATTTATAACAATTCACTTTGTATTAATAGCACCTAGTATTTACTAGGCTATTAATTTATCGCTTATTAACCTAATAAGCTTAACGCTGCTTGAGGTAATTGGTTAGCTTGCGCTAAAATTGATGTACCTGCTTGTTGTAAGATTTGATTCTTAGTCAACTCAGCTGTCTCAACCGTAAAGTCTGTATCACGAATTCGTGAACGCGCTGCCGATGAGTTCTCAACAATTGAACTTAAGTTGTTCACTGTCGATTCCAAACGGTTTTGCGTCGCACCTAAAACTGAACGGTTTTTGTCAATCTTCGCTAACGCGCCATCTATTACCGCAATCGCATCTTGTGACCCTTGCGCTGAGGTTAAGTCAAGCGTATCAATACTTATCTCTGATGAACGTGTTTCTACACCAATACCAGTCTCAGCCGACGATGATTGTGACGAGAAAGATAAAGTACTATCAAGCTGAATTGAACCACGAACCGCTACCGAGTCGGCAGTACCACCAGATGTTACTGCATTACTTGTCGCATCTGCTGTACCGTCATAATCAGCACCCGTTACATTAAATGAGGTGGCAGTACCAGCAGCTGATGCATCGTCATCTGTTAAATCAGAAATAATTATATTATCACCCGATTCAGAAGTTAATACGATACCCGCTGTACCAGCAAGTGCTTCTGAGCTATATGATGCACCGATACCTGTTACAGACGCTTTCTCATTGATCTTTGCGATCATCGTTTGCATATCGTCATTCGCATCACCTGATGAGGTAAACGAAATAATTTCTGAAGATGTGCCATTACTCAAGGTAAAACTTACGTTATCCGCTGTACCGTTAGCAGCATCAACTTCACCACCAACAAACGCTGTGATCATTGCTGTTGTTTTAGCATCGGCTTTTACACCTGTAGTGTTAAATTCAGCATTGATTTTAGCCGCCATTTCAGCTGAGCTATCATCATTACTAAACTGAACCGTTGCTTCGTTTACACCAGAGATAGTCATGGTATCAGCTAATGTTGTATTAAGTAATGCTTCAGCGGCAGTGGCATCAGCAGCCCCTGCTGTAGACACACCCATTAATGTACCCGCATCTAAGTTAGCACGTGCACTACCTAAATCATCCGTTTGTGCTGAGTTGATTGATAAACCAATTGTTTGGTTTGCATCAGCACCTACTTGGAATTGTTGGTTACCAAACGTACCATCTAATAGTTGTTGGCCACCGAATGTCGTTGTATCTGCGATTCTGTTTAATTCAGCTTTAAGCTGAGTTACTTCTTCGTTTAGGGCTTTTCTATCAACCGTTGTATTCGTGGCATTCGCTGATTGAACAGACAAGTCACGCATACGCTGTAGGATAGTCGTTGATTCTTGTAATGCACCCTCAGCCGTTTGAGCCATTGAAGTACCATCGTTGGCATTTCGAACAGCAACGTTCAAGCCATTGATTTGTGAAGTTAATCGATTTGAAATTTGCAGACCAGCAGCGTCATCTTTTGCACTATTGATACGTAAGCCTGAAGCTAAACGTTGCATTGATGTTGATAAACCACTAGAAGAGCCAGATAGTTTATTTTGAGCATTTATCGATGATGGATTTGAATTTACTGTTAAAGCCATGTTATTCCCCTAGTCCGCAATTTGCAGTTGAATTATTCTTCAGTTACTAGGTGTATCGGCGTTTTATTTTACTCCTTTAATTAAATTTCACTTTTTTTACAAAAAATTGCCGAGAGGCGGATTTTTACTGCCACCTCTCAAGCAATAGATTAACTATTTTTATTTAATCTATTAGCCACCTAGTAGGCTTAATGCGGCTTGTGGCAATTGGTTAGCCTGTGCAAGTATTGTTGTACCAGCTTGTTGTAGAATTTGATTACGAGTTAACTCGGCAGTTTCTGCCGCAAAATCCGTATCTCGGATCCTTGAACGAGCTGCAGAAGTACTTTCAGAAACAGATGACAAGTTATTAATTGTAGACTCTAATCTGTTTTGAACCGCACCTAATGACGCACGGTTACGGTCTATTTTAGCTAACGCACCATCAATTAAACTAATTGCAGATTGAGCGCCCTCTACTGATGTTAAATCAATCGTATCTATCGAAATTTCAGCAGCACGACTCGCTACGGTTCCAGACGATAGAATTGCATCACTCAACTCACTCGTCATACCAAATGCAACTGTACTATCTAATTGAATTTGACCACGAACAGCGATAGAGTCAGCATTAACATTGGTAGAATCGAGCGTTGCAGCCGGAGGAATAAAATTATTATCATTATAATCTCTACCTATTACATCAAATGTAGCACCATTACCTGACGCTGAACCATCATCATCTGTAAAACCTGAAATGATAATATCCGTCCCAGATTCTGAAAGTAAACTTACAGCAGGTCCGCTTCCGGTAGTATCTCCAGTAGAGTTAAACGTTGCACCTATACCAGTTTTTGACGCCACTTCATTAATTTTATTTACTAATATTTGCATATCATCCGTTACTACACCTGTTGATGTAAACGAAATTACCGTGCTTGCCGTTGATGCTTTAGTTTCATCGCCATTGGAAAAATCAAAACTAATACTGTCGCCGGCATCAAAGTTCTGAAAATCTTCTAATACAGTGGTAGTCCTAGCGTCTGCTTTTACACCGGTAGTATTAAATACGGTATTTATTTTTGCGGCCATTGCTGCGGCGCTATCCGACTGGCCAATAGCTACGGTTGCTGAATTAACACCGTCAATTAATAAGTTTTCAGATGCAGTACCTAGATCGAGTCCGGTAATAGAATCTGCTGCGTTAGCTTGAGCTCCTGAAGTTGCCCCCATTTGAGTACCATTGAGTGATAATCGAGCGCCACCTAAGTCATCTGTTTGCGCTGAATTGAAAGATACACCTATGGTTTCATTAGCTTGAGCACCAACCTGGAATTGTTGATTACCGAATGTACCGTCTATTAATTTTGAACCACCAAACGTTGTAGTGTCAGCGATACGGTTTAATTCAGATTTTAACTGAACAACCTCTTCTTGGATCGCATTACGGTCTATTGTTGAGTTGGTTGCATTGGCAGCCTGAATAGATAAATCTCGCATACGTTGTAGTATGTTAGTTGACTCTTGTAATGCACCCTCAGCGGTTTGTGCCATGGAAATACCATCATTGGCATTTCTTATTGCAACAGTCAAACCGTTGATTTGTGAAGTTAGACGATTGGAAATTTGCAAACCTGCTGCATCATCTTTTGCACTATTTATGCGAAGACCAGAAGCCAAACGTTCCATTGAAGTTGCAAGGTCGTTTGAAGACCCCATTAAATTACGTTGGCCATTAATTGACGCAACGTTAGTATTTACAAATAACGCCATCACACTCTCCTGTTTGGTATGATTTCTAAAATCATGAAATCGAGCACTGACTCTTAAAAGGTCCAGGCAGTACTTTAATTCGCTTACCTAACACTGATACAAGTAATGTGCCATAACAGATACAACTAGAAATATGAAGGCTAATCCCTTTAAAAACAAAAGGTTAATGATTTGTAAATTAAATTGGAAGAGGTTTTTTTTATTAATTCACTCGGTTACTATTGCGTAAATTAAACAACGGCAACTTTCCGTCAAACACGGCAACGTGTTTACGGTTTAATAACAAAAAAGCCCTGTATAAACAGGGCTTTCATTTGAGAAAACAATATTAATTTTTGGCGTTTCCGCCTTTGCGTTATTGTTGGAGAAGCGACAACGCAGATTGTGGTAATTGATTTGCTTGAGCCAAAATTGAAGTACCAGCCTGTTGAAGGATCTGATTACGAGTCAATTCTGCTGTTTCTGCAGCAAAGTCAGTGTCACGAATACGAGCCCTTGCACCGGATGAATTTTCAACAATGTTAGCTAAGTTATTAACTGTTGATTCCAAGCGATTTTGAACTGCACCCAATGACGCTCTGTTTTTATCAATTTTACTTAATGCACCGTCAATGATAGCGATGGCATCTTGTGCACCGATAGCCGTTGTAATATCAATAGTGTCTATAGATATCTCTACCGCTTGAGCTAGTTCATTAGCTGCAACTAAACCAGTTAAATCACTGTTCGCTGTGTTTGAGTTAACATTAAACAGAATGGTACTGTCCATTTGTACCTGACCCATTACTGTAACTTCCAAATCACCAGCGGCCACATCTAGAGTGACAGGAGCGCCAACATCTTGGTCATCTGCATACGAACGACCTTGAATGGTGATTTTTGCATCAGCACCACCAGAATCAGCCCACTCAGTAATGCCAATATTGTCACCCGCTTCTGATGTCAAAATAACAGCATTAGTTGCGGCATCATAAACTGCACCTATGCCTAATGAGGCTGCATTTTCATTTACTTTATTGACCATAATTTGCATATCGTCTTCTACTACACCAGTAGCCGTAAATGATATGGTTTCGGTTGTGCCGCCATTTGATAAACTAAAACTAATACCATCTCCAGCAGCTGCAAGGTCGAAGTCACTCAAGCGTAATGCAGTTTTTGCATCCGCATTAACACCTGTAGTGTTAAATATCGAATTAATTTTTGACGATATATCTGCTGCAGAGTCATCTTGAGCAAGAGTAACCTGGCCGGTATTGATACCGTCTATCGTTAACATCTCTGACGCATTTGCCAGCGGGTGGCTATTGGCAGCAACAGCTGAACCTAAAGAGGTCGCAGCAGATGTGGCAAGATTTGTCCCACCCATGCTGTAACGCGCACTACCTAAGTCATCAATTTGTGCTGAATTTATAGATATTGCTATAGTTTCGTTTGCTTGCGAGCCAACTTGGAATTGTTGAACACCAAACGAACCATCTAGTAATTTTTGTCCACCGAATGTCGTTGTATTGGCAATTCGGTCTAACTCATTATTAAGTTGAGTCATTTCTTCTTGCAGTGACTTTCTATCTACCGTTGAGTTTGTAGCATTCGCCGATTGGATAGATAAATCACGCATACGCTGTAAGATATTTGTCGATTCTTGCATCGCGCCTTCAGCAGTCTGAGCCATAGAAATGCCATCATTAGCATTTCGCATAGCCACACCAAGACCATTGATCTGAGATGTAAGTCGATTAGAAATTTGCAGACCAGCTGCATCATCTTTTGCGCTGTTAATTCTAAGACCAGACGCTAGTCGAGTCATTGAAGTTTCAAGGGCGCTTGTTGAGCCCATTAAGTTACGTTGCCCGTTAATTGACGCAACGTTAGTATTTACAAATAGTGCCATTGTTTTCTCCTTAGAACATTCTTAGCAAATAAAGCTAAAGTTCTTTCTCCAGTAAACGAATTGCATCTTGCGTGCCAACTTAATAGTCAAATACTTTTCTAATTAAAAAAACTTAACATCTTGAATAAAAACTAATGTTTTAAAGGGGTTTAGAGTGCAACCGCAAGTGTGGGGGTGTGCTATGACCTTATGTAATAATGAAAAACTATAATTTTAGGACGTATATTTTATCGGCAATAAAGGGAGGTGCGGCGGCAAATTGACGCCAGTGTTGAAAGTAGAGTTCTGTATTTACAACAAAACTCTACTTAGTATAGAGATGTTTGATTATATATAATTAAATAAAGACAAACCCTGCACTTTAGCAAAGCTCTGTTGTGAAGCGGTTAACCCAGTAGTTGACATTTCTAAATTAGAAACAGCTTCATACACATCAATTTCTTCAACATTTGCTAATGCACCTGTGGTTATTTCTTGAAAACGATATTGCGCATCCATTTCAAGTTCCACAGCATTTAAACGAGCACCCATTAATGAACGTGTACTATCTACGTTTGTGAACCCAGCTTTTAATTCTGTCAACAGTGAGCCTATTAACTCAGCTCTAAGTTGAGAGTCAGGTCTATCTACATGAAAAGTATCACCTGCAGCCGGCGTTCCGCCGATTTCAAATTCAATACCTCTAAAACTAATTTCATTATCTGCCGTATAATCACTTGGTCCTTCGACCAATGAACCAGCACTGTCGTACACTTCATACAGACCACCGGCCAAAATATTTACCGTATAATCATCAAACTCATGTTCCTCTGAAGGATTAACGATATTACCGCCGGTAATGGTTGCCGTAGAAGGATTAGCGGCATTGGATGCCGCATTATAATTAGTACTGTTGTATGCCATAACATCAACAGCTTGTTGCATTACCCACATTACAGTTGTGTCAGAAGATGTTTCAAATTCAAATGAATCACCAACAACAGGTACTGGATTATCTAGTGTTGAAAATTCAATACCATTAAATTGTACTTTATCACCAGGGGTAATATCTAAAAAATCACCTTTATTTGGCTCAATAGGCACAGGTGTGCCACCACTATCTAAAACTTCAACTCGAATTTGTCCTGCGCCCGCACCTGCAATAAAGTTAACAGTATAAGGCGTTAAATGAGTCGAGTTTTCAAATTCCGCAGGGCGTGTAACTAAACCTACAGAAATGGATGAGTCTGAAACATTAGCGGGATTAGCCGTGGGTATAAATGTAGAGTGTTCAGAAGGTGCATTCTCTAGGAATAAACTAGCAGGGTCATTTATTTTAACCTGAAAACCTGCTGCTATAAGAACTTCTCGCTGACCATCATCGCCTTGATATTGACGATAACCAAATTCATCCGTTTCATACGTTTGCGTACTTGTTTGGAATCCTGAAAATACATAATCGCCATTGGCATTTTTTGTATTGGCAAGCGCATCAAATTGTTGCAATCGTTGTTCTAACTCTTCTCCAATTGCATCTAAACTACTTGCATCCATGGTACCGTTAATAGATTCCAGCATTAACTCTTCAATTTTCCAAATAACATCTGTCATGCTAGCAACCGCTGTTTCACTGGTTAAATTAAAACGTTCTGCGGCCTCTTGCGAGTCTATATAGCGACTAGAAACCTCAAGTTCATTACTTAAGCGTATAATAGTGTTGGCACCCGTAGGATCATCTGATGGTAAAATTATTTGTTTACCCGTTGCTAATTCGGTTTGAGCACGGTCTAAATTACTTTGTCTTAATTGTAGTTGTGCCAAACTTCTAGCGAAAGAGTTAGCAGTTGCGATTCTAGTCATCTACTTATCCTTACCCTGCAGCTGCAAGTAATGTGTCAAATATTTCTCTAGCTACCGTAATTATACGGGCCGAGGCTGCGTAAGATTGCTGATATTCAATTAAGCTTGCGGCTTCCTCATCGAGATTAACACCACTTACTCCAGCTAAACGTTGCTCGGAACTAGATAATAAGGTACTAAATGAGTCGGTTGAGATTTGTCTACTGCTTGTCTCAACACCAATAATCGTAATTAATTCTGCATAGGACTCTGAGAAACTGTTTGTGCCGCCATCCATAACTCTTTCAGATTGCAGTGACAACATAGCTAAGATATTGGTGTTATCGCCAGGACCAAATGCTTTAGTTTCATCTATACCTGGGTTATCCGCATGAGTAATAGTAAAGATTTCTCCACCTGCTAACGTGCCTTCAAGTTCAAATCGAAAGCCTGTGACAGGATCATCAATAATTTGATCGTCTGTTATATCTAATGGACCACTAATTAAAGCGCCAGCAGAGTCAAAAACTTGATAACTTGTACCCGTTGCGTCTATTTCAATACTTATGGAGTCATCAGGTAACGGTCCTGGAACCGTAGTTGAATTACCCGTTATTTCATATAAATTAAAACTAACGTTATTAGTATTGTTCGCATCGGTAATTGCTAAAGGATTATCAGCTACAGCGACTTTATCTGGGTCGGTAAGAATACCTTCAATGTTATTAGCACCAAAGTACGTTGGCCTAACTTTAAATGAATCACCCGCAGTCAAATTGTTTGTATCAATAGCCATCGCAATACCCGTATCACCAACAATTAATTGTTGGCCGGCAGACATGGCGGCAATATCAGTCGCATCAAACTGTTGAACTAAATTTCCATCTTGATCAAATACGTCTAAATTAGTACCGTCATATTCCATCTCAAATTCTTCAGATGAGAGTTGTTCGGTATTACGGATATATATTTCAAAGGTAGAGACATTTGTATTCTTAGAGGAGTTTAACGTTCTTTCCAATACATCTTGACCGTCGTTAATATCTAGAAATATATTCTCACCAGCATCACCATTTAGGTCTCGGCCTAGACTTTGCTGTCTATTAAACACATCAGCCATTGCTATCGATAATTTCCCCAACTCATTAATGGTTGGTATGACTACATTATCTCGAGTATCAATTAACCCAGTTAGTGAGCCTCCAACTAAATTATTAGTGATGATTGATTTGTTTGCGACACCCGTGTTAACAGATATTCCAATTTCTATTAATTGAGGGTCGTATTCATTTGGTACGGTTGATAAAGGAATAGAAGTATCATTAGTAACGAGAGTAACCCCTGTACCTATACTTACATTAACCGTACCGTCACCTACATCCACAACATTAACTTGAACTATTTCACTTAAGTCCTTTAGCAATAAATCGCGCTTATCTAATAAATCATTTGGTAGAAAGCCATTTGGGGAGGTTGCGGTTTCAACTTGTATTTTCGAATTTAAAACAGCAAGTTCTTCGGTGATCATATTAATTTGTGCGACAGACGTTTCAATCTGATCATTAATCCCACCAAGCTGCTGAATAGCAACTTCTTCGTATAGACTGTTAAATCGGTTACCCAAAGTTTCTGCTTGAGAAATTAACACGTTACGAGCCGATATTAGCGTTGGCTCTTCTACTATCCCATTAATGCCATCGAGCATGGAGGCAAACGTTACGGTTATGCCCGTATCTGCATCGGCTAATAAGCTATCTATTCTTGAGGAGTTAATCAGACTGGTATTACTATATTCATATTGTGATGAATTGAATAAAACTTCTTCAAAGTTGTATTCATTAAAAATTCTTTCAATCGCAGAAATTGCGGTACCGTTACCTTGTAAGGTAGTTTTAAATGCAGTACCTACTGTGGAGACAGTCTCAACTCGTTGACGGCTGTATCCCTCAGTATCGACATTGGAAATATTATTACTGGCAATCGATAAACGATATTGCGCAGCAGCTAATCCAGTTATACCTGAATTTAACATCCCACTAGACATATTATTCCCCTACCATATTGTTTTTTGACTGAGTAACTTTGCCAACAACATCTTTAAATGTGCTGCTATTTAATATACCAATGATTTTATCTGCATAATTTGGATCCGTGGCATACCCTGCTTTTTGTAGTTCTTGCAAAAATTGTTCCGGCTTAGCGGTATTATCTAATGCTTCGTCGTATCTAGAGTTACTCTTCAAGAAGTTCACAAAATCATCAAATGCTTCAGAGAAGTTGCTATAGACCCTAAATGGTTCTGTTTTTCTAACCGCAATGCCTTTTTCAAATTCTAGTGTTGACTGTGCCGCTTTTTCCCCATCCCAGTCTCGGTGTGCTTTAACATTGAAAAGGTTAAAGCTAGACTCGCCATCTTTATCTTTAATGATGTGCTGTCCCCAACCAGTTTCAAGTGCAGACTGGGCAATAATAACCGCAGGATTAACACCGATTTTAGCCGCCGCTTTTTTGGCAAATTGCCATAAAGAGCCAACAAATTCGTCTGGTGAATCAAAGTTAACCACGGCTTTCTGTAGTTTTTGTTGAGAATTAGCAAGATTTGCATCGGCGGCAGTTGGTTTCTCGGCACCAATAGCTGAAAAGCTTTTATCTATGACGCTATTAAAGTCACCCAGTATAGAGTTTGACTGAGTTGTTGGTTTAGCGATTGGATTAATTATAGAATTACTTGGGATTACCGTGTCTTGAGGTTTTTCGTCATTATAAAAAGCTTGTCGACTCATGCCGCCATCATTTCTTAACGTGCTTGCCGCTTTATAATTATCAGTGTCATTGCTGAGCTGTTTAACAATAATATCAGCAAGCCCCATGCTGCCATTTACGGCCATGTCAGTGGAAAGCTGTTGGTCATACATATCACGGAAGAACTTAGTGGTATTTGAGTTCATAGGGTTGTCTTGCTCAAATCCCTCATTGGCTTTACGCATCGATTTTAACATCATGCCAATAAAGATAGATTCAAAGTGAGCCGCCGCTTTTTTTAGCGCTTCTTTACTTTCAGGATCTTTTGTCGCCTGAGCTTTTAACTCCTGCAATCCAGTTAGATCAAGATGGTTATTTATATTGCCGATTTTACTCATTTGACAAACTTTTGACTTCCCAATAATCGTTAATGGGTATATATCAAAAACTAAGCCAATATTTTAATATGTTGAATTTATTAGAGATAATTTTTTAGATGGGATTTATAACTATTACGCAGTAGGAGTGACAAATGAACTCCACTGATGAAAGTTGCCTATATTAGACAACTTCATCAGAAGGGATCACACTAGATTAGTGAAGCAATTTAAAATATTTGCTTAGCTCATCTTTTAATTCGCCAGTAATGTCTCCAATTAGACATACACGAGCGTTGTTTGGAACACGTGTGAATATTTCTTCAATTTGATCAGAAATATTACCATTTGATTTATTGATTTCATCAGCAAAATATTCAAACTCAACTTCTGTTTTAATATTTGTCATTGCTTCAAAAGCACCTAAACCAATTGGAGTGAATTGAATTTGATTATCTTCAATTACACCACCAGATAGACAACAAAATATCATCTTATCGCCAAATGCAACTTCATAAACATGATATTGCACTGCTTGATTAACATCCATTTCTAACATGGCTAAAACGGCCATATTAGTATCTTGGTTCGCTGTTACGTTTGTAACCAGTGTGTTTGCAAAATTCATAACTATTCCCCTTTTGTTTCTAGTTATTTATTACTATTTATAGGTGTTAAATAACAATCAATTGACCGTCAATAGCACCCACTTGTTTTAAAGCTTCTAAAATTGCCATTAAATCCCCTGGAGCTGCTCCAACCTGATTGATTGCTCGGACAAGATCATCCAAACTCACACCTGGGTCAAAAACAAACGCTCTAGTGTCATCTCGAGCAACATCAATAATGGTTTGATTGGTGACAACCGTTTCACCATTAGTTAATGGTTCTGGTTGATCAACTTGTTGATTCTCGGCAATGGTTACCGTTAAGTTGCCATGGGTTATTGCCGCAGCCCTTAACCGTACATTTTTACCTATTACTATGGTGCCAGTACGAGAGTTAACTATGATCTTGGCTGAAGTGTCAGCTGGTTGAAATTCTAGGTTTTCTAGTTCGGACAAATATGAGACTCGTTGCGATATATCCCGCGGCGCTAATACTCTTATTGACGCAGCATCCATTGCATTTGCCGTATTTGCACCTAACAAGTTATTTATCGTATCCGATAATCTTTTTGCAGAAGTAAAGTCTGGCTCATTTAAGTTAAATGTTATGTAATCACCGTTACCAAACGGAGTAGGAACACTTCGTTCTACCGACGCCCCATTGGGGATTCGGCCAACGGTTGGTGTATTAATTACAACCTGAGAACCATCTAAGCCTTCAACACCTAAGCCGCCGACAACCAATGAACCTTGTCCAATTGCGTAGACATTGCCATCAGCACCTTTTAAGAAAGTCTGTAATAAAGTGCCACCACGTAAACTTCCCGCACTACCTACTGATGACACGGTAATATCGATGGTTTGCCCTGGTTTGGAAAATGCGGGTAACTCAGCATGTACCACAACCGCAGCAACGTTCTTGATTTTCGGTTTTAAACCGCTTTCTAATTGAATGCCAAAGTTTGCTAGCATGGCTTTAAAGCTTTGCTCGGTATAACGAGTCGACTCCCCCGTTCCAGGCAAGCCAACAACTAAACCATAACCAACTAATTGGTTAGAGCGGATCCCTTGCACCATAGCCACATCTTTAATACGAACCGATTGTGCTATTGGTGAAAAAATCAGTGTTATTGAACATAAAATTAATATTATTTTTTTCATTTCATATTCCTAAAACGGCCACATTGAACTCATAAAGAAACCAGATAACCATCCTGTTTCCTGAGTTTCAGCTAGTGAGCCTTTACCACTGTAAGAAATACGAGCATTCGCTACTCGTGTCGATTCCACAGTGTTGTCTGATGCAATATCTTCAGACCTAACTATGCCGGTAAGTCTTATGAACTCTTGTCCGGTATTAAGTGTTAACCACTTTTCGCCACGGATTATCAAGTTTCCGTTTGGTAACACTCTTAAAACATGCACCGTAATTTCGCCATCTAAACTATTGCTTTGATTTGATTTAGCATCACCTTTAAAGCTACCGTCGGACTCAATGCCTAGTTGCAGGGTATTGCCACCGATAGTCGGCGCTAAACCGTTTAAGCCAACCAATGGCGATAAACTAGCATCCGTTTCTTTACTCGTTTCAGTTTTTGCTGTTTTTGAGGCTTGCGTATTTTCCATTAACAATACGGTAATAATATCTCCAACACGTCTTGCTTTAGTGTCAGAATACAAACCATTTGACCAACCGGTGTGATATAAGCTGCCTGTTGAAACAACATCTTCTGTCGGTATTTCAGGCATGATTGGTGCAAAAAACGGGTCTTCTTTTTCAACGTCATGATTCACCGCACAAGCGGATAAAATAGCTGACATAGAGACGGCCGTTATAAAACGGCCAAACTTGTTAGCCGAACTAAGATTTAATTGTTGAAAAAATTTATCCATGATCATTACCTTACTCAATTAAAGCTGCTGAGTGATAAAGCTAAGCATTTCGTCAACCGTTGAAATAACCTTGGAGTTCATTTCGTAAACTCGTTGGCTTTCAATCATGTTAACTAACTCTTCAGTCACGTTTACATTAGATGTTTCTAACGCACCCTGAACAATAAGACCTAAACCATTTACACCTGGATTACCCTGATTTGGCGCACCACTTACACCTGTTTCGGTATATAAGTTTTGACCAATAGGTTCTAAACCAGATGGATTAATAAAGTCTGAAATGGTTAACTGACCAATAACAACGCCTTCACCTTGACCTGCAATTTGAACTGATATCTCACCTTCTTGAGAGATGGTTACCGATTGTGCATCTTCAGGGATATTGACCTCAGGCTGTAATGGGAAACCAGCACCTGATGTCACTAAACGTCCGTTTTCATCAATAGAGAACTGGCCGTTTCGACTGTATGCAATAGTGCCATCGGGACGCTGGATTTCGAAAAACCCGTCACCTTGGATCATGAAATCTAGGCTATTGTCCGTGGTAGTCATGTTACCTTGAGAAAAGTTTTTCTGGGTGGCAACGACTTTTGTACCAGCACCTAGCATTAAACCATTTGGCATCTCAGTATCTTGAGAAGAACGTCCACCAGGTTGGTTAATATTTTGGTATAACAGGTCTTCGAATATAGCTCGGCTTTTCTTAAAACCGACCGTACTCGCATTCGCTAAGTTATTTGAAATAACAGCAATATCTGTTTGTTGGGCATCTAAACCCGTTTTACTTATCCACAATGCCGGATGCATAGTCGCCTCCTAGTTAATTAATTTTTATACAACTCGTAATAATTGTTCTTGGGTTTTATCTATTTCTTCAGCCTTAGCCATCATTTTCACTTGTAGTTCATACTGACGTTGATGCGATATCATTTGCACCATTTCATCAACTGGATTTACGTTACTCATTTCTAGAGCTCCACTGACGATTCGCACATTTGGTGACGCTTCACAGAAACCACATAGCTCATTTGATAAAATTGCTTCTTTAGAACGGAAAAGACCATCATTACCTTTAGTTAAGGCTCCATCTGATGGTGGTTCTATTAATTTGATACGGTCAACCACTTCTAGAAAATTAGCCGGAGCACCTTGAGGTCTCACGGTTATAGTTCCGTCAGGTCCTATTTCAATTTTTTCTATTGGTAAAGGGATTATAATTGGGCCGCCTTCGCCTAAAATAGGCGTCCCTTTGGCTGTTGTTAGCATGCCATCCTGGTTAATTTGCAAATTACCTTCGCGGGTATAAGCTTCTTCACCTTGATCGTCTTGTACCGCTAACCAACCATGACCTGTGACAGCGATATCTAAATCACGGCCAGTAGTAGAGATTGAACCATTGTCCATTTTTGAACCGGGGCGCTCTTCCATTGCAAAAACTCGAGTAGGATGCCCTTCCCCGAACGCTTGCATTGAACGTTGTTGCTCGAAGTCAGATCTAAATCCGACGGTGCGAGCATTAGCCAAATTATTAGCATTCATTGATATGCCAACTAGGTTTTGCTTAGCCCCAGACATGGATACATATAACAACTTGTCCATTGGTGTCCCCTGTCAATATTTCGACATGATTATTACTATTGTTTTGGGATTGCACTAAACGTGCCAAAGGAAGTAGTTAGTTTTTTATCTGACTATATAAAGGGGGGTATTTAAGCGAGAAGCTTAATGGTTTATTAAGTGAATATGTATTGCGGATAAATATGAGGTTTGTTATGTCATTAATTTACTGGGATTTATACAGTGATATTAAAAGTTCGGCTTCTGCCCTAGGTATTTCACATTCAGCAACAAGCTCATTTATATCAGCCCCCATCTCAATCATTTTTTTGGCACGGCCATATAACTTTTGTTCAGTAGATTCAGAATTGATCTCAGATTGTACAAGCTGAACCACGCTGGCAACTTCTTCAATTCGCTTCTCTAAGTTTTCCAAAGGTGAAAAACAGGTTGTTAAATTTCGACTTAACTCTGAGATTTGTTGCTGCTGTCTATTAGTAATATTTTCATAAACCGACACTTGTTCATTAAGAGCATCAATCTTTACTTTTAATAAATCTAAGTTAGTTTGTTTATCTGCCAATCTTCGTGAAATTTGGTTAAATGCTAAAATACAAATCACGGTAAGACATAAGATTATGATGCTGTTAATTGCAGGCCAGTACATGTTAAAACCATAGAATAAATTACATTAATTAAAAAAGGCAGCTAACGCTGCCTCATTCGATAAAATCTGATTATTATAAATCGGATATTTCATCCCACTCATCATCAGACATTAATTTATTTAAGTCTACTAAAATTAATAATTCACCACTACGATGACTAACACCTTGAATAAATTTAGCACTTTCTTCAGTACCAACATTTGGTGCACTATCAATTTCAGATGATTTTAAATAAACCACTTCCGCTACGCTATCAACCATTATGCCAATAACTTGCTTTTCTGATTCGATAATAACGATACGTGAGTTATCACTTACATCACCAGGCATTAAACCGAATCGTGCACGAGTATCAATAACCGTGACAACATTACCACGTAGGTTAATAATACCTAATACATAATCTGGTGCACCCGGAACAGGAGCAATCTCGCTGTAACGTAATACTTCTTGTACTTGCATAACGTTTATACCGTAGGTTTCTTCCTCTAGCTTAAACGTTACCCATTGCAATACTTCATCATTGCCATCGGCTACATGATTTACTGGGGCTCTTTCTTCACTCATCTGAGCAACTCCTAATTAAAAACCTACTATTCTTGTCTAGCATTGACACCTTGTTCAAGCATGGCAATTAAATCGCTTACATGCAACAAAGCACACATTTTTTCTTTAATAGTACCTAATAACCAAGGTCTTTTTCCTTGCCCATTACGCCATTTTACTGAATCAGGGTGAACCATTTCGGTTTCAACTAACCTTTCAGCGGTTAGTCCCCAATCACTATCACCTAAGGTTATTAGGTATTTGTAATCTATTGATGATGCTTTTTCTGCATCAAACTTCTCAGGCATAACCCATAATGCAGAATCAACTACATTTAGTTTTTTCTCACGGTTTAACATGACGCCTTTGAACCATTTAGGTTTACCAAATAAGCTATTTATCTCAGTTAAATTATGAATACCGCCTAATTCCTGCAATGGAACAGCAAGTACCAGACCGGCAACTTCAAAAAATAACGCTTGAAACGGTTTATCTGGAAACACTTCTTGAGCGGCAACTTCTGGTTGCTTTTCAATAACGGGCTCTATTTTGCTTTCAACTTTTACTTCAGTAACTACTAAATCGACAGTTTTTGTATCTTCTTTAACATTTTTTTGCAGTTCTTGTTTAGCGTCGACTTGTTGTAATAACTTTTCAACCGAATTTGGTTCAGGCAACCTTGTCTCAGGCTCCTCTTTATACTCTTTGAACTTAGTCACTGTAGAGGTTATTGGTCTTAATTGAGAATGCGTTTTTATAGGAACTAATTCTTCTTTTTGCTGACTGTAACTTGGCTCTACTTTATTCAATTCTTGCTTTTGTTGGGTCGAGTCTGTACTTGAACCAACTGCATAGTCCGCTTCATCTTCTTCATTTAATAGTTGGCCTAAATAGTCCAACATTATTTTTTCACTTGCGAACATCAACTATCACTCTGATTTTAATTTTTTCAATAATTCTGAGTATGCAAAGGTTCCACGCGCCCCTTTTGCATAGACAGGCAATGGTAATTTTTCCATACTTGCCGTTCTAAATTTGGTATCGATAGGAATAACACCTTCCCATACCTTATCGCCGTAAGTTTCTCGTAACTCTCGGTAAGCTGCAATAGATGCCGTAGTTCTTTTGTCATACATAGTAGGAATAACACAAATATCATACGACTTGGTTTGTGATGTATTCATTAGCTCCATAGTACGATACATACGTTCTAAGCCTTTTAGCGCCATACACTCAGTTTGTACCGGTATTAATACTTTATCGCAAGCGGCCAAAGCATTGACCATTAACACACCTAATACTGGCGGACAATCAATCAGGACGTAATCATACTCACTAGCAAATTTTGCCAATGCTTTTTTAACAATTAAGCCCATACCTGATTTTTTACTTAAAACACCATCTAATGTGGCCATCGCCATTGTGGCTGGTAAAATACTTAGGTTTTCTACTGGCGTTTCCCAAACACATTTTTTCCAATCAGCTTCAGTCATACTGTCTGATTGAGTAAATACGTCATAAACTCCATGCTGAAGCTCTTCAGAGTCAATACCAAAGTAATAAGTTAACGATGCATGAGGGTCGGTATCAAGCATTAATACCTTATGCCCCTGTAAAGCCAAAATAGCACCTAAGGTAACTACGGTTGTAGTTTTCCCGACACCGCCTTTTTGGTTTGCTATTGTCCAGATCTTCAACTTATCCACCTACTGGTTTTGGTTGTCTTGCAAGCGCTTCTGATCTTTTCGTGTTGTGATCCTTAAACCACCATGAGGTAATTTAATTACTTGGATCTCATCTTCGTCAGATGCCATTTCTGTCACTTTATCTGTTAATTCTTGTTGTAACTTAGCTTTGTTATCTGACAGTTCGTTAGACTCAAAGGCGTACCTAGACAAAGCAATAACCACTCGTCTATTTTTGGCTCGACCATCGACCGTTTCATTACTGGCAATTGGATTATTTGAGCCGTTGGCTTTAATACCTAATCGTTGCTGAGCAATACCGAACTTTTCTAATAAATTAGTTACTGACGCCGCTCGTGCAGCCGATAATTGCCAGTTTGACGAAAATATTTCATTATTTATTGCTAAACTATCCGTGTAACCCCTTATTTCAATTAGGTTATCTCCGCTAGAAAGTACTTTAGCAATCTGACTTAAAATAATGGAAGCTGCCGGACTGGCGCTTGCACTACCTGAAGGAAAAAGCATTCCTGAGTTTAACTCAATAGTAAGCCAATCATCATCTAATTCAAATTTTGCTAAGCCATTCTCAGTAAGTTGTAGCAATGCAGTTTGCATTTCATGTTTAAGCGCTTGTAGCGGCTTACCAACTTTCTTATCTAACGATTCAGATATAGATAAATTTTCACGTGTTAATTCAGGTCCTTTCTCTGGTAACAAATTATTACCATCGAGCAACTCGGCTTGATAGGTTTGATTTGTTAATAAACCATCACCTGTTGTGCCTTTGCCTTTATCGCCACTAATATGGAACACTTTACCAAATGACTCTGATAAAACATTAAATGAGTCTTCTTTAACAATTGCCTTTGCATATAGCACGACGAATAAAGCAAACATGAGCGTCATATAATCGGCATAAGAAACCATCCATCGTGTTTGACTTGGATGTTTATTCAGTTCACTAACGCGTCTTAATCGACTCATAAATTAACAACTCTTATACAAACTCTCGTTGATATGCTTCTAATTTTCTAGAGATATTCTGTGGATTTTCACCGTTAGCGGTACTCATGATCCCTAAGATGATCATTTCTCGGTATAACAGCTCTTCATCTATGTGCGCCTTTATTTTTTCACCAAATGGGATAAATATTAGGTTTGCACTGCCTACACCATAAATAGTAGCGACAAATGCAGTGGCTATGCCTTGTCCTAAAGCCGATGGGTCATCTATATTAGCCATCGCTTGGATTAAGCCTAATACTGCACCTATGATGCCAATGGTTGGACTAAAACCGCCAAACGATTCGTATACATTGGCAGCTCTATTTTTATGTTCACTTTCTAACTGAGCTTCTAGCTCTAATGAATCTCTGAGCACATCATTATCAACACCATCAATCAACATCATTAACGCTTTTTTGACAAAAGGGTCATTTTCAATATGCACTTGATGTTCTAAAGCTAAAAAACCTTTTTGACGAGCTATATCAGCCCATTTACAAAGTTTAAGTTTATACAGATTAAAGTCGTATGTGGGAGATTTCCAAATCAGAGGAAATAGAGTAATGCTATGGTAGAAGTCAGCTTTTGGGGTTTGTAACATGACAGCACCTAAAGTGCCGCCAAATACAATGATAAATGCAGGTAGTTGAAACAGAGCAGAAACACCGCCACCTTCAACCGCATACCCGCCAAATACCGCCGCTAGTGCGATAATAATGCCGGATAATGCAAGCTTATCCATAATTCAACTCTTTTAAGATAGATGAAGTCATTTCTTCTAATGCTATATTTTCTTCTGAAATACCTGCAACAGTAACCGCTTGAGGCATACCATAGACAACACAACTTTGTTCATCCTGCGCCCAAATTTTGGCACCACGTTGTTTTAACATTCTAGAGCCTTCACGTCCGTCGGCTCCCATTCCTGTTAAAATAATACCTAAAACATCGCCACCATATACTTTTGCGGCACTACCAAAAGACAGATCAACACTTGGTTTGTATGTCATTCTGGCAGAGTCATCTTCAAGTATTTTAATTGTCGCGTTGGCTCCACGTCCTTCTATCAACATTTGTTTACCACCAGGAGCTAAGTAAGCTACTCCAGGTTTTAATACATCACCATGCTCAGCTTCTTTAACTGAAATTTTACATAATGAATTAAGTCTTAAAGCAAAAGCAGGTGTAAACGCAGCAGGCATATGCTGCACGAGTATAATAGGTAACTTAAAGTTACTAGGGAATCCTGTTAATACTTTTTGTAATGCGACTGGGCCTCCTGTTGAGGTACCAATGGCCAATAATTTATAACTTTTCCCAGAAGACTTTCTTGCCACACTAGAACGGCTAATCGTTGGACGATTTACTGAACTTGATTCTGTAGCTTGTGCATTTCTTACAGATGACGTTCTAGATAAACTAGCCGCTGCCGATTTTGGCGTCTCTGGTTTTGGTGAAGTCGAAGTATCTAAAGATGCAGGTTTTGGTGCTGATGAACGTCTCATCATGCTAGAACGTCGTCCCAACGCACAAACTCTGTCTTGTAGAACTTTAGTGCCTTCTTTTTTATCTTTTGCTATGTCTTCAAACTTTTTAGGCAAAAAGTCTAATGCACCAGCTTCCAGTGCATCTAACGTCGCTTTAGCCCCATCATGCGTTAATGATGAAAACATAATAATAGGTGTTGGACACTCATTCATTATATGACGGACTGAAGTGATGCCATCCATGACAGGCATCTCTATATCCATAGTAACGACATCAGGTCTTAATAATTTAGTTTTCTCTACCGCATCCTTCCCGTTAACAGCATCGCCCACAACCTGTAAATCAGGATGTGCATTTAATATCTCTGCGACTCTGCGTCTAAAAAATGCAGAGTCGTCTACTATCAATACTTTCATAACCATTTGATATTATTATTTAAGCCTTAAGTTAGAACGACGAGCGTAATGATTTAGTAAGTTTGGAACATCGAAGATTAACGCAATGCCACCATCAGATGTAATTGTTGCGCCAGCCATGCCAGGAGTACCTTGTAACATAGCGTCTAATGGTTTAATAACCACTTCTTCTTGTCCAATCAATGAATCAACAACAAAACCAACTTGTTGCGTACCTATTTGGATAACTACAACATGTCCTTCTGAACGTTTTGATTCTGCTTTTGGATTTTTGATTAACCAATCTTCTAAATAAAATAAAGGAATGGCTCTTTCTCTAACCGTGACAGTCTGTTGACCATCAATAATATTAGTTTTGGTTAAATCTAAATGAATTATTTCATTAACCGTTGATAGTGGCAGTGCAAATACAAGATCAGCAACAACAACCATTAAGGTAGGTAAAATAGCTAACGTCAATGGCACTTTAATTTGTAATGTTGTGCCTTTGCCTAATTCAGACTGGATTTCAACAGAACCATTTAGTTGGATGATTTTAGTTTTAACTACATCCATGCCAACGCCTCGACCAGATATTTCTGAAATCTCAGCTTTAGTCGAAAATCCTGGAGCAAAAATTAAGTTAAAGGCTTCAGTATCAGACAATCTTGCGGCTGAATCTACGTCTAATACACCTTTATCAATTGCTATTTGTTTTAATTTTTCAGGGTCCATTCCTTTACCATCATCTTCGATGGTTAAAAGTATATGATCACCTTGCTGTGAAGCTGATAGTCGAACCATTCCCATTCTTGGTTTGCCAGCACTTTCACGTTCATCTGGCATCTCAATACCATGATCAACGGAGTTCCTAACTAAATGCACTAATGGATCGGCTAACGCCTCTACTAAGTTTTTATCTAAATCGGTTTCTTCACCAACCAATTCTAACGTTATTTCTTTATTTAGCGTTCGAGACAAGTCGCGTACAACTCGAGGGAAACGACCAAACACTTTTTTGATTGGTTGCATGCGGGTTTTCATCACCGCACCTTGTAAATCACCAGTCACCACATCTAAGTTAGAAATGGCTTTAGTCATTTCTTCATCAGAGCCTAAATTCACACCTAAACTGACTAGACGGTTACGAACAAGCACTAACTCGCCGACCATATTCATGATTTCATCTAAACGTTTAGTGTCAACACGTACCGTTGTTTCGGCCTGAGGCACTGCTTTTTCTTTCGGTGGAGCTTTAACTGGAGCTGGTGCTGCAGGTTCTGCCTTTTTAGGTGCAGGAGCAGGCTTGGCAGCAGGTGCCGCAGCTTCAGGTTCTTTTTTAACTGGTGTAGATTTTGGTTTTTCTGCTTTGGTTGGTGAAGAACCTTTGCCATGAAGCTCGTCTAATAAAGACTCAAATTCATCATCGCTAATTTCATCACCACCAAAATTTGGAGGCGGACGTGAAGCAGGTTCAGACGGCTTTTCTTCCGCTTTACCTTCAATTTTAAATGAGCCTTTACCGTGAAGTTCATCTAACAATGCTTCAAAGTCATCATCAGAAATATCATCACCAGCACCAAAGTCAGGCGTTCCTGTTGGTTTAGCAGGTGCTGCACTTTCAGGTGGTGCAGATTTACCTGGAGTAGAATGAAGCTCATCTAATAAGGCTTCAAACTCATCTTCTGATATACCATCGATATCACCAGATGTAGGTGGAGCTGCACTAGTCGGTGCTGCTGCTGACGCTTCATCTTCAGATTCAGGTGAGCAGTAACGGTGAAGTGCATGAAGTAATTCAGGATCGGCTGGCTCTGGATCTTCACCAGCTTGAACTTGGGCAAACATCTCATTGACAGTGTCAAGAGATTGTAAAATAACATCCATTAATTCAGCTGTTACTTTACGTTTACCTGTCCTTAAAATATCAAAGACATTCTCGGCACCATGACAGGCATCGACCAAATTTGTTAACGCAAGAAATCCCGCTCCACCTTTTACGGTGTGGAAACCACGGAAAATTGAATTTAATAAGTCAGCATTTTCTGGATCGTTTTCCAGTTCAACTAACTCTTCAGATAATAATTCTAATATTTCTGCTGCTTCAATTAAGAAATCTTGTAATATCTCTTGATCAACATCCAAAGCCATGCGGCCGCTCCCTTAATCTAAAAGCCTAAACTTGACAACAAGTCGTCCACTTCATCTTGATTTGAAACCGCATCTTCACGATTCTCTGCATCTATGATTGGACCCTCAACACCATTGTTATCGACCGATTGGTCTTTCTCATGAGTATTATTTAACTCATTCGAAACATTAGTACTTGGCTCACCAAAAACAGTAAGTAAATGTATTAAACTATCTTCTACATCTTTAACTAACTCTATAACTCTTTTTATAACTTGCCCGGTTAAATCTTGGAAATCTTGGGCCATCATTATTTCTGTCATATGAGTATGGATTTGTGCTGCGTCTTTACCAGCACCTTCCATAAAGTCATTTATGCTGTAACAAAGAGTTTTGAATTCACCTAACTGAATTTCACGCTGCATGAGTTTATCCCATTCAGGTTTTAGCTCAGTCAAGCTAGTGTTAATTTTATCAGCTAAAGGTAAGCTTGAATCAACAGCATCCATTGTTTTGTTAGCCGCTTTCTCCGTCAAATCCATGACATAACTTAACCTTTCTTTTGCGTCTGGAATATCATCACTCGCAAGGTTAGCTATTTTAGGATCAAGTTGAAAGTTAGATAATGAATCATGTAATTGACGCGTTAACTTTCCGACTTCAGCAAATAATGCTTTATTCTCAGGGCTTGCTGCAGACATAAGAATTTCATTGGCAGATTGGTCATCACCAGATTCAAGCGCAATAACAAGCGCTTTAGCCTCTTCTAGACTGATCTGCGGAGTTGTCTCTTTCGACATATTTAACTCCTAAATAAGATTACTCTAGACGTTCGAAGATTTTTTCTAACTTGCCTTTAAGGGTAGCAGCTGTAAAAGGTTTTACAATGTAGCCATTAACACCAGCTTGGGCGGCGGCAACAATTTGTTCCTTTTTAGCTTCTGCAGTTACCATCATTACTGGCATATGCTTTAAGTTATCGTCTTTTCGAATTTCACGAAGTAGATCAATACCTTGCATTCCCGGCATATTCCAATCGGTTACTACAAAATCAAAATGTCCATTTTGTAACATCGGCAATGCGGTACTGCCGTCGTCAGCTTCCTGTACATTGGTAAAACCAAGGTCACGAAGTAAGTTCTTAATGATTCTTCTCATTGTAGAAAAGTCATCAACAACTAGAATTTTCATGTTCTTATCCAAAGCATCCTCCAGTGAGGTAAATTAGTTATATTAATTATTAATTAAAATTAGGAAGTTACAAGTTTTTATAACCATTCTTTTAATCTTGAGCGTAATCTCACCATTGCTTGGCTGTGAATTTGACTAACTCTAGATTCACTTACATTCAAAACATTCCCAATTTCGCGTAAGTTTAATTCATCATCATAGTACAATGATAATATCAATGCTTCTCTTTCGGGCAAATTTTTAATTGCCGAAGAAATTGATTTTTTAAAAGAACTACTTTCAACACCTACATATGTATCGTCGGCTTCGTAGTCTTCTTTAATTGAAATAACATCTTCGCTTACACCCATGTCATCAATACCAATGATTTTACCAGCATTAGCTTCTTTTAACATCACATGGTATTGAGCAAGAGATATGTCTAACGATTCTGCCACTTCAGTGTCTTTTACATCTCGACCTAAATCAGATTCTAATGTAGAAATTCTATCTGCAATCATACGTGCATTACGGTGTACCGAACGAGGTGTCCAATCACCTTTACGTATGTCGTCTAGCATTGATCCTCGAATACGAATACCGGCATAAGTTTCAAAACTTGCGCCTTTTGAACCATCAAAGTTTTTAGCGGCTTCTAATAAACCTATCATTCCTGCTTGGATAAGGTCATCGACCAAAACGCTATCTGGTAAGCGAGCAGCCAAATGATGGGCTATTCGTTTAACCAATACAGAATGCTTTCCTAATAAATCGGAAATGTCGGTTTCTTTGGCCTCGTAGGCAGCTGCAACTTTACTGTTCAAATCATACCTCTTAATTGACCAATTGCTCTAAAAAGAACTCTAAATTTCCTGACGCATGTGCTGGCACAGGCCAATGATCTATTTTAGTTGCTAAAGTTTTAAATGCTATTGCTGACGGAGAACGAGGGAAAGCATCGACAATCGCTCTTTGGCGTCGTACGGCTTTCCTTAAGTTTTCATCAAATGGAATAATAGCAGTTAATTCTAAGTTCACATCTAAAAATCGATCTGTTACTAAAGTTAACTTTTTAAATAAATTCTGACCTTCTTTTAAAGTACGTACCATATTGGCAACCACCTTAAATTTTGCGACCCCATGGTCACGGTTCAGAATTTTAATAAGTGCGTAAGCATCTGTAATGGATGTAGGCTCATCAGTCACTACGACTAAAATCTCTTGTGAGGCGCGGGAGAAGGAAAGTACCATGTCTGAAATACCAGCAGCCGTATCCACGATGAATACATCAACAGGTGTTTTCATTTCACTAAAAGCGCGAATTAAACCAGCATGTTGTGCAGGTGATAACTCAACCATATCAATAGAGCCTGACGTAGCAGGTACTATTTTAACGCCGCCTGGTCCTTCAACCAAAATATCATCAAGTTCAGCTTCGCCTGAAAGGACATGAGACAAGTTTTTATCGACTCGTAATCCCAACATAACATCACAATTAGCTAAACCTAAATCGGCATCTAATACTAATACACTTTTTCCAGTTTGAGCGATGGCAATGGCCGTATTAAGTGAAACACTTGTTTTACCCACACCACCTTTACCGCCGGTTACTGCTATTACTTTTGTTTTTTTCATTGAAGACATATATCTCAAGCCACTAGCCTGATCGGAACAGGTTTTATCAATCATACATGCCAACAGCTCTTGGCACTACCTTATTATGTTTCTTTCTAACTTTTTGTTTTAATTCAAAGAGTTGATTAGCTTTTTGCACGATTTTCTCACTATTTGCAACTCTTATATCTTCAGGAACTCGTTGACCGTTTGTTAAATAACCAATTGGTAATCGATTATGAATCGCAACGCTCATTAACTCTCCTAAACTAAGAGATTCGTCAATTTTTGTAAAAATACAACCCGACAGAGGGATTGTTTTAAAGTGTTGAACACTCTCTTGTAAAACGCTCATTTGAGAAGTTGCTGATAACACTAAGTAATTTTTAATATTAACTCGCGACTTAGTCAACAAATGATTTAACTTTTCTGTCAGTTTTAAATCGCGTTGGCTCATGCCTGCGGTATCAATTAAGATCAATTTCTTGTTACGTAATTGATAAATAGCGTCTGATAATTCTTCTGTATTTTTAGCTTGTTTTAAAGGACAACCTAAGATTTTCGCATACGTTGCCAACTGCTCTAAAGCACCAATTCTAAAGCTATCCGTTGAGATAAGACCAACTTTATCTGCACCATGAATTTGTGCATATCTTGCGGCTAACTTAGCAATTGTAGTCGTTTTTCCAACACCTGTAGGTCCAACAAGCGAATAAACACCACCACGGGTAATTATTTCATTTGTTGTTGTATCTAACTGCTCAGTTAATAAGCTCAACATATGTGGCCAAGCATCTCGTTGTACTAAATCATCAGATAAAAAGTGAGTTAAATGCTCTGATACCTTTTTTGACAATCCCATATCTTTTAACTTAGAGATCAACATAGCTTTTAAAGGTGATTTTCTTTCAACATCTTGCCACATAAGTTCTGAAACTTGATGTTCCAATAACTCTTTAATCGAATTCATTTCAGATTTAAGAGAAGATAATTCAGTATTAAAATCTGCTTTTACAACGTTACTGCGAGTATCTTGATGCAAACCACTAGCCTGATGTTCGTCGTTTAAATCCGACTCATCTAATGGTGCACTTAATGACGGTTGATGATGATTATCAGTTTCTTCAACGGTTGTTCTTGCTTTTGATAACCATTGTTCAAATTCTGACTCAGCCTGTTGAGATAATACTTGAGTTGCTCGTTCAGATTTTTGACGATTACTAAGTTCAGATTTAGTTGACGGTGCAGCTGACTTTTCACCAGTACGAGTTTGTCGATTTAACAACTCAGTAAGTGATGAGGCAATTTTTTTCTCGCCTTCGGTCTCTTCAATTACGCCACTGTATGCAGACATAGCTTGGCTTGGTTGCTGAGTTATTTGTTTTGCTGTTTGTTGTGCTGACTCATTAACTGAATCATTATCAACAGCAGCAACTATCTCAATACCTGAAGCAGTCTTCTTGTTTGACATGATCACAGCATCTGGCCCCAACTCTTCTTTAACTTGGTTAAGAGCGGTTCTCATATCTTTTGCATAATAACGTTTAATTTTCACTTTTAATCTCCGTCAAGAATCTGGCATTAGCCAACTGAACTGACTATTTTAATTTGTTTCTCTTCTGGTATTTCTTGATAAGACAAGATAACCATGCCTGGAATGCTGTGTTTAATGAATCGAGATAACACGCTTCTTAGCATTCCGGACGTAAGTAAAATTGATGGTTCACCCGATAACTCTTGAGTTCGGTGGGCGTCAGATAGCGATTTTTGTAATCTTTCTGCTAACCCTGGCTCAATGCCAGCACCATCATTTCCTGCTGACTGCATAGACTGTTGCAACATCTGTTCCAATTCAGGAACCAAAGTAATGACGGGGATTTCAGTCGCAGAACCAGTGGCGTCTTGAACGATAAAACGACGAAGTGCGATACGACAAGCAGCGGTTAAAACATCGGAATCTTGGCTCTTAGGAGCGTACTCAACTAAGGTTTGTAGGATTGAACGCATGTCTCTAACAGGTACGCCTTCGTTTAATAAGTTTTGTAACACTTTGGTCACTACAGAGAGTGACAACATCTCAGGAACTAGGCCACCAACCAATTTAGGATAGTTTTTACCTATCATATCTAATAAGTTTTGAGTTTCTTCATGGCCCATTAATTGTGAAGCATTGTTGGTTAACAGTTGGCTAATATGGGTTGCAACAACAGTAGCGGCATCTACAACGGTGTAACCTAATGACTGAGCTTTATCTCGTAAGCTAGACTCAATCCAAACTGATTCTAAGCCGAATGCAGGGTCTATTGTGTCTATGCCATCAACTTTACCAAATACTTGTCCTGGGTTAATCGCTAAGTCACGATCATGTCTAATTTCGGCTTCACCTATGGTGACCCCCATTAAAGTAATGCGGTAGTGATTTGGATCTAAATCTAAATTATCACGTATATGGACGGCTGGAATTAAGAAGCCAAACTCTTGACTTAACTTGCGCCTAACCCCTTTCACGCGAGAAAGTAATTCACCGCCTTGGCTTTTATCAACCAAAGGTATTAAACGGTAACCAACTTCTAAACCTATTGTGTCTACATGGGATACATCATCCCAGCTCACATCTTTATTTTCTGATGCGTCAGCTGGGTCAACTTCAGCTTCCTCTTTTGCTTCTTTTTCTTTCTTAATTGCTAGATCTTTTGTTGCCTTAGCCGTTAAATAACCACCACCTAGTAATAAACATGCAAAGATTAAGAAAGTTAAATGAGGCATACCAGGTACAATACCCATAGTGAATAACACGCCACCGGCAACGTATAACACTTTTTCAACACCAAGTTGCGTATGGAACTGAGTACCCATTTCTTCGTCGGTATTTTGTCGTGTAACAACAATCGCGGTGCCTATTGATAATAATAAACCAGGTATTTGAGCAACAAGACCGTCACCAATCGTCAAGATTGTGTAAATTTCAACGGCTTCACCAAATTGCAAATCATGTTGGATCATACCGATGAATAATCCACCGATAATGTTAATAAACAGAATAATGATGCCCGCAACCGCATCACCTTTTACAAATTTAGACGCACCATCCATCGAACCATAGAAGTCAGCTTCTTTACCTATCTCTTCACGACGGGCTTTAGCTTGTTCTGGTGTTAAGAAACCAGCATTCAAATCGGCATCAATCGCCATTTGTTTACCAGGCATGGCATCCAAGGTAAAACGAGCGGTAACTTCTGATATACGACCAGCACCTTTGGTAACAACCATAAAGTTGATAATAACAAGTATCGCAAATACCACTAGACCAACGGCGTAGTTACCGCCGATAACAACTGAACCAAAGGCTTCAATTACTTGACCAGCTGCAGCACCACCGTTATGACCTTCTAACAGAACAACACGTGTACTGGCCACATTAAGGGCAAGTCGTAATACCGTTGCAATTAAAAGTACAGAAGGGAAAGCACCAAAATCGAGGGGTTTTAAGGTGTATACAGTTACTAAAAGTATAACCAGAGCAAGTGCAATGTTGAATGAGAATAAGATATCGAGCATGAGTGCTGGCAAAGGTAAAATAACCATTGCCAAGGCAGCCAAAATAAACAAAGGAGCACCTAAACCACTAAAATGCTTAAGGTTATCTTTTTTAAATACTTGATTAAACTTTCCGGTCAATTCCATTAAAACTACCACTTAACTTACTTATTAGTAGGTAGTTGAGCAAAGATCAGGCCAAATTATTGGTCAAGGAATTGACTCGTATTAACAAGGCTAATTTATAACCTGAACATCGTCCGCTAAGGTTACAAAAAACTCAGGTGAAATCGACTTTAATGTCTTAACTCGGGAGGAATTGGTAAGTTTCGTGATAAGTCTTTTGGTTTGCTTCCTTTGCCTTTGTTATACAGATCGAGCTGATAAACATAGGCAAGAACTTGAGCAACAGCGACAAATAACTGTTCTGGGATCTCTTGATTTAATTCAGTTGTGTAATAGATTGAGCGCGTTAACAGCGGAGTGATTACTATTGGAACGTCTTTCTCTTTGGCAATTTTTCTAATTTGCATCGCCATCAGGTCGGCTCCTTTGGCAACAATATAAGGAGACGATGATTTTGTTATGTCATATTTAATAGCAACTGAATAATGAGTTGGATTAGTAACAACTACGTCAGCGTCTGGTACATCTTTCATCATACGGCGTTGAGATATTTCGTGTTGGACTTGTCTAATACGCCCTTTTATTTCTGGATTACCTTCCGTTGATTTGTACTCATCCTTAACTTCTTGTTTACTCATTTTTAGCTGTTTGCTGTGGTTCCAGATTTGAAATGGCACATCTATTATCGCAATCACAATAGTAGAGCAGCATAACCCCATAAACACCCAAGCGAGCAATAGAGTCGCCTCTTGAGTATTCCCAGGTAAATCTTGAACGCTTAAAAATAAGATGTCTCTGATATAAATTTTAATTAGCATGATGGCAACAAAGGCCACCACAATCACTTTTAAGATGGACTTAACTAACTCAACTAATGCTTGGCTACCAAACATCCTTTTGAAGCCTTTAGCTGGTGACATTTTATTTAATTTAGGTGCCATCGCCTGCCAGCTAAAATTAATACCACCTAATAAGCTGTTCGCCACAAACGCCGCAAATAAAATAAATGCAAAAATGGCAAACATTGGCATTGATACCGCAGAAAGAGACTCCCCCATTGCCTGAAACATTTTTTTGGGGTCAAAGATATCATCACGGTCTAGTGCAAATTTAGACCTCATGTCATCCATTAGGGCGATGGCTAAACCACTACCAAACATCAACAACGAAGCAGCAGAAGCAACCAGAACACCAGTAGTGCCTAGTTCTTTAGAGCGAGCTATCTGACCTTTTTTCCGGGCGTCTTCTTGACGCTTGGCGGTGGGGTCTTCTGTTTTTTCTGCGTCGCTACCTTCAGCCATTTAATGCTCCGTTAACAACCAATTATTTTACACATCATTTCGAGTGACGTTTGCCAGTTATTTTCAAAGTGGAAAACAAAACTTTCCATCGTGATCCACATTACAATTAAACCAGACATCATAGTAAATGGAAAACCAATCGAAAATATATTCAATTGTGGTGCAGCACGCGTCATGATCCCAAAGCTTAAATTAATCACTAACATCGCAACTAATGGCGATATAGATAAAATTAACGCAGCAGCAAACATCCAGCCACCAAATACCGCTAAATCATAAAAACTACCTGTGGCAATCCATTCATCGGTTATTGGTAATAAAGTAAAACTTTGCACTATCAATTGGATCATAGCGATATGGCCATCAATAGACCAAAATAATAAAGTAGATAAGACTAAGAAGAATTGACCAACGGCTGGAACACTCATGCCGTTCGCTGGGTCAACCATAGAAGCAAAACCTAAGCCTGATTGCATAGCAATAGCTTGTCCTGCAATAACAAAAATTTGTAGAAATATAACTGAAACAAAGCCAACAGCACTGCCGATCATGACTTGTTGTGTAACGCGAATAACCATTTCAAAGGAAAATAAATTGGTAAATGGAGATGGCGGCAACATAGGCATGACCATAATAGTAATAGCTACTGCATAAGCCGATTTTATTGGCCCAGGTATCGTCCTAGCACCAAGTCCAACCATTACCATCATCATGGCTGAGATACGGGTAAAGGGGAGTAATAAATCTGCTTGATATTGCATGAGTTGCTGCAGCAATACTTCCATTATAAGTGGCCTTTGTTAACCAATCACTGAGGGAATACGCTGAACTAGCTCGATAGTGAAATCCATGATCATTCCAGTTATCCAGTGCCCTGCAAACATAACGGCTAATAAAGTTACGATAAGACGTGGCAAGAAGCTTAACGTTTGTTCATTGATTGAGGTTGCTGCTTGGAATACCGCAACGATTAAACCAACAATTAAGCTCGGGACCACAATTGCAGCGACCAAAATAATAATTAGCCATAATGCATCACGTAATATATCAACGAACATTTCAGGACTCATAGCTAAGTCCCTAACCCAAAGCTTTTCGCTAAGGTACTCATAACTAAAGACCAACCATCGACTAATACAAACATCATAAGTTTAAATGGCAGTGACACTATCATTGGCGACAACATCATCATACCCATTGCCATTAATACCGACGCCACCACTAAATCTATAATCAAAAATGGGATAAAAAACATAAAACCAATTTGGAATGCGGTTTTTAATTCGGATGTAACAAATGATGGAATGATCACCGACATTGGTAATTCATCCGGTGAATTTAGCTCAGTGTAACCCGCTATTTCAGCAAAGGTTTGTAAATCTGTAATACGAGTTTGCGCCAACATAAATTCACGCATTGGTATTTTACCAATTTCATAAGCTTGGATAGAGGTTATATCTTCGTTTAAATAGGGTTCTACTGCCGTTTGATGAATTTCATCAAAAACAGGCGCCATAATAAAAAACGTTAAGAACAACGAAATACCAATTAAGATTTGGCTATTTGGTGTTTGTTGTAAGCCCATCGCTTGTCTAAGAATAGCTAATACAACAATAATGCGGGTAAATGACGTCATCAACATAACAATCGCTGGAATAAAGCTCAGCGCCGTCATCATAGCTAGTACTTGCAGTGTTACGCTGTAATCTTTTGAACCGTCAGGATTGTCTGTGATGGTTAGTGCTGAAAAAGCTCCACCTTCAGCAAATACATCAGGCGTAAATACAGATAGAAACAATACCATTCCAATAAGGATAAATTTCACTATTTAGCATCCTTTACGTTAGAGCTTTTATTATTAGTCGCTTTTGCTGGCGGTGTATAACCAAATACTTTATTTATTTTGTTAACCAAACTGTTATCTGTCAATGCTTGTGTTGGTTTTTCTATTTTATTGTCTAACTTAAACAAGTGATTAACGCTTTGATTTGTTACCCCAATAGCATGCTGTTCACCTTGAACATCAATGATCACTATACGTTCACGTCCGCCGAGCGACATGCTACTGACCAATTTAAAATGCTCTGATGAAGCTGGGGTTAAATTAAACTTTTTAGCAAACCAAGCAATCACAAAGATCACAAAAAGCACAAACAACAAGGCCATCAACATTGACACTAAACTACCCGTTTGAGTGTTTAGTCCAGTGCCAGTATCAATGACTTCAGTTTGCTTTTCTGAAAAGCAAAAAGCATCATTGGTCGTTAGACCTAATGATGCTACAAATAGATAACGCTTTAAATGACTAGCGTAATTTTTTAATACGTTCAATTTGACTTATTACATCCGTTAATCGAATACCAAATTTGTCATTAACCACAACCACTTCACCGTGTGCGATTAATGTACCATTAACTAATACATCAAGAGGTTCACCAGCAACCCGGTCTAACTCTACTACAGAACCTTGATTTAGTTGAAGTAAATTACGAATACTTATTTTACTACGCCCTACTTCCATCGAAATATTAACAGGGATATCTAAAATAGTTTCTAATTTTCTAGACTCATCTTCGTTTAGAGTCGCACTAGTATCTTGTAATTCTTCAAGTTCAGCTGGAACTACATCATCTGCACCACCAGCGCCATCATCACCAGACTCAACTAACGCTGCAGCCCATTCGTCCATAGTATCTTGTTCGTCACTCATGGCCATTTACCCCTTATAATACTAAATCATCTTCTAACGCGAGAAGTTCTGAGTCATCATCCAGACGACGGCCACCTTTGGTCAGTACGTTCATTTCCGACTTAGATGATTCTGGACGTTTAATTTTTTCTGCAATCTGAATTGCGATATTATCACGACAACGGCCTAACTTAGCTCGGTATGTCGGTAAATCTTCAATAAAGACAGTTATATGCTCTGGCATTTCAATTGGAATGATATCACCATCTTTCAATTCCATAACTTGGCTCAAAGGTAATTCCATTTCCAACATCTGCGTGCTTAAACCAACATGAACATCCATGATTTCATCACGTAGTGCCTTACTCCAACGGTAATCGGTATCTTCATTATCACTTTGAACACCAGCGTCAAGTAATTCGCGGATAGGTTCTAACATCGAATATGGTAAGGCTACGTGGAAATCACCACCACCGCCATCCAATTCAATATGGAATGAACTTATTACGATTACTTCTGTTGGCGAAACTATGTTTGCCATTGCCGGATTTACTTCCGAATCTAAATATTCAAAAGAGACATCCATTACTGGCGACCAAGCTTCTTTGTAATCTTCAAATATTAGTTTTAACAACATTTGAATAATACGTCTTTCTGTTGGTGTAAATTCGCGGCCTTCAATTTTAGCGTGATATCGACCATCGCCACCAAAGAAGTTATCCACTAAAATAAAGACTAATCTCGCTTCCATGGTGATCAATCCCGTTCCTTTTAACGGACGAAATCGAACCATGTTTAAACTAGTTGGAACAAATAAGGTGTGTATATATTCACCAAACTTGATCATTTGTACGCCATTAATAGATACTTCAGCCGTACGACGCATCATATTAAATAAACTGATCCTCATGTGACGAGCAAAACGCTCGTTAACAAGTTCAAGTGTAGGCATTCGTCCACGAACGATACGGTCTTGAGAAGAAAAATCATAATCTAAGGTGTTGGATTTACCACCCGGTTCATCATTTTCCTCTTCTTCTACATCATCCACACCATGAAGTAGCGCATCAATTTCGTCTTGAGACAGAAGATCAGTCATATTACTCTCTTAGTTATATTGTTACTGCATTACAAAGCCAGTAAACAATACATCCTCTATAATTTTCGAGCCAGCTACTGCAAATACAGCTTTTTGCACATCTTTTATCGCTTTTGCTTTCACTGCATCTTTTCCAGCTACCGTGGCTAAATCATCCGCATTCGCCGTACTAAACGCTTTTAATAACGTTCCTTCGATTAATGGTATATGACGTTTAGCAAGTTCGTGGTTATTATCCCCACGCACCATAAGTTGTACTTTTATTTGAACTAAGCGATCACGTGTTGTACCGGGTACATTAAACGTAAATGGTCTTGGCATAGTTACATACATAGCCGAACCTGTACTAGCAGGCTCAATTTCAGCTGGTTGATTTTGACTATCGCTAACTTCAGTATCTGCGTTAGCAGCATCGGCACTATCGCTGCTGCTTGAGAACATAAAAAATCCAGCAACTGCTAACAGTATTAGAATAACCGCAGCAATCATAATTATCATTTTTTTACTGCCGCTAGGACCATCTTCCATTGTTAAATCATTATCTTCAGCCATCTCTTTCTCCGTAATACCTAATTAACTTATAATTCAATGGTATTTGCCATTACAACAATAAGCAATAACTAAGCCCAATTAACTGCATTTTCCTGCGAAAACTGAATTAATTGCATGGCTATTCATTCACTTGCGTTATTTAACACAAAGCTACGCGTAATAATCGACATTCCAAGGCGAGTTTATCGCCCGGTTTAAGTTATCTTGAGCCACCAAATTAGCCTCATCTTGGTTCTCTTCACCTGATGTGCCATTTCCGTTAGCGCCGCCGTTTTCAGAGTCACCCGTTTCAGACTCACCTTTGGCGTTGCCATGCTGCACATCGCTGTCGGCTAATTCCATACCTTGTTGTTCAAGCATATCTCTTAAACGAGGTAAACTGGCATCCAAAGCATCTTTAGCTTGCTGATTAGAGACAACAAAGCTCACCGAAGCCTGATCATTATTCATGGTCAGCTTAATTTGCATTGTACCTAAATCAGGTGGATCTAAACGTATATCAATCGACTTCATATTTTTTGACAGCATCATACCGATTTGCTGTTGCATATGATTAGCCATCTCTTGTTTATTAAACAAGATATTCTCACGCAATAAAGCTTCATTTTTTGCCTGAGATAAATTCTCTAACTTTGGTAACTGCAGCGTTTTATCTAACTGCACGCCATTAATTTCTACCGAGTCTGGCTTTTGAGCCGACTCATTTAATCGGCTACTAGTGTCTACTGAGCTGGACATAAGCGCAGCGGTTCTTGTGTCTAGCAGAGACTTCATTTCAGAATCCAATTTACTCTCACCGTCTTTACCTGTATCCGCTTTGGCATTGGTTAAGCCATCTGCATCTATATTTAGCTCAGTGCTAAATTTATTAAGCTCTGTTTCACCAGTATTGTTACTTTTTATTAGTCCCTGCAATGTCGGGTTTGCAAAGTTAAGTACATTACTATTTTTTGCCGCTTGCTCTAACCAACTCTGCTGCTTAATCGTGTCGCTATTCTTTGTTTCCTGCTGAGCAGCCAAATTCGCAAATATTTGTGTATTCTCTGACATTAAATCTGAACCGTCTTCTGCCACAAGGCTTTGTTCACTGTCTGAGCTTGCTAATTCTGAGTCATTACTCTGTGGTAATACATTTTTGGTTTCCGCGGCCGTATTCGCAACTAAAACTTGTGTATCAATTTCATCCGTAATTGATTCGTCTACAACTTCGTCTGCTATTTCACTGCCTAATAAATCTAAACTGTCACTGCTTAATGCGTCAGTTTCTTTATCCGTATTAATCACATCGCTCGTTAGTAAGCTGGATAAATTAGAAAACTCTACTTTACTGTCATCTTGTGCTTGCTCGCCTTTTAAACTAGTAAGCTCAGCTAATAATTTTTGAAGGGCTTCTGGATCAGAACTCTGTAAAACATTATCCAGTTCTTCACTCGCCATTGACTCATCAGTTGTTTCTGCGTCTAAATCAATCGACACATCATTATTTGCTGAGGTGTCATTTTTTTGTTTATGATCAACAACGATTTTTATCACAGTATCTAACCACGACATATCATCAGCCTCTTCATTTTCACTACTGGCTTGAGTGTTTATTTTCTCATCGCCAACATTAAGCAATAAAGGGCTTATCTCTTTTGTTTGTTCAGAAGCCGTATTTACAGAAGCTAAATCTTTAGATGCTGAGCTTTCAGAAGCTAAAATTTCAGAGCTTAGGTTTTCAGAGCTTAGGTTTTCAGAATCGTCGCCTTCAGAAGCCGAGGTTTCACTGCCAGACGAAGCATCTAACTGAGTTGCATTGCTATCTTCAGTTGACTGAACGTCAGTAGCCTTGGTGTCATTGCTCGCTACTGTATTTTTTGAATTTACATCGCTCGATTCATTTTTCTTGTTATTAGTATCACTACGCGAGTTTACTTGATTGTCAGTTGACGCTTGCACCTTGCTGTCAGATTCAGTTCTTGACTGAGATTGAGACTTGGCTTGCTCTTGTTCGCGACGTTGTTGCTGACGAAGTTGATCATTTCTTGCCGCATCTTGTCGCTGTTCAGTTTTTAACTGCTGCTGACGACTGTAAGACATGGCAGCTTCAAATTTACTGTTGGTATTATTTTGACTCGACTTATTGACGACAGGTTCGCGCTTAGGCTCACTAACACTCTGATTTAATAGTACATTATTTTGCAGCATTTTATCTCCGTCGCTGAGAGCGAACCTAATATTGAAACGGTTTTTATTGAAACAGAGTTATTACATAACTCATTATTGCTTAGTGTTATTCAAATATTGTTCCAATATTTCTTTAGTTATACTGATTAGCGTTAGCAATCTTGTTTCGAATAAACTTTTGTGAGGCAAATTCATCTGACATGGACTGCTCTTCTTTATCCATAACCTGCTGAATCATAATTCGTTTCTTCTCTATTAAGGTCTCAACCGCCTTCACTCTTTTGTTCTGCTCTAACCAAGTATCTTTGCGTTGTTTTAATATTTGTTTGGATGTTTCAGTCACGTCTACTTGTTTCTTTATGCCTTCTTCCAATTGCACAATAAAGCGTTGAAAGTGCTGATAGTTGCCGCCTAAAACGCCATCACTTCCCATAGATTGCATTTTTTGTAAGTAACCTAGTTTATAACTCAGAACTTGGTCTAGCTTAGTTTTACCCGCTTGTAAAAATGACTGTGCTGATTGTAAATCGGTGGCATATCGCTGCTCTTTTTCCGACTCAATTCTAAGTAATAATTCTAATTGCTTATTAACTTTCAAGGTATACAGCTCCCCTACTATTTCTGTAACTGCAACTGTTTAGTCAACAGCTGCAATTGTGAAAGTGACATATCATATGGCGTTATGTCTTTCATGGTCTGTTGCAAATAAGCATCCATAACAGGCTTCATTTGAATGGCTTTATCAACAATTGGATTACTGCCTGGCGCATAAGCTCCAATCGAAATTAAGTCTTTATTCTGTTCGTATGCCGATAGTAATTTTTTGAATATTAATGCCATTTGCATATGCTCATGGCTAACCACTTGCGGCATAACACGACTAATGGACTTAGCCACGTCAATGGCCGGGTAGTGACCTGAGTCAGCTAGGTCACGGGATAATACGATATGACCATCGAGAATCGCCCTAGAGGCATCTGCAATAGGGTCTTGCATATCATCGCCTTCTGACAATACGGTATAAAATGCGGTAATTGAACCTTGGTTCCCGCCGCCATTACCGGCTCGTTCCACCAGCGCTGGTAACTTAGCAAAAACCGATGCAGGGTAACCTTTTGTTGCTGGAGGCTCACCAACAGCCAATGCGATTTCACGCTGAGCTTGGGCATAGCGGGTAATAGAGTCAATAAGCAGTAAAACGTTAAGTCCTTTATCTCTAAAGTACTCAGCTATTTGAGTGGCCGTTTCACAGCCCTTTAAACGACGTATTGGAGACATGTCGGCAGGTGCTGCCACCACGACGGCTTTTTCTCGGCCTTCTTCACCTAATATTTCGTCAATAAATTCTTTTACTTCTCGACCACGTTCACCTATCAAACCAACCACGATAACGTCGGCACTTGTGCCTCTGGTCATCATGCCAAGGAGTACAGATTTACCAACACCAGAACCGGCGAACAAGCCCATTCGTTGACCTTGTCCGATACTGATGATGCCATTAATTGCTTTTACACCAACATCAATGGCCGTTTTTACTGGGCGTCTATCTAATGGATTAAGTGGTTTACTTTTTTGTTGAGCATTGACGTCGGCTTCAATAGGACCGAGACCATCCAAAGGTTCACCCATTGGATCTATCACTCGCCCTAATAGCTTAAGAGATAAAGGTAACTCATTAGTATTATGTGAAACCGTTACACGGCCACCGGGCATAATGCCGCCAATTTGATCAATTGGCATAAGGAATAATTTATCGTTTTCAAAACCTACAACTTCGGCATCAACTTCACCGCTTAAGGTTTGAATACGGCAATGTCCACCTAACGGCGCACTGCAACCAACCGCTTCAAGTGTTAATCCGGTTACTTTAGTTAAGCGTCCAGACACTTCAGGCTTGGCATTATTAATCCAGCCTTCATACTTTTCTAGCTTTTGCTCTAATGTCATTTGATTGATCATGTTAGCTTTCACTATCTTGAGAACGTTGTTTTGTAACCGGTGTATTTACAGCGTTATCTTCAGGAATTGTATTGGCAGTATTATCTGAGTCAGTTGCCTGCTCTGCAGAAATATTACTATTGTCCTTTGCCGTTTTAGCTACAGGACTTGCTTTATCTAGATCATCTTGAGGAATGTGACGAGTGGTTTGTGGTACATGATCATTTTGTTCTTTATCTAAAAGCGCCTTTTCAATGAAAGGTTCTATTGTTTGTTTTATCCGTTGTTTAACCGAACGGTCGATCAAGGAATCAGGCGTCATCACAATAATGTCGCCTGGTTGATAACTTGGTTCTTCTTTAATTATCCACTTCTGCTCAATCATGGCTTCTGCGGTATAAATTTCAGATAGCAACTCAAGATCATCTGGGTGAATATGAATTTCAGATAATTTAGTATTAAATGGCAAGGAAGCCGTGGCTTCATGTATTACACTTAACAAAGCGTCTTTATTGCTTTTGGTTTCGTGACGGATAACTGACTCGGCTAACATAACCACTAAATTTAATAGCTGTTGTTCAGCAGCAGCATCTACTTTTTCAATTGGATGATAAAGTTGGTGAGTTAAATCGGTAAGACGAGCTACTTTGATATCAATTTCTGCCTGGCCTTGTTCTAAGCCTGCTAAATAGCCTTCTTCGTGTCCACTTTTAATACCTATCTCATGGCCTTCTTCACGTCCTTGAGCTTCACCAGCTTGATACCCTTCACTCTTACCAGATTCAAAACCTTCGTCATACGCATCCTGGCGAATTTGTTGGATTTCTTCAGCGGTAAGCGGTGGGATCTCTTCTTCTTCAATTTCTTCTTTTGCAATAACTTTACTATATAGCTCGTCTAACGGTATTCCCATAAAGTTGGTTTTACCCGTATAACGAGACCGTTGACTTTCTGTGACGTCGGGCGCAACCCACTCTTCAAGTAACTCAAGTAGTTCTCTATCTGGTGTTACTGGTTTTTTGCCTAATTTATCGTTCACTATATTATCTCTTGTTCTTAGCCACTAAGATTTTGTAACAATGCGACTCCATTATAAGAAGTCGTCACCGCCACCGCCGCCCAACATGATTTCGCCAGCATCTGCTAATCTACGTGCAATCGCCAAAATTTCTTTTTGTGCGGTTTCCACTTCAGATATACGAATTGGAGGCATAGCTTCTAAATCATCGGCAAGCATATCTGCTGCACGTTTAGACATATTCTTAAGGATTTTATCTTTAAGGCCATCATCTGCACCTTTGATTGCTCTCATCAATGAGTCTTGTTGTACTTCACGTAATATCGCTTGAATACCACGGTCTTCAACATCAATTAAGTTATCGAATACAAACATCAAGTCTTGGATCTGCTGAGCCATCTCTTCATCATGCTCACGCATAGCATCCATCAATTGTCCTTCTACATTGGTATCCAAGAAGTTCATGATTTCTGCAGCCGCTTTCATGCCGCCCATTTTGGCAGCTTGAGCTCCAGCTTGACCAGCAAACTGTTTCTCCATGATTTCGTTTAATTCTTGTAATGCAGCTGGCTGTACTTCTTCCAAGTTAGCAATACGCATGGTTAAGTCGATTCTTACTTTATCTGGGAACTGACCTAAAATTTCAGCGGATTGATCCGGTTCTAGGTAAGCTAATACGATAGTTTGAATCTGTGGATGCTCGTTTCGTATGATGTTGGCAACTTGTTTAGAGTCCATCCATTTCAACGAATCTAAGCCTTTAGCGCCACCACCTAAAATAATTTGGTCAAGTAAGGTTGCTGCTTTTTCTTCACCAAGGGCTGCTGTTAAGGCTTTCTTAATGAAATTCTCAGATTGGAAACCGATAGTACTGTAGTCTTGAATCTGTTCGATAAAGGTACGATGAACCGCTGCAATTTTATCTTGGCTCAAGTCATCGACCTGCGCCATAGCAACACCTACTTTTTGAACTTGTTTAGGTTCAAGATGTTTTAATATTTGGGCTGCATCATCTTCCGATAAACTTAACAGTAATATCGCGGCTTTCTCAACACCTTCGAGTTTGTCTACATCGAATACAGGTTTTTTATTTTCTACTACTGCTACATCACTCATCTTCTAATAACCACCCTTTAACTACTTGAGACGATAATTCTGGTTCATTAGCAACCAATGCTCTGACGGCTTTTAATAAGTCTTCATCACCATGTAAGTCTGGTAATTTTAACGAACCGTCTGCACCAATACCTATATCGGACTCATCAAATTCTGTTGTTAACATATCTAATGTTGCATCACCTAAGTCTACACCACCTAACGCATCTTCTTCATACTGATCTGCATCTTCAGGGTTAATTAGTTTCCTTAACATTGGACGCACAAGTCCTAATATTAATGTCATGATAACAATCATACCTACTAATAATTTAAATAGTGGTTGGAACCAGGCCTGCTCGTAAAAAGGAATATCTGTGCCTTCCAAGTCCATTGGTTTATTAAATGGAATGGTAACCACTTCTAATACATCACCACGGGTCATATCAAAACCAATACCACCTTGTAATAACCGTCTCATATTCACTAAAGCTTGTTGTGTACGAGGTACTTTTTGAACGGTACCATCCGCTGCAGTTGCCGTTGTATAGTCAACCGCTACCGAAACACTGATACGACGAACAACACCTGTCTGGCTTTGTTTATGGCTTATCGTCTGGTCAAGTTCATAGTTACGCGTTTGTTCTTTATGGCTACGACCACTACTGGTTCTAGAACGCCCATTCGTTGCATCTTCAGGAATGTCAGACTCTAGTGGCGGCTGATTTGATAACGCCCCAGGAATACCTATTGCGCCATTGCCTGTAGTGTTATCTTCGATTAAGAATTCACTACGTACTGCGGGTAAGTCGGGATTATAGGTTTTTTGGGTTTCTTGAACTTGCGTGAAATCCATAGTGACATCAACTTGTGCTGTGTAGTTTTCTAAACCAACCACAGGCGATAAAATTGAGTCAATTTTGTTTTTATATTCTTCTTCGCGCTGACGCTCAATATCAAATTGTTTTCTGGATAAAGCAGATAATGAATTTTGAGAACCTGAGTTTAACAAACGACCATTTTGGTCTGTAACTGTTACTTTAGCTGGGTCAAGGCCTTGCACTGCAGATGCGATGATATCAACAATAGAGTCAATCTCTTCTTCCGCTAACATACGCCCTGTTTTTTGAGTAATAACAACGGTCGCTGATGGTTTTTTTGAATGTCTGGCAAATATATTTTCTTTCGGAATGGCCAATAATACTCTAGCACGTGATACCGAATTTAATTCTTCAATGGTTCTGGCTAACTGCTGTTCTCGGCCATGTTTCAGACGCTCAGTTTCCATACGTTGGCTAACACCAAAACCTGAGTCTTGCATTAATATTTCAGAGCCTGTGGTTGGATTATTGGTTAATCCGCCACGAGCCAGTGATAATTTAATGTTCTGATATTCGTCACCATCAACCATGATCACGTTTTGTTCTAATATGTATTCAATTTTTTGAGAGTCTAAATAATCAAGTGTTTCAATTAATTCTTCAGTTTCAAATTTACCAAGAGGTCGCATATCAGGTTCACGTGACCAGATAATAATAAAAATGGCGATTGCTAAACAGATGGTTAAGGCAATAACTAATGCACCTTGGCGCATTACTTCCGCATTTGATAATGCACTCATGAAGCCAGATTTTTGTTCTTCTACTGTATCCATGCCATCCATAGAAAGAGAAACAACATCCGACGATAAGTCGTTGCTATTTGGATCTGCTACTTGAGTTGATAATTCGTCAGCCACGTTAAATACCTTTATTTTAAACTGTTAATTCGATGACCAATTAAACTGGCATACTCATGATTTGTTTGTACGCTTCAACTAGTTTATTTCTAACTTGAACCGTAGCTTCAAATGCAATGCCCGCTTTATTCCCAGCGATAACAGCTTCCGCTAATGTAACTGAACGGTCTCCCATTTCCACTGCGGTTTTTAATTCACCGGCGGTAGACTGGAGGTCGTTAACGTTATTAATCGCTTTATTTAATAACTCACCAAAGTGAGCTGAAGATGGGTTGTTGACCTGTTGGACATTCACTTCCATGTTTGGGCGTATGCTAGTAGCAGAGCTTGAAACTTGACTAGCCATACCTTGAAGTTCTGAATATAAATTGTTTGCTTGAATGTTCATAATTAATCCTCTTTAAAGACGCGTTTGGCCTTAAACTAAATAGGATTTTGCAGGTATAATGCCAGTTTTTAACCTGTTGTTTTTAAAGGGTTTTATTTTTTATTTTGCGGGATTTCATCATTGCCAATAATTTGACTACCCATTTTGATAGGTACGACAAAGCTCAGTGTTATCAAGTAATTGATCACTGAGCTTTATACTTTAAGGCTAATATTTTTCGGGCCAATATTTTGCGGGCTGAGTATGAAAAATAGCTATCGGGAATTAAGCGGGCACTTCAATTCCCTGGTCACGCATTTTCGCTAGTTTGTAACGTAGGGTTCTTGGACTAATACCTAGTTTTTCAGCAACATCTTTTCGTTTTCCTCGACACGCTTGTAAGGCATCAAGAATAATACGATTTTCCTGCTCTCTGATTTCCATTTTAAAGTCAGGCGACTCGTTTGTTTCTGTAAGTGTCGCAATAGTCGGCGCGTTGTCAGATATTAAATCCGCTTTAATATCTGCAGAGATTTTATCTACCGCAAACTCTTCTAATAAAATATGTTCAATTTCAATCTTGTTGTCCGGACATAAGATTAATGCACGCTGAATTACATTGTCTAATTCACGAACATTACCAGGCCAAGAGTGATTGTGTAACTTCATTTTAGCATCATAAGAAAAGTCAGGAATTTCACGGCCCATCTCTACGCAATGACGACTTAATAAGTAGAAGGCGATTGGTGTTATATCGTCTTTTCGCTGGGCTAAAGGCAACCAACGAATTGGAAATACATTTAAGCGATAGTATAAATCTTCACGGAATTTACCCTCGCGTACTGCTGTCATCAAATCCCGGTTAGATGTTGCTAATACGCGAACATCTAACTTAATGGTTTTACGGCTACCTAAACGCTCAACTTCACGTTCTTGTAATACACGTAACAATTTAGCTTGTAGGTTCATATCCATTTCTGTTATTTCATCTAACAAAATGGTGCCATGTTGGGCTTGCTCAAATTTCCCCGGACACGCTTGAATAGCGCCGGTGAATGCACCTTTTTCATAACCAAATAAGGTTGCTTCTAACATGTTCTCAGGGATAGCTGCACAGTTGATGGCAACAAAATCATGCTCAGATCTATTTGATTGATCGTGAATATAACGAGCCATCACTTCTTTACCTGCACCACTTGGGCCTGTGATCATGACGCTTGCGTCTGACACGGCTACTTTCGCAGCTACTTTTAATAATTCTTTACTCTTTTTATCCGCCACAATAGGTTTATGTCTTTCAACCTGTTTCACTGGAGCATAACGGCCAACCATATTTAGCAACACTTCTGGAGCAAATGGTTTTGCCATGTAATCAATGGCACCATATTTCATGGCTTCAACGGCATGATCAATAGCAGCATAAGCTGTCATTAATAAAAATGGTGTATTTGGATATAGTTTTCTCACTGACTTTAATAAATCAAGTCCGCTTAATCCGCCCATTTGAACATCAGAAATAATGATATCGATAACGTGTTGTTTTAATAACACTAACGCAGTTTCAGCTGAGTCGGCTTCAACAACCGCATAACCTGCAATAGACAGAGTATCAACAAGCGCTTCTCTAAGACCTGAGTCGTCTTCAACGACTAATATTTGTGATTGGCTCATGCTGCATTCTCCTGTGCTGGGGTTTCTGACACGCTATTATTGTCTTCTACTTCACTGGTTAGTTTGATAGGAAGGTACAAATTAAATATTGCACCACCCTCTTTTTTATTTATCACTTCAACTCGCCCTTGATGTGCTTGTGCGACCGTTTTTACTACGGATAAACCAAGACCTGTACCTTGAGAACGTGTGGTGAAAAAGGGTTCAAATATTTTTGTCATTTGCTCTGGCTTAATGCCAGGTCCGTTATCTTCAACCGATATACAAACTTCATTAGGTAAATGGCTAATACGTCTTGCGGCTAAATGAACGTCAACGCCCTTGCCTATCACTTGCACTGCATTATGAACAAGATTAGTAATGGCACTGGCTAAACTGGTTTTATTGGCCAAAATACAAATATCTGGCTCAGGTAACTCAACACTGAATTTACCACTTTGGAGCACAAAGGCTTCTGAACTCTGATAAACCGCGGTTAATAATTGTTGTAAGGATACTTGTTCAAGCACTTGATTTTCGCCACTTTTGGCAAACATCAACATGTCGTTAACTTGCTTTTCTAAATCAACTAAACGAGATGACAACTTACCGGCAAAGTTTTTACGTTTGTCAGCGGTTAATTTTGAATTAGCTAAATTTGCGGCGTATAACATGGCCGCTGAAAGAGGTGTTCTAATTTGGTGTGCCAAACTTGCAACCATACGACCTAATGCCGATACGCGTTGTAGATGACTAATTCTGTCTTGTAACTTACGAGTTTCAGTTAAATCCGTCATAACTATCAGCTGACCAGACTGAAGTGGCATGATTTCTAATTTAACTCTACGTCCATCGTATAAAGATACTTCATGGCCATCATCACTTCTTGGTTTAAATGAGCGAGTGATAATGGAGCGCCATTTTTCGCCCTCAAGTGGAACGCCTAATAATTCGATAGCGACTTTATTTGCTTGCGAGACTTGCCCTTTATTATCCAGTACAACAACACCATTAGGTAAAACGTCAACCAAATGGCTTAACTCTTGATTACGATTACGTAATAACGTTAATTCATTAGATTGGCCATAACCATCACTGGTATTCTTTTTACGATAAGCATGATTAATTGCTCCAAACGAACTTTTGTTTTTATTGCTAAAACCTAGTTCCATCATCGGAGCAAACGATGCCAATTTCAGTTGAGAATTGACTAACGATTTATCTGAGATAACTGCGCTAATACTTGCTGACATAATACGGTCTCTTTTTGGTCTAATACGAATATATTAAGACAATCTTCATGCCAACTTTTTAATTGTTACTTTTCATATAGTTACACAGTAAAAACAACTAATAACTGGAGTAACAAAATTTTGACATCTTGATTTCCACCTGATGCAAAAAACGACGAATTACAAGGTAATTAGCAGTAAATTCAACAGCGGATTTTTATGGCTTTTGTTTGGGTTTTTTATGAGGTTTGATGAGCAAAATATAAAGAAACAAACGCACTCTAAACGACATGATTCTATTCATAATGTCAGTACCCGGATGGAAAAATATAAGAATGGAGAATGGAAAAATGGAAGAAATAGCTTTGCTGATTGACGATACAAATTAACTACCTAACGGCAGATAATAAATATGTTATTGCTTATTTGATGGGGGAAAGTTCATATTTGTTATGTTCACTTACCCCAAACCCAATTTTTTTTCCGTAATACGGCTTTTTTACTTGCAAGTACAAATGGGAAAAATTCATACATATATGGTATGGATGTAGATGAGCAATCTTCCATTTTGTGAAGCTTATGGGTCTGAGCTTTTAATAGATAATAGAATGGTTTCAAAATACTGACAATTGACCAAACCACATGATAACTAGATTTTTCTGTGGCTTTAAGTAGATAATAAAATTCACATTCTGTTATCCACTCACCATTAATGTTTTGTTGCCAATTATCAACATTTGCAACTTGAATAGCTTCAGTTTCTAATTTTTTAATAACGTCACTTCTAAGACCCCATATATGAAATTGAATGACTGACAACCACTGCTCTATAGGATCTTTATTCTTATTACCTGAAGTTAATTGATCAAGATTGTAGTACCTAGAACCTTTAGCAAAACTAGATAAAACCTCTAAAATAACGTCTTGAATCTCACTAGTGGGCGACACAGTTTTCAATCCATGACCCTTAGCAAATTTTATACAATTAGAATGTAACTCTTGTATATTATGTCCAAAACTTTTTAGTTGGTCATTGGTAGGGTTTTTTAATTGGTTATTTATTTTATGCTCTAAAAATATAGTTATTTTCATTAGCCTTTCAAAGCCTGTGGCTAACTCAAATAGACCAGAATAAAATAGCCCTCGATGTACATCATCAATATTTGCGTTTCGTATCGAGTTGAGACCACCTAACAAACTAGACATAGTTAAGTGACCTTCTTGGACTAGCAATTGATAACCTTTATCGAACATTGACTACGATTCCTTGTAAGCCTAACGCCGCGCAAAACCGCCGCAGGTCGGCTTGCTGAGCCTTGTTAAATCTTTGCGAATGTTTGTGACGATATTGCAAGATAAACCCATAGATCGCCTTTTTTGTGAGTCTCAGGCTCACCAGAACCGCCAAGACAAGGATATGGCGTAGGAATATACACTTCATAATCTCCCAATTCTCCGCAATGCTCTTTAACTTTATAAATAAAGCTTTTTTGAACGACATCTTCTTGAAAATTTGGATTGCTCATTACAACTTCTTGGAACTCATTCCAGTCTGTAAACCCCATTTCATGAAAGTTATTTGCCATTGTCATTAGAAGACCTATCTCATTAGTTTGAGAATTTACTAAAAAAACATCACCTAAATCGGTATAGGCTTTGATTTGATCAAAATCCCCTGTAATAGAGGCCCATTCATCTAGCCAATCTTTGCCTTTCTCTTCTTCGAGGAAATGGTACATGTTCTTCCCTAAAATTTAACAACTTATTAGCGCGAATTCCTGTTTAAGGAAGTTATCCTCAGGCGAATTTATCACGCTTATAAACTTTTTATTTCTTATAATTAGTATAAGAGCAATAACTTAGCAGGTGATTTAAATATAAACAATCGCTATTTTGTTTGGGGAAAACGAGCCATTTACATAATTCATATTAAAATCTTATTAAACACAGTTGCAGTTCTTTTGCTTTTGCTTTTGCTTTTGCTTTTAACTCTCCATCACAAAATCACTTTGTTAAATATTATTTTTTATAAAATTCGAAGCATGGATGCTGAGAAAGGACTGTTTGTCAGGGACGACTTTTCAGTCTGTTTTTGTAAACAAAAATAACTATTTAATGAAGTATTGGATTTTGTTTGGAAGCGGTCTTTTTCGCCTACCTTTTTTGGCTGTTGAAAAAAGGTATGGTCGCCGAGGGGCGAAACCTCAGAGTTCAGTTAAATTCGATGAATCAGCAATAACATAAAACAAAAAGTCGACGCCTTTTTGGCTGTTGCAAAAAGGTAACGTAACGTGCCGAGTATCGAGTATCGAGTATCGAGTATCGAGGATAAAAATAACAACCCCCACCCTATACCCCATACACAAAATAACGGGCAACCGCCCGTTATTTTTTGTTACTCATTTTATCAATTACAGAGTTGTTCCAGAACCACGATAACCTTAATTATCGTTGCCGTATTCAATCCAATCTTCTTTATCAATCTTCATTCGATAACTTCCTTTGAATTGTATTACGGTTGCACTGTCATTTTCGGACACAAAATCAGTTTCAGGCAATGCATTAACAATCTCAGCTAAAGTGGCCGTTGGCTCACCAAACATATCTTTCTCAACAACTTGTTCTACTAGTTGAGATATCGCCAAATAACTTGATGGTGAGTTTACATTTAGTGTTTGAGCCTGGCGTTTAGTCGCACCAAATAATCTAACGCCGACAGGCACGTGTGTAACGTTGTAACTAGGAAACTCTCTCATCCCTGGTAATTGTAGGTTATCACCTTTAATTCCAGCACCGTGCTCTGGAACTAACACAACCATGACTTTCCTGCCAGACTGCTCTATCTTTTCAAAAAGATAATTGATGTCATTTAATAAACTTAACAGTCGTGGATGGAAACTTTCTAAACTGTTCAACCTTGATTGATTGCCAATGATTTTATTACCGTCATGCAAACTTACCGTGTTGTATAATGTTGCATTTGGCGTTGACCCTATATTTGATAACCACTGATCAAATAAATAACGGTCTGAGTAAATAGGTGAACCGTCAAACGACTTTTGAATAAGCGGTGTCGTAACACTTAAATCATTTGGTACATTCCAGCCGCCATCTTGTCTAATGTTCTTCTCAAAGTTAGCGAACTTGCCATCGTGATTCATTAGTAGTTTATGACCAAAACCAAGCTTAGCTAAGTTGTTAAATAAATAACACTGACTATCGGCAGCAGAATATAACTGTGAATGAGGTTTTTGACCGCAACTAGCACGAAGCATACGAATAGCAGCTGGGCCACTGTAAGATGTCGCGCTATTAAACTGCTGAAAGATCACATCAAATTTATCAAACAAAACATGCGTATCTAACCCGGTTTCTTTCAAGTCATCCCACGACAACGAGCAAACATGTAAGAACAACAACTCAAATGGTTGGTTTAGTTCAACACCATTAAAGTCGACTTTTCGCTGTGACTCTCGGTGATAAAATTGGCTTAACTGCTCATCTGGATTGTTATATGTCTGACTGTTTTTCGTCATAGGCATATTATTATCAACAACTTTCGTCGCGGTTGCCGACTCGGTTGGATAATACTGCAGAATAATAAAGTACATAAACAAACCGACAGTGATGCTTGTGAACTTAATCCAATTTTTTAAATAGGTATAACTAAATACAGCTACAACTAACAAGGCAATTAACTTGAAGTTAACAAACCGCATTAGTAATTCCATTAAGTAGCTCATATCAAAATCAGCAAGGTTCATTAACTGACCTAGTGTTTTCTCAAAGCTAGGTAATCGGCTATCGTAATATAAAAGCGCAATACCAACTGGGATGACAATAACTTGTCTAATTTGATATAAAAACTTATGGCGAAAAGGGGCAATTAAAAACAGCAAGAAAGCAATATTTTCCAAAAAGTGGAAACCTATAGACCCGCTATAAAATAGATAAAGTTTTAATAAAAAATATAAATTCCAAGCGCCTAAGTCGGCAAATGCGACAGGTGATGTTTTATTTTGTTCAGAAATCGGTGTGGTCATATCTATTTTTTCTCTTCAACATATTGCTTAATAAGCTTTGGCGTTACTAAATAATATAATCTGCTTCTTATTAACTTTTGCCAAAGATTACGCAAGAAAATACCTAAAATAATACCAACAAGCAGTATGCCTGTAATTATCGTTATAAAATTATCAAAGCTCATTATTTTTCAACTTTAGCTGAGCGGGAATCGCTATATTAATTTCAAATGCGTCCATAGTATCGGCGCGCATATTTTCCATTTTCTCTCGGTGTTCAGCAAATTCAGTAATTCTATCGAGATAATCAACCACCGGATTTCGTTGAATGTATTCACTTAGATGAATGGTTTGTAATTTAATTGCATCAGATTTTACATAACGCTGTGCCGATCTAAATATAAGTAAAGGCTCTGCACCTAATATAAAGGTCAATGTAGAGTCTACATCCGCATCTCTACAGCCATATAAGTAAACATAAATAGCATTATCTACAACGGTAAATATATCACCGTTTCGGTTAAACTGAGCATACTTAATGGTGTCCATGGCTGCAATACCTGACGGGATCTCTAAAATAACTAAAGTACTAGATATGCCATATTTAACACTACTGGCCGTCAATTTTTGTAATTCGTTGGTAAAACCATTAGGGGTCAAATACCCTAACTTTGTCGGCATAGATTCTTCATCATAAACAGAGTAAAAATCAGCGGTTAAATCCCCAACAAAAACTAAGTTTGCTGTGGAGCTAATAATATTAGTGAGTGTATTAATGTGGATTTTACTGGGTAAAATTAAGTTAGCACCTAAGCAACGCAGAATACTTTGTTCCGTCATGCGTAGATTAATATTTACTTCTAAAATAATAACTTTTAAGTTTTGCCCGGCCAATTGTCGCAGTTTATAAATTTGTTGTGCCAATTCTTTTAATGATGTGGATTTAAGCGCGTGCATTAAGACAGTGGCAGATGGATTCTCTTTTATTAAACGGAATAAATCATCATGGTTTTTAGCAATTGTCCAAGATTTATTTAATTTTGGACCTAGCTCTTTGTAGTGCTGATCTACAATGACATCGGCTTGTTGAAATTGGGAAACCGCTAAATCTACATTATCAGAAATGGATAACGCCAATTGGCCATTTAAATTTTGCACACGGTAGTTTTGGTTTACCACACAGCCCGTATCTATATACCAGATATCTATTTGTAACGAGCTTGGCTCTACTCCGCCCGAGAACTTCATAATTCCGTAAAAGTCAGTACGTTGATGCGATAAAAATTGCTCAACATCCGAGTCTTTATCACCTTCATTAAAAAGTAAAACAATCGCTAAGTTCTGACGACTAGCAAAACGTTTAAGCTCAATAACCAGCTGTTCATTTTTAGCCTGTTCACTTAATAACAAGTCTGACAAATCTATATAAAGTGCCCCGTCTTTTATTTGTAACTGTGACAATTCGATAAGAAAACGGGTGAGTTTTTTCGACAGTTTTTGTAATCGCTTTTGCTCAATCGTAATAATATCAATTTTTTTATCTTTAAAACGATCCGCAACTCTTGGGTAATCGTCCTCGATATCACGAAAAGACAATAGTGTATTGCGTTTACTAACAACATGGCTCATTAAGGTGTCAAACCAACGAGCAGATTGCACTGTAATACAGTACAGCTTACCGTGCTCTAAAGTATTAATAAGTGGCGGTAAGCCTGTGATATTTAATTTAGACGTCATAAATTTATTCATTTAACCCAATAGGTAAACCGGAGGTAGACATAATTTGCTTTGCGCTGCCAAGCAGTTGTACTTCCGCATCGGATAGCGGTTTGTTGACTAGTAAAATATTATCAATGAATCCACTGCTTGTTTCCGGTGTGTTATCCGCAAACATTAAAAAGCTTGATTCTATTGCCCATCGTTCATCAGCATGGGTTATTGTGCCAACTAAAGCGCCGTCGATATACAAGTTTGTCTTACCTTCAACTGCATTACTATTAACAACCACAGCAATACGTTGCCAGGTGTTAAATAATATTCCACTAAAATAACGAGTGCTGCCAATCTCTAACTCCGTCCCTTCTTTATGCACAAATAAATCAGCATCGTCAGTATTTAATAAGTTAGTTTGCAAAATAGCTAACCATTCATTCTCACTACTCGGTACATATAAATCAAAAACGAGTGTGTAAAAAGATAATTTATTGTCTGAGCTTAAATAGCCGTTAGGTTCTAAAATATGACTTAATTTAACGCCTTGGTCTTCAGTAAAAACATCAAAGTTAAATACATTCCCACTACTGTCATTAGCTGCAGCAATTGAATAAGCAGCAGGCGTATTAATGTCATCGCTTGCTATTGAGTAACTTGAGGATGGATAAGCTGTCATTTCACCTACACCTTCACTCGCCTCTAACGGATTACTTGATGAATTAAAGTCAAACAATACATGCTCAGTTTTAATGCAATCTATTACGGTATTATCATTGTCGATATAAACACAGGCTGCCGTACGCCTAACGCCATAATCGCTTAATACTTGCCAATTCTCATCAAAAAATTCAGGTTCAGATACGTATTCAATATCGTCAGTGAAAAATGCAGGGATATTTATCGCTGGGCCTTTATTTAAAGCTACCGTGTATGCCGTTTCATCGTCTAACTCTGTTACTCCTTTGTATAACCACAAAGGTTGTTGAGTGACCATTTTCTTTATATTTGCGCCGGTAATACTGGTTCTATAAATAGAATTAAATCCTGGCGTGTCTGATTTTTGACGCTCAACATTGTAGGCATTATAAAAGTCCTGCTTACTTAACCCGCCTGCGTCCCATGCCGTCCAAACTAGATTAGGGTTTAGCAATACAATATCTACTGATGTTTCGTTATCCGCTCGCATGACGTCATAAATAGCATCTAACGATACATTAGCTAACGATGTATTGTCTGCATCAAATTCTGCATAAGCGATAATATCGTGTCTTTCTTTGGCGTATTTATCAGCAATAGTATCTAACGTTTGAGCAAGCTCAAGATCGTAATCTTCCATGTCACTGGTATTGTGATCTTGATGAGAAATGCTAGTGATTGTCTGCGTTACTAAATCAAAATCAATATCGATTTGGCTAATACCGTCTGCAAAAAACTCAGGCTGGATCAATAACGTATCGCCAACTGTTTTTTCAACTATCCCAGTGTGGCTATGCCCACCTAAAATAAGATCTATACCTAAAATAGAGTCGGCTAAAAAGCCATCTTCAACAACTCCAAGGTGACTAACTAATACTAATATATCGACTTGAGAGCGAAAGTTTAAAATAATCTCTTTGCTAATATCACGATAAGAAAAGTCATTGGTTAATTCAGGTAAGAATTGACCGTCGTAAGTTTCATCCAACTCATTCCATGGTAATGAAACCATGCCAAAAAAACCTACATTGACACAACCAACTTGTGCCTGCACAAAGTCATAAGCAGCGAACGTTGCGCCATCATCAGCAATATACTTTGTGTTTGACGCTAGGACTTTAGCGTGAGGGTCTTGGACGTATTCTAATAGCTCAGCCGTGCCCCAAGCAAAGTCATGATTGCCTATGGTACGCACATCAAATTCCATCGCAAAAATGGCTTCTTTTACTGACTTTCCAGACGATAGTACTTCCGTCACTGAGCCTTTTTCGTAATCATCACCGGCATTAGTAAATATGGTATACGGATTTTGCTCTTTGAGTTGTTGATAAAAGTATTTTAACTTCTCAAATTTTCTTTCTTTCATTGCAAAGTTTGCATGTAAGTCGGCAAGGTGTGCAAAGCTTATGGTTTGAGAACCCGTACTCGCATCACAATCTGGACCGATAGTTATGTTCGTTGTCGAAAAGTCAGTAAGTGTATCTGGGATACTTACGTCGCCAGCCTCATTGTCAAAGGTGCAAGAGTGAATAATTGGTAACATGAGTACTAATATTGTTAATGGTTTCCACCGTATATTCTTCATGTTAATAATCCATATAAATGCTGACAGGGTTAGGTCGGCGATTTGCTGGTTGTAAGTTAGGTTCAAAGTAATATTTCACATAAAAATAAAGACTGTTCGGTGAAAAGTACTCTGACTTTTGGATAGTAATATTTGTACCTAAGGTCCAATGATTAGTGAGTTTATATTCAATCATGGCTTCAGCCGAGAATCCTTCACCCGTACTTTTGCCACCTAAAAAGTTGTCATTACTTATTTGCTCTAACACTTGCTGATAATTTGCATGCTGTGGATAATAAATACTATCATCGTCAGCAGATTCTGACTTAGATACTGACAGGTCCACTTGATAAGTGAAGTCACCTAAACGCCCATAAAAATTTAACGGCAATGAGGCAGACTTATACTCTTGCGGGCTATAATAACCAGACTGCCCAAAAGTAAATTCGCTTAAGTCTTTTTCATATTGCCAAGTAAATAAGTTTAACCCGACACTTGCAGTTAACCAATCGCGCTCAAACCAATCCCAATAGATGCCGCCCATTGCTCTTGTTCTTTCATTGTCTTTGACTTGTTTGCCTGATATTTTACCCGCGTCCGTTAACGCCCAAATACCCCAACCAGCGCCCTGATCGTAACTTAACGACAAACCTAAATTGTATAAACTTGTACCGCCCCAAGTGGTGGAAGTGTAAGGGTCTTCACTACCAGCAAAACTCAATAATGAACTAGTTACAGAGCGTTTACTAACACCAAGAGTCCAACCAATATTCCACAGACTATTACTGTATGCAGCGCCACCAACCCAATCAAATAATTTAAAGCCAATTGGTTTTGTACCTATATCAGCCGATACCGATGAGTTTTCAAAGCCAATCGCGATGGAAGTTCCTACTTCTTCTTGTTTTAATAACAAGTCATCACAACGACTATCACACAATTTATTAAAACCAAACGTATCAGTTGCGGAGTCATTGGTATCTAACGTTCCAGCTTTAATGATCGTCGGCTCAACTTTCACGTACCATTCACCGCTACCGAGCCATGCATTATCCATCGGCGCAGCGTACGTTAAGCTTAAAACAGATAAATCATATTCTGATGTACCAGCACTGCCAGATTTATCATATTTTTTAACGCCTAACTCCAAACGTCTATTTTCTTTCAGGCTTCTTTGAGTCAATGCCGACTGAAAACGATTAACCAACCAAGAACCTTGACCAACGTTTATAGAAGTAACATTGCCATCTGAATTCATTAGCTGAAGATATTCATTCATTTTTTGTTTTTGGTTAGCGTTTAAATTACTAGAATTTGTTTTTTGCACTAAATCATCAACAGAGGACAACACTCTAGTATCAAAATCCGATGAATCACTAATATCAGCCATCAATGCCGAGTAATAACCTTTCTTCATCAAACTGCCTGAGTTTTCGCCTAATTCAGGTAATTGGTTATACAACCTAAATGCAACATCATAACCGACGGGATCAAATGGGAACGATTGAATAAATGGCACTAAGTACTCATATTTAAACTCGCCATTGGAAACATTTAACTGGCGTTTATTCTCTTCAAATAAGCTAAACAACTGATAAAAACGGTAAGATTCAGTAGGTTCTAACTCTATCAATTTATCTAACGCGTGCCACATTCTGACCACATCTGAAGTTAACTCGGCAAAACGTAAATCATTTTTCCAAACCGCCACTTCATCATCATGTTGTACAAGGTGTTGATCCAACATAATGATAAATTGGCTTTGAATAACTTGTGGTAGTTGATTGTCCTCAAGTAATTCTAGAGTTAAATCCGACAACGCTAATTCATTAGTAAATGAACGGCCACTTTCTTTATAAATCAAGGCAACATTATTGACGGCTTTGTCCGGTTGCTTAGCGAGCAACTGCACCTGAGCTAGCTGCAATAACACATTAATTCGGTTGAGTGAGTCCGACTTTTGATTTGAATCTAATAATAACTTCGCCAATAAAGCACTTTGCTGTAAAAAACCATACTTCAACATTTGCTGCTGGATTCGGCTGATATAAACCACATTGGAATTAAATCGGCTTGATGCTGAGGTCAATAGTGCCAGTCTATCTTGCTGTAAGCTCCTATCAACTTTCTCCATTGCCAATTCAAATTTATAGTCTTGTATATCTTGTTTTATGTTATTAGTTCGGGACTTTGATGGAATACTTTGAAGCACGTTTAACGCACTGTAATACATGTCGACACTAGCTAAAATCAAACTGTATGAATACTTCACCTCAACTTTACTAGATATAGGTTTGTATAGGCTCAACGCTTTATCTACTTCCCCTTGTTGTATATATAACTTAGCGAGGTCATAACTTGCCCAGGGATGCATTTGAACGATACGTAATGCTGACTTTAATAAAGACTCAGCTTCTTGCTCATTACCTTGTTCAAGCTCAGCATCAGCCTTGTCACGAATCCGTGAAACTAATAACGAATTATATTCAGGCAAAATTATATCTTTTTGCTGTAACGTTAAATTAGACACCCAAGTGTCCATATTTAACTTTCCTTTATAGTTAAGCTTAAACTCCATCATAGTTACTAAAAACTGACTACTTAACGGCTCTACTGCAAGTAAAGACTGGTATAACTGTTCCGCTTTAACATAATTACCTAAACCAACTTGACGATTACCGTCGAGTAAAATGTGATAATTACTTTCATCTTTAAATTGGTATAACTTAGTTAATGTCTTACCTGCTTGGTCAAACTGCTGTGAGTCTAAATAGGTTTCAGTTTGTTCAATCAACGCCCAATAATCGGTGGTTATTATTAACGATAAACAGACCGACGGTGTTGGCTCAAACAATTCGATGCAGCGATTAAAGGCAGCTTTAGCGCCCACATAATCGTTTTTTCTAAATAGAAAACGCCCCTCTGCAATGATAACGTCTTGATCATCGGCGTATTTGGTTTTTGCAGTAGCAAGAGTCAATGCAATCTCACTTAATGGTGCATCGTCCTCTAACATTTTTGGTAGTTTTACTTTCGCTCTATAAGCGGGATCTCGCATTGAAATTCTATGCTGCTCTAATGCGGCATTGCCATCTCTAAAGTGGTACCCCACTCTATTATCATCTGGAAATCTTTCAATATACGTCTTAAAATTTTGTTGGTTATTATGTGTTACATCGGTATTCATTAAACCGTATTGCCACAGGCGTTTAGCTTCAAACTGCCATACCGTATTAAAGGTTAATAAATATAACTCGTCATAGATGTTATTTTTGTTTTTACCCGCGCGTAATGAGTATTTAAAGTAAGCTAATTTTATACGCGGATTAGCAGGATATTGCTGATTCAGACGTTGAAGCTTATACAAAACCGTAGGTTCTAAATCAGGGCTAACCTCAGTTAAAATATCCCAGTACTCTAATGCCAAGGAATAATGCGGGTCTTGTTTGTCAAATAACTGGTCATATTTATTTAACGACTGTTGATATAATTGGCGTGTATTTAACAGCCGAGCATCGGATAAGTCTTTACGCTTGTTCTGATAAATATCAATAAGCTGTAACAAAGCACTGTGATTTCGCTCTGATATTCTAGGTTTAATTTTTAATAATTTAATACGCGCTTGTGAGAATCGCTGAGACTCAGCTAAAAAGCGAATATTTTCTTGTAAATAAACTAAATTTTCTGGGGCGACTTTACTTATTTTGATTAAGGTTTGTTCGGCCTGAAATAAATCACGCTGTCCCATTTGAAATGACAGTTGTTCTAGTAAGTAGACGATACCCTGTTCATTACTTTTAACGGGAAAAGTGATGATTAATGCACTACAAAAAATTAAGCTGGCGAACCAATGAGTCCAGTTACTTTTCATTTTTCCAACTTACAATCAATTGGCCATTAGCTGAAAATTCGAATCTTTTTTCAGTCCAACCTAATCCATACAAGGCTAATACACTTTGATAATAGCTATCGGATGTTAACAAATCTGAATTCTCAATTTTAGTCAGCATAACCTGTTCAAGTTCAGTATATTGTAAGCGAGTAATTAAAGGTAAAAAGCTAATATCAAAACCAATATTACCCAGATTGTTATAAGCTAACATACTAGTATTAATTGACTCAGGCACCGCCTTTAACTTATTAACAAACTGAACCGACTTAGCAAAGTGAAGTTTTAATATTGGCCAGTGATCACTATCTGGCGAGAGCATTCCCGCCCATAAATACACACGTATTGCGTTGTAGCTACCAACCGTCGCATTTTCAAATTGTTTCTTGTCGATGTTGTAATCGACCCAATCTGGAGAAAAACCTCTTAACGAGCTCTCCATTGTTAATAGCAAGGAGGTTTGTTGCAAGCTACGCCATCTATCATCAGATAAATGAGTATAAAAATAATCCATTAATTGCATGGGCACATAACTTGGATTAAGTGTAATGCTGGTGTTTTTATTAATAAAACCGGTTGAAGCCGGTAATAAGAAGTAACCTAACTCAGGAACAAGCGCTACTTCACCTTGCAAAATAGTATTGGCTAATTGCTCGGCTAGTCGTCCATATTCTGGCTTATTCCATAAGCGACTCGCTTCTAGAAGTGTATATAAAATCCATAAATCTGAGTCGGATGCAGAATTCTTATCAAATATATTACCAATACCGAAGGCATTTTCACCCCACTTCCATGCTGGAAGATTATTCGCTAAATCACCTTGAGCTAAATTCTGCTCAGTCCACTGGAGTAGTCGTTCAAATAATTCAGGTTGATTATTAACTAAAGCAAAGAACATCGCATAAGACTGTCCTTCTGAGGTGGTAATATCATCCCCGTCATAAGGGTCAACCACTCGTCCTGACTCAGTAATAAATTGGTCTTGAAAAAATTGCCAAAGAGGCCAGTCGGCCTCAGTTTCCACCGACTTTACCGCAGTGCTTGTGACTAGCAAAATACTTAATGCTAGCCAAGACAGCGTGCTAAAGAACAAGCCGGTGAGTTTCATTAATGATCACCATGTACACGTTTATAAGAGACAAATCTCAATACTCGCCAAGCGATCATCGCAACTAAAAATACAGCAAATAATACAATGATTAACATTAAGGTTGGTCGTTGGGCTAAGTGGTAACGCACTAATGACCAAACTGGTAACTCACCGGTGTAATACTTTTTGCCAACCGTATTATGAACTATCTTATTTTCATGGAAAATAACCGTAGAGCCGCGTAATAAATACAACTTCTGTTGGTCTTGGAATACTTGAGAAACTAGGTCGAGGCCACTTTTACGAGAAGACATAATAGATAAAACAGAGCGCCCAGTTGTTACTGGAGATTCAAATTCCATCATGATAGCGGTATTACCCCAATTCTCATTTTCAATTGAGACAAATTCTTCATCCTGATCGGTATCCAAAAATTGTCTTTCTGTTTGATTGTTATTTTTAAACAAATTTTGAGTTAACGATAATCTGTGATTATTACTTTCAATAAGTGCGTTTAAGCCTTTATGTTCTGTCTTTGTTTCTTCTGTTAAATAATTGATATAAATAATATCTTTATCATTCATATCAACATCGTGATCACCCGCTTTTGCTATTTGAGCTTTAGTGGCTGGGTAACCTGTGATGGCAGAGAAACGAGCAAACAGCGTTAACATCAACTCCAGCTCTTTTTCAGCAAAGTTATTTGGTAACATCACTAAGGTTTCTGACAAGTCAGCCATACGAGTATATGGTAATCCTGAGTACGCTAACGAAGACATATTTGGCATTTCAGCATAATGTTCAAAGCCACTAAAATCTAATGATGAGTTAGAGTCTATTTGTACAAACTTCTCTGACGGTTCATTTAAACAAGCCGATTTGTCATCTTTTAAGATGAATTCAAATTCCATTAAGTTTTGAATACCAAGTTGAAAACTCGGTAACATTAGCTCTGTATTCATGCTAAATAATTCTTTGGCAAATGGCATGCGAATTCTAGAACCACCTTCCCAAATACCATCAGCTTGAGTCAGTTTAAATGACTCCACTAAGGTATTATTAATTTTCACGTTTAACGTTGAAAGTTCTGGAACACCTGGCGGCGTATAACGATAATTCAAATCAACAGGTACACCACGAGTTTCCCAAATAAATAAGTCCGCAGGTATATGCATGTTTACATTTATTGGTGATAAATATGCACCTTCACGCTTTAACTCACTTTCATCATTTACAAATTCACTAAACTTCATTGGGCGTTCATTGTTAACCCACAATGGCGCTTGATAAGGTAACAATTTTTTACTGTAATTGATTTTATTAATATGAGCGGCTTGACCAGATAAATTGTTATGTCCAATTGCCACACCTTCTGCGGCAGTCATTAACTGCTCATCATCTTTACCTAATACTAATAATAATTTGTAATCTTTATAAAGCGGATGATTTGCCATAACCACTGTTGGTTTATTAATTTCAGGATAGTCTTTCAAAAAGTATGGTCTGTTCTCATTGGTGGCGAACACGATAGCGTGAGATTTAGGTAATTGATTTAACAACACATCAAATTGGTTACCACGCCATTCTGCTTGTACACCTAACCACCCCGCCATTTTACTAGCGGCATTGGCAAATTGGGTATTAACCGACTCAGGTAAAATAAAGGTCGCTAATTGTTTAGACATTTGTCTTGCATCGATAAATGGCGCTGGTAGCAATGACAGATCATTTTTTAGCGGCAGTTGATGTTCATCTAAAACGATTTTGCTGGTTGATAGTAACTCTAACCAAATACCTAAATGACTAGGGTCAAAGCATTGGCCTCCTATCGTTTCGTAATAACCAAGCAATTCAAACTTAACGTTATTAAATTCACGAAAACGATAACTAGGAAGAATAATTTGCTTTTGTACTATTTTGCCCGCCTTTTTAGGATCGACGGTTAATACACCGGCAACTTCATCATTTAAATATATTTTTACTTGTGACTGTCCTGTCACCATAGTTGGCGAGTAAATAAACTCTAAATTTAATGTGGCTTGCTCTACTACACGGTCTAAACGTGTACCAAAAGAAAAATCAACGGTACTTTTATTACCATATAATTTCAGCGGTTGATTATTAACTAAGTCACTTAAGCGGAAAGTTGAACTGATTTGTTCTTTTTGCTCTGACTTACCCTGATCAACACCGTCAGTTAAATGAGGTAATAACATTTGGCGTTTATGCACACTATTGGCCCAACGCGCAAAGTAGTTTTTATCTAGCCATTGTTGCAAACTCAACGCATCTTGATCATCCGATGAATCAAGAGTAACGCCTAAACTTGCAATATACCCTTCAACCTCAGCTAATGTTAGCTTGGCATCATCAGCGGTTAATTCCACATCATTGGATTGCTGAATATAAGTCGGTGTGTCAATTGGCACCCATTCAACAGAGGAAAAGTAGCCATTTATCACTAACCATCGATCACTATCAACATCCGCAGTAAACAACATATCTTTAGGCCAATTGCCTATTGATTTTTCACTTTTCTGTGCAAATAGCTCAACCGTATCTGTCGTAACAAAAATAGAACTGGAGAAGGAATTAAACGAAATTAATCCACAAACAAACACAAACAAACAATGTTTTATTTTCATTAGAAATTTTGCCTCAAAATAAGAGTTAACCATCGTTACTCTCAGAATATAAAATATACTTGATCATGCATTCTACCTAGGGCTCTATGATAAACCAAGTATTACAAATTAAAATTAATGGCTAATTATTCGTTAGCCGAGGTCGTTTAGGAAGAAACGATAAAAAATACAAACCAACATCATGTAATTGAGGATAATGTTCCTTAATATAGCTATGGACGTAGGTAAATAAACTAACATAGCCTCTCACACCTATTTTCAGAACACTCAATAGTCGACTACTAATTATTTCTTTATCTCGCTTCATTGGGTGCACTTCCCAAGCGTCCGCACGAGAGAACGTAATTTGAATTAGCATTCTTAAACTGTCCAATGATTCGTCATTAAATTTCACACCCAAAATGTTTTTCGAGGCAAACTTAACCGTTGTTTCAAACGAGTGGACAATTTCATTTCTGCGTAATACCACAGTGACGGTATCACCAACCTTAAACTGGACATGCTGATCGGATTGGATCTCCATACCTATGCCACTTTCTGAGTAATCGTTCATGATGGCTTCATATATAAAACCACTTTTACTGCAGACAGTCATAGGTAATTTGTATTCTATTCGGTGCGCGACTCTGACTTGTTTTGACTCAGTAATTATCGCCATAACGCCACCTAAGATCATAAGGTTATAGACAGTCCAGGCGATATTCATAAAGACAGTACTGACTTCAGCCTCAGGGCCAAAACCAATACGCCAAACACCAAAGCCTATACCTAAAAGGTTGATAGCAATAAGTATTAAGTAAGGCAGCCCGATTCCCCAATCAAAATAATCTTTTTCAATCATCCCGCCTTTTTCGGTAACATTAAATTTACCTTTTTTAGGCGTGATCAAAGCCATTAATGTTGGCCTGAAAATATACCAAGCTAATACAGCTTCATACAGTTCAGCCCAAAATGTATTACGGTACTTGCCCTGATGCCGACTATTCGTCAAATTGGCATGAAATATAGCTGGGATCACGTATAAGAATATTGTTTCTACCGGAGCATAGATAATATAGCTGTGCAAAATTAAAAACGTTAATGGTGCCGTTAAAAATACCAGTCGAGGTAAACCATAGAAAAAGTGTAGCATCGCATTGCTGTAACACACACGTTGCATAAAGCTTAAGCCTTTACCAAAGATAGGATTGTCGACTCTAAAAATTTGCAACATACCTCTAGCCCAGCGAATTCGTTGGCCGATATGAGCTGAAATACTTTCTGTTGCTAACCCTGCGGCTTGTTTTAAATTAACGTATGAAGAGTCATAACCAAGCCTATGTAACTTTAATGCCGTATGGGCATCTTCGGTTACTGTCTCAACCGCAATACCGCCAACTTCCTCTAACGGAGCTCGGCGTAATACAGCACAAGAGCCACAGAAAAAAGTCGCATTCCATAAGTCATTACCATCTTGAATTTGACCATAAAACAATTCGCCTTCATTAGGCTCTTCGTTAAATACATCTAAGTTACGTTCAAACGGATCTGGGGAGAAAAAGTGATGAGGCGTTTGCACTAAAGCTAGGTTTTTATTCTTAATAAAACCGCCCATGGTCATTTGTAAAAATGAACGAACAGGAACGTGGTCACAATCAAAAATGGCAACAAATTCACTATCGGTTTTTGTTAAAGCATGATTAAGATTCCCAGCTTTAGCGAAGGAATTATCAGGACGAGTTAAATAACTAATTTTATTCTGTTCACAAAACTCTTTTATATTGTCTCTTTTGCCATCATCCAAAACATAGACATTTAGTTTATCTTCTGGCCAATCAATATTTTGCGCCGCAAAAACGGTTGGGATAATTACTTTTAATGGCTCGTTATAAGTAGGTATGAACAAATCAACCGATGGCCAATTGTCATAATTTGGCGGTAACTGAACAATCCGTCTGCGTAATGGCCAAGCCGTTTGCATATAACCCAAAACTAAAACCAGCCAAGTGTAAATTTCAGCAGCGAGCAAGCCGAGTCCTAAGATAAACCCAATACCATCATCAATATTCAATGAACTGGTAATACGCCACCATATGTAGCGACTAGACATCAAGATAGACAGCAACATCATAACTAAAGTCGCGACTCTTCCAGGAGTAGACCTTAGCCACAAAGCAATTATCCATAAAATAAATGAAAATATCAGTTGGTTTATCGGTTCAAAAGGAACCACTATCGCCCAGAAGAACAGCCCTAACATAAGAGCCGTCAAGGTAACTCTTATCCATTTTATTTTTAACAACTTACTTTTGAACTCGCTAGGAGCTGACTCTGCAGTAAAACTAAACGCAGATACAACCCATTGTCTTCCAGGTTCAATAATCTGCTTACGAATGAATTTCACAAAGCTTTTAAAGACATTAATCTTAGTATTGTTGTGCTGGATAATAAGGCGTTTTTTTCGTTGCTCTTCACTAAAGAATAAAAGTAAGTAAACCGTTTGGATTAAGAACCTTAATACGTCTGTGAAAGAAAAACGATGAAATTTAACGTGGGGATATTTTGCACTTACCTGTTGAAAGAAAACACTTAAGCTGTATTTTTTTACTTTATTGCCTAATAAAGCCCAGCTTAATAACCAAGCACATACAATAAAAGGTTTATAAAACAATGAGCATTGTGTTTTTTTTAATTCACTTCGAACTCGCAACAAAAAGCTAACTAATTGTTCAAATGGATAGTTTGATATAGCAGACCAGGTAACTCGTAAAATACTATTCAAAGTTACTCTCCGCTAGATGCAAAAAGCATAGAGCTGAGTTTCATTGCCAAATGATAAAAATCTTTTGACGATTTAGTATATTCATTAAGGTCAACAATAGTGGTGTTTTGCGCCAATGCTTGGTGAATAAATTCATCTTCAAATATGACACCTAAAACCTTAGACGGATCAAACTCGGAGGAGATTAAAGTTCTAATGTCAGATTCAATTTTACGTTCTGGGTTATACCTATTAAACATAAATATATCTGACTCAGTAAATGATTTTATTGATGCTGAAAATTTAGAATAGCTAGATACTTCACAAGTACCTACATTAATTTTAAGGTCATACCCTGACAAACACTTAGTGTCTTTTAACGAGTTGTAAGAGGGATAATCAACCAACACAATAGTTTCTTGTGACTCAAAGTCGATTTCATCAAGGATATCAGTTAAATAATTGGGGGACAGAAAAATAAGTCGAAGTATATCAACTTGCTCTATATGACCAAAAGGGAAAAAGGTAGTACGATTTCTATCTTCAAAGGCAAAATTAGTCCAAGGTTCCTCATTTAGTAAACCTTTATGTAATCCGTCAGTTCTATCTAACCCCATGCCAAAATGTAATCGAAGATCGTTACTTTTACAGAAGTCGAATACCAGAACGTTGAAACCAACTTTTCTCAAGGCGACCGCTAAATTAGCCGTTACTGCGGTATTACCTACACCACCTTTAACACCTTGTACAACGACAAGTTTATAATCTTTTTCTGGCATGATTATTTATATTGGCCAAATACTGAAGTGATAATTAATTACACATATATGAAGACTGGGTCAACAACATCCAATTTGCTTTGATGTCTTGACAGTTTTTAGTTTGATTTATCTCACGATAAGAAACTGAATGAACAATTTCTTTCGTGTCATTTAAATGCTTTATATCCGTTGAAATAACATCATCATTTTCAGTTAATTTACGACTAATCACAGTTACTCCAATTGTTAAGATATAAGGATATATTGTGATAATACCCAAGTTTTATGCCAAATGGCATAAGTTTTTTATTAGCATAGTTCAAATTAAAAAAAATGTAACTAGAATCAACAAATTAGATTTTATTCATCTTTATTTAAATCGTACTTTCTCATTTTCAACTAAGGTTGTGCGTCTTAAGTTCAATTGTTCAGCAGCTCTAGCAACCACATAATCGGTACATTGCAGTGCTTGCTCAATTAAATTCACTTCTAATTCTGACAAAAACTCTTTTAAATCTATGCCTTCTGTTGGCAAAATCATTGATGTAGGATCGGCAACGGTCGTCACCGACATAGTGAAATCTTCAGAGCCATCGTCATCTTCATCATCATGATCGGCAAACATATCAATGAGCGCTTGGCGTTCCATAATTTCATCAGGATATTCTGGGATAAATGGTGAGTCGTCTGTGTAGCAATATCTTTGTGGTAGGTCGTGCACATCAACCATTTGATTAGGAAACATGATCAACAATCGTTCGACTAAGTTTCCAAGTTCACGAACATTGCCAGGCCATTTATGCTGTTTTAATGAATCCAGTGCTCTGTCGGTTAAATTGAATCTCGCTTTATGCTCGGCTTCAAAACGAGTTGTAAACTCTTGTACCAACAACTCTAGGTCATCACTTCTTTGACACAAAGAAGGCGACTCGATAGGAAATACATTTAAACGATAGAATAAATCCTCACGGAATTTACCTTCCTCTATCATGTCTTCCAAGTCGCGGTGCGTGGCAGCTACAACTCGTACGTCAGCCTTAATTGCCTTAGTACCACCAACCCTTTCATAGGTTCGCTCTTGTAATACACGCAGTAATTTAACTTGCATTTGTAGCGGCATATCGCCAATTTCATCTAAAAATAACGTGCCGCCTTGAGCTAATTCAAACCGTCCTTTTCTCGACGATATTGCTCCAGTGAAAGCCCCTTTTTCATGGCCAAACAATTCACTTTCTAATAATTCTGCAGGGATAGCACCACAGTTAACTGGCACAAATGGCCCGCCAACTCGGTTAGATAACAAATGAACGTTTCTTGCGATAACTTCTTTACCCGTTCCTGACTCACCAAGGATTAATACGTTGGCTTCTTTATCTGCAACTTGGTTTATTAAAAAACGGATTTCGTTCATAGGTTCGGTATTACCAATCAAACCTTCGAATTTATTACCTTGAGTCGCATTTGGCGCTCTAGGCATTAATCGTTTGTATTCTTGGCAGTCACGAATTTGTTGAGTGATAACAGGATAAAGGAAAGGTTCACTTAAAATGCCTAATACATTTTTTTGTTCAAATAGATATTTGAGTGTGTCGCCCAATAACAGAAATGGGACACCCGGTTGAGACTTAACAAGTGCTTCATGTTCGCCACTGGATAATGCACCTAATACACAACAGGTCACCACATCTTCTGGAATACATTTACTGGCAAACTGAGACTCTGAAACCACTTCACATTGTTCGCCAATAAAAATTAAAAGCCCTGCCATTAAATTAGCACGGCGTTCGTTTTCATCCAAAATTAGGATAGTTTGTACGGATGATGGCTTTTGTGTCATGGTTAATATCTAACTATTTATTTTGTATTATCAACCAATTGTAACGTTACAGATCTGAGTTGCAAGTCTTAAAAAGCAAAAACGCCTGAAAATTGACGCTTTGACCATATTTTGACAAAGTAGGCTTTAACGACTAGAGCTGACGTTTACGTTCTGCGTAAATACCTAATGCTGCAAAACATGCGATAACAGCTAATGGTAAATACATAGCAGGCAATGCCGCCAATTGCGTTGTGATTATATTAGTTAACAGTACCGTTAACGCACCATAGCCAAATGTACATACAGCAATAAAAATACTCATACGCACCAAAAAGTGTGCAGATTTTATAAGGTTCTTGATGTAATTATTAATATCAGCGCCTGCAATAACCAATAAAGAAGCGACTAAAGCCAAAGCTATGTCATCACTATACGGACGAATTACACCACCAACTTCTACCAATACATCGTAAATATAATACATTAAACGTTAACTCCATATTTTTTGAATAATTCCAGCATATCTTGCTCGGTTAACACAGGCACACCTAAGTCTTGCGCTTTAGTTAATTTAGAACCTGACTTTTCTCCAGCCACTAAAAAGTCAGTTTTAGCGGATACACTTCCGGCTACTTTAGCGCCCAAAGACACCAATGCATTTTTAGCTTCTATGCGCCCCATCTCATTTAATGAACCTGTTAACACGTAAGTAAGCCCTAACAATGGTTGCTCTGATTCGGCTTTCTTTTCGATAAACGGCCAATTTATACCATTATCAACTAATTGATTTATAACATCTATATTGTGTGATTCTTTAAAAAATGACAACAAATGATTTGCCACAATCGCACCAACATCGGAAACCGTAATTAAACTGTCAAAGTCAGCTTGTTGGATATTCTCAAGCGTTTGAAAGTGATTGGCTAAGTTTAATGCTGTAGCCTCTCCCACTTCTCTTATCCCTAAAGAGTATAAGAATTTAGATAATGTAGTGGCTTTTGAATCTTCTAATGCAGTTACTAAATTTTGTGCTGATTTAGGCCCCATACGCTCCAAACTTGAGATTTGTTCTTGGGTTAACACAAATAAATCGGCAGGTGATTGAATTAAATTCTCATCCACTAACTGATCAACAATTTTATCTCCTAAACCATCAACATCGAATGCTTTACGCGAGGCAAAATGTTTAATGGCTTGTTTACGTTGTGCGCCGCAAAATAAACCTGCAGTACAACGAGTGACAGCCTCACCTTCTAGCTTTTCTACTTTAGAATCACATACAGGACAAGATGTTGGAAATTGGATGACTCTAGCATCATCAGGACGTTTATCTAATACAACCGAGACTATCTGCGGGATAACATCACCCGCGCGTCGAATGATAACGGTGTCGCCAATCATAATACCTAAACGTTCAATCTCTTCAGCATTATGCAAGGTAGCATTGGAAACCGTAACGCCACCAACAAAAACAGGCTGAACTTTAGCAACAGGCGTTATAGCGCCGGTTCTGCCAACTTGAAATTCAACATCGTTTAATACCGTTAATTCTTCTTGGGCTGGGAATTTATACGCAATTGCCCATCTTGGCGCACGAGCAACAAAACCTAATTCAGCTTGTAAGTCGATATCATTTACTTTTAATACCGTGCCATCAATTTCATAATTTAATGATGCACGCTTTTCGCTTATGTTTTTATAAAAGTCGAGAACGCCTTCAATACCTTTCGCCACGGTAATTTCAGGACAAACTGGTAGACCAAAGGATTTAACTTGTTGTAAACGTTCACAATGGGTGTCGGCTAATTCAAACTCGTCAGATACCACGCCCAAACCATAAGCATAAAAAGCCAAAGGTCTTGCTGCGCTAATTTTTGAGTCTAATTGACGTAAACTACCCGCGGCTCCATTACGAGGATTAACCATAGGTTTAGTGCCATTTTCTTTGGCTTTTTGGTTAAACGCATGAAAACCATCTAATGATAAAAAGACTTCACCACGTATTTCTACACGTTGTGGATAATTGCCGTTATCGCTGCTGCCAATCAATGACAATGGAATGCTTTTAATGGTTTTTACGTTTTCAGTAATATTTTCACCAACCGCGCCATCACCACGCGTGGCCGCGCGTACCAGCTTTCCGTCTTCGTATAAAATGCTCACAGCTAAGCCATCTAGTTTAGGCTCACAGCAAAATTCAAATATTTGATCGGTTTTTAAACGGTCGTTGATACGTTTATGAAACGCAACAAACTCATCTTCCACCATGGCATTGTCTAACGACAACATAGGCACTTCATGACTGACTTGTTCAAACTTATCTAGTGCGGCACCACCAACTTTCTGAGTTGGTGATTGTGGATTTAACAAATCTGGGTATTGCGCTTCTAATGCTTGTAACTCACGAAATAAACGGTCGTATTCAGCGTCTGGAACCGTAGGAGTGTCTAACACGTAATATTGGTAGTTGTAGTCACTTAATGTAGTAACAAGTTCGCTAATGCGCTGAGAAATAGAGTCTGTAGACATGTGTGATAATCCAATAAAAGAATGCGTAACGATTTAATGGAGGGAGTATAAAGAAAGTTAGTCAAATATAAAAATCGAAGATGTGATTTATCCACTAACTATCTCATAAAATCTATTACCGAATGGGTCGGGGCTGTTTTAGTCATTAAATTGATAAAATGAGCGAGCAAGGTGATTACCGTAATATAGGAAAGGCTAACCCTGGTTAGCCTAACTTAGGATACTTACAAATATTGCGGCCTACTTCCTTTGCTTGCTGTAAATACTGCTCAGCATCTTCAAGTAATGGCACCATCTTATCTTGCGCTAAGAAAACGGTAGATACGCCTAGGCTTACAGTGATAAATTTATATTTAGAATCTGGGTGGGCAATTTTACAAGCAAATACCGCTCTTCTAATTCTAATCGCCACTTCAATCGCGCCTTGAGGTGTTGTGTTAGGTAACACTACGGCAAAAAGAGCGCAGCCCATATAAGCAACAAAATCACTTGGTCGCATTAAAGCGTCTTGAATACTATCCGCGACTTCTTTTAACGTAATATCACCGCGAATATGGCCATAGATTTTATTGAACTGTTTAAAATGGTCGATATCAATCAGAATAACAGCGGCATCAACTTTTTCTCTATTCGCACTTTTTTCTACTTTAACAATATGTTCATCAAAATAACGGCGATTAAAAATCGTCGTCAAGTCATCCTTATAAACTAAACTATTAAGAATATCTCTTTGATATTTAAGCGATAAGTGCGCTTTAACTCGATTTTTAAGGGTGATTGGGTTAATGGGTTTACTAATAAAATCAACGCCCCCACTTTCCCAGCAATCATTTTCTTCATCTTGTTCATCACAAGACGTAATAAATATAATCGGGATCTCAGCGGTGGATAATCTCTGTTTTAAAATAACGCAGGTTTCTATACCAGACATATTAGGCATAACAACGTCGAGTAAAACCAGATCTGGGGGATCATTCTGGCAAACCTCAATAGCTTGGTCGCCATTGGTTGCAGCCAGAATAGAATAGTCGCTAGATAAAATGTTATATATCAATTGAATATTAATAGGTTGGTCGTCCACTATTAATATTTTTGAATGACTTAAGTTTAACTCAGCATTGTTATCTAATACATTGACCATATTTAGTCTTCCACTATTAGTTTTCTAAGCGCGTCTAATTGCACTTTTGCCTCTGTAAATTGTAATTTATTTAAGTTCTGCACTAACTCATCACACAACGAACTTGATAACGAATTTAGCGACGATGCTATATTTTTATATGAGTCGATTGCTTTCATATTAAACTGAGCAACATCTTGATACAGAACATTAAAACCCTCTTTTAAATCTACTGTACCCTCAACAACACTAATTTCCAACGGTTCAATTAATAATATATTTAATAATCCTTCAATATCATTAACCGCTTGCTCCATTAATTTCACCACAGAGCTAAGCTGAGTCTGGGATAATGAAGCATCTGACTCTAGAGCATTATCGTCAATCTGCTGTTCAATCGTTTTTGCTATATTATATAAATCTTTAAAACCAAGGCTCGCAGCCGAGCTTTTCATGGTGTGGAATAAAATATGAGTGTCTTGCCCTAATGGCTCAGATGACTTTGCACTTAAGGTAACAAGGTCAACTTTTAAGTCGTCAACAAACAACTCTAACGAGCGTTTATATAAGTCGGTTAAATAGTTAAATCTAGCTAAGCTCGTTTTTATATCAATTTGTTTATTCTCACAATACTGAATTACGTCATCAGTTAAAGACTGATGTAACTTTTTATTACCGCTAGATGCACTTTTTAACGCACTACTGCCTGATGTCTCTTTTAATATTTGCTCAACCACATAGTTTAATTGGAACGGCTTACCTATATGTCCATCCATACCAGCTTGGTAACACAACTCTTTATCTGAGTCTGATACATTTGCCGTCATTGCATAGATAGGCAGAGACAAGTACTTTTCATTCGCTCGAATACGACGCGTTGTCTCGTAACCATCTAAATCTGGCATTTGAATATCCATTAAGACAAAGTCAAAAGAGCTTTGTTCTAACTCCTTAAGAGCAACTAATCCGCCCTCGGCAACCACAACCTCAGCCCCTTGGCTTTTTAATAATGTTTTAGCAATCAATTGATTCGTCGGATTGTCTTCAACGACTAGAATCGACTTACCATCTAGTGGCTTGCCTTTTACTTTAATCTCTTGTGGTATTTGCTTTTGTTGAGATGCACTTACCGCATCAGAAATAGCGTCAACTAACATTGTCCTAGTGACAGGTTTAGTAATAAAGCCGTTCAGTGCAGACTTAGACTCTGACGCTTTTTCGGCAAGTTTCTGACGACTAGTAGCTGAAACCATTATAACTAAAGGCACCTCTTCAATCGGTGTAATACTTCTGATTTTTTCAGCAAGCTGCCAACCATCCGTTTTCGGCATTTTCCAGTCGAGTAATACAAGATCAAACCTATGTTCATCTTTTATCGCTTGTTGAAATAATGTAAATGCATCTTCTGCATTGGAGGCGACACAAACTTGCCAACCAAGTAATTTAATCGTGTTACCTAATATATTTAACGCTGTTTGATTATCATCGACCAGCAGTATATTTAACGGTTTAGCAAGCTCAGCAGGAACAAGCTTACTACTAGCCTCTACCTCCACCAGCGGAAGTTGGAAACTAAACGTAGAACCGACATTTATTTCACTTTCGACGGTTAAATCACCGCCCATTAACTGCACAAATTGATGAGCTATGGTTAATCCAACACCTAAGCCGCCATATTGACGAGAACTCGAGTTATCTGATTGAGAAAACAGTTCAAATATTTGCGATAGTTGCCCAGTTTCAATACCAATACCTGTGTCTGATATAGCAACAAGTAAAGTGACGTCTTTGCCAGCCGCTCTTTGTGCATTAATATTAATGACGACTTCACCGCTTAGTGTAAATTTAACGGCATTGGAAGCAATACTTAGTATGATTTTCCTTAACTTTTTAACATCCCCCATCAGCATAATTGGAACATCTGGGTCCATATCAAAGTGTACTTCAACTGGCTTATCCGCCAACATAGCTGACAACTGAAAACCAACATCATTTAGTACATCATCAAGGATGAATTCGCTGTAGTCGAGTTTTAACAAGCCTCTTTCAGCATCACTTAAGTCCATAATGTCGTCGATTATATAAGTCAGATGTTTCATGGATTGCTTTGCGCCATCAACACTCGTGCGCTGAATGTCATTCAACACAGTAAGTTCCAACATTTGCAGCATGCCACTAGTAATATTCAGCGGCGTTCTAAGCTCATGACTCATTTGTGAGATAAATGTAGTTTTTGATTTACTGGCTGCATCCACTTTGGATAGAGCCAGTTTCAACTTAGTCTCTTCTTTTAACCGCATAGAGATGTTCTTTGCAGCCAGGTAATAAACTATTTCGTTGTCTATTTCTAACTTACAACAAGAGATAAGCATGGGAATGGTTTCGCCATTACTATGTTGATAGTAACGCTCTAAGGTAATTCGATTATTATCATTAATATCGTATTTAACTGAATCCCAAGATTCATTGTCATCAAATAGCATAATCTGGTTTATCGACTGTTCATGTAAAGAACGAGTGTTATGACCCAATTGAATATTAGCAAACTCATTTAAGTGCAGAACAACACCTTTTGAGTCTAACCACAATAAAACATCTTGAGAGTTATCCAAGGCGCTGTTAATCAAGGACACGTGTCGTTTTAAAGATAACGTTTCACGTATATCTTCGGCTAGAAATACATAACCCGTTTCATTGCCATGTTCATTCAAAATGATAGATGAGGTTAAGTTAACCGGAATATCAAACTCAACATTTTTAGGACTAAACGTAACTAATGTAGAAGACTGACGCTCTAGCTGCTTTTTAATCCAGTCGGTAAATTTAATACTTTTGTTGTGATCAGAAAGACTTGAATGAAGTAACTCAGTTATGTTTGTTTTATCTAACGTTGTAGACGCCTCTAATTGCAACAAGGCTAATGCACTTTGATTTAATAAAGTAATAATGCCATTAACATCGGTAGCAATAATTGCTGTACGGCTACTATTTAACACGCTCGTTTGAAATAATGCTTTACGCTGTATTTCGCCTGATTTTTCTACTACCTGTTGCTCTAACAGCTCATTTTTATTTTCTAATTCATTCTGTAGTTGGACAAGTTTAGTCACATCTATGATGCTTACCGTTGCCCCAAAAAACTCGTTATTTTGCATTAAAGGAATGAAGCTAACTTGTAGTTGTTTAGCCGTTGTTACATCGTCTGTTTTATATTCAAAGGATTTATTTAATATCGTTTCGCCACGACTGACTTGTTTGAAATAGCTAACTAACGTGTCTTTGGTTATATAAGGTTTTAACCAATTAATCAGAGGTTCTCTTTTTCGCTCCAGGTTCTCAATATAAGTGCTAAATAAACTTTCAGCTGAAGTGTTCCAATGTAGAATCAAAAAGTCTTTATCAACCGCGACAATCGCTTCTGTGGTGTTTTTTACTACAGCCGCATAACTGAGTTTTCGAGTCAGGGAATCTAATCGTCTTGATACATTACGCCCTATAAATAACACCAACACTGATAATAAAATCGACAATATAAGGATTTGGTAAAACACATTTGCAGGGCTTGTTAGCGCCAAAGACTCAACATAAGGCACTGTTGGAGAAACCGCTATCTGCCATTTTCGTCCATAAATATCAATAATGTTGGTTAAACGAGTACCGCTATCAACATCTGCGTCCATGTCAGAGTTATAAAAGTTAATCTCTTGATCTAAATAAAGGTCAGAAATATCAATACGAAAGTTAATATTTAGCTCAGATACTGCATCCAATATTTCATGTATTAGTAGTGGCGCATACACCCAACCATCTATACTTGCATTTGAACTTTGGCTCGCATTGACTGAGTTTTTGATAGGTAATAATAATAAAAATCCATAATTTTGTTTATTATTCGCCTGAACCAAAGTTATTGGCCCGGTTAATTGTGTTGTATTTGAAACTGCCGCTTTAATCGCAGCTGAACGTCTATTTTGCTCTGAGCCGATATCTAAACCAACGGCTTGTTGGTTATTAATTTCCGGTTCGATATATTGAATGATGAATAATGTGTCTTGTGGATTATTTAGCTGTTTTAATACAAATGGACCAGACCTATCCTTTTCAGCATATTTTAAAAATGAATTTAGATCGTTTTTGTTTACTTTTTTAATAACGCCAAAACCTCGAGAGCCAGGAAACTCGATATCATATTGTCTACTTTGAGAGTAATCCAAATTATGGCGGTAGGTAAACTTATCTAACTGGACGCTGTTGACTGCAGCCCTTAGCCCTTGTAACCCATATTCATATTTACCAACACCAAGAACTATATCATTGGAGATTTCATTTAATTTTTTTGATATTAACGTATTTAACTTAATGTCATTTTTATTTTTTACAGAGCCTTTAGCCCACAATGCCACATATAAACCACAGCCAAATATAATAAGAGAAGCAACTAAAAATCGAATAAGTATTGGGTTATTTAATATATTTACCCGTTTTATATCTCCACGTTCCATATCTAATTAGTCCCTTGATTTAAATAAATTATTTTTATTAAGCATAGTCAATTAAAAATAATAGGCTATGCTTAATAAAAATAATTATTGATAGAAATAGTTTCTTCATTTTGCTTAATGCGTATTACTCAAGGAGGGTGTAATGATGTTTAATTTAATATCCTATATTAAAAGTGAGAATTTATGTTTATAACATCATTAGATTCTCAGCCGCAAAAAGTATTAATTATTGATGACGCGATACAAAATATTCTATTTTTACAAAGCTCATTATCTGACTTAGCAAGTATTCACTTTGCAACCAATGGTCCTGAAGGACTGGCATTATGTGAAGAATTAAAACCAGACCTTATCTTATTAGACATTTCTATGCCCGGAATGGATGGCTGGGAAGTCTGTACCATACTAAAAGACAATCCTCTGACCTCAGATATTCCCGTTATATTTATAACCGGTAATGAACAACCTGAAGCTGAACAACTCGCACTAGAAAAAGGCGCGATTGATTTTATTAATAAACCTTTTGACCCTAAAATTTGTCGTTTAAGGGTTATGAATCAATTAAAACTCAGAAACCAATCGAGAGTCCTACAACAAGCCAAACAAGAAATGACTCAGCTTGTTGAGTCAGTTCCTGTGTTAATTACTTATTGGGATGAAAATTGGAATAATATTTTTTCCAATGACTTAACCGGGAAGTGGTTTGACGGCTTTAATGAGACAAGCCATAACAAGCATGTTACTCAATCCTTGCCTAGAGAGGTTTACCATAGGTTATTATCTCACTCGGAAATTAAACATAAAAATTCAATTGAGTTCACAGTATCTGTACAGAGTAATAAACAAGATCAACATTTTCGTGTTTTCCAATCCGCCACCTTTAATGAAGGCGTCTTAGTTGGCTCTTTAGTCACTTTTGTTGATATAACCGATGCAAAAAAAGCGAAACAAGCCCTGCATTCAGAAAAAGAAAGGCTACGAGTCACATTACAATCTATTGGTGATGCCGTTATTGCAACCGATACACAAGGTTACATTACCTTTATCAACCCAATTGCAGAACGAATGACCGGGTGGCGATTTAAAGACACGCCACCAGAAAAAATCGAAGACGTCATGTTGCTTCGGGACGCAGATACTAAAAAGCCTTTATTAAACCCGCTTTATCTCGCATTAAGTGAACAACGAACGGTCGCGATGGCGTTAAATAGCGAATTATTATCACATTCCCATCAAGTTTATGCGGTTGAAGATTCGGCTGCGCCAATCAGAGATGAAAAAGGTGAGATTATAGGCGCTATTATGGTTTTCCATGATGTTAGTGAAGCCATGGCATTAGCGATGAAAATGAGTCATTTGGCTAACTATGATCAATTAACTGATTTACCTAATAGAATTTTACTGCAAGATAGATTAACCGTCGCAATTCAAACCGCAGCACGACAAAACCATAAAGTTGCAACCTTATTACTAGATATCGACAACTTTAAATATTTAAATGATTCAATTGGCCATCTACTTGGCGATCAGCTGATATGTAAGATGGCAAGACGGATCCAACAATTGCTTCCCGCTGCATTTACACTAGCAAGATTAGGCGGCGATGAATTTGTTATTTTAATGAATGAAATACAGTCCGTTGAAGCAGCGTTAAGCTTAGCGTCAGATTTAGTCACGGCGATGCACCAACCTTTCATGCTAGACGACAAACCTTATAATGTATCCGCGAGTGTTGGCGTGAGTGTTTATCCTGATGATGCAAAAGATGCAGAAGAATTAATTCGTCATGCGGACGTTGCTATGTATAGCGCCAAACAAGAAGGACGTAACCGTTTCTGTTTCTTCTCTGGAGATTTGGAAGAAAGTTTATTGCAGCGCCATGCTCTTGAACTCAAATTACGCCATGCAATTGAAAATGATGAATTAATTGTGGTCTACCAACCTAAGTTTAACCTTAAAACTAAGAATATAGTGGGCGCTGAAGCATTGGTCCGTATGGTGGATGAAAATAATCAGCTAATTTCACCTGTTGAGTTTATTCCAATAGCAGAAGATTCTGGCTTAATTGTGCCATTGGGTAATCAGGTACTGTTAAAGGCTTGTACCCAGGCAGCAAAATGGTTGAAAGAAGGAATGCCAATATCTGTCTCGGTTAACGTCGCAGCGGCTCAGTTTGCCGATCCAGACTTAGAGGCAATAATTATTGAGGTCTTAAATCAAACTCAATTACCGCCACATTATTTAGAATTAGAAATTACAGAAACGGCTTTAATGGGCGACATTAATGAAACTCAAACTAAGCTCTCAGTATTAAAAGGCTTGGGTATTAATATCTCTATTGATGACTTTGGTACTGGTTACTCTAGTTTATCTTATTTAAAAAAATTCAATGTAGACATAATGAAAATTGATATGTCGTTTGTTATCGACATGCTCAACAATACACATGACTATGAAATTGTTAAAACCATTATTTTACTAGGACAATCTTTATCTTTAACCTTAATTGCTGAGGGGGTTGAAACAGAAGAACAAGCCCAAGCGTTAATGGAATTAGGTTGCGGTATAGGGCAAGGTTATTTGTATAGTAAACCTTTACGTAAAAAAGAATTTATGACTTTTTTGGAGTCGGCAACCAAGAATCCTAATGAGACATAATCATGACTAAAGATATCGACGACGCACTCACTCAGAATAACAAGTTACTTTTATTCTCTATTGGCGGATTCGCATTAATTTGTCTGGTGATTTACGTTATATATAGCCACTATGCTAAAGAACAAATAAAAACAGAATGGTTAGATAAGTTAACCGCCACAACAAATTCGTCAGTGTCGTTAATGAATAAAAGTTTTGCCCAAAATAAAAGTAATATTGCATTTTTGCACTCCACACCACCCATCAAAGGCATTACCAGAGCATTAAATAACAATAATATTGATCCGTTTGATGGCACAACAACCGAACAATGGAAAAGGCGATTAGAAGTTATTTTTTCAGCGTTTATTGTCAACAATCCAGATATCAGGCAAATACGATACATATCAAAACTAAATCAAGGGCGAGAGTTAATTAGAGTTGAACGCCGCGATAATAAAATTATTGTTGTGCCTGATGCCTTACTGCAAAGTAAACAAGAGAGCGACTATTACAAAGCAATTAAGCCTTTGCACATTGATGAAGATTATATTTCAGATATATCATTAAACCGAGAGTACGGTGTTTTAGAAAACCCTCTTTGGCCAACGTATCGAGTTGCTCATACCATTTTCGACCAGGATTATCAGTTCTTTGGTTTTATAATATTGAACATAGATGCCACAAGCTTACTGACACAAATGAAAGATACCTTTTCACAGTCCGATTTTAACTTTTATTTATTGAACACCCAAGGTTACTTTATTAGCGCAGACAGAGAGGCATTAACCTTTGGTTTTGACTTAAATAAACCTGATGCTATTTGGTCCAAATTGACCAACCAAGCACTCCTCCCTAATGATAATAAAATCAATCAACTAACCTTTGATCAACAAAAATATTATATGTACGGCTCAGAATTACGATTATCTCTTAGAGACTTTCGTAGTTTAAATATCATAGGTGGGCTGTCGGAAAATAGACTTGGACAAATATGGGATCAACAGAGCAAATTTGTGATCCTTATATTAATCACCTTATTCACTATTGTTACTCTTGTCACTTTTTACTATCAAAAATACTTGAACAAAATATTGTCTTTGTACGATCATCAATCTCGTTATGAGGCTATTATTTCTGGCTCTTCAGATGCAATTATTGGTTTAGACGTAACAGGTAAAATACTAAGTTGGAATGAGTCTGCAACTTATCTTTTTGGCCTCAATGATGAACTTGCACACTCTAAAAACATTAATGAAATAATAGGCGTAACCAAAAAAGATTTTTTGTTAGATGAAGCCCTACTCTCCAACATTATAAATAAAACGCAACCGGTCACCTATGAAGTAACAAATGATAGCGATAAAGACAATCCAGTCTTTTTATCGGTTAACTTATCCCCTGTCATTCATCATAAATCAGATACACCAGCATCTGTTGCTGCACTCATTCGTGATATCACGGAGTCAAAAGTTAACCAGCAAAAAATCATAAATCATAATGAGTCTTTAGAAAAAGAAGTACATCAACGAACTCAAGAATTAGAGCTGTTAGCCAAAAAAGCCGTTGATGCCAGCCAATCTAAAAGTGCATTTGTCGCTAATATTAGCCATGAGATCCGTACTCCGCTAAATGGGATTTCAGGCATGTTAGAGTTGATCAATAAAGATCCTTTAACCGACAAGCAAACTAATTATATTAAGTTAGCAAAAAGTAGTATTTCCAATTTATCCGTACTAATAAATGACTTATTAAATTTATCAAAAATTGAAGCTGGAAAACTAGATATTGAATTGGACGAGTTTAACCTAACCCAAACAATAAGTTCAGTCATTGAAACTATGTCGATACGCTGCATGGAAAAGAACATAGATTTACTGTTTGATTGGACCAATATAGAACATGAACTACTGGTCAGTGATGATTATCGGTTCCAACAAGTGCTGGTAAATTTGATAGGTAATGCCATTAAGTTTACCAACAAAGGGACTATTTTAGTCACTGCCAAAACCACAATAAATGATACCAACCCAGAACGTGTCGACTGTGTTATCACAGTGCAAGATACGGGTCTTGGTATGACAGCTGAAGAACAAGAAAAGTTATTCCAACCTTTTACTCAAGCTTCTGCCAACACAGATAAACAATACGGTGGTACGGGTTTAGGTTTATCAATTTCCAAAAAATTAGTTAAGCTACTCGGTGGTAGAATTCATGTTACAAGTGTTCTCAATAAAGGCAGTACATTTACATTTTCAATCCAATCCAAATTGATAAAACATCAAATATCACCACTGCTAAGCCCTAAATTACTAGGTAAAAAGATCATACTGATCAGTGAACAAAGCCAACAGTATGCACCTCTATTAAAACAACTCCGCCGTTGGCAAGCTGAAGTCTATTTATTTAATAATCAACAAGCTGAGCAACACATTAGTAACACAAGAGAGCCTGACTTATTATTTATAGACAGCCATATGCTTAATAACTCTGCAGAAAAATGGCACAAACTCTGCGATGCAAATAGTCATTGTCAGCTGATAATTTTAGAAGACTTAAAATCAGAATTAATTGCCCCTGATATTTATAAAGGTGGATTCTTTGTCAATACCCCACTTTTACCATACCAACTATTAAATATAATCGACTCAATATTTAATACAGGCACAGCCAATAAGCTAGCAGAAAATACAGTTAAGAAAATAGACCAACCAAATAAGTATTCAATATTGGTGGTTGATGACAATGAAATTAATCAGATAGTTGCAGCTGGCTTATTGGAGGCACTTCCTGTTGAAATTACAACAGCCAGTAATGGGCAAGAAGCATTAGATATATTGAATAACACATCTACTTCCTTTGATTTAATTTTAATGGATTGCCAAATGCCAATCATGGATGGATTTGCAGCTACTGAAGCTATACGACAAGGAAAAGCAGGTTATGAAAATAGTAAAATAAGTATTATTGCGATGACCGCAGGTGCTATGTCTGGTGATAAAGACGCTTGCCTTCAATCTGGAATGAATGACTTCATTATAAAACCATTAGATGGAATTAACTTTAGAAGTAAAGTTCTATCCTGGCTAGAGAGCAGTTAATCTAGCTATAACCTCAATTATTATTTTATTTTAGTTAATCTGAGTTAAGTAATTAAAAAGACTTAGAAAAAAGAGCATATTTTCAGTTACTGACTACATTTAGCCTAAGTTAGTTTAATTATATTAAAATTTTTCTGCATATTGTCGATAATGTTATATCGAAAAGCTTTAGGGAGCACATTAATGCCGAGTAAACGGAAGACACTTACTATCATGCAATCATCAATTATTAGCTTATTAATTGGTGTATCAACGCTATTATTTTTAATGATTTGGGTTATAAGTAATATATCAGCGAATTATCAACGTCATAACCTTGATAAACAAATTTCTGAATTAATGGACTCAATTGAAAAAGTTGCTCATAACCATGCTGTTGAAAGAGGATTAACCGCAGGTTATTTAAATTCAAAATCCATTAGTGATAAATCTAAGCTAGATACACAAAGACAGTCTTCTGATAATGCCGTAGTCATAATGCAAAAAGCCATCGATAAAGATTGGGGCAAACATCTAAATGTAAAAAAATACACTCACTTATTAACTGATTTTTTAAAGAAAAAAAATGATACTCGTCAAAAAGTTAATAAACAAAATGCACCTCAAGCATTCCAATATTACAGTTCTCTCAATAAAGTGGCTCTTGATACCATCCAATTTTTACAGGCTGAAGTTTTTGACCAAATATTAAAAGAAGACAACAATGTTATTTTAAACATTGCCAGGTTTAAAGAACGTGCAGGTCAAGCTCGAGGATTAATAAATGGAATATTATCCAAAGGTGAATTGTCACTATCTGAAAAAGCCGAAATAACATCTTATATCGAGGATATGAAATTACTCGAAATCTACATTGAGAACAGTGAACTCCCTAGTTTAGTTGAGCAATTTAACAATATTATGTCGTCAACGGTCACTCAAAAAATAAAAAATATACATAGTAGAATTTTACAATCGTCTGATGTATTGGATAAAAGTCAGTTTGTACCACCAAGTGAATGGTTTTCACTTGCAAGTGTTCAAATTGGCGAGTTTAAAAAGTTATTAGACAAAGAGTGGGTCACCGCGCATCATCATGCTCAAAAATTAGCTGACGATGCTATGTTCAACCTAATTGTCATTTCAATATTAGTTGTGTCGGCGCTGCTTGCGTTAATGGGTATTAACCTTTCGTTAATAAAACGCCTTAAACATGAATTAGATACTTTGACCACAGTGCTAAATGCCATGTCTAGAAATAGTGACTTAACCTTAGATTCACGCCTCAATTCTTCCGATGAGCTAGGTAATATTTCAAATGCGATCCACGCTACTATTACCTCATTTAAAGATTTGTTACTTGGCTTGTCGGTTTCAATTAGTACGAATACACGTTTGGGTAATGACTTAAATACTGCAAGTGTAGAAGTTCACAACAGTGCTCTAAATACCCAAGGATTAGCTCAGAGTATCGCTACGGCAGTTGAAGAGATGGCCGCAACGAGCTCAGAAATAGCTAAGTCGGCGACAGAGACATTAAACTCAAGTGATCAATTGTTAAAAAGAGCACAGCAAACTGCTGATGTAAGTAATAAAACTCAAACGGCTATTTCTCAACTTAGTGACAACATGAATTCAATCTCTGATAAAGCGAGTTACATGGAGCAACAAGTTAATGCGATATCAGAAATATTAGTGAATATTAACTCCATCTCTGATCAAACTAACTTACTCGCGTTAAATGCGGCAATTGAGGCTGCTAGAGCCGGAGAACAAGGGCGAGGATTCGCGGTAGTAGCCGATGAAGTTCGTAACTTAGCTAAAGGTAGCCAAGCGTATTCAACTGAGATTTCAACCTTGCTAGTTGGCCTACAAACCGCAACACAAGAAGTAATGAGTGCGATTAGCGATAATGTACAAACAGCACAAGATTCAATGGCTGTAACCCATGAAGCAACCCAAATTGCCAATGAGCTGCAAACCATGAGCCGTGAAGTTGAAGCACAAACAACTCAAGTTGCCACAGCAGCCGAACAACAATCAATTACAACTGCTGAAATAGCCAGTAATACCACCAAAGTTAATGAAGCCGCTAACGATGAGCTGGCAGAAATTGACAATATGAAACGTATTTTCTCTGACATAGAAAGTAATGGTGATTTATTACAACGCTCAATGGATAGCTTTAAGATTTAGTTTATTGAATGAGTTAGCTTTGAGTTAGCTTTGAGTTAGCTTTGAGTTAGCTTTGAGTTAGCTTTGAGTTAGCTTTGAGTTAGCTTTGAGTTAGCTTTGAGTTAGCTAAAGCTAAGTTTATTCTGTCTTTTTGATTTGTATACAGAAGAATAAACTTAACGTTAACTAATATATCTGAGTGTTGATGTTGGTTTTATTTTAATGCCGCTAATTGTTCAGCACTTCTTTGTTCTTGTTCAACAAACTTCAACCATTGTGTTGCCATACGCTGTGAGCTTTTAATCTCTTTAGCAGACTTAAACGCTTCTAGCGCATCATCAAACTGTTTAAGGTTAACATTAGCCATTCCTAGCGCTAAATACGCGTTACCTGCGTTAGTTAATTTACCTTTAGCGATTGCTTTTATTGCATGCTGCACAACCAGTTTTGATTTACCTTTTTGTAAATAAATCTCAGCAATATTTAAGTCAGCATTCCCATCCTCGGTAATACTGGCTAATTGATTAAGTACTTCAACAGCTTTATCCGCTTCTTTAGCACCTTGCCAAGATTGTGCTAAAAACTTCAAGTTCTTGGCATTTTTTTCAATCAAGTTTTGCTCTATACCTTTACTTAATACACTCGCCGCTTTATACGGTAGGCCATTAAAGTAATAAATTTGCGACAAGGTCATCAACTCAGACTTTTGTGTTACAAATCCTTGCTGATAAGCAGCTTCCATTACCGCCAACTGTTTATCTTCTTGTTCTAGCTCACCGTACATACCCGCTAATTGCAGCCAATATTCAGGTTTATTAAACAAACGAACCATTTGTTCTAAGATTTCAGTGACTTTTTGATTATCTTTTAACTCAAAATAAACAGCACGTTGTAAAACATACCAGTTCTCTTCTGCGGCTTTTTCTTCGTCGGCCGCTTGAGCAATCGCACTTTCTATATATTTAGCTGCACTTTTATAATCTTTTGATTGGTATGATGCTTGTGCTCTTAGTACATTGTTATTTATTGGTGACGTCCCTTGATGAACTAAGTCCCACTTATCTAAAAACGTAATGGTTTTTCCATAATTACCATTTGCCATAGACAATTGAGCTAATGAAAATAAGGTACTTTTCTCCAATGACTCTGGGATAGGATCTTGTTCTACTACTTGCTCAAAAGATTTTATAGCTAGGTCTGTTTGGCCATCATTGTAATAAATAAAGCCATAAAAGTTATGCAACATAGCGCGTTCATAACTGTTTAAACTGGATGACTTAGACTTCACCTGATCTAAAATTTCCAAGCCGGCTTTAATATCACCCGCATCGGCAACTTCTTGTGCTCTCGCTAACTGGCTATAAACTCTTGCACCTAAAGCAGGTGTGCGTTTACGTGTTTTTTCTGACTTGCCTGTTTCTGCAGCATGCGCTGATGCAATCTCAATTACTGGCAATATATCTAGCACACTAGATGCTAAGGTAATAGCACAAGCTAATGTGGTACGTATAAACAATGTTTTCATAATTAAATCCAAATTTCTTAACTTGAAACGCAGCCGTTATTATTTAGCCATTTCAAAAGTTATACGGTTTTGTACACCAGTCACTTCTGTTGCAGTACCGTTAACCACCCGAGGTTTGTATTTAAATTTAAGTGCCGCATCCGTAGCCGCCCTATCAAACAACCCTTCTGGATTTGCTTCAATAACAACTGGATTTTTAACCGCACCGGTTTTATCAACCATAAATTCAACAATCACATAACCTTCAATACCACGCTGTAAAGCTCGACGAGGATAAACAGGTGCAACCTTAACAATTGGTAAATATTCACCGTCACTCGCATCTAGCGCTAAACCATTACCAATAGCTGTATTGGCATTAACGTTGGCACTAAAATCAAAACCCGCACTATTAGCCACAGCCGTATCCGATGACAATTGAGGTTGAGTCATTTGCGGTGGTGGCGTTTGTGGTTTCGGTGGCTTTTTCGGTTTACGTTCTTTTTTCTGTACCGTTTCATCTTGTTTTAATCGGATGAAATCCAAGACGTTGCCTTTGGCTGGGTCGGTAAAAACACTATCACTGTTTTTTATTAACGCTTGCATGCCATATAACAAAGCAAGAGTAACCGTTGCCGCTAAAGCCAACGCGATAATATATCTTTGTATCATTGGGTATTTTTGTTCAGCTAAGTTCACAATAATTCGCCTTTTTAGTTACCGTCGTCGGCAGCAATTGATACATCAAACACACCAGCAGCCCGAGAAGCATCCATAACCTTAATTAAGGTTTCTGTGGTCGATTTTTTATCGGCTTGAATAACAACTGAACCTTGAGGGTTTTCCGCTTTTAAACGTTCTACGTTAGCTTGTACAGCTCGTACATCTACTCGACGCTTATTGATCCAAATCTCACCTTTGTCAGAAATAGCAATTAAGATACTGGCTCGTTCTTTTTTAACGGCCGTTGCAGCTTCTGGGCGATTTACATCAATACCCGCTTCTTTTACAAATGACGCGGTTACGATGAAAAATATCAACATGATAAAAACAACGTCCAACATAGGCGTTAAATTTATCTCTTCTTGCTCTTCTTCTTGTAACAAACTAGCTAAAGGCGCTCTCATAATATTTTCTCTTTTCTTTCTTATCTGTGCTCAATTACGGTTAAGATATGAAACTAGTGTTGAATGTCTAACACTAACTCATCTTCTAATAATTCAATTTCACGTTTTGACTTACGTTGTAACCAAGAGTTAGCAAATACACCTGACAAGGCTCCAACCATTCCAGCCATTGTCGGTATTGTCGCTTTAGAAACGCCACTGGCCATCGAACGAGCATTTCCGCTACCACTTATTGCCATAACATCAAATACTTCAATCATGCCGGTTACCGTGCCTAACAATCCCATAAGAGGACATAGTGCAACTAAGGTTGTGATCAAGGTTAAGTTTTTGTTTAACTGCATTTGAGCTCTTGCTACAAATGCTTGGCGAATTTGCTCAGCATTCCAGGACATTCTTTCTGCCCTGCTCTGCCAACTTTTTATCAGTGCTGCTTTTACGTTTTTGTGGCCGTTTAGCGCGTATAAAATACGCTCTAATATCAACAGCCACATTAAGAAAATCATAATGGCAATGGCCGTGAGAACAACACCACCGGTGTCCATGAACTCACGAATAGCCTCTATGGTTTCAGTGAATAAAACCATGATATTCCCCTTACGCTACTTGATTATTTTTACTAGCAACTTTCATATTTTGACGGCGTTCCAACTGCTGTTCAGAGCGTTCAGCGATAATACCTGCGCTTTGCTCTTGTAATATCAACATGATGTTTTTACTACGAGTGTTCAACATGCTTGAAAGTACAACCGTTGGAATCGCAACAACTAGACCTAGAACCGTTGTCATCAATGCGGTTGAAATACCACCAGCCATCAATTTAGGGTCACCAGTACCAAATAGTGTTATTGCTTGGAACGTATTGATCATGCCGGTTACCGTACCTAATAGACCAAGTAATGGTGCAATGACTGATACAATCTTAATCAGCGTTAGGTTTTTAGTGATAAGTGGCATTTCACGAAGAATTGACTCACTTAATTTAAGCTCAAGGGTTTCATAAGCAACATCAGGGAATTGTTGATTTACTTTCAATACACGACCTAGAGGATTGTCTATATTCGCTTCAGTTTCTTTTAATTGGCGTTTCACTCTGTGGTTTATACGCGCTAGTGAAACAAAGCGTTCAAAGGCAATTAAAAATGCAACTAAACCAACCGCGATAATGATGTAACCAACCGTACCACCTTGGTCAATACGCTCTTCAATGCTAGGCGCTTGCACTAATAGGCTTAAGATTGAACCGCCTGTTGGGTCTAAAGCAAATGGAACTATTGAGTCTGTTGATGCTTGTAAATCTTCAGCGCTGTCGTTAAAACGAGATGCTGGTTGACGAACGAGTTCAGCCAACGTACCTGTAGTAGGATTAAGTTCTAAATACTGACCACCAGATACCAATGCAAATGCACCAACACGAACAACTTCTTTGTTTACTTTATTACCACTGGCTTCAACCACATCGGTATTAAAACGAACAACTTTACCTTGCTCAGTCATTTCACGTTGTAACTCAAACCACACGGTTTCGATTTGTTCGATAGAAGCTAATTTAGAGCTGCCGCCCATGCTTTGTGCTAACTCTTCAAAAAACACATCACGACCAGGAAACTGAGCTGATACATTTGAAGATTGCATTTTGCCTTTTGCATCACCAGACACTTGCTGTAAAACACCAAACAGTTCTTTTAATGAACCCATTCTTTTGTTTAACGCTTCTGATAAATCAGCTAATTGGAATTCATTTTTTTCAAAATTAGTTTCTAACCTCTCAGACAACTTCAACGCATTATCACGCGTGTTAATTGCTTGATTTAGTATTTTATCTTGATCTGCACGTTGACGTAAAAATGCTTGTTCACGTGTTTTATTTTCTTTGTTCTGTTGCGCTTTACCTGTTTGTAATTGAGACAACAATTGGTCTAAATCCAATGGAGTTTTCTCGTCAGCTGCAAAACTTGGTGTTGCAGTTGCTAGCACTAACAACATTGCCGCTGGCACTTTTACTAAGCGCGTTATCAGTGATTTATTTATAAATGCGTTCATTATCTTTACCTTAAATCCAAGAGTCTTAATAGCGACTAAAGCGTCGTGTTAGATGAAACCAAAACAGGTGACGGTATTGGCATAGTCAATAAGTCTGGTGCCAATTGTTTCTTCGCCATGCGTAAACCTTTAGAAATATGCATACGATAATCTGGGCTTAGTTTCTCAAATGCTTTTTGTTCGTTGTTCCAACGACCAATTAACGAACCATCACGACTTAAATACATAAGTGCTACGCGTCCGATACGTAAAAAGTCAACGTCGCGTTCTTGTCCATCTAACTCTAATAAACCAGAATAAGCTTCGATGCTGCGACCGTAATCTACTTCAACTTGATACGCTTCCATTACGCGTCTGAATTTTTCAGAAACCGCAATATCCGCTTTATCCATCATGGTTTTTAACGACGTTAAACGCGCCTGGCGTTCCGTTGGTAAAAACGGCACATCTAACTCAACAAAACTTTCTAAGCCATCAATCATGCGTAACATTAAAGGCGTAATTTGACGCTCAATAACTGATACTTGGTCGATGTCTTTATTCAACTGAGCCATCTCGTCGATTTGGCTATTAATTTGTTTTTGGATTTGGCCGTTATATACGTCCAAGCCAGCAGTCTCTTTTTCGATAGCTCTAAACTGCATAAGTTTTTCTTGTACTTGCTCTGCAATTTTGTCTATTTTTTTCTGTGATTGTGACGCTGAAGTCGTAATTTCTGAGCTTGCTGAAATCACTTGTTGAATTGCTGCTGCGTGTACAGGAAGAGAGCTTGCGCTCATAAGTACTAGTGCAACTGCGCTAGATAGTGCTTTTTTGGAAAGCCCGTTGTTAGAAAGTCCGGTTTTAGAAATAGTTTTCATTAGTTCACCCCATAAGTTAATGAGGGAATAGTAGTGGATGAATGTGACAATACCGTTTCGGTTAAATGTCAGTTTAATGACAATGTAATAAATGCATTAATTTGACTTATTCCGAGCCAAATTAATGAGTGAATGGTTACTTTATACTAAAGGTTTGCGAGATTAATTGCCCTTGTTGCGCAACAGAACCTTGCACCGAGTTAGCCTGCTGGTGAGCCTCTTCTACGGTACGATCAACCTGTTGCATTAATGCTGAAAAGGTTTCAAAATCACTTTGCTGTTCTTTGGCACAACTCATGGTTTGTAATGAAACGTCCGATGACTTAACTGCCTTCTGCTCAACTAAGTTAGTGGTCTCGATTAAGTTAGCCGCTAAACTTGTTTGTTCCTCAGCCGCCAACGATATTTCACCAATATTAGTTTGCAACAAACGGCTATAGTTATTTAATTGCTCTAATATTTGGCTAGTGTCGAGTAAAGAGTCTTGCGTTTTTATTGCCAGCTTTCTTACTTCATCGGCAACAACGGCAAACCCTCGTCCGTGATCGCCTGCTCGGGCGGATTCAATAGCTGCATTAAGTGCCAGTAGATTTGTCTGATCAGCTATCGACTTTAATACATCCATGACTTGCTGCACTTTATCAACACTGACAACCAACTCATCCAGTGTGCTATTACTTAAATTTATTTTACTCACAGTTGCTAGGTTAGCTTGCTGCATTTGGTTGGCACCTTCACGACCAGAGACCATAGCTTGTAGGGTTTGGTTTGCGTTTTCCTGTACTTCGCCTGCTAACATATTTAACTGTTGATTTATTTGCGACAAATTAGCCAATACCTCTTGTGATTGCTGAACTTGTTGCTGAGTATTAATAGTCGCATCAGAAATTTGCTGAGTTTCACTGCCAAGGGAGTTTAATGCCTGAGATACGATATTCATTTGCTTAGACTTTTGAGCGTTATCAGCTTCAGCATTGTCTAATAATTGATTGAAAAAACGGGCTATCTCTCCAAATTCTGTGGTTGATTTGTCATCTATACGCTCAATAGAACCTTGTGTAACTAGGTTATTAAACGCATCACGTAAATAACGTAATGGCGTTAACACCAGTTTATACATGACGAGATAATTCATCGCTGAGCCAATTAAGAACAACACCAACATAGATGCAATGATCATGGCGACCTGTGAATATGTTTGATCTCGGCTGGCAAACACCGCTATTTCCACATCATTTGCTAATAGTTCAAGCTCATCAATGTCGGTTTTAATTTCGCCGAGTGAAGACGTACGCTGTAAAATAATTGCTGAAGTATTGTCTAACTCCTTTGGATAACGGTTTAACAAACTCTGTAACTCAGATATTAAATCTTCCCCTTTGTCGGTTTGATCTTCATCTTCATCCTCAAATAAATCATCGCTGCCAAAAAAGTCATCATCATCTGTTTGTTCAAAAATATTTAATAAAGGGAGTGATGCTAAGTTTGCCGCTAACTGCTTAGTTTCATTTAAGTTCACTATTAAGTTTTGTTTAGTGGTTGGGTTTTGAGAATGAATAAAACTTTGACGAGTGCTTGTTAAGTCATACACACGATATAAAAGTTTTGCAGATAAACCTAAGTATTGTTTTGCCGCGACTTCGTTGTTCTGCGCCCCTTCTTGTGCATAAGCAACTAAGCTGTCGATAGTGTCCAGAATATTTCGCTCTGCATTTTCTAATAACGCTTGTTCATTGCCGCTTAATTTACCTAATGCTCGGTATTTTCCAGACATTTTAGTTTTTAATACTTGTAACTGCAGAGTCAATTTTGAGGTTAGGCTTTTATCGATATTGGCCGCTGATAGAGCAAGTAAAATACTATCGACCTGGCTCTCTGCATCGCTTAACTTTACTGCATTACCTGTGACCAAGTAACTTTGCACATCTCGATAAAGCTTTACCGTAATTGCGTGATAAATAGCGCGGTATTTTGCGTAAACAAGATCGGAGTCAGTGAGTTTTACATTAGCCCAAATGGTGGAAAGTGTCATCAGTACGACGGCGGCTAATATACCCACTGATGTCACTTTAACTAAACTTGATATTCTCATTGTGCACTAATCTTAATTTCATCAAAATTTGTGCAGAGTCTATTTAAAGACTGTGACCACTTTATGACAAAATTATGACATGAAAAATCAAGCAGCTACTATTTTCCAGCCACTCGATATAACACTTGTGTGTATTGATTAGTTAAATCAAGAATATCTTTTTCTGTAACGTATTCATTAACTTGATGAATTGTATGACTTGGTAAACCAAGCTCAATAACCTGACAACCATTTTTTGCAATAAATCGTCCGCCTGATGTACCACCAGCGGTTGATAAACGAGGGAAACGTTTTGTCACATCAAAAATGGCTTGTTCAACCTCAGCAACTAAATCAATGTCTATCGGCAATGATGTTTCTGCGGTTAAAGGCTCTTCAGTTACTATTTCACTATGAATAGGTTCAATATTGGACTGCACTGAGTCGTTCATACTGTTTGCCGTTTCGCCCGACGTGTAATAAGGCTCACACGAACGATACCAGCGAATTGATATGTCATTAGCTAACTGTTTTAGTTGCACTAATCCGTTAACAATACGTTGCTTGATGTTTGCTTCTGTCTCTTTATGAGAGTAACGAACATTAAACTTTAAACTGCATTCACCTGGAATTACATTATCGCCAGAGTCGCAAGTTTGAATGCTAGTGATCTCTAAATGGCTACCTGGGAAATCATCACTGCCTTGATCCCAAGATTGTTGAGTTAACCATTTTCCCATCACAACCGCAGTATGTGATGCATTTTTGGCATTTTGCGGAAAGGCAACATGACTGTGTTTACCAATAATGGTTATTTCTGCCGAAATAGAACCTCGACGGCCTATTTTTAATACATCGCCAGACTGGTCAAGACTAGCTGGCTCACCAACTATGCAGTAATGCGGTAACTCTTGTCTTTGAGCTAAGCGAGAGATAATTTCTTTGGTGCCGTATTCAGCATCCCCTTCCTCATCACTAGTGATAAGAAAGTAAAAACTAAATTTTTCTAAATCTAAGTTAGGTAGCGCTTGTTCAAACGCCGTTAGCATAGAGGCTATCGCCCCTTTCATGTCGGCAATTCCACGACCATATAATCTGTCGTCTCGCTCTGACAAAGAAAACGGCTCACTGTGCCATAAGTCTGTATTTAGTGCGGGCACAACGTCGGTATGACCACAAAATGCAATGCGTGTAGAACCGTTACCTATTTTTGCAATTAAGTTACTAACGCCTTCAACTTCAAAGTCATCGACTGTCATACCTAAATTTTTAAAAAAACGTTTTAAGTATTGTTGGCAACCCGCATCATTTGGCGTAATTGATGGTCTATGCAGCAGCTGAGTTAAATGCACTTTAATTGCATTCAAATCGGCCTCATCACAAAATGACTTTAATGGTATCTCTGATACTTGTGGCGGATTTACGTTAGCTCTCATGTGTGTTGTTCCAACTTGCATAGATTTATCGCTTATCAGTTTGTAATAGTTAAATTTAATAACTCAAACATGATAAAGCGGTGACAATAGTGTTAATAATTAATGACGTTAATATGACATCGGTTGGGCAATAAGAGCCCAACCTTTGTCTTTGTTATAAGTTAAAATTCAACTTTATAACTCACGCTAAAGCCAACACCTTTGGTGCTAGAGCGCAGTAGTTCATCATCAAAAGTGATCTCTTTCTTTTCATCCAATATATTTGTCAGCTTGAATTTAACCTGACTAGAAAATGTAGGAAAGTAAGTATAGTTAACGTCTAAAGAGTGAAATGGTTGTTCCATTGCATCCTCAAAACCTTCAATGCCGGCAACGATAACTCGCTCACCAAATACGTTATAAACAACAGTAGCTAAGTGCTCACCGTTTGACGAGTCGTAACCCAATTGCATGTTAACAACGTATTCAGAATGGCCAGTTAGGCGACGCTCTAAGTTCGTTATTGAAGTTGAGACCCCTGTTTGGTCTACAATATTCTGTCTATCTAGGGTGATTTCTGAGTCGCTCAATGTGACATTACCAGATATAAATGAATTCTCGCCAAATGATCCTAATACACCTTTTAAGATATTTAAATCTTGCAAAAATTCGAACTCAATACCTTTAACATATCCGTCTTCGCCATTAGCCATGCGGATAAGGGCTGGACCGTCTTGAGCTGGTGACTGAACAGCTTCAATTGGGTTATCTAATGACTTAGTGAATAGTCCTACTGATATATTGTTGCCTGCTGGCATATACCATTCCCAACGAAGGTCTATATTGGTCATATCTGTCGTTTTTAAGCCTGGCGTACCTGATACTGGATATTCTGTTAATGGATCGATATAAGTTGCAGCAGAAATTTCCCTTAAATCTGGACGTACAACCGTTTGACCAAAACTAGCTCTGAATTGCATTTCATCATTTAAGATATAAGTTAACGCTAATGCTGGATAAATACCGTCGTCAGTGAAGGTTAAATCACTAATACTTGTTTGATCTTTCGTTAAATCCACTTCACCTGTAAATGGGTCATATGGTAATGCTGTTTGACTAAAGTCCTCAAAACGAACGCCCCCTGAGATACGGTATCTATTATTGATAAAGAAATCAGCTTCCGCGTAGTAAGCGTCTATGCTTTGTGCCGCTGTATATAAATCGCCATCAATCGTTGTATCATTTAATACTGAGCGAGATAAAGCTACCCCAGTTAACTTATCATCAGATAGTATTTGATTAATATCATTACCCGTTAAATCAAAACCTGTAGCTAAAGCACGAGTATCAAGATCAAATCGGCGATTATCAGCTTCACGAGTTTTATCTACAAAACTAGCTCCGACTTTAAATTCCATTTCTAAATTAGATAGATAAATTGGTAAAGAAGCGTTAAATGAGAAATGCTCAACATCATCAACTAGGTCTTGGAAATTAAAACGAGCTGCTGTACTACCCAAGCGTAAAGATGACTCAGTTTCACTGTCATAAATACCATCGTTATTTCTATCTGCAATAATGTAGTTTGTTGATAAACCACTTGGGGCATAACGATTTGATTCGGAGTCAGAGTAAATCCAGTCAAAACCAAGCAGATTCAAGTCAGTAAAAGTATGTTGACCACTAACTTGTAATGCGGTTAATGACCGCTCTTCATAACTTGTTTCTTTCACATTCAAAATAGCGTTATTTTCTGATGGTGAGACATTATTTGAAATACCAAATTTGTCTTTAGCTTTGTCTTCGGTATCATTTAATACTATATAGTTTAGGCTTAATTCATGAGCTTTATTATAGTTAGCGCCTAAGTTGATCATATATGATGTTTTAACTGTATGACTGGTGCTTAATATATCGTCATAGCCACGTATAAAGGTGTATTTCCGTCCTTCATCTGTATCAATACTACTCCATTGATCCATCTGATATTCTTCAGCAACTTGCCAAGCATTATCATAAGCAAGTGTAGTCAAAAAGCCATACTCGACATTGCCGTAATCAAACACGTCACCGAAGGCAAGATCAAAACCAACGTTCGGGTTTATACTTGCTGTTTTCGGTGTCAAATCACGATTAAGATCGACTAAACCTTCCAAGCTTTGAGAACCTGATAAATAGTCGAGTGACTTTGATGACTCTCCAATACCAGCCCAATATTGTGTAATAGATGCTGGAGCATCTCGACTGCCATCATCTTGTCCCAGCCAGTCGGTGTCACTACCTGTTGTAGTTAGACCCTGATCAAAATTGTTAGTATTACCACCGAGTTTGGCACTAAAGTTAAAGACTCTACTATCAGGAATACTCTTTAAACGAATATCAACATTACCACCACCAAATGCAGCTGGCATTGAAGGTGAAAATGACTTTTGAACCGACAAGCCTTCTATTATTTCAGCTGGAAATAAATCTAACGGTATAACAGAACGTGTAGGGTCTGGACTTGGTACCGCAGCACCATTCAACTGAGTTGATGAGTAACGCTCACCTAATCCACGTACATAAATAAATTTACCGTCAACTAAGGTTAAACCAGTTACACGGCGTAATGCTGCCGCGGCATCACCATCACCAGAACGTGATATTTGCTCAGCGCCCATAATGTCAGCAACAAATGCTTGATTACGTCGCTCTTCAATAACAGCGGCAGCGCTACCCTTTAGGCGTGTACCTGTGGCTACCACTTCTTCAATATAATCTTCTGTCTCTGACGATTTTTCATCTTCTACTGCATAAGAAGACATTGGCGTTAATGAAGACACGATAGCTAGTGTCATTGCTGATAAAGTAAATGTTGGTGACGATTGGCTCATTGGTTACTCCTGAGTCATCAGTAATCTATTAATAATTTTGATGACATATTAGGAGTCATATGTGACAGTTTCATTAACCAATCATTACAACTTTATGACAAGGATTTTTCTGCTAAATTTTAAGCAAACTTATTACTCTAATAATGAAATTGATAAAAATAAAATAAAAAAAAGCCGTAAATAAAATTTACGGCGAATGAACATGTTCACATGAAAAACATATTTATTGTATTAATGTCTATAAGATTTAATACCTGAATAGAGTAGCCAGTTTTTATGTCTAAAAGATGTCACACATCCGTTTTTCTAATTTATTTCTTAATGCATTGGTTACTCAACAGACTCACCTTTACACTATATCTAATGGTTAAATAAGCAAAAAAAAACCGCAAATTAAATTTGCGGTCGAATACAACAGGGTTACAAAAAACACATATTAAAGTTAACAAGCAACTTAATATGTTATTAGTGTAAATACTTTAAATGACACACGGATGTCTAAACTATGTTTGTTTTATGTCCCCCTTTTCTATTAACTTTATATAACCACTGTTGATATAACGATTTAACTCAATGCTAAATTACAAGCATAAAAAAACCAGCTACAACTAGCTGGTTTTTTTAGTTTTAACACTTAATTAAAACTTAGCAGTACATCGACTGCAAAGATTTACTATTAGTCTTCTAAACCAACAGTCCAATCAGCTGTCCAATCATCATCAGCATCTACTGCACCAATGAAGTCAGTTACATCAAAGAATGCATCAGCTGGTGTTGTAGGCGTTGTAGTATCGGTTGTGAATATTCCATTTAATACTGCAGACATATCAGCAGCTGTAGAATTTAACTCATTAGTTGTACTAGCCGTCCACCATGCTGTTAAATCAACAAGAGTATGAGTTGGAGACCCTATTACATCACCCTTATCATCTTTAGCATACGATCCATCTTTAAAGTTTTCATCACATGCGATTACTGAACTATGGAAGTTAATACCCCCATCTTCTAAATGACCTTGTGATACAGAATTACCTTCAACTTCTAGACACTCACCAACAGCGTTAGTTACAACTACGTTATAAAACGAACCTTGTGTACCTTCGCGTAAGTAAATACCTTCAGAGTCTTTATCATCAGATTTGTACGAACCACCAATAATTGTCATATTAGCTATTGTTGGGTTAGACATAGGTGTTTTACCAGGCGTTGAACCATCGTTATCTGCTTCAATACCACGATTTGCTTCACCAGTTGCATCATGTTTTACAAGAACATATTGCATGCTACCACGGTAACCATTATCCCAATCTACTGAGTCATCTAAGTTATTTGTTAACACTAAATGTTTAAGATTAACCGTTCCACCAAAGAACTCAACTCCATCATCTGCATTTGAATGAACTTGTAGGTAATCTACTTCAGTACCTGAACCAACACCACCAAAAGTAACACCATTTAATTCATTATCTGGGGCAATTTCAAATCCAGCATATTTAACAACAAGGTAGTTTATTGTACCTGAGTTATCTTCATCGTCCGTTCCACCAAATACCGCACCTTCAAAAGCACCTTCAACTTGAAGTGCACATTCAGCATCTGCAGTACATTTATTTGAACTAGCATTACCTAAAAGAACTACACCACCCCATTGACCCGCTGCAACAGTTTCACCAAGTACATCAGATTTTGATGTCATAGTAATTGGGTCTGCAGCAGTACCATTTGCTTCAATTTTAGAACCACGGCTAATCACTAAGTAATCGCCGCCAGTTTCACCAAAAATGGTAACACTTGGGTCGATAGTCAACACGGTGTTATCTTCATTATCGTTACCGACAACAACAGGACCGCGTAATGCATATATTTTATCTGCTGTTAACGTCATGTCCGCTGTAAGCGTACCTGTTAAAATTTCTATATCGGCTGCAACGCCATTCGCTGCTAAATACTCAGCTTCTAATGTTTCTTGATCAATTTCTATTTGAGTTAATTCAACAGTATCTTCAACAACAACATCTTCAACTTTGTCGTCGTCATCACTACAAGCTACCGTCATAGTTAATGCTAGTGTTACTGCTGAAAGTTTGAATAAGTCTTTAAGTTCCATTACATACTCCAAGTACATTTATAGTTTTTGATTGAATTTAATTATCGAGGTGTAGGTTAAGGACTTAAAATGACAAAACAGTGACTGTAAAAAGACATTAGCTTGACAGTTTTATTACGTAACGATGACAAAATTCGTGAAAGCCACGAATATAGCGGGGTGTGTTTTTAACGGTTATTTTAAAGTTAATTAAGTGAAAATATTTTTAGTAACTTTATGGAAATTAAACGTTATCTCTCACGTTTAATATTTAGATAATACAAATGCTCAATTTCAAAATAGAATAGTTATTGAACTGATATAGGTGATTGGTTTAAACAGAATTATAAGTAATATTCCTGTTTAAACCATTTAATTCTGGTCTGGGAGGTTATAAAAAGTAAACGCCTAAATCTAAGCCAATTTCAGATCTTTCAACTGAAAGTTCATCACTTGAGTCTGACTTATAAAACTTACTTTGGAAACCAACAAAGAAGCGTTTACCAGTCCATTTTGTAGAGAAAGATAATGCCTTACCAGTTAATGGTTCATTAAAGCGAGCGCTATCGTTTGATAACATAAGATGACCACTTTCATATTGGGTCACAGCTAGCTTTACTGCTATGTAACTATTATCTGTAATATCATACAAAAGAGATACCCCTGCAAAAGGTCCTTTTAATACATTATCTAATGTAAGAATCTCAGGTTCACCACCCACAGCTTGAAAAAATTCAATCGTAGAGTTGACATTCATTGTTGTTATTTTGGTATCTACTTTATATCCCGCAAAAACATTCATATTACCATTACTAAAACCAATTGAAGCTTGTCCTGACTGATAATCAACGTCCTGAACTAGCAATGTAGAATTTGTAGTAAAAGCATCCTCACCAAATATGTATTCATCAACAGGGTTTTCAAATACACTATTCTCGCCATTCTGTCTCTTATCACCGGCAATATTAAATGAATAATCAGCGCTTAAAATTAAATATTTCCAATTATATGACATCCCTAATTCAAAAACGGATAGTGATTCATTCAGTGTTATTTTTTGTGGTTTAGTATTAGTGTTAGACACTAAAAAATCACCAACATATAAATCTGTCAGGCCTTGGTAGTTAAGTTCCGTATCTACTTCTAGAACCGTAAACTTAGCTCTATAACTTAGATTATTTTCCGCTAAATTAGCAAAGCTCACAAATAAAAATAAAAGATATATATACTTCATGTCTTTTCCTTTAAAAACCTATTGTCGATATGTGAACTCGTTCATTTCGTTCTTTCACTTCTGACTCTATTTTACGTCTGAGCTTTTCAAGCTTAGCTTGCTCTTTTTCAGTTTCATACTCCTGTTTAGCAATATATAGAGGATCACTTTCGTCCAAGGATATATTGACAGTTTGAGTTTGCGTGGACAATTGGGGTGATAATTGATGTTGTGTATCTGTAGTAGCAGAGCACGCTGTCATACCTAGCATCATTAAAATAATTAAAATCAACTTTGACTTACTAAAGACCTTTCTTGGGTTAACTACGTTCACTCTTATTCTACGTAAAAATAATAAAGAAATAGCAGATACCAATGAAAATATACCTGTGCTACCAGCAACATTTTTTGTTGTAAGCTCAGGCTCAAGTTGCTCTGTTTGTGCTTGTGCAAGCTCGGCTAAAAATGAAGTCCTATTTAATTCTATACCATCTGTATAAGAAGATATAAATCCATCTTCAGAAGCTTCAACTTTTACTACAACATTCTCTTCTTTAAAGTGATGTTCTTTCAGTGTGAATATTTGGCTATTCTCTGATGTTAAAAGTACTCCATCGACATACCATTTGAAATCTAAATATGTAGAAGTATTCTTTGCAGCCACTTGTAGCCTAATACCATCATCTATCGCTTTAGCTTCTCTTATAAGCTCTATTTTCAAACTGTCAGTTGGATTATTAATTACATATACAGGAAACACATGTTTTACGACTTCCACACCATCAGATAAGGTGATATCTATATTAAGAGTTTGATTTGAACTAACGTAATCAGCATAAATATAAAGCACATTATCTCTGAATTTATAATTTAATCCTTGTACTTCGCCAACATCTATAGACACAAGGCCATTAATACTTGTTACATTTGATAAATCAACTGCGGCAAAACCGCCTTCATCGATTGTAAGGCCTAGTGGGAATTGATAATTAATATATAACGCACTACTTCTTTGTACAAAATCTGGCACGCCATTTCTATCTTCATCTAAAAATGAGTTTGCATCTAGCGGGTCAGTCCCTTCTTCAATTTCAACAACATCTGGTACTAAGTCATTGTCATCATCTATATCATAAGAGTCCAAGATACCGTCACCGTCTGTGTCGACCGACTCGATTAATGTTAGCGATAGATAAACAGTAGATTTGTTCGAACCATCACTGGCTATAATATAAAAATTAAATATATTATCACCATCAAAGTCAACGGGAGTACCAATAGATAATTGAGATGCAAAAGAAAGATTACCATCACTATCTACATTAAAATGGATAGCATCATCACCATCAAGAGAGTAGCTCAAGTTCTGTCCATCTATATCAAATGCAACAAACGGAATTTTTATTTCAGGACTTAAATCAGGCACGTCGAATCTATATCGTGTAGCTATATTTGAATTGACATTGATAGTTAACTCACTTGTACCGCTTCCAATAACATCGTTATTATTATCACCAGTTAAATCTGCAACTATAATTCTTTTCTTATTAGTGTTTTCATTAATAATGACTCTAGACCAATCATCCGCAGCATCAAACCAAACTAAAGATCCTGAACTTGAGCCTATAATATCGTATAGACCATCATTATTCATATCAGCAATTACAACATCTGTCGTACTATCTGATTCATATAAAGAATATAATGTTGTTTGCTGCCAGCCATTTATATTTTGAAGCAACGTAAATGAATTATCGTTAGATGTTACAACAATATCTAAAGAACCATCGTCATCAATATCTTTGACCGCTAATCCTTCTGCATTCTCGATTGAATCACTTATAAGGTTAGTTTGCCACGCTGTACTATTTTCAAACCAGACAATATTATTTTCTTCTTCAACCGTAGCAACAATATCTATGTCACCATCATAGTCGAAATCAACCACTTCAAATCGAGATACTTCAAAATCAATATCGATGATACTATGCTTCAACCAAGTATTTCCATTTTCGTACCAAACAATTTGAGTCTTGGTTAAAGCAATAATATCCAAGTCACCATCGCCATCCATATCTTGTAACTTAAGATCACCATAAACATCACCTGAAGTAGAAATCGGTCTCTTTATCCATGTTCCATGCTCATACCAATAAATATGATTGTAAGTAGAGCTATAAGAATAGCTATACTCTTCAGTTATAATGATGTCTGGATTATAAGTTCCATCATTAGTTAGATCGGCACTAGTAATGAAATTTACATCCTTCATATCAGCATCAACGACAGAAGTAGCGAAGTCATTGGCTCCATTGAGTATAGTTATCCGCTCATACGCATCAGATAAAACATCTTTAACACCATCACCTGTAACATCAGCAACGGCGATCGCATTATGATTTGATCTGGAATAAGTGTCATCTGGAGAGTCTATAGTCTTTTCTTCCCAATGATTACCATTGGCCGTTTTGACCAACCAAACTGGTGCATCATCCTCGCCATAAAAACGTTCTATATAATCAATGACTCCGTCATTATCACTATCAAGCGCATCCGGCGTATTAATATTGCCGCCATAATAAATCTCAAGTCGATCTGGAACCCCGTCACCATCAGTGTCAATTTTTGAGTCATAATCATAAAGGTCTGTACCATCAAGTAATTCTTGGGCATCTGTAATACCATCGATATCGCTGTCTTGCCCTAATTTAACTTCAAGTTTAATTTCTTTAGAGCTTGATGTTTTACCATCACTAACTACAAGTAATAACTCAAAAACATTATCTTTATTTGAGTCAGAAAAAGAATGATAATCAGGGGCAGAAATAAAACTTACAACTCCAGTTTGGTTCACTTTAAAAAATGCTGAATCATCACCGCTTACTGAATAAGTTAAAGCATCACCATCAGCATCATACCCAATTAAAGGTAAAGTTATATCAGTTGTCCCTTCTAAAACATCAACGTAAACAGGGATCGTACTGTCATAACCTGTAAATTTATATAACGTTAGATCAGAGTAATAATAAGTCTTATAGTTAACTGATAATAAATCAACATCGCCATCACTATCTACATCTGTAGCGATGACATCCTTGCCTCTTATTCCATTGCGATTTGCTACAACCGTTTCTGACCAATCTGAGCTTTCATATAAACTTATGGCCCCAGTATTACTTGAATTTCCATATAAATAATGAGCACCAAATACATCTGCTTTATTATCACCATTTATATCACCAACAGCCAAACTCGCTAAGCTATCTAGATCTATTGCAATTGGACTTTTAGCCCATGCATTGCCATTTTCGAACCAATATACTCCATCGACAAGGCCCAAAATCACATCTAAATCACCATCATTATCAATATCACCAGTATCTAGAGCTATTATTTGTTTGTCTTGAACAGAAGACGTAACGATATGCTTACTCCATGCGTTACCATTTTCATACCAATAAACACCATTAGAGAAATAATCAGTTGAATGAACTAGATCTAAATCACCATCATTATCCATATCAGCCAACAGTACATCTAAAGGTTCATACCCATCAGACTCAATAATATTCTCAGTCCATTGGTTACCATTTTCATACCAAATTATTACATTGTAATACTCATAAGTGTATGGGTCATCATCACTAACCTCTGCAGTTACAACTATATCTAAATCACCATCACCGTCCATATCCGCAAGATTGAGCGTTTTTAAATTATATATATCATCAATTATTAGTTCAGACTCCCAATCATAACCGTTTTTATACAGGTATACGGCCTTAAAATTAGAAGCCGTTGTTATTATATCAACGTCGCCATCACCATCCAGATCACCAACCGCAAGATTTTCAACAACACGTCCCTCATCACTTATAATAACCGTTTTTTCCCAGTCACTTCCGTTTTCGTACCAACTTACGATGTCATCAGAAAGAGTTAATATATCTAAATTACCATCGCCATTAACATCAGCTGTAACAAAAGCATCAAAATAACTAATAGAGGAATCTATTATTACCTGCTCTATTACCTTTTCTCCGGTATAATTCAAAGCGGGAGTTGTGTTCGCTAAAGCGCTCACTGAGGTGAATAACAAAGCCATCGGTAACATAACTGGTAAAACTAGCTTTAGAGAAATTTTATTTATCATTTTATTTACTACTTAAATGGCTAAATGAATATCGATTGAAATTTTCTGTTTTATATATTGTTTATAAAACAGAAAGAACTTTGTCATCACGACCGATTACTTGTGGTGTTTGTTTTCTGCCGTCGTATTCTCTACGAGCTTCTTTAGATACAGAAAAACTAAGATGTTTTTTCAGCTCGGCTAACGTGACTTTTTTATCACCATTTTTATCCGCCCCGCCCGTTACACCTTCAACAAAATGTTTAGTGAAAATACCTAACTTATTTGTGACGTCCCAAGATGCTATTTGTTGTGATGAAGTCGCACTTAAAATATTAAAGTTATACTTACCTTCCACTTTATCTTTAGGTTTTCCAAATACCGCTGAAGCATTTTTTATTAAAGAGGTATTATTTGATTGCCCTGAGAAACAAGCGTCTATAACAACGGTAATATCATCGGTTGGTAACTTACTTAAGTTGGCGTACATAGTTTCTAATTTGTAACCAGATAATTCGATATTATTAGGGTTTGCTCCAACTGGGACTAAATAAGAATATTTATCATGCAACCCTAAAGTGCCGTGGCCTGAATAAAATACAAATACCTTAGTATTTTTATCATTGACGTAATTAGCTAACTTGCCTTCAGCAAATTCTTTTGAGCCAAAAATTGAGTTTAGATCAGACTGTGTTGTATTTTCTTGATAGATAATATCTTTTTCAGCTATGCCCAATCTAGATTTTACAAAAGCTTTAATTAATGTCGCGTCGTTTATAGCAAACTCAACATTTTCAATATCTCGACTAGACGCTTTGTAATCTCTATTACCAATAATCACAGCTACAGCATTAGGTGTATTCAGTACCTTTTTTGTTGAAATCTTTGAAATTAAGTTAATCGCATATTGGGATAAATTTGCAGCTTGGTTATTAAAGGCAATTTGTGCATTACGTGATGATCTAAGTAAGGCTTCTAATTCAGACTCGCTTGCACTGGTTAATTCATTTATATCTAATTCTTGTAATTGAGACATGGAAAGCAAAGCATCACCATCATCAATTATGATAGCTTTGGTGTCAGCGACATAAAATTGATCTGTATAATTAAAGTTAAAATCTTGATTACCCGTTAGCGTTTCGATTCCAACTTTAACGTTAGCTATGGTTAAGTAACCCAACTCTTCTTTTATATCTACATCAACTGACTTGTTATTGGAAAAATTCGACTTAAATGCCTGTGCTTGTTTTGGAGGGATATTATGTAAAGCAATACGCTGATGATCATCTCGGTTAGAAAACGTTAGGTTAGCATAATAAATTTCATCATCTGGGTTATACGATTGCAGCTCAACATCAGGTTTTCCCATCACAAGGGAAAATGCATTCATTAGTATATTATCGCTGTGTTTTCTAACCTCAGCTTTATGCTGTTCAATTATTCTATCTGCTTTTTGTTTATATTGGTTTAACTCGGTATTGTATTTAGCGACTTGTTTTTCATATTCGTTATTTATCTGAGCTATTTCATTACGTCTTTCTAACTCAGCTTCTTTTTTTCTATTTTCAAAAGTAACTGTTTTTTCAAATTCGCCACGTTGTAGTTCACGCTTTTCAAGTGTTTTTTTCTGTGGAAGTATGTAATTGAAAGGTTCTAATTTAACGCTTTGAAACAATGATTGCATTTTCACTTTAGCTAAAACGGATACCAACTCCATCGTATTGTCTTTATTTTTCACAATACTGTTTACCGCGCTTAGTAATTCGACAACTTCTTTATACGAAGGATGTTCTTTACGTAATTTAGTAAGGAAAACTTTTGCTTTTCCATAATCCCCTTCAGCGATCAATTCAACAACACCATTAAGTGCCGCTGTTTTACTTAAAGGGCAAGCTTCATATTGCTCAACAGCTGATGCATTTTCTAGATATACACATTCATTAGCTAAGACGTTAGAGCTCAACAATAGCCCTGTAAAAATAGTAATTAATTTATTCATATGTTTCTCTAATTATTGTAAGGGGTTACAAATACAAAAGCCGAAGTAATATTTACATTTTCCACTTCACTTAAGGACGCTATCAACTCAGGAAGTTGATAGCGATTAACGGCTTGATTTTGATTGTACGAATGTTGCATTTGTTCTATTTGCAACGTATCAATACGTGAATTCGATGTAATGGCGATTAGTTTATCTTTGGAGATGCCAGACAGCGATTGGCAACCACCGTCATCGTCATAACTCATGCATGCTTGGATTTCAGGAAGTTCAATCGCACCATTATGAAATTTAAGGTTTTCATATAATAATGAAACTGAACCATCTTCGGCCTGGATAAACATTGAAAAATATGAGTTATCACTTAATGATTCAATATATTTAATCTTAAATACATCACCATTTTTTAATCGATTATCTTTATAAATCTGTCCACTTCTAGCTATTAATGATATTTCACCAACGTTTTCAAATGACGTTAGTTTGATCAATTCTTCTGGCGTTAATGCAATTACGTCATTTCCAATATTAAAATACCAAATATCATTTTTTCGACTAAGAGAAACTATTAATTGACGATTGTCATTTTTATTATTTTTTGAGCTATCAAGATGTTTAAATACATTTGAATGAATTAATAATCTTGATCCTCTCAACTGAGAGAGAAATTCAACTTTCCGCTTTGTCAAAACTGACTGTAGCTTCATGTCTAAATTTCGATTGTCGTAACCAACAAAAACTCTTACTTGATTAGAATTAAATTCTTTACATAAGACGATTGAATTTGTAAGCAGGATGGCAGATTGAGTACTGGCATTTAATTGATAATTAGTTGTAAGGGTATCTGACTTACTTAACTGCAAATTGTCATCTACCTTCACATCAACTTTTATTTGCTGGACTAAACTAGCTCTAGCGGATGTTGCAGCGGCTTGTTCTGTTAGACCAATACCTTCAGACGTTAATAAATAGCTAGGAGTATTAGCAATACAACTTCTATATTGCGGACTTAACATCATACTAATTGGCGGATTAAGAGCGACAGATGAGTTTGTTGTGGTACTGGCACAGCCAGATAAAAACAATACAGATAAAATACATGCAAAAAACAATACAGCTGCATACTTCCTTGTCAACACATCTAACTCCTTAATTTAAAGCCTAAAATCACATTATAAAGCTCAGATTGGTCGGTATGGAGAGATTCGAACTCTCGACCCCTGCCCCCCCATGACAGTGCGCTACCAAGCTGCGCTACATACCGACAGGGTGATAAAAATACCATTTGGCTTTATAAAAAGCCAGTAGAATAGTGCAATCACTACTAGCTCAAACGTAATAAGTATCAATAGTTTAGGTTTTATATATTGATGAATACCATCTACATTTCGCCCTAGGTCCCTTAGAAATAGGATACTAAGGTTTTTTTTGTAACCATCTCATATAATCAATAAACGCCATAGGTTTGGCGTACAAATAGCCTTGTACTAAAGAACATGAAAGCGTTTTTAATATATCAGCAGCGTCTTGAGTTTCAACGCCTTCAGCAACAACCGAAACACCTAAACGACGCCCTAACATAATCGCCATCTCAGTAATGGTTCTATTGCTAGGCGATTTATCTAAATTCATAAAACGTCTATCTATTTTCAATGCGTAAAAAGGTAATTGACTTAAATAGTCCAAACTTGAATATCCAGTTCCAAAATCATCAATAACAATTTTAAATCCTTGCTGATGTAACTCAGTGATCAATGCCTTAGCTGCATCAGGTTCATCAAGTGTCGCCGACTCCGTTAATTCAAAAACGACAGACTCAGGAGGTATCAAATTCTCAGCGACCGTGGTTAAGACATGAGCCACAAGGCCATTATCGGTTAAATCTTTACTGGAAATATTAATGGATATTGTATGTTCAAAACCTAACTTATAGAGTTTTGCGTGCTGACTTAACCCTTGAGTGATCACCCATTCGGTTAAGTGATTAATAGTACCCGTTTCTTCGGCGATACTAACAATTCGTTCAGGCGAAACATAACCTAATTCATTATGGTTCCACCTGAGTAATAACTCAGAGCCGAACACTGCACCGGTCTCAATATTTATTTGTGGTTGATGAAACAACTCAAGATCATCTGAATCTATCGCGGTTTGCAGTTCAGCAGCCAGTTCAAAACGTTTTTTGATATTCTCCGTCTTCTGCTGCTCATACCTTGCCCAACCATGTTGATTTTTCTTCGAGCCTAATAAAGCTTGGAATGCCAAAGTGAGCAAGTTTTCTTTATCTAAAGTGTCATGTGGGTAACTGACAACGCCTGCATGGCAAGATACTGAAATAGCAGCACGGTTGACTGAAATAAAGGTGGAAACCGCTTCTTGAATGGCTAAAAAGTTATACGATAAAGCGTCATCCGATAAGTCACCGACAAACACTAATGTAAAACAAGCATCTCCCACACGTGCTAAATGAAACGTTTCATTTTCAAGATTATTCTCAAACTCATAAACAGACGTCAGGCCATCGGCATAATCTTCCACGTTATTAAATAGCTGAATGAAAAATTCATCCGAAATTTCCTTACCTAAACTTGGAATTAGATTATTCGCTTCTGGAATTTCAAATAAAACTAAGGTAAATGATTTTTTACCATTAATTAATTTTTGCAACGCTGACTCTAACGCGGTTTTATTTGGTAACCCGGTTACTGAGTCATGATTTATCCGGTACTCTTTATCGACCTCATTGGCTCTAAATCTATCCATTAAAGCAATTGCCATAATAGAAATCTCTGCCAGCACGCCTAATAAAGCGGCGTTTCTAGTTAAAAAGCTATAACTAACACCACCATTAAAAGCAGCTATCCCGATACCAACACCTAAAAACAATGGTAACCAAGACAATAAGTAATAACGTACCCACATTAAACGAGCGTTAAGAACCATCGCCATTAAACTAAGTACGTAAATATAAACAAATAGCACAGCTGCAAAATAGAAAGGCGTTAACGTTGCCTCCGTAAAATACAAACCGCTGAGAGCAAACACTAAGATGACTTTTGACGCGACCATACCTAAGTTAACAAACCAAGGTTTTATTTTATCAAAACGTAAAAATGAAATAGCAAATGTTAAGGCAAATGTTAGGCCGGTAAAGTGGGTGAGCATTAAGTGTTTGTTCATCCACTTGGCGGCTTCAAATGGGAAAACATAAAACGCAAAGCCATTAATTAAACCAATTGCTAACCCTGCAAAAGCAATATAGCCAATATAATTAAAATATGATGGGTCGCCTATACCTCTGAACATAACAAAGTTATAGATGATCATGATCAGCACAACACCAATAAAACATCCAAGTAACATCAATTGAGCACTGCTTCTCAACTGAGATTTATCTATTGGTTCAATAATAATGGGAGTACCACTAGCACCGTTGGTTTCTATGTGGATGTATAACACTTGGTTATGCTGCATACCGTGATGTATGTTTGTTTGTGGGATAACATGAAGAAAGTTATTTTTTAAGTAAACTGTGTCTCCGATCTTCTTAGTTTGCAGCATTCTATCACCATCCATTAGGTAAAATGTGATGGTATCGAGTGTGGGGTTATCCACCGTTACGTTAAAAGGTTCGGATAAAACATCGCTGTCGTGCTTTAACGTAATTTTATACCAAACACTAAAGATGAGTGACTCAGGAGAATGTAACGTCTGATTTGAGTCGGCATACATGCCAGAGGGGAGTTTTACAATTTGAGATAATGACAACTGATTTTCGCTATCATCTATATAGTTTATTCTAAACCTATCTTTAAGTGGTTGGCTTGAATTAGCAAAGCCATCTACATCGTCAACTTTTTCACTGTGTATTTCAATCGCAAACATTGCAATTATTATCGCAACGAGCACCACTAAAGTTTGAATTACTTTATTTCCGCTTAAAGACATTTTGATAGCCAACTCCGTTTGGTTCAGTAAAAAAACGAGTGCAATTATTTAGTGTAAGTAAAAACAAATACATTACAATAAGTATTTGTATTCCAATCAATTCTTTATGTTAAAAGTGACTAATAAAAAAGGCCTAATGATTATCTCACTAAGCCTCTTATCTACTACCAATTCGTAGCATAAGTATTAATAAAATCGGTATTAACCGTCTTGATTAATGCGGCTTCCATCGGCACCAGCCTGGTTTTTATATTTAGCATCAACTCTTGAAGTATAAGGTTTAGCTGCAGGAGCGGACATAGTTTCAAAACTAAGCGCGCCTATTTTCATCTGCGGTTTTAATGCTAAAGGTAATTTTCCACTGTTATAGAACTCTAATACAATGTTGCCTGACCAACCAGGATCAATTCTATGTGCAGTAACATGAACCATCAAACCTAAACGTGCTAAAGATGAACGTCCATCTAGCCAACCAACCAAATCACTCGGTAAAGTTATTGACTCATGAGTCATCGCCAGAGCCAGTTCACCAGGATGTAAAAAGAAAGCTTTGTCGGCATCGATTATAATTTCATCACTCATAATCGACTCTAACGCGATTTCAGTTTCGTGTTTTGGCCCGCTTAAATCAATATATGGCGCAGAATGTTCTTGAAACACTCTAAATTTATTACCTAAGGTTAAGTCAACCGTGACGCCAGAAATAGCATCATCAGATGGGCGAGGTGATATGGCAATTTTATTATCATTAAGGCATTTAATAATATCGGTGTCGCAAAGACGCATTGTCTATCCTAATTTAGGTTAAGTATTGTATTCATTGAAAGCTATCACCGACAACTCCCTATTCTAACTAACAGAAGTGCTAACTAACCGAGGGTAATTACCGACTCAGTTTGTTTTGATATTTGCATCATAAGTGAAAATGCTAATTGGTGATACTCCAACGCCGCATTTTCGCTGGCTAGATTTTTATTCAGTACATACGGCGTACCTTTATCTGCCCCTTCCCTTACCGCTGGTAATAAAGGTAATTGAGCCAATAACGAAACTTTATGTTTGTCAGCGCAACTACGGCCACCATCTTGTCCAAATAGGTAATGTGTTTTACCACATCCATCACAGACAAATTGACTCATATTTTCAACTAAGCCTAATATTGGAGTATTAACTTTATTGAACATGTTTATGCCTTTTTCAGCATCCGCTAACGCGACATTTTGTGGTGTTGTTACAATTAACGCACCGTCACATTTAATATTTTCTGACATAGTTAATTGTATATCGCCAGTACCCGGCGGCATATCCACTAACAATATATCGAGCTTTGGCCAGTTCGTTTCATTAATAACCTGCATTAACGCTTTAGAAGCCATTGGTCCACGCCAAACTGTGGCTTTATCTTCTGGTACCACAAAGCCAATGGAGTTTAACGAAACCCCAAAACGCTCAAACGGTTCCATCGTTTTACCGTCTTTAGAGGTAATAGACTGGCCCGCTAAACCAAACATAATTGGCACTGAAGGCCCATAAATATCGGCATCTAACACACCAACCTTTATACCTTGTAGTGCTAAACAAGCCGCTAAATTTGCCGTAACCGTTGACTTACCAACCCCACCTTTACCTGATGCAACCGCAACAACTAACTTAATATTTTTAATTTTGTCTTTGCTTGTCACTGTTGGTTTGTAAGTGAACTTGATAGGTGTTGCCAGTTCAGTCTGTTGTTGCAACAAATTGATTATTTCAGGCGCAAACTTACCCAATACAATAGGTAATTCCACTTCAAAACCATCCCCTTGCAAGTCGATGGCTATTTGCCCGTAAATTCCATTTGGGAAAACCGGATGGGATAAATCATTTAACGCTTTTCGTAATTGTTGTTTTTGACTGTTTTGGTCTTGGCCTTTATTTTTAATGCTGCTGTTCAATTCGTTTTTATCCGTGTTTGACCCTAACTTAGCCTTTGCCTTGCTTTTTGACTTGGAAAATATATTGGTAAATTTCATGATTGGCTTAATCTTTATATCTTGATGGGTGCAAATATGCGGTAAATTATGTAACATCACTCGCCTAAACTCTAGCGTTTTGATGAATTGTTCACTAAGTAACACACCAACTCGTTATGTAAATACCAATTGTATTAATGAATTAGTCATTCATTAATACAATCGGTACATCTAACAACTTGTTTATAAAGGTTTTTTCATAGTTATGCCAACAAACCAAGCAAATCGCAGAATTTTAATTACCAGCGCCCTTCCATATGCCAATGGTCCGATACATTTAGGTCACTTACTTGAATATATTCAAACCGATATTTGGTCGCGTTTTCAAAAGTCTCAAGGTCACGAATGTTATTACGTTTGTGCTGATGACGCACATGGCACACCCATTATGCTTAAAGCTCAAGAGCAAGGCATAACTCCAGAAGAAATGGTTGCTAAGACTGGCATTGAACACAAACAAGATTTTGATGATTTTTTAATTGAGTTTGATAACTATCACAGTACACATTGTGATGAAAACAAAGAATTATCAGCGTTGATTTATAACAAACTCAATGACGCTGGCTTTATTGCTAAACGCTCAATCAGTCAGTTATTTGACCCTGAAAAACAAATGTTTTTACCGGATCGTTTCGTCAAAGGTACTTGCCCTAAATGCGGTACCGCCGACCAAAATGGCGATAACTGTGATAAATGTGGCGCAACCTATACACCAACTGATCTCGTTAACCCTAAATCAGTAATCTCGGGCGCAACTCCGGTAATGAAAGACTCAGAGCATTACTTCTTTGACCTGCCTAAGTTTGAACCTATGTTAAAACAATGGTTACGCAGTGGCAGCATTCAAACAGAAATGGCCAACAAGCTAGAAGAATGGTTTGAGCAAGGTTTACAACAATGGGACATCAGTCGTGATGCACCATACTTTGGTTTTGAAATACCAAATGCGCCAGGTAAGTATTTTTATGTTTGGTTAGACGCACCTATTGGCTACATGGCAAGTTTCAAAAACTTATGTAGTAAAAACGGCGTTAACTTTGACGAATTTTGGCAAGAAGGTTCAGATACTGAGCTTTATCACTTTATTGGTAAAGACATTATCTACTTCCACAGCCTATTTTGGCCTGCAATGTTAGAAGGTGCTAATTTCAGAAAGCCGACTAATGTTTTTGCTCATGGTTTTGTAACGGTTAACGGCGAAAAAATGTCGAAATCTCGTGGCACATTTATCAAAGCGAGAACCTTCTTAGATCATTTAAACCCTGAGTATTTACGTTATTACTTTGCGTCTAAGTTAAACAGCGGCATTACCGACCTAGACTTAAACCTTGATGATTTTGGTCAAAAAGTAAATTCAGACCTAATTGGTAAAGTGGTTAACATTGCCAGTCGTTGTGCCGGTTTTGTTAAAAAACGTTACGACAGCAAATTGTCTGACAATGTAGATAACCCAGAGTTACTCGCTGAATTCCAACAAGCCAAAGAAAGTATTACAACATGTTATGAAAACCGTGAATTTGCCAAAGCAATTCGTGAGATCATGGCGCTTGCTGATAAAGCCAATAAATATATTGATGACAAAGCCCCTTGGGTAACGGTTAAAGATGATGCACTACAGCAACAAACACATGATGTTTGTTCTATGGGTATTAACTTATTCCGTATATTAATGGTTTATTTAAAACCAGTATTACCAAACATGGCTGCAGAAGTAGAAAGCTTCTTAAATTCTGAGTTAACTTGGGATTCGGTTGATAACAACTTAACCGGTCATGAAATCAATAAATTTAAAGCGTTAATGCAACGTGTAGACATGGACAAAGTAGCTAAAATGGTTGATGACTCTAAAGACAATTTGGTTGCAACAAAACCAGTTGTAACAGGCCCATTAGCAGATGATCCAATTGCAGCAGAAATTGAATTTGATGATTTTGCTAAAATTGATTTGCGTATTGCTAAAATCATAAAAGCAGAACACGTTGAAGGTGCTGAAAAGCTGCTTAAATTCCAACTGGATATTGGCGGTGAAACTCGTCAAATATTGTCAGGTATAAAAGCGGCTTACACGCCAGAAGAGTTAGAAGGTAAATTAACCGTTGTGGTTGCTAACCTAAAACCAAGAAAAATGCGCTTTGGTATGTCTGAAGGCATGATCTTAGCCGCTGGTCCTGGTGGAAAAGAACTTTGGATTTTAGAACCACACGACGGCGCTCAGCCGGGCATGCGAGTCATGTAATCCTTATTACTCATAAGTTAAATAACAAAAAGCAGAGATGACATCTCTGCTTTTTTGTAGCTAAAAGTAAATAAATAAGCTTAAATGAAGGGTTGGGGCTATTTGTCACCCCAACTTCGTTCTTGTTAATTTTAGCCAGACACTTAAATAGAACCACTATTCTCGAGTCTTCTGCCTCGCTGGATGCAACAAATAGTCGCCAGCGTTGCAGAAAATGAAAGGTCAATAGCCCCTAGCCTAAATGATTTTTTTTATTCATAATGCGTTAGGCTAAAAAATAAAAGTATCAATTAACAAGCTAATTGATACTAAATACAAAATCTCAATCAACAGACTAATTAATAATAAATATAAAAGGCGGAATCAATGGATAAAAGCCAGTTCACTCCATTACAGTGGTTAGATCATTGGGCTGAAACAACGCCAAATAAAGTATTTTTACATCAACCAGTTAATCGAGTTGTGCAAACACATACTTGGTCTGAAGTTAAAAATAAAGTAGAAAGCATAGCAGCTTCATTACATCACCTTGGTTTTACCAAGGGCGATAAAATAGCCATTCTTTCAAAAAATTGTGCCGAATGGTTAATTGCTGACTTAGCGATTATGCGCGCAGGTATGATAAGTGTACCTATTTACCCTTCTGCTAATCCTGACACAATTCAATATGTGTTAGAACATTCAGAAGCGAAAGCGGCATTTATTGGTAAGTTAGATAAATGGCAAGATGCAGACGTAGGCGTTAAAGGCGACGTTGTTCGTTTATCTATGGGTTACGAAACCATGCCTTGTCAGTACGACTGGCGTAAGCTGCAAACTTTAGTTGCTGACGATCAAGCGTTACCAATACACGCGCCTGACTTAGATGAAACAATTTCTATTATTTACACCTCAGGTAGCACAGGTAACCCTAAAGGCGCGGTTATTAGCTATCGTGCATTTAACTGGGCAAACTCTGAAATTGTTAGCTTGTTAGAAATGACTGATAAAGACAGAATGTTGTCTTATTTACCGCTTGCACATATTACCGAACGCTGTTTTGTTGAAGGTGTGGCTTATCACGCTAATACAACATTATACTTCACTGAGTCACTTGAGTTTTTTGTCGAAGATTTAAAATATGCAAATCCTACAGCCTTCTTCTCAGTTCCGCGTTTGTGGAGTTTATTCCAGAAAAACATTATTGATAAAATTGGTAACAGCAAACTTAACTTTTTGTTATCAGTTCCTTTAGTATCTAGTCTTATTAAACGTAAGATCCAAAAAGGTTTAGGCTTACAAGATGCAAGATTACTTGCCTGTGGCTCTGCACCTATCTCACCTTCAATCCTGCATTGGTATCACAAAATAGGTTTGAATGTCTGTGAAGCATGGGGCATGACAGAAAACTGTATTTACGCAGTTGGTTGTTTTCCGTTTGAAGAAAAACTTATTGGAACGATTGGTCGTGCATTACCAGGTTGTGAAATAAAAACCACAGACGAAGGCGAAATGCTATTTAAAAGTGGTGGCTTGTTTGATGGCTATTATAAAAATGAAGAAGCGACTAAAGAATCGTTTACCGAAGATGGATTTTTCAAAACCGGCGATTTAGCCCAAATAGACCCTGAAACCGGTGCCATTACTATAATAGGTCGAGTAAAAGACAACTTTAAAACTGCAAAAGGAAAGTTTGTCTCTCCTGTGCCTATTGAGAAGATGTTAGCTCAAGACCCTCACATTGAGATGTTATGTGTATTAGGTTCTGGTATGGCCGCGCCTGTTGCCTTAGTTCAGCTTTCTGAAGGTGCATCATCACTACCTAGAGAACAAGTGGCTGCGTCTTTAAAAGAAAACCTACTATCAGTGAATAACCATTTAGAGTCCCATGAAAGAGTTGGTGCTGTAGTGGTCGTGTCTGAACCTTGGACACCTGAAAACGATGTATTAACACCGACGTTAAAAATCAAACGTCATGTGTTGCATAAACAGTTTGCAGAACGCATTGAAGAATTAAAAGGACACGTTATTCTTTGGGAATCTGATCTCTGATCAAGATTGAATAATAGTACTTAAATAAAAAAGAGGCTTTCGCCTCTTTTTTTGTTTTTATTATTATTTGGGATTAATAATCTTTAACTTCAAACTGGTCATCTGAAGGGTCTGCAGTGTAGCGCCCTTCAACCTGGTCCCATTGTTCGTCATCATTCATCATTGTTCTTATATGATTGTCAGAAGAGGTCGCACTCGCAGCATCATAACCGGTTTCTGAACGTTTGCCCCACCAATTAATAGTTACCTCTTCTGGTGCGTCATACGCCATAGACATGAAATACCATTTACGAGCATGAACATGCTTATCAGCAATAGCAACTGAACTTAAATACCAAAAACGATTATTAATTAAAGCAACATGCTTTTCTAAATCTGTGTTTTGGTCGCCAATCCATAAATCAAAAATGGCAGATGTTTTATACCAAGTAACAGCTGTATTTTGCTTAGAGATCATATCTTCAATGTAAGTACGAACTCGCTTTCCAGTCCAATCACCACTTAAATAACTTTTATCACCTTGCGACCAGAATGGGTCAAGTAAATCAACTCGACCAGGCATCAAAGAAGCTGATACAGACCCATCATTTACACTATCATTGATTTTTTTTGCAACAACGACGGCAAGCTGATTACCTAAAGAGTGTCCTACAAGACGGATATTACCAGACGTATTATCATCCAACACAGTTGTAATATGTTCAAACGCAAGTTGTCCTATTGATTGATCAGGTGCTTGTTCAGTACTATAACTTCCGTCGTCTAAACGATAACGCATTCCTTTATCACCTTGAACGCTCCAAATTTTAGCTTCAGCGTCTTTTAATTCGCTCTCATCTGCAAATTGGCCCCAGTGATAAATACCTACATTCCAGCCTTGGTCTTTCCAAGCTTGTGCGGTATTAGCATCAACATCATCAAAGTAAAAATCTTCTACGCGATAGCCATCTTCAGCCATGCCGCTTTTCCAACCATGAAAATAAATTACAGTCGGTTTTGATGAGTCATAGTAATCCGCATCATCAAGAATAATATTGCCATTGTGATCGACACCTTTCTCTTGAGTTTCATTGCCATTATTATCGACGTTAACCCAATGTAAACCGAAATTTAAATATTCCTCACCGGCTGCTTGTGCAAAGCTAGACAGTGTTATTACCAACCCCAGCATTACTGATTTAATTATATTGTGTGAATTTTTATTTTTTTGCATACATAGTCTCATTTTATACTTATGAATATTCATCCATAAAACCCTGTTGTGATGCTCTTTCTTTGAAGAAGTCATCTCATAATCACGTAAAATATTTCCTCTTAAAACGTGATCTCGGCACAATGTATAATGTTAATATGTATTTGTCTCAATAAACAAACTGATCGGATTAGCCACCAGTCCTTTAATTATAAGGGGTTAAGAAGACGTTGTTTTGAAAAAACGGTTAAATAACTATCAGGGAATTTTATTTATACTGTGCTTTTAATGTAATGAAAGCATTATTTTAAACTTACATTGAAAGGATAACGACAAGGTGGGTTTAATAGCGGCTTACATACCCTGTCAATTAAAAATCGAAACAGGGTATATATGAACTCAGTTGTTATATTCTGTAATTATAAACTCCCGTAATGAAAAGTATTAAGAGTTCTTAATGATTTGCTGTTGCAGTTGCATCACCTTATCTCTTAACTCACCGGCTTTTTCAAACTCTAAGTTTTTAGCATGTTCCATCATCTGCCCTTCTATCACTTTTATTTCTTTAGCAATTTCAGCTGGCGATTTAGCACGGTACTCTGCTAATCCTTCTTTAATTAAGATTTTTTGTGCGGCATTAAGTGCTTTATTCTCACCGCCAACATCCATAATATCGGTAATACTTTTTACTACTCCACGTGGCGTAATGCCATGTTTCACATTATAAGCATGCTGTATTTCACGGCGTTCATTAGTTACATCAATGGCTTTTTTCATCGACTTAGTTATGCGGTTGCCATATAAAATCGCTCGACCGTTAATATTACGGGCCGCACGACCTATGGTTTGAATTAACGCACGTTCTGAGCGTAAAAAGCCTTCTTTGTCAGCATCTAGAATCGCGACCAAAGAAACTTCCGGCATATCTAAACCTTCACGGAGTAAGTTAATACCAACCAACACATCAAACTTGCCTGCTCGTAAGTCACGAATGATCTCAATCCGTTCAACCGTGTCGATGTCGGAATGCAGGTATCTTACTTTAATGCCGTGATCAGCCAGATAATCAGCTAAGTCTTCAGCCATACGTTTGGTTAATGTAGTGGCTAATACCCGTTCGTTTTTCTCAACCCGTAAATGAATTTCTGACATCAAGTCATCAACTTGAGTTTCAATCGGACGAACTTCAATAATTGGGTCTAATAACCCGGTTGGACGAATAACTTGATGGGCAATGTCGTCTCCACATTTTTCTATTTCATAATTACCAGGTGTAGCAGAAACGTAAATAGTTTGTGGCGCAAGTTGTTCAAACTCAGGGAAACGTAACGGTCTGTTATCCAGTGCTGACGGTAGCCTAAAACCATATTCAACTAAGTTTTCTTTACGCGAACGGTCGCCCTTATACATGGCACCAATTTGTGAAACCGTAACGTGTGATTCATCAATGATCAATAACCCATCCGATGGGAAATAGTCGATTAAGGTTGGCGGTGGCGCGCCAGGGTCACGGTCTGATAGATAACGAGAGTAGTTTTCGATACCCGAGCAATAGCCAAGTTCACGCATCATCTCCATATCAAATAGAGTACGTTGGCTTAAACGCTGTTCCTCTACCAGTTTATTTAAATCTTTTAATTGTGCTCTACGCTCTTTTAATTCCACTTTAATGTGGTCAATTGCCGCCATTATTTTTTCGCGCGGAGTTACATAGTGTGTTTTTGGAAAGACAGTGGCACGAGTAATTTTACGCTCAAGTGCTCCCGTTAATGGATCAAAACTGGTTAATTGCTCAATTTCTTCATCAAACAATTCAACTCGAATCGCATATTTGTCTGAGTCAGCTGGAAATATATCAATAACATCGCCACGCACTCGATAACAGCCACGCTGAAATTCAATATCGTTACGAGTGTATTGTAATTCAGCTAAGCGTAATAAAATTTGTTTATGATCGACAATATCGCCAACTCGTAGATGCAATAACATCTTCATATATGACTCAGGATCACCCAAACCATAAATAGCAGATACAGACGCAATAATAATAACGTCACGTCGTTCCATTAAGGATTTTGTGGCAGAAAGACGCATTTGTTCGATATGTTCATTAATAGATGCATCTTTTTCTATGAAAGTATCCGTAGAGGCTACATAGGCTTCTGGCTGATAATAATCATAATAAGAAACAAAGTATTCAACCGCATTGTTTGGGAAAAACTCTTTCATTTCACCATAAAGCTGAGCGGCTAACGTCTTGTTGTGAGCCATGATCAAGGTTGGTCGGTCTACTTGGCTTATTATATTCGCCATGGTAAAGGTTTTACCTGTACCTGTAGCACCTAATAATGTTTGGTAGGCTAAACCACTGTCTAGTCCTTCTACTAACTGCTTTATTGCTGTGGGCTGATCGCCACTTGGCTCAAATTTACTATGTAAATCAAACGGTTTATTTATTTTTTCCATGAATTACACTTTTGCCTCTACAACTACCGATTGTGGTAATGCTTTTAAAAACCACCTATAAGCGATTAATGCAGTAAAAACATTACCAATTAATGCGCCAATAAATAAACCAATTAATCCAAAATAAACCGAACCTAAATAAGCAAACGGCACATAAAATACAAACAAACGAATAACGGACAATAATAATGCTTTCATAGGCTTATGCAGTGCATTTAGCGATGAATTAGACAATATAATAATGCCCTGAAAACCGTAACTTAACGGTAAGGTCCAAATGAATAATTTAATAACATTCATTACTTCTGGATCATTCTTACCAAACGCCATTGCAATATAACCTGCCACAGCAGCTAATAATAAGTACACCGCTAACTGCCACAATAGAACAAACTTAATCACAGACTTATAGGCTTGTTCTACTCTATCCCACTGACCGGCCCCAAAGTTTTGACTTATAAAAGGAGGTAAGGTCATAGATAACGCTAATACCACCATACTGGCAATAGACTCTAATCGAGTCCCCACACCAAAACCAGCAACAGCGGCATTACCATGAACCGCTATCATAGCCGTTAATACTGCCATTGCTATTGGCGTTAGCATATTTGCTCCGGCTGCTGGCAAACCAATTTTTAATATACGACGACTTACCGCAACAAACTGAGTGAATGGTATCCAGCGGATCCATATCAATTTACGTTTTACCGCCAGTACATATATAACGACAAAAAATCCAACCCCCCAAGCAATCACACTGGATATTGCAGCACCTTGCATCCCCAGTTCAGGAAATGGCCCGAGACCAAATATTAGTAAAGGATCTAAAATAGCATTAATTAAGCCACTAACCGCCATAATAATACTTGGAGTCTTAGCATCTCCCGACGCTCTTAATATAGAATTCCCCACCATAGGCGACATTAAAAATACGGCACCTATATACCAAATATCCATATACTCATGAATTAACGGTAATAAATCAGCCTTAGCACCTAACAAGGTAAAAATTTCATCGGTGAATGAGTACATACAAAAGGCTAAGGCCGCGACTAAGACAAACGACAGTATTAATGCCCCTAATCCATCATCTTTGGCCTGCTCTAATAAATTAGCACCTCTGGCTTTAGCTATAACCGCTGAGGTACCAATACCTAAACCTATGGATAAACTAATAATGGTAAAGGTAACAGGAAAGGTAAAACTAATGGCGGCTAATGAGTCCGTACCTAATAATCCGATAAAATAGGTATCAACAAGATTAAATGACATTAACATCATCATGCCGAACAAGACCTGTTTGGTCATTTTTTTAAGGACTGGACCTATAGGTGCTGTTAACAAATTTTCAGAAGAGGACATAGATATAAAAATAAACTCAAAAAATAAAAGTCTATTCTAATGAAACTCACACTTTTGTTCACCTTAAGTTTCTATTTAATTTACCTTTTATTACAAACTTGTCATAAATTCACTATTAATCAATAATTAAGCGGTTTTAAAACGAAAAACAACCAATTAGCACTGTCGTTGTACACAGCTAATTTTTTTTAACCTATGCTTATGATTATTTTTCGTACCAAAGTGCATTAACACGCCACTTAAACAGTGCAAGTTATTGATATAAAAGGAATTATAAAATAATTGAAGAATTTAACATTTACCGTATTGACACGCGATTCTAGTGGCCTGTAGCAATATATAACAAAGTCACACACAGACTTATCCACAGATTCGGTGGATAAAATGCCACAGACCATTGTCCTAGCGAATTGTAAAATTTCGCCCCAAAATGGACATGAATTTTGAACCAAACTTCTCACAAAACAGCAATATATATTTGTTCTTTATTGAATATTGATTAGGAACTAGCCAAATAGACCTAAATGTACAATATAAGGCATAAAATAGGTTGACAGTTACCGACTCGATAATTAAGATTGCGCCCCGTTGTCAGACGACGATATGTTCCCCCTTAGCTCAGCTGGTTAGAGCGACGGACTGTTAATCCGCAGGTCCCCCGTTCGAGTCGGGGAGGGGGAGCCAATTTAACGTTTGATAACAAAGTGCAAGAATATAGTTCCCCCTTAGCTCAGCTGGTTAGAGCGACGGACTGTTAATCCGCAGGTCCCCCGTTCGAGTCGGGGAGGGGGAGCCAATTTTCTACAGTACATTTTTGATATAATTCCCCCTTAGCTCAGCTGGTTAGAGCGACGGACTGTTAATCCGCAGGTCCCCCGTTCGAGTCGGGGAGGGGGAGCCATCAAAAATCCAAACTTCTAGCTCTAAACTCCAAAAGTAAATATCTGTGTCACCTACCCTATTTTATATTATTGCTATTCGCTAGAGCCTAGAGCCTAGAGCGCCGAACTGTACTTTTTAACTTGCACAGGTCCACTTTTGAGTTGGGGAGGGGGAGCCATCAAAAATCCAAGTTCTAAAATTCTAGCTCTAAACTCCAAAAGTAAATATCTGTGTCACCTACCCTAATTTACATTATTTCTATTAGCTAGAGCGCCGAACTGTACTTTTTAACTTGCACAGGTCCACTTTTGTGTCGGGGAGGGGGAGCCATCAAAAATCCAAGTTCTAAACTCCAAGCTCTAAAATTCTAGCTCTAAACTCCAAAAGTAAATATCTGTGTCACCTACCCTATTTTATATTATTTCTATTCGCTAGAGCCTAGAGCGCCGAACCGTACTTTTTAACTTGCACAGGTCCACTTTTGAGTTGAGGAGGGGGAGCCATCAAAGCTCATAAAATTCATTTTCGGTCTATTCTTACAAAGAACGCTTTCAATCCAGATATAAATCTGCTTTTATAGTCACTCGAATGTCCCCTTCTATATTTGATTAACTTAGTTTAAGTTTTATCAACAACTATAAATGGTGTTTGTTATTTAGTATGAAATCAAAACGCTTACGTATATTTACATTTTTATCATTAAGTATCTTTTTAGGTATTCTATTATCTGGTGTTGTTTTAATAACAGCGTCTAACTTGATACATAACAAACAACACAATCAAATCCAATTAGTTGAACAGTTTACCTATAGCAACTTAGGTGATAATGCTAAATTATTATCCAAGCAACTAAGGGGCGCAGTTGAATTAGAGTTTTTAACTATCACTGACGATAGCGGCAATGTACTTTATCGCTATATTGAACCAGAATATAATGCACCTTTGATCACGCCTATATTAAAAAGCTTATCTATCTATACAGAGCCGGCTTCACTTATTACGTCAAACGAAGAGCTGCATATTGAATTTCATTCATCTTATGATCAATTCCTCCGCCCTTTTACTCATTTACTGTATTTTATGTTTTTTGCTCCAGGTCTAATTCTTGGCATTAATATGTTAATTAAAGTAAATAACTCTACCAAAACATTACCAATACAAGCCGAGCAAGCCAATGCAGCTAACGGTAATAAGCTTGATAAATTAACAGGCTTACCTGGCGGACCTGAGTTCATTGAACACTTTGAAAGTCTGATAAAAGAGAAACAAGGTTTACACACAGGGCATTTTTTATTAATTCGTGCCACACAATTACAACACTTAAACTTTAATTTGGGTTACCCAGCGGGTGACCGATACATACAATTGATTGGTTTTGCCATCTCAGAGCAATTAACTAAAGATACTAATCTGCAAGCGTTTAAATTAAATGGCTTTGATTTTGGTTTAATTTTACCTAATTATTCAGCTGAGCAGTCTGAACAATTAATATTACAAATTACAGAGCAATTTAAAGAGTCCTTTTTAGAAGAAAATGTATCGTCAGAACTAAGTATTGCTACTTTATTTTATGATGAAACTACCGATGCAACTACGTTAGTGGCCCAGGCTAATGCACAGGTAGAAGCTGAAGCAGAAGACACTAAGGCTGTATAAAGCAGCCTAGTTATAAATAAGCTAATTGGTCGCTAGAATATAGTGGCCGTATTCACCCTCTCGCTTTTTACACAATTTTCAAACTATTTTCTCGTACTTATAATATCCCCTACTCTTCTATAGCCCTATCTATTAGGAGCTGTTGTAACAAGTACCTCTTTGTAAATTATGAAATTTTGTCCATAACTAGAATAACCATATAAATCATGTGTTGTTAATCTCGTTGGAAAACTGGATAATACAAAAAAATAAATTTTAATTGCATTTAATGACTGAATATTTTCTTTTATTAGTAAGTACGGTACTGGTTAATAACTTTGTACTCGTAAAATTTTTAGGTTTATGTCCATTTATGGGGGTATCGAGTAAGATCGAGACCGCTATTGGCATGTCTATGGCTACAACGTTTGTATTAACGTTGGCCTCCATGTCTAGCTATTTATTAAACACCTATATCCTTCAGCCCCTAGGTATCGAATTCTTACGTACTATTGCCTTTATTTTAGTGATTGCCGTTGTTGTGCAATTTACTGAAATGGTAGTACAAAAAACCAGTCCAAAACTATACCGTTTATTAGGCATATTTCTGCCATTAATCACCACAAACTGTGCAGTTTTAGGTGTGGCTTTACTAAACGTAAATGCCGAACATAACTTTTTAGAGTCTATTGTTTATGGTTTTGGTGCTGCCGTTGGTTTCTCCTTAGTTTTAATCTTATTTGCCTCGATGCGAGAACGTCTAGCGGTTGCTGATGTACCTCGTCCGTTTAAAGGCTCAGCGATTGCTATGATCACAGCAGGATTAATGTCGTTAGCCTTTATGGGATTTGCAGGTTTGGTGAACGTTTAAATGTACATATTATTGTTCGCGCTTGGCGCACTGATCGCTTTAACTGTTGTATTTGGTGCTATTTTAGGTTTTGCATCCGTTAAATTTAAAGTAAAAGCAGATCCGCTTGTAGAGCAAATTGATAGCATATTACCGCAAACTCAATGTGGTCAATGTGGATACCCAGGTTGTAAACCATACGCTCAAGCAATTGCTAATGGTGATGACATTAATAAATGTCCACCAGGTGGTGAGTCAACCATCAAGCAACTTGCCGATCTAATGGGTGTAGATGCGAAACCGTTAGACTCAGCTCATGGCGAAGAAGATGTAAAAAAAGTCGCATTTATTAGAGAAGATGAATGTATTGGTTGTACCAAATGTATTCAAGCCTGCCCTGTTGATGCAATCATGGGAGCATCTAAAGTGATGCACACCGTGATCATTGATGAATGTACGGGCTGTGACTTGTGTGTTGAACCTTGCCCAGTTGATTGTATAGATATGGTTCCGCTAACCGACACAAATTGGAAGTGGGATACATTGGCTATCTCAGTTAAAAACATTAATTAATTTCAGGTTTTATTTTGCATTCAGAATTAAGTTTAATTGAACAAGTGAAAAGTGGAAAGTTGTGGGATATTCCTGGCGGCATACATCCTCCTGAGCGTAAATCACTGTCTAATACAGCACCTATTGATTTGGCCCCACTCTCCCCTTGTTATTACGTGCCAATAAAACAACATATTGGTAATGAAGGCGCCTTGCTGGTTAATGTTGGAGATCTTGTATTAGCAGGACAACCTTTAACAAATGCCATTGAAGGCCTAAGTCTTCCGGTTCATGCACCAACATCAGGTGTCGTTAAAGAAATTATTCCACATGTATCCGCTCATCCTTCAGGAAAACCTGAGATCACAGTTGTCATAGAGTCGGACAATAAAGACACTGCAATTAAAAGCAAACCGATTAAAGACTGGCACAAGGCTGAAATTTCAGCTTTAACAACGCACTTACAATCTATGGGTGTTGCCGGATTAGGCGGAGCCGCCTTCCCTACTTATGTAAAATCAAACCCACATAAAGACATTAAACTGCTTATTATCAATGGCGTTGAATGCGAACCTTATATAACCGCAGACGACGTATTAATGCGCTCTTTTGCCGCCGACATCATCCAAGGCATTAATATACTGCAACATATGGTGCAACCAGAGTTAGTGGTTATCGCGATTGAAGATAATAAACCGGAAGCCGTTGAAGCAATTAAACTGGCAGTCACAGATCAAGAAAATATTGATGTAAAAGTTATACCGACCAAATACCCGTCTGGTGGTGAAAAACAATTAATTGAAATTATTACCGGACAACAAGTACCAAGTAATTCAATACCAGCAGATATCGGTATTGTGATGCAAAACATAGGTACTTGTTTTGCGATAAAAGAAGCCGTTATCGACGGTAAAGCGTTAATAAGCAGAGTTGTGACGGTTACTGGCGAGTCTATTTCTCGTCCGCAAAATTTATGGGTCAGATTAGGCGCGCCAATTTCAGACTTATTAAGTCATTGTGGTTTAGTCGCAGAAGAAGACCAAAGATTGATTATGGGCGGGCCTATGATGGGCTTTAATATCATGGATATCATGATGCCTGTAGTAAAAAGCACAAACTGTATTCTAGCGCCAAGTGAGTATAACTTGCCTTCATTTGGTGTTGAGCAAGCTTGTATTCGTTGTAGCTTATGCGCTGACGCCTGCCCGGTTAACTTATTGCCGCAGCAAATGTTGTGGTATAGCAAAGCTAAAGATCACGAAAAGCTAGAAGAGTATAACTTAGCCGATTGTATTGAATGTGGTGTGTGTGCATACGTTTGTCCAAGCCAAATCCCACTGGTTCAATATTATCGTTCTAGTAAAGTTGAGATTAAACAAGAAAAAGAAGACAAGATTAAATCTGACAAAGCTAAAGAGCGCTTTGAAACTCGTCAACTTAGACTTGAGCGTGATAAACAAGCTAGATTATTAAAACATAAAGAATCAGCGGATAAACGTAAAAAAGCGTTAGAAAGTGATGGCGGAGCTAAAGATAAAATTGCCGCAGCGTTAGCACGTGCTAAAGCGAAAAAAGCATCCGCTGGTGAAAGTGAAGCAGTAAGTTCTGACGTTAAAACAACAGACACACAAGATAAAGTAGCAGCGGCTATTGCTCGCGCTAAAGCAAAGAAACAAGCTCAAGCTCAAGCTGAATCTAAATCTGAAGTAACCCCCGCAACAGTAACAACAGCTAACACTGAACCTAAAGACAATATTGTTGAAACAACAGAGACGGTTGAAGCTAAATCTGCCGAGCAGATTAAAAAAGATAAAATTGCCGCCACAGTAGCTAGAGCAAAAGCAAAAAAGTTAGCTCAAGCCGCAGAGTCTGAAGCCGTAACAACAGAGCCTAGTCAAACAAAGTCGGCCGAAACCGTCGAAGATAAATCTGCTGAGCAGATTAAAAAAGACAAGATAGCAGCGACCATTGCTAAAGCAAAAGCTAAAAAGCTAACACAAGATAAAGACCAAAGTGAGCAAAAATAATGAAATCTATATCTAATCTTTTTGTTAGTTCCCCACACGGTAAAGTTGGATTAACCACAAACCAAGTTATGCGCATGGTTTGTTATGCATGTATTCCAGGTATTGCAGCTCAAACTTTCATTTTTGGTTGGGGCGTTGTAGTACAAGCTTTGTTATGTATATTGATTGCTTTAGCCTCAGAAGCGCTAGTGTTAAGTTTAAGAGAGAAGCCAGTAAGAAGAACATTATCTGACGGTTCTGCCATCTTAACCGGGTTATTAATTGCTCTGAGCATCCCACCGTTAGCACCTTGGTGGATAAGCGTTATCGGCGTATCTTTTGCCATCATAATCGTTAAGCAATTATATGGCGGACTTGGTTTTAACCTGTTTAACCCTGCTATGGCGGGCTACGTCGTTTTACTTATTTCCTTCCCTGTCGCGATGACAAATTGGTTACCAGTGCAGCAAGTTATGACTTACGACATTAGCTTTTTAGATTGTGTATCGTCTATATTTACAGGCTTCACACTTGATGGTTACAGCGTAAATCAATTACGTATAGCCGTTGATGGAATTACCATGGCAACGCCACTTGATCACTTTAAGACTCAAATAGATTTAGGCTTAACCGCATCAGAGATCATCAAATCTCCTATTTACGGTGAATATGGTGGTACGGGCTGGGAATGGGTAAACCTAGGCTATTTAGTTGGCGGTTTATTATTACTCAAACAAGGTATTATTCGCTGGCATATTCCTCTCGCTGTCATTGCTAGTTTATTTACCCTAAGCTTAATTAGTTACTCTATTACGCCTGATTTATCATTAACACCTATGATCACCTTATTTTCTGGTGCCACTATGTTTGCGGCATTTTTTATAGCAACTGACCCTATTTCTGCGTCTACTACCGTTAGAGGTCGTTTAATCTACGGTGCAATTATTGGCATGTTGATATTTATGATCCGTGAATGGGGTGGTTATCCTGATGGGGTTGCCTTTGCTGTACTATTAGCAAACTTAACCGTGCCATTGATAGACTATTACACGAGACCGACAGTTTACGGCCATAAGGCCAAGGGATAAATATGAGCAAGAATTTACTTATTTTTACCTCTAAAAAAAATGCACTGCTGTTATCTGCATTTGCTGCTGTGTGTACTTTGCTGGTTTCAATTACCTACGTATTAACTGCGCCAGTAATAGAAAAACAAGCCCAACAAGATTTGTTAAATAAACTTAACCAAGTACTCGTCCCGACTAAATTTGATAATAATCCACTTGAAAACTGCTTCCGTTTAACTGATTACAATATCTTTGGCGATGAACAACAGCATGTGATTTATCGTGCAACCATGCAAGATAAGCCTTACGCGTTAGTGTTCCAAACTCAAACGCTTAAAGGTTATAACGGATTAATCAAAATGATGGTGGCGGTTGACCAAAAAGGTAAAGTCCAAGGTGTACGAGCTTTAAAACATCAAGAAACACCAGGACTTGGCGATAAAATTGATCTTGAGAAGTCTGACTGGGTATTGTCATTTAATAATATGAACGTGACTTCTGAACAAGATAAAAACTGGTTTGTTAAAAAAGACAGTGGCTATGTTGATCAGTTTACCGGCGCCACAATTACACCAAGAGCAGTCGTCAATCAATTACGCCACTCCATTCTTTACGTTACGCTAAACTTTAACAGTTTGTTTACTCAAGAAAATCAGTGTGAGCCTGCACCAATTCCAGTAGAGCCGGTTAACGAACCAGAAATACTAATAGAGCCTGAAATAGAAACGCAAGACAGTGCCCTAATTCCAGAAGAGGCTGCATCTGAACAGACAACTCCAGAGGAAGCGACAACTGAAGCTAAAGAAGCTGAAAATACGGCACCTGAAATCGTTACTCCTGAAGCAGTAACAGATACGCCAGTTACTAATAGCGGTGAAACTGAGAGCAAGACAGAAAGCAAAACTGAAGGTACGACTCCAGAAAACACTAGCACTGAAGCCACTAAGCCAGAAATTGAGGGTGCAACCGCTACAGAAGTTACTACTCCAGAAAACACTGGTGCTGACAGCAAAGCAGAAGATGCTGAAACTGATGTTGCGAAACCTGATGCTGTTAAAGCTGAAGCTGAAAGCTCTAATACAGAAAATAAACCTGAAAGCACAAGTGACACTGCTAAGCCTGCTGACACTAAGCCAAAAGCAGCAACTGAAGACGCTAAAGATGAAGACAAAGCAGCTAAAGTTGAAATTGCTAAGCCTGAAGTTGAAGCGGCTAAACCTAAAGCTGAAGACAGTTCAACTGATGAAGCTAAACCAGCCAAAGCAGAAGCGGATAAAGTAGAAACTAAAGACGAAGAGCCAGTTACCAAACCAGCAGAATCTTCGGATGAGACCCCAAGTGCAAGCTCAGATAAAGCATCGGATAAAGAATCAGACGAAGACTCAGAAAAAGACGCTGTAGATGAGTCAGAAACACCGAAAAAAGAGGTACCTAATGACTAATACAACTACCTCAGAAGATATTGTTGCTGACGATCATAACGCCAACGAAGATGTTAGTAGTGAAGTGACCGAGAAAAAACCGAATCCATTTACGTTAGTTGATTGGTCTACAATCGCAAAAGAAGGTTTATGGAAAAACAACCCTGCCCTAGTGCAGCTGTTAGGTTTATGTCCGTTACTTGCGGTAACTAATACATTTATTAATGCGTTGGGATTAGGTATCGCGACAATGTTAGTGTTAATTGTGTCTAACTTAACCATATCGCTAGTTAAAGATTGGGTGACCAAAGAAATACGCATCCCTGTATTTATTATGATCATTGCCTCTTTTGTTACCATAGTAGAGCTGTTAATGAACGCTTACACTTATGGTTTGTATTTATCTTTAGGCATATTCATTCCATTAATAGTTACCAACTGCGCCATTATTGGCAGAGCTGAAGCGTTTGCATCTAAGAACCCGCCAATAAATGCGGCTTTTGATGGCTTTATGATGGGACTTGGTTTTATGTTCATTTTATTAATATTAGGTGGTGTAAGAGAGATCCTTGGTCAAGGTACTTTATTCTACGGTGCCCATCTATTATTTGGTGAATGGGCTAATGATATAGAGTTACAAATATTTCAGTTTGATCAACAGTTCCTACTGGCTATTTTACCTCCAGGTGCCTTTATCGGTATGGGGTTTATTATTGCTGGCAAAAACTATCTTGATAACAAACAACTTGATAATCAAAAAAATAAAAAAGCCAACAAAGTAGAACGCGCCAGAGTAACAACGGTTAATTAATTTCGAGTTTCGAGTTTCGAGTTTCGAGTTTCGAGTTTCGAAAGAGTAAGTGGTGAGAGATTAAAAATCTACGATGAATAAAGCAAAACGTTTAGAAATATTAACTCGACTGAGAGATAACAACCCAAACCCGACAACCGAGTTGGAATTCTCAAGCCCATTTGAATTGTTGATCGCTGTTTTATTATCGGCACAAGCTACAGATGTCAGCGTTAACAAAGCAACCGTCAAACTTTACCCTGTGGCAAATACACCAGAAGCTATCTTAGCTTTAGGTGTAGATGGTTTAAAAACCTATATTAAAACCATTGGTTTGTTTAACACCAAAGCCGAAAACACCATTAAAACCTGCAAAATGCTAATTGAGTTACATAACTCTGTGGTACCAGAAGATAGAGCCGCCTTAGAAGCGCTACCAGGCGTTGGTAGAAAAACCGCTAACGTTGTATTAAATACCGCATTCGGCTGGCCTACCATCGCTGTAGACACACATATAGACCGAGTATCCAACCGCACCAAACTCGCGCCCGGTAAAAACGTAAAAGACGTAGAAGAAAAGCTGCTAAAAGTCATCCCTGCCGAATTCAAAGTAGACGTTCACCACTGGTTAATACTGCACGGCCGATATATCTGCGTTGCCAGAAAACCTAAATGCGGTGCGTGTATTATTGAGGATTTATGTGAGTTTAAAGATAAGAATGATTAAATTTAACAAAACTAAGCCTATTGTATAAATCTGTTTTGGTCACTTCTCATTAGAGTATTTCTATTTCTATTTCTGTTTCTCTAGAGTTTTCTCTAAAATTCATAAATTAGTTCTAATCCTACTTAACGGCCATTTAATTAAGACAATAAAAAAGCAGCTTAAAAGCTGCTTTTTTTAGTTTTAACACTGTAGTTAATTACAACTTATAATCAACAACCTTCATTCCAAGCTTTTCAAGTTCAGGGCGAAGAGTCTGAGCATCACCTACCACTAAATAGACCATCTCTTTAGTGTTTAAGTGTTTTTTAGCTAATTTATTAATTTCTTCTTTGCTAATAGTGCTCACAATTTTATTGCGTTCATCAACAAAACTAGGCGATAAATCATACTCTAAAATTTGTGCTAAAAAGCCAAGTTTTGCATTCGGCGTTTCATATTTCAGCGCATCTTTTTGGTTGATTGCTTTTCGCATAAACATAAGCTCTTCATCAGTGATACCTTGCTCTGAATAGCTCATTAGTTCATTGGTGAACTCTGTTAAAGATGCAGCGGTAGCATCAGCTCTTACCGCAGCAGAAGCTGTAAAACCACCTGATGTTTTATCACCCCAGAAGCGTGAACGAGCTCCGTACGTATAGCCTTTGTCTTCTCGTAGGTTTAAATTAATACGGCTGTTAAATGTACCACCTAAAGCAAAGTTCATTAAATTGGCTTTAAAAAACTCACCGGTAATATCTTCAACCATATCGCGACGACCAATTCTGATCTCAGATTGAGGTGCCGCCGGTTTATCAACTAAATAGATAACATTGGTTTCAACTTTTGGCTCAGTAAAGTCAACCGCAAATTTTGGTGCTTGACCTTCCCAATCAGCAAAAGTTACAGTCACCTTAGACTCTACTTTTGATTTATCTAAGTCTGAAACAATTATAATTTCAGTTCCTTGAGGTTTAAAGTTGGTTTTATAAAACCCTTTAACATCATCTAATGTAATCGCTGATACACTTTGAACATTCCCGCCACTTGGTAAGCCAGCAATGTTATTACCATAAAGTAACTTGTTGTAGCCATTTGATGCTAAATAACCCGCATCTTTCATTGAGTGTTGAATATTTTGTATGCTTTGTTGCTTATTACGCTCAAAATCATCTTTATTAAATGCTGGTTTAAACAGTTTTTCTTTTACGAGATCAAGTGTTGCATCAAGGTTTTTGGTAAGCGTTGAAACATAGATATTAGTATGTGTTTTATCTGAGTAAATATTGATATTACTACCCAGCTTCTCGATCGCATTGCTCATTTCTTCGGTTGTGTAATTTTCTGTTGACTCACCTAATAATGTCGCAGTAAAAGAAGACAAACCTACTTTCTCAGCAGACTCATGATATAAGCCACCTGGTACTTTGATGAAAATAGCCGTCGTTGGTGTTTCTGTGCTTTGTGTGCCTAACAGAGTTATGCCATTTTTAGTGTTACTTTTCCATAATGTAGGAACTTCCACGGCTGGATTAACACCTGCTTTAGGCTGAACACTTCTATCAAAAGTATCTACGGCTCTACGCGCGACTAAGTCATCTGCCGACGTTGTTGACGGACCACCAAAGTCGTGTGTTTTAGGAGTAAAATTATCAGCTGCGGCAATTAGTTTAGCTTGCCCTTCTGGTACTACACTCATGATAACGGCAGATTTACCTTTAATGTATTGATTAAATACACGCATTACATCTTCTTTAGTTACTGCATTGTATCGAGCAATATCTGTTTTGATGTAGTTAGGGTTACCAGTGAAGGTTTCAGACGCCGCAAGTTGTGATACTTTGCCCGCAACGCTTTGCAGACCAAAGATTGAACGTGATTCAATTTTAGCTTTTATCTTATCCAAATCATCTTGTTTTACACCGCGTTTTTCAAACTCTTCAAATGAGTTACGTACTACCTTCTCCATATCTGCAAGTGTTTTGCCTGATGTTGGGTTAGGTAATGCATAAATACTTACAGAACAAGCAAGTTCACTACAAGGGTGATTCATACTGGCTTGAACAGCAAGTTGCGTCTTAACTAAGTTTTTATACAATAGCGAGTTGTTACCTCCGCCTATTATTTCAGCTAATACATCCAGAGGGGCTTCGTCTTCTGAACGCGCATACGTCGTTGGAAAGTTCATACTTAATAGCGGTAAATGAACTTTATCTTCCATTGAAATATAGCGGTCCTGTGTAAGCTTCACTGGCATTTTTTGCACTGTAGGGACTTCTGGTCCAACTGGGATAGGTGCAAAGTATTTTGTAACTAAAGGCAATACATCTTCAGCACTGATGTCGCCGCCAATAGTAAGCGTTGCATTATTAGGACCGTACCATTTTAAAAAGAAGGCTTTAAGGTCGTTAACATTTACACGATTTAAATCATCCATAAAACCAATAACTGGCCATGAATAAGGATGACCGTCTGGATATAAAGCCTGAGACACTCTCTCGCTCATACGTCCATAAGGGCGATTATCTATTCGTTGTCCACGTTCATTTTTAACAGTTTCACGCTGAACTTCGAACTTTTCTTGTGTTACAGCATCAAGTAAAAAGCCCATTCTATCGGCTTCTAGCCATAACATTTTTTCTAATTGGTTAACTGGAACTGTTTCAAAATAATTGGTGCGATCTGAATTAGTTGTACCATTTAAAGTACCACCCGCTTCTGAAATTATTTTGAAATGCTCTTCATCCGCAACATTTTCTGAGCCTTGAAACATCATATGTTCAAAGAAATGAGCAAAGCCTGACTTTCCTAACTCTTCACGTGCAGAGCCGACATGGTAAGTAACATCGACATGCACTAAAGGATCCGAGTGATCTTCATGCACAATAACAGTCAGGCCATTATCTAATTTGTATTTTTTATAAGGGATATTGATTTCATCAGGGTTCGCTTGTAGTGACTCTACAAACGTTACACCTGGAATAGTATGCGTTGAATTGCTTTTTTCATTACCGCCACCACAGGCTGTTAAGCCTGTACTGAGTAATAAAGTTAGTGCTATCTTCGTTAGTTTCATTCTCTCGTCCTGTTTAAATTTAACTACATTCCCCTCCACTTTAAATGAAGTTAGTTAAACTTGTAAACTAAAAATGAATTATTACTTTTACCGTTACTCTATTCTGAATTATAAACTTAATTACATGTTTAAATTGAGGTTTTAGGTGATTTCACGTTTATTTATCAAACGTTATTAAGCGGTCATTTAACAGATAATCTGACTTAGCTTACAAGTGTATAAGTAATAAAACGTTACTACATTATCCACTCGGAACTCCAATCCCCCGAGTGAGGGATTCTCAGCAAGTCAGTAACCTCTACAGAACCTTGTTCAATGGAGTTTTATTACTGAATATAATTGTGGATAAAAAAGTTCAGTTAATAACTAACCGTCCCACGAATTGGATAGTCATCTTGACCACGAACAAAACCTAAACCTCTTACCACAACATCTAGCTCTGGGCGTAAAAATGGCGTGTTAGATATATTAACCGCTTGTAAAAGACCTTCCGCGTTAATCACAAACAATCCAGGTTCGGCAAAGTTATGATCCGTTTCTTGTTCAGAACGCGGTGCTGAAATATATAAACCTAACGCTTTCATTTGTTGTTCTGTTAAACCATAAGCAATTGGGTAAGTGATGGTTAACTTTTCCATTGTCTCTTCAAGTTGTACTTTTGAGTCACCTGAAACAGCAGAAACGCTTACGCCAATAGCTTTCAATGCTTCTTGGTGCTCTTCTAATAAATTTAGGTATCGTACGCACAAAGGACAGTGTTTACCTCTATACACCACAACCATCTGCCAATCAGCATCACCGTGCGCTTTACCTAAGTTAACAACCGTGCCATCCAAAAGTGTCGCTTGCGTTAATGGAAAAGCATCGCCTGCGGTGAGTTTAATTGAATTTGTCATAGAGCCTCTTTCTAAATTGGTAAGTTAAATTGTGTTAATAAATACATTGTTTGTTTTACTACAAAAGCGTTTAATAATTAGAAGTATGTAGCATACACCGACCTCTTATGCATATTGATTACAAAGACTATTTCCAAATCTTAGGTAATTTATACACTCAACTTAATTTGAACGAGTTTCAACTGATTTAATTTCATTTCCTATAAAAAAAGATATAGTAACCAACTGATTTATAATATTTATATTGTTGAGTATTGATATTCATTCAACAATTGGATAATTTAATACCTTTCTATTTAATAGAAAGATAAGACGAATTATTTGGCATTTAATTTCGCTTAATAGAATGTATTATTGGTTCAGTTACTTAAAGAGATAATTAATTATGCTTAAGAATACAGATGAACAATTTGGATTGATTAGCACTTATATCCATTGGATTAGCGCAGTGATGGTTTTTAGCTTATTTGCGCTTGGCTTTTGGATGGTAGATTTAAACTATTATAGCGAGTGGTATAGAGAGGCTCCCTATTACCATAAAGCATTTGGCTTAACCTTATTTTCACTTACCTTAATACGGATTATTTGGAAGCTGAGTAACAAAACGCCAAAAGATCTTGGAGGTAAGAAAGTTGAACATAAATTAGCAAAACTCGCGCATTTGGCACTTTATGGGTTACTCTTGTTGATTATGTTCAGTGGTTACTTAATCTCGACTGCTGATGGCAGAGGGATTGAACTGTTTAACCTATTTACAGTCCCTTCAATGGGTGAGCTTTTTGCCAATCAAGAAGACTTAGCAGGCGAAGTACACGAAATAGCGGCTTATACCATTATGGCTATGGTGGTGTTACATGTACTAGCTGCATTAAAACATCACTTCATTGATAAAGATGAAACGATAAAACGTATTACAAAATTTAAATAAAATTATATATAACTTAGAAACATATTATAAATATCAACATAAATAAAAGAGAAATAACATGAAAAAATTATCATTAACCTTAGTTGGTTTATTAGCATTAACAGCAAGCCAAGTTGCTAGCGCAGCTGATTACGTATTAGATGTAAAAGGTGCTCACGCATTTATTAACTTTAAAGCAAACCACTTAGGTTATAGTTTTTTAACCGGTCGTTTTAACAAGTTTGACGGTAAATTTAGCTACGATGCAAAAGACGTTGCGGCAACTAAAATAACAGTAAATATTGATGCAACTAGTATTGATAGTAACCATGCGGAACGTGACAAGCACTTAAGAGGCGGCGACTTCCTAGCCGTTGAAGAATTCCCAACCGCTAAATTCGTTAGTACTAAAGTAACTGACAAAGGCGGAGATAAAGTTGAAGTTGTTGGTGACTTTACACTGCATGGTGTAACAAATAGCATCACTATCGATGCAACTAAAATTGGCGAAGGTAAAGATCCGTGGGGTGGTTATCGCGCAGGTTTTGCTGGCACAACAACAATTGATGTTTCTGATTACGACTTTAAAGCGGGTTGGGTTGGAAAAATCGAATTAGAACTATTGATTGAAGGTATTAAACAGTAATTTAAACGACTGTTTATTATACTCTGATTTAGCTTCACATATAAAAAGGGCCGTTGCTTATTTTTTGATTAAAATAATAATCAAGAAATAAGCAACGGCCCTTTTATTTTGCCTGTCACTTTTATTCTACAGTGACTATTTAGTCATTTAACTATTTGTTACCTAGCTAGTTTTATCATCACTTTGTTTGATTTGCTCCACACATTCACTTAAGTATGAACGTACGAAGTAAATTGAAAGTGGCTTTGTCACTAACGGATAAAGTAAAAACAATAAAAATATCCAGGCTAAGACTGACCAGCTTTGATCGTTAGCAATCAAAAAAAATACTGGAGCAATAAGCAAAAATTTAATCGTATGTAATACCGCTTTTTTAGGTAATGGTAACTTCTCTTTTGCCATTTCTAGCGCCAACATACGTTGGGTATAATTCAAACCTGAAAACACAGGAAGCTTACTTGTATTAAACAGCATGCTTATTTACCTCTGAGTTGTTTGCCTCTGGGCTCTTTACCTCAGAACTACATGCCTTCATGAGTCGCAACCACAGATACTTCTTGTTCTAATCGTTGCTCTTCATCAGCGCCCGGCTCGTTAGCACCATGCATCCATTTTATTAATTTGTTAGATAATAGAAAAACAATGAGGGCAGTCACTAAGCCTGCGATGCCGATTGAGCCAAAAATAACTAAAGCATTTTCTATTTGTTGTCCGCCGTTACCAACCATAGAGCCAATAACCCCCGCTAGTTTATTACCTAACGCTGTACAAAATAACCAAACAACCATCAACAAACCACATAGTTTGGCTGGTGCATGTTTACCAATCATAGACATGCTAATAGGTGACAAACAAAGCTCAGCTAAGGTGTGACACAAATAAGCAAATACTAAAAACAACATACTTACTTTTACGGTTTCGTCACCACCTTGGGTAAACGTAGCCAATACCATGACAAAAAAGCCTAGTGATAGTAATACCATAGCAATAGCAAATTTAACCGGTGAGCCAGGCTCTTTGTTACCTAATTTAAGCCAAGTATTTGCAACATAAGGCGCGAGTAAAATAAGAAATAAACCATTTAGCGCTTGAAACCAAGTCGCTGGAACTTCAAAACCAATAAAGCTTCTGTCGGTAAATTCTGAGGCGTATATGTTAAACAAGCCACCAGCTTGAGCAAAACCAACCCAAAAAATAATAGAGAATACACTCATTAATACGATGACTTTGCTTCTATCTTTTTCTTCTTTGGTTAGTGGCGATATATCTGTAGATACTTTCTTTTTCCTTGCGACTTTGGCTGATGGCTCTAAACCTAAATCACCTAAGTACAATTTTGCATAAACAATTTGCATCGTAAGACCAATCAACATACCAATGCCTGCAATAGCAAAGCCGTAATGCCAATTGATTTTTTCACCAATGGAACCAATAATTAAAGGTGAGATAAAAGCACCTAGATTTATCCCCATATAGAAAATGGTAAACCCACCGACTCGTCGCTCATCATCTTTACTAAATAAACCAGATACTAAACCTGTCATATTAGCTTTAAACAACATGTTGCCAGCTAATATTAAAAATAAACCTATGTATAAGAATTGAGTTTCAAAACCATTTAAGTATTCAGCAGGAATAGCTAATGTGAAATAACCAAAGGTTAATAAAAAACCACCGTAAATAATCGCCTTACGTTGACCTAAGATATTATCAGCAAGCCAAGTACCAAACAGCGGCGTTATATAAATCAACATAGTAAACGTACCATATAAATTCAATGCAGCTGTGGTCGTCCAACCCATACCACTGTTGGAGGTAGCTGCTACTAAATACAATACTAATAACGCTCGCATTCCATAATAACTAAAGCGTTCCCACATATCGGTGTTAGCCAATAAAAAGAGCCCTTTGGAATAGCCTAAAATTTCTGTTTGTTGTGTCATTAATTAACCATATTTAAATTTGAATTCACACATATACAAAAAAGCCCTAATAAAAGGGCTTTAATGATCAGGTAGAAGCTATTTAGCTTCCGCTGCTTTTTCCCACGCTTTAGTTTTAAAGCTAAGTAAAACAATCACAATACCGATGCCAATACTAAATAAGCTTATCTGTAAATACAATGACGGAATTTGTTCTACGTTATTAGGATCATAGTTACCAGCTAATAAACCAGATATTATGTTACCAATTGAGTACGTTAATACAAACACACCCATTAGCTGACCTGAGAAACGTTTAGGCGATAATTTACTTACTGCACTTAACGCGACTGGGCTTAAACATAACTCACCAACAGTATGTAGAAAGTAAGTAGCAACTAACCAATAAGGCGCAACTTTTAATCCAGCTACCGCGTATTGTGATGCCGCAAACATAACTAAAAAGCCTGTTGCCATAATAATCAAACCAACGGCAGTTTTTATACCGTAAGAAGGACTGATCATTTTCTTAGATAAGTTAATCCATAATGCGGCAAAAAATGGTGATAATGCAATGATGAAAAATGAATTCAACGACTGGAACCAACCGGTTGGAATTTCAAACGAACCCACAATACGGTCAGTATAATCACGCGCAAATAAATTCATCGAAGAACCAGCCTGCTCAAAACCAGACCAGAAACAAGCTGAAGCTACACAAACTAACAGTAAAGCCCCCATGCCTTTTTTCTCATTTTCATTTAAGTTGCCAAAAAAGAAAATGCCGCCAAAATACACAACAAAAACAAGAGTAAAAACAATGGCTGTATATTCAGCAAGTGATACTGGGTTAATCACGATTGAACCTGCAAAAGTCATCGCAGTCACACCAGCTAATGCGACTAAAGCAGCAACAATAACCATCCAGCTAATTTTTTTGCCTTTATCAGACATAGGATGTGAAGGCTCTGCACCTACACCATTTAAGCGAGGTGTTGTCTTTTTATAAATAAATAAACCTAGTGCCATACCAACAGCAGCTGCACCAAATGCCCAATGCCAACCAAAACTCTCACTTTCCATTAAGGAGCCACAAATACCGTAACCAATTAGAGAACCAAGATTGATACCCATGTAATAGATAGCAAAACCAGCATCACGACGGTCGTCATTATCAGCATAAAGCTGACCAACTAATGAACTCATATTCGGTTTTAATAAACCAGTCCCTAGCACAACAAAAATAAGACCAATGAAAAACGTGGTATCACTTGGTATTGCCAAGATGATATGACCACACATAATGATAATGCCGCCGTACCATATTGATTTTTGACCACCAATTAAACGGTCAGCAATCCAACCGCCTGGTAAGCCCATAAAATATACAGCACCAGTGTAAAGCCCATAGATAGCAGCAGCAGATGCAACTGTGATGGCTAAACCACCGTCTTGTAGGGATGCAGTCATGAAAAGAACCAACATCATTCTCATGCCGTAGTAGCTCATTCGCTCCCACATTTCGGTTGCAAATAAAGTAAGCAATCCGCCTGGCTGCCCAAACCACGTTCCAGTATATTCTGGTTTATTCATAAATGTTCCTAACGATTATAGTTATTATTTTTTTAAACAGCCTCTCTGGGCCGTTTTTGATTTATATCAAACCCAGTGTTTATACCGTCATCAGCCCTATGATGCAAGACCCCATAGGTTAATAGTCGGTTCAACTGGTTAGAATTTGTAAGGTTTTAAGCACTAATACGATAACCGTGCTTTATTAATGATTTAATAAACTCGATTCTTGCTCTTTTAACTGGCTTAACTTTTTATAATTAAAATGCTCATTTTCTTTATTTATATCTTCAACTGAGTAACTTTGAATATTCAATCCAGTGGCATAAATCTGTTCATCAATTAAATAAGCTTTATCTTTATAACTACTAATAATCAAACCTTCACGCTGCTCTGGCAAATCAAATAAGTTAAAACCTGAGCTGTAGTCAGTCGTTGGGTTTTGACAGTTAATGGTGGTTTGTAAAATAGTTGGAACTATATCAATATGCCCAGTTAATTCAGTCACCCTTTCAGGTTCACTCTGCTGTGGTTTCTTCACAATTAATGGTACCGCGGTTTGGTATTTGGTGAAATTGCTACCATGACCCCAGTAACCTTTATTGTCATCGTTAAATTCTTCACCATGATCTGATGTCACTATGGTCAAAGTATCTTGAACCATATTGGTTTGCTTCATGACAGACCAAACGTCACCAAATAGGCTATCTAAATAATGAACTGAATTTTTATAGTCGTTAAATAATGGTTTGCCATCCATGTGTTTATCAAACAAAAATGCCTCTGGATTAGACTCAACAGGTGTGAATATCTTATGTTTCTTTGGATATTGGTAGTTATGATGAGTGGCACTTAAAAAGACAAACTTAAACCAAGGTTTAGTGGTTGGTGTTTTTAAGTCTTTAATTAAGGCATCAACGGCAACCTTATCATTGATATACACTTGCTCATTCAATGGGTTCACATAATGCTCATCGTTTATTTTACCGAAGAACATTGCCTTCAAAGCAAATCGGTCTAAGTTGGAAGAGGTATATACGTCAATATCATAACCTTGCTGAGCAAGGGTTTTAGTCAATAAACTTTGATTTTGATAAGGTGTCGACGTCATGTAATCACGGTAAGTTGGATGTAGGCCATACAGTAAGCTAAATAAGCCATTTACCGTTACGCTACCACCACTGTAATGATTATTAAATTGGCTTGCCTGCTGAGCTAAGTTAAAGATGTGAGGACTTACATCTTTATCCATAACATCTTGTCGCCAGCTCTCCATTACAAATATTAAAACATTTGGTTTGTTCGGTTGGCTTTGCTTTTGTTTCAGGTTTTTAACTTGCGATGCGGCGTCTAATTCTGGTGTAGGGCATGTCAGTGGATTAATTGGGTAGTTTAATAAACCACCGGTTGAACTTGACGACAGAATAGAATTAATTCCATCACTGACACTGTTATCTTGCTGTGGAAAAACACTCGGATATTTTGCTTTTAATTTATCCATCAAAGAGCTAGAGGTTAATGGTGCATAATAAGGTAAGTATGGCGTATAACGAATTACGCTAGGCGTTTTATATTCATAACCGACTATATGAATTCCCTGCCCAATGATAAAAACCAAAAACACGGCTAAATTAACCCACTTAAGTCGTAATTTAGGTAAGCGTTTAATGTTCTTATAAATAACAAAGTTAATTAAAAAGATTATTGAATATACCACTAGAGACAGTAAAACTAGCCAGATAGATATACCGATACCTTTAAAGTCATGCAGCAACATATTGATAAACAACATATCGATATGAAAACGGTAAATATCAAAAATAAAATAATCAGCAATTAGCATCATATCCATTAAGAACTTAGGCAGCAAAATCAAAGCAACTAGCTTTTTACTCCATAAGATAGGTATCAAAACGACAGTTAAAACGACAAAAATCAAATAGTAATAGACGGGGATTGTTAACGCGTAAATTATACCGCTAAAAGTTAACGGTGCATCTGAGCTTAATACGAAGGCACTTATCAATAAATAAGTAAAAGCAAAGCTATAAAATACAAAATGAAATAACGTGGATGTACTTTGCTTCAGACTAAGCAGAGTGTTTTTTTGTATATACAACCAAATTTTTTTTACTTCCAACATCGACTAAATCCAACTATTAAACTTATTTTACTCGTAGCACAAAGAGAGCTATGACTTGTACATATCGGGTGTACAGGTGCATTTTTTACCAAGACATTGATACAGATACACCAACACCATCACCAAATGTATACGGGCTTACTTGTAGCCAGTTTTCTTTAACACCATTAGACGATACCGCATCCACGGCTTCCCAGGCCATGTACCAACCGAGTAATGCTTGTGAAAAATAATGTGCATCATCATTTACTCGTGACCAGGCAGACAAACCAGAAGCAAATAAGGCCATGTTTTTTTGCATTGGGCTTAATTGTTTCATTTTAGCTAGAACTAAAAAAGGCACCGCTCCTACATAAGAGTGTCCGCTAACCCCGTTATCATCATTAAATGGTCGCCAATCAGCTTCACGTCCATCTCTAGGTCTAGAGCCACCAGTTACATACTGCATCACACCAACTGCTGGAGAGCCTACAATATAAGAACGTAATGTAAGTTGCCCCCACTCGCCAAATACATTGTGGGTTGATGACATTTGCATTGCAGTTGCAGCTAATGTGACTGGTAACATTATGGTTTTTTCGCCAAACAGTTTTGCCACACCAGAAACATCATCGGAAAAGTCAGATTTTATTTTAGATTGATGCCATTCTTGAATTTCAGGATCTAAGCTTGTATTGGCAATAATACCACCTAATGAAAATACGGTTGCAGCTCTTAACATACGGTCGGTTTGGTAGAAGGTTTTATAGTCGTTAACTATCTCTGAAAAAATAGTCTTTGTTTGTAATTCAAAACGTTCTTGGGCTGATATAGCAAAGCTGGTGAACTGCAAAGTAACGGCAGTTATAAAATATATATATGGATTTCGCATGACTTCCTATCATTTAACTCATGGTAATTTACGCTAAGCGGAATATTTTGGAGATTAACACAAGACATGGTCTGTTTTTAACAAATAATTTTATTACTTGGTAAACGGATGACCCCCCCCCCTGCTTGTTCTGGACTAATGCGACTCATTTATATTGGTTTCATTACTTAAAATGTCATAATTTCTAAGACGAGGTAATTGCGTTTGTAATCTAGCTTCAATAGCGTCTAACGTTTCAAAGCGCTGACAAAAGGCATCCGCTTTTTGTTCTAACCTATCTGCATTATATTTTAACGAGCGTTCAACTTCGGCGCTGATTAAATCAACTCGAATTCCCAAACCCACCGTTTTCCCTTCAATTTCAGTGTCACTTTTTTTAAACGCTTCATCCATGGCATCCAACATAATACTTAAGGAGTTGGTAACAATACTTTTCACTTGATTTGAAAGTTCACCTTCAAAGAAATCATTAAGTTCATTTAGGCCTTGAGGAGCTAAATAAAAGTTATCACCGCTACGAGCAAAGCGGCCCATTAAACTTCGTTGTAAGACCGCAAAGTGCTCTTCAATTCCCTGCGCCGCGTCCGTACCAGCAATGCCTTTTATTACCTTATTTAATGCACCAAAGCCAAGTTCCATACTGTCCATCGCAATATCGACAATCTCAGGCAGCTCTTTTCGTAGTCCCAAACTGAACTCTTTGACTAAAGCGGTTTGTTCAGGTGTTAACTCTATTTCGTCACCACGAATAAATAACTGTTCATTGTTATTTATTTGAAATTGGGTACGACCTTTTTTTAACACGCGGATATGATCAGGAGATATGAGCAAGCCCATTTTCAGTTGAATTGGGCACTCAGCCGCTTTAGCTTGTTGTGAACCAATAGAGGCCAAAAAAGCAAGAATAATAAGGTGAAAACGCAAAGTGTCAATTCCAATTACAGAGAATGAATTCCAATGCGTTTAATTTTGCAGGTAAAGCCATTAATGATCAATGCTATTCAGCGTATTTAACCATACGTACGTAGAAATCTTGTTGTTTCAATTTACTATCAAGTCGGCCATTACTAAATGTGACAGCCCAGGCTTCATTACTTTGCCCAGCGGCTGTATTAGGCGATGAAGACCAAAAACTTTGCGCTGGTGTATTATCAAAAATAGTCAAATTAGCTGATGGTGAGACACAGTTACGTTCAACAATAGAGGCAAGCTCTTTTATATTTGGCACACGCCACCCAGTTTTTTGTTCTAATTCATAGCTAGTAGATAGCTGAAGAGCCTCTTGCCAGGTTAATTGTTTTCCTGTGCCGTCACATGTCTCATCATCGTTGTTCCAAACCTGACCAACCAGACATCTAGACCAAGATAGCCCTGTAGTTGAATGGGTTACAATACTGGGCTCATCTTCCGATATAACAAAATCTTCATCATCTGTGGTCACTGAGCTGCCATCACATTGCTGAACTGCAAATGCTTGTGTTGACAAGATCATTAAAAAGGCAGTTATTATTGTTAATTTTTTGTTTAATTTAACTATCATCTCTAATCTTCTTCTCCAACGCTTCTGACTAAAATAACATAGGCAGGTTTTGACATATGTAGTGCCGAATCATCGCCAGTTGCTAAATCTAGTACAAAATACGCTTCATCGGTTTCGCCCTCAGCACTAGCGTTAGATACCCAGTAAAATTTGTGGCCTAGTACCGTTTTATTTGGAGTGTTAGTGAAAAATTCTGAAACTAATAAATCTTCACTATTCACGTCATTATAATCGAGCACATTTAATAGCTCTAAATACGTTGGTAATCGCCAGTTGGCTCCTCCACAGAAAAATGCATCATTAACATTTGTTATAAACTCTTCTTGACCACAGTTGCTTGTTGAAGGGCATGACGATGATGCAGCAAGCTTTGAGTCCATACTGTAATAATTTTCAGCCCCCCTTAAATTCTCAAATTCAGGAATGCTAGGAGCCTCTTTAACTTCCCAAATCAAACCAGTGAAGTTATCGCGAACGCAACTAAATACAACCGCTGAGTTAGATAATTCATCGCCGTTTTCATCAAATTTAGTAAAATCAAAAGAACGTGGTCCATCGCCAATTTTATCTAATAAAGTACTAATTTCATCTCGACCTGAGTCAGCATCTTGCTCTGGGAAATCTGGGTCATTACAGGCTATTTTTTTACTATTACTGAAACAACCTGTAATACCAGTATCATGTAAATACCCTAAATTTACCGGATTAACCGTTATCAATACTTCACTTGAAACTTGCTCACCTTGAGAATCTGTTACTTCTACTGAAAAAATCAGTTCTTCTTCTGCATCGACATCTGGCGCAGTAAAAGTCGCGATACAACTTTCAGCATTGCTAATAGTCGTGCTAATTCCATGGGATTGTTGCCAACTGCAAGTTACATCTGAAACCGCCGATGCACTATCTGATGCATCTAAGGTAACAAGAGTAAACTCATCCACTATTTGATCCGAGCCTGCATTAGCGGCAATAACGCTACTTGACGCTGCAACTGGCACAATTAGCGTGTTACTACCTTGTAACCCTGAGTTGTCTGTTACGGTAAGCTGTAAAGTAAAGTTAGTTAGTTCAGTCACAAAAGGAGCTTTGAGCTTTAACTCAACTTCATCGGTATCCGAAATAAAAGTTAATTCATCATTCTCGTCGATTTGCGTCCATTGATACTGGCGAATTTCGCCATCTTGATCATAACTGTTACTGCCAGAAAGCGTGACTATTTCATAAGTATCAAATGCTGGTGTTAAGCCTTCTTCAAACTGAACAATCGCAATAGGGTTATAATCCACATTTGTTACTTGAATTGTAATTTCATCATAAACCACCTGACCATCTAACGAGGTATATTCGGCTTTAAATACCAAATCAACATCTTCCGACGTTGGAGAAGTTGGAGCCGTAATTTCAACAAGCAACTCATCTTCTGTAGGAAATCCATCAATGAATGTACCTTGTATTTGCACCCAAACAACCGTTCCCCCCTCAGGGTAAACGGTGGCATCTAATGTTATTGGCTGGCCTTCTAGTACAACTTGATCCTCACCCGCATTAACACTGGCAAGGTTTGCCGCAGAGTCAGAGCCACTTGATGAGTCGCTACAAGCGCTCATAGCCAACGATATAATTAAACAAATACAAACAGTTAGGTGACCTTTCTGGATGAATTTATTTTTAAAATAGACTTTTAACATAAACCTAATACTTATAATTAAAGTGCATTAAATATGGATTTTCATAGCTTAAATGCAAAGTTCAAGCCATTTACTTATCCAAATAGAATTAGACAAATATTAGTCATAAAAAAACCAGCAAAAGCTGGTTTTATTTAATTAAAGTAGCAATCTGAATTATGCAGACTTCTCTACTTCTTCATTAATTAAAGCTTGTAACTCACCTTTTTGGAACATTTCCATTATGATGTCACAACCACCAACTAACTCACCGCCAATCCACAATTGTGGGAATGTTGGCCATTCAGCGTAAGCTGGTAATTCAGCACGGATATCAGGGTTTTGTAAAATATCAACATAAGCGAATTCTTGACCACATTGCATTAATGCTTGAGACGCTTGTGAAGAGAAACCACAAGAAGGTAATTTAGGGCTGCCTTTCATGTATAAAAGAATTGAGTTTTCAGCGATTTGTTGTTTAATTTTGTCTATGGTTTCCATGTCAACCTCGGTAGTATGGCGATGAATTAAGCTAACCTAGAACGTACTATTTTTGATACCATTTCTTGGTCTAGCGTATACAGAGAATTTAAATATGCAGCATTCAAATTCATTAAAAGATTTAGTCTAAATATGCGCTCTAGTTAAATATTTCAAGACTTAGCCTTGAAAGAAAGATTAACAGCCTCATTTAAGGCGTAACTATAAATAAACTGAGCGATATAGTAAAACTAATACTTGAGTAATATAGTCAAGTTTTATAATCTTATCAGCTATGCTTATATAAAACCAACGGAGACGACCATCATGGCATTTGAATTACCAGCGTTACCTTATGCAAAAGACGCTTTAGAACCTCATATTTCATCTGAGACATTAGACTTCCACCACGGTAAACATCACAACACTTACGTTGTAAAACTTAATGGCCTTATTGGTGGTACTGAATTCGAAGGTAAAACTTTAGAAGAGATCATTAAGACTTCTGAAGGTGGTGTATTTAACAATGCAGCACAAATTTGGAACCACACATTCTACTGGAACTCTTTGAGCCCTAATGGCGGCGGCGAAGCGACTGGTGCAGTTGCTGATGCAATTAATGCAAAATGGGGTTCATTTGCTGAATTCCAAGCGGCATTTAACGACAAAGCAGTGAACAACTTTGGTTCAAGCTGGACTTGGTTAGTTAAACTAGCTGACGGTTCTTTAGACATAGTTAATACTTCTAATGCAGGTACTCCAATCACAGAAGCTGGTGTTACACCGCTTATGACTGTCGATCTTTGGGAACATGCTTATTATATTGATTACCGTAACGTACGTCCTGAATACCTTGGTGGTTTCTGGTCTTTAGTTAACTGGGAATTTGCAAACGCTAACTTTGCATAACTAGAACGGTATTAAAAAAGGTGCATCTTTATGCGCCTTTTTTTATGTCTAAAATTCATCTTGACTGCACAAACCTCGCCGACCAAAAAGATTTCCCCAGTTGCCCAGTCAGACCTTTTAAGTTAAGACTTTCTGCTTTATCATTCCGCCAGTTTAATTCCTATCTATTTTGGACTGTATAATGAAAGACATACTTCTCGCTTCTGGTAACAAAGGTAAAGTTAACGAACTTAAAGAAATGTTAGCGCCTTTGGGTTTAAACGTGGTTCCGCAAAGCGAATTTAACGTTGAAGAAGTTCCAGAAACTGGCACTACCTTTGTCGAAAATGCCATTATCAAAGCACGTCATGCCTCTAAGGTAACTGGCTTACCTTGTATAGCGGACGACTCAGGATTAGAAGTTGCTGCATTAAATGGCGCACCAGGTATTTACTCTTCTCGCTTTGCCGGCGAAGGTGCAACAGACGGAACCAATATAGATAAACTATTAACACAGTTGGATGGAATTGAAGAAAGTAAACGCCAAGCTCGTTTTGTTTGCGTACTGGTATTTATGCGCCATGCCGATGACCCTACACCAATTATCTGCCAAGGCAGTTGGGATGGCGTAATAAGCACAGAAAGACAAGGTGAGAACGGATTTGGCTACGACCCAGTCTTCTTTCAACCACAGTTAAACCTTGCCGCAGCTCAATTAAATCCAGATCAAAAACATTCATTAAGTCACCGTGGTAAAGCATTAAGACAATTAATGGCTCAATTTCAACAGTTAGGTCTTTAATCTTGCCAATATCATTAGCGTTACCGCCATTATCTTTATACATTCATATTCCTTGGTGTGTACAAAAATGCCCTTATTGTGACTTTAATAGTCATGCGCAAAAAGGCGAAATACCAGAAACTGAATACGTTGCGCATTTATTAGATGATTTAGACCAAGACTTAACTTATGTGCAAGGACGAAAGTTACACTCAATCTTTTTTGGTGGAGGTACGCCAAGTTTATTGTCAGAACAAGCCGTTGCCAATATCTTAGATGGGGTAAAACAGCGTATTGAATTTGAAGACGATATTGAAATCACCTTAGAGGCCAATCCTGGTACGTTAGAATATAACAAGTTCTCTGGCTTTGCTGAGGCTGGAGTTAATCGTATATCCATTGGTGTACAAAGTTTTCAATTAGACAAACTTAAAGCGCTAGGCAGAATACATAACGACGATGAGGCCAAAACAGCCGCCTCTTATGCCGCTAATAGCGTTAATACTTTTAACATTGACCTTATGCATGGTTTGCCAGATCAAAGCTTAGAAGACGCTATGTCCGATTTAAAACAGGCCATAGCATTAAACCCTACCCATTTATCTTGGTATCAATTAACCATTGAGCCAAATACTTTGTTTTACTCTCAGCCGCCAAAGTTACCGCAAGATGAAACCCTTTGGGATATTCAACAACAAGGCCATGAGTTATTAAAAGAAGCTGGGTTCGTTCAATATGAAATATCTGCGTATTCTAAAGCCGGATATCAGTGTAAGCACAATTTAAATTACTGGCGCTTTGGCGATTACTTAGGGATTGGTTGTGGCGCACATGGCAAAATTACTCAAGTCGCTGAAAACAACATAATCCGAACTGAAAAAGTAAAACACCCAAAGGGTTATATGGACTTAACCAAACCGTATTTGAATAAAGTGTGGGATGTTGAAATAGACGACCGCCCTTTTGAATACTTTATGAATAAGTTAAGAATAAAAGAACCATTTTATCTAGATTATTTTCAGCAACTTACCGGACTAGATGCCCGTATTCTTGAAGATAAGATAAACCGAGGAATAGAGCTGACATTATTAACTAAAATATCAGATGGGAAATACCAAACCACTGCAAAAGGTATTCAGTTTTACAATGACTTGGTGGATTTGTTTTTATAATCTTGTAACCCGTACTAAGCAAAGATCAACTATCGTTATCTGGGATGAGTTGATGACCCGATAAATGTGGTAAGTCAGCATCTATCATCGCTTTATGTAGCTTTTCCTTCACGTGTTCATTATTTTCAAGTTGCAACGCTCTTACGTATGACTTACAGGCTAATTTATAGCGTTGTTTATCCACATGTCTATCTCCGAAACGGTGATAAGCATCAAACTTTTTCTCTGGGTGATACATAGCATAAAAGATTTGGGTTTGTACTAAGCCCAAAATCAAACGTTCACTACCTAAAGGCATAGAATCGAACGTTGCATCGACACTAACTAAGGCATCAAACGCTTTCTTATGCTCACCAACTAAGTACCATGCATAAGCAATTTGACACTTAATAATAGGAGAGTCATTTAACTTGCTTACCTCTTCCAATCTATTTTTTGCATTGCTAATTAAATCTGGCTTAGTACCCGCTTTAATAATTAATAAATATATATTTATTAGCGAAACTTCAGTACTAAATTTTTTCGCCACCAGTTTTTTACTAAAACTATTCAAGCGTAATTCTAGCTTATCTAATATCTTAGCTTTGTCATTAGACGCAGAGGTCAGATAATCATATAGGTATATATTGAAAAGGGAGACAGTAAGTTTCGCGTAAATTAGCGAATTTGGTTTTGCCAATCTGATTTTTCGTTCAATAAACTCTTGAGCTTCCTTGAATCTTTGAGCGAAAGTAAAAACAAGGAAAACTAAACGAACCGTAGACGCTGGCATTTCATTTGATGGATAGGTGTTAATCACATCAATCGCATCTTCAAATTTTTGCTGTTGTAACAAAATTCTTAATTGCCAAAACAACTTCATCGAACCGGCTGGCAATCCGATAAACGACTCTTCTGATAAGAATTGATGACAATATTCCCAGTTACCCAATTCATAATTTGCTTTTAAATTAGGCCAAAGGCTCCACGGTTTACCTTTCACATTCGGCTTACTACAAATCGATACGACCTGAGTAAAGTTACCCATTTCAAATGTTAAGTTGATTTTTAGCTTTAGAAACTTTTCGATTATATCTATGGAAATATTATCTTTTGGGATGGTATTTAGTGCTTTATAAGCAAACGATAACTTACCATTACTGATGAAAGTTAACGTTGGTTTAAATAATATGATGGCTTTAGCTAGACTCATTATTTTAACAATAACGTCTTTTTCACTAAACGGCGTCGATAAAAAGTCGAGTAATAATAAAGGATTGTCATAATCATGGATGTGATTATTAGAGTCTTGGCAGACCAAGATAACCCCTGTTGTTGGTTTAATGATCCCCGCAGCCAACAAACCGTCAACAACCTCACTACCGGATCTGTTTTCATCTATACTTTCATCTAAAATAATCAGATCGTAGTTATTATCAGGCTCCAGCGAGCTTAAACCCTTGTATAGTAATTTAACATCTTCGATACCAGTGCGCGAACACTGCTCTTGAATTAACGTACCCCAACTATTTTTTTCGCATAAACATGCAACCTTTATATTATAATGGCTTGTGGTCGATATTGACGACTGCATCTTAGTCCTGCTATTTGCGCGCAAAGTTAAGCTCCAAAGATTAAAAGAATTCCTTTAATCTACATCGTGGAATTTCTGATTTAATGAGTGTAAAAATATAAAGCGTTTTTATAGGGGCTGTTTACCTTTCATTTTACGCAACGTTGAGTGGTAAATGATTCCCAATCGCGGCATAAACATCGAGGTTTAATGGATTAAATAAGTATGTTTATAACAAAGAGTGGGGATAATTTAACCTCAACCCGAAGGGCTGGGTCTATTTGTCACCCCAACTTCGTTATCAGACACTTAAATAGAACCACTATTTGCGAGTCTTCTGCCTCGCTGGATGCAACAAATAGCCGCCAGCGTTGCAGAAAATGAAAGATAAACAGCCCCTAGTTATACTTCTGCTTTATTACCTTTACTTTCCAACCATATTTTTCTATCGCCAGAACGTTTCTTAGCTAACAACATATCCATCATTTCCATCGTTGGAGTAAGTTCATCTATTGTTAACTGCACTAAACGGCGAGTATTAGGATCCATAGTCGTTTCACGTAATTGCAAAGGATTCATTTCACCCAATCCTTTAAAGCGTTGTACGTTCACTTTACCTTTTTTCTTTTCTGCCACAATGCGATCTAACACACTGTCTTTTTCAGATTCATCAAGTGCATAATAAACATCTTTACCAACGTCAATGCGATATAACGGAGGCATAGCAACATATACATGCCCGGCTTCGACTAACGCGTAGTAATGTTTGATGAACAAAGCACATAATAGTGTAGCAATATGCAAACCATCGCTGTCGGCATCGGCTAAAATACAAACCTTGCCATAACGAAGTTGCGACAAGTCGGTTGAATCTGGATCCATACCTATTGCAATTGAAATATTGTGAACTTCTTCCGATGCTAATACTTGACCAGAGTCTACTTCCCAAGTGTTAAGGATTTTACCTCTAAGTGGCATAATCGCTTGAATTTCACGGTCTCTTGCTTGTTTTGCCGAGCCACCAGCTGAGTCACCTTCCACTAAAAACAATTCAGTTCTTTGGCTTTCTTGGCTACTACAGTCGGTTAATTTACCCGGTAATGCAGGACCTTGAGTCACTTTTTTACGAATAACTTTCTTAGCTGCTTTTAATCGTTTTTGTGCATTTGAGATACACAATTCTGCAAGCTGTTCAGATATATCGGTATGCGTATTTAACCAAAGACTAAAAGCGTCTTTTAACGCGCCAGAAACAAAATTGGCACACTGACGTGATGATAAACGTTCTTTTGTTTGACCAGCAAACTGAGGGTCTTGCATCTTAACAGACAGGATATAAGAACAACGTTCCCAAATATCTTCTGGAGTCAGTTTAATACCACGTGGCAATAAATTCCTGAATTCGCAAAACTCACGCATCGCTTCCAATAAACCTTGGCGCAGTCCGTTTACGTGTGTTCCACCTTGCGCTGTTGGGATCAAGTTCACATAACTTTCAGCAACTAGTTCACCACCTTCTGGCAACCAAGTTACAGCCCATTCAACCGCTTCTATTTTACCTTTAAACACACCCACAAATGGGTCTTCTGGTAATGTGACATAACCTTTAACTGAGTCGATTAAATAATCTTTCAGACCATCAACAAAATGCCATTCATGACTTTCATTAATTTGTTTATTTTCAAATTTAATTCTCAACCCTGGACATAAAACAGCTTTAGCTCGTAAATTATGTACCAGTTTTGAATTAGAGAATTTTGCAGTATCAAAATAAGAGGCATCAGGCCAAAAACGTATGTTTGTACCTGTATTACGACGACCAACTGTACCTATAACTTCTAAGTCTTGTACTTTGTCACCGTTTTCAAATGCTATTAGGTATTCTTGCGCATCACGCTTTACCTTGATTTCCATTCTCGTGGTTAGTGCATTTACCACGGAAACACCTACTCCGTGTAAACCACCTGAGAATTCATAGTTATCATTTGAGAATTTACCACCGGCATGAAGTTTAGTCAGGATAAGCTCTACCCCTGGAATACCTTCTTCTGGATGAATATCCACAGGCATACCACGACCATCATCTTGTACTTCAATTGAATTATCTTCATGAAGAATAACAATAATATTTGACGCATGGCCGGCTAATGCTTCGTCGACACTATTATCTATTACTTCTTGAGCTAAGTGATTTGGTCTCGTTGTATCTGTGTACATACCAGGACGACGACGAACTGGCTCGAGCCCATTAAGTACTTCGATTGACTCTGCGTTATAGGTTTTATTGGTCATAAATTAATTTAATTATTACTATAATTTCCATGCGATGTTGTAGAGATTAACGATGTTGCATTAAAACTTAAAGGAAAATTTAAGTGATAGGCAAAATCAATTTAACTTGCACTGTTTTATTGCAGAATTATTACAAAAAAAATCGGCAATTTTTTTAGGGAATCGTTCAAACTCGTCAAAGCCATGACAACCTCCTAATTCAAATGTAATTTTACAGTTTTTATAACGTTCCATCGCTTGTTTATAATCCAGAACTTCATCTTTTTCTTGCTGTAAAAGCCAGATACTTTCAGCCTGATAAAGCTCTTGTTGATATAAAGATTCAAGTTGCTTCATGTGCTGTTCAGTCAAACAATACTTTTCACCCGTGATAGGTTGTACTTGTTCGCCCAAATATTCATGCAACAACTCAAAAGGTTTTACCGCTGGATTAACAACAACAATCGGCTTTTTAAACTTATTATGTAAATACGTTGCTAAAAAACCACCTAATGAACTACCCACAATGCCAATAACATCATCACCATAAGTTTTCATTATCTTGTTGAGTTGGCCAACTGCATCATCAGGTATGACTGCTAACTGAGGCGCTAAAACTTCAATTCCATCGAAGTTCTCATTAATTAATTTCTTAAAAATCAGTGCTTTTTGCGAGTTTGGTGAAGAATGAAACCCGTGTAAGTAAAGAATGTATTTCATACGCACTTTTAAATAATTTAAACAGCGCGCTATATTATACCGATGGCGTCATTAATGCATCTTTATTGGTGAGTTCATTTTGTTTTGTGAAGACTAAGTTGAGCCAATCTTTTAACAAGCTATTAACCTGATACTTTTCATCTTTATGGTGTAGTTTGGCATTCGGGTAAGGATAGTTCTGGCGTAATCGCTTATGCTTTTGAAAGCCAATAACTTCAGCCATTTGAGCATCGTGGTAAACTCTAACCTCAAATTCACTAACCATAAACTTAGGTAAATGAGACGTTAATTGAATGATACTGAGCGTATCTGTATAACGACTTCTTTCAATGACCTTTAATTGGAACTCTAGATGCTTATCGCATTTAATATCCCAACTTGCATCTTGAGCATACTCCATAGGCAGTAATCTTAATAACAATGCATAATTGCGGGCGCACACAGCTTGCATTTTTTGCAAGTTAGGCACATATTTTTGCGGACGTTTTATCATTTAACACTCATAATTTTGTGATCAAATCTATATTAGACTTGTCTTTAAACCTCATCTCTATCTAGTTCAAATTCCTTGTCTAACTTAGATTTATTTAACGCTAACCACTGCATGCAAATAACCGTTGCCGCGTTATCTAATTCACCACTGTTTAGTAAATCGATAGCATCATTATAGTCAAATACATGAGCTTTAATATCTTCCTGTTCTTCATCAAGGCCAAATATACCAGCCGCATTATTACAATCAACTATTCCTAAGTATAAATACACTCTCTCTGTGGTACCGCCTGGACTTGATAAATAATCTAGTATCGGAATTAGTTTATTTATGGTCAAACCGGCCTCTTCCTGAGCCTCTCGTATTGCCACCTCGCTTGTTTCTTCAGGCTTATCAATCATACCTGCAACCACTTCTAATAACCAAGGTGACTGTTTGGTCGCTAATGCACCTATCCTGATTTGCTCAATTAACACGACTTTATTTTGTATCGGATCATAAGGAAGAACCGCAACCGCATGACCTCTTTCAAAAATCTCACGACTCACAACCTCACTTTGTCCACCATTGAATAAAGCGTGGGTGAACGTAAATTGGTTAATTTTGAAAAATCCATTATATACAGGCTCTACAGATTTAATTTCCACATTTTCTTGATTAAATTGAGATGCAAACTTGTTTTCTGCCACTTTAGTCCTCACTTTATGCTGATAAATTTTAATTAATATTTAATACTGGGGCATTAAGCACTGCATTAGATATCACTAATATTACGTGTTATATACATACTCTGTTACACTTAGCCTTATTTATATCTAAGTAAAACATTACGTAAATCAATTAGAAACGTTACAATGATTTTAATTGTTACCTATTTTAAACTATATAGACTTTTGCAAGTTTGGCTTCAGCCTAAGGAATAAAAATGAAAAAATCTTTTTTGTCGGCCTCCCTGTTATTACTAATATCGGGATTAAGTTTACAAGTTCAAGCGACAAACTTGTTAGAAGCATATAAAGATGCGGTAAAGAATGACCCTCAAACATTAAAAGCTAAAGCACAATACGATGTAGCTAAAGCATCTGAAAGCATTGCATTTTCTAGCTTGCTTCCATCAATTAATTTTACAGCTGGTTACTCTAACACTGATTATGAAACTTACAGTGACCCTACAACTTATGATGATGACGTAAGCTCTTTATCGTATGGCATAAGTTTATCTCAAACTATTTTCGAAATGGGTACTTGGTATTCTTTAGATGCTTCTGAAAAACGAGCACTCCAAGCACAAGCTGGATTTGATCTTTCTCAACAAGCGCTTATTACCCGAGTAACTTTAGCTTACTTTAATGTATTAAAAGCCCAGGACAATTTAGAATTCATCCAGGCTGAGAAAAAAGCGATTGAACGCCAATTAGAACAAACTAAACAACGTTTTAATGTTGGTTTAACCGCTATTACTGATGTTCATGAAGCCCAAGCTAACTTTGACAGCGCTGTCGCTCAAGAAATTCGTGGTAAAAACAGTATTGAAATAGCAAAAGAAACATTACGTGAAATTACTGGTAACTATTACGCTAAATTTGATGGTTTAAATACAAGTCGTTTTGAAGCAACAATGCCAACACCATTAAAAATTCAGCATTGGGTAACACAATCAGAAAAAAATAACCTTGAGTTAAAAGCTAAAGAGTTATTAGTTGAAGCAACTAAATATGATATTCAACGAGCAAAATCAGGCCATTACCCTACGTTAAAATTAACGGCTAGTTTAAATAATAGTGATGATAGTGGTACGTCTTACGGCACCGACTACAACAATCCGGCGCTAAATACGACGTCTGTTGGTTTAAATTTAGTTGTACCAATTTATTCAGGCGGCGCTACATCTGCTGCAGTTAAACAAGCTCAAGCTAACTATGTTTACGCTAGCCAAGATATGGAAGCAACTCACCGCTCAGTTGTTAGACAAGTACGTACATCATTTTCTGACGTAGTTGCCTTAGTATCAACATTAAAAGCTTTAGAGCAGTCTGTGATTTCAGCTGAAAGTGCTTTAAAAGCCACTCAAGCTGGTTTTGAAGTTGGTACTCGTACCATTGTTGACGTACTTAATAGCACGCAAAGCTTATTTAACGCTAAACGTAACTTAGCGAATACTCGTTATGACTATATTCTATCTATGTTAACGCTTAAGCAATCATCTGGTTCATTAACTGGTAGTGATGTTGAAGCGGTTAATTCTGGTTTAGCAGCGAATTAATTCACGCCTAAGTAAATAAAACGGAGCTTGCCTCCGTTTTTTTTCGTCTTCTGATTAAATTCCCTCAGTAACTGAGGTACTATTAATTAGCAGATATATATAACTTTATTTATTGGTATTCATTTTGGTAAATTTGTTGAACCGTAAGTCGTTACAACAAACCCTATTAAAAAGCCAAGAGCAATACATGTGGGTACATCGCAGCTTTAAAACGAGACCGCCGGAAAGCCCGAAGTCTTTATATTAATTTCTAAACGAGATATTTCTATGCCAGATACAAATACACCGCCAGAAAAAAAATCAAAATTGATGCTGAAGCTATTGTTGCCTGCAACACTAATAGCCCTTATCGTTGCAATTGTGTATTGGGGATTAGAAATCATTCGAGACCCAAATAAAACAACCCATGAAATGGCTGATGGCGTGGCAAAATTTTACTCTACGTTTAGACAATCATTTATGCCGGGCGCAACTCAATTAGATGAATATACTATTCAACTACCTCCGAAAACAGAATCTGTTAGCCAGAAATTAGAAAATCGACGTTTTTTAGTTGAACCGGTTAGCCCTAATTGGAAAGGTGAACAGAAGCGCCGAAGTTTTAGAGAGAATGAAACATTAAAAACGGCATTAGAAGTGTTTGGTAATAGCGAAGGTGTTGAGGTTATTTGGGACTTAGAACACGACTATATAATCAAGAACCATTTTGTTGAGAATGTTAATTTCAAAGAGTTGGTTGAAAGAATATCTAAAACCATTGGCAATGATTATGAAGGTGATGTTAAAGGTTACTTCTGTCCAACCGAACGCGCTATTGTTATTACAGATAACCCCGATGCATATGTTACTGACTCTTGTATACTCACTATTTCTAAAAGACGTTTAGCTCTTGATAAGCGTAGAGAAGAAGATTATAAAGCTCGTCAGAAGTTAGGTTTAAATTAAAACGTTATTAATTAACAAGGTATTAAAATGCAAAAATTACTCTCCGCATTACTAGTTGCAGCATTATTACAAGGATGTAGTTCTGACGATTCAGACGACGAGTTCTCAGGCACATATAGTGTTGGTGGTTCAATCTCTGGATTAAGCGGTGATATTACTTTATCCATTAATGGTGCTGATGAAGTCTTTACCAACAATGGCGTGTTTACTGCAAAAACTCGAGTAACTGACTCAGAAAGTTACTCGGTTTCAATTGTTAACAGTTCTAACGAATTAAATTGCAGTATTACTAATAATACTGGTACATCCAATATTGATGTTGATTCCATTGAAATAAATTGTAATGGCACAGACTTTTCTGCTTACCATTTAAATGGTTTGGCATTTAATGTTGAAGACCCTTCCGTGATCACTTTTGCTTTTCATTTGGTAGACCGCTATACAGAATTAGCCTTAGATAGCCTGACGAATGACAATCTTTTACAATTTATTAATGTGTTAGAAGATGGTTCATCTATATCTCCAAGTGAGTCCTTTTTAGAAATCGAACAAGTTAAAGATTTTAATGCCGAATACACAACCGTATTTGCTATCGATATCAGTGCATCTTTGGATGATGATGAGTTACAACAAGTTATCGACACCATTAAAGGTGTTCTTGTTGACCCAGTAACAAATGAGTCTAAGTTAACCACAAATCAATACATCTCTTTGCTCACCTTCGACAGCTCAGTCACTACGCTAATAGAGCAAAGCCAAGACGTGAGCGAATTATTGACTGTTTTAGATGCAATTGAGGTTGGTGGTAATTCAACCAACTTGAATGGCGCAATAAAAACAGGCAGTGAATTATGGGAGAATGAAATTTCATTAGAGCAAATTAGCTACGGTAGTTTAATTGTATTCACCGATGGTAATGATACGTCAAGCATAGTGTCTGAAGACGAAGTGTTGGAATCAACACAAGACAAAGACATCTATTTCATTGCAATTGGTACTGAAACTGACACCGCAGAATTAGCAAAATTCACCTCTATAAACAATATATTTACTGAGTCTAACTTTGATGAATTATCTGATGTACTAGCCGATACGTTCACCAGAGTTAAAACCTATGAAGATGGCTTATATATACTTTCTTATGCTTCACCTAGCCGTGCAGGCGATCATGAACTGACTATAGTCGCGGTTGATGATTACACATGTTCCACCGCAGTTAGCGATGAAGAAGAACAGCAAATATCTTCAACGGGTAACTTAACTAGCTGTAGTGATGAACAAAATTATGAGTTTAATGCAAAAGACTTTAGTGATGTAGTTACGTCATTAGCCATTATTGGTACTGCTGATACCTTCTTAGATTCAGTTACTTTTACAGCTAAACTGCGCTGGTCTAACGAAGTACCTGAATACACTTGGAAAGTAGTAGAGTGTCAAGGGTCTTTCACATCTGTTGAGGCTGATGATCATGCATCGATTACATTTACTCGAACCTCTAGCAGCTTAGCTGGGGGGAAAGTAACGCTAACCGAAACAACAACTGGCTTAGCTGTAGATAGTCATATGATTATGGCAACTTCTTTTAATGATATTGAATTATTTTACAATCGATGTGCAGGATAAGCATTAAGGTGTTTAGCGCTGCCTATTTTGCGAGGAATACGGTTTAACTCAGAGTTAGACCTGAATAAAAGAAATGGTCGGTCGAACATGGCTGACCATTCCAATACTTCATTTTGACTACATGATCCATTAATATAATATGAGTTAATGATTGAGTCTTAGCGTCTTCCCTATGCATACAAATAGGGTATTTCAAATCCCCTACTTTCAGCTCATCATCGACTAGTTCTAAACTATTAATTGAATCGCCTAAATTGTCTGCTAAGTTGTCGACTGAATTATTTGGCTGCGGCTGATGGGACTTATGTAATTTAATTAAATCATCATCATTCTCTATATTTAAAGAAGACACATGCTGTTTTCTTAATTTAATAATTTCTTCTGCGTCTGCATGCCCTGACGAATAGATTTGTTCTGGTAATGTACCTGCAACTAATTCAGTTTTTATCCCGTCATAATGCCAGCAAATTTGTTTTTCCATGCTTATCATCACTAGGTAAAACGGTTGTGACTTAGTTAAGTCTATATTTGCCACAAACTTAGTGATTTCTTGTAATGAACGGCAACTCGCTAACCCGCGGATTAACAACCCTCTTGAGATCAGCTCGTGCTCTGTACTTTTTAATTGCCCTTGGTAATCATTAAGCAATAAAAATACAAACCCGCATTGATTAACCGCTAACCAACTTCCATTCCCAGCAGGATCTCTAGGCATTAAAAAATTAACAGTGCCATCGTTAAACAAATGAGGGATTTCAGCTTTTGCTCGATCAACCGATTCATCACGATTAAACGCGATAGAAATATGAGATTCAAACTTACGCCAATTAAGACTGCACATTATGCTCAAACTTCTGCGTAGACGCAGCTTTACCAAAGTTCATACTTATAGGTAACATCATTGAAAGCGCTAAAATACGAATAATGGCCATGTGGTGCGTTGTATGACTATGAACAAACACTAACTCTCGTCGTAAGCTACTTGTAGTTGGGTTTGTTTGAGGAGCTGTGTTTGTACTGCACAAAACATCAACCGCTTTATCTGCGATAAGTTTTTGCAACTCAAAGATGATTGAATTTAACGAATTGATAGCCATAGCCGGCTGAGTTTCAATCGCAGTGTTACGAGAACGGTTATCGTAATCGATAGTATCCGCATCAAGTAAGAGGCTTTGATAATGCTCTACAACATGTCGAACATGAGCGCCAATAGTGCCGCTGTTCATATTCAAGCCATCATTAAATTGTATTTCTGACAATGTATTAATAAATTCAATCAATTGCTTTATTAATACATTGTTATCATAAACTTCCGAAATAGGATCCGGTATAAAAATAGTATCGATGATTAAGTCCTAAAATTTATATATTCCGTTACTTTAGTATTAGAACTGCAAAACTAAACTTTTATTTCAAACTATTTTTAAAAAAATTTAGTTATCGCGTTGAATGTTTCATCAAACGTTCTTTCTGACGAGACCAATCTCGGTCCTTGATATCAGTACGTTTATCGTGATCATGTTTACCTTTGGCAAGATGGAATGCAACTTTCACCCAGTTACGCTGCCAATACATGCCTGTGGCAACTAAGGTGTAACCTTTACGTTCTACCGCACCAATCAATTCCGCAATTTCTTTTTTCTTTAACAATAATTTGCGCTGACGAGTAGGCTCACATAAAACATGTGATGACGCTTGGTTTAATGGTTGTATTTCAGCGTTTAATAAATAAACTTCTTCATTTTTTAAAAATACATAAGTGTCGGTAATATTAACTTTACCTTCACGTATACTTTTAATTTCCCAACCTTGTAATTGAATACCAGCTTCAAACTTCTTTTCTAAGATATAATCGTGTCGCGCTTTTTTATTTAACGCTATCGAATTCGATGGAGTACTTGGTTTTTTTTTGGCCATAATTCTTACTTAATTAGATTCCGCATCAGTATAACGATTGATAACCATTTTTTGTACGTATTTTTCTAGTTACTTTGTTAGAATACAAAAAAAATTAGACAACACATATATTTATGGCAAACATATCACGAAGTGCGTTAGTTATGTATAGCTGCGAACAGATGTACAAATTAGTTGATGACATTGAGTTATACCCTCAATTCATTCCTAACTGCGCGGATTCCAAACGCGTCCAGATAAATGAAAATACCGTAGAGGGATCGTTATTGATCAGCTCGGTTGGTATTAGTAAGTGGTTTACCACCCAAAATGAGTTAACAGCAAATAAAGAAATAAAAATGCAATTACTTAATGGGCCGTTTAAGCACTTAACTGGCGTTTGGAAATTCACTGAATTAGATCAATTTGCCTGTAAAGTAGAACTAGATTTGGAATTTGAATTTTCCTCTAAGATGATCGAATTAGCATTCGGTGGTATTTTTAATAATCTAGTGGCTAATATGGTTTCAGCATTCACCCAAAGAGCGAAGAAAGTTTATGAGTAATAATATCAAAGTTGAGCTTGTTTATGGTTTACCACATCAACAAACCTTACTGTCTTTAGAAGTACCTAAAGGCAATACGGTTGAACAAGTTATTATGAACTCAAAGATAGCTCAAACCTATCCAGAAATAGACCTAACGGTTAATAAAGTTGGCATTTGGAACCGTAGCTGTAAATTACAAGATATTGTAAACGACGGTGACAGGGTAGAGATTTATCGCCCCCTGATTGCGGATCCAAAAGAAGTGAGAAAACGCCGAGCTGAAAAAGCGATTGAAGAAGGTAGAGCTGATAAAGTAACTGGTGGTAGGCCAAATCCAAGAAAGAAATAATTGATACTGGCTCCATCGTTTCACCAGATGAAAATTCTATAAAAAAACCCAAACTGAGTTGGGTTTTTTTATGCTTGATGATGCTAACTGATAATATTTATTATTAGTTCTCATCCAAAGATTTATTAAACTCTTCTGGTTGCTCAAAGTCACCACTAACTGTCGTTAATAAATCACCATTAAAACTAACAACCAATTCTTTACGAGTGGTTTTATCAGTTTTGCCAGATTTATTAGTATAAACATAATGCCACTTGTCTGACTTAAATGGATTTTCAGCTAAAGGCGTCCCCAAAACAAACTGAACCTGTTCTTTAGTCATACTAATTCGAAGTTTGTTTACATCTTCTTGATTAAGGTAGTTACCTTGGTTTATGTCATATTTATAAATCCAAAGACTACAACCACTAAGACTAAGGGCAAGGATAAATGTAATTAAAATTTGTTTCATAAAATACTGCTACATCTCAAAATTGATTAGTCTATTTGACTCAACAGACCTAAAAAGTTCCGTAATACTAACAGAATAAATATATGCAGGTAAAATTAGTTACACAATTTACTTAATACTTACGAAATAGTAATAATCAATTATGCAGCTGAAGCTGAAGCTAGTGTTGGGATACTGGATAATAACTTAGCCCATAGTTTGCCAGACTTATCTAAGTCTAAATCATTTTGTTTCACTTCAAACTTAATGCCCATCTGGGCGGTGAAGTCAGCTAATTGTTTTGCCGTTAAAACACTACTTTTATTTAATCGTTCAACAATAACTTGGCCACGTGACATCACAAAAATTTGAGACTTACTATCTAAAGCCTTATCGCCATTAATTAAGTTAGAGCTAGTACTGCTAGATAAATTCAAATTATCGAGCACATTAGGTTTTAAGAACTCATCAAAAACCATAAAGCTTAATAAGCTTATCGCCATAGGCTGGTATTGGTTTATTAGCAGTCTTTGCTGTTCACATTCAAATGCAGTGGTATTTAATGCGTCATGCTTAACTGACTGTACTGCTCTATCGAATAACTTTAGCAATACAACAAAAGAGTAAGAATTTATAAATGTTAAATGATAAGCCATATCTTCATCAAGTGATTCATTTCGCTCACTTGCATTTTCCATGGTTTTTTCAGCAAACGAGTCTGAGAGTTCAACAACTTGTTGTAATAGGTACTGATTTTGGTCACTCATTTGAGAAGCAAAATAACGCCAGGCTATATGTGCTAAACGTTTGTTTATGTATTGAGAGTCTAAATGTGTAACTAAAGTACTTTGTTCAATTGCAGAGGTAAATACATCTTGACCCAGTTCAATCTCAACTGCCGACTTTAACCAATAATTATCATCCAACATAGCCACTAAGCCGCTTTCAGTTAATTGATTTTTCATTATCAATTCTAATAAATGGCTGAACTTATGAGTGGCAGCATCTAAGCTACAGATTGATGAACTCCAATTTAGCTGTCTAGCCAGTCTTTGTTCTAACGCCGTATCTAACTTCTTTTCTATGTCTGATTTAGCATCATATTCAGTGCGAGCATAATTAGAGAAACATAAACTACGATAAAACACGTCGTTTACATCATCTAATAATATGCATTTAGCTAAATCATGAATTGAAGTCATAAATTAAGTTCTCATTACGTTGCTAGAAAAAATTCTAAATAGAATTAGGCTATAAAAGTTGGGCTAGAAAAAGTGTAGCTATAAAAGTCGCGAAAATAAAAGACACACAGTTATTTGATAGCACTTAAGCATAATAGATAAAAAAACAATGAAGCAGTATAGGGGAATACCTAAATTAAGAATGTATTTAGGGTTAAGCTTGTTTTATTAATAGTTAATTAAAATATATACACTTTAATCAACTAAATCAGTGCGTTACATTCAAGATAAAATAAAACCTAACAGCTTATTAATACGACAAACGCGCTAGTTAGGTTTTATTATGGGTTAAACGAGTTTATTTTTGCGACTGTGCTAACTGCTCAACCGCTTTCCAGACTCGCATAAAGTTGCCCGACAATATCTTTTTAATATCAGTGTCTGAATAACCTCGGTCTAGTAAACCTTGTACCAACTGCGGGTAATAAGATACATCTTTAAGGTCACGAGGCAATGAATCACCTACACCATCATAGTCAGAACCAATACCAATATGATCAATGCCAACTAAGTTTTTAACGTGATCTATGTGATCCAACACCGTATCTAAACTAGCAAACGGATATGGATTGTTATCCTTGTACAGCTTTTCTATACGCTTGGCTTTTTCTTCACCTCTTTTGGTATTTTCAGCTTCATACTTAGCTTTTAATTTATCTTGCCACTCCCTAGGAGCTGCTGAAACAAAGCTAGAACCAAAGTTGATTTGAATAACCCCGCCATTTTTAGCCAAAGCTTTAATCATTGCATCATCCATATTACGCTCAAACCCTGGAGTGAATTTACGTAAAGAAGAGTGCGATGCTATAACAGGGGCTTTAGTTAGTTCTAACGTTTGGTAAAATGCATCATCGGATACATGAGAAATATCGATCATCATGCCAATTCGATTCATTTCTGGAATTAACTTTTTACCAAAGTCACTTAAGCCATGCCATTGACGACGTAAATCGTAAGAAGAATCAGAGATATGGTTAGATAATGAATGAGAAAGCGTAACGTAACGAATACCACGTTTATGGAACATAGCTAAATTTTCAAAGCTATTGGCTATTGGGCTGCCATTTTCCATGCCCATAGGTAAAGAGATCTTACCTTGTTCAAATTGCTTATAAACATCGGCTGTTGAATACGCAACGGCAAATTTGTCCTCAGCGCGGTTGGCAATTGCCTCAACAGAATCAATTAACTGGTGAGCCAGTTGAACCCCAAAGTCTTTGCCTTCAGCTTCGTAAGTTGCTGGAATATAAATAGACATAAATGGTGCATTTAAACCACCAGCAACAGCTCTAGGGTAATCAAAGTCCCCTCCCTCTGTTGCCTTAGTTACATCTACCCATTTTTTATGCATTCGGTAAGGCACGTCAATATGGCTGTCAACAATGATCGTTTCTTGCGCTAAGCGTAACGCATGCTCGGATACGGTAACGGCTTTGGTATTCGCAGTAAAAGTAACCGCTAAAGATGATATTAAAATCGGTAAGTATTTTGTTGCTCGCATTATAATCCTTATTCTTTATGATAGGTTTAAACTGAGTTCACTATAATCAGATGTCAGTTCAAAAGAAAATGATTTGTTTTAACTTATCAATACAGTCGTTAAATATTGGTAATAAACTACTTTATAACTGGCGTATTTATTGCTTATATCAAATCAAAATTTCAACATTCTAAATTCGGATTTCACTATGAAGTTATTATTACTATTAATTGTTATGCATTTACTAGTTGGTTGTGTGGCTGCGGGTTACCACAACGAACATAATGCTGGCCGCTTCAAACAATTTGGTTATGGCTTTATAACTGAAGATGAAGCTGAACATGCAAATGTGAATTTAATCGATAGCAAAATCTTAAAAGCTTATGCAGACCGTTTAGCATTTGAAATGACCAAACAGGTTAATCCAGACAAATTAGGTTTGATGACAGTTACCTCATTTGTTGAGCTGGACGATAATTTAAATAATACCAACCCTCTGGGTAATCAATTAAGTGATACTTTATTAATATCGCTAAAAGAGGTTGGCTTTTTTGTTGAAGATTTGTACACCGCCAGCGACGTTCAAATAACGGATAAAGGCGCATTTGTTTTTTCTAGAACGATAGATAAACTTAGAAAGTTAGAATCTGAGTATATTTTATCTGGTGTGATCAACTACACGCCTAACTCAGTAAATATCAATGCAAGGGTAATTAATATCAAACAATCTGAGATTGTTGCCGCACATTCTTTTAGTATCCCAAACTATATAGTTCGTAGTTCATATCCTATTGTTGATGGTGTCGACATTATAATTAAAGGGAAATAATCCTTATTATCAAAATGTTAAGCCTACGTCATAAAAATTATTAAAGATTTATACACACTGTCCGATAAAGTTAATGAATCTAGGTAGAGTCATTATTTAAGGTATACCCTTATATTATATTAAGGATTCAACTTGTATATTATATGGACAGTTTAATTAGCATGACTAGCAACTTTTAACATTTTAGGAAATTAATTATGAAAAAGAATATTATTTCAAAAGCATTAGCAGGTTCTGTATTAGTTGCGGCATCAATGTCAGCTAATGCAGCAACAACTCCTGTTACTGTAGCTTTCGCTGTATTACCAGCTCTAATAATCTCACCGATTGAAAATTTTGATCCAGGTGCTGTATTAACTGGCACGGCCGGTTCGACTTGTGTATGGACTCCTACATTTCTTAATGATGTAAATGGCGTTGTCGGTCCATCAGGCGAAACAGGTACTGCAAATGATGTTAATGTAGTAAGAAACGGTGGCGGTTGCCCTACACAACCTATTGCTGCTGGTACCACAGCAACAACTGGTGTATACACTATTGATGGTGGTACAACAGCAGTTAATGTTGATATTAACATTGAGTTACAAGCTGGAGCCGCAACAACTATATCATGGGACCCGATCGGTATTGCTACACCGAATGACATCTCATATCCGTCGGTTCAAATACCAACTGGCACACCAACAACAGTTAACACTGGTGGGAATGGCCTTGTTGTACTTTATTTAGGTGGAACATCTACGATTATAAGTCCTACTGACATCATCACTGGTGAAAATGTTAGCTTTGATATTGTTGCACTATATTAATAAGTAGTTATTTAACTTATTAAATAACTGTAAAATTAAAACCGAGCTGTCTGTAAATAGCTCGGTTTTTTTGTATTTATCACAATAATATATACGTTTCATTTTTAATAGTAACGTCTAACCTCCCAATCCAAAACATCGCAACAAACCACTATAGTTAATTCATAAAAATATTAACTTTTTTTAAAATACGGCCTAAAACTTGCTCCAATACTGTTAGTATTTAGATTACATTAATTACAGTAAAGGTTTTTCCCATGTTAATAAAAAACACTCTTATCAGTTTAACTTTAGTTATATCTTTAGGGGCTTCTTTAAGTGCAGAGGCTGGAGTTAGTTTTACTAATTTGCGAATTTTTATTGATAATAAAACTAATAAACAAGATTTTACCTTACTTAATCGTGGTGATACGTCAGAAAATTGTCAGATAACGTTAGTAGATTATAATGTCGCAGAAGATGGTTCTTTGACAGAATTAGTGGGAAACCAACAGGCTTCAAATAGTGCTAAACCTTATGTACGATTGTCGCCAAAACGAGTGAATATCAAAGCACAACAATCACAAAAGTTAAAAATTATCGCTAGGGGTTACAGAAAAGCAAAAAGCAATGAGTTACATAGTTACTTATCCATTGCATGTAAGCCAATAAAGAAGCAATTAACTTCAACATCTGGAAGTAATGGTCAATACGCCCCAGCAATGGAACCGAGATTTATAAGCCGTATACCGATAATTATTAGAAAACAACAAGTACCTGTTGTTATAGATTTTTCAGATATTTCATTTACTACAGAAGGTGAAAATACGTTGCTTAACTTCACTTTGTTAAAACAAGGTGAGCGTTCAACTTATGGTAAGTTAAAGTTACTTGATGAAACGGGTAACCAGGTAGCAATAAAATCTAGTGTCTCAGCTTATATACAGGCAAAAGCAATTAAACATACATTAAAATTCAAAAACGTTGACAGCACAAAATTTACCCTTATGTATGAAGAAAACCCTGACTTTGGTGGGACTGAAACCAAATCAATTGAAATTACTAAACCTTAAAAGGCTAAAATTGATATGTTAACGTTTTTTCGATTTTTTTCGTTTATTACTATTATTGTTTTATTACTTACTTCTACTGCAAGCTTTTCACAGCAAGTGCAAGTAAATGAACAAGAACTAGATTACGAGATATTTGATATCGTATTAAAAGAAAAAACGTTATATCAAAGTGCTGAATTTTATCGCACTAACGATGGCAGCATATTAGCACCACTGCAGTTAATTGAATCGTTATTGGAAATAGACTTAACTTATAATCCTGATACAAGGCAATTTAATGGCGGGTTTGCCGACATAAAAATTGATACTAACTTGCAACAAGTTTCATCGTCTATAACAGGCCCTACATATTGGTCGAACACCGAACAAGGGTATTATTTTGATATTAAGTTAATATCTAAACTGCTCCAGTCAGAATTAATCATAAACTATAATATCTTATCTTTAATTATTACCCCCAAAGACAAAACTTTAACCTTCCCCATTGAAGTTAGACTATTAAGAGAGTCAAAAGAGTTAGCTTACTTACCGACAGATACAGTCCATTATAATTTCATGGTTGACGATCAATACCGTTTGTTCACACCGCCAAAAGGCCAGGTAGCCTTAGGCTTAGCGAATAATAGTTCGGATACGACTCTTAATACTAACTTAAGTTTATATGGGGACGTATTAAACCATGCAGCCAATTTAACGCTTAATACCAATACAGTAAGTAAAGATGTTGCCGGCCGATTGAATTTTAAGCGTGACCAAGTAAGCCCTAATAAAAAGATTTTAGGGGTACTTAATAATTATTCATTTGGTGATGTATCTAATACGTTAACCCGATTTGGTATCCCGGTAAGTGGCTTAGGCTTTAGTTTTAGTACCATAGATAAACGTTTTAATAACTATTACGGTAAAGCAATTATAGATGAAAATGTACCAGCTGGTTGGGAAGTCGAGCTTTATCGCTACGGGTTGTTAATAGCCATAACAACAGCAACAGAAGACGGTAGAGTATTATTTGAAGATATAGATGTAAATTACGGAACTAACAGATTTACATTGAAATTATATGGCCCTTATGGGGAAACTGAAACCAGAAACTCTGATGTTATTGTTGGTAATCAAATAATAAAACAAGGTAATGTCGATTTTACCGTCAACTATGTAGATCAAACCAAATCTATTTTTAACAACTCCAGTTCAGATATCAACTCAGAGTTTATTCCTACCTTCTATATGCAATCAAATATAGGTTTGGGGAATAAGACCAGTCTAGGATTAGGCTATTTAAGCCAAGAATATGCTGGTATAGCAAGTGATAAAGACGAGCAAGTAATTTTATCATTATCTAAATCACTACCAAGTTCCTTATTAGATATAAGCACTACTTTTAATGACACTGATGAATATAACTACAATATAAATTTAGTAGGTGCTATCGGTCAACAGGATCGTTATCGATTAACGGCATTGAGTAATAAAACAGATACAGTAGAAAATAATAAAATTACAGGATACTATTTTAGTCGATTTGATAATTTTACTATTACAGGAGTATCAAGCTTAACTGAGAATATATATACAACTGAAAAAAATGATATACAAAATTATCAGTTAATTGTAGGTACACCAATTTTGGGGGCTAGCATTAGTAACAAATTTGATTACACCAAAACCCATACCGACATTATTACCGTTCCCGATAAAGAAATAATAAAAGGAGAGCTTAGTGCTACTAAAAGCTTTGGCTCTCTAGTAACGTCACGATTCTCCCTTAATTACTTATTAAATCAAATAGACATACAAGAGCCAGGTATTACATCTGCACACTTAAATACCAATTGGCGTACCTTAACGCAAATGAACGGTTCATTAGACATAAGTCTGTATGAAAACGATCAATATCAAATAATAAATCGTTTTGCCTGGAAAACTAAAAAAATAAACTTCACCAATAATATAACTTATTCAAGTTTAACTAAGTGGACTGTCGGCATAGGTATCACGTTCAATTTAGATTATGACTATTATAAAAATGAGGTGAATTTACAAAGTGAATACACCGCACAATCATCAACATTAGATTTATTTGCGTATCATGATAGAAATAAAAGTGGCAATTTTGATGAGTTTGACTCGGCATTAAGCGGTGTTAAATTTGGATCTGTGACCTACTGGGACGACCTTCCTACCAATAGAAGAGGTTACACTTATTTACCTAATGCTCGTATAGGTAGACCTTTTAAAATCGATTATGACACTAGGGAAACCAAGTCAGATTTATTGTCGCCTGTATATGATGATGTGTATTTTTATACTCATGCCGGTGGTGTGACTTCATTTGACGTACCGTTTAATTACACTTCCTATTTAGATGGCTTAATTGTTAACTTATCTGATAAAACGGTGCCTCCTAGTATCCCTTTAGAATTAGTTACAATGAACAACAAAGTGCTGAAAACATTTAAAAGTGATTTTAATAGTAGCTATTCTTTAGAGAAAATGTGGCCTGGTAAATATAAAATACGAATTGAACCTGGCTATTTAGACAAGCTAGGTTTAGTTTCATTGCCAGCTGAGCACTTAATTAATATAAAAACAGGCACAAACTTTGTTGATGTTCCAGATTTCGAATTAATCAATGTAGAAGAGCACGTAAAAAACACATCAGAATTAGCCCATAATGAATTTTATACGGTTCAGTTTGGCGCATACGATAGCAGGGAATATTGTGCATTAAGAGTAGCACAGTTGAAACAATCTGGTTTTGCTGATGCGTTCTACATTATTGAAGGAACTAATTGTAAAGTCTTTGTTGGTGAGTTCCGCACCGGTGCTGCCGCTGACGAATATAAGAGTACCATGCCTAAAACCTTAGTTGATGATGGTTTTACCGTCATTTATCGAGAAGGCGAAGACATTTACTCAATTCAAGTGGAAGCCTATTCAATACAGTTATCGGCAGTGATAAAAGACGGGAAATGTGACACTGCTGCATTTGAAGAGATAACTAGAAAACTTGACCATTTATACATAGTTGAAACTGATTCTTATTGTAAGCTGTATTTAGGTGATTATACCTCACCACTAAATGCTAGGAATGCACTCGATAAGTTACCTGATAGCGTTAAAAAAGGAGCGTTCCTTGTTAAACATTAAACGAACTTTACTCATCTCACTTTTATTACTACCTAAACTTAGCTTTGCTGCTGGGGAAGTATTAACCGTAGTACAAGACATAAACTTTGGCGAGACGGTTCCAAGTTCCGGCAGTTGCGAAATGGATGTGATAACTGGGGAGATTACGCCAGCTAACTTATGTGTATCCGACGGTGTGCTTGGTATATATACAATTACCGCAACAGCAAATACCAATATAGAAATCAAAGCAATATCTACCGTTGGAGATGTTAATGGTTTTATATTGGAGCCTACAATAAGGCTCACCAATAATTTAGGTGATGAAGCGACTAATCTAAATCCCGATACTTATATAGACTTCAGTACAGGCTCTGACGGTTTAATTACTGTTTATATGGCTGGTACATTAACGTTTCCAGGTGGTTCCGCTAGCGGCAGCTCACAAAGCCTTAGTGCTGAATTGGAGTTTACTGAAGATCCTTAATCTTTAGACTTCTCCAATAGCGGATAAGGTTAACGATAATGCATATTAGTATTCGTTAACCTCAGTCTTTTTGCTTAAGAAGTTTGGGATATTTGCCACCTCCATCGGCTTAGAAAAATAATATCCTTGCAGAAAATGCACACCTAGCGAGGAAAGTTCGTTGGCCTGCTCTTCGGTTTCCACACCTTCTGCTACAACCAAAAAGTCTAACGATGAAGCTATATTCATAATTGCAGAAATAATGGCATAACCATTACTGTTCATTTTATTGACAAATGAGCGATCAATTTTCACTATATTTACCGCTAAGTCCTGCATTACTGACAAAGAAGAATAGCCAGTACCAAAGTCATCAATCGACACTTTTATCCCTCTGGCTTGCATGCTCTTAATTTGATGCGATAAGAAACTAGTATCTGACTCAAAAACAGACTCTGTTATTTCTATATGTAATAACTCAGGAGACAAACCACTGCTTAACAGCGCATCATCAACTATTGCAATAAAGCACTCATCTTTTAATTGGCTTACCGAGACATTAACACAAACTGATACGCCAATATCATTACCCCAAGCGCTTGCTTGCTTACAGGCATTTTTTAATACCCAAGCGCCTATTTCGTGAATTAAACCATATTGCTCAGCAATAGGAATAAATACATCCGGTGGAATATTTTCATCATCAAACTGCCAACGAAGAAGCGCTTCAAATGATACAAGTTTATGGTTTGTAGATAATACTAAAGGCTGATAAACCAATCTTAACTGTTGTTTCTCAATTGCTTTTGTCAGCCCATCCTTCATTCTTAATTCATGAAAATAGAGTTTTTCCATTTCTCCAGAAAAAACACCGACCGAGGAAGGAGCCTGTTTCTTCTGGTAGTACATGGCCATATCTGCAGATTGAATAAGGCGATCTTCTGTTACCGCATGTTCTGGATATAAAGCGATACCTATTGTCGCACCTACAGATAACACACTATTTTCCGTATTATGTGGTTCACTGAGCCTAGCGATTAACTTAGCTGATTTTTCAATAGCTTCAGCTTCTCCTGTATTTTCAAGTGCTATAAGAAATTCATCACCGCCCCATCGACATAATAGTTGGGTATCTAGATCGCTTTGTTTTAAACGTTCAGCCGTTTTTCTCAAAATTTGATCACCCGCTTGATGACCAATTGAATCATTAATCTTTTTAAACCCATCCAAGTCTATAAATAACAGAGCAAACGTTTTATCAGCACGGTTAATAACCGACTTTAAGTGATTTAGGAAGGCTGTACGGTTAAATAAGCCTGTAAGAGGGTCTAAGTTTGAAAGTTCGTAAATTTTGCGCGTACGTTGTTCAACTTTCTCTTCCATACGATGTAGCAATACCGTATTTTCATTTCTTAAATATAAGGTATGAAGGGTAAACTCAGCTGATTTTTTTGAAATAATAAACATCACAATACTAAAAGCAAACCCCAATATGCCAAGTAATCTCAATGCATATTCGTCTGAAGCTAACAAACCTATTGAGCCTGGAGCCAGTAATATAAAAGCATAAAACATAGCAGTAGGTTTATGCGCTGCCAACACAGTCGCAGAACCACCGGCCATAGAGGCAACAACAATAATAGTCGTAGTCAATTCTATGCCGTTGTTATAGATCGTCAAATAAACTAAATACACCGACCACAGAACCGCAGTTGGGTTAGCGCCAGCAATAAACCGATTAACCGCACGCTTTCCGTCGAACTTGGTATTTTGTAATTTAATTTTCCACCAAATAACATCAATCCCCCTGAGCACCAACAAAGAGGTCATTACTAACCACCATATTTGTTTAAATGAATCAGTAAGGGGATCATGAAATGCAAATACCAGAAAACTAGAAGCTAACATGCTCACCAAAATGCCAGAAACTGCATTACCATATAACAATATGGCAGCATCGCGTTGCATATACTTATTTAGCTCGGGAGCGCTACCAATCAAGAAACACCTCTAATGTTATTAACCTTATCTACTAAGGGTATAACAAATACCAAAATTCTCCATTTTGAGAGCCGATTAATCATGCTTTATAGTTCAACCGAGTAAAAAACAAGCAAGATTAAAGCAAAAAAGCTCAATTAACCAACCAATAAAGTTTATTATACAACCACACCGTAGGTTTTTAATGCATATACGTTAATGTTTTTGAATAAAAAAATGGGGAGTCAGTCTTATTATGCCAAGTATAAAAGCTTAAGCCGTGAACAAATAACAGGAATTGATAGGTTAAAAGTTGCCAGCACATAGATACAAGTTGCCGGGTTTTGGTTTTGGTTTTGGTTTTGGTTTTGGTTTTGGTTTTGGAGAGATTATAAAGTAATAAGGGATTAGCTAGATTTAGGAAATTAAAAAGCCTTGAAACTTAACATGCGTCAAATTCCAAGACCTTATATCAATTAATTAAGTTGAAGTTCTGGTTTTTCTTCATCGCTTTCAACATCATTGCGCACTTCGATACCATCAACAAAATCTTTGAAAAAGTAATCAGAAATATATATCTGTTTAACCGCTCTAATTTTATTTGAATCTAGGTATTTCAAGGTCGATAACAAAATGACTTTATCATTAATTGATGTAACCGTAATGTCTAACACACATTCATTACCGTTTAGCTTACCTCTAGGGTTTCTGTCGTTGAACACGTCAAAACCAAATCGTTTTAATGTCAGCTCAAATCCAGACTCTATTAAAATTTCAGTTTCACGAGTCTTATAGCCTTCATCGACATTAAATAAAACAGGTCTAATGATAATAGGTGAATCAATTAATCTCTCATCTAAATTAGAGATTAAGTCCATTACAACATACTCAACTTGAGAGTTTAATAAGGTTAATTGATCTTCCGAATTATTTGATTTAATGGTGTCATAATTGACCTGTTGATAAGCGTTATAATCATTGATTATGGTTTTCTTTAGATGCATCTCATTTGAGATAACAGGCAACATTGACGTTGATTTAACACCAGTAGGCTCAACAGGTTTTGAGCTACAGCCAACAAATACTAATGAACTGGCTACCAGAAGAAATTTTGTTTTATTCACGATTTACTACTCCTAGTTAGCTGATACAGCTTTGTTTGTATCAAACGGCACTATGCTGTCTAAAATAAAATACGGCACTAGCTTTTTAGCCGAGGAAACCACTTTCTTAGATTCAATATCAACAATCCGAGCGTTAACCCAAATGCCTTGTTTATTGTAAATTAACGTACCAACCAACACATATTTCATCACGCCATTTAGCGTTAATTTTGTATTATTGCGTGAGAAGATAAAGTCTCCACTGCCCTTCACTTCTACACTGTCTTGAACTTTATAATCAACAACCATTATGCCATTACGCTGTAATTCAAATATAAACTCTTCGGCTAAAATAGCGCCTAACATGTTTATAGAGGACAAGCTTGTTGAGAACTCCACAAAAGGCGTAATACCAACAGAGGCGCCATCAACAGGAACCAACATATTTTGTAGTAAGTCAGTTGCGATTTGTTCAACGTATTCACCCAGCATCACACTGTTTGAGCTGGCTTCTAATGTATGCGAGTTCATCAAATCAGTATCGATATTCGATCCTGAGTTACTTATATTTTTGTTAACGATTGCTCCGCAAGTTACAACCATTCCACTTTGAGAAACACAAATAGTATCGTTCGAGTTAAGCATACGTCCTGACATTTTAGAGGTCGAACTACAAGCTGCTAAAGTACTGACTAAAAGCAGTTGCAATATATGTCTTTGTCTTAATTTTAAAAGTGCCATAGTACGCCCTACAATTAATTCGAAGTTAACGGAATGCCGTCATTTACACTGCCAGATATTAATGAATTGATCACGCTAGCTGGGATAAACCCTTGCGCAGATGCGACCACCGCCTTTGAGTCAATACCAACAATACGAGCATTAACCATATACCCTGCTAAATGCCTTACTAAGGTTCCTGCAACGACATAACGAATTGGTAAATCACTATTTAGCTCTAGGAAGTCTCGGCTTAATACAAAGTCGCCACTTTGAGAGACTCTGATGTAATCCGTTGTTTTAAAATCAAGAACCGGTATACCAAACTTATGAACTTCATGAATAAAGCTTTCAGACAATTGTTTACCAACCAAATCTGAGTTTTCAAACGAACCATCTAAAAATACAAAGTTTGTAACCGCAACAGGCGTTGAAGCATTTACATATTGTAAGTTACCGACCAACTCTTGCATTAAACCACGAACATAATAGTTCACATCTTTAATGCTTTGAGAGCGATTACCACGGCGCTGGTAAGCATTGCCCATGTTCGATAATAATTTGTTGCGGTAACTATCTTGAAAGTTAACCGCTGAATTCGAGTTTTGACCTTGAGAATTCATTCCATTAATAGATCCGTTATTTACAGATTGGGGATCGACTGCTGAGTTGTTAGCTTCTTCTTGTGATCCCATTGTCATACATCCAGACAATACAGTAGAAAATAACAATGGTATTAATAACTTATTCATGACTTGCTCCTAGTATTCGCTACGGTGTAATTGCTGATTTCTCATTGAGATTTTTGAATGATTCCACATACTATTAATGGGAATATAATCCGTTGCTGCAGCGACTACTTTTTTGTTAGAAATGTTAATTAAACGAACATTCACAATCAAACTACTCTCTCTCTGAATGTATGTTCCGGTTAACATAAAATCAGCATTGACTAGTGAATCCAATTCATCCGCATCTCTTGATAACATAACATCAGAATTAGGTCTGATTTTAATTTTTGATAACGCTTTATATTCAACAACGTATAAACCGGCTTGAGTTAATAAGGTCGACAAACTCTCTTGAATTTGTATGCCATACGACGTCAATTTATCACTATCATTAACCACTAATGTTTCAGCAGGTAAAAATGTACCGACAATAATTGGCCGAGAAGTATCAAACATATTGGTTGTGTCAAATAATTGTCTAGCTAGCTTTTCAACGTAATAATGTAAATTACCTTCTGGCATCTGCGACTTAAACGTCAACGCTTCTTTATCTACAGGCCCTTGCTTGTCTGCTGTTGGCTCAGTAAAACTTGCGCAACTCACTAAAGTCAGTAACAAAGGTATCAATAATAATCGGATCATAGGTTTTTCACTCTATCTATTTATAATTCAATAAAAGCAATTACTGTGCCACTGAACTTTATATTATCTCCGTTTCACTTGAAGGTGCTGGATTCAGCTGGAATTAAAAAGGCTTTTAGACAAAGCATTGATTAAAGATAATGGTTATTACCTAATAACGCAGCATAAGGTGTTTCTAAACCAGCCTTTGGGAAAGGCTGAATGAATACAAAAAAATGCAAGGCAACTCAAAAAATAAGTTACCTATGCCTTATATACCCTCACTAAAGAAAACGTAACAAGTATCGTGCCGTTATATTTATAGGACGTATTCAATAACTGTCATTGATTATATGGACTAATCGTCGATAAATTAAACTGTTCTTGCATTATGACTTCGCCATTAATACCTTTTAAACTTAGAGATATAGCAGGGTCGGCTTGTTGCCAATCTATGCTCAAATCCCCATAATTTACTTCATGAGTAAAATTACCTACACGATGTTTATTTGGACTTACCTCTTTCCATCTTTCGGTTAAACCTGAGCTGGTCATTTCAATTAATGGGTAATCTAAATCTTGGTTATAATTTGAAATTTCCCCCCAATGAGTATCTCCACTAATAATGATAACGCCATTCACTTTATGTTTTTTAATTAAGGCAAATAAACGGCTTCTGTCTTCTGGAAAATTAGCCCAAGACTCCCAACCGGTAAAATCTGGCAGTAATTGTAAACTTGATGCAATTAGCTTAATGGCCGCAGGCTTTTTAAGTTCAGCTTCAAGCCACAACCACTGAGCATCACCTAACATAGATGCGCCTTTAACTTTTGTTGGGCTATATGGCCCTTGGTTAGCAAGCTTACGTTTAGTGTAATATTCAATTTGTGAAACCGAGTTAAGCTTATCGCGATTCCAGCGTAAGTCCGGCATGATCACTTGTACTTTTTGTTTACCTTCCCCATAAAAATAAGACGTGTAAATACCATCTACACGAGTACGACGTAATGAGTTTTCAGGTTCTTGCCAAAAGTCGAGCATGATTTGTCGTGATGCTTCTTTATGCGGATATTCTTTACCTGCATCGTTTTGCCCAAAGTCATGATCGTCCCACATAGCAATAATAGACGTTTGTTGTTTAAGCGTTTTAAAACCAGGTTTAGCGCCTAAACGTTGGTATTTGTCGGCTAATACTTGCATATCGTTGGTGTCGCCATAAATGTTGTCACCCAAAAATATAAATAAGTCGCCCTGCTCTTGGTTTATTGCATCAAAAATAGGAATGTCTTTATCTTGATGTCCACAAGAACCAAATAAAATTTTAGATGGCACCGAGGCTGTAGCGGCCAGCGCTGGGGTTGTTAATAAAAGAGTACTCAACATACAACTAGCAAGTATAAATGTAGCTGTTAATTTAACAGCTACAGATTGACGGTAAGTCGAAGATATAAAAGTGCTTAATACCTTGTTCATTTTAAGATCTCGTTAATGGCTTCAGCCATATCAGGATTAATTTGTTGTGGGTTTTGACCAAGTGCTTTTAAAACCGTTGCCGCTATTTGCGCCTGTTTCAGCTCAGTCTTAGTTTTTACTAAACCTTGGACTGTGATGGCAGGACCTATGGCAGCCAGCCAAATATGCTCTGCACCAACAATTCCCTCAGGAAAGCTATTTGAGTCGAGTCCTAACTTAGCCAAAGCTCGTTTTGAACTATGATGCTGCCAATCATTAGCATGACTGCCTCGTCCATGATCTGTGGTAATGATCAAGGTTGTATTATCTTTATAACCCGGTGTGGTTTGAATGGTTTCCCATAAATCCGCAATAAATGCGTCACTTTGTTTCGCTGACTTTAAATATTGATCGTAGTGGCCATCATGCGCAAAATCATCCGTCTCACCAAGGCTTATCACTAGTAGTTTTGGCTTTTTAGCTAACATATAAGCTTTTGCAAAGCGGTAGGTAAAACTGTCTAGCCGTACATTATACCAAGGACTTGGGATCTCTTCCTGCATTGCATTTAACAGGGCTGCATCCGAAAACAAATCTTCTTCTATCGGCATAAACCCAGCATTTACATATATCTGACTACGTTGAGCATTAACAATTGATGGGAATACATCCCAGCTGCCAAACAAAGCCGTTTTGTTTTTAAAGCTAGTTTGTTGCAGCTCTAAACGTTCTAAGATTGTCTGATTAGGATTAGGGATTTTGGCATTACTGTTTATGTTTTCGTCCACTTCTCCTGTTAATATTTCGCTATAACCTGGGTAAGAGAAATACCACGGGTTACTGACCGACATGTTAGAGCCTTGTGCTCTATTACCAATTATCGAACCTTGCTTTGCGATTACTTGCGTAATAAATGGCATCAGTAATTGTTGACGTTTTTTAGCATTATCATGCCAAAACTCTGCTTTTAATTGCTCAGGATGAGCAACAAAATCTGGATCCTCAATTAGATTTTTATCTGCGCCGTTAAACACCTCCTGCCAACGCACGCCATCTAGCGTCACCAGTACTAGATTCTGTGACGCAGTTATTTCTTTGCTAATAGCGAGCGTACTAATTAATAAAGTATTAATTAGTAAAGTAATAAACAAACCTGCTTTGATGATCATCTTCATAATAAGCTCCAATAGAAAAGCCCATCATTTTTAAGCGATGGGCTTTATTGCTTTTGAATTCAAATAATAAGTAATTAACTTATTTATTAAAAGTTCGCAGTAAACGTCAGTGCAGCCGTACGAGGTGCACCAATGAAGTAAGTCGAACCGTTACCCGTTCCGCCAGCTAAATAACTTGTACCTGTTAAGTTATTAACTACAAAAGCGATATCAATAGACTTAAATGGTCCAGTCTCTACTTCAGCAGAGTAGCCAGTGTTGAAGTCTAAAACTGTGTAGCTATCCACATCACCACGCTCACCTGTGTACTTAGCAGATAAACCAAGACGGAAATCACCGCTGTAGTAATCGCTAGAGATAACAAACAAGTCTTCAACTGAGTCGATAACTGCGTCACCAGCGGTAAAGCCAGGAGCGTTGCCTTTATATTCAGAGCTGTTATTAGTATACGAGGTATACATACTCCAAGCAGGAGTAACCATATAATTTGCTGATAATTCTAGACCTGAAGACTCAATACCACCTACATTTAAGTAAGTACCGTTAGTCCCAATAGTGTAATCAATACCACCAGCATCACTACCTGGTGCAATAAAGGTAATACGGTTATCAAACGTAATTGAGTACGCTGTTGCCGTAAGTTTTAATGCATTTGTTTGGTAACGAATACCTAAATCAATATTTTCAGCGGTTTCAGCTTTAATAGCAGAAAGGTCTGAACTGTCAGCTTCAAAAACACCGTCTTTAATAGCAGAGAAATTTTCACTATAACTAGTAAATAACTCAATAAAGTCAGTTGCCTGATATAAAAGACCACCACTTAATAATACATCTGAGTCGCTATTAACTTCAGCGGTTGTCGCACCTTGGTAATGATCATATTTATCTAAATCAACAAGATACTGTTTTACACCTAAGTTAAGCGTAAAGTCGCCAAGCGCCATAGAGTCTTGTGCATACCATTTAAATGTATCGGTATTGAATGTATTTTTATACTGCGTCCAGTAAGGGGTATCATCAAAACGCTGATTTACACTGGCGTTAATCACCTTGTGCCAATCACGTGACTCATCACGTTCAGCTTGCTCGTACCATAAACCCGCTTCGATATCGTGCATGCCTATGCTTAATTGATAATTTGCTGTAACGCCCGAACGATTTTTCTCGTAGTGGGTATGACGGTAAGACATAACTGGTATTGCCGTGTCTGGGTAACAAGCTGGGTTTAGACCTGTACCTGAGTCCCATGGCCAGCTTAACGTTGCTGTACATAAAGCATTTGGCGCTAGTGGATTACCATTGGTGTCAGTAAAACCATAAGAACCTGCATTAGTGCCGCCCTCTGTTGTTGGATTTCCTAATTCATCAACTGGTGATGCTAAGTACGGAGGTATCCAATCGCCACGACCTGAGTTGTTATGATAATAAGGCGTCACTGTAAACGTAGATAAAGGTGAAAGAGCGTATTCAAACTTTAAATACCCTAACGTATTTTCACGTAATGTGCCCCAACCTTCTGCAAACATTTGGTCATAGTGTGGAACACCTGTCCAATTCCATGTTAACTGATCCCAATCTGGTGATTGGTTAAATTGCTCAATGGTGACGCTGTTGTAGTTAGTTTCACTAACATCATCGTAAGATAAACGGCCTGTTACCGTTAACTCATCAAAGTCACTGACAAATTTAACTTCCCCATGCTGGTTATCTTTACCACCATTACTGCCAGAACCAACCCAACGGCTAGTTTCTGTTTGTGAATAGCTCACATAAGCCTGAGTGTTATTAAAAATAGTACCCGTTTCATGTTTGAAATAATAACGTGAAGCGTCATTACTACCCGATGTATAAGCAAACGTAGTACCTTTGTCAAAGCTAGGCGCTTTACTAATAAAGTTAAAGGTTCCACCTAGCGCTTCTAAAGAGGCAGACTTGATATCAGAAGTACCTTGTCCAACTTCAACCGTTTCTAAATTTTCACTGTCTAAATAACGATTAGCTTTAGCACCACCACCGTAGTTAGAACCACCATTTGGAACACCATCTACGGTCATCCCCAATTGTTGCTGATTACCGTCAATACTGAAACCACGCATTGTGATGGTTGTTGACCAATCATCGCCACCAAATGCATCACCTTCATTTATGCTGATACCCGGTAAGTTATCGATAACCGATAAAACACTCGATACAGAGCTTTGTTGCTCCATCATCGCTGGATCAATTACATTGTTTGCGTAACTAGTAGGTTTAGCAACCACGGTAACTTCTTCAATTTCGTTTTCTTTGTCGTTTTTATTATTGTTATCGTTTGCATAAGCAGATGTTGATATAGCCATGGCAATTGCCATGCTCAAAACTGATTTATTAGTGAAAGCGTACATTGTTATCCCATTTATTATTTTTTAAATTAAATTAATAAGCGGACGCAGTATGTTTTTTTAATATGACAATAAGGGTGAATTTTTCTTACAGTAATGTGAAATCTATATGTAAATTTTATGGCTGTAATATGTACAAAAACGACATTGAGTTTCACAAGTCTGTACTAAAAATTATGTATTAAAAATATTGCACGATGTGAAAGTGATTAGGACTGTGTATGGAAAAGGAGTGATAAAAAGAAAGTGGTTCACAAGTGTAACTTGTGGTTTTACTAAACATTTCCATTCAAAGCATAAACTATAAACCTATACTTTGAATGGTCAAAAATACGTTAACTTAAACCGAAAATGGATAAGCTATTGGAGGGTGGCATTCATAACCTTCTATTTCAAAGTCATCCATAGTTACCCAAGTTTCTAAGTCTTCTAACGACTTAATTTTTGGATTAATAATTAACTTTGGTGATGCAAAAGGTTTACGTTTTAATTGTTCATCACGCATTAACTCAAGCTGATCTTCGTAAATGTGAGCATTCACTATCTTGTGATACGCTCTCCCTGCTTTGTTACCCGTAATTTGTGCAATTAACGCTAACAAAACAAACACTTGAACTTGATTAAAATTAAGTCCTAGTGGTACATCACAAGAACGTTGGTAACTGGTTAAGTACAAAGTGTCACCTAACAAAGAAAACGTGTGTGTGTGCATACACGGACGTAAGCAACCCATGTGGAATTCACCAGGGTTATAAAACGATAAGATTTCGCCACGGTCATCAATACCGTTGGAAAGATCGTCGACTAACTTTTTAAGTTGATCAACAAAACCACCATCTGGTTTTGCCCAGCTACGGCCTTGTACGCCGTAAACGCGGCCCATATCGTCTTCACCTTTACGGTGAGGATTGTTCAGCCATGCATCGTTATCATTGGCATTGGCGTTCCATGTATTACAACCGATAGAACGAAAATCTGCGGCATTATCATAGCCACGGATATAACCAAGCAATTCGGCAATAGCGGCTTTCCAATAACTCTTACGCGTGGTGATCATAGGAAATTCGTTATCACCAACGTTATAATTTAACTCAGCATTAATAACCGTTAAACAACGTTTACCCGTGCGTTTGTTTTCTATCCAAGTGCCTTCGTCAACAATGCGTTGGCATAATTCTAAATACTGTTTCATTAATTTAATTCCTGCATTCGAGTTTCGAGTTTCGAGTTTCGAGTTTCGAGTTTCGAG